>NZ_JBQHDC010000003.1:0-642180 GCF_052068075.1 Micromonospora sp. L31 | reverse complement strand
GCAACGGCGACACCGCCGTGACCGCCGGACGGGGCATCAACGAGGTCTCCGTGACCGTCGCCTGACCCACGCTCTGATCGGCCCGGGGCCGGTCACCCCACCCGGGGTGACCGGCCCCGGTCGTCCGCCCGGCTTCCGCCGCAGGGGGCGGCCGGCCCGACGGCGGGCGCGTGACACGATGGGCGGGTGAGCGGTGCTGTCCAGGCGGGGTGGGCCCCGCCGAGTGGTCCTTCCGAGCCGGCGCCCACCCGAGGGTGGCCGCGCTGGTTGCTGGCGGTGACCGTGCTCTGGGCGGTGCTGCTGGGCGCGCTGACCTGGTGGTCCGTGCGGCACGACCCGCCGACCGTGCGCGAGCAGCGCACCCTCGCCGAGGCCGTACCGGTGGTCGACCGGGCGGTCGGCCGCCTGGTCGCCGCCACCGGTGACGGGGCCTGGCAGTTGGCCGTGCCGCGGTTCGACCGGGGCTGTCGGGTCACCCCGATGGACGACGGCGCGTCGCTGGCCCGGGACCTGGACGTGGTGGTGGCCGAGGGCGGGGAACGGGCGCTGCTGGAGGCCGTCGCCAAACGGCTCCCCGCGGACTGGCGCGCCGGCGTCCATCTCGGCTCCGACGGTCCCCGGCTGCGGGCCGACGCCGGTGAGTTCGTCGCGGTGCACGGCCGAGTGGTCACCCCCGGCCGGGTCCGGCTGACGGTGGACACCGGTTGCCGCCCGGACGACGTGGCATACGCGACACTCCTTCCCGGCTACGCCGGCGAGCCGGCCCTGGACGAGGCGCTGCGCGCGCTCGGCCGTCCGGCGGGCACCCCGGAACAGGTCGTCGCGCCCTGCCCCGGCGGCGGGCTCGCCCGGACCGCCTGGGTCGCCGCCGGGTCCGCGCCGGCGCCGCTGGCGGGGCTGAAGCCGCTGGCCGCCGGCGACGCGGTGGTGGACACCCCCGAGGTGTACGCCTACCGGCGCGGCACGGCCGTCGTCCTGGCCGACGCGACCGGCGAGCAGGTCCGGGTCTCCGCCTCCACCGGCTGCTGATCCCGCTCGGCACCCGCGCGGTCGGGCGCTGCTGGTCCCCGCGACGCCCGCGCGGTCAGCGCTGGCTCATCCCTCGGCGTCGGCGCAGGTCAGCGGTCGTGCCGGCTGTCGTGCGGGGTGCGGCTGCGGCCGAGGGCGTCCACCTGGCCCCACCGGCCGGGGATGTCCAGCAGTTCCACCCGGCCCATGCCCTCCGGCACCGCCGGGTCGATGATCAGGTGCTCGCCCTGCGGCTCCAGCCCGAGCATCACCCGCAGCAGCAGCAGGGGCGTCCCGGCCGACCAGGCCTGCGGACTGCACGCCGTGGGGTACTGCACCGGGTACTCGGTGAGGTGGCGGTCGTAGCCGGCGAACGCCTCCGGGAGCCGTCCGTGGAAGTACCGGGAGGCGCTGAGCATGCTCTCGCAGATGCGTCCGGCCTCTTCGCGGAAGCCGTACCGGGCGAGGCCCCAGGCGATGAAGGCGTTGTCGAACGGCCAGACCGTCCCGACGTGGTAGCCGACCGGGTTGTACCGCCCCTGGTCGCTGGCGAGCGTGCGTACCCCCCAGCCGGAGAAGAGCAGGGGGTCGAGCAGGAGGTGGGCGATCCGCTCGGCCCGGGACTCGTCCACGATGCCGCTCCACAGCAGGTGCCCGATGTTGGAGGAGAGCGCGTCCACGTGCCGCCCCTCCGGGTCGAGGGCGAGCGCGAAGTACTCGCGCTCGGGGATCCAGAAGTCCCGGTTGAAGCGCTCCTTGAGGGCGGCGGCCTCGCGTTCCAGCCGCTCGGCGTAGGCGGGGTCGTTCCAGAACAGCCGGGCCAGCCGGGCGCCGCGCAGCTTCGCGTCGTACGCGTACCCCTGGAGTTCGCAGGTGGCCCGGGGGAAGCCCGGCAAGCGGCCGTCGGAGTAGGAGATCGAGTCCCACGAGTCCTTCCAGCACTGGTTCTGCAGGCCGGTGTCCGGGTTGCGGGTGCGGTACCAGAGGTAGCCCGTGCCGAGCAGGTCGCCGTAGCTGTCGATCCAGGCCAACGCCGCCCGGGCCGGGAACTCCAGCTGCCGCACCAGGTCGGCGTCGCCGGTCCACCGCTCGTACTCGTCGAGCAGGATCACGAAGAGCGGGGTGGAGTCGGCGGAGCCGTAGTAGGGCGAGTGCGGCTGCTCCTCGAAGCCGGCCGTCTCGCCGTAGCGCAGCTCGTGCAGGATCTTGCCCGGTTCCTCGTCGCGGAAGTCGTCCAGGCGGTGACCCTGCAACCCGGCCAGCATCATGATGGTCGGCGGGACCAACTCGGGCAGGAACGGCAGCACCTGGAGCGAGGTGAGGATGCTGTCCCGGCCGAAGAGCGTCATGAACCAGGGCAGACCCGCCGCCAGCAGCCGTACGCGGAGGGTGATCGACTCGTAGCGCAGCGCGGCGAGGTCGCTGATGCTCTGCCGGTACGCCGCGGCCAGCGGCTCGCAGTCGCAGCCCAGTTTGGGCGCGTTGTCGACCAGCTCCTGCTGCTCCGCCTGGATGGCGGCGGGGCTGCGGGCGCCGCGCAGCGGGGTGGTCGCGCGAAAGTCCTCCCCGCGGGCGCCGTAGATCAGCGTCGACACGTGCAGCCGGGTCGTCCACTCGGCGTGCGGGCCGACGAGGATCGCCCAGGTCATCCCGCCCGGGTCCACCTCGGCGGGTGCGCTGCTGGTGATCACGGTCTCCCGGTGGAACGCCTCCCGCCGGTAGGTCAACCGCAGTTCGTTCTCGCCGACGGTTGCGGTGGTCCGGCCCGCCTTGGTCCGCCTGTGTTTGATCTCGAAGAGGTCGGCGAAGTCGGAGCCCATCTCCAGCCGGAGGTTGAACCGCATCTCCCGCTCGGAGTGGTTGAGCACGGTGAGTTCCTCGCCGAGGCTGCCGCCGATGGCCCGCCTGCGGATTACCGACACCTTGGCGTCGAGGTAGTGCGTCGGCTCGCCGGGGACCAGGAAGTACCGGGTCCGGTAGGACTGCGAGTCGTCGATCGACAGGGCGTGCAGCCGCTCCCCGTCGAGGGTGAGCAGCCAGGTGGCGAGGAAGCGGGTGTCGAACGAGAAGAGCCCGGTGGGGAAGTCGAACGACGGTTCGATGTCGCCGCGGCGGTCGCAGACGACGAAGGTGTTGCCGTCGAGGATGCTGACCGGCTGCCTCATCCCGACCGTCCGACCTGCTCGCGGGCGGTCTCCCGGGGGTCCCGGGTCCCGGGCGGGTCGGGGAAGAACCGGCGGAAGATGAGGAAGAGCAGGACGTTGCCGCTGAAGGTGGTCTCGTTGCGCAGGACCGCGGAGACGCCCTGCGCCCGGCCGGTGACCAGCCGCTCGAAGAGGTCCTTGCTGCTGTTCCAGATCGCGTCCGCGGGGCCGCGGGCCCGGGTGACGACCACTTCGCCCTGGCTCAGCTGGACCAGCCAGTGCTCGGTGCGGTTGTCCGTGGTGAGGTCGATCTGGATCGTCCCGCTGACCGGGGTGCGCAGCACCGCCGGGGCGCGCGCCGGCAGCGATGCGAAGAACTCCTCTATCGCCTCGTCCACAACCGAATGGTAGGCAGCGGACTGGCAAGCCGGGACATTATCGGCAGTCCGCGCAGATCGGACATAAGCGTCCGGGGGTAGGTCAGTAGACCAGCGCTTGGGCCCCCTCGGCCATCGCCTCCTCGACGAAGACGGCCGCGCCCGCGATGCGTACCCCGGGCAGCACGTCGCCGGGACCGATGTCCCGGCGGGCGGCGCACTGGGTGCAGGCGGTGACCCGACCGGTGGTGAGGATGATGTGCAGCAGCTCCGCCAGGGGCGCGGAGTGCGGCAGCTCGAACTGCTCCGCCCGACCGGGGAGGACGAACCAGGTCGACTCGCCGGTCAGCCAGAGCGACACCTCCACCCCGGCTGCGGCGGCGGTGGCGGCGACCGTGAAGGCCTGGGCGCACCGCTCCGGGGCGTCCGCCCCGGCGGTGGCCTTGACGACGAGAGTGCGGGCCATGACGCCCAGCATAGGATGACCATGATGGTTACCGAGATCGGGTTCGTCAGCCTGCTGGTCGCGGGCCTCGGCGCGCTCGCCGGTGGCCTGGTCTACCTTGCCGTACGCATATCGAGAGGTAATTGGTGAGCGCGAACCCGTCGGATGAGAACCCGCTGCAGCCGCCGTGGCTGAACGCGCCGCCGGTCGAGGAGTACCCGTACGAGGAGAGCCACGACCTGCGGGTCGGCCCGAAGCTGCACCCGGCGCTCGACGGCCTGCTGCCGTACGTCGGGGTGTGGCGGGGGCGCGGCCGGGGTGGCTTCCCCACCATCGAGGACTTCGACTTCGCCCAGGAGATCCGGATCAGCCACGACGGCCGGCCGTTCCTGCTCTACGAGTCACGGGCGTGGATCCTCGACGAGCAGAGCCGGCCGGTGCGGCCCGCCGGGCGTGAGGTCGGCTGGTGGCGGCCGGTGCTCAGCGGCGACCGGGCCACCGACGAGCTGGAGGCGCTGATGATGAGCCCCACCGGGATCATGGAGCTCTACATCGGCAAGCGCAGCGGCACCCAGATCGAGTTCGCCACCGACGCGGTCGTGCGGACCTCCACCGCCAAGGAGGTCACCGCCGGCGCCCGGCTCTTCGGCATCGTCGAGGGCGCCCTGCTCTACGCCCAGGAGATGGCCGGCATGGGCCAACCCCTCTCGCCGCACCTCTCTGCCCGCCTCATCCGCGTGGCCGGCTGACCCACCCTCCGGCACGCCCACCCCGGACCCGCGGTGATCGACAACTCCGCGTTCCGGACCCGGCTGGGGTCAGGGAACGGGGTGGGCCAGGAGGGCCTGGAGGGCCGGGGTGTGCGGGGAGCGGGGGAGGCGCGTGGCGTCGAGGCTGCGGAACTCCGCCAGGCCGCGCACCGACGAGGTGAACCAGACGCCGTCGGCCTCGACCAGCCGCCGCGGCGTGGCCATCCGCTCGGCGGCGGCGAAGCCCAGCTCCCCGGCGTGGGCGAGCAGCCAGGCGCAGGTGGTGCCGGGGAGGATGCCGGTCGCGGCGGCCGGGACGGTGCAGAGCGTCCCGCTCTCCAGCCACACCACGTTGGCGCTCGGCCCCTCCAGCACGTACCCGTCCGTGGCGGTCCAGAGCACGTCGTCCACCCCGTTGCGGGCGGCCCAGCGCCGGGCGGCGCCGCTCACCCCGTACGAGGTGGACTTGACGCCGGTGGGGAGCCAGCCCAGCTCCGGCCGGGCCGCCGCGGCCACGCCGAGGGGCAGGGTGGCCACGCCGACACCGTCCCGTCGGGCCCGTCGGGCGGACGGCGGCACCTCGCCGAGGGTGGCGTAGACGGTTGACGGGCCGCCGCCCTCCGGGCCCCGGGTGCAGACCAGCCGGAGCGCGCCCTCCACCTCCGCCGGCCAGCCGGCGGCCACGCTCTCCAGCAACTCGACCAGGGCGTCCTCGGCGGGCAGCGGCAGCTCCACGGCGGCGGCGCCGGCCCGCAGCCGGGCCAGGTGCGCCGCGCGCAGCCAGGGCCGCCCGCCCCGCAGGTGCATCGTCTCGAAGAGGCCGTCGCCGTGCAGCACGCCGAGGTCGTCGCCGCGCAGCACCGGCTCCCCACCGGGTACGACGCCCCGGCCGAGCACGGCGACCCTGGTTGCCTCCATGACCATCGAGCCTAGACAGTGGCCGGGGCGCCGGGTCGCGCCCGCCTGCCCGGGTCAACCCCGCGCGGCGGCCAGTTCGGCGTTGGCCCGCTCGGTGACCAGGGTCAGCACGCGGGCGGTGACGGCCAGGTCGGCGGCGGGGATGTCCGCGTACACCCGGCCGGCGATGCCGGCGCTGATCTCGGCGATCCGGCGCTGCCGGGCCCGGCCGGCGTCGGTCAGGTCCACCCGGGCTTCGTCGGCCGGCAGCACCCGCACCAGGCCGGCCTCGGCCAACTCGGCGATCGTCGCCAGCACCGCCGCCGCGTCGACCTTCAAGGTGCTGGTCATCCGGTCCACCAGCCGGGAGCGGTCGAGCGTCCCGCCGGCGTTGGCGACGGCGTTGAGGGCCAGGGCCTGCGGGAAGGACGTGCCGGTCGGGGCCAACTCGCCTTCGAGGACCGCGCGGGTGGCGTAGTGGGCCAGGCCGACGACCTGGCCGTTGAGGGTGGGAGTGGTCGACATCGGTCGCTCCTTCGTTCGCTCCATGCTTTCGATACTCAGAGCATATTGAGACGCAGTCTCATTTGGCAACAAGTTTCTAAGGGTGTCAGGTCTCTCCCCGGTCGGGATGCGGCTAGATTGCCGCCATGACCGCCGACTCCTCGACGTCCGACCGGGCCCTGCCGCTGCGGGAGCGCAAGAAGCTGCGGACCCGGCGCGCGCTCGCCGACGCCGCGCTGCGCATGTTCACCGAGCGGGGCTTCGAGGCCACCACGGTGGAGGAACTGGTCGACGCGGTGGAGGTGTCCCGGAGCAGCTTCTTCCGGATCTTCCCGGCCAAGGAGGCCGCCGCCATCGAGGCGGAGGCGGAGCTCTGGTCGGCCTACCTGGCCGCCCTGGAGCGGCGCGCCCTGTCCGGCCTCGTCCTCACCGAGCTGAGCGACCTGCTGGGCGAGGTGGTCACCGGGCTCGGAGCCGACTGGGCGGACCGCTACGTCGCCACCCGGCGGCTCGTGCTGACCTCGCCCGCCCTGCTCGCCTACGCCGCCCACTACCGCGCCGAGGTCGAGCAGCGGATCACCGACCGGCTGGCCGGCAAGCTCGCGCTGCCTCCCGGGGACCTCCGGCCCCAGGTCCTCGCCGAGGTCACCACCACCGCCTGGCGCCTGGCCGCCCGGGCCTGGGTGCACGGCGGCGGTCAGGGCGGGCTGCCGACCCTCGTCGAGCGGGTCGCGCGCGCCTTCCGGGCCATTCCCGCGAGCCTGGAGCTTTCCGCGCCGGAACGACCGGCCGGCGCCGAACTATGATCGGACGGTGTCCGAATCCTCCCTCGCGGAAATGCTCCGCTCCCGTGGGCTGCGGCTGACGGCGCAGCGGCAGCTGGTGCTCCAGGCCGTGCTGGACCTGGGGCACGCCACGCCGGAGCAGGTGCACACGGCGGTCCGGGAGGTCGCCGCGGGCGTCAACATCACCACCATCTACCGGACCCTGGAGCTGCTGGAGCGGCTCGGGCTGGTGACCCACACCCACCTGTCGCACGGGTCGCCGACCTACCACGCGGCGGGTGAGCACCAGCACGTCCACCTGGTCTGCCGCGAGTGCGGGGCGATCGACGAGATGGATCCCGAGCTGCTCCGTCCCCTCGCCGACCAGCTCGTGGCCGAGCGTGGGTTCCGGGTCGACATCGGGCACGTGGCGCTCTTCGGCGTCTGCGGCCACTGCGAGGACGGGGAACCAAAATGATCGACATCGCGGGCGCGGTGGCCGTCGAGGCCATCGACGAGGCCAGTCGCGACCAGCCGGAGCCGGCGCACCGCGCCGCCGGGGTCCGGGGCGTCGCCGCGCACTACGGGGACCCGATGCGCGAGCAGCGCACCCTGGCCACCGGGGTCGGCCTGGTCGACCGGTCGCACCGCGGCGTGGTCGCGGTGCCCGGCGAGGAGCGGATCGGTTGGCTGCACACGCTGACCAGCCAGCACCTCAACGCGCTGAAGCCCTGGCAGGGCACCGAGCTGCTGGTGCTCAGCCCGCACGGGCACGTGGAGCAGCACGCGATGGTCGCCGAGGACGGCGAGACCACCTGGCTCGACACCGAGCCGGGCGCCACCGAGGGGCTGCTGTCGTACCTGGAGAAGATGCGGTTCTTCAGCCGGGTCGAGCCGCGCGACGCGACCGCCGACCACGCGCTGCTCTCGCTGGTCGGTCCGGAGGCGGTCGCGGCCGTCGCGGCGCTCGGCGTCACCGGGCTGGCCGACCCCGACGTGGTCGCGGTGCCGGGTCCGAAGTTCCGCTCCGACGAGCTGCCGTCCCGGCCCACCGCCGTGTACGACGTGCGGCCGCTGCCCGTCGGCGGCTGGGCCCGCCGGGGCCCGCTCGGCGTGGATCTGCTGGTGCCCCGGCCCGCCATGGACCAGGTCGTGGCCGAGCTGCGCGGCAACGGGGTGCCGGTGGCCGGGCTGTGGGCGTACGAGGCGGTGCGGGCGGCCGCCCGGCTGCCCCGGGTCGGGGTGGACACCGACCACCGGACCATCCCCGCCGAGGTGGGTCTGATCGCCCCGGCGGTGCACCTGAACAAGGGCTGCTACCGGGGGCAGGAGACGGTGGCCCGGGTGCACAACCTGGGCAAGCCGCCGCGCCGGCTCGTACTGCTGCACCTGGACGGGGTCACCACCGACCAGCCGCCGGCCGCCGGCACGCCGGTGATCCTGGACGGCCGGGCGGTCGGCTTCGTCGGCACCGCCGTGCACCACTACGAGCTGGGGCAGGTCGCCCTCGCCGTGGTCAAACGCAACGTCGGCGACGACGCCTCCCTGCTGGTGGGGGAGACCGCCGCGGCGATCGACCGGGAGTAAGGGTGCCGGGCCCGCGCCCACGTTGCAGGAAGTCTTCCTTCCCGCCGGGCGCGGTCCCGCCATTCTTCCGTCATTCCCGGCTCCGGCCGTCGACCGGAGCCGGCCGGGGCGGCTAGGATCCCGGGCATGAGCACAGGGACGTTGATCACGGTTGCCCCCACCGGCGCGGAGTCGGCCAAGGCGGAGGTGCCGGCGCTGCCGGTGACCCTCGACGAGCTGCTGCTGACGGCCAAGGAGTGCGAGGCGCTCGGCGCCGCCGTGATCCACGTCCACATCCGCGACGACGAGGCGCGGCCGACCCTGGACCAGGGCCGGCTGCGGGACACCGTGGCGGCGCTGCGGGAGAGCACCGACCTGATCGTGCAGCTCTCCTCCGGCGGCGCGGTGACCGACCCGGAGTCCGCCCGGCTCGCCGTGCTCGAAGCCGGGCCGGACATGGCCTCCTGCACCATGGGCACGCTCAACTTCGGCGACGACGTCTTCCTCAACCGGTGGGAGTTCATCGTCGACCTGCACACCCGGATGCAGGAGCGCGGCATCGTCCCCGAGTACGAGATCTTCGACCTGGGCCACCTCACCGCCCTGCAGCGGCTGCTCGGCAAGTACGGGCTGCCGCACGGCGGCCACGTGCACGTCGACTTCGTGATGGGCGTGCCGGGCGGCATGCCGGGCACCACCCAGGCGCTGGTCGCCGCCCATCAGGCGCTGCGTGACCTGCCGGAGGGCGCCACCTTCTCGGCCACCGGCGTCGGGCGCAGCACCATCCCGGTGCTGCTGGCCTCGCTCTCGGCCGGCGGCCACCTGCGGGTCGGCATGGAGGACACGGTCACCTACGCCAAGGGCCAGCCGGTCGAGTCCAACATGCAGCTGGTCGCCCGGGCGGTCGGGTTCGCCCAGCTCGCCCAGCGTCCGCCGCTGACCACCGCCGAGGCCCGCACGCTGCTCGGCCTGTAAGGCCGGCCCCGCCGCCCACCCCTGTACGGCCACCGCCGACGTCCCTGGTCACCCGGCTGCCGAGCCCTGCGGAGGCGTCGGTACCGTCCACTTCGTGGGAAAGACGTACGAGGGCGGCGTGCCGCTCGTCGAGGTGGTCCGGTCCGGTTTCGTGGAGGGCGTGCACCGCGGCTCGGTGGTGGTGCTCGACGCCGGTGGCGTACCGGTGGCCGGGGCGGGGGACGTCACCTCGCCGATCTTCCCGCGCTCGGCGAGCAAGCCGATGCAGGCGATCGGGATGCTGCGCGCCGGCCTACCGCTGACCGACCCGGCCGACGTGGCGCTGGTCTCCGCCAGCCACGCCGGCGAGGAGTTCCACCTGGCCCGGGTGGCGGCGCTGCTGGCCCGGGCCGGGCTGGACGGCTCGGCCCTGCACTGCCCGCCCGACCTGCCCGTCGGTGAGGCGGCCCGGGAGGCGGTGCTGCGCGCCGGCGGCGGGCCGACCCGGGTGCAGATGAACTGCTCCGGCAAGCACAGCGGGATGCTGCTGACCTGCGTGGCGGCCGGCTGGCCGCTGGACGGCTACTGGCGGCCGGAGCACCCCCTGCAGCAGCGGCTGACCGCCACCATCGAGGAGTTCACCGGCGAGGAGGTGGCGGCCGTCGGGGTGGACGGCTGTGGCGCGCCGGTGCTCGCCGTCTCGCTGACCGGGCTGGCCGGGGCGTACCTGCGGCTGGTCTCCGCCGAGCCGGGGTCGGTGGAGCGGACCGTGTCCGACGCGATGCGGGCGTACCCGGAGCTGGTCGGCGGGACCCGGGCCGAGGACACCCGGCTGATGCGGGGCGTACCCGGGGCGTTGGCCAAGGTGGGCGCGGAGGGCGTGATCGCCGCGGCCGTGCCCGGCGTGGGCGCGATCGCCCTCAAGATCGACGACGGCGCCGCGCGGGCCCGGATGCCGGTGCTGGTCTCCGCGCTGCGCCGGCTCGGCGTCGACGCCCCGGTGCTGACCGAGTACGCCGAGCTGCCGCTGCTCGGCGGCGGCCTGCCGGTCGGGGTCGTGCGGGCCGCCTGGTGACGCCCGGTCCGCGCCCCGCCGCCTGACAGTGGCGCGTCGCAGCCGGTGGCGCCGTGACGCGCCGTGGTGCGGGCGGCCGGCGGCACCGCGACGTCTCGTGGTGCGGGCGGCCGCGGTGTCGCTACGAGCGTGAGTCCCGTCCGGCAGCAGACTTCCGTGGGCGTGATACCTGTCAGGCATAAATATGCCTGACAGGCATCACGCTCATGGGCCACACATCCTGCCGAGCGCGACACGCCCGGGTGGGCCGGACGGTAGGCCGCGCCGCTCTCCGGCCTGCCGGAAGGGCCGGCACGCGACGCCTGTGCGGGGGCCGGCCCGGCCCGGTCAGCGCAGGAAGTCGCGCAGGGCGGCGTCGACCGCCTCCGGGCGCTCCAGCGGCAGCAGGTGGGCGGCGTCCGGCACGTCGGGCAGGCGCACCGCGCCGGGCACCTCGGCCGCGATCCGGTCGGCGAGCCGGGAGATGTCCGGGACGTCGGCGGCGCCGGCGGTGACCAGCACGGGCAGTCGCAGCTCACCGAGGCGTTCGATCGCCGGCGGGTCGAGGTCGTCGACCTCCACCGCGCTGAGCGCCTGCTCGGCGGCGAGCGCCCGCTGGTCCATCTCCTCGGCGAAGGCGACCAGGCCCGGGTCGACGTCCTCCGGGCGGCGGCCGGGGCCGACCACCCAGAACCGCACCTCGCCGGCCGCGCTCGCCGCGAAGTCCTCCGGGTCCACCTCGCCGACCAGCTTCTCCCAGAGCTGCTCGGCCTCCTCGGACCACTGGTTACCGGCGACGGCCGAACCGAAGAGCGCGAGGGCGGAGACCCGCTGCGGGTGCGCCAGCGCGGTGTCGACCGCCACCGCCCCGCCGAACGAGCAGCCGACCAGGGCGGCCCGCTCGATGCCCAGCGCGTCCAGCACCGCGACCACGTCGTCGTGGTGGGCGAAGGACGCCGGCGGCAGCTCGGAGTCGCCGTAGCCGCGCAGGTCGAGCGCGATCACCCGGTGCCGTTCGGCGAGGGCGGGCGCCAGGTGCCGCCACATCCGCCGGTCCGCGATGCCGGCGTGCAGCAGGAGCACCGGGCTGCCGCTGCCCAGGTCGTCGTAGGCGAGCCGGGCACCGTTGATGTCGATCATCGTCACGCGTGCAAGCTACGCAGCGGACACCCGGTCCGCAACCGCCTGTTGTTATCTTGCTAACTCTGGCTAGCGCTTTGCTTGCTCTAGTTAGCACCGCGGACTACCGTTGGGCCCATGGCCGCACCCAAGGATCTACCCGACGTCGGCGGATTCATCCGTGACCTGCGCCGGAACGCCAAGATCTCGCTGCGCCAGCTCGCCGAGCAGGCCGGGGTGAGCAACCCGTACCTGAGTCAGATCGAGCGCGGGCTGCGCAAGCCGAGTGCCGAGGTGCTCCAGCAGCTCGCCAGCGCGCTGCGGGTCTCCACCCCGGCGATGTACCTGCGCGCCGGGCTGCTCGACGACAAGGAGGGTCAGGGGGTGCTCGCGGCGATCGCCGTCGACCCCGACCTGACGATGGCGCAGAAGCAGTCGCTCACCCAGATCTACGAGACCTTCCGCCGGGAGAACGTCCGGCTCGCCGAGGCGACCGCCGCGGCCGGCCCGGAGACCACCCCGGCGGCGGAACCCAGCGCACCGGCCGAGCCGACCGGGGCGGCCGCCACCGTCACGCCGGCCGCGACCGGCCCCACCACCGGAGACGGCACCCCGACCGAGGCCGTCCTCGAATCGGTCGCCGTCACCGAGGCGGGCCCCGCGCCCGCCCCCGTCACCCCCGACAGCAAGGCCGCGGAAGCGGCCGAGGAGGAGAAGTCATGACCCAGCCGAAGACCAACCGCATCCCGGCCCCGCTCTACGCCGCCGCCGGCGCCGGCGAGCTGGCGTACCAGCAGCTCCGCAAGCTCCCGACCGTGGTGAGCGAGCTGGGCACCAAGGTCGTCGCCGACGGCACCAAGGTGGTCACCGAGATCGGCGGCAAGGCCGTCGTCACCGGCTTCGAGCTGCGCCAGAAGGCCACCGAGACCTTCAAGACCGCCAACCTGACCGCGACCGGCCTGCGCGAGAAGGCCGTCCCGGCCGACCTCGACCTGGACAAGCTGCGCGAGGCCGCCACCCGCAACGCCGCCGCGCTGCTGGTCGGTGCGCAGGCCGCCCAGGAGCGCGCGCTGGCCGCGTACGGCGCGCTGATCGCCCGCGGCGAGCGCGTCGTCGGTGCCGGCGTGCTCGAGGCCGCCGACACCGTTAACGCCGACATCGAGGCGACCGACGCCACCCTCCCGGCCGAGGTGAAGAACGAGGTCGCGACGGCCGCCACCGCACCGGCCGAGGCGGAGATCCCCACCCCGGCCGAGGTGGCCGAGGTCGTCGAGGCCAAGCCGGCCACCGCGAAGACCACCCGGGCGCGGGCCGCCAAGCCGGCCGCCACCCCGTCGGCGAAGCTGCCGAAGGCCACCAAGCGGACCCGTCCGGCCGCCCAGTAACCGTCGCAAACCGCTACGACCCCGGAAGCGTCCTGTGGGACGTTTCCGGGGTCGTCGGCATATGCTGGCCGGCATGGCCATCGCCGCGCCGATCTTCGTGTTCGAAGTCCGCTATGTGATCGAGCTGATCCTGCTCGTCTTCGCCCTGGCCGTCCAGGGCATCGCCCTGGTACACGCGATCACCCAGCGCGCCGACGCGTTCCCGGCGATCGGCACCCTGCCCAAGGGCGGCTGGATCGCCATCCTGGCGGTCTGTCTGGTGCTCACCCTGCTCGGCTTCGGCGCGCTCAGCATCTTCGGGCTGATCGGCATCGCGGCCGGCCTGATCTACCTGCTCGACGTCCGGGTCGGGCTGCGCGACCTGCACGACGGCAAAGGGTTCTGGTGAGAGGTTTCCGCTGGCCCCCGCCGCCCGACGGCGGACCCCGCACCTGGGGGCCCGGCCCGGGCGCGCCACGTACCGGCCGACCGGCCCTGCCCGAGCCGGAGACCGAGCTGGTCACCACGCCGCACGGCGTACGGCTGGAGCGGCTGGTCACCGGCGCCGGTGACCCGGCCACCGTCTTCGCGCACGGGCTCGGCAACGGCATCGCCACCACCCGCCCGTTCGGCAGCGCGGTCACCGGCCGCAAGATCTTCTTCCAGTTCCGCGGGCACGGGCGTTCGGACGCGCCGCCCGGCCCGTGGAGCTACCTGGACCTTGCCCGTGACCTGCGGGCCGTCGCCGACCTCGGTGGGGCCACCCGCGCGTTCGGGGCCAGCCTCGGGGCCGGGGCGCTCTGCCGGCTGCTGCTGGAAAGCCCCGACCGCTTCGAGAAGCTGGTCTTCTTCCTGCCAGCGGTGCTCGACAAACCCCGCGGCCCGGTCGCCCGGCAACGGCTGACCGACCTGCTGGACGCGGTGGCCGACGGTGACGCCTCGGCCGTCGCCGACGTGGTCTCGCTCGAGGTGCCGGCGGCGGTGCGCAACACCCCGGCGGGCTGGGCGTACCTGCGGCAGCGGCTCGACCAGTTGCTGCGCGACGGGCTCGCCCCCGGGCTGGCCGACCTGCCGGAGCAGGCCCCGCTGCGGGACGTCTCCGCACTCGCCGCGGTGACCGCCCCGGCCCTGGTGATCGGCTGTGCCGGCGATGACCTGCACCCGGCGCACGTCGCCGAGAAGCTGGCCGCGGCGCTGCCGCACGCCACCCTGCACCTCTACGACCGCCCGGGTTTCGCCTGGACCGAACGCGCCGACCTGCGGGAGCGGATCTCGACGTTCCTCAACAGGTAGCGTCTGCTGTCATGGGCGTCACACACCACGGCCGTACCCACCGTCTCGATCTCGCCGACCCCACCCTGCGGGAGTGGGAGTGCACGGTGCTCGCCGCCGACGAGCAGGGCGTCGTGCTGGACCGGTCGGCGTTCTACCCGGGCGGCGGCGGCCAGCCGCCGGACCACGGCGTGCTGCTGTGGCAGGGCGTGCAGACCCGGATCGTCGGCACCCGCAAGGGCGACGACCTCTACCTGATCCCCGCCGAGGGAGATCCGGTGCCGCCGGTCGGCACCACGGTCACCGGCGCGGTGGCCGACGAGCGGCGGACCCGCCTGATGCGCACCCACTCCGGCCTGCACGTGCTCTGCGGCGTGGTGTTCCGCGACTTCGGCGCGCTGGTCACCGGCGGCAACATGGAGCCGGGGGAGGCCAGGATGGACTTCAACCTGCCCGAGGTGCCGCCGGACTTCAAGACCCGGATCGAGGAGCTGGTCAACGCCGAGGTGGCCGCCGACCGGTCGGTCGCCGTGCGGGTGCTGCCCCGGGCCGAGGCGCTGGCCCTGCCGGACATCATCCGTACCCAGTCCAACCTGATCCCGCCGGACGAGCAGGAGGTCCGGATCGTCGACATCGTCGGGCTGGACGTGCAGGCCGACGGCGGCACCCACGTCGCCTCGACCGCCCAGATCGGCAAGGTGCAGGTGGTCAAGGTGGAGAGCAAGGGCCGCGCCAACCGCCGGGTCCGGGTCAGGCTGGCCGACTAGGGCGTACGGCCGCCTCGTCCGCACGGTGTCCCCGGCACCGCTGGACCGGTGCCGGGGACGACGGGTCAGACGAGGTCCACGCGTTCCCGCTCGATCGGGTAGCCCGCCCGGGCGAAGACGGCGGCCATCGGGTGGTTGGTCTGGTCCGTGGCGGCCACGATGTCCGTTACGCCGCCCTCGACCAGCAGGTGCGTCCCCTCGACCAGCAGGTCGTACGCGTAGCCGTGGCCGCGTTGCTCGGGGACCACGCCGACGAAGCCGATTAGCACCGGGGCCGGCGCCCGGCCGAGCGGTTTTCGCTCAGCCGGCCGGCGGCAGGTGGGCGGCGCGCACGTCGAGCAGCCAACCCTCCACCGTCGCCTCGTCCGGCCGCTCCGGCAGCGGCGTACGGCTGGTGTCGAAGTCCCGCTGCGCCGCGGCGACCAGCGCCTCCGCCTCGTCCAACGCGCCGCCGGCCACCCGCTCGCCGAAGGCACGGAACCACTCCGGGTCGGCCAGCCGGATCTCCAGCACGCCGGTCGCGTAGAGCACCCGGCCCTGGTGCAGCAACCGGGCCAGGTGCCGGGCGTGCTTCGCCGAGCGCCGCCGCCCGCCCAGGGACGAGTCGCGGGTGGTGAGCTTGCGGAACTGCTGCGTGGCGTACCCGAGGTAGGCGTCGCGGACCCGGGGCGCGCTGAGGAACGCCGACCGGATCGCGATCAGCCGCTCGCCGAACTCCGTCCGGGTCTCGTAGCAGTCGTCCGGCAGCCACATCAGCTCGGTGGCGGTCGGGTTGCCGCTCAGCGCGAGCTTCGCGTACTTGCCGGCCTCGTGCAGGGTGACGTCCGGGTCGGTGGTTACCACGGACTCCTTCGGCGGGTGCAGGCCGTGGAACGCGACGGTGGGCGCGGCGAAGACCCCGATCCGGTCGACGTCCGAGCCCGGCCCGGCCAGCCCGTACGCGACCGACCCGACGATTCCGGAGAGCAGCAGGTGCATGCCGGCGAGCATGACGCACGACACCCGATCGCGAAACCGGACTTCGGGTGTCAGGTTTTCCTGTCAGGGTCGGACGCATGACGACGAAACCGCTGACAGGGAAGATCGCGCTGGTCGCCGGGGCGACGCGGGGCGCCGGCCGGCAGATCGCCATCCAGCTCGGCGCGGCCGGGGCGACCGTCTACGCCACCGGCCGCAGCAGCCGGGCCGGCCGCTCCGAGATGGACCGCCCGGAGACCATCGAGGAGACCGCTGAGCTGGTCACCGCGGCCGGCGGCACCGGCATCGCCGCCCGGGTCGACCACCTCGTCCCCGACGAGGTCCGGGAGTTGGTCGCCCGGATCGACACGGAGCAGGGCCGGCTGGACGTGCTGGTCAACGACATCTGGGGCGGCGACCCGCTGATCACCTGGGAGAAGCCGGTCTGGGAACAGCCCCTGGACGCCGGCTTCCGTACCCTGCGCCTGGCGATCGACACGCACATCATCACCAGCCACTTCGCGCTGCCCCTGCTGATCCGCCGTCCAGGTGGGCTGGTCGTGGAGATCGGGGACGGCACCCGGTCGTACAACGACGAGAACTACCGGCTCTCGGTCTTCTACGACCTGGCCAAGGTGTCGGTGAACCGGCTCGCGTTCAGCTGGGGGCACGAACTGAAGCCGCACGGTGGCACGGCCGTCGCGCTGACTCCCGGTTGGATCCGGTCCGAGGCCATGCTGGAGCACTACGAGGTCACCGAGGAGAACTGGCGCGACGGCGCGGCGAAGGACCCGCACTTCCTCATCTCGGAGACCCCGGCCTTCGTCGGACGCGCGGTCGCGGCGCTCGCCGCGGATGAGGGGAAGGCCCGCTGGAACCAGGCCTCCGTCTCGGCCGGCGAGCTGTCCCAGGTGTACGGGTTCACCGACGTCGACGGCAGCCGGCCGGACGCCTTCCGCTACATCGCCGAGGTGGTCGACGCCGGCAAGCCCGCCGACGTCACGGGCTACCGCTGATCGGTGGGGAGGTAGCGGGCGGCGGACCGCCTCGCGGCGTCCGCCAGCATCTCCCTCAGCTCCGGCGGTTCCAGCACCTCCACCTCCGGCCCCAGCCCCAGCATCTGCGAGTACGCCACCTCGACGGACTCGACGGGCAGCCGGGTCATCACCCACCCCTGCCCGTCGGGCTCGCCGGCGGCGGCGAGCGCCTCGGCGTACACGAAGGGGGCGTCGGCGAGGTGCCGGAGCCGGCGCAGGCCGGCGGGGCTCAGGCGGATCGTCACCTCGGCCCGGAGCATGCTCCGCAGGAACGCCTCGGCCTGCTCCCGCCAGTACGCGGCCAGGTCGAAGTTGTCGTCCCGGTCGAAGCTCTCCCCACCCACCTCGACGCCCGTCACCCGGTCCACCCGGTACGTCCGGTACCGGTCGCCGACGCAGCCGACCAGGTACCAGATCCCGCTCTTGAGGACCAGCCCGTAGGGGCACAGCTCCCGCGTGACCTCCCGGTCGCCGCGCCGGTAGCGCAGCTCGACCACCCGGTCCCGCCAGACCGCCCGGGCCAGGTCGGCCAGCCACGGTGGCGGCGCGGACTCCCGGAACCAGCCCGGCACGTCCAGGTGGAACCGCTGCCCGGCGCGGGCGGGGGCGTCCCGCAGGCTCGGCGGCAGCGCGGCGAGCACCTTCAGCTCGGCGGCCGCCACCGCGTCCGCCAGCCCCATCTCACCGGCCGGGCCGGGCAGGCCGGAGAGGAAGAGCGCCTCGGCCTCGTCCCGGGTCAGGCCGGTCAGTCGGGTCCGGTAGCCGCCGAGGAGGCGGTACCCGCCGGCCCGGCCTCGGTCGGCGTAGACCGGCACCCCGGCGGCGGAGAGCGCCAGCACGTCCCGGTAGACCGTCCGCTCGGACACCTCCAGCTCGCGGGCCAGTTCGGCGGCGGTCATCGTGCCGCGGGACTGCAACAGCAGCACCAGGGAGATCAGCCGGGACGCGCGCACCCGACCATCCTGCCCGGCTCCGGGGCGTGCCGGTGAGCACTAGGCTCTCCGCTCGTGAACGCACCCAGCATCGCCGCGCCGGTCACCGGCGCCGTCGGTCGATTCCTCTCCGGCGTCGGGCTGCTCCTGCGCGGCCTCGGCCTCTACGTCCGCAGCCCGGGGCTGATGCTGCTCGGCATCGTGCCGGCGCTGATCTCCGGTGCGGTCTTCCTGTCCGCCTTCGCCGCCCTGGTGTACTTCGTGGACGACCTGGCCGCGCTGGTCACCCCGTTCGCCGACGACTGGTCGACCACCGCGCGGAGCCTGGTCCGGGTGATCGCCGGGCTGGCCTTCCTCGGGCTGGGCGGGCTGCTGGCGGTGGTCAGCTTCACCGCGGTCACCCTGGTCATCGGTGACCCGTTCTACGAGAAGATCTCCGAGCGGGTGGAGGAGCGCCTCGGTGGCACCCCGGGCGGGGTGGAGGTGACGTTCTGGGCCTCGCTGCGGCGCAGCGTCGTCGACTCCCTGCGGCTGGTCGGGCTGTCGGTGCTGTTCGGCATCCCGCTCTTCGCCGCCGGGTTCATCCCAGTCGTCGGCCAGACGGTGGTGCCGGTGATCGGGGCGGCGGTGGGTGGCTGGCTGCTCGCCGTCGAACTGGTGGGGGCGCCGTTCTCCCGGCGCGGGCTACGGCTGCCCGACCGCCGGTCGATCCTGAAGGCGGACCGGCCCACCACGCTCGGCTTCGGCGTGGCGGTCTTCCTGTGCTTCCTGATCCCGCTCGGCGCCGTGCTGGTCATGCCGGCCGCCGTCGCCGGGGCCACCCTGCTCACCCGCCGGTCGCTCGGTCAGCCCGTCGTGGAGAGCTGACATGGAGATCACGAGGCCGGCGTAGGCACGACCCTGAAGTCCGACCTCCGATGTCCGAGCCCGCCCACCGAACCAGCCGTACCCGCTCCGCGACGACCGGTTCCAGCGGGTCCGTCGCCGAACCCGGGCGTCGTCCCCCGAAAGGTCGTCGCCGTGAGTAGCCAGAGCCACTCTCACGGACCGTGAGTGGTCACGGGGGAGCCTCGATTGCCTTCCCCGCGCTTTGCTCTGCTGCCGCAGACGCAACACGCCTTGGAGCAGGCGCTTTCTCTTCCGGCTAGCGGGGACGGGTCAGGGTGGTTGTGACTCAGAGTTGCTGTCGCCTGGGCGGCAGCAGAGCAAAGCGGGAGAGGAGGGGTGCCGGCCGGCGGCCTGTCGTCACTCACCGCAACACAGGGGTGGGCGGCTTTCCCGCTGTGGCAGGCGGCGCGCCGAACGACTGTCGCCAAAGGCGTGGACGGGAGCGATCCGGACCCGGCGGGGGCTCGACGGTCAGGCGGATCCGCGCACCACCAGCTCGGTCGGCAGGATCACCGACTCCTCGATCGCCTCGCCCGCGGCGAGCCGCAGCAACTGCCGGGTCATCTCCCGGCCCAGCTCCACGATCTCCCAGCGCACCGTGGTCAGCGGCGGCTCGGTGTAGGCCGCCGTCTCGATGTCGTCGAAGCCGATCACCGCGACGTCGTCCGGCACCCGCCGTCCCGCCTCGCGAAGGGTCCGCAGGGCGGCGTGCGCCATCAGGTCGCTGGCGGCGAAGACCGCGTCCAGGTCGGGGTGCGCGGTGAGCAGCTGGTGCATGGCCGCCGCCCCGGACTCCCGGGTGAAGTCGCCGTACGCGACCAGCTCGTCCAGCCCGGCGGCGGTGACCGTCTCCCGGTAGCCGGTGAGCCGCTCGATGCCGGCGATCATGTCCTGCGGGCCGGCGATGCTGGCGATCCGGCGGCGACCGTTCTCGATCAGGTGCTGCACCGCCCGGGCCACCCCGCCGACGTTGTCGACGTCGACGTACGGCACCCGCGCGCCGTCGAGCGGCCGGCCGGCGCAGACCACCGGGATGCCGAGCCGGGCCAGGGTGCCGGGCAGCGGGTCGGCACCGTGCAGCGAGGCGAAGAGCACCCCGTCGACGTGCCGGCCGGTGGTGTACCGCTCGACCCGTTCGTGGCCGGCCGCCGACCCGGCGAGCATCAGCACCAGCTGCTTGTCGGCCGCCTCCAGCTCCTGGGCCGCCCCCCGGATGATGCCCGGGAACACCTGGTCGTCGGAGAAGACCCGGGTGGCCTCCTCGGGCATGACCAGGGCGACCGAGTCGGTCCGCTGGGTGACCAGGCTACGGGCGGCCAGGTTCGGCACGTACCCCAGCTCGGCCACGGCCCGACGGACCGCCTCCTGGATCGGCTCGGCCACCGTGGTGGAGCCGTTGACCACCCGGGACACGGTCGCCCGGGACACCCCGGCCCGGCGGGCGACCGCCTCCAGGGTCGGTCGCTGCGCGGTCGTCATCCCCGTCACCACCACCTCGTCACAGCCCGTTCCGGGAGATCACCTCCTGGTACCACCGGGCGCTGGATTTCGGTGTGCGCCGCTGGGTCAGGTAGTCGACGTGGACGATCCCGAACCGCTTCCGATAGCCCTCGGCCCACTCGAAGTTGTCCAGCAACGACCATACGAGATAGCCGCGCAGGTCCACCCCCCGGGCGATGGCCTGGTGCGCCGCCCGCAGGTGCCCGTCGAGGTAGGCGATCCGGTCGGTGTCCATGACCTGGCCGAGACCGTCCGGGCCGTCGGCGCCGGGCTTGTCCGGGAAGGCGCCGCCGTTCTCGGTGATCAGCATCGGCAGCCCCGGGTAGTCCCGGGCGATCCGCTCCAGCAGCCGGGTCAGCCCGGTCGCCTCGATCATCCAGCCCATGTCGGTCAGCGGGCCGGTGGGCGGCAGGAACTCCACCACGCCCTCGGTGCCCGGGTACGCCCCGCCGCCGCCTACGGCGTCCGGACGGCCGGCGACGTAGGTCGGGGCGTAGTAGTTCACCCCGAGCAGGTCGATCGGCGCGGCGATGAGCTTCTCGTCGCCGTCCCGGATGAACGTCGGCTCCACCAGCCGGCCGAGGTGCGCCAGCACGTCGTCCGGGTAGCCGGCGCCGGTCAGCGGGTCGAGGAAGATCCGGTTGTGCAGGCCGTCGACCAGTCGGGCGGCGGCGACGTCGGCGGCGTTGGCCGGGTCGGCGGGCTGCACGTCGGCCGGGTTGAGGGTGATCCCGAGGGTCGGCGCGCCGGCCGCGCGCAGCGCGCGGGCCGCCAGGCCGTGCCCCAGCAGGAGATGGTGTACGGCGGCGAAGGCCGCCCCCGCGTCCCGCTCGCCCGGCGCGTGCACCCCGTTGCCGTACCCCAGGTACGCCGAGCACCAGGGCTCGTTGAGCGTGGTCCAGGTGCGGACCCGGTCACCGAGCCGGTTGTGCACGGCGACGGCGTAGTCGGCGAGGTGCTCGGCGGTGTCCCGGTTGGTCCAGCCGCCCCGGTCCTGGAGGGCCTGCGGCAGGTCCCAGTGGTAGAGCGTGACGATCGGGTCGACGCCCCGGTCGAGCAGCGCGTCGGTGAGCCGGTCGTAGAAGTCCAGCCCACGGGGGTTGACCGGGCCGGTGCCGTCCGGCTGGATCCGGGGCCAGGCCACCGAGAAGCGGTACGCCCCCAATCCCAGCTCGGCGATCAACGCCACGTCGTCGGCGTACCGGTGGTAGTGGTCGCAGGCGACGTCGCCGGTGTGCCCCTGGAAGACCTTTCCGGGCGTACGGCTGAAGGTGTCCCAGATCGACGGGCCGCGACCGTCGTCGTGGACCGCGCCCTCGATCTGGTACGCCGCGGTGGCGGCACCCCAGACGAAGCCCTCGGGGAAACGCAGCTCACTCGTCACGCTCACGCCTTGACCGCACCTTCCATGATGCCGCCGATGATCTGGCGGCCGAACACGATGAACACCAGCAGCAGGGGCAGGGTCGCGATGGCCGTACCGGTGAACACCTGCGACATGTCCTGGTAGTACCCGTCCGACAGGGCCCGCAGCGACAGCTGCACGGTCGGGTTCTCCGGGTCGTTGAGCACCGCGTACGGCCAGAGGAAGTCGTTCCAGGTGGTCATGAAGGTGAGCAGGCCGAGGACGGCGGCGGCGGGGCGCAGCGCGGGCAGCACCACGTTCCAGTAGATCCGCGCGGTGCTGCACCCGTCGATTCGGGCGGCCTCGATCAGCTCGGTGCTGACCGCCTGGCCGGCGTACTGGCGCATCATGAAGACCCCGAAGCCGGTGACCAGCGCCGGCACGATCACGGCCGGCAGCCGGTCGTTCCAGTTCAGCTTCGTCATCAGCATGTACAGCGGGATGACGCCGAGCTGGGTGGGCACCATCATCGTCGCGATGATGACCATCAGCAGCGCGTTGCGCCCGCGGAACCGCAGCTTGGCGAAGGCGAACCCGGCCAGGGTGGAGAAGAAGACCACCGAGACGGTGACCGACACCGCCACGATCGTGGAGTTCACCAGGCCGGTCAGGAAGTACGCGTCGGTGTTGGCGAAGAGCCGGGCGATGTTCGCGCCCAGGTTGCCGCCGGGGGTGACCGGGGGCGGCACCTCGCCCATCGCGTCGCTGGTGCGGCTGGCGACCACGAACATCCAGTAGATCGGGAAGATCGACAGGAGGGCGGTGAGGGTCAGTGCCGCGTAGGTGAGCCGGCCGGCCGACCAGAGTCGGGTCATCGGGATTCCTCCTTGCGCCCGCCGCCGCCGAGCCGGCGCAGGACCAGCACGTTGATGGCCGCGACCACCGCGATCAGCGCGAAGAGCAGCCAGGCGATGGCGGAGCCGTAGCCGAAGTTGTAGTGCGGCGCGAAGGCGTTCTCGAACATGTACATGGTCACCGTCTGCGACTCGCGCAACGGCCCGCCCCGGATCGCGTTGGTGCCGGAGTTGAAGAGGCGGGGTTCGGTGAAGAGCTGGAGCCCGCCGATGGTGGAGATGATGACCGCGAAGATGATCGTCGGCTTGAGCAGCGGCACGGTGATCGACCAGAACTGCCGGGCGCGGCCGGCACCGTCGATCGAGGCGGACTCGTAGAGGTCGCGGGGGATGGCCTGCATCGCGGCCAGGAAGATCAGCGCGTTGTAGCCCGTCCACCGCCAGTCGACCATGGTGGAGATGGCCACCCAGGAGGCGAACCGGTTGGACTTCCAGTCGATGGCGTCGATCCCGACGAGGTCGAGCAGCCAGTTGATCATGCCGAACTCGCGGCCGAAGAGCACGCCGAAGACGATCGCCACCGCCGCGGTGGAGGTGACGTTGGGGATCAGCACCGCCATCCGCCAGCCCGTCCGCGCCCGCAGGTGCCGGTTCAGCAGGTTGGCCAGCCACAGCGCGAGGAGCAGCTGCGGGACCGTCGAGATGACGAAGATGCCGAGGGTGTTGACCACCGAGTGCCAGAAGTCGGGGTCGGCCATCAGCTGGGTGTAGTTCTGCGCCCCGATGAACGTGGGGTCGACCCCGAGCAGGTCCCAGTCGTGCAGCGAGACCCAGAGGGTGTAGCCCAGCGGGTAGATCCCGAAGACCGCGAAGAGCAGGAAGAACGGGGCGATGTAGAGGTAGGGCGAGTACCGGGTGTCGAACCGGGCGAGCCGGTTGCCCCGGTTCGAGCGGGCGTGGCGCGGCGCCGGTACGACCGGGGGGCGCGCGTCGAGCTGGACGGCCATGCCGTGGACTCCTTCTCCGCCGGGCGGGCGGGACCGGCGAACGCCGAACCCCGCCCGCCTGGCTCGGGCTACTTGGCGGCGGCCTTCTTCGCGTTGTTGACGGCGTCGTTCCAGCCCTGCTCGGGGGTGCGCTGGCCCAGCTCGACGGTGCGCACCGCGTTCTCCACCTCGGTGCGGACGGCCTGGTTCTTCGGGCCCATGTAGACCGGCTTCAGGCTCTTGGCGCCGGTGCCGAAGATCTTGCCGACCGGGGCGGCGGAGAAGTACGCGTTGGTCGAGTCGACGATCGCCGGGTCGTCGAGCGCCTGCGGCGACGACGGCAGCGGGCCCTTGGCCTTGAACGCGCCGATCTGGCCCTTGGCGCTGGTCAGGAACTTGGCCAGCTCGATCGCCTCGGCCTGGTGCTTGCTCTGCTTCGGCACGGCGAGGAACGAGCCACCCCAGTTGCCGCCGTTGCCGGGGACCTGGGCGATGTCCCACTTGCCCTTGGCGGCCGGGCCGGCGTTGCCCTCGATGACGCCGGTCATCCAGGCGGGGCAGGCGATGGTGGCGAACTTCGACTGCTTGAAGGCGGAGACCCACTCCTCCGACCAGGAGCCGTACTTGCCGGAGAGGCCGGAGTCGATGATGTCGACGGTGGTGTCGAAGGCCTGCTTCACGGCCGGGTTGCTGTCGACCACCAGCTTGTCGCTGGTGTCGTAGTAGCTGTAGCCGGAGGTGTTGCCGGCGGTCTGGAGCAGGATGGTGTTGAACGTGTTGGTCGCCGCGTCGAGGAAGGACGCTCCGGTGTTGGCGGCCTTGAACTTCTCGCCGGTGGCGATGTAGTCCTGCCAGGTCGGCCAGAGCTTGGAGACCTGGTCCCGCTCGGTCGGCAGGCCGGCCTTGGCGAAGAGGTCCTTGCGGTAGCACATCGCGATGCCGCCGACGTCGGTGCCGAGGCCGATCAGCTGCTTGCCGTCGGCCGTGAGCCCCTGGTTCCACTTCCAGTCCAGGAAGTTGCCCTTGAGGTCGGCGGCGCCGTGGTCGAGCAGGTTGACGAAGTTCTGCGGGTTGGCCTTGTACTCGACCAGCAGCCCCTCCTCGATGGCCACCACGTCGCCCGCGCCCTTGCCGGCGGCGAGCCACTGGGTGAGCTTCGGCGAGTACTCGTCGAGGTTGCTGCCGGTGCCCCGCTCGACGATCTTCACGTCGGGGTGGCTGGCCATATACTCCTTGTAGAGCTCCTCGTAGCCGAACTGGCCGAACACGTCAACGGTCAGCGTGATCGGCCCGTCCTTGGCGGAGTCGTCCTCGCCGGCGCAGGCGGCGGTGCCGAGCAGGGCGGTGGTGGCCGCCAGGGCCACCGCCGCCAGACGGCGGCGCGAAAAGGTACCCATCTTCCTCGGAGTCCTCTCAGGTCAATCGGTGGTGAAGCGGGTGGACCTGCTGGTGAGCGAGCCGCAGCCCGGGTCCTGACGCGATCGTGAGGGGCTGAGAGAGCGCTCTCACGACAGCGTTGCGGCTCCGTTGACCGGTGTCAAGAGAGCGCTCTCTCGTCGCGTCCGAGCCGTGACCTGACGACCCCCGGATACGCGAAGAGTGGCCATTCGCGGGGAATGGCCACTCTTTGCGGAAGGCGCGGATGCGGGACCGGGAGGTCCGGTGCGGTCAGCCGGTGCGCAGGCCGTCCAGCAGGGTGCGGTCGCCGGTGACGCCCAGGGCGTCGTACCCGATCCGACCCCAGAGGGCGAGCAGCAGGTCGCTGGCGGTGCCGGTGACCTGGACCCGGGCGTGGTGGTCCTCGTGGCCGAAGACCGTGGCGGTGTCGAGCAGGGCCACCCCCTCGCCGCGCAGCCGCAGGTACCAGTCCTGCGCGGCGTCGGTCGCGGTCAGCTGCACCACCCCGTGCCACTGGCCCGGCACCGCCCGGCGCCCGGCCGGCAGCCAGGTGTCCAGCACCTCGCTGATCCCGTCCGCCGCGAGCTTGGCCTCGATCGGCTCACCGGCGGCGATGGCGAGCTGGGCGTCCCAGCGGTGCACCGCCGTCTCGTGCGCCATCCGGCGCGGCCAGAACCCGGCCTTCTTCGGCTGCGGCGCCCAGTTCCACGCCGGCGCCTCCGGGTCGAGGGTGTCGAACTGGGTCATCAGCTGGTCGTACCCGCGCTGCCACAGCTGGAGCGGGGTCACCCCGCTGGGCAGCTCCGCGCGGTCCGGGCGGGCCGGCTGGGCGGTCTCGCCGGAGCCGACGAACGAGTGCACCCAGTGGTAGATGCCGGCGAGGTGCAGGGTGAGGTCGGCGACCGTCCAGCCCGGACAGGACAGCACCGGTGTCTCGGGCGGCGCCTCGGCCACCGCGGCGGCGAACGCCGGGCCGTCCACCCGGAGCGCTCCGATCCAGAAGTCCTTCGTGCCGTGCAACCTGCTCATCGCAATCCTCCCGGGGGTGACCGGGCCACCAGTGGGTGCCGCGGCTACCCCTCAGCCTAGGGTGAGAGGCGTGTCAGACGTCTACGCCCAGCCGACGACCGGAGCCGACCCCGCCGACCCGGCCAGCCTGGCGAGATACACCACGCTGCGCCTCGGCGGCCCCGCCGGCCGGCTGGAGACCGCCACCAGCGCCGAGGAAATCGTACGAACCGTGCGCCAGGCGCGACAGCGGGACGAGTCCGTCCTCATCCTCGCGGGCGGCAGCAACGTCGTCGTGGGCGACGAGGGCTTCCCCGGCACGGTCGTGCTGGTCCGGTCGCGGGGGCTGCGGGTGGTCGCCGAGGACGCCGACACCGTCACCGTACGGGTCGAGGCCGGCGAGCCCTGGGACGACCTGGTGGCCGCCACCGTGGACAACGGCTGGTCGGGGCTGGAGTGCCTCTCCGGCATCCCCGGCTCGGCCGGCGCCACCCCGATCCAGAACGTCGGCGCGTACGGCCAGGAGGTCGCCGAGAGCATCACCGGCGTCCAGGTGTACGACCGCGCCGACGACAGCCTCGGCCGGGTCGACGCGGCGGACTGCGGCTTCGCCTACCGGTCCAGCATCTTCAAGTACAGCGACCGCTGGGTGGTGCTCTCGGTCGACTTCCGGCTGCGCCGCTCGACGCTCTCCGGCCCGGTGCGCTACGCCGAGCTGGCCCGGGCGCTCGGCGTCGAGGTGGGCGACCGGGTGCCGCTGGCCGACGCCCGCGCGACGGTGCTGAAGCTGCGCGCCGGCAAGGGCATGGTGCTCGACGCCACCGACCCGGACACCTGGTCGGTGGGCTCGTTCTTCACCAATCCGGTGCTCGACCGGGAGGCGTACGAGCTGCTGCGCGAACGCGCCACCGACCTCGGTGAGCCGCCCTCCTGGCCCTGCCCGGGCGACATGGTGAAGGTCAGCGCCGCCTGGCTGATCGACAAGGCCGGCTTCACCAAGGGCCACCCCGGCCCCGAGGGCACCGCCATCTCCAGCAAGCACACCCTGGCCCTGACCAACCACACCGGCACGGCCAGCACGGCTGCCCTGGTCGCCCTCGCCCGCGACATCCGCGACACGGTCCACACCCGCTTCGCCGTCACCCTCCACCCCGAACCCGTCCTGATCAACTGCACCATCTGACCCGCCCCGGGCCGCCTTGATCATGAGGTTGGCGGCGGTGTCGATCTCCTGCGGTGCGGCCAACCTCATGATCAACGGGAGTCGGCGGGTCAGGTGGGGGCGACGGCGGGCCAGGGGAGGGTGAGTTCGCCCTGGCGCCAGCGGGGTGGGCGGTCGAGGACGGGCCAGCCGGACTGTTTGAGGGCGCTGACGGCGCGGAGCCAGCGCTGGCGGGGGCCGAACGGGGCGTAGCCGGCGGCGGCCTGCCAGGCGTCGTCGAGGGCGCGGATCAGGTCGTGCACCCGCTCGCCGGGGACGTTGCGGTGGATCAGCGCCTTGGGCAGGCGTTCGGCCAGCTGGGCCGGGGTCTCCAGGGTCGCCAGGCGGGCCGCCAGGGTCAGCGTGCGCGGGCCGGCCGCGTCGACCAGCACCCAGCTGCCCAGCCGGCCCAGCTCGTCGCAGGTCCCCTCGACCAGCGCCCCGCCCGGGGCGAGCCGGTCGGTGACCGTCCGCCAGGCGGCGGCGACCTCGCTCTCGTCGTACTGGCGCAGGACGTTGAACGCGCGCACCAGCACCGGACGCAGGCCGGCCAGCTCGAAACCGCCCCGGGCGAAGGTCAACCCGGGCGGGTCGGCGGCGGGCGCGGCGGCGGCCACGCGTACCGGATCGATCTCCAGCCCGACCACCCGCACGTCGGCGCGGACCCCGGTGGCCAGCCGGGCGCGCAGCTCCACGGCGGTGACCGGGGTGGCGCCGTAGCCGAGGTCCACCACCAGCGGGTCGGCGGCGGCGCGAAGCCGGTCGCCGCAGGTGGCCACGATCCAGTTGTCCACCCGCCGCAGCCGGTTGGGGTTCGTCGTCCCCCGGGTCACCACGCCCTGCGGCCGCACCGGCCCGGCCCTCACCCGCGACCGGCCCGGCTCACTGCCCGACCCGGTGCACCTTGTGCTGGGCGGCCTGGGCCAGCGGGCGGACGACCAGCCGGTCCACGTTGACGTGGTGCGGGCGGGTGGCGCACCAGGCGATGCAGTCGGCCACGTCCTCGGCGACCAGCGGCTCGGGCACCCCCGCGTACGTGGCGGCGGCCTTGTCGGCGTCCCCGCCGAAGCGGACCAGCCCGAACTCGTCGGTCCGCACCATGCCCGGGTCGATCTCGATCACCCGGACCGGCCGCCCGCACAACTCCAGCCGCAGCGTCCCGGCGATCGCGGTCTGCGCGTGCTTGGCCGCGGCGTAGCCGCCGCCGCCCTCGTACACGGTGAAGCCGGCGGTGGAGGAGACGATCACGATGGTGCCGGCGCCGGACGCCTCCAGCGCGGGCAGCAGCGCCTGGGTGACCCGGAGCGTGCCGAGCACGTTGACGTCGTACATCCACTGCCAGTCGCCGATCGCGCCGGACTCCACCGGGTCCAGCCCGCGCGCGCCGCCGGCGTTGTTCACCAGCAGGGTGATCGGCCCGGGCGCCGCCTGCGCCGCGGCGGCCAACTCGGCCACGGACTCGTCGGAGGTGACGTCGCAGGCCACCGCCGTGGCCGTGCCGCCGGCCGCCTCGATCTCCTTGACCAGCCCGGCCAGCCGGTCGGTACGCCGGGCGGCGGCCAGCACGTGGAAGCCCTCCGCGGCCAGTCGACGGGCGGTCGCCGCGCCGATCCCGCTGGACGCCCCGGTGACGATCGCGACAGAGGTCATCCGGACATTGTCCCCTCCGGCGCGGGCCGGCCCGGGCGGGGGCGGTCGATGAACTGGGTCACGCCGGGGGAGAGCGCGGGCGCATTTCCGTGACCCGATGGGGAAGATGACACCCGGCGCGTGAGTTGACCGAGAAGCGCCGGTCGTGCGGGACGGCATAAACCGTGACAGAAGGAGCGGACGTGGCGGAAATGCACACCGGCGTCGGTCGTCAGCGAGGTGCCCGACCGTGGCCCCGCCCCCGGCGGATCGCCACCCTGTCGGTGCACACCTCCCCGCTGCACCAGCCCGGCACCGGTGACGCCGGTGGGATGAACGTCTACATCCTGGAGGTCGCCCGGCGGCTCGCCGAGGCCGACGTCGAGGTGGAGATCTTCACCCGGGCCACCTCCGGTGACCTGCCCCCGGTGGTCGAGATGGCGCCCGGCGTGCACGTCCGGCACATCACCTCCGGGCCGTTGGAGGGGCTGACCAAGGAGGACCTGCCCGGGCAGCTCTGTGCCTTCACCGCCGGCGTGCTGCGCGCCGAGGCGGCCCGCCCGCCCGGCCACTACGACCTGATCCACTCGCACTACTGGCTCTCCGGGCAGGTCGGCTGGCTGGCCAAGGAACGCTGGGGAGTGCCGCTGGTGCACACCGCGCACACCCTGGCAAAGGTCAAGAACGCCCAGCTCGCCGCCGGTGACCGCCCCGAGCCCAAGGCCCGGGTGATCGGTGAGGAGCAGGTGGTCGCCGAGGCCGACCGGCTGGTGGCCAACACCCGGGTCGAGGCGGCCGACCTGATCGGCCGCTACGACGCCGAACCGGCCCGGGTCGCCGTGGTCGAGCCCGGCGTCGACCTCGACCGCTTCCGTCCCGCCCCCGGCGACCGGGTCGCGGCCACCCGCGCCGCCCGCCGCCGGCTGGGCCTGCCCACCGACGGGTACGTGGTGGCCTTCGTCGGTCGGATCCAGCCGCTCAAGGCGCCCGACGTGCTGATCCGCGCGGTCGCCGCGCTGCGCGAGTGCGCCCCGGCCCTCGCCGAGGAGCTGACCGTGGTGATCTGCGGCGGCCCGAGCGGCAGCGGGCTCGACCGGCCCACCTCGCTGATGGAGCTGGCCGGATCGCTCGGTGTCGCCGACCGGGTGCGCTTCCTGCCCCCGCAGACCGGCGACGACCTGCCCGCCCTCTACCGGGCCGCCGACCTGGTCGCGGTGCCCTCGTACAACGAGTCGTTCGGGCTGGTCGCCCTGGAGGCGCAGGCCTGCGGTACGCCCGTCGTCGCGGCCGCCGTCGGTGGTCTGGTCACCGCCGTGCGAGACGGGGTCAGCGGGGTGCTCGTCGACGGCCACGACCCGGCCCACTGGGCCGCTACGCTCGCCCGCCTGCTGCCCGACCGGGCGCTGCGGGCCGACCTGGCGGCGGGCGCGGCCCGGCACGCCCGCAACTTCTCCTGGCAGCGCACGGTTTCCGGCCTGCTCGCCGTCTACGGGGAGGCGATCGCCGAGCACCGGGGCCGGCTGGCCGCCCAGCTCGCCGGGGACCCGGCGCTGTCCTGTTCCTGGTGACCCCGGCCACTGCCGCGCGTCCGGTGCGTCCCGGCGGGCGCCCGTAGAGTGGGTGCGATGAGCGCGAAGAGCGACCTGGCCGCCCTGATCGAGTCCGTCTGCACCGAGCGCGAGCTGGACTGGGAATCGACCGGCGAGGGTTCCTACGCGGTCACCCTGCCCGGCACGCACAAGCTCAAGACGGTCTGCAACCTGATCGTCGGTGAGCACGCGCTGCGGGTCGAGGCGTTCGTGATGCGCCAGCCCGACGAGCGGCGCGAGGAGCTGTGGGCCTGGCTGCTGCAGCGCAACGCCCGGATGTACGGCGTCTCGTTCTCCATCGACGCGGTGGGCGACGTCTACCTCACCGGGCGGGTCAACCCGGCCGGGATCGACGCCGACGAGCTGGACCGGCTGCTCGGCGCGGTGCTCACCTACGCGGACGAGTCGTTCGACACGATGCTGGAGATCGGCTTCGGCAGCTCGATCCGCCGGGAGTGGGAGTGGCGGGTGAAGCGGGGCGAGTCCACCGCCAACCTCGCCGCCTTCGCCCACCTTTTCGAGCCGTCCGCCGGAGGTTCGGACCGGTCCTGACGGGTATGCCGCACCGCTGCGGTGCGGCGAAACGGGACCCGCCGCAGGCCGAGACGGACTGTCGAGGAGCGTGCGATGGCTCAGCGGAACAGCTCAGGTCGCGGCGGAACTGCGACCAGGACCAAGCAGCAGGCGGGCAACCAGACGCCGAACACTCCGGGGATCTCGGAGTCGGAGATCTCGCGGATGCGGGTCGACGACATCCGGGGTCAGTTGCGGCGTCGCGGTGTCTCCGGCATCTCCGCTCTGCGCAAGCCCGAGTTGGTCAAGACGCTCGCGCGGACCCTGCGGTCCGAGGGCCGCCCCGGCGCCGCGGCCCGACGCAGCACCGGCCCGACGGGCCGGGCGCCCGCCAAGAAGGCCGGCGCGACGAAGGCCGCCGCGAAGAAGACGACGGGCGCTCGGAAGACCACGACCGCCCGGGCGAAGGCCGCGCCGGCCCCCGCCCGCAAGGCGGCGCCGGCCCGCAAGGCCGCCCCGGCGGCCCGCAAGGCGGCGACCGCCCGGGCGAAGGCGACACCGGCCAAGGCGGCCCGGGCCAAGGCCGCGCCCGCGAAGGCGGCCCGGGCCAAGGCCGCGCCCGCGAAGGCGGCCCGGGCCAAGGCCGCGCCCGCGAAGGCGGGCGCTCGCGCGAAGGCCGCGCCGGCGAAGAAGACCGCGCCCGCGAAGGCGGGCGCCCGGGCCAAGACGGCCCCGGCGAAAGCCGGCGCTCGCGCCAAGACGGCCCCGGCGAAGAAGACCACGCCGGCGAAGGCGGGCGCCCGGGCGAAGGCCGCGCCGGCCAAGGCGGGCGCTCGCGCGAAGGCCGCGCCCGCGAAGAAGACCGCACCGGCGAAGAAGGCCGCGCCGGCGAAGAAGGCCGCGCCGGCGAAGGCCGGGGCTCGGGCGAAGGCCACGCCGGCGAAGGCCGGGGCCACGCCCGCCCAGCGGGTCATCGCCCCGCCGGCCGCGGTCGGCGCGGCCGCCCCGGCCCGGACCACCGGCGCACGGACCGGCCGGTCCAGTTCCCGGTCGGTACGGTCGTCGCAGGTGATCTCCTCCCCGGCGGACCGCCCCGAGCGCCCCGGCCGCAGCCTGGTCACCAGCAACCACGAGGTGATCCAGAACTGGGCGCGGGCCCGTGGCGCCCAACCGGCGACCATCGCCGGCACCGAGCGCGAGGGCCGGCCGGGGGTGCTGACCTTCGAGATCCCGGGCTACCGGGAGAGCAGCCGGGTCCAGGTGATCAGCTGGGACGACTGGTTCCGGACCTTCGACACGCGCCGGCTGAACCTCATCTACCAGGAGCAGCTGCGCGACGGTCGGCAGAGCAACTTCTTCCGGACGGAATCACCCGATCGGGAGGACGCCTGACGTGTTTACGGGAATGGCCGCGGGGTACGCCGTGTTGACCGTTGCGAGGCCCGGAGCAGGGGTGTCGGACGCCACGTCGGCGCTGTGACCGGCGAGACAGCGATCCGGGTTGAATCCGGAATCCGGGCGAACTAACTTTATTGCACCGCGCCACGCTCGGAACCGTTCGGGGGAGCGGCGGATCGATCAGATCCGAGCACCGAGTGAGGCGCAAGAAACGGGTGGAGCACATCGTTGGGGGACGGTGCCACCCGTGGAACCGGCGGCGCGAGCGGGCGACGCTTACGGGGGTGAGTGTCGCCCGCCGCCGCCGGGCAAGCGGTGCGGATGCCCATCACGACCACGGTCGTGGTGGGCGTTCTGCTGTCAGCCCACCGGCTGCGAGGCCCGCGCCGGTGCGGCCACCCGCCGCGCCGCCACCCGGCGCTCCCGGCTCGGCCCGGCCAGCAGGTGCCCGCCTGCGGCGAGCAGGCCCAGGGCCGCCACCACCAGCCAGTGCCGCTCCCCGAGGTACTGCAGGCTCACCCCGCCCAGCGTCGGTGCGACGAAGGACGCGGCCGGGAAGGTCAGGTAGAACACCGACTGGTAGCGCGCCCGCAGCTCGGGCGGGGCCAGGTCGGCGTTGATCTGCGCGTTCGGCGGCGCGGCCAGCATCGAGCCGACCGTCCAGACCACCGCGGCGGCCAGGTAGACCCAGAGCTGGTCGGCGACGGCCAGCGCGCCGAACCCCACCGCGAGCAGGCCGGTGGAGAGGGCCAGCACCCGGTGCGCCCGACGCCGGTCGATCAGCCCGGGTACGAAGAGCTGCCCCACCACGATCAGCGCACCGCCCAGCGCCACGACGGTCCCGTACGCCGACGGGCTCAGGCCGTCCGCGCGCATGGCCAGCGGCATGATCGTCGAGGTCTGCATGGTGAGCACGGCCAGCACGAAGGTGAGCCCGACGAAGACCAGGAAGGTCCGGTCGGTCAGCGCGGTGTGCAGCCCCGGCGGCCGGGATCGCCCGGCCGCCGCGGCCACCGGCTCGCCGGCAGTCCGCCCGGCCTGGTCCGGCCGGCTTCCCGCCGGTCCGGTGCGGCGGTGGGGCAGGGTCTCCGGAACCTTCCAGGCGATCAGCACGGCGGCGGCCAGGGTGGCGGCGGCGTCGACCAGGAAGAGCGCGAGGAAGCTCGCCTCGGCCAGCAGCCCGGCCAGCAGCGAGGCCACCGCCATGCCGAGGTTGAACGCCCAGAACTGGAGGTTGAACGCGCGGGAGCGGCGGTGCTCGGGGACCACGTCCACGATCGCCGCGACGAAGGCCGGGCTCGGCATCGAGTGCGCGATCCCGACCAGCGCGGCCAGCGCCGCGATCACCGCGAGGTGCCGGCTGAACGCCAGCCCCACCATCAGCCCCGCCGCCGACAGGTGCGCGGCGAGCAGGGTGGCCCGCCGGCCCCAGCGGTCCGCCAGCACCCCGCCGAGCAGCACCCCGACCGCCCCGCCCGCTCCGTACGCACCGACCACTGCGCCGGCCAGCGACTCACTGGCCCCGCGCGCCGCGGTGAGGTAGAGCGACAGGAAGAGCACCGCGAAGGCGCCGGCCCGGTTGACCAGCAGCCCCGCCCAGAGGTACCAGAAGGTGGCGGGCAGACCGCCGGCAGTTCCGTCCCACCAGCGCCGCAACCCGTGCACCCGTCCTCCAGAAACCTTGTTAACCGATCCGTCCCCGACCGTATGCAGCCCCGCCCGACCGCGCCACCGTGTCGGTGATCACCAGCGCGGCACCGCCAGCGGTGTCCCGGGTTACCGCACGGTTCGGGCGGGCCGGAGGCGGACGGTGGTCGGAGGTCCTGTCGAGCTGATGTCGCCAACGACTCGGGCTCCGGGTTCGCTGGGTTTGATTCGTTCACGTCATCAGCTCGAAAGGGCCCGCAGGGTGCCCTGCCTCGCCCGAGCCCGGCAGGCCGCCGGGCGGGCGGCAGCGGCCCCGGCCGGTCCGCGCGTCCGGTCGGGTGCCGGCAGTCGGCAGGGCGGCCCTGGCCGGTCCGCGCGTCCTGTTGGGTGCGGCGGGTCGGCAGGACGGCAGGACGGCACGGCCTCGGCCGGTCCGCGTGCCCGGCGGTCGGCGTACTCAGGAAGGGGTGTGGGCCGCGACCGGCTCGGCCGGGGCGGTGGCGGCGGCCTCGGCCGCCTGGGGGGCCGGCTGCCGGACGGCGGTGACCGGCGTGACCGGCTGCGTCGCCGGCCGGAGCTGGGCGGCCCGCCGCTCGCGGGCCGGCCCGGAGACCAGGTGGGCCACCGCCATCAGCGCGCCGATGGCGGCGCAGCCGAGCCAGAGTTCGGTGTTGCCGGCCCGTTCCCGGACCAGGCCGCCGAGGATCGGCGCGACCGCCCCGGCGATCTGCCAGGACAGCGAGAAGACGCCCTGGTAGCGGCCACGCAGCCGGTCGGGGGAGAGCTCGGCGATGAGGGTGGCGTTGGACGGCGAGTTGAGCATCTCGCCGAGGGTCCAGATCAGCACGGTGAGGCCGTAGAACCAGGCGGCGTCGGCGAACGCGGTCAGGCCGAAACCGACGCCCATCACCAGCGAGGCCAGGGCGAGCACGTGCGACCGGCTGCGCCCCCTGATCAGCCGGGGCACGAAGAGTTGCCCGACGACGATCAGCACTCCGTTGAGCGCGATCACCGAGCCGTAGGTGGCGGGACTGAGGCCCGAGTCGCCCATCGCGATCGGCAGCATCGAGATGTGCTGGAGGAAGACCAGCGCGGCGAACAGGTTCAGCGCCACGAAGCCGAGGAAGACCCGGTCGGCGGCGATGGTGCGCAGCGCGCCGAGCGGGGCGGCGCCACCGGGGCGGGCCGGGGCGGCCGAGACCCGGCGGGTCTCCTTCACCCGGGTGAAGATGATCAGTGCGGTGACCACGGTGGTGGCCGCGTCGACCACGAAGAGCAGCAGATAGCCGGCCTGGGCGGCGAACCCGGCGAGCACCGCGGCGCAGGCGAAGCCGAGGTTGATCGCCCAGTAGTTCAGCGAGAAGGCGCGCAACCGGTCCTTCTCCGGCACCACGTCGATCATCATGGCGCCGAACGCCGGTCGGGCCGCCTCGGCGAACATGCCGAGCAGCAGCGCGCCCGCGGCCACCGCCCAGAGCGGCCGGGCGAAGCCGAGCGCGAGCATCATCGTGGCCGCGCCGAGGTGCGCGGTGAGCAGCGTGGGACGTCGTCCCCAGCGGTCGGTGAGCGCGCCGCCGACGGTGGTGCCGACCGCGCCGCCGACGCCCCACAGGCCCAGCACCAGGCCGGCCTGGGTGGGGGAGAAGCCGCGTTCCTGGGTGAGGTAGATGGCGAGGAAGACCAGGACGAACGAACCGAGCCGGTTGATCAGGGTGCCGGTCCAGAGGTACCAGAAGGTCCTCGGCAGCCCGCCGGTGGTGTCCCGGAACCAACTTCGCACCGTCCGCACGCCCGCGCCCCCGCTTCGGTAATGACCGCCAAGTTCTAAGCGCCTTACAACCTAGTGCTGGCCCGGAACGCGGGTCATCGGTTTTTCCACGTGGTGGTCGTCACGGCCACCACCCGCGTGTCCACCGGCGGGGTGCGGCAGGATGATCGGCATGACTGCGAGCGAGGGGCCCACCGTCGGGACGCTGGTCCTGCTGCGGCACGGCGAGAGTGACTGGAACGCCAAGAACCTCTTCACCGGCTGGGTGGACGTCGACCTGACCGAGAAGGGCGAGAACGAGGCGCGGCGCGGCGGCGAGCTGATGCGCGAGCACGGCCTGCTGCCCGACGTGGTGCACACCAGCGTGCTGCGCCGCGCGACCCGCACCGCCGAGCTGGCGCTCAACGCCGCCGACCGGCACTGGATCGCGGTGCGCCGGTCGTGGCGGCTCAACGAGCGGCACTACGGCGCCCTCCAGGGCAAGAACAAGAAGCAGACCCTTGAGGAGTACGGCGAGGAGCAGTTCATGCTCTGGCGCCGCTCGTACGACACGCCGCCGCCGCCGATCGCCGACGACGACGAGTTCTCGCAGGTCGGCGACCCGCGCTACGCGCTGCTGCCGACTGAGCTGATGCCGCGCACCGAGTGCCTCAAGGACGTCGTCGAGCGGATGCTGCCGTACTGGTACGACTCGATCGTGCCGGACATCCTGGCCGGCCGTACGGTGCTGGTGGCCGCGCACGGCAACTCGCTGCGCGCCCTGGTCAAGCACCTCGACCAGATCAGCGACGAGGCGATCGCCAAGCTGAACATCCCCACCGGCATCCCGCTGCGCTACGACCTCGACGCCCAGCTGCGCCCGCACACCCTGGGCGGCACCTACCTCGACCCGGCCGCCGCCAAGGAGGCCGCCGCCGCGGTGGCCAACCAGGGCCGCTGACGTACCCGCGAAAGGCCCCCGGTCCGCACGGACCGGGGGCCTTCGTCGTCGCCCGGGTCAGCTCGCCGAGGGCGTGCTCTGGCCGGTGATCAGGTAGACCACGTGCTCGCCGGCGTTCACCGCGTGGTCGGCGAAGCGCTCGTAGAAGCGGCCGAGCAGGGTGGCGTCGATCGCCGTCTCCACCCCGTACGGCCAGTCGTCGCCGAGCAGCACGCCGAACAGGCTCTTGTGCAGGTCGTCCATGGCGTCATCGTCGCGGTCCAGCTCGGCGGCGAGGTCGGCGTCGGGCTTGGCCAGCACCGTGCCGATCTTCTCCGCCATCCGGTCGGCGATGGCGGCCATGTCGGTGAAGACCGGCCGCAGCTCGGCCGGCACCGCCGGCGACGGGTGCCGGCGCAGCGCCGTCTTGGCCACGTGGTCGGCCAGGTCGCCCATCCGCTCCAGGTCCGCCGCGACGTGCAGTGCGGTGATCATGGCCCGCAGGTCGGAGGCGACCGGCGCCTGCCGGGCGAGCAGGTCGCAGACCCGCTCCTCGACGTGCCGGTAGAGGTCGTCGATCTCGGCGTCCCGCGCGATCACAGCCTCGGACGCCTCGCGGTCGGCGGTGAGCAGGCCGCGGGTGGCCTGGCGCATCGCGGCGCGGACCCCTTCCGCCATGTCCACCAGCAGCTGGCTGACAATCTGCAGGTCGGCCCGGAACTCGTCGCGCATCGTCACTTCCTGGGGTCGGTGCCGCCGGCCCCGGGGCAGGGGCGTCCGGCATATGGGTCGAGCGGGTGCGCGCCAACCGTAGGCGGGGGGAGCGGACCGGAGGTGAACTCCGGTGAACGACGCGGGACCCGCGAGTGAACTTCTGCGGAAGTGAGGATGATTCGTCCCGTTATGGGCGATAGCCAGGTTAACAATGACCCTACGATCGCCGGGTGGAATGGGTGGTGGCGGTCGTGGTGGCCGTGGCGCTGGCGACCGGCCTGGTTGCCGGTCTGCTGCTGTCCGGGCCCGTCCGCGAGTGGCGGCGCCGGGCGGCGTCGTCGGGGAGCGGTGGCTCCCGCTGGAGCTCAGGGAGGCTCGTGATTCCCGACGACCAGCAGGGCCCCCTCACCGGGCTCGGCCGCAAGACGATCGACTCACTGCGCGCCGGCGTGGTCGTGCTCGACCCGGACGACGTGCCGGTGCTGGTCAACCCGGCCGCCCGGGCGATGGGCCTGCTCCGCACCGGCGCCACGCCCGGCTCCATCGCCGCCCACCCGCTGATCCGTACCCTCGCCGGGCAGGTGCGCCGCACCGGCGTGCGGCGCGAGATCGAGCTGGACCTGCCGCGCGGCCGCGACAACCCCGGCGTCAACCCGCTCGGGGTGCACCTGCGGGCGATGGGGCTCGGCGCCGGCTACATCTCGATCGAGGCCGCCGACGTCACCGAGTCGCACCGGCTGGCCCGGGTCCGCCGGGACTTCGTCGCCAACGTCAGCCACGAGCTGAAGACCCCCATCGGGGCGCTGCAACTGCTCGCCGAGGCGCTGCTCGACGCCACCGAACCCGCCGGCGCGGCCGCGCCGGACCTCTCCGAGGACCTGGTCGCCGCCCGCCGCTTCGCCGAGCGGATCCAGCACGAGTCGACCCGGCTGGGCCGGCTGGTGCAGGAGTTGCTGGAGCTGACCCGGCTGCAGGGCGCGGAGCCGCAACCCGCGCCGGAGCCGGTCGCGGTCGACTGGGTGGTCGCCGAGGTGATCGACCGGACCCGGACCACGGCCGCCGCCCGGCAGATCCAGGTGGTGACGGAGGGCCAGAAGGGGCTGACCGTGTACGGCAGCGACGCCCAGATCGCCACCGCCGTGGCCAACCTGGTGGAGAACGCGATCAACTACTCGGGCGAGGGCACCACCGTCCGGGTCGCCACCCGTGCCGACGAGGAACACGTCGAGATCGCCGTCACCGACCAGGGCATCGGCATCGCCCCCAACGAGGTGGACCGGATCTTCGAACGGTTCTACCGGGCCGACCAGGCCCGCTCCCGCTCCACCGGTGGCACCGGCCTCGGCCTGGCCATCGTCAAACACATCGCCAGCAACCATGGCGGCCGGGTGGTGGTGGCGAGCACTCTTGGAGGGGGCTCGACGTTCACTCTCCGGTTACCGGCCAGCCCCCCGGCCGACCTGGAGACGATACTGCCGTCGGCTGGGATCGAGGCCGGCCCGGCCGAGCTTCGCCAGGTCTGACCGCACGAGAGGAAGCACCGTTGAGCCGCGTTCTGGTGGTCGAGGACGAGGAGTCGTTCTCCGACGCCCTGTCGTACATGCTCCGCAAGGAGGGTTTTGAGGTGTCCGTCGCCGCGACGGGGCCCTCCGCCCTCACCGAGTTCGACCGGACCGGCGCGGACATCGTCCTGCTCGACCTGATGCTCCCCGAGATGTCCGGGACGGAGGTCTGCCGGCAGCTGCGGCAGCGCTCGCACGTGCCGATCATCATGGTCACCGCCCGGGACAGTGAGATCGACAAGGTGGTCGGCCTGGAGATCGGGGCCGACGACTACGTCACCAAGCCGTACTCGCCACGGGAGCTGGTGGCCCGGATCCGGGCGGTGCTGCGCCGGCAGAGCCCCGAGGTGACCGAGTCGGGCGCGCCGACGCTGGCCGCCGGCCCGGTCCGGATGGACATCGAGCGGCACGTGGTGACCGTCGACGGCGCCGCGGTCCAGCTGCCGCTGAAGGAGTTCGAGCTGCTGGAGCTGCTGCTGCGCAACGCCGGCCGGGTGCTCACCCGGGGGCAGCTCATCGACCGGGTCTGGGGCGCCGACTACGTCGGCGACACCAAGACGCTGGACGTGCACGTCAAGCGGCTGCGCTCGAAGGTCGAGCCGGAGCCGTCCGCGCCGCGGTTCATCGTCACCGTGCGCGGCCTCGGCTACAAGTTCGAACCGTAGGCCGTCAGGAGACCCAACCGTAGCGACGCTCCGGGCGGCCGGCGGAGCCGTACCGGAGGTTGACCTCCGCCCGCCCGGTGTCGGCGAAGTGCTCCAGGTAACGGCGGGCGCTGACCCGGGAGATGCCCACCGCGTTGGCGCACTCGGCGGCGGAGAACGTCCCCGAGTGTCCCCGCAGGGTGCGTTCGACCAGCTCGGCGGTCTCGGCGCTGAGGCCCCGGGGCAGCTTCGAGGTGGCGATGTGCGCGCCGCTGCGGGACAGCACCCGGTCGACGTCGGCCTGGTCGCTCACCACCGTGGCGCGCAGCGCGTTGCGCCGGGCGGCGTACTGCTCCAGCCGGGTCCGCAGCTCGTCGAAGCCGAACGGCTTGAGCAGGTAGTTGACCGCGCCGTAGCGGACCGCCCGACGTACCGCCTCGGCCTCCCGGGCCGCGCTGATCACCAGCACGTCGCAGTCGTGCCGGGCGGCCCGCAGCCGGGTCACCACGTCCAGGCCGAACATGTCCGGCAGGTAGAGGTCGAGCAGCACCAGGTCGGGGCGGAGCTCGTCGACGGCGGCGATCGCCTGTTCGCCGGTGCTGGCCGTGCCCACCACCCGGAAGCCGTCGATCCGCTCGACGAAGCCCCGGTGGATCCGGGCCACCATGAAGTCGTCGTCGACCACCAGTACGTCGATCACCGGACCCCCTCCAGAGTGCCGGTCACCGACATCCGGGCCGTGAACATCGCGCCCTCCTCGGTGTTCGTCACCGCCACCTCGCCGCCGCGACGGTGACAGACCAGCCGGGTGAGTGCCAACCCGATGCCCCGCTCGCCGCCCCGGGCCGCCTTCGTGGTGAAGCCGTGGGTGAAGACCTCCTGGGCCAGCTGCGGGGCGATCCCCGGGCCGGAGTCGCGGACCACGATCTCCACCGAGGAGGCGTCCCGACGCAGCTCGACCTCCACCCAGGCCGGCCGGTCCGGCACGTCGCCGCCACCCGGCCCGGCGTCGTTCGAAGCGCCGGATGCCGACGGCGTCGGACCCTCCCGGCCGCCGGCCACCGCCTCGACGGCGTTGTCGACCAGGTTGCCCAGCACCGTCGCGACGTCCGCGGCGACCGCCGGCTCCAGCCGGTCCAGGCCGGTCCGCTCGGAGATCCGCAGCTCGACCCGGCGCTCGGCGGCGAGCGCCGACTTCGCCATCAGCAGCGCCGCCACCGCGGTGTCGTGGATCCGGCTGGTGACGGTGAGGTCGAGCGAGGCCCGGTGCCTGCTCAGCGCGTCGACGTACCGGACCACCTCGTCGTGCTCACCGATCTGGATCAGCCCCGAGATGGTGTGCAGCTGGTTGGCGAACTCGTGGGTCTGGGCGCGCAGCAGCTCGGTGGTGCTGCGGAACGAACCGATCTCCTGCTCCAGCCGGGCCAGCTCGGTGCGGTCGCGCAGGGTGGTCACCGAGCCGAGCCGGCGGCCGTCCTTGGTCACCGTCATCCGGTTCATCACCAGCACCCGGCCGCCGCGCACGACCACCTCGTCCCGGGCCTCCGGGTCGCTGTCGGCGCCGGCCAGCACGTCCCGCAACCGGCCGGAGATCCTCAGGTCGGCGAGGCTGCGGCCCAGGCAGTCCTCGGGCAGGTCGAGCAGCCGCCGGCCGACCGCGTTCACCAGGGTGATCCGCTGCTGCGGGTCCAGCGCGATCACCCCCTCGGCGATGCCGTGCAACAGCGCCTCCCGGTGCTCGGCCAGGCCGGCGATCTCCCGCGGCTCCAGGCCAAGGGTCTGCCGCTTGATCCGCCGGGCCAGCAGCCACGACCCGGCCACGCCGAGCAGGCTGGCGATGCCGAGGTAGGTGAAGAGGTACGACGAGGCGCCGACCAGCCGTTCGGACCAGGTCGGCGCGGCCTCGCCGATCATCACCACGCCGAGGTGCCGCCCGAGGTTGTACTCACGGGCCCCGAGCACCGGCACCTGGGCCACCAGCTCCCGGGAGCCGCCGACCTCCAGCTCGCCGGACCAGGCCCGGCCCCGCGCCACGTCGGGATCGCCGAGCACGAGCGGGCTCCCCACCAGCGTCGGGTCGGTGGAGCTGACCACCCGACCCCGGGCGTCGGCCACGGTCACCGAGGTCACCCCGGACCGGTTCAGCGCGTTCTGCACCAGCGGGGCGACCAGCTCCGCCGGTGCCGGCTGGTTGAGCCGGTCGCGCAGCAGCGGGCTGCCGGCGAGCTCCTCGCCGAGGGCGGCCACCCGCCGCCCCTCCACCCGGTTGAAGGTCGCCGCGGACTGGGCCAGCGAGACGGCGGCCACCGCCACCAGCACGACCACGATGATCGCGAGCTGGAGCACGAGCAACTGCCCGGCCAAGGTACGGCGGGGCGTGACCGCGACCACAAAGACCTCAATTTCCGCTGGTGACAGAAGGCAGACGGGGGATCTGCCCGGGGGTCATCATCTTGCCGCCGGACTCCTTCGAAACGGAAGAGAAACATGATGGCAACTCGGAGAAAACTCCTGGTCATGGGCGTCGCCGCCGCCACGGCGCTGGCGCTGGGCGCCTGCGGGGCCACCGCGGACAAGAACGAGGGTGGGTCCGGCGGCGACGGCAAACCGGCCACCGGACTTCGGATCATGGTGCCGAACACCCCCGGCGGCGGGTACGACACCACCGCCCGTACCGCGGCCAAGGTGATGGAGGACGCCAAGATCGCCACCGGCGTGCAGGTCTTCAACCTGCCCGGCGCGGGCGGCACCGTGGGCCTCCAGCGCACGGTGAACGAGAAGGGCAACGGCAAGCTCGCCATGCAGATGGGGCTGGGCGTGGTCGGTGCCTCGTACACCTCCAAGTCGTCGGCGACGCTGACCCAGACCACCCCGCTGGCGAAGCTGATCGAGGAGGCCGGCGCCATCGTGGTGCCGAAGGACTCGCCGTACAAGACGATCGGCGACCTCGTCGCGGCCTGGAAGGCCAACCCCAAGGGCATCGCGGTCGGCGGTGGCTCGTCCCCCGGTGGCCCGGACCACCTGCTGCCGATGCAGCTCGCCAAGACCGTCGGCATCGACCCGCGCCAGGTCAACTTCGTCTCGTACGACGGCGGCGGCGAGCTGCTGCCGGCCGTGCTCGGTGGCAAGGTGGCCTTCGGCGCCAGCGGCTTCGGCGAGTTCCTCGACCAGGTCGAGGCCGGCCAGATCCGGGTCCTCGCGGTCACCAGCGAGGCGCCGATCGACGCGCTCAAGGACGTGCCGACGCTCAAGTCCGCCGGCATCGACCTGGTCTTCACCAACTGGCGGGGCATCGTCGCGCCGCCCGGCATCAGCGACGCCGACAAGAAGGTCTGGATCGACGCGCTGACGAAGATGCACGAGTCCGACGAGTGGAAGGCCGAGCTGGCCAAGCGGGGCTGGACCGACGCCTTCGTCACCGGAGACCAGTTCGCCACCTTCCTCACCGAGCAGGACAAGTCGGTGGCGGACCTGCTCAAGCAGCTCGGGTTGGCATGAGCGGCATGACGACCTCACCGGACCGGGGCGGCGACTCGCCGCCCCGCCCGGCGGCGGGTGGGGAGAGCGTCCCCGCCGTACCGCCGATCCCGGCGCAGCCGACCGCAGGGGCCGCCGATCCGGCGACCCCCGCGGCGGGGGCCGAGGCGGTCCCGCCGGCCGCGGAGCGTACGCCGGACCTGCCGGCGGTGGCGCGGCCCGCCGCGGCCGACGACGCGCCCGCCGCCGCGAACCCGGCCGACGGTGCGGCGCTGACCGGGAAGCCGGACCGGGCGCAGTACGCCGTCTGCGCGTTCCTGGCGCTGGTCGGCGGGCTGGTCATCGTCGACGCGGCCCGCACCGGGCACGCGATCAGCACCGCCGACCCGATCGGCCCGAAGCCCGTGCCGATCCTGCTCGGTGTGCTGCTGCTGATCGTCGCCGCGATCTACGCGGTGGACGTGGCGCGCGGCGGCAGCGGTGAGCCGGAGGCCGGCGAGGACGTCGACCTGACCACCCCGATCGACTGGCGGACGGTACTGCTGCTGATCGGCGCCTTCCTGGTCAACGCCGTGCTCATCGACCGGCTCGGTTGGGTGATCAGCGGAACGCTGCTCTTCTGGGGCTCGGCCTACGCGCTGGGCAACCGGCACCACGTGCGCAACCTGCTGATCGCCGTCGCGCTGTCGTTGATCACCTTCTACACGTTCGCCATCGGGCTCGGCGTGAACCTGCCCGCGGGCGTGCTGCAAGGGATCCTGTAATGGACAACCTCGGAAACCTGCTCGACGGGTTCGCCAACGTGGTGACCCCGATGAACCTGCTGATCGCGCTGCTCGGGGTGACCATCGGCACCGCCGTGGGCGTGCTGCCCGGCATCGGTCCGGCGATGACGGTGGCGCTGCTGCTGCCGGTCACCTACGGGATGGAGCCCACCCAGGCGTTCATCATGTTCGCCGGCATCTTCTACGGCGGCATGTACGGCGGCTCGACCACCTCGATCCTGCTGAACACCCCCGGCGAGTCGTCCTCGGTGGTGACCGCGATCGAGGGCAACAAGATGGCGAAGGCGGGACGCGCGGCGCAGGCGCTGGCCACCGCCGCGATCGGCTCGTTCGTCGCCGGCACCATCGCCACCCTGCTGCTGGTGCTGGTGACCCCGCCGGTGGTGCAGTTCGCGATCAGCCTCGGCGCGCCGGACTACTTCGCGCTGATGCTGCTGTCGTTCGTGGCGGTCACCGCGGTGCTCGGCGCCTCCCGGGTACGCGGCTTCGCTTCCCTGCTGATCGGCCTGGTGATCGGCGTGGTCGGGATCGACCAGACCGGTCAGCAGCGGCTCACCTTCGGCATCCCGCAGCTCGCCGACGGCATCGACGTGGTCGTGGTGGCGGTCGGCATCTTCGCCGTCGGTGAGGCCCTCTGGATCGCCGCGCACCTGCGCCGCCGCGCCGCCGAGGTGATCCCGGTCGGGCGGCCGTGGATGGGGAAGCAGGACTGGAAGCGGTCCTGGAAGCCGTGGCTGCGCGGCACCGCGTACGGGTTCCCGTTCGGGGCGCTCCCGGCGGGCGGCGCGGAGATCCCGACGTTCCTCTCGTACACGACGGAGAGGAAGCTCACGAAGCACCCGGAGGAGTTCGGCCGGGGCGCGATCGAGGGCGTCGCCGGCCCGGAGGCGGCCAACAACGCCTCCGCCGCCGGCACGCTGGTGCCGATGCTGGCGATCGGCATCCCCACCAACGCCACCGCCGCGGTGATGCTGGCCGCCTTCCAGCAGTACGGCATCCAGCCCGGCCCGCTGCTCTTCGAGCGGGAGTCCGGTCTGGTCTGGACGCTGATCGCCAGCCTCTTCGTGGGCAACCTGCTGCTGCTGGTGCTGAACCTGCCGCTCGCGCCCGCCTGGGCGCGGCTGCTGCGGATTCCCCGCCCGTACCTCTACGCCGGGATCCTCTTCTTCGCCTCGATGGGCGCGTACGCCGTCAACGCCCAGCCGTTCGACCTGTTCCTGCTGCTCACCCTCGGCCTGCTCGGGTTCGGCATGCGGCGTTTCGGGCTGCCGATCCTGCCGCTGATCGTCGGGGTGATCCTCGGCCCGCGCGCCGAGCTCCAGGGCCGGCGGGCGTTGCAGCTCTCCGGCGGCGAGCTGCACGGCCTGCTCGGCGGCTGGGTCTCCTGGACGATCTACGCCGTGGTCCTGGTGGTGCTGCTCTGGCCGGTGCTCGGCCGCTTCGTCGTCCGAGGAGTTCGGGAAAGGCTGGTGACCCGATGACCGTGCTGGTGGGGTACGTCCCCTCGGCCCTGGGTGAGGCGGCCCTGCGGGCCGCCGTCGAGCAGGCCCGGTTCCGCGACGAGCCGGTGCTGGTGGTGAACACCTCGCGCGGCGACGCCTACGTCGACCCGCGCTTCGCCCAGGAGGGCGACCTGGCCCGGGTGGTTCGCGAGCTGACCGCGGACGGGGTGCCGCACACCGTCCGGCAGCTGGTGCGGGGCCGGGACGCGGCCGAGGAGATCGCCGAGATCGCCGAGGCGGAGGAGATCTCGCTGGTGGTGATCGGCATCCGGCACCGCACCCCGGTGGGCAAGCTGATCATGGGGTCGACCGCGCAGGAGATCCTGCTCCGGGTGCCCTGCCCGGTGCTCGCCGTGAAGGCCGACTGAGTGGGATGTCCCGCGTCGGGCACGGGGATCCCGGGCTGACCGGGGTCCCCGTGCGTACTCAGACGGGCCTGCTGCTCGCGCACACCATCGTGGTGCAGGCGGTCACCTTCATGCTGCGCCCGGCGTCGGCGTACCGAGCCCTGGACCTGGACGTGCCGGCGGCCTGGCTCGGCGTGCTCGGGGCCAGCTTCGCCGTCGTGCCGCTGGTGCTGGCGGTTCCCTCCGGCCACGCGGTCGACCGGTTCGGCGAACGCCGCATCGTGCTGGCCGGGTCGGGCCTGCTCGCCGCCGCCGGCGCCTGCTTCGTGCTCTTCGCCGACTCGGTCGCCGGCCTGGTCGTGGCCAGCATGGTGCTCGGCACCGGCCACCTCTGCGCGGTGGTGGGCCAGCAGGCGTTGGTCGCCAACCGCACCGCGGCGGACCGGTACGACGCGGCCTTCGGCTACTACACCTTCGCCGCCTCGCTCGGCCAGGCGTTGGGACCCGGCCTGATCGTGGTCTTCGGCGGGGACCGCCCGATCCCGGACACCGGGGCGATCTTCCTCGGCGCCACGGCGCTCACCCTGCCACTGCTGGTCGCTGCCGCGTTCCTCCGCCCCTCGGCGCACCACCGGCAGGCGGCGGGTCCGGCCGCCGGCGGACTGGCCGGCCTGCTCCGCCAGCCCGGACTGGTGCGCGCCCTCGCGGTCAGCTGCGTCGTCCTGGCGGCGGTCGACATCACCCTGGTCTACCTGCCCGCCCTCGGTGCCGAGCGGGGCATCGCCGCCGGCTCCATCGGCGTACTGCTGGGGTTGCGGGCGGTCGCGTCGATGGCCTCGCGGCTGCTGCTGGGCCGGCTGGTCGCCGCCGTCGGCCGGCGCCGGCTGCTGGTCGGCACCGTCGCCCTCTCCGCCGCCGGTGTCGGGCTGCTGCTGCCGCCCCTGCCGCTCTGGGCGATGGTGGTGGTGGTCACGGTCTCCGGCCTGGGCCTGGGGGCCGGGCAACCGCTGACCATGTCGTTCCTGGCCGAGTCCGCCCCGCCCGGGTTGCGCGGCCGGGCAATGTCCCTGCGCCTCACCGGCAACCGGCTCGGTCAGGTCGTCATCCCGAGCGCCGCCGGCGCGCTCGCCGCCGGCGCCGGGGCGGCCGGCGTGCTCGCCTGCACCGCCGCCGGCCTGGCCGGCGCGGCCCTCGCCGCGACCGGACTGCACCAGGGCCCACCCCCCGATCCGACACCCCGACCAGAGAGGGAAGAACCATGCTGACTCCGACCGCCGACCTCTACGACCGGTACGGCGACGTGCTCGGCTCCTGCGACACCCAGCTACGCCAGTTCGGCGCCGCCCGCGCCTTCGCCGGGCCGGCCGTCACGGTGCGTTGCTTCGAGGACAACGCCCTGCTCAAGTCGATCGTCGCCGAGCCGGGGGAGGGCCGGGTGCTGGTGGTGGACGGCGGCGGATCGGTGCACACCGCCCTGATGGGCGACCTGATCGCCGGCACCGCGGCGGCGAACGGCTGGGCGGGGGTGGTGATCAACGGCGCGGTCCGGGACGTCACCGCGCTGGCCGCCCTGCCGATCGGGATCAAGGCGCTCGGCGCCAACCCGCGCAAGAGTGCGAAGACGGGAGCCGGCGAGCGGGACGTGCCGGTGTCGTTCGGCAACTGCGTCTTCACGCCCGGAGCCGAGGTGCACAGCGACGACGACGGCGTGGTCGTCCTGCCGGCCGACGCGCGGGAATAGGTTCGGCGGTCAGCCCTCGCTGGCCGGGTGCGGCGCGACCTGGCCCTGGCGCAGCCGCGCCCCGCACAGCTCCGCCAGCTTCGCGTACGCGGGCGCGCCGATCAGTGCGGTCAGCTCCGGGCCGTACGAGACGTACATCGGCTCGGTGCCGACGTGCGCGTCGGTGGACGAGGTGCACCACCAGTCCAGGTCGTGCCCGCCCGCGCCCCAGCCCCGCCGGTCGAACTCGGTCAGCGTGGAGACCAGCACCTTGGTGTTGTCCGGTCGCTTGGTCCAGTCCTGCTCGCGGCGGATCGGCAGCTGCCAGCAGACGTCCGGCTTGTATTCCAGCGGGTGCACCCCGTCGCGCAGCGCCTGACCGTGCAGGGCACAGCCGCCACCGCCGGGGAAGTCGGCGTCGTTGAGGAACACGCACGGCGCGTCCACGTCCCGGGTGGCGGTGCGCCGGGCCGGGTTCTTGCCGTCGATCGTGTCGTCCGCGGTCCAGTTCTTGACGCCCCGGCGGAAGTGCTGCCAGGTCTGCGGGGTGAGTCGCTTGACCGCCGCCCGGACCCGCTTCTCGTCGTCGCCGTCGGTGAAGAACGCGCCGTGCGAGCAGCAGCCGTCGGTGGCCCGGCCGGCGATGATGCCGTGGCAGCCCTTGCCGAAGACGCACGTCCAGCGGGACAACAGCCAGGTCAGGTCGGCGCGGACGAGGTGCCGCTCGTCGGCCGGGTCGACGAACTCGACCCACTCGCGGGGGAAGTCCAGCCCCACCTCACGGCTGCGCGGGTCGCCCGGATCGTCAACCAGTACGTGCACTTCCACCTGGCTCGTCACCCGGACCAGCGTACGCGGGGTGACCGGGGCCGGCCGGCGAGCCGCGGAAACGTGTTGGCCCTAGGGTCGACAGCATGCGACTGGGTGTCCTCGACGTCGGTTCCAACACCGTGCACCTGCTGGTGGTCGACGCCCACCATGGGGCGCACCCCTGGCCGGCGCACTCGGAGAAGGTGGTGCTCCGGCTGGCCGAACAGATCGGCCCGGACGGGGCGTTGACCGAGGAGGGCGCCGACGGGCTGGTCAAGGCGGTCGGCATGGCGCGTACCGCCGCCGCCGGGATGGCCGCCGACGACCTGCTCGCCTTCGCCACCTCCGCGGTGCGCGACGCCACCAACGCCGCCGAGGTGCTGGCCCGGGTCCGCGACGAGACCGGCGTACGGCTGGAGGTGCTCTCCGGCGCCGACGAGGCGCGGATGACCTTCCTGGCGGTGCGACGGTGGTTCGGCTGGTCGGCGGGGCGGCTGCTGGTGATGGACATCGGCGGCGGCTCGCTGGAACTGGCGGCCGGCATCGACGAGGACCCGGACGTCGCGGTCTCCCTGCCGCTGGGGGCCGGGCGGTTGAGCCGGGAGCGGCTGCCGGTGGACCCGACCGGGCAGGCGCCGCCGTCCGCCGAGGCCGTGGAGGAGCTGCGGGAGTACGTCGACGGGCTGCTCGACCCGGTGGTGGAGAAGCTCGCCGGGGTGGGCTGGGAGCGTCCCGTCGCCACCTCCAAGACCTTCCGGATGCTGGCCCGGCTGGCGGGCGCGGCGCCGTCCGCGGCCGGGCTCTGGGCCCGGCGCAGCCTCACCCGCACCGGGCTGCAGCAGGTGCTCGGCTTCATCCGGCACATCCCACCGGCCCAGCTCGCCGAGCTGGAGGGGGTCAGCACGGGGCGGGCGCACCAACTGCTCGGCGGTGCGGTGGTGGCCGAGGCGGTGATGCGTCGCCTGGACGTCCCGGCGCTGGACATCTGCCCGTGGGCGCTGCGGGAGGGCGTCATCCTCCGCCGGCTGGATCAGCTGGAGCCGATGTGATCCGCGTCGGTCGTTCTGCGCCATTTGACGCCGCTCGTCCTGAAGCGTGGCGACCGGTCGGGCTACCCTGAGGGGTGTGACTTCCCGCGTCCCCGTGCTCCTGTCCAGTTCCTCGGTCTTCCCTGAGCGGACCGCGGCGGCGTTCCAGCTTGCCGCGGCGCTCGGCTACGACGGCGTCGAGGTGATGGTCTGGACCGACGCCGTGAGCCAGGACGCCGGCGCGCTGCGCGGCCTCTCCGAGCACTACGGCGTGCCGGTCCTGTCGGTGCACGCGCCGTGCCTGCTGGTGACCCAGCGGGTGTGGAGCCCCGACCCCTGGGAGCGGCTGCGCCGCTCGGCCGAGCTGGCCGCCACCCTGGGCGCGCCGGTGGTGGTGGTGCACCCGCCGTTCACCTGGCAGCGGGACTACGCCCGCAACTTCGCCGAGGGGCTCGACGCGATCGCCGGCGAGTACCCGGACCTGCGCTTCCCGGTGGAGAACATGTACCCGGTGCGGATGGCCGGCCGGCAGTTCGTGCCGTACGTGCCCGGCTGGGACCCGACCGAGGCCGGGTACGCCTCGTACACCCTCGACCTGTCGCACTGCGCCGCCTCGCACACCGACTCGCTGGCGATGGCCGACCGGATGGGCGACCGGCTGGCGCACGTGCACCTCGGCGACGGCACCGGCGAGGGGCGCGACGAGCATCTGGTGCCCGGGCGCGGCAGCCAGCCCTGCGCCGAGCTGCTGCGCTCACTGGCCGGCCGGGGCTTCACCGGCTCGGTGGCCGTCGAGGTCACCACCCGGGGCGCGAAGAGCCGCGCCGACCGCGAGGCCGACCTCCGCGAGGCCCTCGCCTTCGCCCGCGCCCACCTCACCGCCCCCTCCCCGGTAGACGCCTGACCTCCGGGGGGTCTCTCTCCCCGTCGATCATGAAGTTGTTGCCCTCCGCCTCGGCGTGTCGGGGCAACAACTTCATGATCGACCGCCCGACCGCCCGACCGCCCGACCGCCCGACCGCCCGACCGCCCGACCGCCCGACCGCGCGAGCGCCGCGGTCGGGTGGGTCAGGGGACGGGGGTGAGGGAGTCGGCCTGGGCCGGGACGGGGAGCTGCTGCTCGCCGACTGCGGCGCGCTTGCGGGCGCGGTGGGCGGCCACGTGGGAGCGGGTGGCGCAGCGCTCCGAGCAGAACCGGCGGCAGCAGTTGGACGAGGTGTCCAGGTAGACGTTGCCGCAGCGCTCGTCCGCGCAGACCCCGAACCGGGCGCTGCCGTACTCGCAGAGCCAGACCGACAGGCCCCAGACCGCGCCGGCCAGGTATTCCGCGCTGACCGACGCGCCCCGGCTGGTCACGTGCATGTGCCAGTCGCTGGAGTCGTGCCCGGAAATTCGCGGCTGCACGGGAAAAGCCTCCAGCAGGGCATTCAGCTCGGCCACCGCCTGGACGTCCCGCCCCGAGGTGCCGAACTCGAACACGTCGCGGAGGCGCTTCTGCGCCCGCCGGAAGATCACCAGGTCCCGTTCGGCGACCTCGTCGCGCATCCACGCGTTGTCGTCCGGGAAGAGGGCCCGCAGGTCGTCGAGGTCGTCCAGGCGGGCGTTGACGAGGTCAACGCCGGTCCGGGCGTACGCGTCGAAGTTCACGACACCAACGGTAGACGACTCACGGGGCGCGCGGCGCGTCGATGTAGTGCGGCAGGAACCGCGCGTAGCCGTCAGTGATGAGACTCTCGCTCTCCCGCAGGCCGACGCCGGCCGACTCGCCGTCGACGATCCAGCTTCCCAGCACCGTACGGTTGCCGGCGAAGTCCGGCAGTGCCCGGAACTCCTGGTAGCAGAAGCCCTCGTCGCCGTAGTCGCCCGGATTGGTGATCTCGGTGTCGCCGGTGACGATCCGCACCGCGGCCCCCTCCCGGCCCAGCAGCGGCTTCGCCACGTACTCCGGCATCCCGCGCGGCGAGTCCAGGTACGCCGGCAGCAGGTACTCGTGCCCCGGGTACAGCTCCCAGAGCACGGCGAGCAGCGCCTTGTTGGACAGCAGCAGCTTCCAGGCCGGCTCGATCCAGGTGGTCGGGGTGCCCGGCTCCAGCGCCGCCGGCCCGTACGGCTCGGCCAGCATCCACTCCCACGGGTAGAGCTTGAAGCAGGTCGTCAGCGGTCGGTCGTCGGCGTCGACGAAGCGCCGGCCGTCCCAGCCGACGTGCTGGATCGGCAGCAGTGTCACGTCCAGCCCGGCCTGGCGGGCGGTCTCGGCCAGGTACCCGGCGGTGATCTGGTCCTCGCCCGACTCCTCCTCGTTCGACCAGGTCACGTGCACCCGCCGGTCGTGCAGGCCGGCGCCGATCTTGGCCCAGGCGCCCACCAGCCGCTCGTGCAGGCTGTTCCACTGGTCGGCGTCCGGGTGCGTCTGCTCCAGCCAGTACCACTGGATGATGCTCGCCTCGACCAGCGCGGTGGGGGTGTCGGCGTTGTACTCCAGCAGCTTCGGTGGCCAGCTGCCGTCGTAGGCGAGGTCGAAGCGGCCGTAGAGGGTCGGCGGTCGTTCGCGCAGCGACCGGGCGACGGCCTCGGCGGCCCAGGCCGGGATGCCGAACTCGGCGTACCGGCCGCGGGCGACGACGTGCTCGGCCGCGGCGACCGACATCCGGTGCAGCTCCTCGGTGGCCTCCTCCAGCCGTAGCACCTCGGCCAGGTCGAAGGCGTACGCCGCCGTCTCGTCCCAGTACGACATGGTCCCGCCGTCGGGCAGCTCGGTGTCGACGTACACCAGGCCCTGCTCGCGGATGGTGGCGTCCCAGTCCGGGCGGGGGGTGGCCGCCTCGCGTCGCACCTCAGCCCCCGCAGGAGGCGAGGTGGGTGCCGAAGCCGCCGCGCTCGGGCAGGGCCGCGGCGACCGGCCGGGGCTCGGCGCCGGCGGTGCCGGTGGTGACCGCCGGTACCCGCATCGCCAGCGCGACCGTGTCCCCGCCGCCGGTCGGACCCAGGGCGCAGTCGTCATCATCGTCGTCGGAGGTCATGTTGCAGCCGGAGAGGGCGAGCGCCAGGGCGGTGAGCGCGCCCAGCTGCACGGAGGCCGACCGGAGCCGGCGGCGGGGGTGTCCATCCACGGCATCGTTGTAGCTGATCGACGCCACTTCCGTCGCCCCCCGGCGGTGCTCGTGATGCCATTGGGACGCCTGTCAAGAGGCGTCGCGGCGGCTCGGCCGCCCCCCGACGGAGCGCGGTGCACGGGCGTTACGCTCGGCTCATGCTCCGTTCCGTCATCCTCGCCGCCTCCCGGTCATCCCAGGTCGAGCGGCTCATCGCGACGGCCCCGTTCACCCGGGACGTCGTCCGCCGGTTCGTCGCCGGCGCCGGCACCGACGACGCGTTGCGCGCAACCCGCGAACTCGTCGCCGACGGCCTCGCGGTCACCATCGACAACCTCGGCGAGGACACCGTCACTCCCGAGCAGGCCAACGCGACCCGCGACGAGTACCTCAAGCTGCTGAAGCTGCTATCCAGCGCCGGGCTCACCCCGCCCGCCGAGGTCAGCGTGAAGCTCTCCGCCCTGGGCCAGAAGTTCGACGAGCAGCTCTCCTACGACAACGCGCGGGCCATCTGCCTGGCGGCCGACGAGGCGGGCACCACGGTCACCCTCGACATGGAGGACCACACCACCACCGACTCGACCCTGAGCGTCCTGGCCCGGCTGCGCAAGGACTTCCCGGCCACCGGCGCGGTGCTCCAGGCGTACCTGCGGCGGACCGAGTCGGACTGCCGCGAACTGGCCGGCGCCGGGTCCCGGGTACGGCTCTGCAAGGGCGCGTACAAGGAGCCCGAGTCGGTGGCGTACCAGTCGGCCCGTGAGGTGGACAAGTCGTACGTCCGCTGCCTGAACGTGCTCATGTCCGGGGACGGCTACCCGATGCTGGCCACCCACGACCCGCGCCTGATCGCCATCGGCGAGGACCGGGCCCGCTGGTTCGACCGCGGCCCGGACCGCTTCGAGTTCCAGATGCTGTACGGCATCCGGCCGGAGGAGCAGGCCCGGCTGGTCGGCGAGGGCTACACCGTGCGGACCTACCTGCCCTACGGCGAGGACTGGTACGGCTACCTGATGCGCCGGCTCGCCGAGCGTCCCGCGAACCTGATGTTCTTCGGCCGGGCCCTGGTCTCCAAGAAGTGACTCAGGCGTTCGACCAGCCCCGGGTGCTCAGCGCCAGCCGGTAGCCGTCCGGATCGGCCACCGTCACCCCCCAGCGGTCCCAGTACGGGCCGGCGGAGACTCTCGTCCCGCCGGCCCGTTCCAGTCTCGTGACCAGGTCCGCTTCGACCGGCCCGGAGGACTTCAGGTCAAGTCCGCGTTGACAGATTTGGCTAATGCACTTAGCTTCATGGCTATGAGTATTAGCCAGGTGGAGCGGGACGGCGGCGCCATCGCGTACGAGGTGCACGGCGAGGGGCCGCTGGTGGTCCTCGCGCACGGCATGGGGGAAAACCGGCGATCCTTCCGCCACCTGATCCCGCTGCTGGTCGCGGCCGGCTACCGGGTGGCCTCGGTGGACGTCCGGGGGCACGGCGACTCCAGCGCCCACTGGCCGTCGTACGCCCCGGCCGAGGTCGGCTCGGACCTGCTGGCCGTGGTGCGTACCCTCGGCGGCCCGGCCACCCTGGTCGGCAGCTCGTCCAGCGCGGCGGCCGTCGTCTTCGCCGCCGGGGACGCGCCCGAGCAGGTCAACGGCATCGTGCAGATCGGCGCGTTCGTCGCCCAGCCCAGGCCCAACCCGGCGATGCGGCTGGCCCAGGCGGCGGTGCTGCGCAGTCCCCGGCTGTTCGGCATGTTCCACCGGACGCTCTTTCCCTGTGGCCGGCCCGCCGACGACGCCGCGTACCGCAAGGAGTTGGTCGCCGGCCTGCGCGGCCGGATGGCGGCGGTCCGCGGTGTGGTCGCGCCGGTCGCCCCGCACTGGACGGCCCGGGCGGCCGACGTGCGGCAGCCGGTGCTGGTGCTGATGGGCGCGAAGGACCCCGACTTCGCCGACCCGGGGGGCGAGGCCCGGTCCGCCCGCCGCCTCTTCGTCACCGCCGAAGCCCGCATGATCGCCGATTCCGGCCACTACCCGCACGCCGACCAGCCGGCGGCCACGGCTGCCCAGCTCGTCGAGTTCCTGGCGGTGACCACGCGTGCCTAGGGCCGGGCTCACCCCGTCGACGGTGGTCCGCGAGGCGGCCCGCCTCGCCGACGAGGTCGGTTACGAGCGGCTGACCCTGGCCGCGCTCGCCGGCCGGCTCGGCGTCGCGCTGCCCAGCCTCTACAAGCACGTCAAGGGCGCCGACGCGTTGAGCCAGAAGCTGGCCGCGCTGGCCGTCGACGAACTCGCCGACGCGATGGCCTCGGCCGCCGCCGGGCGCGCCGGGGCGGACGGGCTGCGGGCGGTCGCCACCGCCTGGCGCGACTACGCCCGCCGGCACCCCGGCCGCTACCCGGCGGCGCAGCGGGTGCCCGACCCGACCGACCCCGAGCACGTCGCCGCCGGCCGGCGGGCCCTCGACACCGTCTACGCGATCCTGCGCGGGTACGGCCTGACCGGTGACGCCGCGGTCGACGCCGCACGCCTGTTCCGCAGCGCCGTCCATGGCTTCATCACCCTGGAGGCGGCCGGTGGCTTCGGCCTGCCCCGAGGCCTCGACCGGTCCTTCGACCAGCTGGTGGCCGCGTTGGACACCGCGTACCGGGACTGGAGGTCCTGATGAGGGCCGCGCTGCTGACGATCGCCTTCCTGGTGGAGGTGGCGATGCTCGTCGCCGCCGGCTGGTGGGGCTTCACCCTCAACGCGGGCCTGGCCGTCCGACTGCTCGCCGGGCTCGGCGCACCGCTGCTGATCGCGCTGGTCTGGGGCAGCTTCTGCTCGCCCCGGGCCCGGGTCCGGCTCGCCCCGCCGGCCAGGTACGCCGTCCAGGCGGCCTGCTTCCTCGCCGCCGGCGTGTTGCTCGCCCTCGCCGGGCACCCGTTGCTCGCGGTGGGTCTGGTCGCCCTGTGGGCCGTGGACCGGGCCCTGCTCAGCCGCGGCGGTCACCCGGCCTGACCGGTCCCGGTCGCCTGCTCGGGCCGCCGGGTAGCTCGTGGTCCTCCCTCCCGCTGGTGTCTGCTGGCGGGGCGATCCCGGCGCTTGTCGGTGGCTCATTGTCCCGCCTCCTGTGGTGGCTGCTGGCGGGCCCGAGCCGGCGCCTGTCGGGGTGACCCGCTGACGGCGACCGCTGGTGGTGGCTCCCGTGGGCGGCCCGTCCACGGGTGGTGGCTTTCGTGGTGGGCCCGTCCCCGGCATCCCACCTGCGGTGGTCGCGCCCTTTCGATCTGATGTCGTGAACGATTCGGGCCACCCCTGACGCCCGCGTGGCTGTCGTCCGGCGGCCGGCGGTGACGGCCCGTCTCGTCCGGACGGCAGAGACGACGTCCGTCGCCACCGCCACCGGGGTCGGCGTTCCGTGAGTCGTTCACGTCATCAGCTCGATAGGTGAGTAGTCACCCCCTTCCGACCCCGCGCCGGTCACCGTCCGTGCAGGCCACCGTCCTGCGGCAGAAGGTTCGTACCGCGTATGCAGGCCCGCCGGCATGCTGCCGACGCGCGGGCGGCTCTGGCCGGATCGCCCCGATTGGTCGTACCCTTCGCCGGTGACCGACGGGCATGACGAGCCGCGCCTCACCGACGGGGTGGACGAGTCGCGCCCGACCGACGGGATGGGAGAGCCGCGCCGCACCGACGGGGTGGACGAGTCGCGCGCGGCCGATGGCGACGAGTCGCGCCCGGCTGACGGGATCGACGAGCCGCGCCCGGCCGATGGAGTGGACGAGTCGCGTCCAACCGCCGGGGTGGGCGAGCCACGCTCACGCCGCCGCTGGCCGCTCTGGGCTGCGTTCGCGGTGGTGCTGGCGATGGTGGGCTGCGGGGTGCCGGCGGCGCTGCTGGCCGGCCTGGTCGACCGCACCGCCGACCGCACCGCCGACCGCGCCACGGTGGACCGCCCCGCCGCCCGCACGCCCGACCCAGCCACGGCGGCTGCCCGCCGGGTAGGCGACCAGCTCTCCGCCCAGCTCGCCCGGCAGGCCGACGCCCTGCTCGGCGGGGACCGGCGCGGCTTCCTCGCCGTTGCGGACCCCGCCGCCCGCGCCGACCTGGGCCGCCGCTTCGCCGCACTGCGCGCGCTCCGGGTGACGGTGTGGCGGGCCGAGCCGTCCGGGCTGCCCACCCCGGTCGCCGGGCAGTCGGGGCAGTGGCGGCAACTGGTGACCTTCCGGTACTGCTTCCTCGTGCCGGACTGCGCGCCCAGCCCGGTCCTGATCGGCACCCGCTGGCGGGAGACCGGCGGCGCACCGCTGCTGGTCGCCGTCGAGGAGTCCCGCTCGGCGCAGGCCGGGGTCCGACCCTGGGAGGTCAGCGACCTGGTCGTCGCCGTCGGCCCGCGCACCATGGTGGCCACCACCCCGGCGCTGCGCGGGAAGCTGCCCAGCCTGCTCGCCGAGGCCGAGTCCGCGGCGACGGTCGCCGACCGGTACGCGGTCGCCGGTCCACCGCCGGACCGCTACCGGATCTTCTACGCCGGCGGCCCCGAGTGGCGACGCTGGTACGGCGGCGGCCGACCGAAGTGGACCGCCGGGTACGCGGTCACCGTCGGCGGCGGCCACCACGAGGTGGTGCTCAACGCCGACGGGCTGACCGCCACCGCCACCGGTGAGCTGCTGCGGCACGAGCTGACCCACGCCGCCTCGCTCCCCGCACGGGGCTACCCGGGCAAGCAGACCTGGTGGCTGGTGGAGGGGCTGGCCGAGTACGCCGGTGCCGACGGGGCACCGGTGAGCCGCTACGAGGGGCTGGACGAGGCCGGGCAGCTCGTCGCCAGCGGGTGGAACGGCCGGCTGGACGCCCTGACCCCGGCCGACGCCGCTCCGGCCGATCGGGTCGGCGGCAGCTACGGCGTCGGCTACCTGGCCGTCCGCCACCTCGCCGACCGGTACGGCGAGCAGCAGGTGCTCGACTTCTTCCGGGCCGTGGTGCACGACCGGCGGTCGCTGGACGACGCGTCCGAGCAGGTCCTCGGCGACCCGTGGACGGCCCTGCACGACGAGTGCGTCGCCTACGTCCGGGCGACCGTCCGATGACAGCGGGCGGACCCGTCGCCGGGTGGACGCGGTCCGCCCGATAGGCCGATCGCGCCGCTCGGCGTCGTATCGACGCCGGGCTAAGGTTGGCCCGTGCGCCGCCCCGATTCGCCGCGGCCCCCCGTAGCCATGCGGCCCCGCCTGCTCACCGCCCTGCTCACCGTCGTCGTCCTCACCGGCACCACCGCCGCCTCCTGCGGGGACGACGAGTCCGCCGTGGCGCTGGCCCCGGCCAGCCGGGCCGCCGTCGCCGAGGTGATCGACGCTCCGGCCACCGTGACCGCCCGCGCCGCGGCCACCCTCACCGCACCCGCCGACGGCACCGTCAGCAGTCTGCGGGTCCAGCCCGGCCAGCGGGTCAGGCGCGGTCAGGTGCTCGCCGTGATCAGTTCCCCGTCCGCCCAGGAGCGCCTCCGGCAGGCCCGCGACGCCCTCCGGGCCGCCGAACGGGCCGGCCGGGGCGCCGGCGTGAGCGACCTGGGCACCCGCCGTCGCGGCACCGACAAGGCCGCCGACGAGGCGTTCGACGCCGCCCGGGACGCCGCCGGGAAGATAGCCGACCAGAAGGTACGGGACGCGCTGCTCGCCCAGGTGACCTCCGCCCAGCAGCAGTACGCCGCCGCGGCGCGTACCGCCGACCAGGCCGTCCGCTCGGTGCAGCGGGGGGTAGCCGGTCTCAACTCGGCGGTCGGCGCGCTGTCGGCCGCGCAACGGCTCCAGGCCCGGCAGGCGTACGACCTGGCGAAGGCGACCGTCGACGCGCTGACCCTGCGCGCCCCGATCGGGGGAGTCGTGCAGCCCGGCGGCGCCCCGGCCGGCGGCGGCAGCGACCTGTCCGCCCTGCTCGGCGGCGGGCAGGTGCCCGCCGGGATCGACCCGTCGGCGCTCTCCCCGTCCCGCGCCGGGCCGCCGCCGGGCGTGGACGACGCGGTGGTCGCCGGCGGCCGGGTCACCGCCGGCACGCCCGTGCTGACCATCGTGGACACCGGCGCGCTCGGCCTGCTCGCCGAGGTCGACGAGACCGACGTGCTGCTGGTCCGCCCCGGCCTGGTCGCCGACGTCGAACTGGACGCGGTCACCGGCGCCAGCTACGACGCCACGGTCCGCTCGGTCGACGTGCTGCCCACCAGCTCCGCCCGGGGCGGGGTCACCTACCGGGTGCGGCTCGCGCTCGGCGCGGGCCGGCTCGGCGAGGGCGAGGTCGCACCGGCGCCCCGCCCCGGCATGAACGCCGTGGTGCACCTGCGGGTACGCGAGGCCGCCGACGCGGTCACCGTCCCCGCATCGGCGGTCTTCTCCGCCGACGGCCGGGACGCCGTCTGGCTGGTCCGCGACGGCCGGGCGGACCGGGCGCAGGTGACGGTGGGCGTCCAGGGGCAGGACCTGGTGCAGATCCTCGACGGGGTGCAGGCCGGCGACCGCGTCGTGGTGCGCGGCACCGACCAGGTCCAGGACGGCCAGGAAGTCCGGTGAGCGCGCGGAGTGAGCCGACGGGGGAAAGGCCGTGAGCGGTCCGGCGGCGATCGAGGCGGTGGACGTCTCCCGGACGTACCAGCTCGACGGTGTCTCCGTGCCGGCGCTGCGCGGCGTCTCGCTGACCGTGGCGCCGGGGGACTACGTGGCCGTGGTCGGGCCGTCCGGCTCCGGCAAGTCGACCCTGATGCACCTGCTCGGCGGGCTGGACCAGCCCACCGGCGGTCGGCTGGTGATCGGCGGTCGGGACGTCGGCGCCCTCTCCGCGCCGGAGCTGGCCACCCTGCGCAACGAGACCATCGGCTTCGTCTTCCAGGCGTTCCACCTGCTGCCGCGGACGTCGGCGGTGGACAACGTGGCGCTGCCGCTGGTCTACCGCGGCGTCGGGGCCCGGCAGCGGCGCGCGCGGGCGGCCGCGATGCTCGGCCGGGTCGGCCTGGGGCACCGGCTGGACCACCGCCCCAACCAGCTCTCCGGTGGCGAGCAGCAGCGGGTGGCGATCGCCCGGGCGTTGGTCACCGATCCGACGGTGCTGCTCGCCGACGAGCCGACCGGCAACCTGGACACGGTGACCGGCCAGGCGGTGCTGGCCCTGCTGGAGCAGCTCAACGCCGAGTCCGGGGTGGCGCTGGTGATGGTGACCCACGACAACGAGGTGGCGGCCCGGGCCCGGCGGCGGATCGCGATGCGCGACGGGGTGGTGGTGTCGGACAGCGTCTCGACCGTTCATGATCGACCGGCGTCCGGGCCCGTGGCGGCACCTGACACACTGGTGGCCGCTCCCAGCGCGGAGCCCCGGTCCGCGTCCGGAAGCGGCCCGGGGCACCCGTCCGGTGGCTCCGGCGGCGCCGCCGGAGCCACCGGACGCCTTCCGCGCGATCCGGCGGGCGACCGGCGTACCCCCGAAGGGGCTGGACCGGGATCCGAGGTGGACGCCGCCGACCGGCCGGGACCGGACGCGGACCCTGCGGCCGGACCGCGACCCGGGGCGGACGCTGCGGCCCGGGGCACCTCCGGAGTGGACGCGGCCGGGACGGGCCGGGCGGGCGACGAGCGGGCCGGCGGGGCGTCGTGAGGCTCGCCGAGGCGTGGCGGGTGGCGCTGGACGCGCTGCGGGCCAACCGGATGCGCAGCGCGCTGACCATGCTCGGCGTGATCATCGGGGTGGCGTCCGTGGTGCTGCTGGTCGCCATCGGCACCGGTACGAAGCAGAAGGTCGAACAGCAGGTCGAAGGGCTCGGCTCCAACCTGCTGCTGGTGGTCCCCGGCCGGATCGACGTGGGCACCGCGCCAGTGGTCTCCCCGCTGACCCTCTCCGACGTCGACGCGGTCTCCCGGGTGGTCGGCGACCCCAGCCGGGTCGCGGTCACCATCGCCTCCGGCGCGACGGCCCGCGCCGGCAACCGCTCCGACTTCACGACCGTGCAGGGAGTGCTGGAGACCACCCCGACGGTCTTCACCCGCTCGCTGGCCCGGGGCCGCTACCTGACCGGCGCGGACGTGGACACCAGCCGCCGGGTGGCGGTGCTCGGCGACTCGGTGGCCCGCGCGCTCTTTCCCGACCGGGATCCGCTCGGCCAGCAGGTCGCGCTCGCCGGCGTCCGGTTCCGGGTGATCGGGGTGTTCGCGCCGCTCGGGCAGAGCCTCGGCGTCGACCGGGACGACGAGGTGCACGTGCCGGTCACCGCGGCCCAGCGACTCTGGGGCACCCAGCGGGTGGACGGCATCGCGGTCAAGGCCCCGGACCGGGAGCGGATCGGCGAGCTGGGCGACCGGATCGTCGCCGAGCTGTCCCGCCGGCACCCGGACACCGAGTTCAGCGCGGTCACCCAGCAGCAGATCCTCGGCGTGCTCGGCGACATCCTCGGGGTGCTCACCGGCGTGCTCGCCGCCATCGCCGGCATCTCGCTGCTCGTCGGCGGGGTGGGCGTCTCCAACATCATGCTGGTCTCGGTGCGCGAACGGACCCGGGAGATCGGCCTGCGCAAGGCCGTCGGCGCGCGCCCCCGCGACATCGGGGTGCAGTTCCTGCTGGAGGCGGTGCTGCTCACCGCGATCGGCGGGCTGACCGGGATGGCGCTCGGCGTGGGCACCGCGCTGCTGGTGGACGCCTTGTCGCCGATCCCGGCCGCGATCACCTGGTGGTCGCTGGCGCTGGCGTTCGGGGTGTCGGCGGCGGTGGGCATCGTCTTCGGGGTGGTGCCGGCGCAGCGGGCCGGCCGGCTCGACCCGGTGGTCGCGCTGCGCGCCGAGTGAGCCCACCCGGTCGGCGGCGCGGGCCTCGCGCGACGGGTGCCCGCCACCGGTCCCGGGAACGGGACGCTGAGCGCAGGCGGGGGCGAAACGGCAGGTCACGGTCGGGTGAACGACGGTCGGCGCATGATCAGTTGTACGAAGGGATCGCGCCGGTCACAGCGGCCCCGCTACCGTACTGGTAACACGCGCGTTGCCGGCCCGGACGGAAGCTCCGGTCGCTCGGTACGCGCCGGGCATGGGATGGGTCGGGTGAGCCATGGCCGGGTCGCAGTCCGACGGTCGGCTGTCGGATGTCAAGTTCCTCACCGTCGCCGAGGTGGCGTCGGTCATGCGGGTGTCCAAGATGACGGTCTACCGCCTGGTGCACAGCGGTGAACTCACCGCGGTCCGGGTCGGCCGGTCGTTCCGGGTGCCGGAGCACGCGGTGCACGACTATCTCCGGGGCGCGTTTCAGGAAACCGCCTGACCCGTCGCCGGGCGGTGCGCCGACTGCGACGTAACGGGCATCGACGGGGGCGCGTTGGTCCTGCTGACGCACTCCGGCTACCCTGGAGCCGATCGTGACCCTCGCCGGTGAGCCCCGACGCCACCAGGCTGGTCCGGTCCGTTGTCCGCAAGCGGTCACCGGCGCCACCGACGTGGCGCCGCTCGTCCGCCCCGCACGTTTGCATTGAAAGGCTGTCGTATGGGCTCGGTGGTCAAGAAGCGCCGCAAGCGCATGGCTAAGAAGAAGCACCGCAAGCTGCTGCGCAAGACCCGCGTCCAGCGTCGCCGTCTCGGTAAGTGACCGGGGCCGGGCCACGGCCCGGCTTCCGGCACCACTTGCCAACTGTCGACCCTCGGAGGCTCAGGTGATCAGGCCGCGGACGTCCCGGCTCGGTCCCGTCTGCCGGTCAGGGCGTACGAGATGACCCCCGGTGGCACCTCAGGTGCTCCGGGGGTCATCGTCGTGACCGGGGTCGGCCGCTATCTCGGCGCGCACGTCGCCGCCCGGCTCGCCGCCGACCCGCGCATCGAGCGGGTCATCGGCGTCGACCCGGCCACCCCCGGCCCCGAGTTCACCGACCTGCTCGACCGGGTCGAGCGGGTCCGGCTCGACCTCGGCTCGCTCGGCGGGCTCCTCGTCGACCTGGACGTCGACGCCGTGGTGCACCTCGCCCTGGTCAGCTCGCCCGACCCCCAGCACGGCGGCCGGGCGGCGATGAAAGAGCAGAACGTCATCGGCACCATGCAGCTGCTCGCCGCCTGCCAGCGGGCGCCGCGGCTGCGCAAGCTGGTGGTCCGCTCCTCCACGGCCGCGTACGGCGCGTCCTTCCGCGACCCGGCGGTCTTCACCGAGGAGACCGAGCCGCGCGAGGTGCCGCGCGGCGGTTTCGGCCGCGACATCCTCGACATCGAGGGGTACGTCCGCGGCTTCCGCCGCCGCCGTCCCGACGTGACCGCGACCGTGCTGCGCTTCGCGCCGTTCATCGGCTCCACCGCCGACACCACGCTCACCCGCTACTTCTCCCAGCCGGTGGTGCCCACCGTCTTCGGGCGCGACCCGCGGTTGCAGTTCGTGCACTTCGACGACGCCCTGGAGGTGCTGCACCGGTCCATCGCCGAGGAGCACCCGGGCACCTACAACGTCGCCGGGCCGGGGGTGCTCTCGCTCTCCCAGGCGATCCGCCGGGCCGGTCGGGTCGCCGTGCCGGTGCTGGAGCCGGGCCTGTCCGGGGCCGCCGCGCTCGCCCGCAACCTCGGCTTCGGCCGCTACGGCCTCGACCAGGTCGACCTCTTCGTGCACGGCCGGGTGGTCGACACCAGCCGGCTGGAGCGGGAGTACGGCTTCACCCCGCGCTCCACCGCCGCCGCGTTCGACGACTTCATCCGGGCCCACCACGGCGGCGTGGTGCTCACCCGCAACACCCTGGCTACCGCCGAGCAGCTCGTGCTGGAGAGCATCCGCCAGGTCCGGTCGGCCGTCCGGGAGCGCTCGTGAGCCGGTCCGAGGAGCGGCCCGACGGCCGGTACGACGTACCGCTGACCGTGGCCGGGCCGGACGTTCAGCCGGCGCGAAGCAACGGGCACCGGCGCACCACAGCCGCCGCCGCCCCGGAGCCGGCGGCCCTGGCCGAGCCGGACACCTCAGCCACCGATGAGCGGGTCCCGTCCGCCCGGGCGGGCGCGACCTCGTCCACCGGCAACGAGCCGGACGCCGGGACCGACGAGCTGAACACCAGGGCCGACGAGCCGGCGACCGGGGCGCGGGACCGGGCCACCCAGGGCGACGAGGCCGGGCGGATGCCGGCGGACCCGCCGGGCGGGGCGGCGGTGCCGGACCGGCCGGGGGATCACTGGGACCGCAAGGTCGCCGCCGGCCTGGCCTTCCTGCGCCGGCGGCTCTCCGGCGAGTACGAGGTCGACGAGTTCGGTTTCGACCCGGACCTGACCGACTCGGTCTTCCACCCGCTGCTGCGCCTGCTCTACCGGGACTGGTTCCGCACCGAGGTCTCCGGCCTGGAGAACGTGCCCGCCGACGGGGCGGGCCTGGTCGTCGGCAACCACTCCGGCACGGTGGCCCTGGACGCGCTGATCCTCGCCACCGCCCTGCACGACCAGCACCCGGCGCGCCGCTACCTGCGGCTGCTCGGCGCCGACCTGGTGTTCCGGATGCCGGTGGTCTCCGAGATCGCCCGCAAGACCGGCGGCACGGTCGCCTGCAACCCGGACGCGGAGCGGCTGCTCGGCAACGGTGAACTGGTCGGCGTCTTCCCCGAGGGCTTCAAGGGCATCGGCAAGCTCTACTCCGACCGTTACAAGCTGCAACGCTTCGGTCGGGGCGGTTTCGTCTCGGCGGCGCTGCGCACCGGCACCCCGATCGTGCCGGTCGCCATCGTCGGCGGCGAGGAGATCTACCCGATGCTCGCCGACATCAAGCCGCTCGCCCGGCTGCTGAAGCTCCCGTACTTCCCGATCACGCCGACGTTCCCGTGGCTCGGGCCGCTGGGCATGGTGCCGCTGCCGAGCAAGTGGCTGATCGAGTTCTGCCCGCCGATCCCGACGGCGCACCTCACCGACTCCGCCGACGACCCGCTGGTCGTGTTCAACCTCGCCGACCAGGTCCGCGAAACGATCCAGCAGACCCTGCACAAACTCCTGGAACGCCGCCCCGACCCCTTCGGCCCCTGACCCACCCCTCGACCGTCGCGCCCCTCCTGCCGAGGCGCACGTACCGAGAAAGCGTGGCTATTCCTCCGCGAATAGCCACGCTTTCTCGCTACGAGTGGGCGCTTCGTGGTGGGGTCAGGGGGTGCGGCGGCGGCGGTGCAGGGCCAGGCCGGCGCTGACCGCGCCGGCGAGCAGGCCGGCGGCGGCGGTGGACGGTACGGCGATCTTGACCGCCCGCCGCCCGGTGCGGAAGTCCCGCACCTCCCAGCCCCGCTCGCGGGCCTGCCGCAGCAGCGTCCCGTCCGGGTTGATCGCGACCGCCCGCCCGACGGCGGTGAGCATCGGCAGGTCGTTGGCGGAGTCGCTGTAGGCGGCGCAGCGCGTCAGGTCCAGCCCCTCGACCGCGGCGAGCTGGGCGACCGCCTCCGCCTTGGCCGGCCCGTGCATCAGGTCGCCGACCAGCCGCCCCGTGTACGCGCCGTCGACCACCTCGGCCACCGTGCCGACCGCACCGGTCAGGCCGAGTCGGGTGGCGATCACCCGGCCGATCTCCACCGGGGCGGCACTGACCAGCCACACCCGCTCGCCGGCGTCGAGGTGCCGCTGAGCGAGCCGGCGGGTACCGGCCCAGATGCGCGGGGCCATCAGCTCGTCGAAGATCTCCTCGGCGAGGCGCTCGATCTCGTCCACCCGCCAGCCCTCGATGAAGGCCAGGGCGGCCTCCTTGGCCTGCGACATGTCGACGGCGTTCTCGGTGGCCAGCAGCCGGAACCGGGCCTGCTGCCAGGCGAACCGGGCCAGGTCGCCGGTGGTGAAGTACTTGCGGGCGGCCAGCCCACGGGCGAACCAGTAGATCGAGGCGCCCTGCATCATCGTGTTGTCCACGTCGAAGAAGGCCGCGGCGGTGGGGTCCGGCTCAGCGGGGACGGGCCGGTCGAGCTCGGCGTCGGCCCAGCCGGCGGTGTGCCCGTGGACGTCGGTGCTGACCGTGACCTTGCGGGTGCGGGCCATCCGACCTCCCTCCGTACGACGACCGCTGCACCCCTGAGCGTAGTCGGGGGTCGGTTACGGACGGCCGTCCGAAGGTGGAACTGTGGCGTGAACGGCTCTGCCGCTCAGCGGTCGCTCGGGCAGGTCGCCGGGGCGGGGCCGAGCGCGTCGCTGCCGACCGGCGCGGGCAGGCCGCAGGCGATGGCGGCGCGCAGCGCGTCGGAGCGCTTGCGGATGGCGTCCAGCAGGGCCAGCGAACGGCGGGTCCGGTCCCGCTCGGCGCGGCTGGCCCCGTCGAGCAGCCCACCGACCGCCTTGCGCTGCCCGGCCACGAAGGTGTTCACCGCATCCAGCCCGGCCGGGTCGGAGCGGTGGGCGGCGGCGGTGGTGAGCAGCCGTACGCCCTGGCGGGTGTCGGCGTCCATGTCGTCCAGCACCGCGCTGAACCCGGCCAGGTCGCCGCGGAGCATGCCGGCCTCGTCCAGCCGGGTACGGGCGAAGTCGAGGAAGAGCTGGCCCCGGCTGAGGTCGGAGCTGGTCAGGGCGAGCTGGGCGCGTTCGGTGGAGCGCTTCATGCCGTACAGCGCGTCGCCGGGGACCGCGTCCTCGCTGGCGGCGGAGATGCCCGACACGGCGACGGCGCCGGCGGCGATGCCGACCAGGATGGCGCCCCGGGCGCGGATCTGGCGGGCGGTCACCGCGCCCAGCAGCGAGCCACGCGAAGTCACCTCGGTCGGGCGGGCGGGTGTGGTCGCGGTCGCCGCGCCCATGCCCTCCCGCTCCGCGGTCGCCACCAGCATGGCCCGGAGCCCGGCGCGGAACTCCGCGTCGACCTCGACGTCCGGCCGCGCGGCGACGAGTCGCTGACCGACCGCCACCAGGGCGGTGAGCCGGTCGTCGGCACGGGACCGGACATGGTGACGCCGGCCGCCGTTCGCCTCGTCGACAAGCTGGGCGAAACGTGCGGCCCGACGACGGGAGAAGAGGTCACTGTCCACCGCAGGCACCCCCTCTCGCTGGTCACGGCCGCCTCGGCCGCGGTGGTTCCCAGCGACCGGCGGCGGCGTACACCGACGGACGAAGGTGTTGGCCGGCCGCGCTGCTCCGGACCGGGTGGTCCGGGGGCGCCGGGGCAACCACCGGTCGCACCCGGAGAAACGGTCCGCGACGGGCACGGGTTACGGGCCGGCCGCTGCCGAAATCACGAAGAGTGATCGTCGTCGCAGGGGCTCAGGGCTGGAAACCGTCCGGGAGCAGGCGGGCCAGGGCGCGGACGGCGCGATATTGCAATGCCTTGATCGCGCCCTCGTTCTTGCCCATCGCGCGGGCCGTCTCGGCAACTGAGAAACCCTGGAGGAAGCGGAGCACGATGCACTCCTGCTGCTCCGGGTTGAGCTGCTTGACGGCGGTGAGCAGCGCGACGTTGGTGATGTGCTCGACCACCGCCGCCTCGGGGCTGCCCTCCGGGCCCCGGTCCTCCCGGTCGGCGTCGAGCACGTCGCCGGTGGTGACCTCCAGCCGGTAGCGGCCGGACTTGAAGTGGTCCGCCACCAGGTTGCGGGCGATGGTGACCAGCCAGGCGCCGAGGTCGCGGCCCTGCCAGGTGAAGCTGCCGATCCGCTTGAGGGCCCGCAGGAAGGTGTCCGAGGTGAGGTCCTCGGCCAGTTGGCGGTTGCCGACCCGGAAGTAGACGAAGCGGAAGACGGTGTCGACGTACCGGTCGTAGATCAGGCCGAACGCCTCGGCCTCGCCGGCCTGCGCGCGCTCCACCAGCGCCCAGACCTCGGTGGCCGGGTCGGACGGGTCGGGCCGGCTGGGGAACCCGGTCGCCGGCGTCGTGGCCGCCGGCACCGCGGGCAGCACGGCGGTGTCGGCGGCGGGCACGGCCGGCAGCACGGCGGTCTCGGCGCCGGACGGGTCGGTCACCGCCGGCGGCTCGCCGACCCGCCGGCTCTGCGCCGGCATGGTCGGGCGGGCCGGCGACGCGACCCGGCCGCCGGCCGACTTCGCGTTCCCACCGGGTACGGCGGGCCGGGCCGGGGCCTCGTTGTGCCGGTTGCGCCGCTCGGAGCCGTGCCCCGGATCCAGCCGCTCGTTGGGCGACGTGCGGGGTGTCGGGCCGGTCAGGCCGGCGGGCCGCTCCGCATAGCCGAAGGTGGTCACCGCGCCTCCCCGGTCCGCGCGCCGGCCGGCCGGGCGGTGCGGCGACGGATCGCCGCAGCGTCCGGTCCGCCCCGGGCGGGCAGGGTCGCACAGGGGTGTGCCGACGTGCGGCAGATCCCCCTGAGGTGCTGGTCCAATGCGCTCACAGGCACGGGGGCCTCCTCGGGCTGAGGGGTGTCGACTCACGGCAAATGGGGTGAGCCGACCCGAGTGATGATAGGGCCAACGTCACCCGCGCGTGGCAAGTCCGTTACACAGGGCCAAAGTATTTCCCGCCCCGTCGCACAGATGGCGGACCAGTTGTCCGTCGTGTGCGGTTGACTTTCACGTCGCGCCTTGATCCCGGGTGGAAAGTCCAGGTCGGAGCGGAAGTGAACCGCCTTCGGCGTGTCGGCGTGTCGCCGGAAGGGCGGCGTGCCCCCGGCGCAAGCATGGTCCCTCCGGGACTGCTGTGCCAGACTCAGCGACCGTGCAGGACGCCACCGACAGCTCCGCGCCCGACCTCGCCGACCGGCTTCGCCGGGCGGCCGCCGACCACGGCGACCGACCGGCGCTGCACTGGCGCGAGCAGACCCTGACCTGGTCCGAACTGGACGCCCGGGTGAGCGCCGTGGCCCGGGCCCTGGCCGCCGCCGGGCCTGCCGCGCCGACCGACCCGCCGGCGCGGGTGGCGATCGCGTTGCCGAACACGCCGGACTTCGTGGTCGCCTACCTCGCCACGCTGCGCGCCGGGCTGGTCGCGGTGCCGGTCAACCCCGGCCTCACCGCCCGCGAGCTGCGGCACGTGCTCGCCGACTCCGGCGCGACGCTGCTCTGCGGCACCGAGGCCGTCCGGGACCGGGTGGCCGGTCTCGAGCTGCCGGCGCTCGCCGCCGTGCACACCACCCTGCCCGAGGAGGCGGGGGAACCGCCGGCGCGAGCCAGCGGCGACCTCGCGGTGCTGCTCTACACCTCGGGCACCGAGGGGCAGCCCAAGGGCGCGATGCTGCCGCACCGGGCGCTGGCCGCCAACCAGGACCAGGTGGGCCGGATCTCCCCGCCGGTGGTCGGGCCCGGGGACACCGTGCTGCTCGCGCTGCCGCTGTTCCACGCGTACGGGTTGAACACGGGGCTGGGCGCGGTGATTCACCACGGCGCTACCGGAGTGCTGGTCGACGAGCTCGGCCCCGGCTGCGCGCTCGACGAGATCGCCCGGCACCGGGTCAGCGTGCTGGTCGGCGTACCGTCGATGTTCCTGGCCTGGTCCACGGCGGACGCCGACGCGGTCGTCGCGGCGATGGCGTCGGTGCGGGTCGCGGTCTGCGGCGCGGCGCCGCTGGACCCGGCCGCCGCGGCGCGCTTCACCGAGGTCACCGGGCATCCGGTGCACGTCGGGTACGGCCTGACCGAGACCGCGCCGGTGCTCACCACCACCCTGGTCGGCGGCGAGCCGAAGCCCGGCTCGATCGGCCGGCCGCTGCCCGGCGTCGAGCTGCGCCTGGTCGGCGGCGACGGGACCGACCTGTGGCGCGACGGCGTCGCCGAGCCGGACGACGACCCCGACGACGAACCGTGGCTCGCCGACTCCGCGCCCGGCACCGACCCCGGCCAGATCGTGGTCCGCGGGGCGAACCTGTTCGCCGGCTACTGGTCGGACGGCCGGGGCGGCCCGGACGCGGACGGCTGGTGGGCCACCGGCGACGTCGCCTACGCCGACGACGACGGCGACCTCTTCCTGGTCGACCGGCTGGGCGAGCTGATCCTGGTCAACGGCTTCAACGTCTACCCGCGCGAGGTCGAGCTGGTGCTCGAGGCGCACCCGGGGGTGGTCGGCTCGGCCGTCCTGGGTGTGCCGCACCCGCGTACGGGTGAGACTGTGCGGGCGTACGTGGTGCCGGCGCCGGGGCGTCCGGTCACCGGCGAGGAACTGCTCGCCCACTGCGCGCGTAACCTGGCCCGGTTCAAGTGCCCGACCGCCGTCGAGTTCGTCGACGAACTGCCGTACTCGGTGATCGGGAAGGTACGCAAGACCCAGCTGCGGTCGGCGCCGTCCCCGGCGACGCCGCCCCGGCCCCGACGCACGGAGGTCCCCGATGTCCAGTGACGCCCGGCTCACCCTGATCACCCGGCCCGGCTGCCACCTCTGCGAGGACGCCAAGGCCGCGCTGGACCGGGTGGTGGCGGTCACCGGCGACAAGTGGGTGGAGAAGGACGTCACCGGCGATGTCGAGCTGGAGCGGGACTACGGGGACCGGCTGCCGGTGGTGCTGCTCGACGGCAAGGAGCACGGCTACTGGCGGGTCGAGGAGGATCGGCTGCTGCGGGACCTGACCACGCCGCAGCTCTGAGGTGGCCCTTAGGCTGCTGCGATGACCCCTGCGCGCGACCACCTGGTGTGGGACTGGAACGGCACCCTGCTCAACGACCTCAGCCTGGTGGTGCAGGCCACCAACGTGGCCTTCGCCAGCGCCGGCGGCCCGTCGGTGACCGTCGACGAGCACCGGGTGCGGTTCCGCCGGCCGATCGTCGACTACTACGCCGAGATGCTGGGGCGGGCGATCGACGCGGAGGCGTTCGGCGCGCTCGACCGGATCTTCCACGACGCGTACCGGGCCGGGCTGACCAGCTGCGCGCTGGCCGACGACGCGCTGGCGGCGATCGCCGCCTGGCCGGGCAGCCAGTCGCTGCTGTCGATGTGGTTCCACGACGAGCTGGTGCCGACCGTGCACACCTACGGCCTGACCCCGCACTTCGCCCGGGTGGACGGGCTGCGCGCCACGGTCGGCGGCGGCCACAAGGCGGAGTGGCTGGAGAAGCACCTGGCCGAGCTGGGGCTGGCCGGCGAGTCGGTGGTGCTGATCGGCGATTCGGTCGACGACGCGCACGCCGCCGAGAGCGTCGGCGCCCGCTGCGTCCTCTACACCGGCGGCCTCTCCGACCCCGCCGCCCTGCGCGCCACCCCCCACCCCGTCGCCGACACCCTCACCGAAGCGGTGACCCTCGCCACCCACCTCCCCTGATCCTGGCCCCGCCGCCGGTGGGGTCAGGCGCGGAGGTGGGCGAGGACGGCCAGGACCCGGCGGTGGTGGTCGGTGTCCGGGGGCAGGTGGAGCTTGGTGAAGATGTTGCGGACGTGCTTCTCCACCGCGCCGTCCGTGACCACCAGGGACTTCGCGATGGCGGCGTTGGAACGGCCCTCGGCCATCAGCGCCAGCACCTCCCGCTCGCGCGGGGTCAGCTCGCCCAGCGGGTCGTCTCGACGGCGCCGGACCAGCAGTTGGCCGACCACCTCCGGGTCGAGCACGGTGCCGCCGGCGGCCACCCGGGCCAGCGCGTCGAGGAACTCGTCGATCGCGGCCACCCGCTCCTTGAGCAGGTAGCCGATCCCGCCGCCGCCCCCGCCCGCGGTGGACAGCAGGTCGTCGGCGTACGACACCTCGACGTACTGGGAGAGCACCAGGATCGGCGTACGGGGGACCAGCTCGCGGGCCCGGACGGCCGCGCGCAGCCCCTCGTCGGTGTGGGTGGGCGGCATCCGCACGTCCACGATCGAGACGTCCGGCCGGTGCGCCACCACCGCCTCCACCAGCGCCTCACCGTCCCCGACGGCGGCCACCACCTCGTGTCCCTGCTCGGTGAGCAGCCGGACCAGGCCTTCCCGGAGCAGTACGGCGTCGTCGGCGATCAGTACTCGCATGTCGCGGTGTCTACCACGTCCGGGCGGGTGCCGGGGTCACAGCGGCAGCACGGCCCGCACGACGGTCGGGCCGCCGACCGGGCTGTCCACCCGGAGCACGCCGCCGGCGGCGCGTACCCGGTCGGCGATGCCGGCGAGGCCGTGCCCCTTCGCCACGTGCGCACCGCCGGCCCCGTCGTCACTGACGGTGACGTCGAGCTGGTCGTCGTGGCGCTGCACGGTCACCGCGCAGCCGGTCGCGCCGCTGTGCTTGGCCACGTTGGTCAGCGCCTCGGCGACCACGAAGTAGGCGGTGCTCTCCACCAGCGGGTCGAGCCGGCCCTTCGGGTTGCCCAGCCGGTCGTCGAGGGTCAGGTCGACCGGCACCAGGCTGCGGCCGGCCAGGGCGGCCACCGCGCTGGGCAGGCCCCGGTCGACCAGCACCGGCGGCGCGATGCCCCGGGAGAGCGCCCGCAGCTCGGCCAGGGTGTCCCGGGTCTGGGCGATCGCCTCGTCCAGGGTGCGGGCGGCGGCCTGCGGGTCGGTGGCGAGCTGCTGCCGGGCCCGGCTCAGGTCCATCGCCAGCCGGACCAGTCGCTGCTGGGGGCCGTCGTGGATGTCCCGTTCCAGCCGGCGCAGCGCCGCCGCCTCGGCCGACACCGCCGCCCGCTTCTGCTCCTCCAGCACGGTGATCCGGTCACGCATCTCGGCCACGCCGGTGAGCAGGCCGCGCGCGAAGCCGGCCTGGAGCAGCGCGCAGCCGCGGACCACGATCGGCAGGGTGAGCAGGAAGATCAGGCCGATCGCGGTGTTCAGGCCGATCCGGGCCACCGGCCCGTCGCCGAGACCGAGCAGGTCGGCCAGGCTGCGGTCGCCCGGGCCGTAGGGGAGGGCCCAGTCGTACGCGGGGTAGAGGGTGCCGGCGAGCGCGACGACCCACCAGGCGACGGTGATGGCGAACGTGACGACCGCCACCACGGACCGGGCGATGCCGTGCGCCAGGTCGAGCCAGGACTGCCCGTCCCGGATCGGGGTGAAGATCCGCCGCCAGGGGCCGGCCGCCGGTGGCGGGGTCAGGTAGCGGGGGCGGATCCGGGGCATCCGGAGCACCGTGGGCAGCCGCAGCCGCTCCACGTCGGCCAGGCCGCGCGCGGTGTAGAGCGTGCCGGTCATGATCGGCACGCCCACCACCAGCACCGCCAGCCCGACGCCGAGCGCGAGGCCGGCCGTCAGCACCACCAGGCCGAACAGCGCCAGGGGGAGGCCGAGCAGGACGTACCCGGTGTCGCGCATCAGCTGGCGGCTCACGCTCGGTACCGGCGTGACCGCGGTGGCGGTGGTCATGCTCCGAGGCTAGGGACGCCAGGCCCGGAATGCCCATCCGGCGGGCTGCCCCGTTCCGGGTCGGGTTGGCCCTACCCCCGGCCGGCACCGCACGCCGGGCCCGGCCGGCCGCGCCGGGTGGGACCGGCTCCGGCGCAGGTGAGGGGTACGCCACGGGCCCGCCGCGCCTTGTGTGATTGGTCAGAGAAGTCGGGATTGAGCAATAATCGCCGAGCGGCGCCGGCCAAGGCCGCCGGATCGATCTTGCGGAATGGAGGGCCTGGTGGACGGGCGTCGCGAGTCAGCAAGATCGCGATTTGTGCACGTCTTCACAAGCGCCTACTCTGTAGTTCCGACGCGCCCCGCTAGCACGGCCGGCACTCTCGGCCGCGAGCGGGGGTCCCGAAATGGCCGGGCACCGGAGCTGGCCGAGGATCGCACCGCACGGAGTCTCATGAGTCAGCACCGTCACCCTGGCGCGCCCGGCCGCGCCGGTGCCGTACCGGCGCTCCCGGATCTTCCGGAGGCGACCGTCGCGCGGCTCCCCGAGTACCTCCGCGCGCTGCACAACCTCGCCGAGAGCGGTCACGAGACCGTCTCCAGCGAGGGGCTGGCCGGCGCCGCCGGGGTCAACTCGGCCAAGCTCCGCAAGGACCTCTCCCACCTCGGCTCGTACGGCACCCGGGGCGTCGGCTACGACGTCACGCTGCTGATCGAGCAGATCGAGTACGTGCTCGGGCTCACCCAGTGCCGGGCCGTCGCCCTGGTCGGAGTGGGTAATCTCGGTCACGCTCTGGCCGGCTACGACGGCTTCGCCAGCCGTGGCTTCCGGATCGCCGCCCTCTTGGATGCCGATCGCGCCCGGGTCGGCGAGGTGATCAACGGCCTGGTCGTGCAGCACGTCGACGACCTGGCCCGGGTGGCCGCCGAGGAGTTGATCTCGATCGGCGTGATCGCCACCCCGGCCTCGGCCGCCCAGCCGGTCGCCGACCAGCTCGTCGCCGTCGGCGTGACGAGCATCCTGAACTTCGCACCGTGCGTACTCTCGGTGCCGGAGGGGGTCGACGTGCGCAAGGTCGACCTCGCCATCGAGCTGCAGATCCTGTCCTTCCACGAGCACCGCAAGGCGTCGCTGACCGCGCTCCCCGCCACCGGCGGGTCCGCCCTCACCGCTCTGCCCGGCGGGCTCGCGGCCACCGACACCCAGGAGGCGATCGGCACGTGAAACTGCTCGTCGTCGGCGCGTCCTACCGCACCGCCCCCGTCGCCACCCTGGAACAGCTGGCGGTCGCCCCCGCCGACCTCACCCGCACGCTGGACCGCCTGGTCGCCCAGCCGTACGTCGCCGAGGCGGTGCTGGTCTCCACCTGCAACCGGGTGGAGGTCTACGCCGCCGTGTCCGGTTTCCACGGCGGCCTCGGCGACATCTGCGCCGTCCTCGCCGAGCAGGCCGGCGCCCCGCCGGCGGCGCTGGCCAGCCACCTCTACGTGCACTACGACGCCGCCGCCGTCGACCACGTCTTCCGGGTCGCCGCCGGGCTCGACTCGATGGTGGTCGGCGAGGCGCAGATCCTCGGCCAGCTGCGCGACGCGTACCACTGGGCGACCGGGGCCGACTCGGCCGGGCGGCTGCTGCACGAGCTGATGCAGCAGGCGCTGCGGGTGGGCAAGCGGGCGCACGCCGAGACGAACATCGACCGCGCCGGGCAGAGCGTGGTCACCGCCGCGCTGGACCTGGCCGCCGATCACCTCGACAGCGACCTCTCCGGCCGCCCCGCCATGGTGGTCGGCGCGGGCGCGATGGGCGCGCTGGGCGTGGCGACGCTGTCCCGGCTGGGCGCCGGGCCGCTCACCGTCACCAACCGCGGGGCCGACCGGGCGGTACGCCTGGCCGAGTCGTACGGGGCGAACGCCGTGCCGATGGCCGAGCTCGTCGACGCGCTCTCCACGGTGGACATCGTGGTGGCCGCCACCGCGGCCACCGAACCGGTCCTCACCCTCGACCGGGTCACCCGGGCGCTGGCCCGCCGCGACGCCGAGCGAGGCCCGCTGGTCCTGCTCGACCTGGCCGTGCCGCGCGACGTCGAGCCCGGGGTGGCCGACCTGCCCGGCGTCGAGGTGATCGACATCGACCGGATGGCCGCGCTGCTCGCCGACGGTCCGGCCGCCGCCGACGCCGCCGAGGTCGCCCGGATCGTCGCGGGCGAGGTCGAGTCGTTCCTGAGCTGGCTGCGCGGGGCCGACGTGGCGCCCACCGTGGCCGCGCTGCGGGGCCGCGCCGACGACGTGGTCACCGCCGAGCTGCGCCGGCTCGCCCAGCGTCGCCCCGACCTCGACGACGACCAGCGCGCCGAGGTCGCCCGGACGGTGCACCGGGTGGTGCAGCGGCTGCTGCACCAGCCCACCGTGCGGGTCCGCCAGCTCGCCGCCGAGCCCGGCGGCGACCAGTACGCCGCCCTGCTGCGGGAGCTGTTCGACCTCCAGGTGCCGCAGACCTCGCCGGTCGACACCGTTCCCGACGTCGTCGAGAACGCCGACGGCCGGCCCTCCTTCGACGTCGTCGACGTCCCGCCCACCGGAGGTGAGCGATGAGCACGCCCCTGCGCCTCGGTACCCGGGGCAGCGCCCTGGCGATGGCCCAGTCCGGCCACGTCGCCGAGGCCCTGACCGCGGCCACCGGCCGCGAGGTCGAGCTGGTCGAGGTGGTCACCGCCGGTGACCGCTCGTCGGCCCCGGTGCACCGGCTCGGCGTCGGAGTCTTCGTCTCCGCCCTGCGCGACGCGCTGACCGCCGGCGTCATCGACCTCGCGGTGCACTCGTACAAGGACCTGCCCACCGCCGCGGCGGCCGGGCTGCACATCGCGGCGGTGCCGCCCCGGCAGGACCCGCGCGACGCGCTGGTCGCCACGGGCGGTCGTACCCTCGCCGAGCTGCCGCCGGGCGCCGTGGTCGGCACCGGCGCGCTGCGCCGGATCGCCCAACTGCACGCCCTCGGGCTGCAGCTGGAGGTCACCCCGATCCGGGGCAACGTGGACAGCCGCCTGCGGCGGGTGCTCGGCCCGGAGGCCGACCTCGACGCCGTCGTCCTGGCCCGGGCCGGCCTGGCCCGGCTGGGCCGGACCGACGTGATCACCGAAACGCTCGACCCGATGCTGATGCTGCCTGCGCCCGCCCAGGGCGCGCTGGCGGTGGAGTGCCGGGCCGACGACCAGGACCTGGTCGAGCTGCTCGCGGTGCTCGACCACGCACCGTCCCGGGCCGCGGTCACCGCGGAGCGGGCGTTCCTGGCCACCCTGGAGGCCGGATGCTCCGCTCCGGTCGCCGCCTACGCCGAACTCGCCGAGGGCGACGCCGGTGATGAGATCTACCTGCGCGGGGCGGTGATCAGCCCGGACGGTACCCGAGACCTCCGGCTGTCCCGCACCGGTACGCCCGCCGACGCGGCGGAGATCGGCAAGGCACTCGCCGCCGAACTCCTCGAACTCGGCGCCGACTCGATCCTCGGCCACGAAGGACACACCGGCCCGGGGACCCAGCAATTTGGGAGCACAGAATGACCCGCACCCGTAAGCCCGTAGGCCGGATCGCGTTCGTCGGGGCCGGCCCCGGCGACCCGGGCCTGCTGACCCGCCGGGCGCACGACGCCCTGGTCGACGCCGACCAGGTGGTGTACGACCGGGGGGTCCCCGAGTCGCTGCTCGACGCCGTCCGCGCCCAGGCCAGGTCCGACGCCCAGTTCACGCCCGCCGAGGGTGTGCCGGGCGACGTGGCCAAGGTGCTCATCTCCGCCGCCCGTTCCGGGCTGAACGCGGTGCACCTGGTCGCCGGTGACCCGTTCGGCCACGACTCGGTGGTCAAGGAGGTGCAGGCGGTGGCGCGTACCGCCGCGCACTTCGAGGTGGTCCCGGGGGTCGGCCAGGCCGAGGGTGTCGCCACGTACGCCGGTGTGCCGCTGCCGGGCGTGCGCACCGCCGCCGACGTCGAGGACGTCAGCACGCTGGACTTCGACGCGCTGGCCGCGGCCGTCGGCCGGGGCTCGCTGGCCCTCGCGGTCGACGCGGGCGACCTCGCCGCCATCCGGGACGGCCTGCTGGCCGCCGGGGTGGACGGCACCACCGGCGTCGGGGTGACCGGCGACGGCACCGGCGAGACGCAGTACACCACCACGTCGACCGTCGACTCCTTCGTCGCGGCGGCGCTCGGCTTCACCGGCCGGGTCGTGCTCACCGTCGGTGAGGGCGTCGCCCAGCGCGACAAGCTGAGCTGGTGGGAGAACCGGCCGCTGTACGGCTGGAAGGTGCTGGTGCCCCGCACCAAGGAGCAGGCCGGTGCGATGAGCGCCCGGCTGCGCGCGTACGGGGCGATCCCGTGCGAGGTGCCGACGATCGCGGTCGAGCCGCCGCGCACCCCGGCCCAGATGGAGCGGGCGGTCAAGGGCCTGGTCGACGGCCGCTACGCCTGGGTGATCTTCACCTCGGTCAACGCCGTCCGGGCGGTCTGGGAGAAGTTCGCCGAGCACGGCCTGGACGCCCGCCACTTCGGCGGCGTCAAGATCGCCTGCATCGGCGAGGCGACCGCCGACGCGGTGCGCGCCTTCGGCATCCAGCCGGAGCTGGTCCCGTCCGGCGAGCAGTCCTCCGAGGGGCTGCTGGCCGAGTTCTCGCCGCACGACGAGATCCTCGACCCGGTGGGCCGGGTGCTGCTGCCGCGCGCCGACATCGCCACCGAGACGCTCGCCGCCGGGCTCACCGAGCGCGGCTGGGAGGTCGACGACGTGACCGCGTACCGGACCGTCCGGGCCGCCCCGCCGCCCGCCGAGATCCGGGACGCGATCAAGTCGGGCGGGTTCGACGCGGTGCTCTTCACCTCGTCCTCCACCGTCCGGAACCTGGTCGGTATCGCCGGGAAGCCGCACGCGCGTACCGTTGTTGCAGTTATCGGGCCCAAGACGGCGGAGACGGCGACGGAGTTCGGCCTGCGGGTCGACGTGCAGCCTGCGCACGCCTCGGTGCCCGACCTGGTGGAGGCGCTCGCCGCCTACGCCGTCGAGTTGCGCGAGAAGCTGGCCGCCATGCCGGCCAAGCAGCGCCGCGGCTCGAAGGTGCAGGGGCCGACCGCTCTGAGGTTCCGCTGACAGGAGGCTGTCGTGCCGTACCCCGAGATCCGGCCCCGCCGGCTGCGCCGTAACGCGGCCGTGCGGCGGCTGGTCTCCGAGACCCGCGTCGACCCGGCCGAGCTGGTCGTGCCGATGTTCGTCAAGGAGGGGCTGACCGAGCCACGGGCCGTCGCGTCGCTCCCGGGGGTGCTCCAGCACTCCCGGGACTCGCTGCGCAAGGCCGCCGTCGAGGCGGTCCAGGCCGGGGTGGGCGGGATCATGCTCTTCGGGGTGCCGGCGTCGCGGGACGCGACCGGCTCCGGCGGCATCGACCCGGACGGCATCCTCAACGTGGCCATCCGGGACGTCGTCTCCGAGGTGGGTGACGCCACCGTGGTGATGAGCGACCTCTGCCTGGACGAGTTCACCTCGCACGGGCACTGCGGGCTGCTCACCCCGGACGGCGGCGTCGACAACGACGCCACCCTGGCCGCGTACGCCGAGATGGCGGTGGCCCAGGCCGCCGCCGGGGTCGGCGTGGTCGGGCCGTCCGGGATGATGGACGGCCAGGTCGGCGTGGTCCGCCGGGCCCTCGACGCCGCCGGTCACCAGGATGTCGCGGTGCTGGCGTACGCGGTGAAGTACGCCTCGGCCTTCTACGGTCCGTTCCGCGACGCCGTCGAGTCGGCGCTGGAGGGCGACCGCCGCACCTACCAGCAGGACCCGGCCAACCTGCGGGAGTCGCTGCGCGAGGTCGAGCTGGACGTCGCCGAGGGCGCCGACATGGTGATGGTCAAGCCGGCACTGCCCTACCTCGACGTGGTCGCGGCGGTCCGGGCCGCGGTGGACGTCCCGGTCGCCGCCTACCAGGTCTCCGGCGAGTACGCGATGGTCGAGGCGGCCGCCGCGAACGGCTGGATCGACCGGGAGCGGGTGATCCTGGAGACGCTCACCTCGATCCGCCGGGCCGGCGCGCAGATCATCCTCACCTACTGGGCGGTCGAGGCCGCCCAGCTGCTCCGCGAGCGTTACTGACCGCCAGCGCGTCATCCCCCTGGTCCGCGACATCCCGTGGTCCGCGTCGTCTGCTGGGCGGCTGCGGACCGCCGCCCATTTTCTCGCCGGTCGTTGCCGCCTCCCCGGGGCCAGCGTCATCACTGTCCGTATCTTCCGCCCCCCGGCAGCTCACCCCTCACTTTCCCTTTGCTCTGCTGCCCTGGAGGCGACGCACACACTCGGTCGCCGTCGCCGATAGGGCAGCAGAGCAAAGCGCCGGGAGGGGTGGGGTGGGGGTGTGGGTGAGGCGGGGGGTTCGGGCTGTTCAGGGGGCCGCCCTGCGGTCGAGGCTTCACGCGGGTCTGCCGCAGGACTCAGCCGGCCATCACTCACCGTTGTCCTCGACGATCCGGTAGGTCCGGTGACCGAGCGCTACTGAGCGCGGTGCGGCGCGCAGCGGAGGTTCTCCACAGGGCCGTCGGTTGTCCACAGGACAGTGCAACGGGGGTGGTGGCGGAGCCCGGGCAGCCGCGACGGTGACGCCATGAGTGAGGTGATCCCCACCGACCAGCCCGTCGGGGAGGCCGACGGCGACGGCGACCAGCCCGGTGGCCGGCCCGGCGGCGATACCGAGGGGTGCGGCGGACAGCCGACCTTCCTCAGCAAGCCGTTCGACCTGCCCTGGCCGGCCGCCGGCATCGTGCGCGCCGTTCGGCGTCGTGCCGACGCGAGCCAGCGGGAGTTGGCCCGCTGGGCGGAGGTGCACCACGGCACCATCGGCAAGATCGAGGCGGGGACGCTGATCCCGAGCGTCGCCCTGCTACGTCGCATCATCGCGGCCGCCGGCTTCCGGCTCGCGGTCGTCGACGAGTTCGGCCGGGTGCTCCAGCCGATGCGGGACCGCGAGGACACCCGCGACGGCGCGGAGCGGCGCTACCCCTCCCACCTGGACACCATTCTCGACCCGGAGACCGGCGAGTGGTGGGCCGACATTTACGGGCTGGCGCGTCCCCCGGAGACCTTCCACCGCAACCGGGCGGTGCGGGACGCCATGCGTCGGCGCAGCCAGTGGGAGGTGCGGGTGGCGAAGTACCGCGGTGACCCGCCCCCGCCCCGGATCCGCCCCGACTGGTGACGGCCCGCCGGCCAGGCGCAGGCCTGGCCGACGGGCCGTCGGGACAGCAGGAACCTCAGTCGTCGTTCGTGATGGTGCCCACCGCCAGCGGATCGGCCAGCCGCAGGTTCAGCGGGCCGGCGACCGCGAACGCGATCTTCTCGTCCGCCTCGACCTTCCGGTCACCCCGGACGGTCACCGGGAAGGCCAGCGAGGTCTGCCCGGCGGGCAGGACCCGGCAGCCGACGTACGGGTCGAAGTCCGAACCGGCCGAGGCGGTCAGGCCGACCGCGGCGGCGCAGAGCGTCGTCGGCGCCGACAGCGGGCGGGAGACGGTGACCTGGAAGGTCAGGGTGCTGTCACCCTTGTCGCCCTCGGCCACCGACGCGTCGGCCACCCGCAGCGACGGCTGCGCGCGGAACCGGGCGACCGACGGGTCGTGGTCGCTGGCGCCACGCGACCCGTCGCCGCTGACGTCGGACGGCCAGTCGGCGTTGACGTGCGCCGTCCGCACCTGCACCAGGTCGGCGTGGAGCGCGTCGTTGACGAAGATGCTGTCCAGCGTCTGCGCCTGCCCGCTGAAGTTGTACGAGTACGCCGCCGCCGGCACGTCCGCGACCAGGTCGTCCCAGAGGTTGTGCAGGCCGGCCCCGTAGAGCGGGGCGAGCTGGTCCGACGGGGTCGGGTTCGCCGCGGTGGCGATCGGGTCGTCCGGGCGGGGGAAGACGTTCATGTCGCCGCCGTAGACCACCCGGGCGTGCGGGTCCGACTCCTCGATCGCGGTGACGATCGCGGCACCGTACGTCGCCTGCTCGGTCCGCTGCCCGACCCTGGTGTCCGGGCCGGACGAGTAGTGGTTGCTCAGCGCGTACAGCAGGTAGGACTCCGAGCCGTCCGGCGTCGCCCTCACCACGAACTTGCCCAGCTGGGGGGCGCGGGTGAAGACGTTGTCGCCGTCCTTGCCCGTCGAGGTGTCCGTGTCGGCGGGCAGCTGCGCGTTGAGCGCCTTCGGGTTCTGCACGTCCGCGTTGGACGGCAGCCCCGCCGACCGGTACTCCACCGTCGGCGTGGCGCCGAGCAGCGGGTCGGTGGCGGTCGCCTCGGCCAGCGAGAGCCGGTCGGTGCGGTAGAGGAACGCGGAGGTGATGCCCCGGGCGTCCGCGCCGGTCCGGTCGTACGCGGCGACGTAGGCCGGGCCACCGGCGGCCGCGATCGTCAGCGCCAGGTCCTGGAGGGTGTCCGGAGCGCCGTCGGCGTCGTTGGTGTCGCCGCAGACCAACTCGGTGCCGGAGACCGTGCAGATGTCCTGGTCCTCGGCCTCCTGCACCAGGATCAGGTCCGGGGAGTGCAGGTCGGTGCGGATCTGGTCGGCGAGCGCGGCCAGGTGCTCCCGGTAGTCGGCCTCGTCGGCCGGCACGTAGTCGAACGGCGGCCGGACCCCGGTGCAGCCAGGGTTGCCGGTGAAGTCGCAGCCGTCGAACGGGTCGTCCCGGAAGTCGTACAGGTTCTCCACGTTGTAGGTCGAGACGGCGACCTCACGGTTGCGGTCGGCCGGCTGCGGCGGGTTGTTCGCCGACGGGTCGGCGCCCGCGGTGAGGGAGAGCGTCTCCGGCTGCACGGTGAACTTGCTGAAGCCGTAGGAGACCGCGCCGAACGCGTCCGTGGCGAGGGTGTCGAAGGTGCGGGCCGGCGGCAGCAGCGTGGCCGAGTCGCCGGCCGTGGCCTTGACCCCGCCCGCGCCCAGCAGGACGCGCTGGTTGTTGCCGTTGTCGAAGAGGGTGCCCGGGATGTCGTCCAGCGGGTGGGCGTCCCGGAACACCCGCCGGGCGTACGGGTCGGTCCGCTTCATGATCGGGTCCTCGCGGTCCACCACGTAGATCTCGGAGTCGGCGGTGGAGGCGAAGATGTGGCGCGGGGCGGACACCCCACTGCCCGAGCGGACCCGCATCCGGGTGCCCTCGTGCCGCTCCCAGAACCGATTCGCGTCGGCCGCCTCGGCCGGCGGGACCGCGTCGTCCACCGCGACGGCGGTGTTCACGTCCAGGCCGGAGTCCAGCCTGCGCACCAGCGAGGCGCCGGAAAGCTGGGTCTGGTTGAAGAACTCCGACACCCGGCCACGCAGCACCACCTCGTCGCCGACGGTCGGCGCGTAGCCGCCGATCAGCGTGGTGAACGAGCCCGTGAAGACGAAGAGGCCGTCGGAGGTGAGCGGGTCGCCGTCCTCGGCGCCCGTACGGCTCTGCAGGTAGAAGCCGTACTGGTCGGCGCCGGCCGAGGTGCGGGTGAGCGACTTCTGCGTGATCACGCCGCGCACGTCGTACAGCGTGGAGCTGGTGCCGTTGCCGCTGGCCGGGGCGAGCGGGGAGCGGTCCGTGTGGCCGTTCTCGTCGTCCCGGGTCGGGCCCTGCACCTCGCCCACCGCCAGCACGGTGGTGGCCTGCACGGTCAGGGTGCAGGTGGCGGTGCCGCCCTCGGCGTCGGTGGCGGTCAGGGTCACCGCGTACGCCCCGGCGGGCAGGCCGGTCACGGTGACCGTGGCGGTGGCGGTGCCGCCGCCGGCGGTGGCCGGCGTGAAGGCCGTCCGGCTGATCGAGCCGGTGGCCGGCGTCGGGTTCACCGAGGTGACGGCGAGATCGGTGACCGTGTCGTCCGCGTCCGTGGCGGTGACCTGGCGGGTGGCGGTCGCGCCGGCCTCCAGGGTCAGCGCGCCGCCGCAGTTCAGCGTGGCCGGCTGGTCCACCGGGCCGCCGCCGTCCACGGTGTGCGCGCCCAGACCGTCGAAGGTGTCGGTCGGCAGGCCCGTCCACTGGGCGGCCGGGTCGAACGCGTCGGACGGGTCGGTGTCCCCGATGGAGACCGACGGCAGCCGCCGCAGCGTGTTGTCGGCGGTGCTGGTCAGCCCGCTGCCCCACTCGGTACCGGGGTCGACGCCGACCTGGCCGATCGAGTCGAGCACCGCGCCGGCCTTGCGCAGCACGATCGCGTCGTCCCCGTTGAACAGCGACGCGCCGGTGGTCTGGTCGGCCTGGGCGAGGACCGCCGGGGCGGCCGAGGAGGCGGCGAAGACGAAGGCGTCGCCGGCGGCGACGGTGCCGCTCAGCGCGACGTTCGTCGGCGTGGTCGAGCCGTTGAAGTAGAGCTGGAGCTGGTAGCCGCCGGCGGTGAGGTCGACCGGGGAGCCGGTGCCGTTGAACAGCTCGATCGCCTTGTTGTTCGACGAGCCTTCGACGTACTCGGAGATGAACAGGTCGGTGGGCGCGGCGATGGCCGCGGTGGGTGCGACGCCGATGACCGGAAGGGTGACGGCGGCGGCGGTTGCGAGCGCGGCGAATCTGCGGCGCGGGCGCATAGGGCCTCCACGATGGGTGGACGGGAACTAACGCACGTTAAGTGTCGTTGCTGTCCGCCGTCCATCCCCCGCGGGGGGCGGTGTGGTGAACTCGCGGTCAGCGGGCGGCGTCGAGTCGGTGCACCAGCTCGGCGACGTCCACGCTGTATTCGCACCACTCCCGGTCGGGGCGGTAGCCCAGCTCGGCGTTCACCTTGAGCATCGCCTCGTTGGCCTGGGCGTTCCAGGTCTGCACCTCGGCCAGCGTCGGCTCGGCCGAGCGCAGCTCCAGCAGCATCCGGGCCTTGATCGCCCGGTCGATGCCGTAGCCGCGGTGGTCCTGCACCACGATCGTGTCGTACTGGTCGGCCCGGGTGGGGTGCTGCGCCGGCACCACCACTTCGGTCAGCCCGGCGACCTCGCCGCTGTGCTCGTGCAGGGCCAGCACGATGTACGGCTTCATGCCCCGCCGGTGCAGCGTGTCCAGGCTGTCCCGCAGCCGCTGCGGGTCGTACGAGCTGGGGCGCAGCTCGCCGTCGTCGACGTCGCGCACCTCGGCCTTGGCCCGCGCGTACGCCTCGATCAGGTCGTCCGGCGGGCCGCCCGGGCAGAACTCCAGGTGGTAGCCGGCGCCGATCCCGGTGGCCATCTCGGCCAGCGCCGGCCAGTCCACCGCGCCGAGGTCGAGCACGCTGCGGGTCTCGACGTACTCCCGGGTGAAGCCGAGCGACTCGTAGAAGGCGATCGCCGGCGTGTCACCGACCACCTCGACGCCGATCGACTGGAAGCCCTCCTGGTAGACCCGGCGGGCGGCGAGCAGGACCAGCTCACGACCCAGCCCGGTACGCCGGACGTCGGGGTGCACCAGCACCTCCAGCACGCCGATGTCGCCGAGCAGCAGCACGTGCACGTGGCCGAGGATCGGGCCGGGCCCGCCGTCCGGCCCGGGCTCCGCCTGAGCGACCCAGGAGATCCGCCGCTCACCCGGCATCACCTCGGAGAGGTATTCCCGCAGGGAACTCTCCCGCCAGGGCGGATCCTGCGGGAGATCCGCCGCCAGGACCGCGTTCAGCGTGTCCAGCACGGACGCGACCTCGTCGGACGACGCGGTCCGGGGATCCCACTCGCGCACCATCACCCGTCTAGCTTGCCGTCATCGGCTGCCGGGGGGAAGTGTCCGGTCCGGCAATGTATGCGAACGATCACGTCACGTACGGCTGGCCACCCCGTACTGGTTGGCCCTGTCGAAGACATCCTGGGCGTACCGGCGCACATCGTTGTAGGACAGGATGGCGCCCCACCAGTCGCCGGGGATGGTCATGTTCCGGCCGCCCTTGCAGAGGTACCGGGCGGCGGCGAGCGCCGCGTCGTCCAGGTCGTGCGGGTCCTTGCGGCCGTCGTTGTCGGCGTCGACGCCGATCTCCTGCCAGGTGGTCGGGATGAACTGCATCGGCCCGATCGCCCGGTCGTAGACGGTGTCCCGGTCGAAGAGCCCCCGGTCGGTGTCGGTGATCCGGGACCGGCCGCCCTGCCCGTCGAGCGGGTCGCCGATGATCTCCGGTTCGGCCCGGCCGGTCGACTGGAGGCTGGCGCCGTTTGCCTGCCCTTGCCGCGACTCGACGTACCCGATCGCGGCGAGCGTGGTCCAGCTCAGTTGGCAGCTGCGGTTGGTCTCGGCGAGCACCAGCTCGGCGTAGCCGTACGCCTGCATGGCCACCGGTGAGATGCCGACCCGCGCGCCGGTGGTCTGGGCCCAGGCGGCCAGGGCGTCGGCCGGGCGGCCGGTGGCGGGCGGGGCGACCGGCCCGGTCGGCGGCACGCCGCCGGGCAGCGCGGTCGCGGGCGGCAGCCCGGGCAACGCCGTCCCGCCCGGCAGCATCGGCACGGCGGTCGCGCCGGGCAGCGCACCCGGCGCGGGTACGACCACGGCGCCGTCGGTCGCGTCCACGGCCACCGGCTTGGGCGACCGGACGGCCGACGGGACCACCACGGCGCCGACCACCGCCGTGGCGGCGACCAGCGCGACGAGGAACACCCCGGGCAGGGTCAGCCGGCCGCTCGGGCGTCGGGACCAGGCCCGGGTGGCCCGGGCCGCGCCGACAACCGCCTGCCGGGGCGGCGGAAGCCGCACGGCGTGCGCGAACGGCATCCGGCGACGCCGTCCCGGCTCGCCGCCGGCCTTGGCGTCGTCCTTCGCCGGCTCCGCGCCGTCCTTCGTCGGCTCCTTCTTCGGGGCGTCGGTGGGCGTGGCGGTGGCCTCCGCGCCGGCCCTGCTCCCGTCACCGGCCTCCGTGCTGGTCTTGTCCGCTCCGGCCTTGCTCGTGCCGGCCTTCTCCGCGTCGCCCTTCTCGGCGTCGGCGGCCTTCACGCCGGCCTCCGCCGCGCCGGCCTCCGCCGCGCCGGCCTCCGCCGCGCCGGCCTCCGCCGCGCCGGCCTCCGCCGCGCCGGCCTCCGCCACGTCGGTCGTCCCGGCGTCCGCCTTCGCCGTGCCGTGCGTCCCCGGCCCGGCTTGCGCCGCCCCACCGTCGGTCAGCTCCACAGTGGCCGGCGCGCCGCCGGCGGTGGCCGCGGTCGACGGTTCGGCCGTGGACCGGTCGAGGAAGGGGCGGCGGGGGCGGGGGACCGGGGTCGGGTCCGGCGCGGCGCCGGAGCTGCCGAGCGGCCCGTCGGGCGGCGTCGCCGGTCGCAGGGGTCGCACCGTCGATGGTTCCTCGCCGCTCGCCACCCGTCGAGTATCACCCATCCGGGTGCGACCGTCAGGCCCGGTCGTACGCTGGGAGCATGCCCCGGTACGAGTTCCGCTGCCGCGCCTGCGGCGACACCTTCGAGGTCAACCGCCCGATGGCCCGGGCCGGTGATCCGGCGTCCTGCCCGCAGGGACACGCCGACACGGTCAAGCTGCTCTCCACCGTCGCGGTGACCGGCCGGGGCGGTGGTGGACCGGTGGGCGGCGCTCCGCCGGCGCCGGCCGGTGGCTGCTGCGGCGGTGGCGGCTGCTGCTGAGCGGCCACGACCGGCCCGTTCGGCGGCAGATCTTGCCGCTGACCGGCGGCAATGGCACCTTGGGGCGGACGCCGCCCGGCCGTTCTCACGATGCGTGACGGCCCGACCATAGGGCAGCATGAAGCCGACGTCAGGGGCGGAGGTTCCACGCATGTCGCCACGGATCCACCTCCCGAGCGGGTGGGTGACCTTCGTGTTCACCGACATCGAGGGTTCGACCCGGCTGGCCCAGCTGCTCGGGTCGGGCTACCGCCCCGTGCTGTGGGAGCATCGCCGGCTGCTCCGGGACACCCTCGCCGGCACCGACGGCGCGGAGCTGCTGACCGAGGGCGACTCGTTCTTCCTCGCCTTTCCCGACGCGGCGGCGGCGCTGACCGCCTGCCTGACCGCCCAACGCGCGCTGTCCACCCACGACTGGCCCACCCCCGAAGCCACCCCCAGGGTGCGGATGGGGCTGCACACCGGCTACGCGGAGCCGCGCGACGGCGAGTACGCCAGCCCTGAGGTGCACCGGGCCGCCCGGGTGGCCGCCGCCGCCCACGGCGGGCAGGTGCTCTGCTCGGCGGCGACCGCCCGGCACGCCGAACCGCTGCCGTCCGGCGCGTCCCTGCTCGACCTCGGCCTGCACCGGCTGCGCGGCTTCGACGACCGGGAGCGGCTCTTCCAGCTCGTCGCGCCCGGCCTGGAACGGCAGTTCCCCCGGCCGCGCACCGCCGACGCGGTGCCGCACAACCTGCCCACCCAGGTCACCTCCTTCATCGGCCGCGAGACCGAGCGCGCGGAGCTCGACCTGCTGGTACGCCGGCACCGGCTGGTCACCGTGCTCGGGGCCGGCGGCGCCGGCAAGACCCGGATGGCCGTCGAGCTGGCCGGCGGGATGGTCGAGGCGTACCCGGACGGCGTGTGGTTCGTCGACATCGCCACCGTCACCGACCCGGGGCTGGTGGCGTTCGCGGTCGCCGCGGTGCTCGGGCTGCGCCCCGAGCCGGGCCGCCCGATGCTGGACACCCTGGTCGAGTACGCCGCCGCCCGGCAGATGCTGGTGGTGCTGGACACCTGCGACGCCCAGCCGGCGGCCTGCGCCGAGGTGATCTCCCGGCTGCTCGCCGGCGGGAGCAAGGTGCGGGTGCTGGCCACCAGCCGGGAGTCCTTCGGCCTGCCCGGCGAGGTGGTCTGGCGGATCCCGCCGCTCTCGGTGGACCCGCAGCCGGGGCGTACCGAGAGCGACGCGGTGGCGCTGCTGCTGGACCGGACCGCGGCGGCCCGGGGCGGCCGGCCGCCGGACTGGGCGGAGGCCGGTGACCTGCGTCGGGTGGTGCGACGGCTGGACGGCCTCCCGTTGGCGATCGAGCTGGCCGCCGCCCGGCTCCGGGTGCTCTCTGCCGGGCAGCTCGCCGCCCGCCTCGACGACGTGCTCGGCACCCTGGACGCCGGGCGGGTCGTGCCGGAGCTGCCGGCGGACCGGGGCTGGATGGGCAACCAGCAGGACACCGTGGACCTGGCCGCCGCGGCGGCCGGGGCCGTGCCCCCGTCGGCCGCGCACCGGGCGGTGCAGCGTTCCGCCACCGAGCGGCACCTCACCATGCAGGCGACGGTCACCTGGTCGTACCGGACGTTGGGGCCACGCGCGTCACGGCTGCTGCGCTGGCTGGCGGTATTCGCCGGCCCGGTGGAGCTGTCCACCGTGGAGTGGCTGCTCGACGACGACCCGCTCGATCCGCTGTCGGTGCTGGTGGACAAGTCGATGCTGCTGGCCGAGCCGCACGCGTCGGGCAGCACGTACCGGATGCTCGATCCGATCCGGGCGTACGCGGCCCGCCGGCTGGTGGAGGCCGGCGAGGAGCAGGCGGCGCGGGACCGGCACGTCGCCTGGTCGGCGCACGCGCTGGAGAGCGCCCACCTGGGCCCGGACGGCCAACCGGTGACCCTCTCGCTGTACGCGCTCGACCCGCTGGCCAGTGAGCTGCGGGCCGCCCTGCGCTGGTGCGCCACCGGGGGCAGCGCCCGGGCCGGGTTGCGGCTGGCCGGCGGGCTGGACCAGTGGTGGCGGGAGCGGGGGCTGTCCCGGGAGGCGCGGCTCTGGCTGTTCCGGCTCTACGGGCGGATCGCCGAGACCGGCGAGGTGATCCCGGAGGCGGAGCTGGCGGCGGCGTACCACCTGCACTCGCTGCACGCCGGCGCGGACGGCGAGTTCGCCGAGGAGCTGCGCTACTCGCAGCGGGCGGAGGCGGCGGCCCGGCAGGCCGGTGACGCCGGGCTGCTCGCCCGGGTGCTGGCCGGGCGGGCCGCGCCGCTGATCGACATGGGGCAGTTCGCCGAGGCGGAGCGGGTCTGCCGCGAGGTGATCGACTGGGCGCACGAGCAGCAGGTGACCGGCGACGCGCTCTTCGCCATCTACAACCTGGCCGAGCTGCTGTGGCGGCGGGGCGCGCTGAACGAGGCGGCGGAGCTGCTCGGCGCGGCCCGCCCGGTGGAGGCGGCGCGGCCGGTCGAGCGGGGCCGGCGGTCGGTGGACATGCTGCTCGGCATGGTCGCCCTGGCCCGGGGCGATCTGGTCGCCGCGCACGAGCACCTGCTGGTGGCGCTCCGGTCCCGGATGAGCCACGGCTACCACGGCCGGGCCTGCGACACGGTCAACGCGGTGGCGGTCCGCTGCGCCGCCGGTGGTGAGCTGGGCACCGCCGCCCGGCTCTTCGGCGCGGCGCAGGCGACCCGGGCGCAACTGCGGGCCACCCCGGCCATCTACGGCAGCTACTGGCTGGAGCGCCAGGCCGAGCTGCGCCGGGTGCTCGGCGACGCCGCCTTCGACGCCGCGTACGGCGAGGGGGGCGAGCTGGGCCTGGAGGAGGCGGCGGCGCTGGCGTTGGCGGTGGAGCACCCCGACCTGGGGGCGGACTCGATCCGGTTCCGCACCGCCGGGGCGGCCGCGCCCCGGCAGGGTGGCCCGGGCCGGCAGGAGCTGGACCGCCGGGAGCGGGCCTGACACCGCCGGGCGCCCCGGTCTGGGACGCCCGGCGGAGTCGACGGCGGCGGGGTCAGCCGCGCAGGGCGGCGCGGCGCTCCGCGTCGGCCTTCATCCGGGCGGCCCGGTCGATGTCGGACTGCTGGACGGCGGCCACGGAGCCGAAGGTCTTGACCGCCTGGTAGTACGTCCAGGCCAGGCTGTAGCAGGCCGGCCGGACGACGGCGTTGTACGGGGCGCAGGCCCGCTTCAGGTCCTCGTAGAAGGCGCTGTCGAGGCGGGACTTGTTGGCGGAGAACTGGCCCATGGCCTTGTAGTTGCGGTAGCCGAAGTCGTGCCGGGCGCAGGAGAGGGTGAAGTTGAACCCGAGCGGGTTGTCCGGGCTCGACGAGCAGTAGTCGGTGGACCAGTCGAAGGCGTAGTCGGCCCAGGCGGCCTTGTTCAGCCGGGCGGAGTTCCAGGCGTTGTAGCTGGTGGCGCTGGTCTGTGTCCAGCTGGAGAGCACCGAGAGCTTCTGCTGGGGAGTCACCGCGAACGCGGGCGAGCTCACGCCGAGCAGGGCGAGCAGTGCGAACGCGCCGGCGGCGAAGAGGGTGGCAAGTCGTCTGGGCATTCGGGTACCTCCGCGGGGGTGGCCTACGACCGGTGACCGGTGGATCACCGTTGGTCGCATCAGTTTCGATCAATTCCCATACGTGGAGGTGTTACCGGCGGGTACTATTGATGACAGACGATGAAACAGACGAATGCCCCGGGCGGTAACACCGCCCGGGGCATTCGCGGCTGGGTCAGCGCACCACCCGCGCCGGGCTGGGCAGGCTCTCGTTCCAGAGCCGGTCCAGCGCGGTCACGTGGTACGTGTACGTCCGCCCCGGCTCCGCCGTGGCGTCCACGAAGGACTGCACCGCGGTGGCGTCGTCGGCGCGCAGGGTGCCGACCAGGTGGGACGCGTCGGCGAAGCCGCAGGCGTCGACCCGCTCGCCGGAGTCGAAGCGGTAGACCGCGTACGAGGTGGCGTCGCCGAACGGGCCCTGGCCGTCGGCCGGCTGCCGCCAGCTCAGCCGCACCCCATCGTCGGACCGCTCCGCCCCGGTGACCAGCGGGGGCAGCAGCGGCTTGGCGGGCAGGTGCGGCATCGCCGGCACCAGCGCCGGCCGGGAGTAGTGCTCGCCGGCGTAGATGTCGGTGGCGCCGAGCCGGTTGGCCCGCACCTGCACGGCCGAGAAGTGCACGTTGCCGAGCACCTCCGGGTACGACCGGTTGAGCGTCAGGTGGTCGGACAGCTCGCGCGGGTTCTGCCAGAACGGCCCGTACACCGGTTCGCCGCTCTTGTAGTCGGCCTGGCCGATGTAGAGCTGCACCCGGGTGCCGCGTACCGTCTCGGCCCACCACGGCACCAGCCGGGCGTAGTCGGCGGCCGGGTACTGGCCGATGTACCAGTAGAGCTGCGGCACCACGTAGTCGATCCACTCCTGCTTGACCCACTTGCGGGTGTCGGCGGAGATGATGTCGTACGACTGGCTGCCGGTGGTGTCCGAGCCCAGCGGGTCGGCCGACTTGTTACGCCAGATGCCGAACGGGCTGACCCCGAACTTGACCCACGGCTTGACCGCCTTGATCTTGGCGTTCATCTCCTGGATCAGCAGGTTGATGTTGTCCCGCCGCCAGTCCGCCCTGTCGGTGAAGCCCCGGTTGTGGGCGGCGAAGGTGGCGTCGTCCGGCACCTGGTGGGTGCCGCTCGGGTACGGGTAGAAGTAGTCGTCGAAGTGCACGCCGTCGACGTCGTACCGGTTGACCGCGTCCATCATCGCGGTCTGGACGAACTCGCGGACCTCGGGGATGCCGGGGTTGTAGTAGAGCCGGCTGCCGGCCACGCCGGCCGGCGGGTAGGCGAAGGTCCACTCCGGGTGCTGCCGCGCCGGGTGGTTCGGCGCGAGCTTGGTGAGGTCCGCGCCGGCGCCGCCCGGGGCCGGCATGGAGACCCGGTACGGGTTGAACCAGGCGTGGAACTCCAGGTTCCGCTTGTGCGACTCGGTGACGAGGAACTTCAGCGGGTCCCAGCCCGGGTCCTGGCCGCGCACCCCGGTGAGGTACTCCGACCACGGCTCGTACGGCGAGGGCCAGAATGCGTCGGCGGTCGGCCGGACCTGGACGACGACGGCGTTGTGGTTGAGCTTCTGCGCCAGGTCGAGCCAGGCCAGGTACTCGGCCTGCTGCTTGGCCACCTGGTCGGCGGCGGTCTGCGAGGCCTTGCTGGGCCAGTCGATGTTGGTGACCGACGCGATCCACATGGCCCGGAACTGGCGCTTCGGGGTGGTCGGGTCGGTGATGCAGTCGGTGGTGGCGGGTTCGGTGGCCGCCGTGTCCGGTGCGGCGCTCGCGGGCGAGCCGGCGACCAGCGCGCCGAGCAGTGCCACGGCCAGCCCGGCGGCTCGGAGCCGAGTTGCCTTCATGCGGTGTGTCCCTTCGTCGGGCTCCCGGTTGTCGCGGCGTCCGTGGCAAGATTCGCCAGCGGCTATCTACCGCTGGTAGGAAATTTTCACACCTGGTGGGCTTCGCGCAAGGGTCCGACCTGGATGTCCGGATACCGGCAAACTCGCCGGGGGTGGCCAAGCCGGCCACCGTGCGAACCGTGACGGTCCCCACACGCGGGGTCAGCGCCCGATCGGCCCGTGAAGTGGTGATTGGCGAGGGTCTGTGCTGGGTAGCATCGCCGGTCACCGGCCGCCACGGGGGCGGTCAAGGAAGGGGCGAACGCGGTGTCCGTGCTGCGCACCAAACCGATCAAGGACGTGCTGGCCCAGGACGAGGCCGACGGGAGCGACGGCAAGCTCGGGCTGAAGCGCCACCTCGGCGCGCGCGACCTCACCGGCTTCGGCATCGGCATCGTGATCGGCACCGGCATCTTCACGCTGACCGGCATCGAGGCCCGGGACAGCGCCGGGCCCGGCGTGGTGATCTCGTTCGCCATCGCCGGGGTGGTCGCCTGCTCGCCGCGCTCTGCTACGCCGAGTTGGCCACTCTTTCCGTGAAAGTGCGCCCACGGGGGCGGGGGGATGGGGGTGGGGGTCAGGGGCGGGGTTGGGGGGTGGCGGTGGGGCCCTTCACGACGGGTTTGCCGTTCTCCCAGGAGACCTCGTCGAGCCAGACCTGGCGGCCGGGGTCCGTGCTGCCCTCCTGGCCGGGCGGCCAGGCGTGGTAGACCAGCCAGGTCCGGCCGTCCTTGACGACCATCGAGGCGTGGCCGGGACCCGAGGCGACCTGGTTGGTCTTCAGGATCGGGTTCTCGGCGGCCTTCACGCAGGGGCCGGTCGGGCTCTCGCAGACCGCGTAGCCCTCGGCGTAGGTGGCCCGGTCGTACGCGTTGGCGGCGAAGAAGAGATACAACCGCCCGTCGTGGCGGTGGAAGAACGGACCCTCGATCAGGGTGCCCTCCCACGGCTCGGTCTGCTTCAGCAGCTTCGTCGGCTCGCCGATGAGCTTCAGCCCGTCGTCGGAGAGGCGCTGCGACCAGAGCCAGGTGTCCACCCCGATCGCGTTGCCGTCGTTCTTCCAGAGCAGCCATAGGCTGCCGTCGGTGTCCCGGAACGGGCTCGCGTCGATCGCCCCGCCCAGCTCGGCCTGGCAGATGAACGGTTCGGTCGAGTCGTCCCGGTACGGCCCCTGCGGACTGCTGGCCACCGCCCGCCCCACGCACTGCCGGCCGGAATCCCGCCCGGCGACGGTGTAGTAGAGCAGGAACCGGTCCGGGGCGAGTTGGATCGCCTCCGGCGCCCAGGTCTTTCCCGGGTCCGCCCAGCCGGGCAGCTCGGGCAGGGCGTCCTCGGCCTCGCTCCAGGCGACCAGGTCGGCCGAGCGCCGCACCGGCACGTTGCGGCCGCCGCTGTTGGTGTGGAACAGCCACCAGGCGTCGCCGGCCCGCATCACCTGCGGGTCGGGGGCGTCGGCGCGTACCACGGGGTTGGTGAACATGCTCGGGTCGCTCCGCGTACTCGTTGGGTCGTCCGCACCGTTCTCGCCGCAGCCAGCGACGAGCAGTGCGGCGGCGAGGACCGCCGCCGCACCGCGTAGCCGGGTGTGCCCGGCGCTCATCCCTTCAGGCCGCTGCGCGAAACGCCCTGGATGATGTGCCGCTGGGCCGCCACGAAGAGGATCAGCACCGGCACGCTGGCCAGCACCGCCCCGGCCATGATCACCGGGTAGTCGCTGACATAGGCGCCCTGGAGCAGGCCCAGGCCCGCCGGCAGGGTCAGCCGCTCCGGGCTGAACAGGACGTAGATCGGCCAGAGGAAGTCGTTCCAGTTGGTGAGGAACGACAGCACCGCCAGCGTGGCCAGGGCCGGCTTGGAGAGCGGCAGCAGCACCTGCGTGAAGATCTGCCAGTGGTTGGCGCCGTCCAGCACCGCCGCCTCCTCCAGCTCGGCGGGGATGCTGAGGAAGAACTGCCGCAGGAAGAACACCCCGAACGCGCTGGCCGCGCCGGGCACGATCACCACGGTCAGGGTGTCCAGCCAGCCGAGCCGGTCGGCGATCACGAAGTTCGGGATGATCAGCGAGGTGGGCGGGATGAACAGGGTCCCGATGATCAGCGCGAAGCTGACCGCCCGGCCGCGGAACCGGAGCCGGGCCAGCGCGTACGCGGCCATCGAGGCGGTGACCAGCACCAGCAGCGCGTGCAGGGTGGCCGCCAGCATGCTGTTGACGAACCAGCGCAACACCGGGTTCGAGGTGTTGCCGAGGATCTGCTCGTAGCCGTAGGTGGAGAACGGGTGGGGCACGAAGCTCGGCGGGATCTTCTGGGCGTCGCCGTAGGTCTTCACCGAGGTGATCGCCATCCAGAACAACGGGGTCAGGAAGACCAGGGCCAGCAGCACCAGGACCGCGTAGCGCGTGAAGCGGCGGAGAGTCGTCATGGTCGGCCCCTCAGTCTTCCCGGTACCGGAAGAACCGGAAGTTGACGATGCTGATCACCGTGAGCGCCAGCGCGAAGACGATGCTCATCGCGGCGGCCCGGCCGGCGTCGTTGTCCCGCAGCCCCTCGTCGACGATCCGCCAGACCACGGTGCGGGTCTGCTGGCCCGGGGCGCCCTGGGTGATCAGGAACGACTGCCCGAAGACGTTCGCCGAGGCGAGGATCGTGGTGGTCAGCACGAAGAGCATGACCGGGCGCAGCCCGGGCAGGGTGACGTTGCGGAACCGGTCCCAGGCGTTCGCCCCGTCCATCCTCGCCGCCTCGTAGAGCTCCGGCGAGATGTCCTGCAGGCCGGCCAGGTAGATCACCGCGTTGAACCCGGAGGTCCACCAGACGGTGACCCCGACCAGCGATACCCAGGCCCACGGCACGTCGGTCACCCACGGGGTGTCCGACGGCAGGCCGACCGCGCCGAGCAGCCGGTTGAGCAGGCCCAGGTTGGCGTCGAGCAGGAAGCGCCAGAGCAGGCCGATCACCGCCACCCCGAGCACGTACGGCGCGAAGTAGAGCGCCCGGAAGAACGTCCGCCCCGGGAACGACCGGTTGAGCAGCAGCGCCAGCCCCAGCGGTACGACCACCAGCAGCGGCACCGAGAAGACCGTGAAGATCGTGGTGGCCCGGACGCTGGACCACCAGTCGCCGTAGATGGCCGACTCGCTGTCGAAGAGGTCACGGTAGTTGGTTAGCCCGACGAAGGGCCGGTTGGGCAGTTGGAGGTCCCACTGGTGGACGCTCAGCCAGACGCCGAAGAGGATCGGCAGCAGCCCGAACGCCAGGAAGAGCAGCAGGTACGGCGCGAGGAAGAGGTACGGGGTCGCGCGGCTGCCCCGCTCCGTCGCGCCCCGGCGGTTCTTCCCGCCCGCCGGGGGCGGCGCGTCCTTGCGCGCCGCCCCGACCTCGATCACGTCCGCCACGGGAAATCAGCTCCCGTACTTCTTGCGGTTGTCCTCCAGCTGCTTGGTCGCCTTGGCCGCGCCGTCGTCGAGGGCCTGCTTGGGCGACTTCTTGCCCAGCACGGCCTCGTTGAAGGAGGTGTAGAAGGTGGTGACCACCTCGCCCAGCCCGGGAACCGCCGGCGGGAAGGCCGCGTAGTCCAGCTCCGGGGCGAGGGTGGCGACGTTCGGGATGGCCTTGAACTCGGCACCCTCCCGGACCTCCTTGCGGGCCGGGACCTGACCGCCCTTCGCCCAGTCCAGCGAGTGCTCGCTGAGCCAGTTGATGAACACCTTCGCGCCGGAGATCTTGTTGTTGTCGGCGCTGCGCTGCTTGACGATGGTGAAGTTGTGCGAGTTCGCCCAGGCGGCCTTCTGGCTGCCGATCTGCGGCAGCTCGGCGACGCCGATCTGCGCGCTCGGGTCCTTGGCGATGTCGTTGATCTGCCAGATGCCGTTGAAGTTGAAGGCGTTCTTGCCGCTCTTGAGGGCGAGGTAGTCGCCGTCCTGGCCGACGTTCGACGGCGAGTGCCCCTGCTTGATCAGGTCCACCAGCCAGGTGCACGCCTCGATCGCCGGGTCGGAGTTGAAGGTGGCCTTGGTGACCTCGGCGTCGAAGAGGGTGCCGCCCCACTGGTGCAGCAGCGAGTAGAACGTCATGCCGCCGGTGAACTGGAACGGGCTGATCCAGAAGCCCTGCACGCCGGACTTCTTCAGCTCGGTCAGCGCGGCGGTGAACTCGTCACGGGTGGTCGGCGGCTTGTTCGGGTCCAGGCCGGCCTTCTGCATCACGGCCTTGTTGTAGTAGAAGCCGAGCGGGTGCATGTCCAGCGGGATGCCGTACCGCTTGTTGTTGTAGAGGCCGCCCTTCCAGACGGTCGGCGCGAAGTCACCCTCGCTGAGCTCCAGCGCCTTGGCCACGTCGTCCAGCTCGGTGATCACGCCGCGGGCGGCGAAGGTGGCCAGCTGGTCCATGTGCATGACCGCGATGTCCGGGCCCGAGCCGCTGGAGACCGCACCGGGGAGCTTGCTGTAGTAGTCGTCCCACCGGTAGGTGTTCACCGCGATCGCGATGTTCTGGTGCTCGGCGTTGAACTGCTCGACCAGCTTCTTGAAGATGTCGCCGTCACCGCCGGTGAAGCCGTTCCACAGGTTCAGCGAGACCTTGGGGCCGGTGTACTCCTTGCCACCGTTGCCGGTCGCGGTCGACTTGCTGGCGCTGCCGCCGCCGCAACCGGCGAGGGTCAGCGACGCGGCCGCGCCGAGACCCACGCCGAGACCGAGCAGCCGCCGCCGGCTCATTTCGTTCTGCATCATGCGGGTTTCTCCTTGGGGGACGGGGTGAAGTATTCCCTGGTCAGGGCCGCGACGCGAAACGCAGCACGTTCCAGGAAACCGCCGGCAGGCGTACGGTGCAGCGACCGCCGTCGGGGGTGGGGGTGGGCAGTGCGCGAGGCGTCACCCGGTCGGGCTCGGCCTCGGTGTTGATCGCCTCCGGGTCGTCCCCGGCGGCGAGACTCAGGTGCTCGACTCCGCGCAGGCCGGGCAGGCCGCGCAGGTCGAGGTCGAGCGGGAGATCGTCGGAGCCCCGGTTGACGGCGAAGACGGTCAGCTCGCCGGACTCCTCGTCGTGCACCGCCACGGTGTCCAGCACCGGCACCGCGCCGAACCGCTTCGTCTCGTAGTCCGGCGTGACCGGCTCGGTGCGCAGCACCGTCCCCCGGGCGTACCGGGCGGTGAGGGCGAACGGGTGGAAGATGCTCTGCCGCCAGGCCGGCCCGCCGGTGCGGGTGCGGATCGGGGCGATCACGTTGGCCAGCTGCGCCTGGCAGGCGACGCCGACCCGGTCGGCGTGCCGGAGCAGGGTGATCAGCAGGTCACCGACGACCACCGCGTCGACCGCGGTGAAGTCGTCCTCGATCAGTGCGGGCGCCTCGACCCAGCCGCGCCGGTCCAGGTCGGCCTTGAGCCGGGACTCGTACCAGACGTTCCACTCGTCGAAGGAGACCTTGAGCTTGCGCCGGTGCCGCTGCTTGGCGGCCACGTGGTCGGCGGTGGCGACCACCTCGCGGATGAAGTTGTCCATGTCCACCGCCGAGGCCAGGATGCTGGCCTGGTCGCCGTCGGACGGGTCGTAGTAGGTGTGCGCGGAGATGTAGTCGACGTGTTCGTAGGTGTGCTCCAGCACCGTCGCCTCCCAGGAGGCGTAGGTGGGCATCCGCCGGTTGGAGCTGCCGCAGGCGACCAGGCTGATCGAGGGGTCGATCATCTTCATCGCCCGGGCGGTCTCGGCGGCGAGCCGGCCGTACTCGTCGGCGGTCTTGTGGCCGACCTGCCACGGGCCGTCCAGCTCGTTGCCGAGGCACCAGAGCCGCACCCCGTACGGCTCCTCGGCGCCGTGCTTGCGGCGCAGGTCCGACAGCTGGGTGCCGCCCGGGTGGTTGGCGTACTCCAGCAGGTCGCAGGCCTCCTGCACGCCCCGGGTGCCCAGGTTAACGGCCATCATCGGCTCGACGGCGGCCTCGGCGGCCCAGGTCATGAACTCGTCCAGCCCGAAGGCGTTGGTCTCGATGGTCTTCCAGGCCAGGTCGAGCCGGCGCGGGCGGTCGCCGACCGGGCCGACGCCGTCCTCCCAGCGGTACCCGGAGACGAAGTTGCCGCCGGGGTAGCGGACCACGGAGACGCCCAGCTCGCGGGTGAGCGAGAGCACGTCGCCGCGCAGGCCGCGCGAGTCGGCGGTGGGGTGGCCGGGCTCGTAGACCCCGCCGTAGACGCAGCGCCCCATGTGCTCGACGAAAGAGCCGAAGAGCCGCCGGTCAGCGGGGCCGATCGCGAAGGCCGGATCGATCGTCAGCCGGGCGTTGCGCAAGGGGTGCCACCTTTCCTTGTCGTACCCGGGGTGACTGCCGTCACCCCGTACCACAGGTTTCTACAACGTTGTAAGCAACGTTGTAAAGAGGGCGGCGCGCGATAGAGTCCGGGGACGACGACCCCGGGGAGGGATGAGATCGTGCGACACAGGCTCAAGGACGTGGCCGAGCGGGCCGGCGTGTCGGTCAAGACGGTCTCGAACGTGGTCAACGGCTACCTGCACGTCCGGCCGGACACCCGGGCCCGGGTCGAGGAGGCGATCGCCGAGCTGAACTACCGGCCCAACCTCTCCGCCCGCAACCTGCGCAAGGGGCGTACGGGCGTGATCGCGCTGGCCGTGCCGGAGCTGGACATCCCGTACTTCGCGGAACTGGCCCGGCACGTCGTCACCGCCGCCGCCGAACGCGGGTGGACCGTGCTGATCGACCAGACCGGCGGTGGGGCCGAGCGCGAGCGGGTCGCCGCCGCCGGCATCGGCGACCACATGATCGACGGTCTGATCCTCAGCCCGCTGGCGCTCACCGCCGAGGACCTCGCCGGCCTCGACGGCACGCCGATGGTGCTGCTCGGCGAGCGGGTGGACCACGGCCCGGCCGACCACGTCGGCATCGACAACGTGGCCGCTGCCCGGGAGATCACCGCCCACCTCGTCGGCCTCGGCCGCCGCCGGATCGCCGCCGTCGGGTCGCAGCGCACCCCCGAGGGCGCCAGCGCCCGGCTGCGCCTGGCCGGCTACGCCGCCGCGCTCGCCGACGCCGGCATCGCCTACGACGAGGCCCTGGTGGCGCCCGCGCCGGCCTGGCACCGCGCGGACGGCGCCGCCGCCGTCCGCCACCTGCTCGCCACCGGGGTACGCCCCGACGCCGTCTTCTGCTTCAACGACACCCTCGCCCTCGGCGCCCTACGCGCCCTGCACGAGGCCGGCCTGCGGGTGCCCGAGGACGTCGCGGTGGCCGGCTTCGACGACATCGAGGACGGCCGCTTCAGCGTGCCCACCCTCACCACCATCGCCCCCGACAAGGAGCGCATCGGCCGCCTCGCGGTCGAGATGCTGGCCGCCCGCGTCGACGGCGACCGCGAGACCCCGCCCCGCGACCTCACCGCCCCCTACCGCCTCACCCCCCGCGAAAGCACCGACTCCCACTGACCCACCCCACCTCTCGCTGGTCTTCGTTGATCATGAGGTTATTGCCCGCCCCGGCGGCGTGTCGCGGCAATAACTTCATGATCAACGGGCGTGGGGCGGGGGTCAGGCGAAGAAGCGGGCCAGGTGGGAGGGGGAGGGTGGGGGCTCGCTGGCCGGGAGGGGGGTGAGGTCGGCGAAGATCGAGGCGCCGTCGCAGCCGGCGTGCAGGGGGTACCAGCGCGGGGTGCCCGGCGGCCGTTGCCCGCAGATGCCCTTGATCGTCTGCACGTCGAGCAGGCGTACGTGGGTCGGGTCGGCCACCGCGTTGACGTGCCCCCACCAGGGGCTCATCACGTGCAGCACGCCGCCCGGACGCAGTACCCGGTGACACTCGTCCACCAGCGGCAGGAAGTCGATCAGGTGCTCCAGGATGTGCACCGCGAAGAAGACGTCGACCGAGTCGTCGGCCAGCGGCAGCGAGCCGGACAGGTCTGCCACGGCGTCCACCCCCGATGCCGGGAAGATGTCCAGCCCCAGGTTGGTCGGGTACTGCTTCTGGCCGCCGCAGCCCAGGTCCACCACCACCGGCTCCCGGCCGCCCACGCCGACCCGGCACCACACGCCGTAGACCCCGGCCAGCCGGCCCACCAGGTCGCGGACCATCCGCAGCTCGGCCGGCTCGGCCACCGCACCGGTCAGGTGGGCGACCCCCCGGTCGAACCGCACGTCCACGGCGAGCCCTCGCAGCCGTTCGTCGTGGCGGACCTGGTCCGCCCAGGCCTCGGCGAGGAATCCGTCGATCGCCCGCAGCCGCTCGGCCGAGGGCGGCGTCTGAGCCAGCGCGACCATGGCCACCTCCCGCCGGCCGTTACCCGCATTGCCGCCCGGTATGCGTGGCCCGCCCGGTTCAGCCGGAAATGGTGCGCCGGGCGGACCGGCCGCCGCCCCGCACCCGCTGGCGTGGCGCCGCGCTCGCCTTCGGCCGCTTGAGGTGGTAGCGGTGCAGCTCGTTGTTGCCGGGCAGCGACGGGTCCTCGCTCATCGCCACCAGCTCCCAGCCCTGGTCGCCGGCCCGGTTCAGGTGGGCCAGCGCGGTGTCGCCGTACGGCGTGACGTCGACCATCGAGCCGTCCGGGCCGTACCAGACGAAGACGACCTCCCAGCCGGTGTCGTTGGTGGCCGCCTGACGTCGCCGCACCAGCAGCGCGTACTCCCACTTGAGCATGGGGTCATTCTCACCCGCCGCGCGCCGGTCGGCACGGATCAATCCTCGGCGATCCGTCCGGCGTCCACCCGCAGCCGCCGGTTGACGCTCACCGCGTCCAGCATCCGCCGGTCGTGGGTCACCAGCAGCAGCGTCCCCGGGTAGTTGGCCAGCGCCGACTCCAGCTGCTCGATCGCCGGCAGGTCCAGGTGGTTGGTCGGCTCGTCGAGCACCAGCAGGTTGACCCCGCGCCCCTGCAACAGCGCCAGCGCCGCCCGGGTCCGCTCGCCGGGGGAGAGGGTCGCCGCCGGCCGCAGCACGTGCTCCGCGCGCAGGCCGAACTTGGCCAGCAGCGTCCGCACGTCCGCCGGGGTCAGCTCGGGTACGGCGGCACCGAACGCGTCCACCAGGGGTTGGTCGCCGAGGAAGAGCCCCCGGGCCTGGTCGACCTCGCCGACCACCACGCCCGGGCCGAGCGCGGCGTGCCCGGCGTCCAGCGGCAGCCGGCCCAGCAGCGCGGCGAGCAGGGTGCTCTTGCCGGAGCCGTTCGCCCCGGTGATCGCCACCCGGTCCGCCCAGTCGATCTGGAGGTCCACCGGGCCGAGGGTGAAGCCGCCCCGGCGGACGACGGCGCCGCGCAGCGAGGCCACCACCGCGCCGGCGCGGGGCGCGGCGGCGATCTCCATCCGCAGCTCCCACTCCCGCCGCGGCTCCTCGACCGCGTCCAGGCGCTCGATCAGCCGCTCGGTCTGCTTCGCCTTCGCCGCCTGCTTCTCGGTCGCCTCGGCCCGGAACTTGCGGCCGATCTTGTCGTTGTCGGTGGCCTTGCGCCGGGCGTTCTTCACGCCCTTCTCCATCCAGGCGCGCTGGGTGCGGGCCCGGGCCTCCAGCGCCGCGCGGGTGTCGGCGTATTCCTCGTAGTCGGCGCGGGCGTGCCGGCGGGCCACCTCCCGCTCCTCCAGGTACGCCGCGTACCCGCCGCCGAAGTGCCGGACCTGCTGCTGGATGAGGTCCAGCTCCAGCACCCGGGTCACCGTCCGGGTCAGGAACTCACGGTCGTGGCTGACCAGCACCGTGCCGGCGCGCAACCCGGTGACGAACCGCTCCAGCCGTTCCAGACCGGCCAGGTCCAGGTCGTTGGTGGGCTCGTCGAGCAGAAAGACGTCGTACCGGCTGAGCAGCAGCGACGCCAGCCCGGCCCGGGCCGCCTGGCCGCCGGAGAGGGCGGTCATCGGGTGGTCCAGGTCGACGGTCAGCCCCAGCTCCGCGGCGACCTGCTCCGCGCGCTCCTCCAGGTCCGCGCCGCCGAGACCGAGCCAGCGCTCCAGCGCGTCCGCGTACGCGTCGTCCGCGCCGGGCCCGCCCGCGGTCAGCGCCTCGGTGGCCGCGTCCAGCGCGGCCTGCGCCGCGGTGACCCCGGTGCGCCGGGCCAGGAAGTCGCGGACGGCCTCGCCCGGCCGGCGCTCGGGCTCCTGCGGCAGGTAGCCGACGGTGGCGGTCGGCGGGTTCAGCGACACGCTGCCCAGCTCCACCGGCAGCAGCCCGGCCAGGGTGCGCAGCAGGGTGGATTTGCCGGCCCCGTTGACCCCGACCAGCCCGACCACGTCGCCGGGGGCGACCACCAGCTCCAGGTCGGAGAAGAGCAGCCGGTCACCGTGCCCGGCGGCGAGGTCCTTGACGATCAGCGTGGCGCTCATGAGGAGCCGAGCGTACCGTCGCCGCCGCGCCCGCCGGATCGGGCGACCCGCAGTACGCGGCCCCGGGACGCGAGGCAGACTCACTCCCGTGGTGACCACACTGGCGATCGACTGCGGCGGTGGCGGGATCAAGGCGAGCGTGCTGGATGGCGCCGGCACGATGCGCGCCCGGCCGCTGCGGGTGCCGACGCCGTACCCCCTGCCGCCGGCACTCTTCGTCAAGACGCTGGTGGAACTCGGCGCCCGGCTGCCCGCGGCGGACCGGGTGACCGTCGGGATGCCCGGCATGATCCGGCACGGCGTGGTGGTGGCCACCCCGCACTACGTGACCCGTTCCGGGCCGCGCAGCCGGGTCGACCCGGACCTGGTCGCCGAGTGGTCCGGGTACGACGTCCGCAGCGCGCTCGGCGACGCCTTCGGGGCGCCGGCGCTGGTGCTCAACGACGCCGAGGTGCACGGGGCCGGGGTGGTCGCCGGTACCGGCTGCGAGCTGGTGCTGACCCTCGGCACCGGGCTGGGCAGCGCGCTGTTCGACGGCGGGCGGCTCGCCCCGCACCTGGAGCTGTCGCACGCGCCGGTGCGCTGGGGCACCACCTACGACACGTACGTCGGGGAGCCGGAGCGGCGCCGGCTCGGCGACGCGTTCTGGTCCCGCCGGATCCGGCAGGTGGTGGAGGGGCTGCGCCCGGTGTTCCGCTGGGACCGGCTCTACCTGGGCGGGGGTAACTCCCGGCTGATCCGACCGGAGCAACTGGCCAGAATGGGCGAGGATGTCGTGGTCGTCCCGAACACGGCCGGAATCGTGGGCGGTGTCCGGGCGTGGGAGCTGGTCGACGGCCGGTACGACCCGGCCCCCTGAGCGATTCCTGCCCAGGAACACTCGCGGCGCGGCCGGTGTTGTGCCAGCGTCGGACGAGAGACGGCTCGACAGGAGGAGGTGGGTCGGGATGGATCTTCTCGCGGAGTACCGGCGGGCGACCATGTTCTTCGAAGCGGGTGATCCGACCGGAGCGGCCCGGCTGCTGGAGCCGATCGTGGAGGCCGAGCCCGGCAACTCCTCGGTACGCCAGCTGCTGGCTCGCGCGTACTTCCAGTCGGCCCAGCTCAACCGGGCCGAGGAGCAGCTGCGCGAGCTGGTCGAGCGGGACCCGAGCGACCACTACGCGCACCACGTGCTGGGCCGCACGCTGGAGCGGCTGAACCGGCACGCCGACGCGCTGCGGCACCTGCGGATCGCCGCGGCGATGCACTCGACCAACGACGACTACGCGACCGCGCTGCGCCGGGTGGAGACCCGGGTCGGGCTCGGTCGCTGACGCACGATCCTCGGGGCGGCCCTGCCAGGCCGCCCCGACGCGTGTCCGCAGGCCGGCCGCGGGCCCGCCTACGATTGCGGGATGGGAGCTGACCTGGCGGTGGGCGCGGCATGAAGCTGAAGCTGGACCTGCACGAGATCTTCAACAAGGGCCACGACATCGACCGGGCGCTGCGCGGGATCATGGACGAGGCGGTGGCGAAGAAGGCCACCCTCGTCGAGATCATCCCCGGCAAGGGCTCCGGGCAGCTCAAGAAGCGGGTGCTGCGGTTCCTCGACCAGAAGGACGTCAAGCAGCTCTACCACCGGGTCGAGAAGGACTCGAAGAACTTCGGCCGGCTCTTCGTGCACTTCCGCTGGAAGTAAAGCCTCGGCTTCCCGACCTTCCACGCCTCCCCAGAACGCAGCCCCTGACCTGCCGAAACGCCTTCCGTCGGTTTCCGGCATCTTCCGCCGTTACTCGCGCTCGGTGTTCCGGATCTGCGCCTTGTGATCATGATGAACTAGCCAGCGTCTGATCATCATTCCGAGGCTCACTGGTCGCCAAGCTTCCGTCCGCCGTTGCGCCGACGGAGCTTGACCCCTTCGTCCCGGCCGCCGATGCGGCGCATCGGCTGCTGCCATCGGTTGCCATCCCGTGCTCCTCAGCACGTGTCGTACTCCGCTTGAGCGTTACACGGTGACTTCAGTTGATGGGTTACACGGACCTTGAGCATGCCGGATACGGACCGTGACGCCGACTGTCCACGACGGCTGGTGTGCCAGGCATCCGCTTCTGCCGAATTGAGTACGGCTGGCATGCCGTTCCTCGGTTGGGGTCAGTCGAGCTGCTCGAAATGGAAATTAGCGTGAAAGACCGCTGACCTGTTCGCGATCTCGACGCCTTCCTGGGTGAAGTCGAACGCGACGTGCAGTACGACGTCGATGTACAGCGAACGGGCCGAACCGAACTCCATGCGGGTGATGTCGACCGGATTATGCCCTCCACCCAGGCAGATGCTCGCATCGATGTAGCCAGCATGCGGGTTGATCGGGAAGTCGAAGGTGCGGCCCGTCAGTGCGGCCAGGTCGTTGCCGGGCAGATCAATGAACTCGCCGACGATGGCCGTCTTGATGATCTCGGGTCCATCAGTGCCGGGGCGGAAGGTCGCAGGATCGAAACGGTCTGCCGCCGAGAACGGCACGAGCGGTACGGTGATCGCCCAGGTACCGGCAGCTGGGCCTGACCGCAGCGGTGAAAGGTAGACGATCCGAGCGGGCTCCAGCCGCAACAGGTCGTCCGACAGTTCGAGCACGACGAGCATGCTAAGCCCGAGTCGGTCGCTCTGCCCTTATGGGCCTGCCGTGATATCAGTTCCGGACTGTGCCAGGCGCCCTGTCATGCCGCGGACAGGTCATCGCAGTGCAAAGACCGAGCGGGCGGGAGGCGGCGGAGGGGGCCCAGCGGGGCGCCGAGTTGTTGACCACCAGACGTCCGTCGGTCACCATGCTGCGCATGCCCCATCAGTCAGCTGAGCCGAGCACCTGCGCAGTCCGGATGCCCGCTCGGCAATGGCGGATCGTCGGCCGCGTCCTCGACAACGTGGTTAACGTCGAGGCCGAGAATGGTGACCCGCACGGTCTCGTAGAGGCCGGAGTCCAGATTCTTCGAGAAGGCTGGCGCCAGACCTCTGGTTGGACTCCTGAAACAACAGGCTCCACCGATCGGCCTCACGACGATCAAGAGGTAACAGTGTCGCTGAATGGTGCGCAATGGACATACGTGATCTCCTGCCTGGACCGGTGGGGCAACGTTGAACGCAGCTCGGGTAAGACCGAACTGCTCCTGATTCGGGAACTCGTGATCAGCCAAGCGGAGGCTTGTCTGCCAGGACAGCTCTGAACTTGGCGTTTCCAACCGTGCATTCACGGATGCACTCATCTGCCGCTGATCGCGCGTCTTGACCAGCGTCGAGGATCGCATGCCCCAGCGATAGGCGGCACACCAGTTACGCACCGTGACAGCCGAGCCCGGAGAGAGCCGGCCAACTGGCACCCTTCGAGTGAAGTCGATGTGTAACGGATCAAGTGGAGCCCGGCATTGCCGGCAGACGGCCGACCGCTTCTCCCGCACACCGCGGGACGTGGCTCCTCAGTGGGGTTTCTCGTCGGGGGCTTCTTCTTCGTGCCAGCGGGCTCGCCAATCGGCCTCGTGCTTCTCGTAGGTGGTCTTCTCCTCGAAGACGGCGCTGAGCAGGGCTTGGCGGGCGTCCGCCATGACCACCATCTCGGTCGCCACCAAGCCGATGCAGATGGCCGTGAGCAGGGCGAGGGCCGCCAGTGCGGGGAGGTGTGTGGCGAGGGGGATGGCGGCCGCGAGTACGAGCACGGTGCCGACGCGGGTCCAGGAGAGCGTGCCGAGGGTGCGCAGTTGGAACAGCATTCCGCCGACGAGGTAGACGATCACCCCGACGAACAGCAGCGGCACGCCGGGGCCGTGCGTCGGCTCGGTCAGGCTGATGGAGCGGTCGGCGACCTGCCGCACGATCTCCTCGGCACCGAGGGCGAACAGGATGATCCCGCCGATCATGACGAGCTGGCAGTACGTGTAGGCGTCCCGCGCCATGGCGACCCGGGCGAGGCCCTGCGCCGCGTGCTGGGCGATCCGGGCGGCCGGAGCGATGACGTCGAAGTGCGTCCACCAGAGGGCGGCGGTGAAGAAGATGCCGAGCACCGCCGCCGCTACCGCCGGCCAGGTGACCGGCTCACCGAGGAGGTTGCCGCCGACGCCGACGGAGATGATCGACTCGCCGAGGGCGATGATGAGGATGAAGTCGTACCGTTCGGTCCAGTGCTCGGCGGAGGTCAACACCCAGCCCCACGCGCCAGCGACCAGGGGGGCGCCGTACTGCAACAGGACGACGGCGATCCAGAGCCCGTCGCGCACCAGGTCGGCCCGCCCCCGGTCGTCGATCTGCGGCGGGATCAGCGCGGCACCCAGCAGCAGGAGGGTGCTCGTCACCAGCTCGGGGGAGTACTTCAGCAACAGGCGGCGCTCGCCGGGACTCTCTCCGGCGACGTGCCAGTACAGCAGCAGGTGCACGCCGCGGAGCACCACGTAGCTCACCGCGAGCACCACCGGTCCGACTGCCCACCGCACCGGGTCACCAAACGCCTGCGGCAGGGACAACGCGAAGCAGAACAGCGCGGCCATCGCGACGACCATCAGCGCCGGGACGAAGCCCACGCCGAGTCGGATCCGGGTCGCGACCACGGTGTGCGTCACCCAGACCCGCCAGAGCACGGCGAGGACCAGCATGGCGTGCAGCAGGCTGTCGGCGGTGATGTTCATCGCGGTGGCCCGGGTGATGATGAAGAACGAGAAGACGAAGACCAGGTCGAAGAAGATCTCGAACCGGTCAACGCGGGCGCCGGGAGCCACCGCGACGGCCGGCCCCAGCCGCTCCGCCCACCGCCTTCCACCCACCGCCCGAGTGTCGCAGCGTGCAACCCCTGTCCGGGCGCGATTCGCCTCAGCCCCGAGGCCGACACCGCGTATCGAACTCCCACCGCAGCACCTTGCCCGTCTCGGAGTCGCGGGCCCTGGCCGCGACGTGCCACCGACCTCGAGAGCGAGCCACGCGTCACGCCGGGTGAGCCGTCCCCAGGTGCCGTTCCACCAGCGTGCGGCCAGGTGGTCGCCGATGCCCTCGTCCGGCACATCGAACTCTTCCCGCCGGTCGACGTGGAGGTTCTCGATGAGACGAACCCGCGCAAGCCGGTGGTTCGCAAGGCGAAGTTGCTGTTCACGAGCGGCCGGGGCAACCCGATCCAGCGAACCGGGTGGGCGTACCCATGGAAGAAGGCCGTGGAAGCGGTCGACGGGGTACCGGAGGGGTTCGGCTATCACGGTCTGCGCCACTTCGCCACGCTGTTGATCCAGGCGGGGCGAGCGTGAAGACGGTTCAGATGGCGCTGGGGCATGCGACGCCGATCATCACTTTGAACACGTACGCGGGGGAGTGGCCGGAGGCGATCGACCGGACGCGGAACCTGGTCGACGCGGCCCTATCTGGCGCTCGGCTGGCGGTGGCCCGGTGACGGGCCGAGTTGTGCCCGATCTGTTCCCGCGATCTTGAGCTGGCGGTGAGTCCCAGGTCAACGCGCTGGTCTGCTCCGATTCGCACATTTCCGCTGGAAGTAGGAGACCCGGCTACGTCGGGACATGGCCTCTCACCGGGGTTTTTCGTCCGGGGCTCCCTCGTGCCAGCGGGCCCGCCAGTCGGCCTCGTGCTTCTCGTAGGTGGTCTTCTCCTCGAAGACCGCCTTGTGCAGGGCTCGGCGGGCGTCCGCCATGACCACCATCTCGATCGCCACCAACGCGAGGCAGATGGCCGTCAGCAGGCTGAGCGCCGCCATTGCGGGGAGGTGTGTGGCGAGGGGGATGGCGGCCGCGAGTACGAGCACGGTGCCGACGCGGGTCCAGGAGAGCGTGCCGAGGGCGCGCAGTTGGAACAGCATCCCGCCGCAGAGGTAGCAGATCACCCCGCCGAACAGCAGCGGCACACCCGGGCCGTGCGTCGGCTCGGCGAGGTTGATCGAGCCGTCCGCGATCTGCCCCACGATCTCCTCTGCTCCGAGGGCGAACAGCATGATCCCGCCGATCATGACGAGCTGGCAGTACGCGTAGACATCCCGCGCCATGGCGACCCGCAAGCGCCCCTGCGCCGCGTGCTGCGCGATCCGGGCGGCCGGAGCGATCATGTCGAAGTGCGTCCACCACAGGGCGGCGGTGAAGAAGATGCCGAGCACCGCGGCGGTGACGCCCCGCCAGGTGACCGGCTCACCGAGCAGGTTGCCGCCGATACCGACGGAGATGATCGACTCGCCCAGGGCGATGATGAGGATGAAGTCGTACCGTTCGGTCCAGTGCTCGGCGGAGGTCAGCACCCAGCCCCACGCGTTGGCGACCAGGCCGGCGCCGTACTGCAACAGGACGACGGCGATCCAGAGCCCGTCGCGCACCAGGTCGGCCCACCCCGGGTCGTCGATCAACGGCGGGATGAACGCGGCACCCAGCAGCAGGAGGGTGCTCGTCACCAGCTCGGGGGAGTACTTCAGCAACAGGCGGCGCTCGCCGGGTCTCTCCCTGGCGACGTGCCAGTACAGCAGCAGGTGCACGCCGCGGAGCACCACGTAGCTCACCGCGAGCACCACCGGCCCGACAGCCCACCGCACCGGGGTACCAAACGCCTGCGGCAGGGACAACGCGAAGCAGAACAGCGCGGCCATCGCGACGACCATCAGCGCCGGGACGAAGCCCACGCCGAGCCGGACCCGGGTCGCGACCACCGTGTGCACCACCCAGACCCACCACAGCACGGCGAGGACCAGCATGCCGTGCAGCAGGCTGTCGCCGGTGATGTCCACCGCGGTGGCCCGGGTGATGATGAAGAACGAGAACACGAAGACCAGGTCGAAGAAGACCTCAAACCGGTCGACGCGGGTGCCAGGGGCCACCGCGACGGCGGGTCCCATCCGCTCCCACCACCGGTAGCCACCCACTGAGCGAGTCTTGCAGCGCGCGTGCCCTGTCCGGGCGTGATTCACGTCAGCCCGAGGCGGATACCGCGTGAGCCGAACAGTCGGCGGCCGAGCCTCAGCCCGGCGGCGCGCCTGGTTCAAGATCATGCTGTTTCCAGGCGGTCGAACGGGAGCCAGCAGTGACTGTCGTTGACCATCCATGCCGGGCGTTGCAGCAGGTCAGGGGCGCGGTTGTCCGCTTTGATCAACTACGCCTCCGGCCGGATCATCCCCGGGCTCCGGTGGGCGCCGAACGTCCTCGGCCGCCGTCTCGCCGACGCTTGGACCCCCTCGTCCCGAATGCGTTTGCCCAGGTGAGCGGGCACTTGGTCCCACGGTGCGGGTGATGGAGGATAGGTGAATGCGCGTGCGGAACCGCAACAACGTGAGGTTGGCCGGTCGTGAGGGCGGTCCCACCGTCGTGCTCGCGCACGGCTTCGGCTGCGACCAGCACATGTGGCGCCACGTAACTGCCGAAATCGGACAATGGGCCCAGGTAGTGCTGTTCGATCACGTCGGATCGGGCAAGGCCGACCCGGCGGCCTGGGACGCCGACCGGTACGCCTCCCTGGACGGCTACGCCGATGACGTGCTGAGCATCTGCCAGGACCTGGACCTTCAGCAGCCGATCTTCGTCGGACACTCGGTCAGTTCGAGCATCGGAGTCCTCGCGACAAACCGCGAACCGGACCTTTTCTCCGCACTCGTCCTGGTCACCCCGTCGCCGTGCTACATCGATGACGGAGACTACCGAGGCGGTTTCACCCGCGATGACATCGACGAGTTGCTCGAGTCGCTCGACAGCAACTACCTCGGCTGGTCGTCGAGCATGGCCCCCCTGATCATGGGCAATCCGGAGCGGCCGGAGCTGGGTGAAGAGCTGACGGCAAGTTTCTGCCGGACAGACCCCGCGATGGCGCAGGTGTTCGCCCGCGCCACGTTCCTGTCCGACAACCGCGCCGACCTCGCCGCAGTGAAGGTTCCCACCCTGATCCTGCAATGCGCCCAGGACGCCATCGCGCCGCCTGAGGTCGGCGCGTTCGTGCACGCGCAGATCGCCGGAAGTCGGCTGGTCACCCTGGACGCGACCGGGCACTGCCCCCAGTTGAGCGCGCCGGAGGCCACGACCGCAGCGATCACGTCGTTCATCAGGGCCGCTTACCGATGACCGCCGCTGCCGGGCGTGATCCTTCCGGCCAAGGTCCGAGCGATGACGGGAGCGCCCGGCCGAGCGAGGCGGGGTTTCCTTCGTTGCTCGAGGACAACCTCGAAGACCTGTACGAGAATGCGCCCTGCGGGAACCTGTCCACCCTCCTGGACGGCACCATTGCGAAGATCAACAGCACCCTGCTGGCATGGCTCGGCTACACCCGCGAGGAACTCGTCGGCCGGCGCCGCTTCAGCGACCTGCTCACCGGCGGGGGCCGCATCTATCACGAAACCCACTTCGCACCCATGCTGGCCATGCAGGGCGAGATCCGCGGCATCGCCCTGGACCTTCGCACCAAGGACGGCTCCCGCATGCCGGTCCTCGTCACCTCCGTCGTCAAGGCCGGCAGCGAAGGCCAACCCCAACTCATCCGCACGGCCGTCTTCGATGCCAGCGAACGTCGCAGCTACGAACGAGAGCTCCTCGACGCCCGCAGAGCCGCGGAGCGCGAGGACCAACGGCTACGGCAGCTCGTCGGCAAACTGCAACGAAGTCTGCTCCCCGCCGTGCTGCAAACCCCGCCCGGACTGGAGAGCGCCGCGTACTACCGGATGGCCTCCACCGACGAGGTCGGCGGCGACTTCTACGACCTGTTCCCCCTCGCCGACGGCCGCTGGGGATTCTTTCTCGGCGACGTCAGCGGCAAAGGCGTCGAAGCGGCCGCCGTGACCGCTCTGGCCCGCTACACGTTGCGCGCCGCAACCGTCTACACCCCCGACCCCGCCGCCGCGCTGCACAACCTCAACACCGTGCTCTGGCAGGAATACCGCGAGGACGCGCGCTACTGCACCGTCGTCTGCGGCATCCTCACCCCCACACCGGCCGTCGGCGGGTTCACCGCGGTCATCGCCAGCGGCGGACACCCCGAACCACTGCTGCTACGGGCCGACGGTTCCGCCAACTACCAATGCACGAAGGGCCGCATCGTGGGGGCCTTCCCGACCTCCCAATACACCAACACCACGGTCGTCGCGAATCCCGGCGACACGTTGCTCCTCTACAGCGACGGACTCACCGAGGCCCGTACCGGCAGCAGCGAGACCCCCGACGGCCGTTACGGAACCGCAGCCCTCGCCCGATTCGCCGCCGATCTCGCCCCCACCAACGCCGCTGACGCCGTCGCCGCCGTCACCGATCTGCTCGGTACCTTCGGCGCCGGGCTCACCGACGACACCGCCGTCATGGCCATCAGCGCCCCACGATGACGGCGACCGGGCGCCCTGCCTGAATCGTTGGTGACATCAGCTCCACAGGGCCCGACCGGCACACCCGACCCCGCCGGTCCGCTACAGCGGATACGTGCGGGCCACCGCCAGCATCTCCGAGCTGTGCGAGCCGACCACGCCGACGTCCGCCGGGCGGGGCCGGAAGCCCGGCAGCCCGTCGAGACCGTCGCTGGCGTCCATCGCCCGCAGCAGCACGTGGCCGCCGCGCGGCTCCAGGGTGAGGGTGACCTCGATCCCCTCCGGCGGCGGCGCGTGGAACACGATGCCCCACCAGCGGCCGTCCGGCTGCCGCTTGTCGATCTTCACCGGCCGGCCGGCCACCGTCGCCGCCTCGATGCCCGTGCCGCCCGTCCCGGCGGTCTCCACGTGCAACGTGGCCAGCCGGACCGGCCGCTGGGGCACCAGGCGCAGGCGCAGGGTGCGCTGCCGGCCGACGGTGGTGTCGGCCAGGACCTCCAGCTTCGGTGCCGGCAGGTTCGCCGCCGGGGCGGGCCCGGCGCGCAGCTCGGCGTCACCGAGACCGGGGAAGTCCTCGACCTTCGCCACCCCGTCCACGTAGCCGTCGGTCCAGGGCTGCGGGTCCTCCTCGTGGCTGAGCCACCGGGCCTGGCCGGTGCCGGCGTCCAGGGCGTACATCAGGTGGGTGGGCGCCGGGTGCGCGGCGTCGAAGCGGTCCACCCGTAGCCCGACCCCGGCGAGCACCACCGCCGCGAGCCCGGCGGCGACGGCCGGCAGCGCGCCCAGCCGGCGGGCGCGCAGCGCGACCATCCCGCGCTGGCCGCCGGCGGCCGGGTGCAGCAGATCCACCACCGGCAGTGCGGCCAGGCCGAGCAACACCGCGAAGAGCGCCGCGACGCCGCCCATCGCCATGCCCAGCGCCGGGAAGAGCAGCACCACCGTCGGCAGCAGGATCACCACGGCGACCGCGCCGGCCAGGGTCACCGCCAGCACCGGCCACGGGCCGTCGATCCGGCTGGCCAGGGCGATCAGGCCGGCGGCCGCGCCGGCCAGGGCCGGCAGGGTCGCCAGGTACGCCCCGCCGGGCACCAGCGCGGCCAGCAGCACCCCGAGCAGGGCCAGCCAGCCCAGCGCGCCGATCGCCAGCGCGGCCGGGCCGGCCCAGCGACGGGTCAGCGCGTACCAGGCGGCGAGGATCGCGGCGGCGAGCGCCACCACGGCCAGCCGGTACCAGGTCGGCCGGTACGGGTCGAGCAGCTCGGCGTAGCCGGGACGCAGCGCGGTGATCGCGGCCCAGAGCAGCTGGGCGGCGAGCGGCGCCACGACGATGGGCACCAGGGTCAGCCCGAAGCCGGCGGCGAGTCGGCCGGTGGTCACCCGCCCCCGTCGCCGGGCCAGCCAGGCCAGCGCCAGCACCGCCGCCACGGCCAGCGCGGCCAGCGGCCAGGTCAGCCAGCCGGGGTAGCGGACCAGCCCGCCGGGGACCGGGAAGTAGGTGGCGTCGTGGCCGGAGCGCAGGCCCGTCAGGTCGGCACGGCCGAACTCCCGGGCCAGCCCGAGGGCGTTGTCCCCGTGCTGCTGGAGGCTGCCCCGGTCCATCGCCGCCGGGGTGTCCAGCGGGGTGTGGTAGATCGCGCCCCCGTCGATGTACGCCGAGTTCAACCCGACGAAGTCGGCGTCCAGGAACGCGGTGAAGTCGGTGTCGTTCGGCAGCGCCCGGTAGATCTCCACCGCGAACGAGGTGCCCACCGGGTGCGGGGCGGCGCGACCGAAGACGTCGACCAGCCGCGCGTTGTTCCGGGAGGTCTCGAACATGATCACCGGACCGGTGGCCCCCCGCGCCTCCATGTTGAGCACCACCCCGCCGTCCGCGGCCAGCGGGTGGCTCGACGCGAACGCCTGCGCCCCGCACAGGCACGCCTCCTCGGCATCGGTGAGCACGAAGACGATGTCGTTGCGCGGGCGGGGACCGTTGGTCAGCGCCCGGGCGACCTCCAGGATGGTCGAGGTCCCGGCCCCGTCGTCGTTGCCGCCCGGCCCGGACTGCACCGAGTCGTAGTGCGCCACCAGGAAGACCCGTCCGGTGGAGGCGGTCCCGGGCAGCCGGGCCACCACGTTGCGTACCCGGGCCAGGGTGGCGCCGCCCGCGGCCCCGCTGAGCTGCCCCGCCTCGTCAGCGACGGTGTCCTGCACCTCGGTCTCCAGCCCGAGGCCGCGCAGCGCGCCGACCAGGTGCTCGCGTACCTGATCGTTGGCCGGGCTGCCGGCGACGTGCGGGCGGGCCGCGACGGTCTGCACCGTCCGGTACGCCCGGGCGGCACTGAACTCGCCGGCCGGCGCGTCCGCCGGACGCGGCGCCGGGGTGCGCAGGTCGACCAGGACGGCGGCACCGACCGCGAGCAGCGCGACCAGCGCGGCGACGGCGGCGAGCGCCCTACGGCGCGGCCGGGCGAGCGCCCGGTCGGCGGCGCGGACCACGGGGGTACGCCCGGCGGACTCCTCGGCGGCGGGAACTGCGGGTGCGCCCACGGCGGGCTCCTCGGGGTGGGGCGAAGGGTGAGGATCATCCTGCACCGCGCCGGGGGTGAGCCGCGACACCCCGGGGCCTCCGGTAACGCTCCTTCCCGCCCGACCGCTGTCCGTGTGACGGCCTTGCCCGGGTACGCCCGTGCCGACACGGCCATGTTGTGTGCGACCGTTGTCTAATACAGGATCAGCGGGGCACTCGGAAGGAGCCCGACATCACCAGCGAACTCCCGCGTCTCGCGGCGGTGACCCGGCCGCACCGGGGGCCCGGCATGGCCGGTCCCTCCGTGGCGCCGTACCCGCAGGGGGGCCTCGGGCGGAACCCCAACCTGCCGCCCGGCGAGCGGCTGCGGGTTCTGCTGGTCGAGGACGACGAGGGCGACGCCTTCCTGGTGAGTGAGCTGCTCGCCGAGACCAACTCGATGATCGACCTGCTGGTCGCCACCAGCCTCAGCGAGGCCCGGCAGCGGGTGGCCGGCGTCGACTGCGTGCTGCTCGACCTCGGGCTGCCCGACGCCCAGGGCCTGGACGGCCTGCGCAAGGTGCTGGAGATGTCCAGCGGCGCGGCGGTCTGCGTGCTGACCGGCCGTTCCGACGAGCACCTGGGCATCGTCGCGGTCGCCGAGGGCGCCCAGGACTACCTGGTCAAGGGGCAGGTCGACGGCGTCCTGCTGACCCGCGCGCTGCGCTACGCGGTGGAACGCAAGCGGGCCGACGAGAACGCCCGGCGGCTGCGCGAGGTCGAGCTGCGTCAGGCCGAGTCCGCCCGCCTGGAGCGCGGCCTGCTGCCCCAGCCGCTGATGAGCACCGACGAGGTGTCGGTGCACACCTTCTACCGTCCCGGCCGGCACGCCGCCCTGATCGGCGGGGACTTCTTCGACGTGGTGCAGACCCGGCCCGACCGGGTCGACCTGATCGTCGGCGACGTCTGCGGGCACGGTGTGGACGAGGCTGCGCTCGGCGTCGAGCTGCGGGTCGCCTGGCGGGCGCTGATCCTGGCCGGGGTCGCCGACGACGACGTGCTGCCCGCCCTGGAACAGGTGCTGATGAGCGAGCGCCGCCTTCAGGAGATCTTCGCCACCGTCGCCACGGTCCGGCTGGACCTGGCCGGCAACCGGGCCACCGTCCGGCTGGCCGGGCACCCGCCGCCGCTGCTGCTCTCCGGAGGCAAGGTCGCGCCGGTCCCGGCGCGTGGTGGCCTGCTCCTCGGGGTACGACCTCGCCGACCCGTAGCGTTCGACCTGGAGTTCGACACCGATGACTGGTCCCTGTTGATGTACACCGACGGCCTGATCGAGGGACGGGTGGGCGACGGCGACGACCGGTTGGACGTGCCGGGGCTGGTTGGCCTGCTGGAGGAGCCGGCCAACCAGGCGGTGCCGCTGGCCGAGCTGCCGGCCTGGCTGGTCGGCCGGGCCGAGCAGATCAACGGTGGTCCGCTCGCCGACGACGTCGCCATGCTGCTGGTCACCCGCGGCGGTGGCCGGTGAACTCGTACCGCCCCGAGTGGACGCTGCGCCGCCGGGTGAGCCTGCTGCTCACCGTGGTCGTGGTGCTGCTGCTCGGGCTCGCCGCGGCCGAGGCCGCGCTGGCCACCAAGACCCGGCAGAACATGGACGCGGTGCTGGTGAAGACCGGCCCGCTGCGGGTGCAGGGCCAGGAACTGCTCAACGCCCTGCTCGACCAGGAGACCGCCGTCCGGGGGTACGCGGTCAGCGCCGACCGCGCCGACCTCGCCCCGTACGACAGCGGCCTCCGGCAGGAGCGGGAGACCGTCAGCAAGATGAACGCGCTGATCGGTGACTATCCGGATATCCAGCGGGCGTTGGCGGTGGTGGAGCAGCAGGCGGCCGACTGGCGCAGCGCCGTCGCCCAGCCGGTGATCACCACGACCGAGCGGGACGGCACGGCGGCCGCCCAGGCGCTCATCACCGACCAGGCACGGCAGCAGTTCGAGCAGATCCGCGCCTCGGCCGGCGTGCTCCAGGCCGAGATCCTCGACGAGCGGCAGCGCACGGCGGACAAGGTCTACCAGAGCAGCAACATCCTGGTGGTCCTGCTGATCGTCGCGGCGGTGGTGGTGGCGGTGGCCGGCTCGGTGCTGCTGCTGTCGCTGGACCGGATGGTGATCAAGCCGCTGACCGGGCTGGCCGAGCAGATACGGGAGGTCGCCGAGGGCGACTACCAGCACCGCATCGCCGGGTCCGGCCCGCCGGAGTTCCAACAGCTCGCCGGCGACGTGGACGCGATGCGGCAGAAGATCGCCCGGGAACTCGCCGAGGTGCGCGAGGCGCGCGAGAGCATCGAGTGGGTCAACAGCCAGCTGCAGAAGCAGGCCGAGGAGCTGACCCGCTCCAACCGCGACCTGGAGCAGTTCGCGTACGTGGCCTCGCACGACCTCCAGGAGCCGCTGCGCAAGGTGGCGAGCTTCTGCCAGCTGCTCCAGCGCCGCTATGCCGGCCAGCTCGACGAGCGGGCCGACCAGTACATCGCCTTCGCCGTCGACGGCGCGCAGCGGATGCAGCGCCTGATCAACGACCTGCTGGCCTTCTCCCGGATCGGCCGGCTCACCACCGGCTTCACCGAGGTCGACCTCGACAAGGTGATGGGCGACGTGGCCGGGCAGACCGAGGCCGCCCGCCAGTACGCCGACGCCGAGCTGACCTGGGACGAGATGCCGGTGATCCGCGGCGAGGAACCGCTGCTGACCAACCTGCTGGCCAACCTCGTCAGCAACTCGATCAAGTTCCGCCGCCCGGACGTCACGCCGAAGGTGCACGTCTCCGCCCGGCTCGTCGACGACGAGTGGGAGATCACCTGCCAGGACAACGGCATCGGGATCGAGCCGGAGTTCGCCGACAAGATCTTCGTGATCTTCCAGCGGCTGCACGCCAAGGACGCGTACCCCGGCACCGGCATCGGCCTGGCGATCGTCAAGAAGATCGTGGAGTACCACGGTGGCCGGGTCTGGGTGGACACCGACACCGACGAGGGCACCGCGATCCGCTTCACCCTGCCGGCGCTGCCCGAGGACGTCGAGGCGGCCCGGGCGGCGGCGGAGGCCGAGGCGGTCACCGGCGAGGAGCCGGCCGGCGCGGAACCGGCCGGGGACGACCCGGCCCTGGCGGCCGACGCCGACGCCGACGGTGAGCCGGAGACCTCCGCGCCGACCGTGGGCCGGCAGCCGGACGGCCCGGCGGGCGCAGACGCGCCCGAGGCGGCGCCGGAGCACGGTACAACGGGTGGCATGAAGGAGACGGTGAGATGACCGCGCCAGCGGACGGCAAGAGCCCAATCGAGGTCCTGCTGGTCGAGGACGACCCGGGTGACGTGTTGATGACCCAGGAGGCGTTCGAGGAGCACAAGCTGCGCAACCGGCTCACCGTTGTCTCCGACGGCGCCGAGGCGCTGGCCTACCTGCGCCGCGAGGGCCAGTACGGCGACGCGATCGCGCCGGACCTGATCCTGCTCGACCTGAACCTGCCCCGCCGGGACGGCCGCGAGGTGCTGGAGGAGATCAAGGAGGACGAGCAGCTCCGCCGCATCCCGGTCGTGGTGCTCACCACCTCCCAGGCCGACGAGGACATCCTGCGCAGCTACCAGCTGCACGCCAACGCCTACGTGACCAAGCCGGTCGACTTCGAGCGCTTCATCTCGGTGGTCCGGCAGATCGACGAGTTCTTCGTCAGCGTGGTCAAGCTCCCGCCGCGTGGCTGACCGGCTGCGGGACGACGTCGGCGAGCTGCTGCGGGAGACCGCGGCCGAGGTCGTCCTGCCCCTGTTCCGCCGGCTGGACGACGCCGACGTCGCCGAGAAGGCCCCCGGTGACCTGGTCACGGTGGCCGACCGGCGGGCGGAGGAGAAGATCTCCGCCGCGCTGCGCCGGCTGCGGCCCGGTTCGGTCGTCGTCGGCGAGGAGGCGGTCGCCGACGATCCGTCCCTGCTGCGCCACCTGCGCGGCGACGGCGACGTCTGGGTGGTCGACCCGGTCGACGGCACCGGCAACTTCGCCGCCGGCCGCCGCCCGTTCGCGCTGATGGTCGCGCTGCTCACCGACGGCGAGCTGGCCGCCGCCTGGGTGCTCGACCCGCTCGCGGAGACGCTGGCGGTGGCCGTCGCCGGGGAGGGCACCCTGCTCGACGGCCGGCCGGTGCGCACCGCCGACGGCGTACCGCCGCTCGGCGCGTTGCGCGGCACCGCGATGACCCGGTTCCTGCCGCCGGAGACCCGGCGGACCGCTGAGGCGGGCGGGGCGCGGATCGGCGAACTGCTCGTCGGGCAGCACTGCGCCGGGCGGGAGTACCTCGACCTGCTCACCGGCGACCAGCAGTTCGTGCTCTTCTGGCGGACCCTGCCCTGGGACCACGCCCCCGGGGTGCTGCTGGTGCGGGAAGCCGGCGGGGTGGCCCGCCGGTTCGACGGCGCCGAGTACCACCCGGCCGACGACGACAAGGGGCTGCTGGTCGCGGCCGACGAGCGGACCTGGCACGAGGTCCGCAACGCCCTCCTCGGCGGCTGACCCACCCCTCCGACGCGCTTTGCGGCGTGTCGGCGTGTCGGGGCTGCTGGATGCCGCGACACGCCGCAATCGGAGTGGATCACGCCGATCCCTCGGACGGAGGCGCGCGGTTTGCGGCGTGTCGGGCTGTCAGGGCGGCTGGATGCCGCGACTCGCCGCGAACGGAGTGGATCACGCCGGTGCGGACGAGGTCGGCCGGGCTGTCGCGGCGCTGCGCGACCACGTCGGGACGCTGCGTCGACGATCTATGCCCTCGGCGGTCGCGGGCCTGGTCAACCGGCCTGGGTCCGGTATCGTGTCCGGCGGTCGCCGCCCGCAGGCCCGTCCTTTCGGAGCCCGGCGGGGCCGCCGCCGCGCCGCCGTCCCCCTGGCGGCCGAGGAAGGACACTGTCGTGCCGAGGACCAGCCTCACCAGGCCGGCTGCCCGCCGGCCGCTGATCGTGCTGCTCGCCGTCGTGGCGCTGCTGCTCGGCGCCGGCGTCGCGCCGGCCGCCGCGGAGCCGAACGAGGGTGGCACCACCAAGCTCCGTGAGGCGTTGGAGGCCGCCGCCAAGGGCCACATCGAGGCCAAGGCGAAGCTGGACAACTCCAAGCGTCGCCAGGCCGCCCTGACCGGCGAGCTGAGGACGGTCGAGGGGCGGCTGGTCGGGCTGAACGCCCAGGTCGGCGAGGTCGCCGCGCAGTCGTACCGGCTGGGTCGGTTGAGCACCGCCTCGGCGCTGCTCAACAGCGCCAGCCCGCAGGCGCTGCTGCAACGCGCCGCCGAACTGGACGTGATGGGCCAGCGGGACGCCAAGCGGCTGCGCGAGCTGACCGAGGCCAAGCAGGCCGCCGCGCAGGCCAAGGCGGCCATCGACAACGAGGTGCGCGAGCAGCAGAAGCAGCTCGCCGCGCTGGCCAAGCGGAAGCGGGACGCCGAGCGGGCGCTCGCCACGGTCAGCTCCGGCACGAGTTCCGGCTTCAGCGGCAGCTCGCGGTCGGCGAGTCCGGCGCCGCGCAACTCGGACGGGTCCTGGCCGTCGGAGTCCTGCTCGGCCAACGACCCGACCACCGACGGCTGCATCACCCCGCGCACCCTGCACGCCCTGCGGCAGGCCCAGGCCGCCGGGTACAAGCGGTACGTCTCCTGCTTCCGCAGCGGCGGCGGCGGTGAGCACCCGAAGGGGCGGGCCTGCGACTTCGCCGCCGCCACCGGCGGGTTCGAGGACCGCACGGCCACCGGCGGGGACAAGGCGTACGGCGACAGCCTGGCCAACTACTTCAAGAACAACGCCAGCCGGCTCGGCGTGCTCTACGTGATCTGGTACCGGCAGATCTGGATGCCGAACACGGGTTGGCGGTCGTACAGCGGCTCCGGCAGCCCGGCCGCCGACCACACAAACCATGTTCATCTTTCGATGTACTGACCCGGAGCGCCAGGAACGCTGCGTACCATCGCGACGGTGAGCAGCTCATCGTCCGACGTCGTGGTCAACCCGGCACCCGGCGCGCCGGTCACCGCCCGCGCGCTGCCCAACGGGCTCGCCGCGTTCCTGGTCTTTCTCTCCAGCGGTGCCGTGCTGGTGCTGGAGACGGTCTCGCTCCGCCTGGTGGGCCCGTACGTCGGGGTGACCCTCCAGGTCACCAGCTCGGTGATCGGCATCGCGCTGGCCGCCATCGCGTACGGGGCGTGGACGGGCGGTTGGCTGGCCGACCGGCGGGACCCACGCGGCCTGCTGGCCCCGGCGCTGGTGCTGGCCGGCATCGCCACGGCGGTCACCCTGCCGGTGGTCCGGTACGCCGGTGAGGTGCTGCGCGGCGGCGCGGCCAGCGCCATCCTGCTGCTCACCGCGCTCGCGGTCTTCGTCCCGGCGGCCCTGCTCGCGGCGGTCACCCCGCTGGTGGTGAAGCTCCAACTGGCCGACCTGCGCCGCACCGGGCAGGTGGTCGGGCGGCTCTCCGGCATCGGCACGCTGGGCGGCATCACCGCCACCCTGGTCACCGGCTTCGTGCTGGTGGCGGCGCTGCCCAGCACGGTCATCCTGATCGCACTGGCGGTGCTGCTCGGGGTCACCGGCCTCGCGCTCGGGTTCCACCTGCGCCGGCAGGAGGGCGGCGGGCTGCCCGGCGCGGCCCGGACCAAGGCCACCCTCGCGGTGCTCGGACTGCTCGGGGCGGGGCTCAGCGCGGTCGCCCCGAACCCGTGCGACGTGGAGACGGCGTACCACTGCGCGCGGGTGGCCGACGACCCGTCCCGCGCCAGTGGGCGGGTGCTCTACCTCAACTCCGCCGAGCACTCGTACGTGGACCTGGCCGACCCCACCTACCTGGAGTACGCGTACACGCGGTGGATCGGCGCGGCGGCGGACGTGGTCGCGCCGGCGGGGCGGCGGCTGGACGCGCTGCACCTGGGCGGGGGCGGCTTCACCATGCCGCGCTACCTGAGCGCCACCCGCCCCGGCACCGACAACGTGGTCTTCGAGATCGACGGTGAGCTGGTCGAGCTGGACCGGCGGCTGCTGGGCGTACGGCCGGGGCCGGGGCTGCGCGCGGTGGTGGGTGACGCCCGGATGCTGGTCGGCGGCGAGCCCACCGACAGCCGCGACTTCGTGGTCGGGGACGCCTTCGGCCATCTGGTGGTGCCCTGGCACCTGGCGACCCGGGAGATGGCCGCCGAGGTCCGCCGGGTGCTCCGGCCCGGCGGGATGTACGTCCAGAACGTCATCGACTATCCGCCGGGCCGCTTCATCCGCAGCGAGCTGGCCACGGTCGCCGCCGAGTTCCGGCACGTCGCGCTGGTCGCCCCGGCCGCCGCGATCGCCGGTCAGCAGGGTTCCAACTTCCTCATCGTCGCCTCGGACGCGCCGCTGCCGGTGGACGCGCTCACCCAGCGGCTGGGCCGCCTCGACACGGTGCCGGACCTGCTGGCCGGCGGGGAGCTGGCCGCCTTCGTCGACGACGCGCTGGTCCTGACCGACGACTACGCGCCGGTGGACCAACTGCTCGCGACAGCCTGATCGGGTGAATCCGCTGACCGATTACGACCAGCGAGGTGTAGCGGGATCGTTCCCGGGCAACACGTCCGACCATGGGTGGTGGAATCCGGAACGGCGCGCAGCTGCTGGGTGAGCGGTACCGGTTGATCGAGCAGCTCGGCGCCGGCGGCATGTCAGTGGTGTGGCGTGGCTACGACGAGGTGCTGGGTCGACAGGTCGCGGTGAAGGTGCTCGCTTCCCGGCTGGCCAGCGACAGGGCCTTCCGGCACCGGATCCGGGTCGAGGCCCAGGCCGCCGCGCGGCTCTGCCACCCCAACATCACCAACGTGTACGACTACGGCGAGTCCGAGCAGGTCGGCCTGACCGTGCCGTACGTCGTGATGGAGCTGGTCGACGGCGCCCCGCTGACCGTGCGGCTCGGCCGGGACGGGAAGTTGGCCTGGCGCGAGGCGGTCACCATCGCCGCCGAGGTCACCTCGGCGCTGGCCACCGCGCACGCCCGGGGCGTGGTCCACCGGGACGTCACCCCCGGCAACGTCATGCTGACCCCGAACGGGGTGAAGGTCGTCGACTTCGGCATCTCCGCGCTGGTGGGGGAGAGCGAGAAGGGCCCGGACGGCGCCCTGCTGGGCACCCCCGCCTACCTGGCGCCGGAGCGGCTGGACAACGGCCAGGTCTCCCCGGCCACGGACGTGTACGCCGTCGGGCTGCTGCTCTACCGGATGCTGACCGGCCGGCTGCCGTGGGAGGCCAGCACCACCACCGAGATGCTGCGGGCGCACATGTACAACGACCCGGAGCCGATGCCGGAGGTGCCGGGGCTGCCCACCGAGGTGGCCGAGCTGGCGCACCGCTGCCTGGCCAAGCGGCCGGAGGACCGGCCGACCACCGCCGAGCTGGCCCGTACCCTGGCCGAGGCGGCCGGGATGATCGCGGCCGTGCCGGTCTCCCCGGCGCCCGGCACGCTCGACCCGGCGTTGCTGGCCAGCGCCGGCACCACGATCCTGCCCTGGTCGGCCGACACCGACGCGCTGCCCTTCTCCGGTCGGACCCGCAGCCGCCGGGCGGCGACCCGGCGGCGTCGGGTGGAGGCCGGGGTGGCCGCCGCCGGCCTGGTCGCGGTCACCGCGGCGATGTGGGGGATGACCTCGAAGACCCCGGCCAGCGGTGGCGTCGACCAGCCCACCGATGCGCGGATGGGCCTGGAGCAGCCGAGCCCCTGCGAGGTCGAGTACGCGCTGCGCAGCGACTCCGGCAAGGACTTCGCCGCCCAGCTCACCCTCACCAACACCGGTACCCGCGAGCTGCGGGACTGGACGATGAGCTTCGCCTTCCCCGGCCAGCAGACGCTCACCGCGCCCGGCCCGACGGTGCGGCAGGAGGGCCGGACGGTCCGGGTGGGCCCGGTCGCCGGTCGGGAGTCGTTGGCGCCCGGGGCCTCCGAGAAGATCGCGCTGTCCGGCCGGTACGCCGGCGGCAACCCGCTGCCGCTGGAGTTCAAGCTCGGCGAGAACGCCTGCGGCGTCCGGGTCTCCGGGGTGGCCGGGGCGATGCCGACCACCGTTCCGACCCCGAAGGCGCCGCCGCCGAAGGCGACGAAGAAGCCGCCGGCGAAGACCACGGTCAAGTCCTCGGGCGGCGGTGGGTCCGGCACGTCGAAGGCGAAGTCCGGCACCTCCGGCAAGGGCAAGGGGTCGGGTGACAGCAAGGGAAAAGGCGGCCGGTAGCGACGACGAAGGGGGGCAAGAGCAAGGGGAAGTGACCGGTCAGCCGAGGTTGGCGAATTGCTGCACCTGAGCGATCGTCCCTTCGACGATCAGCACGGTGCCCTTGCTGAGCACGGTGTCCGCGGTGGCGTACCGGAAGCGTTCCTCGGGGAGCTTCGCGCCGACCACCAGCACGCCGTAGCGCTCGGGGGCCAGGTCGCGCAGCGACCGGCCGACCAGGGACGGCGGCACCGGCACCTTGGCGATGGCGAAGTCGTCGCCGAACTCGATGAAGTCGAGCATCCGGCTGACGATCAGGTGCGCGACCCGTTCTCCGGTCTCCGCCTCGGGGAAGATCACGTGGTGGGCGCCGACCGAGGCGAGGATCCTCGCGTGCTTGTCGGAAGTGGCCCGGGCCCAGATCTGCGGTACGCCGATCTCGGTCAGCGCCACGACGGTGAGCACGCTCGCCTCCAGCGACACGCCGATCGCGACCACCACCCGCCGGAAGTCGGCCAGGCCCAGCTGGCGCAGCGCGTCCTCCTCGGTCGCGTCCGCCTGCACCACCCGTTCCAGGTACGGCGCCCAGCGCTGGACCTGATCCGAGTCCCGGTCGACGGCGAGCACCTCGTGGCCCAGCCGGGTCAGCGCGCCGGCCAGGTGGCAGCCGAACCGGCCCAGCCCGATCACGGCGATGGCGCCGTCGCTCGTTCCTCTAGCCGACAATGGGTTGCTCCTTCGGGTAGTGGTACAGCCGGCGCCGGGTGTTCAACGCGATCGCCGAGCCGAGGGTGAGTGGCCCGACCCGGCCGATGTACATCAGGACGGTCAGCAGGTACTGGCCCTGCTCGGGCAGGTTCGGGGTGAGCCCCACCGACAGGCCGGTGGTGCTGAAGGCCGAGGTCACCTCGAAGAGCGATTCGTTGAACCGGACCCCTTCGGTGATCAGGATCAGTCCGACCGTGCCGATGACCACCAGCGCCACGCTGAGCAGCGCCACGGTGAGCGCCTGCCGCTGGCTCGAACCGACCACCCGCCGCCGGCCCACCACGACATCGGGCTCGCCGCGCAACTCCGCCCAGATCACGAAGGCGAGCAGGAAGAACGTGGAGACCTTGATGCCGCCGGCGGTGCTGGCGCTGCCACCGCCGATGAACATCAGGGCGATGAGCAGGGGATAACTCTCCTCGCTCAACCACTCGATGTTGATCACGTCGAAGCCGCCGGTGCGGCTGAGGGCGATCTGCGTGAACGCGGCGAGCACCTTGCCGGGCGCGTCGTACGTGCCGATGGTGCGGGGGTTGCCCCACTCGGCGAGCAGCAGGGCGAGGAAGCCGCCCGCCACCAGCACCACGCTGCCCCAGATGGTCAGCTTGGTGGCGACCGACCAGCGGGCGGGGCGGCGCCAGCGCCGGGCCGCCTCGAACAGGGCGGGAAAGCCGAGGCCACCGATGATCGCGCCGATTCCCAGCGGCAGCGCCACCCAGGGGTCCCGGGAGAAGGCGAGCAGGCCGTCGGAGTAGAGCGTGAACCCGCCGTTGTTGAAGGCCTGGATCGAATGGAAGGTGCCGGACCAGAGCGCCCGGCCGGGCGGGTAGCCGTAGGCCAGCCAGAGCCGCCCGCTGACGACCAGGGTCATCAGCGCCTCGGTGACCACCACCGTGGTGGCGATGCGCGCCAGCAGCCAACCGACGTCGCCGACGCCGTACTCGGCCGTCTCGGCCGCCACCAGCAGCCGGTTGCGCAGCCCGAGCTGCCGGGACACCGCGAGGCTGACCAGGGCCGCGCCGGTGAGGATGCCCAGGCCGCCGATCTGGGTGAGCACGGTGATCATCGCCAGCCCGAACCCGTTCCAGTAGTTCGGGGTGTCGTTGACGGCCATGCCGGTGACCGACACGGCGGAGGTCGCGGTGAACAGCGCCGTGACCAGCGGGGTGTAGCGCTCCTCGCTGGTCGCCCAGGGCAGCATCAGCAGGCCGGTGCCGATCGCGATCGCCACCAGGAAGCCGAACGGCACCAGCCGGACGGGGTGACGAAGGAACCGGCGCACCAGACAATCTTCCGGTTCCGGGCATCTCCGGGTCGGTGAATGGCGTATCCCGCAGGGTTCACCGGCCGGTCAGCCGCCGACCAACTGGCGGTCAGCCCGGACCGGTCTGCTGGGCGGCGACCAATCGACGACAGGAGACGGCGTTGCGACGTACCCTTTCCGCCTTCGGCCTGGCCGCCGCCCTGCTCGCGGTGGCCGTTGCGGTCCCCGGCTCGGCGTCGGCCCGCGAGGACGACGCCGACCGCGCGGACCAGGCCGGCCGGGACCGGGCCAGCCACCGGCCCATCGTGATCGCCCACCGCGGGGCGAGCGGCTACCGCCCCGAGCACACCCTGGAGGCCTACCGGCTGGCGATCCGGATGGGCGCCGACTACATCGAACCGGACCTGGTCTCGACGAAGGACGGCGTGCTGGTCGCCCGGCACGAGAACGAGATCTCGGGTACGACCGACGTGTCGACCCGGCCGGAGTTCGCCGGACGCAAGGCCACCAGGACCATCGACGGGGTCGCGGTCACCGGCTGGTTCACCGAGGACTTCACCCTCGCCGAGCTGAAGACCCTGCGCGCCAAGGAGCGGCTGCCGCAGGTCCGGGTGGCGAACACCGCCTTCGACGGCCGGTTCGAGGTGCCGACGTTCCAGGAGGTCATCGACCTGGCCCGCACCGAGAGCCGCCAGCGGGGCCGCACCGTCGGCGTCTACCCGGAGACCAAGCACCCCAGCTACTTCGCCGCCATCGGGCTGCCGCTGGAGGAGCCGCTGGTCGCGGTCCTGCGAAAGAACCGGCTGACCCACCGGCACGACCCGGTCTTCGTCCAGTCCTTCGAAACCGCCAACCTGCGCAAGCTGGACGCGATGATCGACGTGCCGCTGGTGCAGCTCCTGGACGCCGCCGGTCGCCCGTACGACTTCACCGCCGCCGGTGACGCCCGCACCTACGCCGACCTGGCCACCCCGGCGGGGCTGGCGTGGATCGCCGACTACGCCGACGGTGTCGGCCTGAACAAGAACCTGATCGTGCCCCGCGACGCCACCGGAAAGCTGCGGGCGCCGACCACTGTCGTCCGCGACGCGCACCGGGAGCGCCTGGTGGTGCACGCCTGGACCTTCCGCGCCGAGAACCAGTTCCTCCCGGCCGACTTCCGGATCGGCGCCGACCCGAACGCCCGCGGCGACATCATCGCCGAGTACGAACTTTTCTACAGCCTCGGCCTGGACGGCGTCTTCGCCGACCAGCCCGACACCGCGGTCGCCGCCCGCGCCGGCCTCGCCGAGCGCTGACGGCAGCTCGCTGCCCCACCCCGACCGCCGCGCCACCGCGAGCCGCGCCCACCGGCCCGGCTCGCGGTGGCGAAGGTTCCCCGTCGGGTACGCGGAAAGGGGGTGTCCGGTCCGGCCGGGCACCCCCTTCTCGTCGGCGGCGGTACGCAGCCGAGTGGGCCGGGCGCTCCGAGCGGAGCCTGTTGACCTGGGCCGAGCCGCAGCCGCTGCCGGGAGTGGGGTGGTGTCATTGCGACCCTTTAGAGCTGATGACGTAAACGAATCAGCCCTGTCGGGGTGGGTGCCGCGACGGGCGGAGATTGCGCTCCACGTCAGAAGTAGGTGTCGCTCGGCCGCAGCGGCCCACTACCAGGCGAATGAGCACGATCTTGCGGGATGGCGCACGGCTGCCAATCGGCTGAGTCGTTTACGACATCAGCTCGAAAGGCTCAGAACCCCTACTGCGCCGGGCGCTCCGCGACGTAAGTGCCACGGCCGGGCTGACCGATGATCAGTTCACGGTCGTGCAGCAGTGAGAGGGCGCGGTACACGGTGCCGGTGCTGACGTCGTAGATCTTGGCAAGTTCGCTGGTAGACGGGAGCTTGTCGCCCGGCTTCAGTTCGCCGCTCTTGATCTTGCCGGCGATCTCGTCGACTATGCGCCGGAATGATGGCTGTGCAGTGGGCATGGTGAGGACTCCGGTTGGTTCGGCAGGTCCGATCATGCCTGACTTGCTTGAGTAACTGCAATAAGTAGAGCTGGCGTAACCGTGTGGGGTCGACTTGCTGTAACTGCTGTAGTAGGTTGCTGGATGTCCGGCTCCGGTTGGTTCGGCAAACCCTGGGGGCGGACACCCAAGGTTGGCTCCGGGGTCGTACCGCCGAGGAGGGCTGCGGTCGCGGGGCCGGCGGCCCGGTCCGCGTCCCCTATCGGCGGACCGGGCCGCCTCCAGTGCGACGACCCGCGATGACGCGATGACGCGACGACCGGAAGGTGGCTCATGCGCAACGTGCTCTCCCTGTTCCGCCGCGCCCCACGGCGCCACCCGCACCGTCCGCCGAACGCCGGCTGGTACCGCTCGGCGTCGTGCCGGCCGCTGACCGCGGGACAGATCCGCGAGCAGCAGTTCCATCAGGTACGACGCGGACTCGACCCGGTCGAGGTGCACGCGTTCCTCCATCGGGTCGCCGCTGAGCTGGCCAACGCTCGGCGCGACCTGGCGCTGACCACGGAGGAGAACGTCCGGATCAAGCGGGCGTTGCGGAGCTGGCAGTCCCGGTTCACCCCGGGCGCGCGGTGGTGAGTCCGGCGCGGTTCGTCGTGCACCTGCCGGTGGTCGCCGCCGACCTGCCCGCGGGGCTGCGCCTCGCCCGTGCGATCACCCGGGCGCTCGGGTTCCTGCCCGAAGTGGACGGCGGTGGCACCACCGTGTCGGCCGAGGACGCGCAGGGCGTACGCCACTGGGTCTTCTGCGACCGGTTGCTCGACGGCGGCCGACGCTGCCCGCGCCCGGCCGACCACGACGGCGCCTGCAACGCGCCACTCCGGCCAACTGGCGAGTGGAACACCATGGGTGCCGAACGACCGAGGTGACACCCGTGGTGTTCCACCGGTGGGCTGAGAAACGGCCGGAGATGCCGGGGGCGATGGCGGGACGCGACACAGGGGCGGGCCGGGTGGTGGCGGTACAAGCCACCGCGAAGCGGGATGTAACCTTCACCCGCCCGGCGATTGTTACGGCCGGCCACCCCGTCCGTATCACTTGTGTGCCGGGGCCACATAGCCCGTGGGTGACGTCACTTCTAGCGTGAGCCGACAACATGCTTCCTGTCCTCACCTGGAGTCGCGATGACGGTCCGGCACACGCGGCGGGCGTTCCTCTCCGCCGCCACGATGATGGCCGCGGCGCTCGCCGCCACGGCCTGCGGCAGCCCGCAGGACACCGCCTCGGGTGGCGGTGACTCCGCCGCCCCGGTCAAGGTCGGCCTGGTGTACTCCCAGTCGGGTGCGCTGGCCAGCTACGGCAAGCAGTACATCGAGGGGTTCAAGGCCGGCCTCGACTACGCCACCAAGGGCACCGGCAAGGTCGGTGACCGCAAGATCGAGCTCACCGAGGTCGACGACGCCGGCGACCCGGCCAAGGCGGTCTCCGCCGCCAAGGACCTGATCGGCAAGGGTACGAAGATCATCGCCGGTTCCACCGCGTCCGGCGTCGCGCTCCAGGTCGCCCCGATCGCCGCCCAGAACAAGGTGCTGTTCATCTCCGGCCCGGCCGCCACCGACGCGATCACCGGCGCGAACAAGTACACGTTCCGCTCCGGCCGGCAGTCGTACCAGGACGTGGTGACGGCCAAGTCGTTCATCGGCGACCCGGCCGGCAAGAAGGTCGTCGTCTTCGCACAGGACGGTGCCTTCGGCGACGCCAACGAGGCCGCCGTGAAGGCCGTCATCGGCGGGGCCGGGGCCAGCGTCAGCAGCGTCCGCGCCCCCGCCAGCGCCACCGAGTTCACCCCGTTCGCCAGCCAGATCAAGGCCGCCAAGCCGGACCTGCTCTTCGTCGCCTGGGCCGGCACCACCGCCCCGGCCATGTGGCAGACCCTCGACCAGCAGGGCGTGTTGAGCTCGACCACGGTCGTCACCGGCCTGGACATCCGCGCCTCCTGGCCGACCTTCGGCGCCGCCGGCAGCAAGATCTCCTTCCTGTCGCACTACTTCGACGGGGCCAGCGACACCGAGGCGTCGAAGGCCGCCAAGGCGAAGATCCCCGGCGGGACCATCGACCTGTTCCACCCGGACGGCTTCGCCGCCGCGCAGATGGTCGTCCGCGCCGCGCAGGAGGGTGGCGACGACGTCGAGAAGATGGTCAAGGCCCTCGAAGGCTGGACGTTCGACGGGGTGAAGGGGTCGATGACCATCCGCGCCGGTGACCACGCGCTGCTCCAGCCGATGTACCAGGCCAAGCTCTCCGGCAGCGGCACCGCGTTCACCGCCGCCGCCCAGAAGAGCCTGACCGGTGACGAGACCGCGCCGCCGGTCACCCAGATGAAGGGCTGAACCGTGCTCGCCACCCGCGGTCTGACCTGGCGGATCGGAGAGGTCGCCATCGTCGACAGCGTCTACCTCGACCTGGCGCCCGGGGAGTTCCTGGGCGTGATCGGGCCGAACGGCGCCGGCAAGACCTCCCTGTTCAACCTGATCACCGGCCTGCGCCGGCCCACCGAGGGTCGGATCCTGCTGGACGGGGAGGACGTCACCGCCCTCCCCCCGCACCGGCGGGCCCGCCTCGGGCTGGGACGCACCTTTCAGGCGTCCTCGGTCTTCGGCTCGCTCACCGTCCGGGAGAACGTCCGGCTCGCGGTGCAGGCGTACCGCGGGGGCTCGATGAAGCTGTGGCGGCGGGCGGCGGCCGACCGGGAGGTGGCCGCCGCCGCCGACGCGGCGCTCGACCGCGTCGGCCTGCACCACCGGGGTACGGCGCTCGCCGGCACCCTCGCCCACGGCGAGAAGCGCAAGCTGGAGATCGCCCTGCTGCTCGCCGGGGAGCCCCGGGTGATGCTGCTGGACGAGCCGATGGCCGGCGTCAGCGCCGAGGACGTGCCCGAGCTGGTCGCGGTGATCAAGTCGCTGACCGGCGACAGCGGCCGGGCGGTGCTGATGGTCGAACACCACATGGACGTGATCCTGGAACTCGCCGACCGGATCGCCGTGATGCACCACGGCGCGCTGCTGGCCTGCGACACCCCGGACACGGTGATGGCCAACGCCACCGTCCAGGAGGCGTACCTGGGGGAGTCGCTATGAGCGAACCGGTTCTCAGTGTGGAGGACCTGTCCGTGCGGATCGCCGGGCTGCACATCCTCCAGGGCGTGTCGTTCACGGTCGCGCCGACCGGCGTCACCGTGCTGCTCGGGCGCAACGGCGTCGGCAAGACCACCACGCTGCGCGCGATCGTCGGCCTGACGCCGCCGGGCGGCGAGGTCCGGGGCGCCATCCGGATGGGCGCGCAGAGTCTGCTCGCCCGCCCCACCCACCGGCTGGTCCGCGGTGGTCTCGGCTACGTGCCGGAGGACCGCTGCGTCTTCGCCGGCCTCACCGTCGCAGAGAACCTGCGGCTGGCCGAGCGGCGGGGCACCACCCCCGCGTACGACAAGGTCTTCGCGCTCTTCCCGGAGCTGGACCGGCGCGGACGGCAACGGGCCGGCTCGCTCTCCGGCGGGCAGCAGCAGATGCTCGCCATCGGCCGGGTGCTGCTCAACGACAACCGGCTGCTGCTGGTCGACGAGCCGACCAAGGGGTTGGCGCCGAAGGTGGTGACCGAGGTGGCCGAGGTGCTGGAACGGGTGGCCGAGTCCGTGCCGGTGCTGCTGGTCGAGCAGAACCTGGCCGTGGTCCGGCGGCTCGCCCGCGACGCGGTGGTGCTCGCCGCCGGCAAGGTGGCCTGGGCCGGCAACGCCCAGGAACTGCTGCTGGAGACCGGACTGACCAAGTCGCTGCTCGGGGTCGGCTCGGCGGAGGTGCACTCGTGACCACGGTGATCCTGCTGGCGCTGACCGGGCTCGGCCTGGCGGCGCTCTACTTCCTGGTGGCCTCCGGACTCTCCCTGGTCTTCGGCCTGGCCGACGTGCTCAACTTCGCGCACGGGCTCTTCCTCGGCGTCGGCGCGTACGCGACCTGGTGGGCCGCGGGCAACCTGCCCGGCGCCGGCTCCGACGGGTTCGGCTTCGTGGTGGCCGTCGTCTTCGGGGTGCTCGCCGGTGCCCTCGTCGCGGTGCTGGTGGAACTGGTGCTGATCCGGCCGCTCTACTCGCGGACCATCGAGCAGGTGCTGGTCACCGTCGGCCTGTCGCTGGCCGGGGTGGCGCTGCTCCAGGCGACCTGGGGCGCCGACGCGCGCCCGTTCCCGCGCCCTGAGTGGACCCGTCAGGTGACCTCGATCTTCGGCGCGAACGTGCCCAACGGCGGGCTGCTGCTGATCGTCGCCGCGGTGCTGGTGCTCGGCGCGCTGCTCGCCTTCCTCCGCTGGACCCGCTACGGCCTGGTGATCCGGGCCGGGGTGGAGAACCGGGAGATGGTGACCGCGCTCGGCATCGACGTCCGCAAGGCGTTCACCCTGGTCTTCGCGATCGGCGGGGCCGCCGCCGCGCTGGCCGGCGCGCTCGGCAGCGTCTACTTCGGCACCGTCTCGCCCGGTCAGGGCGGCTCGCTGCTGATCTTTGCGTTCATCGTGGTGGTGATCGGCGGGATGGGCTCGGTGGTCGGGTCCGCGTACGCCGCGGTCGCGGTGGGGCTGCTGCAACAGTTCGTCAACTACTACGGCGAGTCCGGACTGGGCGACATCTGCGTGGTCGGGCTGCTCGCCGTGGTGCTGCTGCTGCGTCCGCAGGGCTTCGCCGGAAAGGTGGCAACGGCATGACCGAGGTCAAGAGTCCCGAGGTCCCGGCTCCGCCCGCGGCGGTGCCCGACGAGCTGACTCCGGGACGCCGCCGCTGGCACGGCGTACGGCCGTGGCTGCCGCTGGCGGCGCTGGCGGTGGCGGCGATCCTGCCGTACTCGACGGTCAGCCTGCCGGGGATCTTCGAGGGGCCGCTGAACTCGCCGGGCACCCTGCAACTGCTCGCCGTCTGCCTGGTCTTCGGCGGGCTGGCGGCCGGCTACGACCTGCTGTTCGGCCGTACCGGGATGCTCTCGTTCGGGCACGCGCTCTACTTCGCCGCCGGCGTGTACGGCACGGACATCCTCGTCACCCGGGCCGGCCTGCCGCTGTGGCAGGCGGCGCTGCTCGCCGTCACCGGGGCGACGACCCTGGCCGCGCTGCTCGGCGCGGTCGCGCTGCGCACCGTCGGAATCGCCTTCGCCATGGTGACGCTCGCCTTCGCCCAGGTCGGCGCGATCCTGGTGGCCCGGGACTTCGGCGGGTGGACCGGTGGTGAGGAGGGGCTGCCGCTGGACGTGTCCGGGCTGCCGCCGGCCCTGGTCGGGGTGACCAACACGGTCAACCTGTACTGGCTGGCGCTGGCGTACCTGGCGGTGGTGGTCCTGGTGGTGCACCGGGTCTCCGGCTCGCCCACCGGGCGGGTGCTGGCCGGGCTGCGCGACGACGAGCGGCGGATCGGGGTGCTCGGGCTCGACCCGTACCGGTTCAAGCTGGTGGCGTTCACCCTGGCCGGCGGCCTCGCCGCGAGCGGCGGGGTGGTCTACTGCCTGATCGTCGGCGGCGCCTCGCCGCACATCACCTCGTCGGAGCTGACCCTGTCGCTGCTGGTGATGGTGGTGCTCGGCGGCCCCGGCACCCGCTGGGGCCCGGTGCTCGGCGGCATCCTCTACATGTACCTGGACCACCGCCTCACCGCCTTCGGCACCAGCGACGCCGTGGAGAGCCTCCCGGCCGTCCTCAGCCGCCCGCTGAGCCAGCCGCTGTTCGTCCTCGGCACCGTCTTCATCCTGGCCGTCTACTTCTTCCCCGGCGGCCTGGCCAGCCTCACCTCCCGCCTAACCCCCCTCCGCACCGCCCTAACCCCCCGCCGCCCCCACTAACCCCACCCCGTCTCGACCCCGTCTCGACCCCGTTGATCATGAAGTTATTGCCGCGACGCGCCGGGCGCGGTGGCGATAACTTCATGATCAACGGGGTTCCCTGCCGCCAGACGGGCCGCCGCCCAGCAGCGCTGACCAGTGAGGGTGGGTCGGGCACCTGGTAGAAATGCCGGATGAGCCAGGATCGGGCGGCGGTACGGGAGCGGGCCGAGGCGGTGCTGCGCCGGCTGGCCGGCGAGCACGCCCGGCTCCGCGAGGACCAGTGGCGGGCGATCGAGGCGCTGGTGGTGGACCGGCGCCGGGTGCTGTGCGTCCAGCGCACCGGCTGGGGCAAGTCGGCGGTCTACTTCGTGGCCACCGCCCTGCTGCGGGAGCACGGCGAGCACGGGCCGACCGTGATCGTCTCGCCGCTGCTGGCGCTGATGCGCAACCAGGTGGAGTCGGCGGCCCGGGCGGGCATCCGGGCCCGCACCATCAACTCCGCCAACCTGGACGAGTGGGACGAGATCACCGCCGAGATCCACGCCGGCGCGGTGGACGTGCTGCTGATCAGCCCGGAACGGCTCAACAACCCGGACTTCCGGGACACCGTGCTGCCGAAGCTGGCCGCCACCACCGGGCTGCTGGTGGTGGACGAGGCGCACTGCGTCTCCGACTGGGGGCACGACTTCCGGCCCGACTACCGCCGGCTGCGTACCTTCCTCGGCAATCTGCCGGAGCGCACCCCGGTCCTCGCCACCACCGCCACGGCCAACGAGCGGGTCACCGCCGACGTCGCCGAGCAACTGGGCGACGCCCTGGTGCTGCGCGGCACCCTCGACCGCGAGTCGCTGCGGCTGGGCGTCCTGGACCTGCCCAGCCCGGCGCACCGGCTGGCCTGGCTCGCCGACCACCTGGACCGGCTCCCCGGCTCCGGGATCATCTACACCCTGACCGTGGCGGCGGCGGGGGAGACGGCCGAGTTCCTCCGCTCCCGCGGCTGGTCGGTGGCCTCCTACACCGGGCAGGCCGACGACGCCGACCGGCGGGCCGCCGAGCAGGATCTGCTGGACAACAAGATCAAGGCGCTGGTCGCCACCTCCGCGCTGGGCATGGGCTTCGACAAGCCGGACCTCGGGTTCGTGGTGCACCTCGGCGCGCCGCCCTCGCCGATCGCCTACTACCAGCAGGTCGGCCGGGCCGGCCGGGCCGTGGAGCACGCCGAGGTGCTGCTGCTGCCGGGTGTCGAGGACGCGGCCATCTGGCGCTACTTCGCCTCGCTCGCCTTCCCGCCCGAGGAGCAGGTCCGGGCGGTGCTCGGCGCGCTGCACACCGACCGGCCGCTCTCCACCCAGGCCCTCGAACCGATGGTCGACCTGCGCCGGGCCCGGCTGGAGCTGATGCTCAAGGTGCTCGACGTGGACGGCGCGGTCCGCCGGGTCCGCGGCGGCTGGCTGGCCACCGGCGAGCCCTGGGTCTACGACGAGGCCCGGTTGCGCCGCGTCGCCCAGGCGCGCACCGCCGAGCAGCAGGCCATGCGGGAGTACGTGACCACCTCCGGCTGCCGGATGCGCTACCTGCGGGAGTGCCTGGACGACGCCGGCGCGGGCGACTGCGGGCGGTGTGACCGCTGCGCCGCGCCCCTGTTCACGCCGGAGGTCTCCGACGCCGCGTTGACCGCCGCGCAGACCTTCCTCGGCCGCCCCGGCGTGGAGATCCCGCCGAAGAAGCTCTGGCCGACCGGGTTGGACGCGGTCGGCGTACCCCTCAAGGGGCGGATTCCCCCCGGCGAGCAGGCGCTGCCCGGGCGGGCCGTGGGACGCCTGTCGGACCTGGGTTGGGGTGGGCGGCTGCGCGGCCTGGTCGGCCCGGAGGCGGCGGACGGCCCGGTCCCCGACGACGTGGCGGCGGCGGTGGTGGAGGTGCTCAAGGCGTGGGCGCACGGTGACGACCCGTGGCCGCGCCGCCCGGCCGCCGTGGTCGCCGTCGGGTCCCGCACGCACCCCGCGCTGGTCGGCTCGCTGGCCGAGCGGATCGCCGCGGTGGGCCGGCTGCCGCTGCTCGGCCAGGTGGTCCCGACCGGCACCGCCGGGGCCGGCGGGCCGCGCGGCAACAGCGCCCAGCGGGTACGCGCGCTGCACGGGGCGTTCGCCGTGCCGGACGAGCTGGCCGACGCGCTGGGCGGACTGGACGGGCCGGTGCTGCTGGTGGACGACCTGGTCGACTCCGGCTGGACGCTGACCATGGTGGCCGGGCTGCTGCGCCGGGCCGGTGCCCCGGGCGTGCTCCCCCTCGCCCTCGCCGTCGCCGGCTGAGGACCCCCGCGGTCGACGCGGCTCCCCGCAGTCGCCGCGGTTCCCGCTGGTCGTCGGCGGGTGCGGGCGGAAAGTTCCCGGCGCGGGTGGATTGCGACCGTCGCCACGCTGGGCGTCCGGACGGCGGACGGCAGCCGGGTCGGCGGTACCGTGGGCGCATGGCCGAGGGAAACGTCACGCACACCTATGCCGTCACCGGGATGACCTGCGAGCACTGCGTGCGCGCGGTCACCGAGGAGCTGTCCGCGCTGCCCGGCGTCGACGAGGTGCGGGTCGACCTGGCGGCCGGTACCGCGACGGTGACCAGCACCGCGCCGCTGTCCGAGGCGTCGGTCCGGGCCGCCGTGGACGAGGCGGGGTACGAACTGGCCGTCGGCGGTGCCTGAGCACCCGCCCACCCCGCCGGTCCCGCCCGAGTCCGCCGGCGGCGAGCGCTCCGGGGTGACCGACGCCCAGCCGGCGGCCGACGCGCGTCCGCCGGTGCGCGACCGGCACCCGGTCGAGGGCGGGCGGTCCGGCCCGGCCGACGCGCACCCGGTGGGCGACGCGGGTCCGCCGGTGTTCGGGGTGCGTCCGGCCGACGACGAGCGGGGTGAGCTGATCGACGCACTCCCGACCGGTGCGGTCGGCGGGCCGCCGGTGGGGGCGGACCGGAGCACCCTGCGGCTGGCGCTGACCGTCGGCGGGCTGGTGCTCGCGGTGCTGCTCGGCTTCGGCCTCGGCCGGGCCAACCCCGGCCCGGGCACGCCCTCGGCGACCAGCGCCGCCGCGACCACCGCCGACCACCCCCACGCCCCCGGCACCGGCGCGCACGACCACGGCGCCGGCACCGACCAGGCCGCCGACAGCGGCGCGGGCGGTCTCTCGGTCAGCTCCGGCGGCTACACGCTCACCCCGTCGGCCGTGGAGTTCGGCGTCGGCCGGTCCGGCGAGTTCCGCTTCCAGGTACGCGACGAGCGGCGCCGGCCGGTCACCCGGTTCGCCGTCGTGCACGACAAGCCGATGCACCTGGTCGTGGTGCGCCGGGACCTCAGCGGCTACCAGCACCTGCACCCGACGATGGCGCCCGACGGCACCTGGTCCGTACCGCTGACCCTCGGGCAGCCGGGCGTCTGGCGGGCGTACGCCGACTTCACCGCGGTCGCCGACGACGGCCGGCAGACGGCGGCGACCCTCGGGGTGGACCTGGTCGCGCCCGGCGGTTACGTCCCTCGGCCGCTGCCCGCCCCGGCCACCACCACGACCGTCGACGGCTTCACCGTCGGGTACGAGGGCACCCCGGAGGTCGGCAAGGCCCTCCCGCTGCGCTTCACCGTCAGCGCCGGTGGCGCCCCCGCCGCGCTGGAACGCTACCTCGGCGCGTACGGCCACCTGGTCGCCCTCCGCGAGGGGGACCTGGGTTACCTGCACGTGCACCCGGTGGCGACGCCCGCGGGCGACCCGGTCACCTTCTGGGTGACCGCCCCCGGGCCGGGCCGCTACCGGATGTACCTGGACTTCCAGGTGGCCGGCGTGGTGCGCACCGCCGAGTTCACCGTCACCGTGCCCTGACGACGACGGCGGCCGGGTGGCCGGTCGCTCAGCCGGCTCGGCGGACCGGGCGGCGGGCCAGGTAGCGGAGCAGGTCGCGGATGTGGTGCTTCTCCTCGGCCGGCACGGTCGGGTTGGCCAGCCGCTCCAGGATGACTCGCACGTCCGCCTCGACGGGGGAGTCGTCGACCCGGCGGCGCGGCGCGGGACCGGCGTCGGGCAGCCCGAGCGCCCGGAACGCCGCCGCGACGGGCAGGTCGAGGGCGGCGCAGAACCCGCGCACCTTGGCCAGCTCGGGATAGTCCTGCCAGTCGCCGGCGAGCCAGCGGAAGACGGTGGAGCGGCCGACCCCGGTGTGCGCCGCCAGGTCGCTCACCGTCCAACCCCGCTCGTCGCGGGCGTCGTCGATGGCACGTCGCACGAAGCGTGCGAAGGCCATCTGCGGTGATACCTCTGCGGAACCCATTCCTGCGGGGTCTTCCCTTCCCGGCCGGAGCCCAGATTCGGTGCGCCCCTCCCAGGGTAGTACGACAAGGCGTCGGAGCCGTCGACCGATCGACCCGAGGGTCCCGCCGACCGGACTTCGGCGTCGGTGGGCGTCACGTCCCGGCATTTGTGCCGGTCCTGTATCCAGCGTCGATAGTCAGATATCAACTAAGCTCGACGCGCCGGCGCCACCAGCGACGTGGCGCTGACGAGTCCGGCGCACCGATGAGGAGCAGCATGGCCGACCCCGTCCTTCCGGTGCCGCACCGCCCGGGTGCGGTCAGTATGTTCTTCGTGGCCAAGGCCGGCGTGTTCGCCCTCGGCTTCTGGATCTGGCTGCTGGTGCTGGTGCTGACCGGCGACGACGCCACCGGCGCGCACGTGCTGGCCGCCACCGGCGCGATCACCACCACCCTGGTCGGCGTGGTGCTGGGCATCCGGCTGGCGTTGCAGCACAGCGCCGCCGTCCGGCACGCCGAGTTGAAGCGGCTGCTGGTCGACATCTCCTGGAACGCTTTCGCTGCGGCCGGCAACGCCGAGACGTCGGGCAAGGTCGTCCCGTTCCCCACGGCATCGGGCGAGGACGAGCGATCGTCGCGGGACCGGACCTCGGTGTTCGACCGGGCCCCGGGGGGCGAGCGGTCGGGGCGGAACCGGGGCGGCGATCGCCGTCGCTGACCCGCGCCGCCGCCGACCTCGGGCGGTCGGACGGGTGTTTGGGCCAGCCCGGTCTCAGGCTGTCGGGCCGGCCTCGGTCAGTAGCGTCTCCAGGCGCGGGGTGATCCGCCACTGGTCGACCAGGTCCTGGTACTCGGCCCGCTGCGCCTGCGTCGGCGCGGTGCCGGTACGGCGGGCCCGGATCAGCAGGTTGCGCGGGGTGTGCCGGGAGTCGACGAACTCCACCACCTCGGCCCGGTAGCCGTGCAGCCGGAGCAGGCCGGCGCGCAGCGAGTCGGTGAGCACGTCGGCGAAGCGTTCCCGCAGAATGCCCTGCCGGGTCAGCAGCTCGTACGGCGCGGGAGCCGGGTGCGCGCGTAGCTGCGCGGCGATGTCGTGGTGGCAGCACGGGGCGGCGAGCACCCAGCGGGCGTCCCAGCGCACCGCGCGGGCCAGCGCCTCGTCGGTGGCGGTGTCGCAGGCGTGCAGCGCCAGCACCAGGTCGGGCGCGGGCTCGACCACCGCGTCGGCGATGGTGCCGGCCACGAAGGAGACCCGGTCGGCCCAGCCGAGCCGCTCGGCCAGCTCGGTGTTGCGCCGCCGCTGGTCCTCGCGGACGTCCACGCCGACCAGCTCGACGTCGAGGCCCCGCTGGGTCAGGTAGCGGTGCGCGGCGAAGGTCAGGTACGCGTTGCCGCAGCCCAGGTCCACCACCCGCAGCGGGCCGGTCAGCTCGTCGGGGAGCGTGGCGGCGAGCGCGCGCAGGAACGCGTCGACCTGGCGGCGCTTGGCGGCCGAACCGCCGATCTCGGCGAAGATCGGGTCGCCCGGGTCGAGCAGGTACTCCTTGGCGCGGTCGTGACCACCCGGCTCGGCCTCCGGGCGGCTCGCCGCGGCCCGGTGCACCTGCGCCTCGCCGGACTTGGTCACCCGGAGCTGGAGCGTGGCGTCAGCGGTCTCCACGTGCCAGTTGCCGAACGGCTCGGCCAGCAGCGCGTCGACCGCCGCGCCGGCCTCCGCCCCCGGAGCCACGTTGCGGGTGTACGGCCGGGCGCCGTCGGAGGTGGAGATCTGCAACCGGGGGCCGGCCTTGAGCGCGACCGGGCGCAGCTCGGCGCGGACCACCGAGGGGCGCTGCCCACGGCGGCGACCGGCGGCGACCGCGCGGGTCAACGCGGGGTCGAGCAGCAGGGCCCGGACCTCGGTCAGGGCGGCGTCCAACGGTTCCGGCATTCCACCATCTTCCTTCCTGGTCCGGGCCGCCCGTCGGCAGGCCACCGCATGGTGCCGTGCGTCGCTCGTCCACCGCGCCGGACCCCGGTCCCCGGCGCGTCGACCGACACTGGAGCACCCTTTGCTCTGCTGCCTCGACGGCAACGCTGCGGTCGACGTCAGGAGCCCCAAGAAGGCCGAGAGCCCGCACCGGAAAAGGGACGTCCCCCGGACCGGTGAACGGTGCGGGGGACGTCGGGTGTCGCAGCGGTCAGTCGGCGATCGCCTCGGCCGGGGTACCGGCACCGGAGCCGCCACGGCGGCGCCGGCGACGGCGCGGCTTCGACGACTCGCCCTCGGCGGCGGCCACGGCCGGCTCCGGGGAGCCGGCGTCGGTGGCGACCGCCGCGGTCGACTCGCCCGCGACCGCCTCACCGGCCCGGCGGCGACGCCGGCGGCGGGGGGTGCGGGTGCCTTCCTCGGCGGCGGCGTCGGCCGGCGCGTCGGCGTCCGGCGTGCCGGCGTCGGAGTGACCGCCGCGTCGGCGCTCGCCCCGGCCCCGGCTCTCGCCCCGGCTCTCACCACGGCTGTCGCCGCGCCGGGAGCCCCGGCCGCTCTCGCCGCGCCGCGGCCGGCCGCCCAGGTCCTCCTCGACCTCCGCGGAGAGCCCGGCGCGGGTCCGCTCGGCGGTCGGCAGGGTGCCGGTGATCTCGGTGGAGATGCCGAGGTCGGTGTAGAGGTGCGGAGAGGTGTGGTACGTCTCCGGCGGCTCCGGCATGTCCAGGCCGAGCGTCTTGTCGATGATCCGCCAGCGGGGCATGTCGTCCCAGTCGACGAAGGTCACCGCGACGCCCGTGGCCCCGGCCCGGCCGGTACGACCGATCCGGTGGGTGTAGGTGTCCTGGTCCTCGGGGCAGTCGTAGTTGATGACGTGGGTGACGCCACTGACGTCGATGCCCCGGGCCGCCACGTCGGTGGCGACCAGAGTGTCGATCTTCCCGGCCCGGAACGCCCGCAGCGCCCGCTCACGGGCGCCCTGGCCGAGGTCGCCGTGGACGGCGGCCACGGCGAAGCCGCGGAAGTCGAGGTCCTCGGCCACCCGGTCGGCGGCCCGCTTGGTACGGGTGAAGATCATGGTCAGTCCGCGCCCCTCGGCCTGCAGGATCCGGGCCACGATCTCGACCTTGTTCATCGAGTGGGTGCGGTAGGCCAGCTGCTGGGTCTGCGGCGACGGGCCGGTCTCGGCGGTGTGCCCGGCGTGGATCGTCATCGGACGGCGCAGGAAGCGCCGGGAGAGCGTGACGATCGGATCCGGCATGGTCGCCGAGAAGAGCATGGTCTGCCGGTCCTCCGGCAGCATCGCCAGGATCTTCTCGACATCGTCGAGGAAGCCCAGGTCGAGCATCCGGTCGGCCTCGTCGAGGACCAGCGCGCGCACCCGGTCGAGCCGCAGGTGCTTCTGCTTCTGCAGGTCCATCAGCCGGCCGGGCGTGCCGACCAGGATCTCCACGCCCTTGCGCAGCGCGTCGATCTGCGGCTCGTACGCCACGCCGCCGTAGATCGGCAGCACCCGGATGCCCCGGGTCCGGCCCGCGGCGGCGAGGTCCTTGGCGACCTGGATGCCCAGCTCGCGGGTGGGGACGACGACCAGTGCCTGCGGCACGCCGTCGCTGCCCTCGCCCGGCGCGAAGACCCGCTCCAGCAGCGGTACGCCGAAGCCGAGGGTCTTGCCGGTGCCGGTCGGCGCCTGGCCGATCATGTCGGTGCCGCGCAGCGCGATCGGGATCGCGTACTCCTGGATCGCGAAGGCGCGGGTGATGCCCGCCGCGGCCAGGGCCTCGACGGTCTCGGGCCGCGCACCGAGCGCGGCGAAGGTGGGAGCCTCCGGACGGACCGGGGCGGTGGGGGCCAGTTCGTGGCCACCCAGCTCTTCGAGAATCTGTTCGCTCATCTGGATCTGGGGGTGCCCTCTCGTGGTGCGCCCCGTCTTGTCCTCAGGGCGCGTTCGGTATGGCGCGGGCCACGCGGTCGGCGGCGGATTCGCCGAGCCGGACCGGGCCGCACGCGCGCCGCAGGCAGGACTTCGATCAGATCGGCGCCCGCGGCAACTGCTCCATACTACCCGAGCGGCCCTGCGCACGTCCCGGAGCGCGGTGGCCGGGTCTCCTCCGGGGGTGCGAATTGTGACCTGTGCCACTGTCCCGGGGGCTCGGTGTGGCGGTTTGGGCGGTACCCTGCGCTCGTGTCCGCCCCGACAACACCCGAGGCCGTGGTCGACCTGCTCGGCCTGGTCGCCTACGGCGAACTGCTCGCCTTCGACCGGATGGCCGCCGACGCCCGGCTCGCCCCCGACCTGCGCCGCCGGGCCGCGCTGAGCGAGATGGCCGCCGTAGAGATCGGCAACTACCGGCGCCTTTCGGACTGGCTCACCGCCCTCGGGGCGACGCCTGACGACGTGATGGCCCCGTACGTGGAGCCCTTGCAGGCGTACCACGACTCCACCGAACCGAAGGACTGGCTGGAGGCGGTGACGAAGGCGTACGTCGGGGACGCCATCACCGACGACTTCCTCGGCGAGATCGCCGACCGGCTGGACGAGCCGTACCGGCGGCTGGTGCGCGACGTGCTGCACGAATCCCGGTACGCCGACTTCGCCGCCGCCGAGATCCGGGCCGCGATCGAGACCGACCCCCGGGTGGCGAACCGGCTCTCCATGTGGGCGCGGCGCCTGGTGGGTGAGGCGCTGTCCCAGGCGGGCCGGGTCGCGGCGGCGGACCGGGGCGCGCTGACCGCGCTGATCGCGCGGGACGGCAGGGACGTGCAGGCGACGTTCCGCCGGCTCACCGCCAACCACACCGCCCGGATGGCCGCCGTCGGGCTGAACAACTGATCCGCCCGGTCGGGCCCGGCCCGCGGCGGGCGCACCCGCCGCGGTGGCCGGACCGGATCAGCGGACGGTGAACCCGACCGCCCGCGGGGACGCCTCGGCGATCTCGACGTAGGCGACCTTGCTGACCGGCACGATGACCCGCCGGCCCTTCTCGTCGGTCAGGGACAGCGTCCCCTCGTCCTTGCCGAAGGCGTCGGTCACGATCTGCTCGATCTCGGCCGGCGACTGCGCGCTCTCCAGAACCAGCTCGCGCGGCGCGTACTGCACGCCGATCTTGACCTCCACTGTGCCTCCTCAGGTGGGCGAAAGAGCCGCCGATGGGAAGGCTATCCGATCTCGGGGCCGGATGTTCAGGCTGACTCACCTTGCAGCGGGAAGCTCGCGATCCCACGCCAGGACAGCGCCGCGACCAGCGCCTCCGCCTCCGCCTTGGGCACCTGGCGACCGCCGGCCAGCCAGAACTGGGCGGCGGTCTCGGCGGCCCCGACCAGACCGGAGGCGAGCAGTTCGGCGTGCGCCCGGCTGACGCCGGTGTCCGAGATGATGGTGTCGGTGATCGCCGCGATGGCGCCCTGCTCCACCCGCTCGACGCGCTGCCGCACCGCCGGGTCGTTGCGCAGGTCCGACTCGAAGACGAGACGGAACGCCTCGCTCTCGTGATCGACGAAGTCGAAGTAGGCGCGGACGGAGGCCTGGACCCGCTCCTTGTTGTCGCTGGTACCGCTCATCGCGTCGTGCACCTTGGCGACCATCGCGTCACAGTGCGTGTCGAGCAGCGCCAGGTAGAGCTCCATCTTGCCGGGAAAGTGCTGGTAGAGCACCGGCTTGGAGACCCCCGCCCGCTCGGCGATGTCGTCCATCGCGGCGGCGTGGTAACCCTGCGCGACGAACACCTCCTGCGCCGCCGCGAGCAGCTGCTTACGTCGCGCCGAGCGGGGCAGCCTGGTGGGCCGGCCGGCGGTCTGCGCACCGTTCCCCACAGCGGTCATGGGAACCTCCGAGTTTCTTCGTACGAGCCGGCACTTTTACCCCGTACCGGTCTGGGGCATGTTCCCCGGTCCCGGAATTGGCCCGCCGCTGTAACTTATCGCCACTGTCACCACACGGTAGCCTCAGCGGGGGCGACCAAGGAGCGCGCGGTGAGTGAAACAGGGCAACCCGGTGCCGCCACCCCGGGAGAGCACGGTGACGGGACGGGTCAGCAGGACGACCTGGCCCGTTCCGTCAGCGGGTGGGCACCCCCGGCGACCGGGTGGTCCGGCGGGGCCGACGCCCCCGCGTACCGGGACACCGTCGCCCCCTGGCACCGGCCCGACCCGGCAACCGGCTGGGACGCCTCCTCCCCGCGCCACGGCGACCTGCCGGCGCCGCTGACCGACCCCGAGCTCGACCCCGCGCCGCGTAACGGACGCGCCCACCTCAACGGCGTCGGCCACCCCGGCGAGGAGCCGCGCGGCCGACCTTCCCCGGTGAGCGCCCCGCCCGCCGACGCCCCCCGCTTCGGCGCCGACCTGCGGCGGGACGCCGACGGCGATCGACTGGTCGTACCGGCGCAGCGGCCGGCACCCCCGCCCGAGCAGCAGTCCGGATCGGCCGACCCGGACGCCGCCGCGCGGCACTCCTCCGAGGAGCCGCCGCGACTCAGCCGCTGGGCGGACGGGGGCCTGCCCACGTCCGCGCCACCGGCCGTGCAGGTCCCGCCGGTCGGCACCGCCGCCTCCGGCTTCGAGGTCCCCCCGGGTTTCCACGCGCCCCGGCCGGACCGGGGACAGCCCGACCGGGCCGAGGCCGACCAGTTCCCGCCCGACGTGTCCCGCGCCCGGGCCGACCGTCCCCACCCCGGCTCCGCCGACGAGTCGACCGGGGCCCGCGGCGGCGACGAGGCGGCCGCCGGGCTCGGCGAGCCGGACCCGCACGCCGAGCAGCCCTACGCCGGTCACCGGCCCGCCGACGAACCGGACTGGTCCGGCCCGAGCTGGAACCGGCCGAGCTGGGGCGGCGGCTGGGCGCCGCCGTGGGCCCGCGAGGACGAGCCGCCGACGAGCCGCCGGTCCCGGTCCGACCGGACCCCGGAGTGGTCGGCCGAGCCCGACCGGCCGTACGAGCCGGTGCGCGCCGAGCCGGCGCGGCCGTACGAGCCGGTCCGGGCCGAGCCCGCCCGCCCCTACGAGCCGGTGCGGTCCGAGGAGCCCCGGCCGTACGAGCCGACCCGCGCCGAGCGGGAGGCCCGGGCCGAACGGGAACCGTCGACCGACCGGCCGGCCCCGGATCGGTCCGCCGTGGACGCAGCCGCCGGATGGGCGGATTCCCGATCCGCCACCGCGCCGCCCTCCGCGCCGCCCTCCGCCGCCCCCCGCAGCGCCCCGCCGGCCGCCGCGCCCGCCAGCGCGCCCCCGGTCGTCGCCCCCGCCAGCGCGCCGCCCGCGGCCGCGCCCGCCAGTGCCCCGCCCGCCGCCGCGCCATACGGCGAACGTCCGGCGGGTACGGCCTACGGTGCGTCGCCGGCCAGCGGTTCCTACGGTTCGGCGCCGTCAGCCGGGTCGTACGGTTCGGCACCGAGCACCGAGCCCTCCGGCTCGGCCGCCGGGTCATTCGGATCGGCGCCGGGCACGGGGTGGTACAGCCGGCCGGAGCCCAGCGGCTCCTACCGGACCGCACCGAGCACCGGGTCCTACGGCTCGACGCCCACCCCCGCGCCGCCGGCCGAGGCTCCGGCCGCCGCGCCCTGGAGCGCCCCGCCGGCCGCCGCGCCCCGGAGCGCTCCTCCGGCCGGCGCGGCCGCCCCCTACAGCGCGCCCCCCGCCCCCGCCCGGGCGCCGGCCGCCGACAGCAGTCCGACCACCGACCGGGTCGACCGGCCGTTCCGGCTCCGGTCCGTGCCGGCGGAGACCGCCAGCGCCCCGGCGGAGCTTCCCGGCCACCCGCCGACCCCCACCGGTCCCGGCGCCGCGCCGGATCCCGCCACTAGCGGGCCACGCCGCCTGGACCGCCCCTCCTCCGCGCCCGCTCCGACGAGCGCACCCCCTTACGCGGCCCGCCGCTCCGCACCCGATCCGGCGCCTCCGGCCGAGCCGGCCGTGGAGGACGGGACGCCGGAGCCCGGCGCGGTGGTGCTGCCGCAGCGCGTCCCCGCCGAGCCGGACGTGCCCGTTGTGCCGGAGCCGCCAGCCGTGGAGCCACCCGCCGAGACCCCCGAACTCGCCCGCATCGCCACCCACCTGCGCCGCGACGACGAGCCCGCCCCGCTGCGGGAGCGGCCGGAGGGCTTCGACGTCAACGCCATCCTCGACGCCGTGCGGGAGGTGGCCGGCGTGCGCGACGCCGCGTTGCGCCGTACCCCGGCCGGCGCGCACAGCCTCCGGCTGGACCTCGCCGACGGGGCCGACCCGGCCGAGGTGAGCCGGATGGTGGCCCGACTGCTCCAGGAGCGGATGGGGCTGGCCGCGGCCCCGCAGAACCTGCCCGGCACGACGCCCGCCCCGGCGCCGTTGCGGCGCCGCTCCGCCGAGACCCGCGCGCCCGAGACCCGTGCCCCCGAGCCGCGGGGCGCCGAGCCGCGCCCCGGCGAGGCGCCGGCCCGGCCGCGCGACGCGGAGTCCCGCCCCGGCGACCTGCGCCGGCAGGAGCCCGGGGCCGGCCCGTCGAGGCGGTCCCGTTCGGCCGATCCGTCGGGTGAGGGTCGCGCACCCGCCGGCACCGGGCGCGGCGTCGCCGACCAGCCGCCCGGGGCCCGCCCGGCGGCCGAGGCGGCCACCGCGGCCCCCGCGCCCGGCCGGGTGGAGGACTACCCGGGCACGGTCGAGGGGGTGCCGCGCCGGCGCCGGCAGGTCTCCGCGCACCGGGGCCGGGCCAGTGTGGAGGAGGCGAGCTCGGCCTCCGCGCCGCCGGCCACCGGCAGCCCGGTCACGCTCGGCACCTCGTACTCCGGCGGGCAGCTGACCACGACGGAGAGCGCCCCCTCCCGACCGCTGGACACCGGCGGCGCGCCGGGGCCCCGGGTGGTGATCGACCATGTCCAGGTGAGCACCTTCGGTCTCGACGCCACCGTCGAGGTACGCCTGCTCGCCGGCGGCGAGCAGGCGGCCGGGCACTCCAGCGGGCCGGCCGTGGACGGGTACGTCCTGCGGCTCTGCGCGGTCGCCGCCGCGGCGGCGGTGGACCAGCTGCTGCGGGGCGCCGACGGCACGGCCGAGCGCGGGCGGTGCTTCGTCGAGCACGCCGCGGTGGTGCCGTTCGGCAACTGCGAGGTGGCCACGGTGGTGGTCCTGCTGGTCTGCGACGGCTGGGTCGAGCAGCTCGCCGGCTCCGCGCTGGTCGCCGGTGACCCCCGGCAGGCGGTGGTCCGCGCGACGCTGGCCGCCGTCAACCGGCGCCTGGAGGCGTTGCTGGCCTGAGCGGCTCGGTGTTCGCCGGCAGGTCGTGCTGGGCACACTGGGAGGCATGAAGCGAGCCGCTCTCTGGCCCGAGCATCTGCTGCCCCCGCACCACGTTCCGCCGCCCTGGCCGGGCCGGGAGGTACGCCTCGACGGCACGGTCACCTACGTCCGGGACACCCCGGCCACGAGTGCGGACGCGGAGCCGGCGCTGTACGTGCACGGGCTGGGCGGCTCGTCGCAGAACTGGACGGACCTGGCCGGCCTGCTCGCCCACCGGCTCGACGGGCAGGCCATCGACCTGCCCGGGTTCGGGCGCAGCGAGCCGGGGCGGCGCTACACGATCCCGGCCTTCGCCGAGCGGGTGGTCCGTTGGATCGAGCACTCCGACCGGGGGCCGGTGCACCTGTTCGGCAACTCCCTCGGCGGGGCGATCGCGGTGCACGTGGCGGGGCTGCGGCCGGAGCTGGTGCGTACCCTCACGCTGGTCTCCCCGGCGCTGCCGTTCCTGGACTTCCGCCGCTCGTTGCAGGGGCGGATGCTGCCGCTGCTGGCCATCCCGCGCGGGGAGCGGCTGGCGGCCTGGCGGTTGGCCCAGCTCGCCCCGGAGGTGATGGCCCAGCAGGTGCTGGAGGCGTGCTTCGCCGACCTGAGCCGGCTCAGCGAGCAGCGCCGGCAGGAGGCGCTGGAGGAGATCCGGGTGCGCTACGAGGCCGCGCACTACGCCGCCGCGTACGTCCGGACGTTCCGTGGCCTGGTCTCCAGCTTCCTGCGCTCGTACCTGCCGGGGGCGGGGTCGATGTGGCGGATCGCCGCGTCCGTGCAGGCCCCGACGCTGGTGGTAGGCGGCCTGCAGGACAAGCTGGTGGACGTGCGGGTGGCGCCGCAGGCGGCCCGGGCGATCCCGGACAGCCGGCTGATGATGCTCGAAGGGGTCGGCCACGTCGCGCAGGTGGAGGTGCCGCGCACGGTGGCGCGGGCGGTGCTGCACCTGCTCGCCGAAACGGAGGAGGCCGGGAGGCGCTCCGACATGGCAGGATGACCCGGATGCCCGAGTTCCTCCCCCACGGTCACCGCGCGCGTGCGACCCCCCGTGGCCGCCGCGCGCCCGTCGGAGGCCGTCGCTGGACGGTCCTGCTGCTGGCCATGCTCGCGGTGGTGGTCGGTGCGGGCGGGGCGCTCTCCGCCGGCCGTCCCGGGGCGGTCGCCGGGACGCTCGCCGCCGGGACGCCCGCCCCTCGGCCGACCGCCGCGCCGCTCACCCCGTCGCCGTTGCCGGTGGTCACCCCGAGCCCGTCCGCGACCAGCCCGGCCCCGCTGCTCCAGCTCGCGGGCCCGGTACCGTCCGCCGGGCGGGGCAGTTTCGGGTACGACGACCGGGCCGGTCCGGTGCTGGGGCGGGGTGGCCCGGTGCAGCGGTACCGGGTGGCGGTGGAGAACGGCTCCGGTGAGGACGTGCACGCCTTCTCCGAGGAGGCGCAGGCGGCGCTGGCCGGGCCCGGGAGCTGGGTGGACAGCGGGCGGCTGCGGCTGCGCCGGGTGCCGGCGGGCGAGGCGTACGACTTCACGATCTACCTGGCCACGGCGACCACGGCGGGGCTGATGTGCCGGGCCGGGGGAGTGGACATCCGGGTGGGCGGCCGGCCGTACACGTCGTGCCGGGCGTCGGGGAAGGTGATCATCAACCTGGACCGGTGGCGGACCTCGGTGCCGCACTTCGTGCGGGCCGGTGTGCCGCTGTCGCTCTACCGCACCTACGTGGTCAACCACGAGGTGGGCCACCAGTTGGGGCACCGCCACGAGCGCTGCCCGGGGCCGGGCCGGCCGGCGCCGGTGATGCAGCAGCAGTCGCTCTTCCTGGACGGCTGCACCGCCAACCCGTGGCCGTACCTCGACGGGCGGCCGTACACCGGCCGTCCGGTCTGAGCCCCGCCGCGCGATCTGAAACATACTCACGTTGCCGACCGGAAAAGCGCTGATATGCCCGATTAGTCTGTCATGCTGATCGGGTGACCCCGTTCTCCCCGCTCGCCGAGGGTGGCGAACCGGAACCGGCCGACCAGGCCGACCCCGCCCGACCCGCTGGCGACACCCGACCCGGGCTGGTCCGGATGCGCCGCCGCCGGCGGCGTGCCGCCCTGCTCGGCCTGGTGGCGCTCGGCGCGACCGTGGCCGGCGTCGCCCTCGTCCGGGCCGACGACGGGCCGTCCGTCCCCGCGTCCGCCGGGCTGTCGCGGCCACACGGGTTCGGCGCCAGCGAGGACGCCGCGCCCGCCGCGTACCCGACCAGCGGCTCCGGTCGCTTCGCCGCCGCCGACGGCCGCTCGCCGGTGCGCGGGTACGACGGCCCGCTGCGCCGCTACCGGGTGGCGGTCGAGGAGGGCACCGGGCAGGACGTCGACCTCTTCGCCGACACCGTGGACGAGGCGCTCGCCGACCGGCGCAGCTGGATCGCCTCGGGCGAACTGCGGGTGCAGCGGGTGCCCGAGGCCGCCGCCGCCGACTTCACCGTCTACCTGACCAGCCCGGCCACCTCCGAGCGGATGTGCGCCGAGGGCGGGTTGATGACCGAGGGGTACACCTCCTGCCGGCTGCCCGGTCAGGTGATCATCAACCTGGCCCGCTGGATGGACGCGGTGCCCGACTACGGTGCCCCGCTGGCCGTCTACCGGACGTACGTGGTCAACCACGAGATCGGCCACGAACTGGGCGAGGAGCACCAGGCCTGCCCCGGCCCCGGCGCGCCGGCCCCGGTCATGCAGCAGCAGACGTACGGCCTGGACGGCTGCGTCGCCAACGCCTGGCCGTACGTCGACGGGGTGCGCCATGAGGGCGCGCTCGTCCCCGGTGCCTGAGTTATTCCCGCTCCCGAATGTCGGGCCACGTGTCACTGCTCATGGCCGACCGGACCCCCGGCGAGCGACAATGGCGCGGTTCGCCACCAGCCGATCCCGGGGAGTCCACCGTGTCGCTGCCCCCGCTCGTCGAGCCCGCCGCCGAGCTGACCGTTGACGAGATCCGCCGCTACTCGCGCCACCTGATCATCCCGGACGTCGGGGTCGCGGGACAGAAGCGGCTGAAGAACGCCCGGGTGCTGTGTGTCGGCGCCGGCGGTCTCGGCTCACCCGCCCTGCTGTACCTCGCCGCGGCCGGCGTCGGCACGCTCGGCATCATCGACTTCGACACCGTCGACGAGTCCAACCTCCAGCGGCAGGTCATCCACGGCGTCTCCGACGTCGGCCGCCCGAAGGCGGAGTCCGCCGCGGCGTCGATCCGCGAGATCAATCCGCTGGTGAACGTGCGGATCCACAACACCGCGCTGGACCGGGAGAACGTCCGCGAGATCTTCGCCGAGTACGACCTGATCGTCGACGGCACCGACAACTTCGCGACCCGCTACATGGTCAACGACGCGGCGGTGCTGCTCGGCAAGCCGTACGTCTGGGGCTCGATCTACCGCTTCGACGGCCAGGCGTCGGTGTTCTGGGCCGAGCACGGCCCCTGCTACCGCTGCCTCTACCCGGAGCCCCCGCCGCCCGGCATGGTCCCGTCCTGCGCCGAGGGCGGCGTGCTCGGCGTGCTCTGCGCGTCGATCGGTTCGATCCAGGTCAACGAGGCGATCAAGCTGCTCACCGGCATCGGCGAGCCGCTGGTCGGCCGGCTGATGGTCTACGACGCCTTGGAGATGTCGTACCGCAAGATCAAGGTTCGCAAGGACCCGAACTGCGTGCTCTGCGGCGAGAACCCGACGGTCACCGACCTGCTGGAGGACTACGAGGACTTCTGCGGCGCGGTCTCCGAGGAGGCGCAGGAGGCGGTCATCGACGCCACCATCACCGCGCTGGAGCTCAAGGAGTGGCAGGACGCCGGCAAGGACATCTTCCTGGTCGACGTCCGCGAGCCCGCCGAGTACGAGATCGTCCGCATCCCCGGCGCCACGCTGATCCCCAAGGGCGACATCATCTCCGGCGAGGCGCTGGCGACGCTGCCGCAGGACCGGCAGATCGTGCTGCACTGCAAGTCCGGCGTCCGCTCCGCCGAGGCGCTCGCCGCCCTCAAGGCGGCCGGGTTCCGCGACGCGGTGCACGTCCAGGGTGGTGTGCTCTCCTGGATCAAGCAGATCGATCCCTCGCTGCCCGCGTACTGAGCGACGGCCGGGGCCGGCGGCGGGCCACTCACCCGCCCCGGCCTCGGCCGATTCCCCGAGGCGCGATCCCCTTTGCGCAGGTAGCGTGACCGCCGTGGTGGACATGGACGCCGCTATCGGCTTCGTCGTGGCGCACGGGGACGCGGTGGACCGCGCGCGGCTCTCCCGGCTGCGCACCGGCGCGCCGGTGCCGGTCGAGCTGCTTGACGCCGCCGAGGCCGGGCAGACGCCCGACGGGGGCTGGCCGGCCGTCCTGGACGGTGCCGTCGGCTCCGTCGACGCGACCTGCTTCCGCCTCGCCGAGCTGGACGACCTCGGCGCCCTCGGCCGCCCGGCGGCCCGGCACGCGCTGGACTGGCTCGCCGCCCGCCAACTGCCCGACGGCGGCTGGGACGAGGACCCCTCGCTGGCCGGCCTCGCCCCCGAGTGGGCCCGGCCGGGCGATCCGGAGGCCCGGTTCTACCTCACCGCCAACGCCGGGTTCTGGCTGACCGTGGCCGGCCTGGACGCCCGCGCCGCCGGCCCGCTCGACCACCGCGTCGGCGGCGCGTACGCCGGGGTGGTGCAGGCGGCGGCGCACGCGGTCGCCGCGCAGCTCGCCCCGGACGGCGGCTGGCCGTCCTTCCTGCCCGCCGGCTGGCTGAGCGCCGCCGTGCTGCACCGGCAGGAGATGTACTACGAGTCGGCGCGGATCCAGGCGGTGCTGGCCGAGCGGATCCCGAAGATGTCCCCGGCCGACGTCGCCTGGCTGGCCGCGACGCTGCGTCGGGTCGAGGTGGGCGAGGAGCAGTGGCTGCTGGTCTCGGCCCGCCGCCGGCTCGCCGAGACCCAGCGCAGCGACGGCGGCTGGGACAGCGACGACGGTCACCAGTTCGACGTGCACACCACCCTGCGGGCGATCCGGGCCTGCCGGACGGTCACTTCAACTGGCTGATCACCAGCGGCCACCAGCCGTCCGGGGTGAACGCGGCCGGGTCGATGCTCTCCAGCACCATCCGCAGCGTCTCGGCCCGCTCGGCCCGGCCCGCCTTGCCCTCGTCCGCCTCGACGAAGAGCGCGAACTGGTAGAGGAACTCGACGAAGGTACGGAAGCTGCTGTTGACGCCCTGGATGTCCTGCTGGTCCAGGTCGAACTGGAGGATCTCGCCGTTGCGCGGGTCCAGCACGTAGAGCAGGTCGGGGTTGTCGGCGACCGCGCCCACCACGATCAGCCGGACGTCCAGCGAACCGTCCTCGGTGCTGAGCTGGATGGTGTCGTACAGCTCGATGTCGCCTTCGAGGAAGGCGGTGTAGACGACCGCCACGTCGAGCGGGATTTCATCACCGGCGGGGAGCAGGTCGGGGCTGAACCCACCCTCCAGCCACGCCTCGCGCGGGTACGGGATGAGCTCGTCCTCGCTCCACAGTGCCGTGAACCGGGGATCAGCTGCCATGACGGTCCTTCCGCGGGTCGACGGGGGATTCAGGAGGACAGGCCGGCGGCGATCAGCAGGCGTCGCCAGTTGTCGGCGTACTCGCCGGTGTGCGGCCCCTTGCGCAGCCGCCGCTCGGCCACGCCCGGACCGAGCACGGTCCCGACGAGCGCCGGGTAGCCGGGGCCGAGCACGTGTTCGTCGAAGAACGTGACGACGTCCGGGGCGATGACGGTCAGCTCCGGTTCGGTGTCCGGGTGCTCGTAGAGAAAGACGTAGGCGTCCGGCTCCATCCAGTAGACGTCGAGGTCCTCGGTGTCCAGGTAGATCGGAGCGCCGCCTTTGATATCGCCGCGCAGGCCGGGCGGGATGCTGTCCACCTCGTGGCCGACCGGCAGCGGACTGCCCATCGGGTCGTTCTCGTTCACCGTGCGGGCCGCCCAGGCCGCCGGGCTGAGGATCTCCTCCGGCGGCGTGAACCGGAAGTTGTCGCCCTCCAGCCGGCCGAAGAGGCGGTAGACCTCGGCCACGCCGGGCAGCGCGGGCAGCGGCTCCAGCGGGGCCGGCTCGCCGATGACCACCCCGAAGCCCTGCTCGGCCTCCAGCCGCCGCAGCAGCGCGAGCTTCTCCCGGATCCGGTCCAGGCCGGCGGGGACGTCGGGGTCGCTCACTCGATGACCCGCACGATGATCGGGGTGCCCTCGGGGACGTCCCGTAGCGCCAAGGAGATCTCCCTGCCGAGTTCGCGGTTGGTCCAGGCGTCCATCGGCCTGAGATTATCGTACGTGTCCGTTCCGTCCATTTGCAGCTCGTGGATGTGGTCCGGGTCGTAGCCCTGGCCGCGCTCGGTGATCGGCCCCTTGCCGGCGAAGAGCCGGTCCACCACGGTCTTGTTGGCCAGGTACTTGTTGGTCTCCGGGGTGCCCATGTCCGCCTTGAGGCGGCCGTCCTTGGTGAGGTCCCGGATCATCCGGTCCCGGTAGATGTTGGTGCGGGTGCGGCTCTTCTGCTGCTGGGGGTCGTAGACCTTGTTGCTGTCCCGGTCCGGCTTCGCCTTCTTCAGCCGCCCCTCCTGGCCGAGCCGGCGCAGGTCGCCCGCCTTGCGGTCGAAGTCCCGCTTGTCGAAGTCCGGACGGTTCTTCAGCACCAGCACGGCCGGCCCGTCGACCTTCGTGCCGGCGGCCTTGGCGGTGCGGAACACGTCGGCGTTCTCCAGGTACGCCGAGACGATCCGAGCCCCCTTGGCCTGCGCCTGGCGGGGCGGGCTGGTCCGCTTCCTAGCCATTGAGCACCGTGTCCACCGCCAGCCCGATCAGCTGGTCGACGATCATCCCGGTGATCATCTTGAAGATCGGGATCTCCAGCAGGGAGGCGCCGAAGGTGACCGCCGCCGTGGCGATCGCCTGCGCGATCTGGATGGCCAGCAGGATCAGCTGGATGATCACCTGGATCTTCAGGGCCAGCACCACCCCCGCCGCGGCCATCAGCCCGATGGCGATCACGTTCGTCGGGTTGGTGGCGTCGGCGATGTTGCGGGCGGCCGACTCCTTGTCGTTCCACTCGCTGGCAAAGGCGGTGATGCTCTCGCCCCGGTTGGTCTCCAGCACCGTCCGCGCCGCCGACTCCAACCGGGCGACCGAGCTGTTGATCCGGTCGGCCATGCCGGTCCACTCGCCGGCGAGCTGAAAGATCGCGGTCTCGTCGGACTCCGGCCAGTCGTAGCCGATCATCGAGAGCAGGGACGCGAGCTCGCCCGGAAGCGTCAGGCCCACGGCGACTCCTTTCGTACGTGCGGAGGGGGCTCAGCCGCCCAGCGAGCCGAGGATCGAGCGGAACGAGGCGGTGACGTCCTCCTCGACGGCCCGGTAGTTCTCGGCCATCCCGTGCAGGCCGTCGGCGTAGCTCTCCAGCTCGGCGACGTTGGTGCTGAGGCACTCGGTCAGGGCGTCCACACAGGCCTGGTGGGCGACACCGACCAGCATGCCGATCTCGTCGCCGCCGAAGGCCTGCGCGTAGCTGCCCAGCGCGCCCTGGAAAGCCTCGAAGGCCTGCCGGACCTCCTCCTTGGCCTGGGTCAGCTCGTCCGCGCCGCGGCGCAGGGCGTCGATGTCGACCTCGAGGTTCTCCATCGTCAGCTCCGCTGCTGGATCTTGCGCATGGTCTCGCTGATGGTCTGGCTGATCTCGCGCATCTGGCGCAGGCCCTGGTCCTGGAGGCGCTCGACGGTGGCGGTCATCGCGGCGAGGTCGGGCATCGGCTCGGCCGCGGCCGGGTCGTCCTGCCCGTCGAGCGCCGCGTTCACCGCCCGGCGCAACTCCTCGGCGAGGTGTTCCGCCCCCTCGCGCAGCACCCGGGGGTCGAGGTCGATGGCGCTGACCCGCCCGTCGGTGCCGAGGGTGACCCGGATCCGTCCGTCGGCGGCCTCGCCCACCGACTCGACCCGTTCCCGGGGCGTGACGGTGCGGCTCACCTCCCGCAGCGCGGCGCGCGCCTGCGCCAGCTGCTCTTCCAGGGCGCTCTCGCCCAGCATGCCGCCTCCCCAGACAAGCCGTACTGAACCGGCCTCAGACTAGCGGCCCCGCGCACCCCCGCGTACGCCCGTCCAACCCGGACGGTCAGCCGCGCAGGTGTCCGTTCCCGGTGACCACGTACTTCGTCGAGGTCAGCTCGGGCAGACCCATCGGGCCGCGGGCGTGCAGCTTCTGCGTGGAGATGCCGATCTCGGCGCCGAAGCCGAACTCGCCGCCGTCGGTGAACCGGGTCGACGCGTTCACCATCACCGCCGCCGCGTCCACCCGGGCCACGAACTCCCGGGCCGCCGCGGCGGAGTCGGTGAGGATCGCCTCGGTGTGCCCGGTGCCGTAGCGGCGGATGTGCGCGACCGCCGCGTCGAGCGAGTCGACCACGGCCACCGAGATGTCCGCCGAGAGGTACTCGGTGGCGAAGTCCTCGTCGGTGGCCGGCACCACCGCGGCGGAGTACGCGGCCACCCGGTCGTCGCCGTGCACGGTCACCCGGGCCTGGGCGAAGGCGGCCAGCGCCGGCGGCAGGAAGGCGTCCGCGACGTCCGCGTGCACCAGCAGCGACTCGGCGGTGTTGCAGGTGGACAGCCGCTGGGTCTTCGCGTTGAGGGTCACCGCCACCGCCTTCGCCACGTCCGCCGCGGCGTCGACGTAGACGTGGCAGTTGCCCACCCCGGTCTCGATCACCGGCACCGTCGACTCCTCGACCACGGTGCGGATCAGCGACGCGCCGCCGCGGGGGATCAGCACGTCGACCAGCCCGCGCGCCCGCATCAGCTCCTTGACCGAGTCGCGCGAGGTGGCGTCGAGCAGCTGCACCGCGTCCGCCGGCAGGCCGGCCCCGGCGACCGCGTCCCGCAGGACGGCGACCAGCGCCGCGTTCGAGTGCGCCGCCGACGAGGAGCCGCGCAGCAGCGCGGCGTTGCCGGACTTCAGGCAGATCCCGGCGGCGTCCACGGTCACGTTCGGCCGGGCCTCGTAGATGATGCCGACCACCCCGAACGGCACCCGGATCTGGCGCAGCTCCAGCCCGTTGGGCAGGGTCGAGCCGCGGACCACCTCGCCCACCGGGTCGGGCAGCGCGGCCATCTGGCGCAGCGCGTCCGCGATGCCCGCCACCCGGCCCGCGTCGAGCGCCAGCCGGTCCAGCACGGCCGCGCTCAGCCCGGCCGTGCGCCCCGCCGCCAGGTCCGCCTCGTTGGCGGTCAAAATCTCACGCGTACGCGCCACCAGCGCGTCGGCCATCGCGTGCAGCGCGGCGTCCTTGGCGGTACGCGTGGCGACCGCCAGCTCGCCCGCCGCGTCCCGGGCCCGGCGGGCCTGCTCGCTGACGCTCATGCCGGCGCTCCGCCGCGCTCCGTGCCGCCATGAGGCACCATCGCGCTGAACTGATGAAACGCTCGCTGACGCTCGCTCATCGGCAACTCCTCACAGCAGCACGAGGTCGTCGCGGTGGACGACCTCCCGTTCGTACGCCGGGCCGAGCGCCGCGGCGAGTTCTCCGGTGGAGCGGCCGAGCAGCCCAGGCAGCTCCACCGCGTCGTAGTTGACCAGCCCCCGGGCCACCGGCGCGCCCTCGGCGTCCACCAGGTCGACCGGGTCGCCGGCGGTGAACGCGCCGTCCACGGCGGTGATCCCGGCCGGCAGCAGCGACTTGCGTCGCCCCACCACCGCCTGCACCGCCCCGGGGTCGAGGTGCAGCCGCCCGCGGGGCGAGGTGGCGTGCGCGAGCCAGAACAGTCGGGCCGCGGGCCGCTGCCGGCTGGCGTGGAAGAAGGTGCCGACCGGCTCGCCGGCCAGCGCCTCGGCGGCCAGCGGCGCGGCGGTCAGCACCACCGGAATGCCGAAGCCGGTGGCGATCCGGGCCGCCTCGACCTTGGTGACCATGCCGCCGGTGCCGACGCCGGAGCGGCCCGCGCCGCCGATGTCGATGCCGGCCAGGTCGGCCTCGCCGCGCACCTCGGTGATCCGGGCGCTGCCCGGCTGGGTCGGGTCCCCGGTCCAGAGCGCGTCCACGTCTGAGAGGAGCACCAGCAGGTCGGCGTCGACCAGGGCGGCGACCAGCGCGGCCAGCCGGTCGTTGTCGCCGAAGCGGATCTCCTCGGTGGCGACCGTGTCGTTCTCGTTGACGATCGGCACCGCGCGCAGGTCGAGCAACTTGCGCAGGGTCCGGTACGCGTTCCGGTAGTGCGCCCGCCGAGTCACGTCGTCGACGGTGAGCAGCACCTGGCCGACGGTGAGCCGGTGCCGGGCGAAGCCGGTCGCGTACCGGCCGATGAGCAGGCCCTGCCCGACGCTCGCGGCGGCCTGCTGGGTGGCCAGGTCGCGGGGACGCCGGGCCAGCCCGAGCGGGGCCAGGCCGGCGGCGATCGCGCCGGAGGAGACCAGCACCACCTCGTGCCCCCGGGCGGCGAGCGCGCCGAGGGTGTCCACCAGGGCGTCGACCCGGGCGTCGTCCAGCCCACCGCCGCCGGTGGTCAGCGAGGACGAACCGATCTTGACGACGATCCGCCGGGCCTGGGTGACTGCTTCGCGCACCCGCCCATTCTGCGCGGTCGGTTCCGCACGACCCGGCGGGCTTCCCATATCGTGGCCGGTCGTGACGCCTGAGGAGTACGTCGAGACGGTGCTCGCGCTGGTCGAGCGGATCCCGCCGGGCCGGGTGATGTCGTACGGGGCGGTCGCCGACGCCCTCGCCGAGCGCTCGGGCCGGGCCTCCGCGCGGCTGGTCGGCTCGATCATGGCCCGGCACGGCGGCGGGGTGCCCTGGCACCGGGTGGTGACCTCCGCCGGCCGACTGCCGCCGGGTCACGAGGTCGAGGCGCGGGCCCGGTTGCGGGCTGAGGGCTGCCCGTTGCGGGCCGCCGGGGTGGACATGCCGGCGGCGAGCTGGTGGCCGGAAGAGGGAATGTGACCCTGGCCATAACGTGAGTAACATTCGGCCCCATGGACGCGCCGCCGGCTGAAGCCGACCCCTCGGTCGCCGGCACGACCGAGGCGCGGCGACCGGACCCGCTGCCGCGCCGGGTGCACGCCGGCTACGCCCTCGGGTCGCTGGCCACCGGCGCGTTCGGCACCGTGCCGGGGCTGCTGCTGCTGCCGTACCTCACCGACACCCTGGGCGTGGCCGCCGGGGTGGCCGCCCTGCTGGTGCTGCTGCCCAAGGCGTGGGACGTGCTGGTGAACCCGGTGGCCGGGCGGCTCTCCGACCGCACCCGTTCCCGCTGGGGGCCGCGCCGACCGTGGCTGCTCGGCGCCGGGCTCGCCCTCGCGGTGCTCTTCGCCGCCATCTTCGCCGCGCCCTTCGGCGCCGGTCCCGCCGCCGGGGCGTACGTGGCGCTCGCCTTCCTCGCCACCGCCACCGCGTTCGCCTTCTTCCAGGTGCCGTACGTGGCGATGCCGGCCGAGCTGACCGGCGACCGCGCGGAGCGTACCCGGCTGATGACCTGGCGGATCGCGGTGCTGGCGCTGGCCATCCTGGTCTCCGGCGCGGTGGCCCCGATGGTGGTGACCGCGACCGGCGACGGCCTCGCCGGGCACCGGTGGATGGGCCTCTTCGTCGCCGCGCTGATCGCCCTCGGCGCCGTCGGCGCCTTCCTCGGGACCCGCGCGGTCGCGACCGGCGCGGTGACCGAGACCGAGCCCACGCTGCGCGCCCAGCTCGCGGTGGCCGCCGGCAACCGGCCGTTCCGGGCGCTGCTGCTCTGCTTCGTGATCCAGTCGGCCGGGGTGGCGACCATCCTGGCCGGGGTCAGCTACTTCGCCGACCAGATCCTGCGCGACCCGGAGAACGGCCCGACCCTGCTCTTCGCCTGTTTCGTCGGGCCGGCGCTGCTGGTGATGCCGCTGTGGTCCCGGCTCGGCGCCCGGCTCGGCAAGCGGACCACCCTGGTCGCCGCCTCGCTGCTGCTCGCCGCCGGGGCGCTGGCCCTGGTCGCCGCGCCCGCGCTGCCCGCCGCCGCCGTCTACGCGGTGGTCGCGCTGCTCGGCGTCGGGTACGCCGGCCAGCAGGTCTTCGCCCTGGCCCTGCTGCCGGACTGCGTCGCCCACGAGACCGCGCGGACCGGCCGCCGGCAGGCGGGCGTCTTCACCGGCCTGTGGACGGCGGGAGAGACCTTCGGCCTGGCGCTGGGCCCCGGCCTCTACGGCCTGGTGCTCCAGGTCTCCGGCTACGTCTCCTCCGACACCGGCACCGCGGCGGCCCAGTCCGACCAGGCCCGGCTCGGCGTGCTGCTCGGCTTCACCGTGCTGCCCGCCCTGCTGGTCGGGCTCGCCGTGCTGCTGCTGCGCGGCTGGACCCTGGACCCCGACCCGAAGGGCGACCGATGATCGACGAGGACGGCGCACCCGCCGAGCGGGTGCTGGCGGAGATCCTCGAGCTGCGGGCCCTCGACCGGCCGACACACGGCGGACGGCTGTTCGCCTACGTCTACGACCCCGCCGTGCCCGGCCTGGACGAGCTGGCCGCCGCCGCGCACGCCGGCAGCGCGCACGTCAACGGGCTCGACCCAACCGCGTTCCCGTCCCTGCTGGCGATGGAGAACGCGCTGGTCGGAGCGGCCGCCCGGCTGCTCGGCGGCGGCCCCGGCACGACCGCTGCGGAGGTGGTCGGCAGCGTCACCAGCGGTGGCACCGAGTCGCTGATCCTCGCCGTCAAGGCCGCCCGGGACGCCCGCCCCGAGCTGACCGCGCCCCGGATCGTGGTGCCGGCCAGCGGGCACGCCGCCTTCGCCAAGGCCGCCCACCTGCTCGGGGTCACCCTCGACACGGTGCCGGTCGACCCGAAGACGCTGCGCCCGGCGGCCGCCGACGTGGCCGCCGCGATCCGCCCGGAGACGGTGCTGGTGGCCTGCTCCGCCCCCTCGTACGCGCACGGCGTCATCGACCCGGTGGCGGAGATCGCCGCGGCGGCCGCGGCGGCCGGGGTGCGCTGCCACGTGGACGCCTGCTTCGGCGGCTGGACGCTGCCCTACCTGCGCCGCCTCGGCGCGCCGGTGCCGCCGTTCGACTTCGCCGTCGACGGGGTCACCTCGATCTCGGTGGACCTGCACAAGTACGCGTACGCCCCGAAGGGCGTGTCGGTGCTGCTGCACCGCGACCCGGCGCTGCGCGCCCCGCAGTACTTCGCGTACGCGGACTGGCCCGGGTACACGATGGTCAACCCGGTGCTCGCCTCGACCCGCTCGGGCGGGCCGATCGCCGCCGCGTACGCCACCCTGCGGCACCTCGGCGACGCCGGCTACCTGCGGCTCGCCGGGCTGACCCGGGACGCGGTGGCCGGCCTGGCCGACGCGGTGCGCGGTGTGGCCGGCCTGCGGCTGATGGCCGAGCCGGAGTCCACCGTCGTCTGCTTCACCAGCACCGACCCCGAGCTGGACCTGTTTGTGCTGGTCGACGAGCTGGCCGCGCGCGGCTGGCACACCCAGCCGCAGCTGTCGTACGCCGACCTGCCGGCCAGCGTGCACCTCACCGTCACCGCGTCGGTCGCGCCCCGGGTGGCCGAGTTCGGCCCGGACCTGGTGGCCGCGGTGGCCGCGGCCCGGGCCGCCGGGCCGGTGCGGCTCCCCGACGAACTGCGCGCCCTGGCCACCGCGTTGACCCCGGACGCGCTCACCCCGGACCTGGTCGCCGGTCTGGCCGCCGGCCTCGGCCTGGGCGCCGGGTCCGACCCGGCCCCGACTGGCGGCGGCGCGCTACCGGAGCGGATGGCCCTGGTCAACGCGCTGCTCGACGCCGCGCCGCCGGCGCTGCGGGAGCGGCTGCTGGTCGAGTTCGTCAGCCTGCTCCAGCGCCCGACGTACTGAGTGCCCGGTGTGGCGATCGCCGACGCCGCACCGGGTCCCAGCCTCACCGCCAGGCAATCGTGTCCTGGTTGTCGCTGTCGTCCCGTTCCAGCAGGTAGTTGCTGCCCGGCCCGAGCGCCGCCACGCTCAACGGCGCGGTCCCGGCGGGCAGGGCGACCCCCGGCCGCACCCGGACGGCCAACCGTAACGGCAGCTCCCCGCCGGACTCGAGCGACCCGAACCGGCAGATCAACGGCGTGCGGTCAGCCACGTCGGCGCCGCAGCCACCCCAGCCGTCGACGTCCGGTTCGAGCTGCGCGGGCAGATCCAGGCGCAGCTGGACCGCGGCGACCTCCCGACCGCCGAGGTGCCGGATCCGCGCCTCGATCCAGCCCACGCGGGAACCGTCGTCGGCCTCGGTGAGCCGCAGCTCCGCCACGCTGATCGCGAGGTTGGCGGAGTACGGGTTCGGGCCGAAGGCGGTCGGCCCGGAGACCTGACCGAACGAGCGGCCGTCCCAGCGGTAACCGCGCCACTGCCGCTGCGACCAGTCACCGGGCCAGCCGCCGCCGGGTGCGATGTCGCCGACCTGCACGCGGACCACACCGTCGTCGCGGACATCGAGCGCGATCAGCCACTGCGGTCGCTCCAACCTGCTCGCCGCCACCCGGCCGACGGTCACGATCCGTCCCGACCCGTCCCGGTCGAAGGCCACCACCTGTTGCGGGCCGCCGGTGCCCCGCACGCACTGCACCAGCGCCACGGTCTCGGCCGCCCCGTCGCCGTCGATGTCACCGGTGTCGAGCGCGAGCAGGGTGTTCGTCTCCCACCCGGCTTCGCCGGTCAACCGGACCCGGCCGTTCGGGCAACCGGCGTCGACGTGCCAGGTGGGCAGCGTGACCGGGCCGGCCAGGAGCTGGGCCCGGCTGATCCGGCCGTCCGGCGCCCCGGTCGGGCTCGTGCTGGTGGTCGCCGAGGACGGGGTCGGGCTGCCGGAGCCGCTCGGCGTCGGCGACGGGCTCGCGGTGGCGCTCGGCGTCGGCTCGACCGGGGTCGGGCCGGGGGCCGAGCGGTCCAGCGCCGCGTACCCGACGACCGGCCCGGCCAGCAGGGTCAGCGCGGCCGTCGCCCCCGCGGCGAGGTGGCTGCGCCGCCGCCGGCGTACGGCCCGCCGCACGGCGGCCGGTCCCGGCACCTCGATCTCGGTCATCACCGCCTGGCGGTAGCGGGCGAACTCCGTGGCGAGAACCTCCTGCTCAGGCATCCCGCACCTCCTCGGTGGTCTCGCGCAGGTGGGTGGCGAGCGCCGCCCGGCCCCGGTGCAGCCAGGACTTGACCGTGCCCTCGGCGACCTGCTGCTAAGCGGCGATCTCGGCGACCGTCAGGTCGGCGAGGTAGTGCAGCACCACGGCGCGGCGCTGCTTGGGCGGCAACTGCGCCAGGGCCTGGTCGAGCGCCACCCGGTCCGGCGTCGGCCCGGCCACGTGCGTCTCCCGCTGCCGGCGCAGGAACAGTTCGGCGGTACGCAGCCGCCGCCAGCGGTGGTGGCCCAGGTTCCAGGCGACCTTGCGTACCCAGGCCAGCGGGTCCTCGTAGCCGGCCACCCGGTCCCAGCGCACGTACGCCCGGCAGAAGGCCTCCTGGACCAGGTCCTGCGCCTGGCCGAGGTCACCGGTGTACGCGGTGAGCTGGACGACCAGCCCCCGGAAGTGTGCGTGGTAGAAGTCGTCGAAGATCAGCTCGGGCGGCTCGGGAGCCGGGCCCGGCGGTGGCTCGGCGACCCGCACGTCTCTCGTCACAGTCACTCGTCCTCCCCGTGGCGGCCGTGGGTCCGTACCCGCCGGCACCGGTCACTCCGGTACCGGCACCGGCCGGTTGTCGTCGTTCGACGGGGGAGGGCGGTCGGGGCCGGGACGACCGGACCCGGACGGGCACCGCCGGCCGAGACCCCCGTGCCCGGCCGGCGGTGGCTCATGGACGTCAGCCGTTGTCGACGGCGTCGAGCGTGGTCAGCCGGCCCGCCGAGACGGTGGCCGGCCGGCCGGTCGTCGTGGTGGCGGCGGCCCGTGCCGCGGCCAGGACGGCCAGCGCCGACCCGAGCGGCGCGCCGGCGACCCGTCCTCCGGTTCCTACGTCCATGCTTTCTCCCCGTGATCGTCGGTCGCGGCGTCGGCCGCGCCCGTTGGTGGCGCGCGGGTGGGTTTCCTCCGCGTCGTCACACCCGTAGAAGCCCGCGACGGCCGTTCCGGTTGCAGCCCGGGCGCTGTGGTTGACTGTCCGGTGGGAGACAGGAAGGGGGCGGTCGTGCAGCTGCCGGGAGTGCTCGGCGAGCCGATCCGGTTCGTGCTGAACTGGGGCCGCCGCTACTCGCTCTGGGTCTTCAACTTCGGCCTGGCCTGCTGCGCGATCGAGTTCATCGCCACCAGCATGGGTCGGCACGACTTCATCCGGCTGGGCGTGATCCCGTTCGCCCACGGCCCCCGGCAGGCCGACCTGATGGTGGTCTCCGGCACGGTCACCGACAAGATGGCCCCGGCGATCAAGCGCCTCTACGACCAGATGCCCGAGCCGAAGTACGTGATCTCGTTCGGCGCCTGCTCCAACTGCGGCGGCCCGTACTGGGACTCGTACTCGGTGACCAAGGGCGTCGACCAGCTCATCCCGGTCGACGTCTACGTGCCCGGCTGTCCGCCGCGGCCGGAGGCGCTGCTGCACGGCATCCTCCGCCTGCAGGAGAAGATCGCCGCCGAGCAGTCCGGGATCGGCGGCGTGGCCCGCCCCGACGCGCTCGCCTCGCCGGCGGACGCGCCGCGCCCGGACTTCCCACCCCGCTCGGTCGGCTCGCTCACCTCCCCGCCGGTACGCCCGCCGGTGTCCTGAACCGCCACCCGGCCCACCCGGCCGACCCGCTCGGACGAGCGCCCCGGCTGGCGGCCGGCGGTTAGCCTGCGGTCCATGACCCAGTCCGCGGAGCAGCGTTCCGCCTTCATCGTCGACGTGCTCACCGAGGAGTTCGGTGCGTCGATGGCACTCGACCCGGCGGCCTTCCGCCGCAAGTTCCGCAAGATGGCCGCCTCCCCGTTCGCCTTCTACCGGGGCAGCGCGTCCCTGTTCTACGCCGACCAGCGCGGCGACTTCGCCGACGAGGCGTTCCTCGACGAGCGGACCAGCCGGGTGTGGATCCACGGCGACCTGCACGCGGAGAACTTCGGCACCTACATGAACGGCTCCGGGCAGTTGGTGTTCAACGTCAACGACTTCGACGAGGCGTACGTCGGGCCGTTCTCCTGGGACCTCAAGCGCCTGGCGGCCAGCGTCGCCCTGCTCTGCTACGCCAAGGCCCTGTCGGACCAGGTGATCAGTGAGCTGGTCGCCCGGTTCGCCCGGTCGTACCTGACCGAGCTGCGGGCCATCGCGGCCGGCGGGGACGACGCGATCGGCTCGATCACCCTGGACAACGCCGACGGCGTGCTGCGCCGGGTGCTCCAGCAGGCCCGGCTCAACACCCGGGTGGACCTGCTCGCCACGCAGACCACCATCGACAACTACGAGCGCCGCTTCTCCCTCGGCGACGGGGTGTTCGAGATCGACGCGGCCACCCGGAAGAAGGTCTGCGCTGCCTTCGAGAGCTATCTGGGGTCGTTGCCGGCATCGCCCCCGCGGCTGCGTCCTGTTTCATCCCACATCAAGGACGTGGTGCTGCGCAAGGGCGTGGGCATCGGCTCGGCCGGGCTGCCGTCGTACAACCTGCTGCTGGAGGGGCACACCCAGGCGCTGGAGAACGACGTCGTGATCTACATGAAGCAGGCGCAGGTGCCCGCGGTGGCCCGGCACATCGACGACGAGCGGGTCCGCGGCTACTTCCGGCATCAGGGCCACCGTACGGCCGAGTCGCAGCGGGCACTCCAGGCGCACGCCGATCCGTGGCTGGGCTTCACCGAGCTGGACGGGACCGGCCAGCTCGTCGCCGAGATCTCCCCGTACGCCGCCGACCTGGACTGGGCGGACGTCAACGAGCCGGACGAGCTGGCCGGGGTGCTGAGCGACCTGGGCCGGGCGGTGGCCCGGATGCACTCGGTCGCCGACGACGAGTCCAGCCACGACCTGGTGGACTACTCCACCGAGGAGTCGATCGTGGCGGCGGTGGACGCCGACGAGGCCGGTTTCGTCACCCACCTCGTCGACTTCGCGCACGCCTACGGCGTCCGGACCCGGGAGGACCACCAGCTCTTCGTGGACCTGTTCCGCAACGGCCGCCTACCCGGCATCTGAGGCGTCCGCCGCTCAGGCGGTGAAGTCGAGCACCGTCTTGATGTCGCCGCCGGTGTGGGTGTACGCCTCGGCGTACGCCGACACCGGCACCCGGCGGGTGATCAGCGATTCCAGCCAGGACCGGTCGGCCCGGGCGAGCGCCTCGGCGGCCAGCTCCCAGTGCCGCCGGTTGGCGTTGACCGACCCGAAGACCACGTTGTTCTCCAGCACCAGGTCCCGGTTGAGCGCGCCCGCGTCGAATTCGATGCTCCGGCCGCCGCTGGAGACGCCGGTCAGGCAGACGATGCCGATCGGCCCGGCCTTGCGCATCGCGTCCAGCACCACCGGCGGTGCACCGGTGCACTCGACCACCACGTCCGGTTCGAAGTCCAGCTCGGCCACCGGCACGGTGTGGTACGTCGCGCCGAGCGCCCGGACCAGGTCGGGCTTCGGGCCGGTGGTGTTCCGGTCGAGGACGTGCACCGCCAGGCCGCGCTGGGTGGCCAGCAGCGCGGCCAGCAGGCCGATCGGCCCGGCGCCGGTGACCAGCGCGGTCTGCGGCTTCCACTCGGCGCGGGCGCCGATCCGCTCGATGTGGTCCCAGGCCTTCGCCACCACGCTGGTCGGCTCCAGCAGCATGCCGACGGGCGCGAGGGACGGGTCCAGGCCGACGGCGTACTTCGGTTGGATCCGCCACCGGTCCCGGGCGTAGCCGGGCAGGCCCTTGATCCCGTGTTCGGTGTACTGCCCGTTGCGGCACATGTCCCACTCGTCAATGGCGCAGTTCGGGCAGGGCACCGGGTCGGGCCGGCGGACCACGCCCGCCACCAGGTCGCCCGGGTGCAGGGTGCCGGTGGGATCCTCCAGCACCCGGCCCAGCGCCTCGTGCCCGAGCACCAGCCGATCCTGGCCGGGCGGGGCCTCGCCGTACTCGCCGGCGACGATCTCCAGGTCGGTGCCGCAGATGCCGACCGCCAGCGCCTCGACCAGGATCGCGCCCTCCTCGGGCGCCGGCTCGGGCCAGTCGTCCACCAGGCGCAGCGAGTCGGGCATTCCGGGAGTCACAGTGACAGCACGCACGGTGAACATCTTTCCCCCTCCGGCGTCCACCCGCCGGGTAAAGCGACCAGATGCCGCCCGGGCGGGCCGACACGGCCGCGAGCCGGCGGCCCTAGGATCAGCGGCATGACTCCGGAAGAGGTCGGCCAGCGGGTGGTCGCGCTGCTCGCGCCGGTCGAGGCCACCACGTCGGTCTCCGGCGGTCAGTCCCACGCCCGCGCCACCGTCGACGTACCCCTTGCGAGCTGGACCGACGCGCTGCGCGCTGCGCGCGACGACGCCGAGCTGGCCTGCGACTTCTTCGACTGGCTCTCGGCGGTCGACGAGCTGGCCGACGGGTTCGACGTGGTGGTCCACCTCTGGTCGACCACCCGCCGGCACGGGGTGCTGCTGCGCACCCGGGTGCCCCGCGAGTCGCCGACGGTGGCCTCGGTGGTCGACCTCTGGCCGGGCGCCGCCTGGCACGAGCGGGAGACCCACGAGATGTTCGGCATCGACTTCGCCGGTCACCCCGGGCTGGCCCCGCTGCTGCTGCCGCCCGAGTTCGAGGGGCATCCGCTGCGCAAGGAGTTCGTGCTCGCCTCCCGGGTGGCCAAGCCCTGGCCGGGGGCGAAGGAGCCGGGCGAGTCGGAGGCCGGCGGCGGTCGCCGGCCGATCCGGCCGCCGGGCGTACCCGCGCCGGGGGAGTGGGGCACCACGCCGACGCCCGCCGGGGCGGCCGGGGTGGGCGAGGGGCCGCGCGGCGGTACCCCGGCCCGCCCGGTCCGGGAGCGGCCCGCCCGGCCGGCTCCGGGCGCGCGCGCGGCGCGTACCCCGGGGGCCGGGGCGACCGGCGACGGCCCGGCGGCGGCCGGAGAGCCCGCGACCGGCGACGGCCCGGCGCCGCGCGACGAGGAAGGTACGGCCTGATGCCCACCTGGTTGGAGCTGGTGATCCGGGTCGGTGGCGTGCTGGTCGCCTTCCTCACCCTGCCGCTGGTGGTCGGCCAGGCCGAACACAAGGTGATGGCGCACATGCAGGGCCGGCTCGGCCCGATGTACGCCGGCGGCTTCCACGGCTGGGCGCAGCTGGTCGCCGACGGGGTGAAGTTCGTGCAGAAGGAGGACGTCACCCCGCGCGAGGCGGACCGGGCGGTGTTCCGGCTCGCCCCGGTGGTGGCCCTGGTGCCCTACCTGCTGGTCCTGCTGGTCATCCCGCTCGGCCCGGACGACCTGGTCGGGCAGCCGCTGGACATCGGCCTCTTCTTCGTCCTCGCCGTGGTCGGCGTGGGCGTGGTCGCGGTGCTGATGTCGGCCTGGGCCTCGGCCAACAAGTACAGCCTCCTCGGCGGCCTGCGCGGGGCGGCCCAGCTGCTCGGCTACGAGCTGCCGCTGGTGCTCTCCGCCGCCTCGGTGGCGATGGCGGCGGGCACGCTCAGCCTCTCCGGCATAGTCGAGGCGTGGCAGCCCTGGTGGCTGCTCTGGCAGGCGCCCGCGATGTTCGTCTTCTTCGTCGCCGGGCTGGCCGAGATCCGGCGGCCCCCGTTCGACATGCCGATCGCCGACTCCGAGCTGGTCTTCGGCTACATGACCGAGTACACCGGCCTGCGCTTCGCCTTCTTCCTGCTCGCCGAGTACGTCGGCATCGTGGTGATCGCCGCGCTGACCACCGTGCTCTTCCTCGGCGGCTGGCAGGGCCCGTTCGCCGACGGTCAGCTCGGCTGGCTGTGGACGCTGCTGAAGGTCTTCGCGGTCTCCTTCATGATCATCTGGCTCCGGGTCTCGTACCCGCGGCTGCGGGAGGACCAGCTGCAACGCCTCTGCTGGCTGGTGCTGGTGCCGCTCTCCCTGGCCCAGCTGGTCCTCACCGCCGCCGTGCGCGTCGCGCTGTAACGGCCCGCGCTCAGCGCAGCGGGGTGTGGGCGGGGTCGACCCGCTCGTCGGCCGGCGGGGGTGGCGGCGGGGTGCCGTCGCCGAAGGGCCGTCCGCCGAGTTCCTCCCGGCCGTGCGGGGTGAGCCAGTTGGACAGGTCGGGGCCGAGCGGCGTCACGCCGGTCGGGTTGATGTCCCGGTGCACCTCGTAGTAGTGCCGCTTGATGTGGTCGAAGTCGACCGTGTCGCCGAAGCCGGGGGTCTGGAACAGGTCCCGCGCGTACGCCCACAGCACCGGCATCTCGGTCAGCTTGCTGCGGTTGCACTTGAAGTGGCCGTGGTAGACCGGGTCGAAGCGGGTCAGGGTGGTGAACAGCCGCACGTCCGCCTCGGTGATGGTGTCGCCGACCAGGTAGCGCTGGCCCGCCAGCCGCTCGGTCAGCCAGTCCAGCCGGTCGAAGAGCTGGTGGTACGCCTTCTCGTACGCCTCCTGGCTGCCGGCGAAGCCGCACCGGTACACGCCGTTGTTGACGTCCCGGAACAGCGCCGCGCTCACCTCGTCGATCTCGTCGCGCAGCCGTTCCGGGTAGAGCTGTGGCGCGCCCTCGCGGTGGTACGCCGTCCACTCGGTGGACAGGTCCAGGCTCATCTGCCCGAAGTTGTTGGTGACCACCTGCCCGGTCGGCACGTCCACGATCGCCGGCACCGTGATGCCCCGCTCGTAGCCGGGGAAGCGGGCGAAGTACGCCTCCTGGAGCCGCTCGATGCCGAGCACCGGGTCCCGCCCGCCCGGGTCCAGGTCGAACGTCCAGCTCCGGGCGTCGTGGGTCGGCCCGGCCACCGCCATCGAGATGGCGTCCTCCAGCCCGAGCAGCCGCCGCACGATGATCAGCCGGTTCGCCCAGGGGCAGGCGCGGCTGACCGCGAGCCGGTACCGCCCCGGCTCGACCGGGTAGCCGTCCCGCCCGTCGGCGGTGATCCGGGTGGCGATGTAGCGCTGGTCGCGGGTGAACTCACCGCCCGGCTCGACGTACTTGCCGCCGGTCGTTTCGCCTGCCGCCTCGCCCACTTCGCCCCCTGGAGTCCGTTCGTCGCGTCCCCTCCATCTTTGCCGATCTCGCGCGCCCGGGTCCGGTGAGCGTCCGTCTCCGCGGTCGCACGACCGCATTTCGCCCGGCGCGGCCCCGGCTAGGCTGCCCGGATGATCGATCGGGAGGCGCTGGCGCGGCGGTTCGTCGCCGACGTGTGGAACGGCGGGCGCGAGGACTCCGTGTACGAGCTGATCGGGGCGGAGTGCCCGGGGCTCGGCGGGGTCGGACCGGAGGCGACGCTGGCCTGGCACCGGGACCGCCGGGCGGCCTTCCCCGACCTGCGCTACAAGATCGTGGACGTGGTGGCCGCCGGCGACCGGGTGGCGGTGCGCTGGCGAGCGGCCGGCACCCAGGCCGGGCAGTTCGGCCCGGTGCCGCCGACCGGGCAGGTGGTCAGCTACTCGGGGGCGACCTTCCTGCGCTTCGACGGCGACGGCCGGATCGTCGACGTGTGGAGCGTCAACGAGCTGTTCCAGCTCCTCCAGCAGCTCGGCGTGGAAGTCCTGCCGCCGGCCTGACCGGCACGGCCCCCGCTCGCCGGCTCTGTCACTCAGGGTCACCCCGCCGCGGGCCTGAGCGCGGATGAGCGTGATGCCTCAGAGGCATATTGATGACCCAGAGGTATCACGCTCGTACCGGCATCCGCCTCCGGCGCCGGGCCGGCCCGCGGTCCGTCCGGGGTGCTCCGGCCGGAACGGCCGCGGCCCGCACCGGCGCCCTTCGCGGGGGACGCCGGCACGGGCCGCGGACGCGCCGGGGCTCAGCCCGGCTTCGACGGGCCTTCCCGGGTCGCGACCGGGACGGCCAGGCAGGTGCTGCCCGGCACCAGGCGGACGCTGTCGATGACCTGCCGCGCGGCGAGGGTCACGACGGTCGGCCGGGGATTGCTCCCGGCGCCCCCGGTCGCGCCGCCGGCCACGTACCAGCACGGCTTGCCGCTGCTCGGGACGTGGCGCAGCAGCAGCGGACCGGCCGGCAGGCCGACCATCGCCTCGTCGTACGGCCGGCGGTAGACCGCCACCAGGTCTCCGGTGCTCGGGTGGTACGCCTCGACCGACCAGGTCGTGCCGGCGCCGGCGCCCACGTCGAACTGCCGGATGGTGCCGTCGTAGGGCAGGGTGACCGGCGGGGCGGTCACGGTCGCGTCCGCTTTCACCTGCACCGGGGTGGCGAGGTACCGGTTGGTGGCGTTGCCGGACCAGGCCAGCGCGAAGGGCTTGTCGTCGCCGATCCACTGCCCGGTGTACTGCAACGGCCACCGGTACGGGCCGAGCCCGGTGATGGTGAACCGACCCTCGTACGGGTTGGTGAACACCGTGCACCCCTTGGCCGCGCCGCCAACCAGGTCGGGCTGGTCGGCGCCGGCCTGCACGCAGCCCTCGACGAACTTACCGTCCGCGCCGTTGACGGTTCCGGTGATGGAGCCGGCCCGGTCGAGGCGGATCGGTGCGGTGCTGGTCACCGTGCCGGCCACGAGGTTCAGGGTGGTGGCGGTACGCCGGTCGCCGGTGCCGCCGGTGGTGGCGTACCACTGGGCGCCCCACGGCTTGGTCGACTGCACGAAGAGCTGCGTCGGGCCGGCGGGCAGCGGGCCGAGGGTCACCGCGCCCGAGGCGTCCGAGCAGTACCGGCGGTCCTGGTTCTCCTGGCGGAGCGGGGTGGTGGGGACCGGGTGGCCGGAGACCGGCTTGACGCAGACCCCGGCGACCTTGTTGCCCGCGCCGTCGACCACGCTGGTCCGCACCGTGGCCGCGGGCTCCAGCTCCAGGGTGAGCCGGGTGGCCTTGCCCGACGTCACCTGGATGCCGCCGACCGAGCGCTGCCAGTACCCCGGGCCCGGCGTCACCCGCGCGGTCTCCGCCCGCTGGGTGGTGGCCCAGACCACCGGGAAGGTGACCCGGTTGGAGCCGCTCGGGGTGCAGGCCCTCTCGACCGACTCGACCAGTTCGACGCAGCCGCTGACCGGGCCGCGGGTGCTCTTGTTCACCAGGTCGATCTCGACCGAGCCGGCGGGCACGAGTCGCTCGTCGACGACGGTCGTCCCGCCCTCGGCGACGTGGACGATGGCCGCCTCCTCCGCGGTGGCGACGCCCGGGTGGAACTGGCGCGTCCGGCCGGCGGCGTAGAAGTAGACCCGGTAGTCACCGGGCGGCACCCGGTCGAGCCGGTACTCGCCGTCGACGGCCATCACACCGCCCCGCCACGAGTCGTCGACCGCCCTGGCCACCACGGACAGCGACCAGGGCATGGTGCCGCCCTCCTCCGGCGTGACCCGGCCGCGGATCGTGCCGCCACCGACCCGCAGCGCGACGTCGACCGTGGTGACCTCCTCGCCCGAGGTCGAATAGAGGGTCGCGTTGTCGAAGTCGTTGGCGTCCTTGGCCCACTGCTCCGGGAAGCCCTCGGCCTGGACTCGCAGCCGGTAGCGGTACTGGTACCACAGGCGCTCGATCCGGTAACGGCCGGTCGCGTCGGTGCACGACCGGCCGACCTCCCCGCCGAGGTCCGCGTTGACGGCGGTCACGCAGGCGCCGGCGACCGGCTCCCCGGTGGCCCGGGCGGTGACCAGGCCGGTGATCGTGCCGTTGCCGATGCGCGTCGGCGGCGCGACCGAGACGTACCGTTCGTCGACCGTGGTGCTGCTGCCGGCGGTGACCGTGAAGACGGTCCCGTCGCCCTGGCTCGCCTTGCCCGGTACCCACTGCTGGGGGACCCAGCCCTCGGGCCCCACGCCCAGCCGGTACGCGCCGACCGGCAGGTTGACCAGCCGGTACCGGCCCTCGTTGTCGGTCAGGGCCCGCGCCCGCCAGTCGCCGTCGACGGCGACGGCGGTGACCTCGCTGGCGTACGCGGGGCTGCCGTCCGGGTGGGTGATCCGGCCCTGGAAGCCGCCCACCTCGGTGACCATGCTGAAGTCGGCCCGGCCGGTCGTACCCGGATCCACGTGCAGCCGCTCGCCGTTGTAGTAGTCCGGCGCGCTCGGCCACCAGACGTCGGGCCGGCCGGTCGCCCGGGCCCGGATGTGCACGCCCCAGAAGGACTGCCCGGTGACCCCGGTGAAGGTGTAGGTGCCGGTGGTGTCGGTGCAGCGCGTCGCCAGCGCCCGTTCCGCCGTCGACATCAGCGAGACGCAGGCGCCGGCGAGGGGCGCACCGGTCGCCCGGTCGGTCACCCTTCCGGTGATCGTGGCACCGGGCTCGGCCTGGGCGGCCGTCGCTCCGAACAGCACCATGGTGACGACGGCCAGCGCCGCCGTCACCCGGGTCGTGGTCTTCTTCATCCGGCCGTGGCCCCTTCTACGTCGGCCGGAGCAGCATAGATGATCAACAACGTCGGCGACGTCCCCGCGCGGAGCCCCGGATCAGGTCACGCGCGGCGGGGGGTGATCCGCGCCAGCGGCACGTCGATCTCCCACGGCTCGGGCAGCAGGATGCCGTCGGTCATCCGGGCCTGCTCGACGTAGACCCGCTTCACCGGGTCCAGCTTGTACGCGTGCACGACGATCCCGTCGGTGGTCTCGATCCGCCAGAAGTAGGGGATGTCCGCCTCGGCGTACAGGGCGGGCTTCAGGACCCGGTCCACGCTCCGGGAGCCCTCGGAGACGATCTCCACCACCAGCAGCACCTCGTGCGGGCGGTAGTGCGACGGGTTTCGCTCGGCGGCGTCGAGCTGGGTGACGAGCAGGTCGGGGATGAACGCGCGGGTCCGGGAGAGCCGTACCTCGACGGCCTGGGTCACGTCGAGGTCGGCGGGGCAGCTCTCTTGCAGGGCTGCCCCGAGCAGCAGCGCGATGGACTGGTGGAGTCGCGTGGGGGAGGGCGACATGAGCAGGGTTCCGTCCAGGAGCTCGCGGCGGCGGCCGTCGTCCGGCAGGGCGTCGAGGTCGTCGGTGGTCCACTCGCCCGGCGGCGGGTAGTCGTCGTGCAGCGCGGCGGTCATCGACGGGTCCTTCCCGGTGCGTCGTTCTCCCCACCGTCACGGTACCGCCGTCAACAGACGGGTGGTGGTCGCGCGCGCCGGGGGCACAGGGCAGGATGAGCGTCATGAGCGAGCGCAGCGGCATTCCCGGCGAGGGCCTGGTGAAGGGGCTGGCGGTCACGCTGAAGACGATGACCAGCCGGTCGACCACCCAGCAGTACCCGGACGTCGCCCCCGAGCTGCCGCCCCGCTCCCGGGGTGTGATCGCGTTGCTGGCGGAGAATTGCACGGTCTGCATGCTCTGCGCCCGGGAGTGCCCCGACTGGTGCATCTACATCGACTCCCACAAGGAGGAGGTGGTGGTGGCCGGGGCCGCCCGCCCCCGCCAGCGCAACGTGCTCGACAAGTTCGACATCGACTTCTCGCTCTGCATGTACTGCGGGATCTGTGTCGAGGTCTGCCCGTTCGACGCGCTCTACTGGTCGCCGGAGTTCGAGTACGCCGAGTACGACATCAAGGACCTGCTGCACGACAAGGACCACCTCGGCCAGTGGATGGGGACAGTCCCGCCGCCGCCCGCCCACGACCACAACGGTGAGCCGGCCAAGGAGGAGGCCACCGCCGCGCGCAAGGCCGCGGCCCCGACCAGCTCCGCCGCCCGCCCCACCGTGGTACGCCCCGAGTCCGGCCCCGCCGCCGACGGGGGTACGCCCTGATGACCGGTGCGGACGTGCTGCTGCTCGCCCTCGGCGCGGTGGCGGTCGGGGCGGGCGTGCTGGTGGTGGGCACCAAGCACCTGGTGCGGGCCGGCCTCTACCTGGTGGTCTGCCTCGGCGCGCTGGCCGGTGACTACCTGGTGCTCACCGCCGAGCTGGTGGCCTGGGTGCAGGTGCTGATCTACGTGGGTGCGGTGGTGGTGCTGCTGCTGTTCGCGGTGATGCTGACCCGCGCCCCGATCGGCGCCTCCGACGACCTGGACCGCCCCGGCTGGCCGGCCGCGCTGATCGGTGCGGGCAGCGGGCTGGGGCTGGCCGTGCTGCTGGTCGACGCGTTCCGCTGGACCCGGGTCGAACTGCCGGCGGCGGGCACCGCCGAGCGCCTGGGTGAGCAGGTCTTCCGCTCCTGGGTGCTGCCGTTCGAGGTGCTCTCGGTGCTGCTGCTGGCCGCTCTGGTCGGCGCGATCGTGCTCTCCCGCCCCGACATCGGCCGCCGCCCCGGCGAGGGCGGCCGCCGGTGAGACCCGTCATCCCGTACGTCACCGCCGCGCTGCTGTTCGGCCTCGGCGTCTACGGCGTGCTGCGCCGCCGCAACGCGGTGCTGGTGCTGATGGCGGTCGAGCTGATGCTCAACGCCGTCAACCTGATCCTGGTCACCGCCGACACCACGGCGAAGGCCGCCCTGCCGCACGGCGGGCAGGTCTTCGCGCTCTTCGTGATCGTGCTGGCCGCCGCCGAGATCGGCGTGGGCCTGGCGATCGTGCTCCAGCTCTACCGGCTGCGGGCCAGCGTCGCCGTGGACGAGGTGCCGCTGACCGAGGCTCCGGCGCTCGTGCCGGCCGAGCGGCTCGCTGCGGGAGCCGGCGTCGAGCGGCCGTCGGGCGGGCCCGCCGACCGGCCGGAGGGGGACCGGTGACCGGGCTGCTCGGGGCCGCGTTGCCGGCCGTACCCCTGGTGGCCGGCCTGATCGGGCTGCTGCTGCCACCGTCGCCGCGCGGCGCGGCCACCGGGGAGGATCGGGCCCGGCGGGTCGCGATCGGCCTCGGGGTGGCCGGCGCGGCCGGGGCGCTGCTGATCGCGCTGCTCCTGCTGGCCCGGGTCGGCGACCCGGTCGAGACCTCCGCGACCTGGATCGACCTGGGCGGGCTGCGGGTCACCCTCGGGGTACGGCTGGACGGCACCGCCGCCCTGGTCGCGGTGGCCGTCGCGACGGTCGCGCTGGCCGTGCAGGTCTACTCCACCGCCTACCTGAAGCGGGGCCCGCACGACGACGTCGAGGTCGACCACCGCTACCCGCCGTACGCGGCCCAGATCAGCCTCTTCACCGCCGCGATGCTGCTGGTGGTGGTCGCCGGTGACCTGGTCATGCTGCTGGTCGGCTGGGAGGTGATGGGCCTCTGCTCCTACCTGCTGATCGCCCACGACCGGCGGCTGCCCGAGGCGCCGGCCGCCGCGATGAAGGCGTTCCTGGTCACCCGGGTGGGCGACGTCGGCTTCCTGCTCGGCATCGCGCTGCTCGGCGTCTCGGCGGGCAGTTTCCGGATCGCCGACGTGCTCGCCCACGACCACGCCACCGGCACCCTCACCGCCGCCTGCCTGCTGCTGCTGGCCGGGGTGGCCGGAAAGAGCGCGCAGTTCCCGCTGCACACCTGGCTGCCGGACGCGATGGCCGGCCCGACCCCGATCTCCGCGCTGATCCACGCGGCCACCATGGTCGCCGCCGGCGTGTACGCGGTGGCCCGGCTCTACCCCCTGTTCGAGGCCACCCCGACCGCGCTGGCCGTGCTCGGGGTGATGGCCTCGATCACCCTGCTGCTCGGTGCCCTCGCGGCGACCGCCCAGGACGACCTCAAGCGGGTGCTCGCCTGGTCGACGGTCTCCCAGATCGGCTACATGACCGGGGCGCTCGCCGTCGGCGCGCCGGCCGCCGCGCTGTTCCACCTGCTCACCCACGCCGCCTTCAAGGCGCTGCTCTTCCTCGCCGCCGGTGCGGTGATCCACGCCGTCGGCACCACACTGATGTCCCGGATGGGCGGCCTGCGCCGGGACATGCCGCTGACCTTCTGGTGCACGCTGATCGGGCTCGGCGCGCTGGCCGGGGTGCCGCCGCTGTCGGGCTTCTGGAGCAAGGACGGCGTGCTCGCCGTCGCCGAGGCCGCCGCCCTGGACGGCACCGGCCCCGCACCGGCCTGGGTCGGCTGGCTGGTCTGGCTGGCCGGGCTGCTCGGCGTCGTGATCACCGCCTGGTACGCCACCCGGCTGCTGCTGCGCACGTTCCTCGGCGAGCCCCGGATGCCGCTGCTGCGCCCGCACGACCCGCCGGCCGCGATGCGCTGGCCGGTGCTGCTGCTCGCGGTCCCGGCCGCGCTGCTCGGGCTGGTCGGCTTCGTCCAGTCCATCGCCGACCGGCTGCTCGTCCCGACCGTGCCGACGCTGGCGCCGGGGGAGGCGCTGCTCGTCCACGTCGGGCCGGCGCTGCTGCTGCCGGCCGCGTTGCTGCTGCTCGGGGCCGGGCTGGCCTGGGCCGGCTGGCGCCGGGACCCGGCCGCCGATCCGGCCCGCGCGCTGGGCCCGCTGCGGCCGGTCTTCGCCCGGGCGTTCCGGCTCGACGACGTCCAGCACGCCCTCGTCGTACGCCCGGCGAGGGCGCTCGCCCGCCTCGCGCGTACCGGTGACGAGGTGGGGGTGGACGGCCTGGTCGAGGGGAGCGGCCGGGGCGCGTCCGGCCTCGGCGGTGGCCTGGCCGCGCTGCACCGGGCGGCGCTGCCCCGCGCGGCGGCGGCGGTGCTGGCCGGCGCGCTGCTGATCGGGGTGGCCACCGTCCTGATCGGAGGGTTGCCGTGAGCGCGAGGAGTGAGCCGGTGTTGCGAGCCCCGCAGTCGCGAACCGAGGTGGCCCCGTGAGTCTGGGACATTTCCTGTTGGTCGCGGTGCTGGCCCTGCCGGCGGTCGGGGCGGGTCTGGTGGCGGTGACGCCCGGGGAGCGGGTGGCCCGGCTGGTCGGCACGGCGGTGGCCGCGTTGACCCTGGTCGGCGCGGTGCTGCTGGTGTTCGGCGACCACGGCTGGTTCGGCTACGGCCCGGCGCCGGCGGTGCAGCCGTGGCACCAGCTCGACCTGCCCTGGGTGCCCGGCCTGGACCTGCGCTTCCACCTCGGGGTGGACGGGATCTCCTGGCCGCTGGTGGTGCTCACCGCCCTGCTCACCCTGCTCTGCTGCGGCTACACCCTCTGGCGGGTGCCGGCCGGCGGGAGCGGGCGGGCGCTGGTGGCGCTGCTGCTGGTGGTCGAGGTGGGCATCCTCGGCACCTTCCTCGCCCTCGACCTGGTGCTCTTCTTCGCGTTCTTCGAGGTCGTCCTGCTCCCCATGTACGCGATCATCGCGGGCTGGGGCGGCGCGGACCGGCGCCGGGCGGCGCGCAAGTTCGCCCTCTACACGCTCCTCGGCTCGGTGCTGCTGCTGGTCGGCGTCTACGTGGTGGTCGCCGCCGCCGGCACCGCCGACATCGTCGCGCTCACCGGTGGGGCCGGGCTGTCCCGGGGCACCCAGTTGGCGGCGTTCACCCTGCTGGGGCTCGCCTTCGCGGTGAAGGCCCCGCTCTGGCCGCTGCACTCCTGGCTGCCCGACGCGCACACCCAGGCGCCGACCGTCGGCAGCGTGATCCTCGCCGGGGTGCTGCTCAAGATGGGCACGTACGGCCTGATCCGGGTCGCGGTCGGGGTCGCCCCCGAGGGCGCCCGCTGGGCCGCCCCGGTGCTCGGCGTGCTGGCCGTCGCGGCGATCCTGATCGGCTCGCTGGTCTGCCTCGCGCAGGACGAGCTGAAGCGGCTGATCGCGTACTCCAGCGTCGGTCACATGGGGTTCGTGCTGCTCGGGGTGGCCACGCTGACCGCCACCGGCATCCAGGCGGCCCTGATCGGCAACATCGCGCACGGGGTGATCACCGGCCTGCTCTTCTTCCTCGCCGGGGCGGTCAAGGACCGTACGCACACCGGCGCGCTCGCCGAGCTGTCCGGGCTGCGGGAGACCGCGCCCCGGCTCGCCGGGCTGCTCGGCTTCGCCGCGGTGGCCTCGCTCGGCCTGCCCGGGCTGGCCGGCTTCTGGGGTGAGGCGTTCGCCGTGTTCGCCGCCGTCCGGCGGGGCGGGCCGCTCTGGACCACGCTGGCCGTGCTGGCCGCGGTGGGCGGGGCGCTCACCGCCGCGTACTTCCTGCGGCTGCTGCGGCAGGTCACCCACGGGCGGCCCAGCCCGGCGGTGGGCCGGCTCGCGCCCGGGCTGGCCGGGGCCGAGCTGACCGCCTGGGCGCCCCTGGTGCTGCTCGCCCTCGCGGTCGGCCTGGCGCCCACGCTGGTGCTCGGCCTCGCCACCGGTCCGGTCGACGCCCTGGTGGGAGTGCTCCGGTGACCGCGCGGACCGCCCCGGTCGACGGCGGCGCGGCGGGTACGCGCGGCACGGCGGGCCCGCGCGGTCGTGGACGGAAGTGGACCGTCGCGCGTCGGACGTGCGGCGTGAGGGTCGCGGTCGGAGGCGACCGGGTGGCCGGGCGGCGGGAGTGGGCGGCATGAGTCTCGTGCAGAGCGTGGACAACGTGGCGCTGCTGCCGGCGTACCTGGCCGCCGGCACCGCCGTACTCGTGCTCCTGGCCGACCTGCTGGTGGCCCGGCGCGGCGCGACGGTGGCCGTGGCCGCCGCGGGCGCCGTCGCCACCGCCGCCGGCGCTGTGCTGGTCGGCGCGGGGGAGACCCGGCGGACCTTCTGCGTCGGCGCCGACTGCTCCTGGGTCCTGGACGGCCGGGCGGCCCTGGTCGCCGCCGTCTTCGCACTGCTCACCCTCGGGGTGCTCGGGCTCTCCGGGCCGCTGCTGCGCGGCGGGCCGACGCCGCCGGGGGAGTTCTGCTTCCTGCTCGCCTGCTCGATGACCGGTGGCGTGGTGCTCGGCGCCGCCGGCGACCTGATCACCCTGATCGTCGCGCTGGAAACCCTCACCCTGCCGCTGTACGTGCTGGTCGGCCTGCGCCGGGGCAGCCTGGCCAGCGCCGAGGCGGCGGTCACCTTCTTCGTGGTCAGCGTGGTCGCGACCACCCTGACCCTGCTCGGCGCGGCGCTGCTCTACGCGGTCACCGGCGGGCTGCACCTGGACCGGCTGGGCGCCATCCTCAACGACCGCCCGGAGCTGCTCGACCTGCCGCTGGCCACCGCCGCCGTCGCGCTCGTGGTACTCGGCCTGGCGTTCAAGGTGGCGGCGGTGCCGTTCCACGCCTGGGCGCCGGCCACCTACGACGGCGCGCCGCTGCCGGTGGCCGCGTACCTCTCCACCGCCTCCAAGCTCGGCGGGGTGGTGGCCCTGCTCGCCGTGGTGCAGCGCGCGCTGCCGGCCGACGTCACCGGCCCGGTGCTCGCCCTGCTCGCCGTGCTGACCATGACGGTCGGCAACCTGGTGGCGCTGCGCCAGCGGCGTACGGTCCGACTGCTCGCCTGGTCGTCGGTGGCCCAGGCCGGCTACATCCTGGCCCCGCTGGGCGCGTTGGCGCTGGCCGCCGGGCGCACCGACGAGGCGCGGGCGGAGGCGTACGCCGCCGCGGTCGCGTACGCGGTCTTCTTCGTGCTGCTGGAGCTGGCGGCCTTCGCGGCGTTGGTGGCGTTGCGCCCGGCCGGCGCGGACGGCGGCACGGTCGACGACCTGCGCGGATCGGCCCGCCGGCAGCCGTGGGTGGCGGCGGCCCTCGCGCTGGCGCTGATCGGCCTGGCCGGCCTGCCGCCGGGGCTGGCCGGTCTCTTCGCCAAGGTCACCGTGGTCCGGTCGCTGCTGACCGGTGGTGCCGGCTGGCTGGCCCTGGTGGTGGCGGTCAACGCGGTGATCGGGCTCGCCTACTACCTGCGCCTCGCCGCCACCCTGTACGCCGGCGACACCCGCGACGACCGATCCGGCGAGGAAGGCAGGGTGCCGGCTGCCGGCGGCCGGGTGGCCTGGACGGTCACCACCGCGCTGGCCCTGGCCACCGCGCTGGCCGTGGTGGTCGGCTTCGCCCCGCAGTTCGTCCTCGACCTCGCCGCTCGCTGATCCCTTCTCCTGCCTACCGGGCCTCGCCGCCCCCTTTCGCCCCCGCCACACCCGTCGCGACCTCGCCGCCCCCTTCCGCCACCGCCCGCACAGTTTCGACTCGCTCGCGCCCTCGCCACCCCTGTCGAGCGGTTTGCGGGGAGTCGCGGTGTCCCGGCCGAGAGATGCCGCGACACGCCGCAAAGCGCGCGAGGTCGCGCTCCCAGCGCGCCCACAGCGACCTCCAGCCAACTCACAGTCATGAGCAGGATGGTTGACGGGTACCGGTGACGTTGGACCGGTCAGCGGGTCCCGCGTGGCCCGCGCACCGAAGGAGTGATCGTGCATCACAACCGTCTGAAGACCGCAGCGCTGCTCGGCCTGTTGACCTCGCTGATCCTCGCGGTCGGCTACTGGTTCGGCGGCAGCGGCGGCCTCGTCATCGCCGTCGTCGTCTCGTTGCTGATGAACGGTGTGTCCTACTTCTTCTCCGACAAGCTGGCGCTGCGCTCGATGCGGGCGCAACCGGTCAGCGAGGCCGAATTCCCCGAGCTGTACCGGATGGTCCGTGAGCTGGCCACCGAGGCGCGGCAGCCGATGCCCCGCCTGTACGTCAGCCCGACCTCGCAGCCCAACGCGTTCGCGACCGGGCGCAACCCGGCCCATGCGGCGGTCTGCGTCACCCAGGGGATCACCGAGATCCTGGACTACCGGGAGCTGCGCGGGGTGATCGGCCACGAGCTGTCGCACGTCTACAACCGGGACATCCTCATCTCCAGCGTGGCGGCCGGCCTGGCCGGCATCATCACCGCGCTGGCCAACATCGCCTGGTTCATCCCGCTGGGCGGTGGCGACGACGAGGACGCCCCGAACCCGGTCGTGCTGCTGCTCACCCTGATCCTCGGCCCGATCGCGGCCACCGTGATCCAGCTGGCGATCAGCCGGAGCCGGGAGTTCCAGGCGGACGCCTCCGGCGCCCAGCTCACCCGGGACCCGCTGGCCCTGGCCAGCGCCCTCAAGAAGATCCACATGGGTACCCAGAAGCGTCCGCTGCCCGCGCAGGGTCAGCTGACCAGCACCGCCCACCTGATGATCGACAACCCGTTCAAGCGGGGCGGCGGCATCGCCGCGCTCTTCTCCACCCACCCCCGGATGGAGGAGCGGGTCGCCCGACTGGAGCAGTTGGCCGCCAACAGCGGTCCGGTGCAGTTCCAGCGCTGACGTACGACACCCGCGCCCGCGTCCGGTTCGCCGGACGCGGGCGCGGTCGTGTCCGCGGGCACTAACCGTTTCCCTCGCGGCGAGACCGGCGTTAGGGTCGAAACGTCTCTCACCCATTACACCTCTGGAGGTCGACCGTGGCCGCACTGCGCCAGTACCTGGGCGTCTGGCGGATCCCCGGCGCACCGATGCTGCTGGTCTTCGGCATCATCGGCCGGCTCGGGATCGGCATGACGCCACTGGCGCTGCTGCTGGTGGTGGAGCAGGTGACCGGGCGATACTCGCTCGCCGCGGTCGCCGGAGGCGTCTACGCCCTCTCCGGCGCCGCGCTCAGCCCCGTCGCCGGCCGGGTCGCCGACCGGATCGGTCCCACCCGGGTGCTGCTGGCCACCGCCGTCGCCCACCCGCTGGCGCTCTTCGGCCTGCTCTGGGCGAGCCGCGCGGAGGCCGGCGGCCTCGGCCTGATCTACCTGGCCGCGGGGATCGCCGGTGCGACCTACCCGCCGCTGACCGCCGCGATCCGGGGTGCCTGGAACGACCTCACCGGCCCGAACTCCGGGCGGTACCACCTGCGCAACACCGCGCTGGCCGCCGAGACCTCGCTCTTCGAGGTCGTCTTCGTGCTCGGCCCGCTGCTGGTGGCCGGCTTCGTGCTCGTCGCCGACGCTGCTGCCGCGCTGGTCGGCGCCGCCCTGGTCACCCTGGTCGGCACGGCGGCCGTGGCGCTGGGGCGGGTGATGCGCGGCTGGCAGCCGCACCCGCGCGAGCACCACGCCCGGGGTCTCGGCCCACTGCGGGTGGGCGGCTTCCCCGCGCTGCTGGTCTGCGTCGCCAGCCTCGGCATCGCGTTCGGCGCGGCCGGGGTGATCGTGCCGGCCTTCGCCGGTGACCAGCCCACCGCCGACCCGGAGAGCCTCGCCGGCATCCTGCTCGCCGTCTGGGGCGTCGGCAGCGCCGCCGGGGGTTTCTGGTTCGGCGTACGCAAGCCGTCGGCGAACATGACCCGCCAGTTCGCCTGGCTCCTCGGCGCGGTGGCCGCCAGCTTCGCCGTCTTCGCGGTGATGCCCGGCCCGGCGGCGCTGGGTGTCGCGCTGGTGGTCGGTGGCGCCACCATCGCGCCGGCGCTCACCCTGGAGAACACCCTGGTCGGGCGGATCGCCCCGCCCGGCATGCTGAACGAGGCGTACACCTGGGTGGTGACCATGTCGGTCGCGGCGAGCGCCGCCGGCGGCGCGGTGGCCGGGCTGATCGTCGACCACGCCGGCGGCGTGCCGTGGGCGTTCCTCTTCGCCGGGGCCGCGGTGGCCGTCGGGGCCGCGGTGGCCGCGATGCCCGCCGGGCCGATCGCCCGGGCCGAGGCGACAGCGGTACGCGCCGAGCAACCCAGCCTGGTCTGACCGGCCCCCATGGCCGGAAGCGGCGTCGCGGCCGTTCCCCCTGAGGAACGGCCGCGACGGCCTGCATTCCCCTGATCGGGGTACAGCGTCGGAATGTTTCTCTTCTTCTCGAACCGGGTGGGGTGCCTCGGCTCCCTGTTGATCAGCGCGATCCTGACCGTGGTGCTGTTGTTGATCTTCTCTCGCTGAACAACCCGGCGTTGAGGTGCTAGCCAGGTGGTGACGGTGGCTCGAGTGGGCGTCCTTTCGCGCGGGCCGCGTCGGCGATGGCGACCCCGGCCAGGACCGCGGTCGCGGCGAGGGCGGCCAGCAGCGGCGACACGAACAGCATCGCCGGTGCCAGGACGGCCAGCACGAGCACGCCGATCGGCCGATCCAGGGACACGCGGCTGAATACCGCGTACTCGAAGCCGGCGCGCCCGGCCAGGAACAGCACGGGTCCGCCGAGGATGACGGCGACCCAGGCCGGCTGCGGGTGTCCGAGTGGATGGGCGATGACGAGTTCGACGCCGACGGAGGTGACGACGACCGCCGGCCACCATGATCGGCTGGGAGTATGTCGCCGAGAAGGCGACGCGGGTCGGGTCCGGGGCCGCTGCGACAGCCTCGGCCAACAGTTCCCGGGCGCGGTAGATGTAGATCCGCCAGAACAGCACCGTGATGACGAACGACACCACGAACGCCGCGCTCCGATCAGCCGCGAAAGCCGCTGCCATAGAGAACGGATATCTCCCCCGCGGACAGGCGCCGCTTGAACGGCATGGCCAAGCCTCAGCTCATGGATGCATCCTGCCGGGAGAGTCGAGAACGGCTTCTGCCAGGTCCGCCGGGAACATTCGCTTGACGCTCGCGGCGTACTCGCTCCCGTCCAAGGGTCGGCTCACCTGGTCACCATCTACCCGCACCGGCAAGGAGACACCCGAGGTAACCCCCGGCTCCGGTGCGCCTTCGCACAGCGCCCAGGCAAACGACGAGGAACCGTCCCGTCCAAGCAGTCGGACGTTGCATGTACCCGGACCGCTGAGCAACTTGCCAGGCAAGAGCGAGGCGAGCCGCTTTTCCTCAACCTGGACAGCAGCGGTGCCGCGGTCGGGCAATATGTACTCCGGCTCAGAACAGCCAGCGAGTAGCACGACCGCCATGCCGAGCCAAGCGGCGAACCGGCGAGTCACCCACCGATCATCGCACGTTCCATGGCTGGGCAGGTCCCGCGAAAGCAGCCAAGCGGGCAGACGAGACCTGCGCCCGCGGCGAGCGCAGCGACAGTCGGGTTCGAGTGGGAGCGCCAGCGCCTACCGTCTGTCTCCGTAGCGAGTCCGCTCACGATGACGACAACAGTCCAACCCTCTTCGTGCCGCTCCGGCAGCAGGCTGCTGCCGTCATCCAGATCCGGTTCCCCGGGCAGGCAGCGGCAGATCCGGCCACGGGCGTGCAGTTCCTGTCGGAAAGATCAGGCACGTCGCGCCATTCACTGAGGCTTGACTCCACCTCCTGGAGGCGTGACGAGCCCGGGTGCGTGTTACATGGCTCTGCGTGGGCGGGCAGACTACGCCCTGGCGAAGCCGGCGGCAGAGCGGTTCCGCACGCCGTCGACGCGGCTCACGTCCAGGCGGTCGTCAGGCCGCACGGTGGGACGGCCACTGCGGAGGATCTAGTGGTCGTCCTTTTCCTCGTCTTCCTTTTCCTCGTCCTTCTTTTCCTCGCCCTTCTTCTCGTCGTTCTTACCCTCACCTGGGGGCGGGACGGGCCGGATGGTCTGGCCGGCGACGGAGAAATTCGACCGGCAGACGGTCCCGTTGATCGTGAAGGTGGTGGGAAGGGAGTTCACCCCTTGGTAAGTCCCGTCCACGCGAGCGGTGACGGACTTCTTCGCAGGCAGTGCATCGCCCCGCACCTCCACCGAACGGCCCTTCTGTTTCCATGCACCTGGAGAGCCGCGCAGAAGCCGCTGCTCGCCTGGAAGGTCGAAGGTCAGCCGCCAGGTGTTGATGGCCGTGGTTCCGGTGTTGGAGATGCTGACAGTGCTGGAGAAACGGCCGTTGACGGCCCGCCGGACGGTGTACTGGACACTGCACTCTGGTTTACGCTCGCCCATTCCGGCGACGGCGCTGGGCGTGCCAACCAGGGCCTCATCCTCTCCCTGACCTGCTGTGTGATTCAGCCAAGCGGCAGCGAATACGCCCGGGAACAGCAGGGCGGCGGCGCCAGTGGCCGCGACCTGGCGACGTCTGCTCGGCAACAGTTGTCGCCAGCGGGCTAGAAGCTGCTCGTACGGGCCTGGTGCCAGCAGCCCAACCGCGATCTTGGTTAGGTTGCCGGCACCGCCGGTCGCTCGGCCCGGTACAGCGACCTTCGTCGGACCTGCCTTGGCCGTGGCCTCCTGTTGGGGCAGCACGAGCGTGGCGGCCGAGAGCCCAGCAACGTCGCTGAGGACCATGGCAACCTCGGCCGCGTTTGGCCGCTGGGCTGGCTCCTTGCCAAGGCACCGCCGACACAACTCCGTCACCTCGGGCGGGAGTTCCTCGATGGGCGGCAAGGCGGCTGGCTCCTGATACCGGTGCGCGACCAGCATCTGGGTGGTGCTGGAGGCGTGCCACGGCAGAGTCCCGGCCAGTGCCCGATAGAGCAACAGACCCAGCGCATACACGTCCGTCGCCGGCTGCACCAACCCTTTCTGCAGCCGTTCGGGAGCTAGGTACGCCGGTGTACCGAGCAGCGGGCCGGCCGAACCATCCGCGTCGCCGGAAGCGGCCGAGAGCCCGAAGTCCACCAACTTGGCCCCTGCCGCGGTCACCATCACGTTGCCGGGTTTGACATCACGATGAACGACGCCGCGGTCATGGGCCGCCGCCAGCGCGGCGGCGACCTGGGCGCAGATCAGCACAGCCAGTCGCCACGGCAGCGCACCGCCGGTCAGCAGTTGTGCCAGCGAGCGGCCTTCAACGACCTCCATGACGACATAGGGCAGCCGGCGCCCGGCGCCGTCGGCCGCCTCGCCGTAGTCGTAGACCTCCACGATGTTCGGGTGGCGCAACCGCGCCGCCGAACGAGCTTCCAGCCGGACACGCTGCAGTAGTTGCGGGTCGGCGGCCAGCTCCGGCGAGAGCATCTTGACCGCGACGTCTCGTCCGAGCACCTCGTCGTGGGCCCGCCAGACGACCGACATGCCGCCCGCGCCCAGGCGGTCCACCAGCCGGTACCGGCCGTTGAGCAGATGCCCGCTCTCCATGACGGTAGCGGTGCCCAGGCGGGCACCGGACGAAACAGTGACCCGACGTGTCCGTGCGGCGCCGGCTCGACCAGCAGGACGGATCAGCGGCTGGGCAGGACTCGCACGAGTTGTGCCAGCCCAGCGGCGAGAGTCTGGTAACCGGCCTCGGAGATCTTGTTTTCCTTCCGCAGTTCGGCGACTTTTTCGCCGAACTCCGCTAGTTTTTCCCGGGCCTTGTCCTCCTCCCCGGCAGCTTGCTTCTCGGCGGCTTCCCGCAGTCGCTTTGTCAGCTCCTCAGCGGCCTTCGGAGTCAACTGCCCGTTCTCAGCGAGCCCCACGATAGTGGTGCGCAGCCCCGCGATGAGCTGGGTGGCGTTCAGGCTTGGGCGGGGGGACGGCTTCACCGTTGGTGAGGCTGACGGAGACTCTGACGGCTCCTCGGCCATCGCCGCGTCAGCAGCCTCCGGTGCAACGTCCCCGCTGGCCACAGGGACCCCCGGCCCGGCTGCGGACGGTTCAGGATCGCCGCCCGTGAACGTCACCACCATGGCCGCAAGGAGCACCGCGACCAGAGCACCAGCCACAGCCGCCCACATGAACCACCGCGTCGCGTCGGTCTCGGCCCGCCGGTGTCCGCCTCTCCGCACCATCGGCATCGTGCGGGTCGCCGAGTCCGGACCGGGAGCGGTAGGGGTGGCAGGAAAGTCGGAAGTCACGCCAGAGCCCCCGCGGCCATCCAGGCGACGAGGTTCAACGGTGTGTCGCACCCGTCGGGGGACTGGTGCTGGGCCAGCTCACGGCAGTCCAGATGGACTCTTCTGGAGAGAGAAGTGTGTCGCTTCATCGGCTCAACAGCACCACGCCGAGAGCAATGGATCCGACCACAAGGATGATTCCCCCAAACATGGCATACGACCACCACGGATCCGAGCGCCTCGACAGAACGGGGACAGGGCGAGTCGGCGAGTTCCATCCGTGAGAGGTCGAGGGCGTGGCATTGGAAACGTTGACGTGGGGCCACCGAGCGGACGACGTGCGGTGTGCTGACTGGGCCATGACACAACTCCCTAGGGCGTACCGGGCGGGCGTCCGAGGCTGGTCTGGGCGCGTCGCTGACGCTGAGCACCTCTACGCTCCGCCGCCGCGCCGCGCCTACACCGCCCTTCCCATCGGCGTGGCAGACGGGACGGGCGTTACACCTGAGTCGTTGCCGCTGCACCTGGCGCGGGTGGCCGTCGGCAGCATCGGTGACGCGAACACTCCGAGGGCGAGGACGCGGGCGGACACAGCCGGACGAGGCGCGGAGTTCTCACCAGTGAGGAATCGGAACAGCAGCGGAGGAGCTAGCTGGCACGCGGGGTGTACATGATGACGGCCACGCCGGTGAGGCAGGTGGCTGCACCGATGACGTCGTAGCGGTCGGGGCGGAACCTGTCGACGACCATGCCCCAGGCGAGGGAGCCGGCGACAAAGATTCCGCCGTAGGCGGCGAGGATGCGGCCGAAATTCGGGTCGGGTTGGAAGGTGGCGACGAAGCCGTAGAGCCCGAGCGCGATGACTCCGGCCGCTATCCGGAGCAGCCCGCGGTTTTCCCGCCAGCCCTGCCACACCAGCCAGGCGCCGCCGATTTCGGCGAGCGCTGCGAGTAGGAACAGCAGGATTGAGCGGGCAACCGTCACGCGTCGGACCGTAGCGTGACCACCTGGCGGTCGTGCTGGTCGGGTTGGCCGCAGGAGCAGTTGCCGCCGGCGCAGCCGGTGGTGTGGCGGCGTTTGGTGGCCCACCACCAGGACAGGCCGGCGAGCACGGCCAGGGCGACGGCGACGCCGGGCAGGAAACGGTTGACCGCGGCCCAGCCGGCACCGCCGAGAACCCCGGCTGCCAGCAGCGGCGGCAGGATGCAGCAGGCGGCGCAGGCGGCTCCTGCGAGTCCGGTCATGCTGGAGGGGAGGAGGCGGCGCAGCCGGTCAGCAGGTGTCGGCACGGTCGTTCCTTCTGGCGAGTTCCGCAAAGGGCAGGGGGCAGCAGGAACTGCTGGCACAGGCGACCAGGTCGTCGCAGCCGGCCGAGATGGCGGCGTGCAGGGTGTCGCGGATGACGGTCAGGTCTGCCAACCTCCGTTCCACCTCGACGAGCTTGTCCTTTGCCCGTGCCTGGAGTCCGGCGTCGGGTCGGCCGCTGTGCTGATGTCGGCCCGCGTCGAGCAGGTCGGCGACCTCGTTGAGAGTGAAGCCGAGGCGCTGTGCGGTCTTGATGACCCGCAGCAGGGTGACCGTGTCGGACGGGTAGAGCCGATGCCCGCCCGGCGACCGCTGGGGAGAGGCAAGTAGTCCCCGGCGCTCGTAGTAGCGCAGCGTCTGCAAGTTGACGCCGGCCGCGTCGGCCAGCTGGCCGCTGCGTAGCCCCGATCCGGTCATTTCTGGCCCCGGACAGACGTCGCCCGTTCGGCGAGGGCATCGAGGACGTCGACGTGTGCCGCCGGTACCCGGACGTCCAGGGTCAGCGAGTCCGGGCTGGGTCGCATGATGTCGAAAGCGAAGAACGAACAGCAGGACGATTCACGGTCCGTCAGATCCCGCGCAGTCTCCTCCACCTGCTCCGCGCCGTCGAGCTGCAATCGCAGATGCTGTGCCGACGGCCGGTCGACACCCTGGACCGCATCGCGGAAGAACTGATCGAACTCGGCGAGCCGCAGCGGCCGTTCGTGCGTCGGCAGGGTGCACGCATCCGGCGCCCAGGAGTCATCCGTGGTGACATGTCGGTCGCTCATACTCCGACGGTAAGCCTGTACCTAGGTACCGGATGCAAGCCCCGGTCGGTGGAGGGATCCAGGCCGTCGCCAGGCCGTCAGAGGTCGGACAAGCCCACCAAAGATGGCCATTGGCGACGACGGTTGCGCAGGTAGCGCGACGTGGTCCAGACGGTGACCTGCGCGCAGAGAGGGCCTTACCGGTAGTTGGTGAACTGCAGGGCCACGCCGAAGTCCTCGCCCTTGAGCAGCGCGATGACGGCCTGCAGGTCGTCCTTCTTCTTGCCGGTGACGCGCAGCTGGTCACCCTGGATCTGGGCCTGGACGCCCTTCGGGCCCTCGTCGCGAATCTTCTTGCTGATCGCCTTGGCCTTGTCCGAGTCGATGCCCTGGATCACCTTGCAGTCGATCTTGAAGACCTTGCCCGAGGAGCGCGGTTCGCCGGCATCCAGCGACTTCAGCGAGATGTTCCGCTTGACCAGCTTCTCCTTGAAGACGTCCAGCGCGGCGCTGACCCGCTCCTCGGTCTCCGCCTGGAGGCTGATCGCCTCCTCGCCGGACCAGGAGATCTCCGCGCCGGTGCCGCGGAAGTCGAACCGCTGCGCGAGCTCCTTCTCCGCCTGACGGAGGGCGTTGTCGACCTCCTGGCGATCGACCTTGCTCACGATGTCGAACGACGGGTTCGCTGCCATGCTCATGCTCCTGCTGTCCGGCGGTCTGTCACGTACCGTCGCCCGCTGACCAGCGGCACGACCCCCTGACCGTACCCGGTTGCGGCGGCCCCGGGGGCAACCGCTATCCTTGGCGTCGCTGCCGCGCGCGAGTGCGGTGGTACGCCCTGGCGGGTTGCCCGAGCGGCCAATGGGAGCGGACTGTAAATCCGTCGCGAAAGCTTCAGAGGTTCGAATCCTCTACCCGCCACCAGGTGCGACAAAGGCCCCTGACCAGCAGAAATGCGGGTCGGGGGCCAATCTCGTTCGGTCCCGCTGAGTCCAGCCGTCGCCCGCCGTCGATCACAGTCCGGGGGCGTATCGGGGGGAGCTATACCGGCGAAGCTGCGGCCAGGGGAGAGCGTAATGGCTCAGTGGCAGCTTGACGTGGCTTCGCTCACCAAGGGCTTCGTCTCGCTTGGGCCAGAAGTGGCGGAGGTACAACTACGATCCGGGGGTGGTTCGCGCGGAGAGCCGGAGAGATGAGCAGCGGTTACGCCGCATTGAGGCCGTGACTGATGCGGCCCTGTCTCGACTCGATGCCGCCGACCTCTTCGACGAGCTACTCGACCGAGTCCGCGACCTAATGCAGGTTGACACGGCCGCCATCCTCCTGCTCGATGTACCCGCCCGGCAGTTGGTGGCCACTGCGGCTAAGGGGCTGGAGGAGGAGGTCCGCCAGGGCTTCCGCATCTCGATCGGTCGAGGGTTCGCCGGCCGAATCGCCCTGACCCAGCAGCCAGTGATCATCGAGCAGGTCACCTCGGACAACGTGGTGAACCCGATCCTGCTGCAAACCGGTGTCCAGTCCCTGCTGGGCGTACCGATCATCGCTCGTGCCGAACTTGTCGGCGTTCTGCACGTCGGCACCCTTACGCCGCGCCGGTTCACCCCCGACGACGTCCGCCTGCTGGAACTGGTCGCCGATCGGGTCAGCCTGGCCAGCCGGGCTCGCGCGAACACGCTGGATCAGGCAACCGCCCTGGCTCTGCAACGTAGCCTGATCCCCACCGAACTGCCCGAGGTGCCCGGCCTTGAGATGGCCGGCCGGTACGTGCCGGGTCACGCCTCTGGCGTCGGCGGTGACTGGTACGACGTGTTCACCCTTCCCTCCGGTTGGCTGGGCGTGGTCATGGGTGATGTGTCGGGTCATGGGTTGCAGTCTGCGGTGGTGATGGGACGCGTCCGCAGTGCGCTTCGCGCGTACGCCCTGGTCTGCGATGACCCCGCAGAGGCGCTGACCCTTCTCGATCGAAAGGTGGCTCATTTCGAGGCCGGCAGCCTGACCACCGCGTTGTACGCGATGATCTCTCCGGATGCCTCCACCGTGCACGTCTCCCTGGCCGGACACCCCCGGCCGGTCCTGGCCGTTCCCGGTGAGTCGACCACAATGCTTCCCGCGCACATCGACCCTCCGCTGGGCATCGGCCCCCGGCAGCCGCAGCGGCGCACGACCAGCCTCGACTTTCCACCCGGCGCGGTCCTCGTCTTCTACACCGACGGGCTCGTCGAACGCCGGGGCGAACTGCTCGATGCCGGTATGGCTCGTCTGATGACCGCCGTTCCGTTGGCTCCCGTCGAGACCGTGTGTCAGACCGTCATGGCGACCCTCGACGCGGAGCACCCGGATGACGACATCGCTTTGTTGGCCATCCGCCGGCTGACCAACTAGAACGCCTGCGCGAGCCTGCGGTTCACCAACTACAGGTAAGGGACCCCGGCCGGCCTGGTCTTCGGGCCGACCACGCCGTGTCACCTCGGCAGACGTCGTCACCAGTGGTCGTCGTTGATCGCTCACGGTCGGCCTCCGACGGCCTGGTGACGGCCTGGACCTGGTCCTCGTCGACCCGCCCGAAACCTGCACCCCGCCCCGGCGGAAGTTCACAAGTCCCGCTCCGCCTCGGCCTGCCGAAGCGCAGCCCACGACACCGGCACAGCCACAATCCCGGTACACAGCACGGCTACGAGCGAGAGAACTACCCAAGGCCAATGGCGCGATGATTGAACCAACGGATCGCCGCCGCCGCCCGGCGACCCGGCAAAGCTGGTGCCTCCCCTGGTCCCATACGCGGCAACATATGCCGCTGGTGGGCGTGACGGAATGCCGACCTGGCGGGTTCACCGCCGACGACACGGACCCACCTGGCGCGGGTCGGCTTCAGTCGTCGCGTCCGGCACCGCGATCGGGTGCGCTCATGTCCCCCGTCCCGGGCGTGCCATCGGCGAGCCCGTAGCGCAGGTACACGGTGCCCTTCGGATTGGCTACCGGCGGTTCGAGGAGTGTGAGGTTCGTGGGCACCGCGCCACCGTCGAACACCTTCTTTCCGAGGCCGAGCACGATCGGGTGCACCCAGAGGTCGAGACGGTCGAAGAGCTTCTCGCGCAGGAGGGTCTTCACCAGGTTCAGGCTTCCGACGACCTTCACGTGTTCGTGCCGGTCACGGACCTCGCGCACCGCGCCGGCCAGATCCGGGCCGAGTTGCGTGGACCCGGCCCACGAGAGGTCGGGCCTGCCGCGGGAGGCCACGTACTTCGGGACGCTGTTGAAGAGCGTGGCGATCTCGTTGTCCTCGCCGCCCTCCTGGTGCGGCCAGTAGGCGGCGAAGATGTCATACGTCCGCCGGCCGAGCAGGAGGGCGTCCGTGCCCTCGTACGCGGCACCGACCTGCGCCCCGGCGACCTCGTCCAGCAGGGGCGCCTGCCAGCCGCCGAACGGGAACCCCACCGGGTCCTCGTCGGGGCCGCCGGGCGCCTGCCCGACGAGGTCGAGGGTTGCGAACAGCTCGATGTGGATGAGGCCCATGCCTTACTCCCGATGAGTTTGGTTGTCTCGGTCGGGAGGTAGACCTGTGGGCACCGGCAGACTCATCGCTGCGACGGCACCAAGTTTCGTACTTGTCCACCGCCTCGCCCGGTGCATCGGTCACCACCCCGTCCCGCGGTCAGCGTCCTTGCGACGCCCGGGACGCCGCACCGGCACTCCCCACTCACGATAGATCACAGCCGCGTCCGAACTGGGTGGCTGCCCTGCGCCCAGCGTCACCGCAGGTCACCGGCGGGATCGACGGCCGCTCTCGGATCTGTCGAGCCGCTTCGGTGGGTGCGATCTCTGCGGTGTTGATGGCCGTCGCGTCGGCCGCAGGCCGTGGCTGCGCAACAGGCCGACGGCCAGTTCCGCCTCGGTGCGGCTGGTGACGACCGCCACCGTGACCGGCGCACTCTCCATGACAGAGGTCAGTGAGCAGGTCCGGGCCGGACCCGAGCGCGAAACCGCGTTTCGGGTCCGCCGGTCGCCGGGCCGGTGTGAGACTGGGCGCGTGTCAGCCCCGCCGGCGCCGGACCGCGGCCACCCGCTGGCCCACACGAGAGCTGGTCACCGATCGCTCCCAGGGCGTGCAGCTGGCGACGGTCCAGGAGCTGGCCCGCTACTGGACGGATGAGTACGACTGGCGCAGGTGCGAGGCGAGACTGAACGGCTGCCCCAGTTCACGACCGAGATCGACGGGGTCGAGATCCACTTCATCCACGTCAGGTCGCGGCAGGAGAATGCGCTGCCGCTGATCATGACCCATGGCTGGCCCGGCTCGGTCGTCGAGCTGCTGGAGACTATCGGCCCGCTGACCGACCCGACCGCTCACGGCGGCACCCCCGACGACGCATTCCACCTCGTGCTGCCGTCCCTGCCTGGCTACGGCTTCTCCGGCGAGCCGACCGAGCTCGGCTGGGAGTCCGGCCGCATCGCACGCGCGTGGGCGGAGCTGATGGACCGCCTCGGCTACCCGCGCTACGTCGCCCAAGGAGGCGACGTGGGCGCCAGCGTCACGGACGCGATGGGTCGCCAAGCACCCGAGGGCCTGCTCGGCATCCACGTCAACCTGCTCGCCGGGGCGCTCGGTATCAAGGACCAACTGCCGGCGGAGTCCGAGCAGGAACGCGCGGCGCACAAAGCGCTCGAGACGTTCACGACGGACGGCTTCCGTTACTTCCTGGAGCAGTCCACCCGGCCGCAGACGATCGGCTACTCCCTGCTCGATTCACCCGTCGGGCTGGCGGCCTGGATGCTCGACCACGACACGGACAGCTACTACGAGATCTCCCGCGCGTTCGTCGACGGCGAGCCCGCGGGCGGTCTCACCCGGGACAGCATCGTCGACAACATCACGCTGTACTGGCTGACGGGCACCGGCGCCTCGGCCGCCCGGTGGTACTGGGAATTCGGACGGTTCGTGGCCGGAGCCCGTGCGGCCGGCCAGGCTCCTCCGGCGGTCGCGGTTCCGGTCGGCTTCACGACGTTCCCCGGCGAGATCTGGGCTGCCCCGCGCAGCTGGGTCGAGACGGTCTACCCCGGCGTCGCCTACTTCAACGAGGTCGACAGCGGCGGCCACTTCCCCGCCTGGGAGGAGCCGGAGATCTTCTCCACCGAGGTGCGGGCCGCGTTCCGGCCGCTGCGGAAATCCTGAGCCCGCTCCGGTTCGCGGGTGACCCTCCTGGTCAGTGAGCCGCCAGGCCCTTCTCGTCACCCCACTCCGGCAGACGCCCTCCTATCCTGGCCGGATGGAGCTGGAGTTCAGCGGCGAGGTGTGGTTCTGGAAGGGCCCGGCGCCCTGGCACTTCGTCACCGTCCCGGACGAGGACTGCCTGGAGTTGAGCGTGACCGCCGCGTCCGTGAGCTACGGCTGGGGCATGGTGCCGGTCAGGGCCCGGATCGGGCGGACCCGGTGGACGACGTCGCTGTTCCCCAAGGACGGGCGGTACGTGGTGCCGGTGAAGGCGGGCGTCCGAGCGGCCGAGCGGCTCAACGTCGGAGACCTGGTGACGGTCCAGCTCGTGGTCGACGGGTGAGCGGGCGGCACCCCGCTTGCCGGCTGCCGGCCCTGCGCGGCACGCCCCGCACCCCAGCGGAGTAATCGGCCTGAGGTGGCTGACCCGCAGCGAGACCGAGCGGCCTGACCTGCGAAGAAGCGGGTTGCAGCCCTCGTCCTGGCCGCCGCCGCCGACGGGTGAGCGTATTCACGTCGCTTACTGTCGGCTAAGGGCTGGCGCTTCTGCGTCGCGTAGAGCATTCTGACGGTCGTGGATGTGTCGCCGGTCGGTGGAGCGCCGGTCGACCGATTCCTCGCCCGGCTTCACCCGCCCGGCTGCGGTGGCCGGAGGCCGCGGGCTCCCGGGGAGGGCTGAGGCCGTTCCGGGGCGTACCACCGCCTCCGTCGCTTCTGACCGGATCTTCTGACTGGCCGGCTCTCGTGGCAAAGGTCCCACTCGCCGGAGGACGATGGGAATCGCGGCTAAAGACGGAAGACGCGTCATCTGTGCGCTGCTCACGCCCGCAGGTCGCTCCGGCTGGTGACTTGTCGTCGACCGTCCGAACCGGCCGGTACGGACCACGCCGATGGGCCGTCCGTCCGCTTTGCGGGTCGACCCGCTTGTGGCACGATCGTGGAATCTTCACCACCGACAACCCTGCCGACAGGAGCACGCGAATGTCTGGTCGAAGGCTGGCCCGGCGGGTCGGCGTGATGCTCATGCTCGTCGCCCTCGCCGCTGGAGTCGGCGGTGGGCTGATCGGCAACGGGCCGGTTGAGATCCGGACCTTTGACTATGTCTGGACGGCCCCGCCGGCTCCGTAGTCTCGTCGGCGCCCGCCCGGGTCTGGGCCCAGACTTGTCGACGGCGACCTGACGCCCATCAGTCCACGGTCCTCGGCACGATGACCGATGAGGAGAGTTATGGCCGACCGTCGGTCGTCATCGGCGGGGGCATCGTCCCCTCGGCGGCCCGCCGAACACGCCTGGTTGGTCACCGGACCGCTGGCCATCGTGGCCATCGTCTTCTCCACCGCGATCGGCCTGGTCACTTCGCCGCCGCTCGGGTCATGGGGCATTGCCGCGGTTCTGCTCACCGTCATGGTGGTGGCGGGCCTGCCGATGCTCAACTTCGTGATCGGCAGGCAGTCCTTCGGGGTGCGGCTCACCGAGATCCCGCTGGTCCTGGCCTTCTACTTCCTGCCGCCACTGATGGTGGTGCTGGCGTACACGCTGGCGACCCTGCTCACCCATCTCCGTTACCGGTTCGGGGTCGCCAAGCTCGCGTTCAACGTGGCCAACGCCTCCGCTGCGGCGTCCTTCGCCGCGCTGGTGCTGCTGGCCCTCCCGCCGATCCGTGGGGTGGGGCCGGGCACCTGGGGGATCCTTTTCGCCTCGGTCAGCACGTTCACGCTGGCCACCCTGTTCGGCGTGGCAGGGGTCATCATGGTCATGCACGGCTGGCAGGCCGGTGCCAAGGTGCTACGGAACGCGCCGTCGACGCTGCCGACCTCTGCGGTCAACGTGGTGGTCGGTCTGGTCGTACTCATCGTGCTGGACACCACCTGGTGGTCGGCGGTCCTCATCGCCGCGCTGGCGGCCGCCGTCGCCCTGGTCTACCGCTCGTACGCCCAGTTCTTCCGGCAGCACCGGACGCTGGGCGGGATGTACGACCTGACCAAGGCGATGACCGCGGAGGGGCAGAGCGGCAACCTGGTGGACGTCCTGCTCGGCCGGATCCGGGCGCTGATGCAGGCCGAGTACGCGACCCTCTGGCTGCCCGCCCAGGGACGGCACCCGGAGGTCATGTTGACCGCCCGGGTGGACGACTCGGGTCTGCTCGACGTCGCGCCCACTCCCGAGGTGATCCGGGAGGAGACCCGACGGCAGCAGCGGAGCCTGGCGCTCGGCGTACGGCTCGGCGGGGACGAGGAGTTGCGGGCGTCGCTGCGTACGACCGGCGTCAAGGACGTCATCGCCGTACCGCTGCGCTCCGGCCAGGCCGTCATCGGCACCCTGGAGGTGGCCAACCGGCTCAGCGACGTCGGCCACTTCACCGACAGTGACATTCCCATCTTCGAGACCGTGGCGGCGCACGCCGCGGTCGCCCTGGAAAACTCCCGCCTGGTCGACCGGCTGCGCCACGACGCGTACCACGACACGCTCACCAAGTTGCCCAACCGCCGCCGGATCACCGGCGCGCTCGACGAGGCGGTCAAGATCCGTGCACCGGGTGAGGTGGTGGCGGTGCTGCTCTTCGACGTGGACGGCCTGCGCCAGGTCAACGAGTCCCTCGGCCACGCCGCGGGCGACAAGGTTCTCGTCGAGGTGGCCGAGCGGCTGCGCGCCTGCGCGCCCTCCTCGGCCCTGGTGGGCCGCGCCGGCGGCGACGAGTTCCTGGTCACCCTCCGGCTGGAGAACGCCGAGGCGGCGCTGGAACTGGCCGCCCAGCTGCGCGAGCAGATCCGCGACGAGATGGTCTTCGACGCCCTCACCCTCGACGTCGACACCGCGGTCGGGGTGGCGGTGCACCCGGACCACGGCAGCGACGCCGCGTCGCTGCTGCAACGGGTGGACCTGGCCGCGACGGCGGCCAAGTCGGTCCCGGGCAGTGTGCAGCTGTTCAATCCGGCGTTGGAGTCGCGGTCGCTGCGCCGGCTCGGCCTCGCCGGCGATCTGCGTCGGGCGTTGGACGAGGGCGCGCTGGAGGTCTACTTCCAGCCGAAGGTGACGCTGCGCGACCGGCGGTTGGTCGGGGTCGAGTGCCTGGCCCGGTGGGAACACCCGACGCACGGCACGGTGAGTCCGGAGGACTTCGTCGCGGTGGCCGAGCACACCGGCCAGCTGGGCCGGCTCACCGAGGTGGTGCTGCGGGAGGGGCTGCGGCGCAGCCGGGACTGGAGCCACACCGGCCAGCCGCTCGCCGTCGCGGTCAACCTCGCCGCGCGTACGCTCACCGACCAGCACTTCCCTGACCGGGTAGGTGAGCTGCTGACCGAGTACGGCGTCCCGCCGCAGCGGCTCACTCTCGAGATCCGCGAGTCCGGGGTGCTGGACGGCACCGACCGGCCGATCCCGACCCTGCGCCGGCTGCGGGACCTGGGCGTGCGGCTCTCGGTGGACGACTTCGGCACCGGTGACTCGTCGCTGGCCCATCTGCGCCGGCTGCCGGTGCACGAGGTCAAGGTCGACCGCTCGTTCGTGCAGGGGATGGCGACGGATCCGGGCGACCTGGCGATCGTCAACGCCGTGGTCACGCTCTCCCAGCAGTTCGGTCTCGCCGTGGTGGCCGAGGGCGTGGAGAGCGAGCTGACCCTGGAGCTGCTCCAGGACATCGGCTGCGAGATCGGCCAGGGCTTCCTGTTCAGCCGCCCGCTGCCGTACGAGCGCCTGGAGGCCTGGTTCGGCGCCCAGGTGGACCCGGAGACGATCTCCGCGGGTGAGTCGCCGAGGCTGCGGGTTGTGCCCTGATCTGTGGAAACGCGGGGCAGGGGGATCCGATTTCACCTCGGCGGCGAGGTCATGTACTGTTACCTCTGCGCGACGCCCTCCGGGTGATCGGGCAGGCCCCCTTAGCTCAGTCGGCAGAGCGTCTCCATGGTAAGGAGAAGGTCTACGGTTCGATTCCGTAAGGGGGCTCAGAGGGTCCGGCTGGACCCGCCTGCGGCGGTGTAGCTCAGATGGCAGAGCAAGCGGCTCATAATCGCTGTGTCGCCGGTTCAAGTCCGGCCACCGCTACTCTCGTCCTCCGGGCCTGGTTCCCGGCGGCCGGTGGAACGGGCGCCACTGGCGCCCACTTTGCATGTCCGCGCATCGACCGCGTAGGCTGATGCGTCGTAGTTGATACCCCAGCGAGGAAGGCACTCCGCCGTGGCGAAGGCGACCGATGTCCGGCCGAAGATCACTTTGGCGTGTGTGGAGTGCAAGGAGCGCAACTACATCACGCGCAAGAACCGTCGTAACGACCCGGACCGCATCGAGCTGAAGAAGTTCTGCCCCCGGGACGGCAAGCACACGGTCCACCGCGAGACCCGCTGAGCTGCGGCCGGCATCGCCGGCCCGGTCCCTGAGCACTTCCCGGACGCCGATCCGCACGGATGGCGCGGCATTTTCGCCGCCCCTCCCGTACGGATCGGCGTTCGTGCTTTGCGTGTAGGTTCGGCGGCATGTCCCTGGACCCGTCCTTCGTCGGCCGGACCTATCCGCCGACCGCCCCCTATCAGGTGGGCCGAGAAAAGATCCGCGAGTTCGCCGCCGCCATCGGCGCCACCGACCCGGCCCACCACGACCCGGAGGCGGCCCGGGCGCTGGGCCACCCGGACGTGGTCGCCCCGCCGACCTTCCCCTTCGTGATCACCATGGCCGCGAACCGCCAGATCGTCGAGGACCCGGCGCTGGGCGTCGACTACAGCCGGGTGGTGCACGGCGACCAGCGCTTCGCGTACACCCGTCCGGTGGTGGCCGGGGACGAGCTGGTCTGCGTGAACACCATCGAGGAGGTCACCAACCGGGGCGGGCACGGCTTCCTGACCACCCGCACCGACGTGCGCACCGTCGCCGGCGAGCCGGTGGTCGCGGTCTGGTCCAAGCTCGTCGTACGTGGGGAGGGCTGAGATGGAACTGCCGACTCAGACGTTCCGGATCACCCGGGCGGACCTGGTTCGCTACGCGGGCGCCTCCGGCGACTTCAACCCGATCCACTGGAGCGACCGGACCGCCACCAAGGTGGGCCTGCCCGGGGTGATCGCGCACGGCATGTTCACCATGGCGCTGGTCGGTCGGGCCGTCACCACCTGGGCGGGGGCACCCGACGCGGTGGTCGACTTCGGCGTCCGGTTCACCCGGCCGGTGGTGGTCCCGGACGACGACGAGGGCACCGAGATCGAGGTCAACGCGGTGGTGAAGGAGGTCACCGAGGAGGGCCTGACCAGGCTCGACGTGACCGCCACCTGCCTGGGGGAGAAGGTCCTCTCGCAGGCCCGGGCGATCGTCCGGACCACCCGCTGACCGGTGCTGGACAGGTGATGGGCGGTGCCGGTTGGGAAAGTCGGGGCACTACCCGTACACTGGTCCGCCGTGGGGCAAGTGATCCGTGCCCGGCCCTCGTGGCCGAGCGGGGCGAGCGTTGCCGCACAGGGGTGTAGCTCAATTGGCAGAGCAGCGGTCTCCAAAACCGCAGGCTGCAGGTTCAAGTCCTGTCACCCCTGCGCCTCAGGCCTGACCGTTCCCGTGGGTCGCGCCGCCGACTGGCGGCGTCCGGCCCGTGGTGGTGGCATCGGCGGGGTGGTTCCGAGGCATCGGGCCCCTTCGTCCGGTCCGCCGGCCGCGGCCCGTCGCGGGACGGCTGGTCCGGCCGGCGTGACCAAACGCCGCGTACGCCCATGAGGCGTACGACCGACATCCCGCGACGGAGGGCGAAGTGGCCGAGAGCAAGCGGCGCGGCGAGGACGCCGGCGACGAGGGTCTGCGCGACGAGCGCGACGAGCTCGTTGACGACGTGGCCGCCGACGACGACGCCACCGGCGCGGACGAGCCGGTCTCCCGGGGCGGCACCGCGACCCGTTCGCGGGCCCGTGCCGGTTCGGCCGACAGCAGGCCGAAGACCCGTACCGACACCGACCGGATCGGGCTGTTCGCCCGCATCGCGCGTTTCTTCCGCGAGGTGGTCGCCGAACTGCGTAAGGTCATCTGGCCGACCCGCAAGGAGCTGCTGACCTACACGGCCGTGGTGGTGACGTTCGTCGCGGTGGTGCTGACGATCGTCGGCCTTCTCGACTTCGCCTTCGCGAAGGGCGTGCTGTGGGTCTTCGGCAACCCCAGCTGACCGGCCGACTGAGCCGATAGTGACGGAAGTGAGCGAGCGTGCCTGAGTACGACGAGACCGCCGAGACCACGGACGACCAGTCCACGGTGGCGACGGCGGCGAGCGACGAGTCGGTCGAGGCCGCCAGCGAGCCGGAATTCCCGACCACCGAGCCGGCCCCGGACGAGGAGTACGACCCGGTCGCCGAGCTGCGCCAGAAGCTGCGCTACGCCCCGGGCGACTGGTACGTGGTGCACTCGTACGCCGGCTACGAGAACAAGGTCAAGACCAACCTCGAGACCCGGATCACCTCCCTCGACATGGAGGACTTCATCTACCAGGTCGAGGTGCCGACCCGGGAAGAGGTCGAGGTCAAGAACGGCAAGCGGTCCCAGGTCCAGGCCAAGGTCTTCCCGGGCTACATCCTGGTCCGGATGGAGCTGACCGCCGAGTCGTACTCCTGCGTGCGCAACACGCCGGGGGTCACCGGCTTCGTCGGTGCCACCGACCGGGCCGACCGGCCGGCGCCGCTGAGCCTCGACGAGGTGCTGAAGTGGCTGGCCCCGGCGGTCGAGGCGGTGGAGAAGAAGGCCAAGCCCGAGGTCAGGGTCCTCGACTTCGAGGTCGGCGACTCGGTCACCGTCACCGACGGCGCGTTCGCCTCGCTGCCGGCGACGATCAGTGAGATCAACGCCGACCAGCAGAAGCTCAAGGTGCTGGTGTCGATCTTCGGCCGGGAGACTCCGGTCGAGCTGAACTTCAACCAGGTCGCCAAGATCTGACGTCCGGGTCGCCGGCGGTGGGCACTCGCCCGCCGCCGGCGTACCCGTTTCCGCCCCTCCGTTGGACCTCGACGGACCTCGACGGACGGGGCGGTGCAACGCTGCGCTACCCTAGAACGTCGTCGTTGTCGCATCGCGCTGACCGTGCGCGCCCGCGGCCCGGCACCTTTCCCAGTTCCAAGCCCCAGGAAGTGACATGCCTCCGAAGAAGAAGCTCGTCAAGACGTTCACGCTTCAGCTGAAGGCGGGCCAGGCCACGCCGGCGCCGCCGGTGGGCCCCGCGCTCGGTCAGCACGGCGTGAACATCATGGAGTTCTGCAAGTCCTACAACGCGCAGACCGAGTCCCAGCGGGGCGACATCGTCCCCGCCGAGATCAGCGTGTACGAGGACCGGTCCTTCACCTTCGTCCTGAAGACCCCGCCCGCCGCCCGGCTGCTGCTCAAGGCCGCCGGCGTGGAGAAGGGCTCGGGCGTCCCGCAGAAGGACAAGGTCGGCTCCGTGTCGCAGGCCCAGGTGCGTGAGATCGCCGAGAAGAAGATGGTCGACCTCAACGCCAACGACATCGACCAGGCTGCGAAGATCATCGCCGGCACCGCCCGGTCGATGGGCATCATCGTCAGCGACTGACGTCGCCTGAGCACTCACCCGATCAGTTCGTGGGAGGGCGCGCGATGACCGCGGCCCGCCAGAGACCACAGGAGTAACCAGAAATGCAGCGCAGCAAGAGCTACCGCAAGGCCGCCGACGTCATCGACCGGTCGAAGCTCTACACCCCCGCCGAGGCCGTGAAGCTGGCCAAGGAGACCACCAACGTCAAGTTCGACGCCACGGTCGAGGTCGCCATGCGCCTCGGCGTCGACCCCCGCAAGGCGGACCAGATGGTCCGCGGCACGGTCAACCTGCCGCACGGCACCGGTAAGACCGCCCGCGTGATCGTGTTCGCCGCCGGCGCGAAGGCCGAGGAGGCCGCCGCCGCCGGTGCCGACGAGGTGGGCACGGACGAGCTCGTCGCCCGGATCCAGGGCGGCTGGCTGGACTTCGACGCCGCGATCGCCACCCCCGACCAGATGGCCAAGATCGGCCGGATCGCGCGGATCCTGGGCCCGCGCGGCCTGATGCCGAACCCGAAGACGGGCACGGTGACCATGGACGTCACCAAGGCCGTTCAGGACATCAAGGGCGGCAAGATCACCTTCCGGGTGGACAAGCACTCCAACCTGCACCTGATCATCGGCAAGGCCTCGTTCTCCGAGACCCAGCTGGTGGACAACTACGCCGCCGTCCTCGACGAGGTGCTCCGCGCCAAGCCGTCGGCGGCCAAGGGTACGTACCTCAAGAAGGTCGTCCTCACCACCACCATGGGCCCGGGCGTTCCGGTCGACCCGAAGCTGGTGAAGAACCTGCACGAGGCCCCGACCGAGGGCTGAGCACGACTCCCGCGCAGGGGCCCCGCCACGACTCGTGGCGGGGCCCCTGCCGTTCGTCCGGCTGTGGCAGGCTCGCGGCATGTTGCTGGAGGACGTCTGGCTCCGGTACCACCGGCGCGGCCCGTGGGTGCTGAGGGCGGCGCAGGCCCGGATCGAGCCGGGTGAGGTGGCGGTCGTGCTCGGCCGCAACGGCGTGGGCAAGTCCACCCTGCTCCAGCTCGCGGCCGGGGTGCTCCGGCCGGGCCGGGGCCGGGTCGTCGACCGGCCCCGCCACGTGAGCTGGGTGCCGGAGCGGTTCCCCGCCGACCAGCCCTTCACCCTCCAGGCCTACCTCATCACGATGGGCCGGGTCGCCGGGCTGTCCCGGCCCGGGGCGGCGCGGGAGGCCGACCGGTGGACCGAGCGGCTGGGCCTGACCCGGTTCCGGGGCGTGAAGCTGCCCGAGCTGTCCAAGGGCACCGCGCAGAAGGTCGGACTGGCCCAGGCGATGCTCCGCCGGCCCGGCCTGCTGGTGCTCGACGAGCCCTGGGAGGGCCTGGACTCCGCCGCCCGCGAGCTGGTCCCCGCCCTCGTCGACGAGGTGCTGGCGGCCGGCGGGTCGGTGCTGGTCAGCGACCACCGGGGGGAGACCGCCCGGCTGCCGGGCGCCCGCCGCTGGACCGTCGCGGACGGCGTGGTGACCGAGGAGACGTCCGCCGGGGCGGAGCCGATGGCCGTGGTCGAGGTCGCCGTGCCGGCCGCGCGGGTGGCCGGCGCCGTCGCCCGGTTGCGCGCCGAGGGCCACCACGTCCTGCGGGTACGCCCCGACGCCGCCCCGCCGGACGTCGGGTCACCCGAGCCGGCAGCGGGAGAGGGCGTCGGAGCGGACGGCCCGGCGCGGGAGGTGCCCCGGTGAGCGCGCTGGTGCGGCTGCGGCTGGCCGGCTTCCTGCGTACCGGGAGGGCGCTGGCGCCGCTGCTGGCCGGCCTGCTCGCTCTCGGCGTCCTGTACGGCGGCGGCCGGGCCCAGCCGGCGGAGGCGTACGGCGTCTCCGCGGTGGTGCTCTTCCCGGTGCTGGCCTGGCAGACCAGGATCCTGCTCGACGTGGAGCCGGACGTGCAGCGGCGGTTGGCCCTGGTCGTCCTCGGCCCGGCCCGGGAGCGCGCGGCCGGCCTGCTGGCGGCGACGGTGGCCGCGCTCGGCACGGTGGCCGTCGCGATGATCTTCCCGTGGCTGGTCGGTGGGGTGACCGGCCCGGTGGGGCCGGGGGACCGGTCGCTGCCGGTGGGTCTCGCCCTCGGGCTCTGGGCCCACCTGCTGGCCCTGCCCGCGGCGGTGGCACTCGGCGCCCTGGCCAGCCGGGCGGTCACCGGCAGCGCGGGCTACGGCGTGGCGGTGCTGGCCCTGGGCGCGGTCGGCGCCCTGGTCCTCGGCCTGAGCGGCTCGGTGGTGCCCTGGCTGGCGCCGCCGGTGATGGCGACCGCCCGGGCGGTGACCGGCCCGCTGGCCGGCTCGACGGCGCTCCTGCTCACCGCCGGCGCGCTGGCCTGGGCGGCGGTGGCCCTGGCCGGCTACGTCTGGCGGCGCCGGGTGCGCCCCTGACCGGGTCCGCCCCTGACCGGGTCCGCCCCTGACCGGGTCCGCCGCTGAGCGGGGCCGGGCCGCCGGCGGACCGCCGCCGGAAGGTGCGGCGCCGGAGTGACCGGGCGCACGTGGGGGGCGATTTGGTGCGCACCGTCGCGTGCCGTAACCTGGTCACGAAGTTCCACCCAGAGACCGCTGGTCACCGTGCTCCGGCACGGTCGAAGGTCCCGCGATGACGGGCGACCCGCGCAGGGCGGCAAGCGAAAATCGGCTCCTCCCGTGGTCCGCCGACCATGGTGATCGTGCCGGCCCTCGCCCCGTGCGCCCTGCGCCGGGGCTTTTCTCGTTGTCGTGATCCTCCGCCGCCGTCCCAGGCCTCCCGGCCTGCCGACGGCGACCAGCCTCGAGCAACGAGAGAGGAGGGACATGGCGGACAAGCCGATCCGGGCCGACAAGGCCACGGCCGTCGCTGAGCTGACCGAGAGCTTCCGTAACGCGGGCGCTGCGGTGCTGACCGAGTACCGTGGTCTGACGGTTTCCCAGCTCACCCAGCTGCGGCGCTCGCTCGGCAAGGAGACCACCTACACGGTCGCGAAGAACACGCTGGCCAAGCGTGCCGCGACCGAGGCGGGCATCTCCGGCCTCGACGAGCTGTTCACCGGTCCTACCGCGCTGACTTTCGTTTCGGGCGACGTCGTCGAGGCGGCGAAGGGGCTTCGCGACTTCGCGAAGGCCAACCCGAAGCTCGTCATCAAGGGCGGTGTCTTCGAGGGCAAGGCCATTTCCGCGGCCGAGGTCACGAAGCTCGCCGACCTGGAGTCCCGTGAGGTGCTGCTGGCCAAGCTGGCCGGCGCGATGAAGGGCAACCTGAGCAAGGCCGCGGCCCTGTTCCAGGCTCCGCTCTCCAAGACCGCCCGTCTGGCGGCCGCCCTGCAGGACAAGCGCGAGAAGGAGGGCGCCGAGGCGGCCTGAGGCCTCCCGGCGCACCCAGTTCTTACCTAACAGATTCAGGAAAGGACGCCAGACATGGCGAAGCTCAGCACCGACGAGCTGCTCGACGCGTTCAAGGAGATGACGCTGATCGAGCTCTCCGAGTTCGTGAAGCAGTTCGAGGAGACCTTCGAGGTCACCGCCGCGGCTCCGGTCGCGGTCGCCGCTGCCGGTGGCGCTGCTGCCCCGGCCGAGGCCGAGCCGGAGAAGGACGAGTTCGACGTCGTCCTCGAGGGCGACGGTGGCAAGAAGATCCAGGTCATCAAGGTCGTGCGTGAGCTGACCGGCCTGGGCCTCAAGGAGGCCAAGGACGCGGTCGAGTCCGCGCCGAAGGCCATCCTGGAGAAGGTCAACAAGGAGACCGCCGAGAAGGCCAAGGCCAAGCTCGAGGGCGAGGGCGCCAAGGTCACCCTCAAGTAATTGAGGTACGACCAGGCGCGCGTCCGGCTCACGTGAGCCGGGGCACACCGCATCGCGGCGGGCGGTGATCCGGGAACGGATCACCGCCCGCTGTGGTTGGTGGCTACCGGTGGCAGCGGCGTGAGCAGGACGTCCGGCACCCGGCGTACGGCACCACGGCGGTGCCCGGCAATGGTCCCGGAGCGGGAAAGAGGGCGGCGACCCGACGCCGGCCCTTGACGCGGCACCGGACTGCCAGGCACGCTGACACCAGCAAGACCTTCCGCGCTTGCGACGGCCACCACTTGGGTAATGGCAACGGCAGCACCACCCGCCGCGCCACCCGAGCGGCCCGCAGGAACGCCGCGTTCCGAGCGGCCCGGCAGACCCGGTTTCCCGGGGTCCCGAGGCACGTTCCGCGACGACCTGCGGGGTGGGCTGGACAGCGGTTAGCCTCTCGGCTACACTGCTAGTTTGCGCTGCCTTCCGACTTGACCCCTGCTCGGAAATGTCCGTTTACGGATATTTCTGGTGGGGTCATTGGAGTGCACGCGTACCAGCCGTTCTGCAGCACCGGTCCTCGGAAGGACGCATCTTGGCAGCTTCCCGCCCTGCGAAGACCAGTCGTACGTCGAGCGCTTTCGCTCCCCGCCGAGTTTCTTTCGGCAGGATCACCGAACACCTCGAGGTCCCCAACCTCCTCGCCATTCAGAACGAGTCCTTCGACTGGCTCGTCGGCAACGAGGCTTGGCAGGGCCGGTCGGCGGACGACCCGCACGCACGATCGGGTCTCGCGGAGATCCTCGAAGAGATCAGTCCCATTGAGGACTTCTCCGGCACCATGTCGCTCTCCTTCTCGGCTCCGCGCTTCGACGAGGTCAAGGCCTCGATCGAGGAGTGCAAGGAGAAGGACCTGACCTACTGCGCGCCGCTGTTCGTGACCGCGGAGTTCACCAACAACACCACTGGCGAGATCAAGAGCCAGACGGTGTTCATGGGTGACTTCCCGATGATGACGCCGAAGGGCACCTTCATCATCAACGGCACCGAGCGCGTCGTGGTCAGCCAGCTCGTCCGGTCCCCGGGCGTCTACTTCGACAAGCAGCCGGACAAGACCTCCGACCGCGACCTCTCCAGCGTCAAGGTCATCCCGAGCCGGGGTGCCTGGCTGGAGTTCGACATCGACAAGCGCGACACGGTCGGCGTCCGCATCGACCGTAAGCGTCGGCAGGCCGTCACGGTCCTGCTCAAGGCCATCGGATGGTCGGCCGAGCAGATCCGTGAGCGGTTCGGCTGGTCCGAGCTGATGATGACCACGCTCGAGAAGGACCACATCGCCGGCCAGGACGAGGCGCTACTCGACATCTACCGGAAGCTCCGCCCTGGCGAGCCGCCGACCCGTGAGAACGCCCAGACCCTGCTCGACAACCTCTTCTTCAACCCGAAGCGGTACGACGTCGCCAAGGTCGGTCGTTACAAGTTCAACAAGAAGCTCGAGCTGGACGTCCCGATCACCACGGGCACGCTCACCGAGGACGACATCGTCGCCACCGTGGAGTACCTCTGCCGGCTGCACGCCGGTGAGGACGGCTACGAGGCCGACGACATCGACCACTTCGGCAACCGGCGCCTGCGTACGGTCGGCGAGCTGATCCAGAACCAGGTCCGGGTCGGCCTGTCCCGGATGGAGCGGGTCGTCCGCGAGCGGATGACCACGCAGGACGTCGAGGCGATCACGCCGCAGACCCTGATCAACATCCGCCCGGTGGTGGCGGCGATCAAGGAGTTCTTCGGTACGTCGCAGCTGTCCCAGTTCATGGACCAGACCAACCCGCTGGCGGGCCTGACCCACCGGCGCCGGCTGAGCGCGCTCGGCCCGGGTGGTCTGTCCCGGGAGCGGGCCGGCTTCGAGGTCCGTGACGTGCACCCGTCGCACTACGGTCGGATGTGCCCGATCGAGACGCCGGAAGGCCCGAACATCGGCCTGATCGGCGCGCTCTCCACCTTCGCCCGGGTCAACCCGTTCGGCTTCATCGAGACGCCGTACCGGAAGGTCGTCGAGGGTCGGGTCACCGACCAGATCGACTACCTGACCGCGGACGAGGAGGACCGGTACGTCAAGGCGCAGGCCAACGCGCCGCTGAAGGCGGACGGCACCTTCGCCGAGGACCGGGTCCTGTGCCGCCGTAAGGGTGGCGAGACCGAGGACGTGGTCCCCAGCGCCGTCGACTACATGGACGTCTCGCCGCGGCAGATGACCTCGGTCGCGACCGCGATGATCCCGTTCCTCGAGCACGACGACGCCAACCGGGCCCTGATGGGCGCGAACATGCAGCGCCAGGCGGTGCCGCTGGTCAAGGCCGAGGCGCCGCTGGTCGGCACGGGCATGGAGTACCGGGCCGCCGTCGACGCCGGTGACGTCGTCGTCGCCGAGGTCGGTGGTGTGATCGAGGACCTCTGCGCCGACTACATCACCATCCACCAGGACGACGGCCACCGCCGGACGTACCTGCTGCACAAGTTCCGCCGTTCCAACGCCGGCTCCTGCGTCAACCAGAAGCCGGTCGTCTTCGAGGGCGACCGCGTCGAGGCCGGTCAGGTCATCGCCGACGGTCCGTGCACCGACGAGGGCGAGATGGCGCTCGGGCGCAACCTGCTGGTGGCGTTCATGTGCTGGGAGGGCCACAACTACGAGGACGCGATCATCCTGTCGCAGCGCCTCGTGCAGCAGGACGTGCTCACCTCGATCCACATCGAGGAGCACGAGGTCGACGCCCGGGACACCAAGCTCGGCCCGGAGGAGATCACCCGCGACATCCCGAACGTCAGCGAGGAAATGCTCGCGGACCTCGACGAGCGCGGCATCATCCGGATCGGCGCCGAGGTCGTCCCCGGCGACATCCTGGTCGGCAAGGTCACGCCCAAGGGCGAGACCGAGCTGACCCCGGAGGAGCGGCTGCTCCGCGCGATCTTCGGTGAGAAGGCGCGCGAGGTCCGGGACACCTCGCTGAAGGTGCCGCACGGCGAGACCGGCACGGTCATCGGCGTGCGTACCTTCTCCCGCGAGGACGGCGACGAGCTGCCGCCGGGCGTCAACGAGCTGGTGCGGGTCTACGTCGCCCAGAAGCGCAAGATCCAGGACGGCGACAAGCTCGCCGGCCGGCACGGCAACAAGGGCGTCATCTCCAAGATCCTGCCGGTCGAGGACATGCCGTTCCTGGAGGACGGGACCCCGGTCGACATCGTGCTCAACCCGCTCGGTGTGCCGAGCCGGATGAACATCGGTCAGGTGCTGGAGACCCACCTCGGCTGGGTCGCCAAGACCGGCTGGAGCGTGGACGGTGACGACGCGGAGTGGAAGAAGGCGCTGCGCTCGATCGACGCCCACGAGTCCGAGCCGGACACCAACGTGGCCACGCCGGTCTTCGACGGTGCCCGCGAGGCGGAGATCTCCGGTCTGCTCGCGTCGACCCTGCCCAACCGGGACGGCAAGCAGCTGATCGGGTCCTCCGGCAAGGCGCAGCTGTTCGACGGTCGTTCCGGCGAGCCGCTGCCGGACCCGATCGCGGTCGGCTACATCTACATCCTGAAGCTCAACCACCTGGTCGACGACAAGATCCACGCCCGGTCGACCGGCCCGTACTCGATGATCACGCAGCAGCCGCTGGGTGGTAAGGCGCAGTTCGGTGGCCAGCGCTTCGGTGAGATGGAGTGCTGGGCCATGCAGGCGTACGGCGCCGCCTACGCCCTGCAGGAGCTGCTGACCATCAAGTCCGACGACGTCCTGGGCCGGGTCAAGGTCTACGAGGCGATCGTCAAGGGCGAGAACATCCCCGAGCCGGGCATCCCGGAGTCGTTCAAGGTGCTGCTCAAGGAGCTGCAGTCGCTGTGCCTCAACGTCGAGGTGCTCTCCAGCGACGGCGTGGCCCTGGAGATGCGCGAGACCGACGACGAGGTGTTCCGGGCCGCGGAGGAGCTGGGCATCGACCTGTCCCGGCGCGAGCCGAGCTCGGTCGAAGAGGTCTGAGGTGAGCGGTCGGGAGCCGGTTCGCCGGCTCCCGACCCCACCCACTAGCTAGCAGTACAGACGACGACATAGGGGACATAGTGCTCGACGTCAACTTCTTCGACGAGCTGCGCATCGGCCTCGCCACCGCCGACGACATCCGTCAGTGGTCGCACGGTGAGGTCAAGAAGCCTGAGACGATCAACTACCGCACCCTGAAGCCGGAAAAGGACGGGCTCTTCTGCGAGAAGATCTTCGGTCCGCAGCGGGACTGGGAGTGCTACTGCGGTAAGTACAAGCGGGTCCGCTTCAAGGGCATCATCTGCGAGCGCTGCGGCGTCGAGGTGACCCGTTCCAAGGTCCGTCGTGAGCGGATGGGGCACATCGAGCTGGCCGCTCCGGTGACCCACATCTGGTACTTCAAGGGCGTGCCGAGCCGGCTGGGCTACCTGCTGGACCTCGCCCCCAAGGACCTCGAGAAGATCATTTACTTCGCCTCGTACGTCGTGACGAGCGTGGACGCCGAGTCGCGTCACCGTGACCTCTCGACCATCGAGAACGAGATCCTGGCCGAGAAGCGGCAGTCCGAGAACAGCCGCGACTCGGAGATCGAGAAGCGGGCCGCCAAGCTCGAGGCCGACCTGGCCGAGCTGGAGGCCGAGGGTGCCAAGGCGGACGTCCGGCGCAAGGTCAAGGAGGGCGGAGAGCGCGAGATGCGCCAGATCCGCGACCGGGCCCAGCGCGAGATCGACCGCCTCGACGAGGTGCTGGACACCTTCCGCAAGCTGGAGCCGAAGCAGCTGGTCACCGACGAGCTGCTCTACCGCGAGCTGCGCGACCGGTTCGGCGAGTACTTCACCGGCGGCATGGGCGCCGAGGCCATCAAGGCGCTGGTCCAGAACATGGACCTCGACGCCGAGGCCGAGAGCCTGCGCGAGACCATCCGCTCCGGCAAGGGCCAGCGGAAGATCCGGGCGCTCAAGCGGCTCAAGGTCGTCGCGGCGTTCCTGAACACCCGCAACTCGCCGCTCGGCATGGTGCTGGACTGCGTCCCGGTCATCCCGCCGGACCTGCGCCCGATGGTGCAGCTCGACGGTGGCCGCTTCGCGACCTCCGACCTGAACGACCTGTACCGCCGCGTGATCAACCGGAACAACCGCCTCAAGCGGCTGATCGACCTCGGCGCGCCCGAGATCATCGTCAACAACGAGAAGCGGATGCTCCAGGAGGCCGTCGACGCGCTGTTCGACAACGGCCGTCGCGGCCGGCCGGTCACCGGTCCGGGTAACCGCCCGCTCAAGTCGCTGTCGGACATGCTCAAGGGCAAGCAGGGCCGGTTCCGCCAGAACCTGCTCGGCAAGCGCGTCGACTACTCCGGCCGTTCGGTCATCGTGGTCGGCCCGAAGCTGAAGCTGCACCAGTGCGGCCTGCCCAAGCAGATGGCGCTGGAGCTGTTCAAGCCGTTCGTGATGAAGCGGCTGGTGGACCTCAACCACGCGCAGAACATCAAGTCCGCCAAGCGGATGGTCGAGCGGCAGCGGCCGGTCGTGTGGGACGTGCTGGAAGAGGTCATCGGCGAGCACCCGGTGCTGCTGAACCGCGCGCCGACCCTGCACCGCCTGGGCATCCAGGCCTTCGAGCCGCAGCTGGTCGAGGGCAAGGCGATCCAGATCCACCCGCTCGTCTGCACCGCGTTCAACGCGGACTTCGACGGTGACCAGATGGCGGTGCACGTGCCGCTGTCCGCCGAGGCCCAGGCCGAGGCGCGGATCCTGATGCTGTCGTCGAACAACATCCTCAAGCCGGCCGACGGCAAGCCGGTCACCATGCCCACCCAGGACATGGTCATCGGTCTCTACCACCTCACCCACCTCACTCCGGGTGGCAAGGGCGAGGGCCGGGCGTTCAGCTCGGACGCCGAGGCGCGGATGGCGTTCGACAGCGGCGAGCTGCACCTGCAGACCCCGGTCAAGATCCGGCTGCGCGGTGTGGTCGGTGTCGACAACGGCGCCGGCGCCGAGCCGTGGGTCGCGCCCGAGGGCTGGGCCGAGGGCGAGCCGCTGACCGTGGAGACCACGCTGGGCCGGGTCCTGTTCAACGAGACGCTGCCGCAGGGCTACCGCTTCGTGAACTACGAGATCCGCAAGGGCCAGCTCTCCGCGATCGTCAACGACCTCGCCGAGCGCTTCCCGAAGGTGGCTCTCGCGGCCACCCTGGACGGGCTCAAGGAGGCCGGTTTCCACTGGGCCACCTGGTCCGGCGTCACCATCGGCATGGAGGACGTCATCGCGCCGCCGCGCAAGCGGGAGATCCTGGCGCGGTACGAGAAGGACGCCGACCAGATCGACAAGCAGTACCAGCGTGGTCTGATGACCGCCGAGGAGCGTCGCGGCGAGCTCATCGAGATCTGGACCAAGGCGACCAACGAGGTCGCCAAGGAGATGGACACCGCGCTGCCGCAGGAGAACCCGCTGTGGAAGATGATCCACTCGGGTGCCCGCGGTAACCTGCTCCAGCTCCGGCAGATCGCGGCGATCCGTGGTCTGGTGGCCAACCCGAAGGGCGAGATCATCCCGCGGCCGATCAAGGCCAGCTACCGGGAGGGTCTGTCCGTGCTGGAGTACTTCATCTCCACGCACGGTGCCCGTAAGGGTCTCGCCGACACCGCGCTGCGGACCGCCGACTCGGGTTACCTGACCCGTCGTCTGGTGGACGTCTCGCAGGACGTGATCATCCGCGAGGAGGACTGCGGCACCGACCGGGCGATCCCGATGCAGATCGGCGAGCGGCTGGACAGCAAGCTGGTCGTGCACACGCACGCCGAGACCAGCGTGCACGCCCGGACCCTGGCCGACGACATCAAGGGGCCGGACGGCAACGTGGTGGCGCAGCGCGGTCAGGACCTCAACTCGATCCTGGTCGACAAGATCGTCGCCGCCGGGGTGGAGACGGTCCGGGTGCGCAGCGTGCTCACCTGCGAGTCGAAGCTGGGCGTCTGCGCGGCCTGCTACGGCCGCTCGCTGCCGACCGGCAAGTCGGTCGACATCGGCGAGGCGGTCGGCATCATCGCCGCCCAGTCGATCGGTGAGCCGGGTACGCAGCTGACGATGCGTACCTTCCACACCGGTGGTGTCGCGGGTGAGGACATCACCCAGGGTCTGCCCCGTGTCCAGGAGATCTTCGAGGCCCGGATCCCGAAGGGCAAGGCGCCCATCGCCGACACCCCGGGCCGGGTCCGGATCGAGGACGGCGAGCGGTCCCGGAAGATCATCGTGGTGCCGGACGACGGCAGCGAAGAGATCGTCTACGACAAGATCTCCAAGCGGGTCAAGCTGCGGACCCACGACGGGGACCACGTCGAGGTCGGCGAGAAGCTCACCGAGGGCACCATCGACCCGCACGAGCTGCTCCGCATCCTCGGCCCGCGCGCGGTCCAGGTCCACCTGACCCAGGAGGTCCAGGAGGTCTACCGCTCGCAGGGTGTGCTCATCCACGACAAGCACATCGAGATCATCATCCGCCAGATGCTCAAGCGGGTGACGGTCATCGACTCCGGCTCGACCGAGTTCCTGCCGGGCGTGCTGGTCGACCGGGCGCTGTTCGAGTCGGAGAACCGCCGGCTCGTCGGCGAGGGTGGCGAGCCCGCCGCCGGTCGCCCGGTGCTGATGGGTATCACCAAGGCCTCGCTGGCCACCGACTCCTGGCTCTCGGCGGCCTCCTTCCAGGAGACCACCCGGGTGCTGACCGACGCGGCGATCAACTCGCGCAGCGACTCGCTCGTCGGCCTCAAGGAGAACGTGATCATCGGTAAGCTCATCCCGGCCGGTACGGGCATCAGCAAGTACCGCAACGTCCGGGTGGAGCCGACCGAGGAGGCGAAGGCCAAGGTCTACTCGATGACCGGCTACCCGGAGACCGACTACGGCTTCGGGCCGGCCAGCGGGCAGGCTGTGCCGCTGGACGACTTCGACTTCGGGTCGTACCGCTAAGCAGTGACCGACGAGGCCCCCGGCGTGACCGCCGGGGGCCTCGTCGTGTTCGGGGGTGGGCCGGCCTTCGGGGCCGAGGTGGCCGGTCCCGGCGTGCGCCGGCGGGCATGATGGGGGTATGACGACCGCTCCCGGGCAGCTGCCCGTGGCGCACCAGCCGCCACGCCACCCGCTCGACCCCGACCCGGCGCCCGCGACGAAGGCCCGCGCCGTCTTCGCGCTGGGCCTGATCGGGGCGCTGACCGGGCTGTTCGTCGGCGGGGTGGTGCCCGCGACGGTGGCGCTCCAGCTCGCCCGGCAGGCCCGGCGGGAGGCGTACGCCTCCGGCGGGTACCTCACCGGTGCGGCCTGGCTGCGGCAGGGGGAGCGGCTGGCCTGGGCGGGTCTGGTGCTGGTCGCGGTCGCCGTGGTGACGCTGGTGGTGATCGGCGTGGTCCGGCTGGCCGACGCTCCGTTCGGGCAGGACTACGCCCCGAACGTGGACTGAGCGCCGGTGCTCGCGCGGGCCCTGCGGGGCGGTGCGCGCCGACGGTAGCCTGGCCGGTGTCCGTCGCGCGGCGAGGGATCTGGCTTGTCGACAGGAGGACCACGTGACGGAACCGGCGCCGCCGTCGGGAGCCGACCCGGGCGGCCAGCCCGCCGGGCCCCCGGAGACGGGCGCGCCCGGTTCCGCCGGTGCCGCCCCGCCCGCGACCGCCGTTCCCGAGGTCTCGCCCTGGTCGGCGCAGGGGGCCGCCACGGGCGACCGGTCCACCCCGGGCGCCGGCACGCCGCCGGAGGCCACCCCCATCGGGTACGCGTCGCCGGCGCACCCCGGGCAGTTGTCGCCAGGGCAGCCCTTCGGCGGTCACCCCGGGCAGTTGTCGCCGGGGCAGTCGGGTCAGGTGGCCGGGCCGTACCCGGGGGCGTCTCCGGCGGGGGCGTACCTCGGTGGGGCGCCGGGGGGCGGGTGGCCGCCCGGTCCGGGGTGGCTGCCCCCGCCGCCGCGGGAGGCGCCCAAACCGCCCAAGCGGGTCGACGCGGTACCGGGTACCCCTTTCGGGGTGGTCCATCTCGACGTGCCGGCGGTGACCTCCGGTCCGGCGGTGGGCTCGCTGGTGGCCGGGGTGGTGTCGATCCTGGTGTCGGTGCTGGTGGTCTGCTTCGGTGTCGGGGCGGCGCGGTACGGCGGGGCCTGGGCGGCCGGGGCGTTCACCGTGCCGGGCGCGCTGGCCGGGGCGGCCGCGATCGTGGCCGGGCTGCTGGCCCGGCGGCAGATCCGGCGGGCGGCGCCGCCGCCGGCGGTCCGGTTCACCGGGCGAGGGCTCGCCACGGCCGGGATCAGCTGCGGGGCGACGGGTCTGCTGCTCTGCCTGGCGGGCCTGGGGCTGGCGTTGCTGCTGCAGTTCGGGTGACGGCGGTCGCGGCGGGGGCGACGGGCCGCTTCCGAGGGCAGCCGGTACACTTGGAGCCGTAGGTGCCCAGCACGGGCGAGCAGGCGCCACGGGGCGGGCGACCGGCGGGGTTTGAGATCCGCCGGACCATTCCGTTTTGACCTGCGAGGCTGTGGTAGGTACTCTTTCCCCTTGTGCCCGGGCCCGCCCGGGCAACTCGTGCGTGCGCGGGTCCCGGTTCATCCGGCGATCGAGCGGCCGTACGACACAGTCCAAGACCCGGCGCACGGTCCACCGCGTGCCGGCGAACAGAACCCGGTGCGACGCGCGAGCGACGGCACCGGGACCGTGAGCTGGGCGACACGCCCGACCGCGGGTGCCGGGACCTCCGTGAGGTGGCCCTGGTCGGAATGTAGGAGAGCCGTCCATCAGGTCGGCTAACGAGCAGACGGCGCGGCCGCGACAGCGGCCGAAGGGAGCGGAGAAACCCGGTGCCCACCATCCAGCAGCTGGTCCGAAAGGGCCGCCAGGCCAAGACGACCAAGACGAAGACCCCGGCGCTGAAGGGTTCCCCTCAGCGGCGCGGTGTGTGCACCCGCGTGTACACCACCACCCCCAAGAAGCCGAACTCGGCGCTCCGCAAGGTCGCTCGTGTCAAGCTCAGCAGCCAGATCGAGGTGACCGCCTACATCCCGGGCGTCGGTCACAACCTGCAGGAGCACTCGATCGTGCTCGTCCGCGGCGGCCGGGTGAAGGACCTCCCCGGCGTGCGTTACAAGATCGTCCGCGGTTCGCTGGACACCCAGGGTGTCCGCAACCGCAAGCAGGCGCGCAGCCGGTACGGCGCGAAGAAGGAGAAGAGCTGACATGCCGCGTAAGGGACCCGCTCCGCGGAAGCCGCTGGTCGCTGACCCGGTGTACAACTCGCCGTTGGTCACCCAGCTGGTGAACAAGATCCTGATGCGCGGTAAGCGTCAGCTCGCCGAGCGCATCGTGTACGCCGCCCTGGAGGGCTGCCGCGAGAAGAGCGGCACCGACCCGGTCGTCACGCTCAAGCGCGCGATGGACAACGTCAAGCCGACCCTCGAGGTCCGCAGCCGCCGTGTCGGTGGCGCGACCTACCAGGTGCCGGTCGAGGTGCGTCCGGCCCGCGCGACCACGCTCGGTCTGCGCTGGCTGGTGACGTACTCCAAGGCCCGTCGTGAGAAGACCATGGTCGAGCGGCTGATGAACGAGCTGCTGGACGCGAGCAACGGTCTGGGTGCCGCCGTCAAGCGGCGCGAGGACACGCACAAGATGGCGGAGTCCAACAAGGCCTTCGCGCACTACCGCTGGTAACACCCTGGTTCCGGCGCCGGACCGGCGCCGGAACCGCCACCAGTTGAGTCGAGACGACGATAAGTAGGGATTGAAGTGGCCGCCGCAGACGCGCTCGCCAACGTACGCAACATCGGCATCATGGCGCACATCGATGCCGGTAAGACCACGACCACCGAGCGGATCCTGTTCTACACCGGTATCACGTACAAGATCGGTGAGGTCCACGAGGGCGCTGCCGTCATGGACTGGATGGAGCAGGAGCAGGAGCGTGGTATCACCATCACCTCCGCTGCCACCAAGTGTGAGTGGAAGGGCCACACGATCCAGATCATCGACACGCCCGGTCACGTCGACTTCACGGTCGAGGTCGAGCGGTCGCTGCGGGTGCTGGACGGTGCGGTCGCGGTCTACGACGGTGTCGCCGGCGTGGAGCCGCAGACGGAGAACGTCTGGCGTCAGGCCGACAAGTACCACGTCCCCCGGATGTGCTTCGTCAACAAGCTCGACCGGACCGGTGCCGACTTCTTCCGCTGCGTGCAGATGATGATCGACCGGCTCAACGCCACCCCGCTGGTGCTCCAGATCCCGATCGGCCTCGAGGGCGACCACATCGGCGTCGTCGACCTGATCGGCATGCGCGCCCTCACCTGGCGCGGGGAGACCCAGAAGGGTGAGGACTACGCCATCGAGGAGATCCCGGCCGAGCTGGCCGACTCCGCGGCGGAGTGGCGCGAGAAGCTGATGGAGACCCTGGCCGACGTCGACGACTCGGTGATGGAGAAGTACCTGGAGGGCGAGGAGATCTCCGTCGAGGAGATCAAGGCCGCCATCCGTCGGGCCACCATCGCCAGCAAGGCCAACCCGGTGCTCTGCGGCTCGGCGTTCAAGAACAAGGGCGTGCAGCCCATGCTCGACGCCGTCGTCGACTTCCTGCCGTCGCCGCTGGACGTTCCGGCGATCGAGGGTACGGCCACCGACGGCGAGACCCCGCTGCAGCGGAAGCCGTCCAAGTCGGAGCCCTTCTCCGGCCTGGCCTTCAAGATCCAGACCGACAAGCACCTCGGCAAGCTCACCTACGTCCGGGTCTACTCCGGCGTGGTCGAGACCGGTACCCAGGTGGTCAACTCCACCAAGGACCGCAAGGAGCGGATCGGCAAGATCTACCAGATGCACGCCAACAAGCGGGAAGAGCGCAGCTCGGCCCAGGCTGGCGACATCATCGCGGTGCAGGGTCTCAAGCAGACCACCACCGGTGACACCCTCTGCGACCCGGCGAACCCGGTCATCCTGGAGTCGATGACCTTCCCGGAGCCGGTCATCGAGGTCGCGATCGAGCCGAAGACCAAGGCCGACCAGGAGAAGCTCAGCACCGCCATCCAGCGGCTGGCCGAGGAGGACCCGACCTTCCGCGTCAAGCTGGACGAGGAGACCGGTCAGACGGTCATCTCCGGCATGGGCGAGCTGCACCTGGACATCCTGGTCGACCGGATGCGCCGCGAGTTCAACGTCGAGGCGAACATCGGCAAGCCGCAGGTGGCGTACCGCGAGACGATCCGCCGCAAGGTGGAGAAGATCGAGTACACCCACAAGAAGCAGACCGGTGGTTCCGGCCAGTACGCCCGCGTGATCGTGAGCGTCGAGCCGCTGCCGCTGGACAACGACTCGCCGACCTACGAGTTCGCGAACGCCGTCACCGGTGGCCGCATCCCCCGGGAGTTCATCCCCTCGGTGGACGCGGGTGCCCAGGACGCGATGCAGTACGGCATCCTCGCCGGCTTCCCGCTGGTGGGTGTCAAGCTGACGCTGCTGGACGGCCAGTACCACGAGGTCGACTCGTCGGAAATGGCATTCAAGATCGCCGGCTCGATGGTGATGAAGGAGGCGGCCCGCAAGGCCGACCCCGCGCTCCTCGAGCCGATGATGGCCGTTGAAGTCACCACTCCGGAGGAGAACATGGGTGACGTCATCGGCGACCTCAACTCCCGGCGCGGCATCATCCAGGCGATGGAGGAGCGCAGCGGCGCTCGTATCGTCCGGGCCCTGGTGCCGCTGTCGGAGATGTTCGGCTACGTCGGCGACCTGCGGTCGAAGACCCAGGGCCGGGCTAGCTACAGCATGCAGTTCGACTCCTACGCCGAGGTTCCGCAGAGCGTGGCGAAGGAGATCATCGCCAAGGCGACTGGTGAGTGACGCTCACCTGAGTTGATCCGATGGTTCGAGGCTGGTCGCGGGAGGGCACTCCCCGCCCGCGGCCACCTCGATCGGGTTGTGTGAGACCGGGCCTGTAGGCTTCATCGCCGCAGAACCCACCAAAGCTCTCCGGCCGCCAGGCCGGAAAGGCTGTCGACAGAGTCCTAAGCGCCAATCGGCGCGCCGGGGCGAACGAACCAAGAAGTCCACAGGAGGACACCAGTGGCGAAGGCGAAGTTCGAGCGGACTAAGCCGCACGTCAACATCGGCACCATTGGTCACATCGACCACGGTAAGACGACGCTGACGGCGGCCATCACCAAGGTCCTGCACGACCAGTTCCCGGACCTGAACCCGTACACGCCGTTCGACGAGATCGACAAGGCGCCGGAGGAGAAGGCCCGCGGCATCACGATCTCCATCGCGCACGTCGAGTACCAGACCGAGGCGCGTCACTACGCGCACGTCGACTGCCCCGGTCACGCCGACTACATCAAGAACATGATCACCGGTGCCGCGCAGATGGACGGCGCGATCCTGGTGGTGGCGGCGACCGACGGCCCGATGCCGCAGACCCGCGAGCACGTGCTGCTGGCCCGTCAGGTCGGTGTGCCGTACATCGTCGTGGCGCTCAACAAGAGCGACATGGTCGACGACGAGGAGCTCCTGGAGCTCGTCGAGCTCGAGGTCCGCGAGCTGCTGTCGGCGCAGGAGTACCCGGGTGACGACCTGCCGGTCGTCCGGGTCTCGGCGCTGAAGGCCCTCGAGGGTGACCCCGAGTGGACCGGCAAGCTCCTGGACCTGATGAACGCTGTCGACACCGCGATCCCGCAGCCGGAGCGCGAGACCGAGAAGCCGTTCCTCATGCCGATCGAGGACGTCTTCACGATCACCGGTCGTGGCACCGTCGTCACCGGTCGGGCCGAGCGCGGCATCCTCAAGCCGAACGAGGAGGTGGAGATCGTCGGCATCCGCGAGAAGTCGATGAAGACCACCTGCACCGGCATCGAGATGTTCCGCAAGCTGCTCGACGAGGCCCGCGCGGGTGAGAACGTCGGTCTGCTGCTGCGCGGCATCAAGCGCGAGGACGTCGAGCGCGGCATGGTTGTCATCAAGCCGGGCACCAGCACCCCGCACACCGAGTTCGAGGCGACGGTCTACATCCTCTCCAAGGAGGAGGGCGGCCGGCACACCCCGTTCTTCCAGAACTACCGTCCGCAGTTCTACTTCCGGACCACGGACGTCACCGGCGTCGTCACGCTGCCCGAGGGCACCGAGATGGTCATGCCGGGCGACAACACCACCATGACCGTGAAGCTGATCCAGCCGATCGCCATGGAGGAGAACCTCAAGTTCGCGATCCGCGAGGGTGGTCGTACGGTCGGCGCTGGTCGCGTCACCAACATCCTCAAGTGAGCTGGGTAACCCCGATTAGCGTCGCCGCCGGTCGTGCGGCATACTAGTCAGGTTGCGTAACGACGGTTAGTCACCTGCGTCCGGTGAAAGCTGGACCTCCGGGAGACCAACAGTCGCGCGTAGGGTGGTTGATCGCCCCTGGCGGTCAACCACCCTCGCACGGCGTCCAGATCGCTGTGATGCGATCGGCGCCTTGACCCACCGCGTGGTTCAAGAACCGCTCCGGAGTCCCGGGGCGGAGCCTGGCCCCAGGGCGCGACACGCCCGACCGCGGGGGTCGGCGAAGTGGGCCTGTACCAGCCGGTACAGGCGCCCGCAACACAGCGGCATCGAGAGAAGGAACAGAAGCCACCATGGCGGGACAGAAGATCCGCATCCGGCTCAAGGCCTATGACCACGAGGTCGTCGACTCCTCGGCTCGGAAGATCGTCGAGACGGTGACGCGTACCGGGGCGCAGGTCGCAGGCCCGGTGCCGCTGCCCACGGAGATCAACCGTTTCTGCGTTATCCGCTCGCCGCACAAGTACAAGGACTCGCGCGAGCACTTCGAGATGCGCACGCACAAGCGGCTGATCGACATCATCGACCCGACCCCGAAGACGGTCGACTCGCTCATGCGCCTCGACCTGCCGGCTGGCGTCGACATCGAGATCAAGCTGTAGGGACCGGACAAATGGACAGGCAAGTCAAGGGGATCCTGGGCGCAAAGCTCGGCATGACCCAGGTCTGGGACAACAACCGCGTTGTCCCGGTGACCGTGGTTCAGGCCGGCCCGTGCGTCGTCAGCCAGGTTCGTAGCGCCGAGAAGGACGGTTACTCCGCGGTCCAGCTCGCCTACGGCACGATCGACCCGCGCAAGGTCAAGAAGCCGCTGGGCGGGCACTACGCGAAGGCGGACGTGGCGCCGCGCCGGCACATCGTCGAGCTGCGCACCGCGGACGCCGCGGACTACTCGCTGGGCCAGGAGGTCACGGTCGAGCAGTTCCCGGCCGGCGTCGCCATCGACGTCACCGGCAAGACCAAGGGCAAGGGCTACGCCGGCCCGATGAAGCGGCACGGCTTCCACGGTCTGCGCGCCAGCCACGGTGTGGAGCGCAAGCACCGCTCGCCGGGCTCCATCGGCGCCTGCGCCACCCCGGGTCGCGTCTTCAAGGGCACCCGGATGGCGGGCCGGATGGGTGGCGTGCGCTACACCGTCCAGAACCTGACCGTCCAGGCGGTCGACACCGAGAACAACCTCCTGCTCGTCCGTGGTGCCATCCCCGGCCCCAAGGGCGCGCTGGTCCTGGTCCGTACCGCGGCCAAGACCAAGGTGAAGAAGGGCGGTGCGGCCAAGTGACCACCGTTGACGTCCGCAACGTCGAGGGCGCCAAGAGCGGCTCCGTCGAGCTGCCGGCCGACATCTTCGACGTCCAGGCCAACCTCGCGCTGATGCACCAGGTCGTGGTGGCCCAGCTCGCGGCGGCCCGGCAGGGCACGCACAAGGTCAAGACCCGCGGCGAGGTCGCCGGTGGCGGCAAGAAGCCGTACAAGCAGAAGGGCACCGGTCGTGCCCGGCAGGGCTCGATCCGCGCGCCGCAGTTCGCCGGCGGTGGCGTGGTGCACGGCCCGGTCCCGCGCGACTACAGCCAGCGCACCCCCAAGAAGATGAAGGCCGCCGCCCTGCGTGGCGCCCTCTCCGACCGGGCGCGCGCCGGCCAGGTGCACGTCGTCGAGGCCTTCGTCTCGGGCGAGAAGCCGTCGACCAAGGCCGCTCTGGCCACGCTGGCGAAGCTGACCGAGGCCCGTCGGGTCCTGGTCGTGCTGAGCAGCGCCGACGAGCTGAACTGGGTGTCGCTGCGCAACGAGCCGCGGGTGCACCTGATCGAGGCCGGCCAGCTCAACACGTACGACGTGCTGGTGGCCGACGACGTGGTCTTCACCAAGGAGGCCCTGGACGAGTTCCTGGGCGTTCCCGCCGAGACCACCGAGGAGGGTGGCAAGTGAGCACGATCGCCGATCCGCGCGACATCATCGTCGCGCCGGTCGTCTCGGAGAAGAGCTACAGCGAGCTGAACCGGAACTGGTACACCTTCCTGGTGCACCCGGACGCCAACAAGACCGAGATCAAGATCGCTATCCAGCAGATCTTCAACGTCCGCGTCCTGACGGTCAACACGCTCAACCGCGAGGGCAAGCGCAAGCGCACCAAGACCGGCTTCGGTCAGCGCAAGGCGACCAAGCGGGCGATCGTGAAGCTGGCTGACGGTGACCGTATCGAGGCCTTCGGCGGCCCGGTCAGCTGAGGGGTGTAGACAATGGCTATCCGTAAGTACAAGCCGACGACGCCGGGCCGACGTGGCTCCAGCGTCGCCGACTTCGCCGAGATCACCCGGTCGACGCCCGAGAAGTCGCTGCTGGCTCCGCTGCCGAAGAAGGGCGGACGCAACGCCCACGGCCGGATCACCACCCGGCACCACGGTGGCGGCCACAAGCGGCAGTACCGCCTGATCGACTTCAAGCGGGTCGACAAGGACGGCGTGCCGGCGAAGGTCGCGCACATCGAGTACGACCCGAACCGCACCGCGCGCATCGCGCTGCTGCACTACGCCGACGGCGAGAAGCGGTACATCATCGCGCCGAAGGACCTGAAGCAGGGCGACCGCGTCGAGTCCGGTCCGGGTGCCGACATCAAGCCGGGCAACAACCTGCCGCTGCGCAACATCCCGGTCGGTACGACGATCCACAACGTGGAGCTTCGTCCGGGCGGCGGCGCCAAGCTGGCCCGCTCGGCCGGCGTCGGCATCCAGCTGCTCGGCCGTGAGGGTGTGTACGCGACCCTCCGCATGCCGTCCGGTGAGATCCGGCGGGTGGACGTGCGCTGCCGCGCCAGCATCGGCGAGATCGGCAACGCCGACCAGTCGAACATCAACTGGGGCAAGGCCGGCCGCATGCGGTGGAAGGGCAAGCGCCCGACCGTCCGTGGTGTGGCGATGAACCCGGTCGACCACCCGCACGGTGGTGGTGAGGGTAAGACCTCCGGCGGTCGCCACCCGGTCAACCCGCAGGGTAAGCCCGAGGGCCGCACCCGTCGTAAGGGCCAGCCGAGTGACCGGCTGATCGTCCGCCGTCGCTACGCCACGCGTAAGCGCGGCTGAGGGAGATAAGACATGCCTCGCAGCCTGAAGAAGGGCCCGTTCGTCGACGACCACCTGCTCAAGAAGGTGGAGACGCAGAACGACAAGGGCTCGAAGAACGTCATCAAGACCTGGTCGCGGCGCTCGACGATCATCCCGGAGATGCTGGGTCACACGATCGCCGTGCACGACGGACGCAAGCACGTCCCGGTGTTCGTGACCGAGGCGATGGTCGGGCACAAGCTCGGCGAGTTCGCGCTGACCCGCACGTTCAAGGGTCACGAGAAGGACGACCGGAAGAGCCGTCGGCGCTGACGCCGCGGGCATACGGATAGAGGAACAAGGGGTTACAGCGATGCCAGGAAAGGGCGACGCTCCGGTGCTTCCGGGCGCGCGGGCGGTTGCGCGGCACGTGCGCATCTCGCCGATGAAGGCGCGCCGGGTGGTCAACCTCGTCCGCGGCCTGCCCGCGAAGGAGGCGCTCACGGTGCTGCAGTTCGCGCCGCAGGCTGCGAGCGAGCAGGTGTACAAGGTGCTCGCGAGCGCGATCGCCAACGCGGAGAACAACGAGCGGCTGGACCCCGACGCGCTGCTCGTCAGCGAGGCGTTCGTCGACGAGGGCCCGACCATGAAGCGGTTCCGGCCGCGGGCGCAGGGCCGGGCGTACCGGATCCGCAAGCGCACCTGCCACATCACCGTGGCGGTCGAGGCGGTCGCGCCGGCTGCGCCGAAGAAGGCCGCCGCGAAGAAGGCCGCCCCGGCGAAGCAGGCCGAGGCCGCTGAGACGGAGAGCAAGACGGAGGGCGCCGAGTAATGGGTCAGAAGGTTCACCCCACTGGGTTCCGGCTCGGCATCTCGACCGACTGGAAGTCCCGCTGGTTCGCGGACAAGCTCTACAAGGACTACATCGGCGAGGATGTCAAGATCCGCCGGATGATGTCCAAGGGCCTCGAGCGTGCCGGCATTTCCAAGGTCGACATCGAGCGCACCCGTGACCGGGTCCGCGTGGACATCCACACCGCCCGGCCGGGCATCGTCATCGGCCGCAAGGGTGCGGAGGCCGACCGGATCCGCGGCGAGCTGGAGAAGCTCACCGGCAAGCAGGTGCAGCTGAACATCATCGAGGTGAAGAACCCCGAGTCGGACGCGCAGCTGGTCGCCCAGGGCGTCGCCGAGCAGCTCTCCAGCCGGGTCAGCTTCCGTCGGGCGATGCGCAAGGCGATGCAGTCGGCGATGAAGAACCCGGTCTGCAAGGGCATCCGGGTCCAGGTGTCGGGTCGTCTCGGCGGTGCCGAGATGAGCCGGACCGAGTTCTACCGCGAGGGTCGCGTCCCGCTGCACACGCTGCGGGCCAACATCGAGTACGGCTTCTTCGAGGCCCGTACCACCTTCGGCCGGATCGGCGTGAAGGTCTGGATCTACAAGGGCGACGCCGTCCCGGGCCGGGAGGCTCCGGCCGAGGCCGGTCCGTCCCGCCCGCGCCGTGACCGCGGCGACCGCCCCGAGCGGCCGCGCCGTGGCCGGTCGGGTTCGTCCGGCACGACCGCCGGCGGCACCGAGGCCGGCCGGGCTGCTGCGACCACCATCGCTCAGCAGGCCGAGACGCCGAGTGGCGAGCCGATCGACAGTGCTGCTGTCGCCTCGGCCGCGGCTGCTCCGGCAGAAACGCAGCAGGAGGGCTGACAGATGCTGATGCCGCGCAAGCCCCCGAAGGGCTTCCGCAAGCCGCACCACCCGGACCGCCACGGCGCGTCCAAGGGTGGTAACCGGGTGGTGTTCGGCGAGTTCGGGATCCAGGCTCTCGAGCCGGCGTACGTGACCAACCGCCAGATCGAGTCGGCCCGTATCGCGATGACCCGCCACATCAAGCGTGGTGGCAAGGTCTGGATCACGATCTTCCCGGACCAGGCCCTCACCAAGAAGCCGGCGGAAACCCGCATGGGTTCCGGTAAGGGCTCGCCCGAGTGGTGGGTCGCCAACGTCAAGCCGGGGCGGGTTCTCTTCGAGATGTCCTTCCCCAACGAGCAGATCGCGCGAGAGGCGATGCGTCGCGCGATCCACAAGCTCCCGATGAAGTGCCGCATTGTTACGCGCGAAGTGGGTGAATCCTGATGGCAGCGGGCGTCAAGCCTTCCGAGCTGCGTGAGCTCTCCGAGGAGGAGCTGGTCACGAAGCTGCGTGAGGCCAAGGCGGAGCTGTTCAACCTCCGCGTGCAGGCCGCAACCGGGCAGCTGGACAACAACCGGCGGCTGCAGGTCATCCGTCGGGAGATCGCCCGGATCTACACGATCATGCGTGAGCGCGAGCTGGGTCTCTCGGCCGCGCCGACTGAGGTGACTGCATCATGAGCGAGAACACCACCGCCGCCGCGCGGGCCCGCCGTAAGGTGCGTGAGGGCCTCGTGGTCAGCGACAAGATGGAAAAGACCGTCGTGGTCGAGGTCGAGGACCGGGTCAAGCACGCGCTGTACGGCAAGATCATGCGCCGTACCCGCAAGCTGAAGGTGCACGACGAGCAGAACTCGGCCGGTATCGGCGACCGGGTCCTGATCATGGAGACCCGGCCGCTCTCCGCCACCAAGCGGTGGCGGCTCGTGGAGATCCTCGAGAAGGCCAAGTAGCGAAGGCTCGAGCTCGGCCGGTATCGGTCGGGCGCACGTTCCGCCAGGCTCCGGCTGCCTCCGGGCGGCCGGAGAACCGGCAGACATAGGAGATAGACGTGATTCAGCAGGAGTCGCGACTGCGCGTCGCCGACAACACGGGTGCCCGGGAGATCCTGTGCATCCGGGTTCTCGGTGGCTCCGGTCGGCGCTACGCGAGCATCGGCGACGTCATCGTGGCCACGGTCAAGGACGCGATCCCGGGTGCCGGTGTCAAGAAGGGCGACGTCGTCAAGGCCGTCGTCGTCCGCACCGCCAAGGAGAGGCGGCGGCCGGACGGCTCGTACATCCGCTTCGACGAGAACGCCGCCGTCATCATCAAGGACGGCGGGGACCCGCGCGGTACCCGTATCTTCGGCCCGGTGGGTCGGGAGCTGCGGGACAAGCGGTTCATGAAGATCATCTCTCTCGCGCCGGAGGTGTTGTGACCGTGAAGGTCAAGAAGGGCGACACGGTCGTCGTCATCGCCGGCAAGGACAAGGGTGCCAAGGGCAAGGTCATCGCGGCCTACCCGCGGCAGGACAAGGTCCTGGTCGAGGGCGTGAACCGGGTCAAGAAGCACACCCGCATCAGCACCACCCAGCGTGGCGCCAAGACCGGTGGCATCGTCACCCAGGAGGCCCCGATCCACGTCTCCAACGTGCAGGTCCTGGACTCCGACGGGAACCCGACCCGCGTCGGGTACCGGATCGACGACAACGGCCAGAAGGTCCGCATCGCGCGTAGCACCGGTAAGGACCTGTGATGACCACGGCTACCGAAACCAAGACCATGCCGCGCCTCAAGGAGCGGTACCGTAACGAGATCGTGGCGCAGCTGCAGGAGCAGCACAGCTACGCGAACCCCATGCAGGTTCCGCGGCTGGTCAAGATCGTCGTCAACATGGGTGTCGGCGAGGCTGCTCGCGACGCCAAGCTGATCGACGGCGCGGTCCGCGACCTCGCCACGATCACCGGCCAGAAGCCGCAGGTGCGGCGGGCGACCAAGTCCATCGCGCAGTTCAAGCTGCGTGAGGGCATGCCGATCGGTGCGAAGGTGACCCTGCGCGGCGACCGGATGTGGGAGTTCCTGGACCGGCTGCTGTCGATCGCCCTCCCGCGTATCCGCGACTTCCGCGGTCTCGACGGGCGCAAGCTCGACGGGCACGGCAACTACACGTTCGGTCTGACCGAGCAGTCGGTGTTCCACGAGATCGACCAGGACAAGATCGATCGCCAGCGGGGCATGGACATCACGGTGGTCACGACCGCCACGACCGACGACGAGGGCCGGGCGCTGCTCAAGCTCCTGGGCTTCCCGTTCAAGGAGAACTGAGCGAATGGCCAAGAAGGCGCTGATCATCAAGGCGGCCGCGAAGCCGAAGTTCTCGGTTCGCGCGTACACCCGCTGCCAGCGGTGCGGGCGTCCGAAGGCGGTCTACCGCAAGTTCGGTCTCTGCCGGGTGTGCATCCGGGAGATGGCCCACCGCGGTGAGCTGCCCGGCGTGTCCAAGGCTTCCTGGTAATAGCTATTGCTCTTCGCCGTAGGCCCGGGGCGGAACGCCCCGGGAACCCCGGCGAGAAAGGCTGACGAATTCATGACGATGACCGACCCGATCGCAGACATGCTCACGCGTCTGCGTAACGCCAACCAGGCGTACCACGACCGGGTGACGATGCCCTACTCGAAGATCAAGGCGAACATCGCCGAGGTCCTCAAGGCCGAGGGTTACATCGCCACCTGGTCGGTCGAGGAGCCCGAGGAGGGCGCCGTCGGCAAGCGACTGGTCGTCGAGCTGAAGTACGGCCAGAACCGCGAGCGGAGCCTGGCCGGCATCAAGCGCGTGTCCAAGCCCGGTCTCCGGGTGTACGCCAAGTCGGACGGGCTCCCGCGGGTGCTCGGCGGGCTGGGCGTGGCGATCATTTCGACGTCCCAGGGGCTGCTCACCGACCGGCAGGCCCGCAAGCGGAGCGTTGGCGGGGAAGTCCTCGCCTTCGTCTGGTAACGGGAGACAGGTAGAAATGTCGCGTATTGGACGTAAGTCGATCCCGGTACCGGCCGGCGTCGACATCACGATCGACGGCCAGACCGTGAAGGTCAAGGGCCCCAAGGGCGAGCTGTCGCACACGCTCGCCGAGCCGATCACGGCGGAGCGTGGCGAGGACGGCCAGGTGCACGTCAACCGGCCGAACGACGAGCGCAAGGCCAAGGAACTGCACGGCCTCAGCCGTACCCTGGTCGCCAACATGATCGTCGGTGTGACCGAGGGCTACCGCAAGAGCCTGGAGATCGCCGGTACCGGTTACCGCGTCACCGCCAAGGGCAAGGACCTCGAGTTCGCGCTCGGGTTCTCGCACCCGGTGCTGGTGCCGGCTCCGGACGGCATCACCTTCACGGTGGAGAAGCCGACGCTGTTCCACGTGGCCGGCATCGACAAGCAGCAGGTCGGTGAGGTCGCCGCCAACATCCGGAAGATCCGCCCGCCGGAGCCCTACAAGGGCAAGGGCGTGAAGTACCAGGGCGAGGTCATCCGCCGCAAGGCTGGAAAGGCAGGTAAGAAGTGAGCGCCACGCTGCTCAAGCGCCGCCGCGGCGTCGCCGCCAAGCGTGCCGTCGGGCGTGCGCGCCGGCACTTCCGGGTCCGCAAGAACGTCAGCGGCACCGCCGAGCGTCCCCGCCTGGTGGTCACCCGCTCCCTGCGGCACATGGTCGCCCAGATCGTGGACGACACCAAGGGTCACACCCTGGCGTCGGCCTCGACCCTGGACGCGTCGCTGCGTGGTGCGGAGGGCGACAAGAGCGCCCTGGCCGGCAAGGTCGGCGCCCTGCTCGCCGAGCGCGCCAAGGCCGCCGGCGTCTCCAAGGTCGTCTTCGACCGCGGTGGCAACCGGTACGCGGGGCGGGTCGCCGCGCTTGCCGACGCCGCCCGCGAAGCCGGGCTCGAGTTCTAGAAACCCCGTCACGAGAGATAAGGAAGGCTGCTGATGCCAGGTCAACAGCGCCGTGGCGGCGGGTCCGGTGGCAACGAGGGTGGTCGCCGCGACAACCGCCGTGAGGGCGGCCGCGGAAACGCGCCCGTCGAGAAGACCCCGCACCTCGAGCGGGTCGTCGCGATCAACCGCGTCGCCAAGGTCGTGAAGGGTGGTCGTCGCTTCAGCTTCACCGCCCTGGTGATCGTGGGCGACGGCGACGGCACGGTCGGCGTGGGCTACGGAAAGGCCAAGGAGGTGCCCGCGGCGATCGCCAAGGGTGTCGAGGAGGCCAAGAAGCACTTCTTCAAGGTGCCGCGGATCGGCCAGTCGATCCCGCACCCGGTGCAGGGCGAGGCCGCTGCCGGCGTCGTGCTGCTCAAGCCGGCGTCGGCCGGTACCGGTGTCATCGCCGGTGGCCCGGTGCGTGCCGTGCTGGAGTGCGCGGGCATCCACGACGTGCTCTCCAAGAGCCTCGGCTCGTCGAACCCGATCAACATCGTGCACGCCACGGTGGCGGCGCTGAAGGGGCTCGAGTCCCCCGAGGCCGTCGCGACCCGTCGTGGTCTGCCGGTGGAGGACGTCGCGCCGGCCGCCATGCTGGCGTCGCGGGCGGGGGTGGCGTCCTGATGGCACGCCTGAAGGTCACCCAGGTCCGGTCTGGCATCGGCACCAAGCAGAACCAGCGTGATTCGCTGCGTTCGCTCGGTCTGAAGCGGATCAACGACGTGGTGGTCAAGGAGGACCGGCCCGAGATTCGCGGCATGATCTTCACGGTCAACCACCTCGTGAAGGTCGAGGAGGTCGAGTAATGACGATCAAGGTTCACCACCTGCGCCCGGCCCCGGGTGCCAAGACCGCGAAGACCCGGGTGGGTCGCGGTGAGGGCTCCAAGGGCAAGAGCGCCGGTCGCGGTACCAAGGGTTCCAAGGCCCGCAAGAACATCCCGGCGTCGTTCGAGGGTGGGCAGATGCCCATCCACATGCGCCTGCCGAAGATGAAGGGCTTCAAGAACAAGTTCAAGGTCGTCTTCCAGGTGGTCAACCTGGACCGGCTCGCCGAGCTCTTCCCGAACGGCGGCCAGGTCGGCCCGCAGGAGCTGGTCGAGGTCGGCGCGGTCCGCAAGGGCCAGCCGGTCAAGGTCCTCGGCACCGGCGACCTCGGCGGTGTGGCCCTCCAGGTGTCGGCGCACGGGTTCAGCGCGTCGGCCAAGGAGAAGATCACCGCTGCCGGTGGCTCCGTCACCGAGCTGTAAGGCACGACCCATGGCGCCCGCTCAGTTGTCCCCAACTGGGCGGGCGCCGTGGTCTACCAGGCATGTGTGCGCCGAGTAACATCGGATTCGGTTTATGTAGCCGGGCACATCTGCCCGGACCGGGAGCGGGCTGTTAGAGTCCCTTCCCAGCTATGGATATCGGGCACTCGCCCGGCACCCACCCCGCCCCCGCCAGGGATCACCGGCGGCCCGCCTCGCGCAGGAGGAAGAAGTTGCTGTCCGCCTTTCTCAGTGCGTTCCGTACGCCTGACCTGCGCAAGAAGCTGCTGTTCACAGTAGGCATCATCGCGGTCTACCGGCTCGGCGCCACTCTGCCCAGCCCCGGCGTCTCGTACGGCAACGTGCAGAAGTGCCTCGACACCCTCCAGGGTCAGAGCACCGGAGTGCTGAACCTGCTGGACCTCTTCTCCGGCGGCGCACTGCTGCAGCTCTCGGTCTTCGCGCTGGGCATCATGCCCTACATCACTGCGTCGATCATCCTGCAGCTGCTCACCGTGGTCATCCCGCGGCTGGAGCACCTCCGCAAGGAGGGCCAGGCCGGCCAGGCGAAGATCACCCAGTACACCCGCTACCTGACCCTCGGGCTGGGCATCCTCCAGTCGTCGGCCTTCGTGGCGCTGGCCCGCTCCGGGCAGCTGTTCCAGAACCGCTGCGACCAGTTCCCGATCGTGCCTGAGGGCACCGGCATCCCGAACTGGCTCACCCTGTCCATCCTGGTCATGACGATGACCGCCGGCACCGGCATGGTGATGTGGCTCGGTGAGCTGATCACCGACCGCGGCGTCGGCAACGGCATGTCCGTCCTCATCTTCACCTCGATCGCGGCCCGCCTCCCCAGCGAGGGTTGGAAGATCAAGACCAACGAGGGCTGGGCCAAGTTCGGCCTGGTGCTCGTGCTGGTGCTGCTGGTCATCACTGCGGTCTGCTTCATCGAGCAGGCGCAGCGCCGCATCCCGGTGCAGTACGCCAAACGGATGATCGGCCGGCGGATGTACGGCGGCACCTCGACCTACATCCCGCTGAAGGTCAACCAGGCGGGTGTGATCCCGGTCATCTTCGGCTCGTCGCTGCTCTACCTGCCGCAGCTGGCGCTGCAGTTCTTCGACCAGACCGACCCGGGCAAGACCCAGGCCTGGATCCAGAACAACCTGGTCGACCCGAGCAGCCCGATCTACATCGCGCTCTACTTCCTGTTGATCATCTTCTTCACGTACTTCTACGTGTCGATCACGTTCAACCCGACCGAGGTCGCGGACAACATGAAGAAGTACGGCGGCTTCGTGCCGGGCATCCGCCCCGGCAAGCCGACCGCCGACTACCTGGACTTCATCCTCAGCCGGATCACCCTGCCGGGCGCGCTCTACCTGGGCGTCGTCGCGATCCTGCCGAACTTCTTCTTCATCTGGCTGAACAGCCAGCAGTTCCAGAACTTCCCGTTCGGCGGCACCGCTGTGCTCATCATGGTCGGCGTCGGTCTCGAGACCGTGAAGCAGATCGAGAGCCAACTCATGCAGCGGAACTACGAAGGGTTCCTGCGGTAGATGCGACTCGTTCTGGTTGGCCCGCCGGGCGCGGGCAAGGGCACGCAGGCGGAATTCATCGCCGCACACCTCTCGGTGCCGAAGATCTCGACCGGTGACATCTTCCGGGCGAACGTCTCGCAGGGCACGCCGTTGGGTGTCGAGGCCAAGCGGTACATGGACGCCGGCAAGCTGGTCCCGGACGAGGTCACCATCAACATGGTCCGGGACCGGCTCGCCGAGCCGGACGCCGCCGACGGCTTCCTGCTCGACGGCTTCCCGCGGACGACGCCGCAGGCCGCCGCGCTGGACAAGCTCCTCGCGGACCTCGGCACCGCGCTGGACCTGGTGCTGGAGCTGGTCGTCGACGACGACGAGGTGATCCGGCGGCTCTCCGGCCGGCGCACCTGCCGCGGCTGCGGCAAGATCTGGCACGTCGAGTTCGACGCCACCACCCGCGAGGGCATCTGCGACCGCTGTGGTGCCGAGCTGTTCCAGCGGGACGACGACAAGCCGGAGACGATCGCGGCCCGCCTGCGGGAGTACGCCGAGAAGACGGCGCCGCTGGTCGACTACTACGGCGCCCAGAACAAGCTGGTCGGGATCGACGCCACCGGGCCGGTGGAGGACGTCACGGTCCGCGCCATCGACGCGCTGCGGTCGTACGGCGGCTGAGGTCCTGCCGGGCTCCGGCGGATAGAGTGCGAACAGCGGGGTACGTGCGACGTGCCCCGCTGATCGCTGTCCGGCAACGAAAGGTATTCGCTCCATGCGCCGTCCCCAGCTGGACATCCAGCTGAAGACCCCCGACCAGATCGAGAAGATGCGGGCCGCCGGCCTGGTGGTCGCCGAGGCCCTGCGTCGGATGCGGGAGGCCGTCGCCCCCGGGGTCAGCACCGCAGACCTGGACGCGATCGCCGAATCGACCATCCGCGAGGCCGGGGCCGTTCCCTCGTTCAAGGGCTACCACGGCTTCCCCGCCTCGATCTGCTCGTCGGTCAACGAGCAGGTGGTGCACGCCATCCCGTCGGCGCAGCAGGTGCTCCGCGACGGCGACGTGATCTCCATCGACTGCGGCGCGGTGCTGAACGGCTGGCACGGCGACGCCGCGATCACCGTGGGCGTGGGCGAGGTCGACCCGGCGCTGCTGAAGATGGCCGAGGTGGCGGAGGACGCCATGTGGGCCGGGATCGCCGCCGCCGCGCGGGGCGCCGCCAGCGGCAGGGGCCGGCTGACCGACATCTCGCACGCGGTGGAGAACGCGGTCCGCAAGGGCGGCCGGTACGGCATCGTCGACGGCTACGGCGGGCACGGCATCGGCACCGAGATGCACCAGGACCCGCACGTGCTCAACCACGGGCGGCCGGGCAAGGGCCCGCGGCTGGTGCCGGGCCTGGCGCTGGCCATCGAGCCGATGATCACGATGGGGTCGCCGCGTACCGTCGAGCTGGCCGACGGCTGGACGGTCGTCACCCGGGACCGGTCGATGGCGGTGCACGTGGAGCACTCGATGGCGCTGCTGCCCGACGGGGTCTGGGTGCTGACCGCCTTCGACGGCGGGCGGGCCCGACTGGGCGACCTGGTCACCACCCGGCAGCCGGCCGAGTCCGCCGCGTCCTGATCCGGCTCCGCGACGTCGAACCGGACACCGGGCTCAGCTGGCGCGGCAGGGCCGATCCGGGACCCGGCTGATCCGGCCGGCCTTCGGGCTGCCGGCCGGAGCCGCCGGCGGCGGGGGAGATGTCGCCTCGCGTCCGTTTTCCTTCCTCCGGGTGACGGGCGGGGTGGCCGGTTTGGCGACGGCCCGCACTCGGGCGTACACTTTCAGATCGGCGCACAGCGTCCACTCCGGCATGCCCACTACGCGCTTCGGTGGGAGTCGGAGCCGCGGCTGGCGCGGGCCCTCCGATCTCGGTCGGATGCCCGTGTAAGACGTTGTGGGCCGTCCGGAGTAACCGACGTCAGGACAGCGGAGGACATGCCGAAAAAAGACGGAGCCATCGAGATCGAGGGTCGGGTCATCGAGCCCCTGCCGAACGCAATGTTCCGGGTGGAGCTCGCGAACGGCCACAAGGTGCTGGCTCACATCAGCGGCAAGATGCGGCAGCACTACATCCGTATCCTGCCGGAGGACCGGGTCGTCGTCGAACTCTCGCCGTACGACCTGACCCGCGGGCGCATCGTCTACCGCTACAAGTAATCCTGACGACGGCCGGGACGTCCCCGTGTCCGTCTTCGACGTCCGGCGTCGCGCGTGGTCGCGCCACCGGGCCAGATGGGAAGTAAGGCAACCGTGAAGGTCAAGCCGAGCGTCAAGAGGATCTGCAACAAGTGCCGGGTGATCCGTCGGCACGGCCGGGTCATGGTCATCTGCACCGACCCGCGCCACAAGCAGCGCCAGGGCTGAACCAGTCCCACCGGTCGTGACACGGCCGGTCGGATCGGTCCGGGCCGCAGATCCAGGAAGCACATCATCAGCTCGTCCCAGCCGCGAGCGGTACGCAGCGCGTACTCAATCGTGGTTGACCCCCGGTCGGAGGCCGGGGCCCGCTCGGGCACGACCGATCCCGGTCGCCGGCGCTGACAGCGTCGGAAGGACGGGACGGCCGGTAGCGGGGTGGGACGGGTCCAGACCTCCGCCACAACATCACGAGGAGTACGCCCGCACATGGCACGTCTAGTCGGCGTCGACCTCCCCCGCGAGAAGCGGATGGAGATCGCGCTCACCTACATCTTCGGGGTCGGTCGTACCCGCGCCCTGGAGACGCTCACCGCTACCGGCATTTCGCCGGACAAGCGCGTTCGGGACCTCACGGATGAGGAGCTGGTCCAGCTCCGCAACCACATCGAGGGCAACTACAAGGTTGAAGGCGACCTGCGCCGCGAGGTCGCCGCTGACATCCGCCGCAAGGTCGAGATCGGCTGCTACGCCGGCATCCGGCACCGCCGGGGCCTGCCCGTGCGTGGCCAGCGGACCAAGACCAACGCGCGGACCCGCAAGGGCCCGAAGCGGACCGTCGCCGGCAAGAAGAAGCCCGGCAAGAAGTAACTAGGAGCGCACAGACTTATGCCACCGAAGGCTCGTGCCGGAGCCGCCGTCAAGAAGGTCCGGCGCAAGGAACGCAAGAACGTCGCCCACGGGCAGGCGCACATCAAGAGCACCTTCAACAACACCATCGTGTCCATCACGGACCCGACCGGTGCGGTCATCTCCTGGGCCTCTTCCGGCCAGGTGGGCTTCAAGGGCTCCCGCAAGTCGACCCCGTTCGCCGCGCAGCTCGCCGCCGAGGCCGCCGCGCGTCGGGCGATGGAGCACGGCATGCGCAAGGTCGACGTGTTCGTCAAGGGTCCCGGCTCCGGCCGGGAGACCGCCATCCGTTCGCTGCAGGCCGTGGGCCTCGAGGTCGGGCAGATCTCCGACGTCACCCCGCAGCCGCACAACGGATGCCGTCCGCCGAAGCGTCGCCGGGTCTGAGAGGTTAGAGAGAGATGGCTCGTTACACCGGTGCTGACTGCCGCCGTTGCCGGCGGGAGAAGATGAAGCTGTTCCTCAAGGGCAGCAAGTGCGATGGTCCGAAGTGCCCGTTCGAGTCCCGGCCGTTCCCGCCCGGGCAGCACGGCCGCGGCCGCACGAAGGAGACGGAGTACCTGCTCCAGCTCCGTGAGAAGCAGAAGGCCCGTCGTGTCTACGGCGTGCTGGAGAAGCAGTTCCGCGGCTACTACGAAGAGGCCGTGAGCAAGAAGGCCAAGACCGGTGAGGTTCTCCTGCAGATCCTCGAGTCGCGGCTGGACAACGTGGTCTACCGGGCCGGCTACGCCAGCTCGCGTGACCAGGCCCGCCAGCTGGTCAAGCACGGCCACTTCACCGTGAACGGCAAGAAGGTCGACATCCCGTCGTACCGCGTCAAGGAGCACGACATCATCGAGGTCCGGGGCAAGAGCAAGGAGCTCACCCCGTTCCTGGTGGCGCAGGCTCAGGCCGGTTCGCGGTCGGTTCCGGCGTGGCTGGAGGCCATCCCGAGCCAGATGAAGATCCTCGTGCACTCGCTCCCGGCCCGCCAGGTGATCGACACCCAGGTCCAGGAGCAGCTGATCGTCGAGCTCTACTCCAAGTAAGGGCTCGTTGCGGTGGCCCGCCCTTCGGGGCGGGCCACCGGAACAGTTTGTGTCGTGGGCGTCATATAGCGGGCGTCCCGGAAGAGAAGAGAAGAAATTGCTCATCAGCCAGCGACCCTCCCTCTCCGAGGAGTCGATCAACGAGACCCGGTCCCGGTTCACCATCGAGCCGCTGGAGCCCGGTTTCGGCTACACCCTGGGTAACTCGCTGCGGCGCACGCTGCTGTCGTCCATCCCGGGTGCGGCGGTCACCTCGATCAAGATCGACGGTGTGCTGCACGAGTTCACCACGATCCCCGGGGTCAAGGAGGACGTGGTCGAGCTCGTCATGAACATCAAGGAGCTCAACGTCAGCTCCGAGCACGACGAGCCGGTCAGCATGTACCTGCGCAAGCAGGGCCCGGGCGACGTGACGGCGGGCGACATCCAGCCCCCGGCCGGCGTCTCGGTGCACAACCCGGACCTGAAGCTCGCCACCCTCAACGGCAAGGGCCGGCTCGACATGGAGCTGACCGTCGAGCGGGGTCGTGGCTACGTCACGGCGGCGCAGAACAAGCAGGCCGGCGCCGAGATCGGCCGGATCCCGGTCGACTCGATCTACTCGCCGGTGCTCAAGGTGACGTACCGCGTCGAGGCGACCCGCGTCGAGCAGCGGACCGACTTCGACCGGCTGATCATCGACGTCGAGACCAAGCCGTCGATGGGCCCGCGTACCGCGCTGGCCTCCGCCGGCTCGACGCTGGTGGAGCTCTTCGGCCTGGCCCGGGAGCTGGACGAGACCGCCGAGGGCATCGACATCGGGCCGTCCCCGCAGGACGCCCAGCTCGCGGCCGACCTGGCCCTGCCGATCGAGGAGCTGGACCTCACCGTCCGCTCCTACAACTGCCTCAAGCGCGAGGGCATCAACTCCGTTGGTGAGCTCATCGGGCGTACCGAGGCCGACCTCCTCGACATCCGGAATTTCGGTCAGAAGTCGATCGACGAGGTCAAGATGAAGCTCGCCGGGATGGGTCTCGGGCTGAAGGACTCGGCCCCGAACTTCGACCCGGCGCACGTCGTGGACGCCTTCGGCGAGGCCGACTACGACACCGACGACTACCGCGAGACCGAGCAGCTCTAGTCCGCGCTGCCGCCACACCTGAGGAGCACCAAGCATGCCCACGCCCACCAAGGGCCCCCGCCTCGGCGGCAGCCCCGCGCACGAGCGGCTGATGCTGGCCAACCTGGCCACCGCGCTGTTCCAGCACGGCAAGATCCAGACCACCGAGACGAAGGCCCGGCGGCTGCGTCCGCTGGCCGAGCAGCTCATCACCAAGGCCAAGCGTGGCGACCTCGCCGCGCGCCGGCGGGTGCTGGGCGTCGTCAAGGACAAGGACGTGGTCTACGCCCTGTTCGACCAGATCGCGCCCCGGTACGCCAACCGCAACGGTGGCTACACCCGGATCGTGAAGACCGGTCCGCGCAAGGGTGACGCCGCTCCGATGGCGATCATCGAGCTGGTCGAGGAGCTTCAGGTCGCCGAGCCCAAGGCGAACAAGAAGACCGCCGCCCGCAAGGCCGCCCAGCAGGACAAGGTCGAGGCCCTGGCCCCGGCCGAGGAGACCCCGGAGTCGAACTCGGGCGACCAGGACGCCGAGCCGCCGGTGTCGGCGTCCGGTGACACCGACGCCGCCCGCGAGGACAGCGACGAGGCCAACGAGAACAAGGCCTGAGCACAGGCGTCATCGTCGGGCCCGGCATCCCTTCCTGGGGTGCCGGGCCCGACGGCGTGAACGGGAGGTACGAGGTGGACGAGCGGACCCGGCTGCGGCTGGACGTCTCGTACGACGGCACGGACTTCTCCGGCTGGGCCGCCCAGCCGACCCGGCGGACGGTCGCCGGGGTGCTGACCCAGACGCTGGACCTGGTCCTCGGCGCGGGCACGGCGACCGGGCTGACCGTCGCCGGCCGCACCGACGCCGGGGTGCACGCGACCGGGCAGGTCTGCCACCTCGACCTGCCCACCGCCGTGTGGCGGGAACACGACGGGCGGCTGCTGCGCCGGTTGGCCCGGCTGCTCCCGACCGACGTGCGGGTCCGCGCCATGAGCGAGGTGCCCGCCGACTTCGACGCCCGTTTCTCGGCGACCTTCCGCCGCTACGAGTACCGGGTGACCGACGCCCCCTGGGGCGCCGAGCCCCTGCGCCGGCACGACACCCTCGCCTGGCCGAAGCCGCTGGAGCTGACGGCGCTGAACGCCGCCGCGGCCGGCCTGGTGGGGGAGCACGACTTCGCCGCGTACTGCCGGCGCAAGGAGAACGCCACCACGCTGCGCGAGGTGACCCGGCTGGACTGGCGGCGCGACCCGGACGGCATCCTCGTGGCCACCGTGCAGGCCGACGCGTTCTGCCAGGCGATGGTGCGCAGCCTGGTCGGGGCGATGCTGGTCGCCGGGGACGGCCGGCGGCCGGTCGAGTGGCCGGCGAGCCTGCTGAGCCGGCGGGAACGCTCCAGCGAGGTGACCGTCGCGGCGGCGCACGGGTTGACCCTGGTCGCGGTCGGCTACCCGGACGACCCGGCCGAGTACGCCCGCCGCGCCGACCTCACCCGCCGCCTCCGCGTCTCCACCGAGGCCTGAGCGCACGGGGGTTCGCGAGACCCGGTGCAGCCAAGGGCACCCACCCCGTGCGCAGCGCGCCCGCGCGGGCGGCGTGACGCGTGACCGGGCCGTGCTCAGGCGAGCGAGACACGTGGCGAGGCCCGGTCCGCAGGACTCGGACCGGGCCTCGCGTCGCTCGCCGTCGACCGGCGGCTCAGTCGCCGGGCAGCTCGTCGGGAGTGGCGTTGCCGCCCTGGGTGCCGGCGCCCTCGGTCGCCCTCGCGGTGGGCTGGACGGCGCTGCCGCCGGTGGCCCGCCGCTCGAGCACGCCCTTGTCGAGGTGCAGCTCGATCAGGTCGTAGATGATGTCGCGGACCGCGTTGTCGCCGGCTGGCACGGCGCCGCCGTCGGCGCGGACGACCAGGCAGTAGGCGAGGTAGTGGCCGCGTACCTGCCAGCCGATCCGGGCGGCGGCGGTGGTGAGCGCCTCGGTGCCGTCACCGGCGGCCAGGCCGAGGAAGCGGCCCTGCCGCTCGTCGAGCAGCTGCCGGATCCGGTCCCGGACGCGTTGCGCGCTGGCCTTGTCGGTCAGGTTGAACAGGCCGGCGGTGGCCAGGTGCTCGCCGTCGGCGGAGCGCACCGTGCCCCGTACCACCTGGCTGCACCCGAGCCGGACCAGCAGGTCGGCGATCTCGCCGGTGGCGGCGACCGCGCAACTGCCACCGGAGTGCGTCTTCAGCACGTCGTAGGCAGGTCGTCCGTCGGCCACCACCAGCTTCTTGCCGGCGAAGACCTCGCGGGCGGTCAGCGGCTGCTGGTCGGTGTCGCGGGAGTCGAGGTCGTCGGCGGTCGACCCGTCGACCGGGGCGGCCGTGGTGGGCTGCGGTGCCGCCGCGGTCGGGTCGTCGCTCGGCGTGCGGTCGACGAGCAGGGCCGCCGCGCCGAGGCCGCAGAGCGCGAGCAGGACCAGCACCGCCGCACCGCCGACGAGCACCTGCCACAGCCGACCACCGCCGCGCCGGGAGCCGGACCCGCCGGACGCGGGCGGCCCCGGCGGCTCGATCGGCCCGGTCGGGGCGTACTCGCGGGGGAGGGTGGGTGGCGGCGGGACCTGGACGGACGGGCGGACCGGAGCCGGTTCGGCGGCCGGGAGGGCCGGCCGGGTGGTCCGCGGCAGTGACGGGGTGGGGAAGCGGGACGGAGACGGCCCGGCCGGCGCGGGCGGGCCGGGCGAGAACTCCGGCAGGTCCGACTCGGACCGCGGGTACTCCACGAAGGCGTCCTCATCGGACTCGTACCGATACACCATGTCGCCCAGAGTAGGAGCCATTGCCCCTTTAGGGGGTAATAATGGGAAATTCCGGCGCGGGCGCGTCGGGGTCCTCCCCGCCGAGGCGACCGCGAGGCGGTTCCGGGCCGGTGGGAGAATGCCGGACGTGACCGGCGACCACTACTTCTCCACCAGCCCCACCGCTGCGGCGCGCCCGCGGGAGGTCGAGTTCTCCGTCGCCGGGCGCGACTACACCCTGGCCTCCGCCAGCGGGGTCTTCTCCGCCGACCGGCTCGACCCCGGCACCGCCGTCCTGCTGCGCAAGGCCGAGCTGCCAACCGCCACCGTCGGCGGTGACCTGCTCGACATCGGCTCGGGCTTCGGGCCGATCAGCTGCGTGCTGGCCACCAGCGCGCCGGCCGCCACCGTCTGGGCGGTCGACGTCAACGAGCGGGCCCGCGCCCTCACCGCCGAGAACGCCCGCCGGGTCGGCGCCGCCGACCGGCTGCGGGCGGTCGCCCCGGACGAGGTCCCGGCCGACGTCACCTTCGCCCAGATCTGGTCCAACCCGCCGATCCACATCGGCAAGGCCGAACTGCACGAGCTGCTGCGCCGCTGGCTGCCCCGGCTCGCCCCGGACGGCGTCGCCTGGCTGGTGATCGCCCGTCACCTCGGCGGCGACTCGCTGCACCGCTGGCTGGTCGACGGCGGCTGGCAGGTCGAGCGGCACGCCAGCCAGAAGGGCTACCGGGTGCTGCGGGTCACCCGGTAATCGGGTGTCGCCCGCGCCGCCCGCTCCGGCAGGATGCCGGCGTGGGATACGTGGACGTGGCAGGGGTCGGGTACATCCTCCCCGACGGCCGGGAACTCTTCGCCGACGTGTCGTTCCGGGTCGGTGAGGGTGCCAAGGTCGCCCTGGTCGGCCCGAACGGCGCCGGCAAGACGACGCTGTTGCGGATGGTCGCCGGCGACCTGCCGGTGAAGACCGGCGCCGTCGCCCGGGCCGGCGGCCTCGGTGTGATGCGGCAGTTCATCGGCATGATCGGGGACGACACCACGCTCGCCGACCTGGCGCTCTCGCTCGCCCCACCGGCGCTGCGCGACGCCGGCCGCCGGCTGGCCGAGACCGAGGCGGCCATGCGGTCGGCCGAGCTGCGCGGCAAGTACAGCACCGCCGCCGGCAAGGCCCAGCTGGCGTACGCGGACGCGCTGGCCGCCTGGGGCGAGACCGGCGGGTACGACGCCGAGGTGCTCTTCGACACGGTCGCCACCATCGTGCTGGACCTGCCCTGGGACGCCGCCCGGGACCGCCCGGTGCGCACCCTCTCCGGCGGGCAGCAGAAGCGCTTCGCCCTGGAACTGCTGCTGCGCGGCACCGACGAGGTACTGCTCCTCGACGAGCCGGACAACTTCCTCGACGTGCCCGGCAAGCGCTGGCTGGAGGCGCGGCTGCGCGAGTCCGGCAAGTCGGTGCTCTACGTCTCGCACGACCGGGAACTGCTGGCCCAGACCGCCGACCGGGTGGTCGCCGTCGAGGGCGGCAGCGCCTGGGTGCACCCGGCGGGCTTCGCCAGCTGGTACGACGCCCGGGTGGCCCGGCACGCCCGCCTCGACGAGCTGCGCAAACGCTGGGACGAGGAACACCAGAAGCTGCGCGAGCTGATGCTGATGTACAAGCAGAAGGCCGCGTACAACGACGGGATGGCGTCGCGCTACCAGGCCGCGCAGACCCGGCTGCGCAAGTTCGAGGAGGCCGGGCCGCCGCCCGTACCCCCGAAGGACCAGGACATCCGGATGCGCCTGGCCGGCGGGCGGACCGGCAAGCGCGCGGTCATCTGCGACCAGCTCGAGCTCGACGGCCTGACCTACCCCTTCGACCTGGAACTCTGGTACGGCGACCGGGTCGCCGTGCTCGGTGCCAACGGGACGGGGAAGTCCCATTTTCTCCGACTGCTGGCCCGGGGCGGCACCGACCCGGACCCGGTCAACGGCCCGGTCGACGGCGCGGCCGCGTTGGCCCCGGTCGCCCACGACGGCACGGTCCGGCTCGGCGCGCGGGTCCGGCCCGGCCACTTCTCCCAGACCCACGACCGGCCCGAGCTGGTGGCGAAGACCCTGGTCGAGATCCTCTGGCGGGGCGACGATCACCGGGCCGGGATGGACCGGCACGCCGCGATGGCGGCGCTCAGTCGGTACGAGCTGGCCGCGCAGGGCGACCAGCGCTTCGGCACCCTCTCCGGCGGGCAGCAGGCGCGTTTCCTGGTGCTGCTGCTGGAACTGTCCGGGGCGACCCTGCTGCTGCTCGACGAGCCCACGGACAACCTTGACCTCGCCTCCGCCGAGGCGCTGGAGGCCGGGCTGGCCGCGTTCTCCGGGACGGTGGTCGCGGTCACCCACGACCGCTGGTTCACCCGGTCCTTCGACCGGCTCGTGCTGTTCGGCGGCGACGGCGAGGTGGTGGAGACGCCGGAGCCGGTCTGGGACGTGCGCTGACGGGCGGCGGTCGCGGGGCCCCTCCCTCACGGCGGGCATAGGGTGGATCACGTGACTGAGATGACCTACCGCCGGTTGGGCGACTCCGGGCTCGTGGTGTCCGTGGTCGGCATCGGCTCCAACAACTTCGGCCGCAAGCTCGACCTCGACGGCACCCGGGCGGTGGTCGACGCCGCCCTCGACGCCGGGATCAACTTCTTCGACACCGCCGACATCTACGGCGAACCGCAGGGCGGCTCCGAGGAACTGCTCGGGCAGGCGCTCAAGGGGCGCCGGGACGACGTGGTGGTGGCCACCAAGTTCGGCATGGACATGCACGGCATGAACGGCCCCGACCACGGCGCCCGGGGCGCGCGCCGCTACATCGCCCGGGCGGTGGAGGCGTCGCTGCGCCGGCTCGGCACCGACCACATCGACCTGTACCAGATGCACGAGCCCGACCCGGGCACCCCGATCGACGAGACGCTCGCCGCCCTGGACGACCTCGTCCGCGCCGGCAAGGTGCGCTACCTTGGCAACTCCAACTTCGCCGGCTGGCAGATCGCCGACGCCGACTGGGTCGCCTCGTCCAACGGACGGGCCCGGTTCATCAGCGCGCAGAACCACTACTCGCTGCTGGAACGCTCCGTCGAAACCGAGGTCGTGCCCGCCTGCGAGCGGTTCGGCCTGGGCATGCTGCCGTTCTTCCCGCTCGCCAACGGCCTGCTCACCGGCAAGTACAAGCGCAACGAGGCGCCGCCCGCCGGCAGCCGACTCTCCGGCGGCGGCCGGTACGCGCAGCGCCTCGCCGCCGCGGACTGGGACACCATCGAGGCCATCGAGGCGTACGCCGGCGAGCGGGGCCTGTCGATGCTCCAGGTGGCGATCGGCGGGCTGGCCGCCCGTCCGGCGGTGACCTCGGTGATCGCCGGCGCTACCACCCCGGAGCAGGTGCGGGCGAACGCCGAGGCCGGCACCTGGCAGCCCACCGACGAGGACCTGGACGCCCTCGACGCCATCCTCTGACCGTCGGCCCGTCGGCCCGCCCGCCGGCGGTCGCACCAGCCGTGAGCGGGGCACCTCGGAGTCGTTGCGACGCCGCCGAGGTGCCCCGCTCTTTCGTGCCCGGTCCGTCCACTCAGGGCCAACCGGACAGCATGGCGTGAGCGGTCCGTCACGCGCTGCCCGCACCGTCGAGTTGAGACGGTCCGTGGGAAAAGCGCACCCCCGCCCTTGGCGGATCGGCGCATCCGTCGTACGGTATGCCGCAAGTAACCCACGGGAGCCCGGTGCACCGGGCTGAGAGGGGGGCTGAAGCCCCCGACCGTCGAACCTGATCCGGGTAATGCCGGCGCAGGGAGGAGCGTTGCCGTGCCGTCCCTGGGACGACTGCATCTGATCACCGACACCCGGCCGGGGCGCGAGCCGCTCGCCGTGCTGCGCGCCGCCCTGCCGGTGGCCCGCGCCGAGCTGGTCGTACAGGTCCGGGTGGACGACGACGCCACCGACCGGCAGGCGTACGAGCTGGCCCGCCGGGTGCTCGCGCTGTGCGCGCCGTACGGGGTGCCGTGCCTGGTCAACGACCGGCTGCACGTGGCGCTCGCGGTGGGCGCCGCCGGGGGCCACGTGGGCGCGGACGACCTGCCGGTCGGGGCGGCCCGCCGGGTGCTCGGCGCCACCGCCGTGCTCGGCGCCACCGCCCGGGAACCGGTCGCCGCCACCGAGGCGGTCGCCGCCGGGGCCAGCTACCTGGGCGTGGGCCCCTGCCACGCCACCACCACCAAGATCGGCCTGCCGGCCCCGATCGGCCCGGACGGGGTACGCGCCGTCGCCGAGGCCGTCGCCGTGCCGGTGATCGCCATCGGCGGGGTGACCGCCGCGTCGGTGCCGGCACTGCGGGCCGCCGGGGCGTACGGGGTGGCGGTGGTGGGGGCGCTGTCCGGATCAACGGATCCGGCCCGAGCTGCCGCTGAACTGCTCAGGGCGCTGACGTGCTGACCCGACCGGACGTCGCCGTGGTGGGGGCGGGACCGGTCGGGCTGGCGATCGCCTGGCGCTGCGCCGCGCGCGGGCTGCGCGTCGTCGTGCACGATCCCGCCCCCGGCTCCGGCGCGTCCCACGTGGCCGCCGGGATGCTCTCACCGGTCGCCGAGGCGTACTTCGGGGAGCACGAGCTGACCGGGCTGCTCACCGAGTCGGCCGCCCGTTGGCCGGGCTTCGCCGCCGAGCTGGCCGAGGCCGCCGGCACCGACTTCGGCCACCGCACCGAGGGCACCCTCGTCGTCGGGCTCACCGGTGACGACCTGGCCGAGGCGCGGCGACTCTGGTCGTACCAGCGGGGGTTGGGGCTGCCGATCACCCCGCTGCGCTCCTCCGAGCTGCGGGACCGCGAGCCGGCGCTGGCGCCGCGGGTGCGCGGCGGCGCGGTCGCGCCCGGCGACCACCAGGTCGACCCCCGGCGGCTGGTGGCCGCGCTGCGGGCGGCGGCCGAGCGGGCCGGGGCCACGCTGGTGCCCGGCGCGGTCGCGAGCCTCACCGACGTGGACGCCCGGGTCACCGTGGTCGCCGCCGGCTGCGGCGCCGCCGCGCTCACCGGCCTGCCGGTCCGGCCGGTGAAGGGGCAGGTGCTCCGGCTGCGCGCGCCCGGTCGCGGCACGCCGGACTTCCGGCACGTGATCCGGGGGTACGCCGACGGCGAGTCGGTGTACCTGGTGCCGCGCGCCGACGGCGAGGTGGTCCTCGGCGCGACCGTCGAGGAGCGCGCCGACACCGAGGTGACCGCCGGGGCGGTGCTGCGGCTGCTCCGCGCCGCCGTCGACCTGGTGCCCGACCTGGCCGAGTACGACCTGGTGGAGGCCGCCGCCGGGCTGCGCCCCGGTACGCCGGACAACGCGCCGATCCTCGGGCCGCTGCCCGGCCGGCCCGGTGTGCTGGTCGCCACCGGCCACCACCGGCACGGCATCCTGCTCACCCCGGTCACCGCCGACCTGATCACCGACCTGGTGGTCACCGGCGCGGCGGACCCGCTGCTCGCCCCCTTTGCGCCGGATCGGTTCACCGCCGGCGCCGCCGCCCGAGCCGCCGGCCGGGACCGGATCGCACCCACCCCCGAGGAGGAGACGTGCAACTGATCGTCAACGGTGCCGGCCGGGACCTGCCCGGCGGGTCGACCGTGGCGGACCTGGTCCGCGCGGTCACCGAGCAGCGGCGCGGCCTCGCGGTGGCGGTGAACGGCGAGGTGGTGCCCCGCACCGGCTGGCCGGCGACCGTGCTGCGCGACGGCGACCGGGTCGAGGTGCTCAGCGCCGCGCAGGGCGGGTGAGCGGCGTGACGCTCACCATCGGCACCGTCACCCTCGGGTCGCGGCTCATCCTCGGCACCGGCGGCGCGGCCAACCTGCACGTGCTGGAGCAGGCCGTCCGGGCCTCCGGCACCGAGCTGGTCACCGTGGCCCTGCGCCGGGTGGACACCACCCACGCCGCGGCCGGCGGGCTGCTCGACGTGCTGGACCGGTGCGGGGTGCGGCTGCTGCCGAACACCGCCGGCTGCTACACCGCCGGCGAGGCGGTGAAGGTGGCCCACCTGGCCCGGGAGGCGTTCGACACCGACTGGGTGAAGCTGGAGGTGATCGGCGACGAGCGCACGCTGCTGCCCGACGGGGTGGAACTGCTGCGCGCCGCCGAGGAACTGGTCGCCGACGGGTTCACCGTGCTGCCGTACACCTCCGACGACCCGATCCTGGCCCGCCGGCTGGCCGACGTGGGCTGCGCCGCGGTGATGCCGGCCGGCGCGCCGATCGGCTCCGGGCTGGGCGTGTCCAACCCGCACCACATCCGGCTGATCCGGCAGAGCGTGGCCGTGCCGGTGATCCTCGACGCCGGCATCGGTACCGCCTCGGACGCGGCGCTCGCCATGGAGCTGGGCTGCGACGCGGTGTTGCTGGCCAGCGCGGTCACCCGGGCCGCCGACCCGGTGGCGATGGCCACCGCCATGCGGTACGCGGTGGAGGCGGGCCGGCTCGCGTACGGCGCCGGCCGGATCGCCCGTCGCTTCCACGCCCTCGCCTCCACGCCCGACGAGGGAAGGCCCGACCTGTGACGGCGACGCGGCAGGTCGTCGACGGGCCGCCCGAGGCGGGCGCAGTGCGCGGTCCACGCCCCGCCGGGACGCGCCCGGACCCGCGTCGAGCCGGCTCGGGGCGGCTCGCCGCGCCCGGGCCAGCCCGTCCGGTGGTGCCCTCCGGGCTGGTGGTGCTCACCGATCGCTGGCAGGCCCGGCGGCCGCTGCCGGAGGTGGTCGCGGCGGCGGTGGCCGGGGGAGTGCGCTGGGTGGTGCTGCGCGAGAAGGACCTGCCCCGCGCCGACCGTGCCGCCCTCGCCGCCGCGCTGCGCCCGCTCCTCGCCGAGGCCGGCGGCACCCTGATCGTCGCCGGCCCCGACCCTCTGGCCGGCGACGCCGTCCACCTGCCGTCGGCCGGCCCCTACCCGCCACCGCCCCTCGGCCTGGTCGGCCGCTCCTGCCACGACCGCGTCGAACTGGCCCGACTCACCACAGAGGACTACGCCACCCTCTCACCCGTCTTCCCCAGCAAAACCAAACCCGGCTACGGCCCACCCCTGCACCCGGACGGGCTCGCCGAGCTGATCCAGGCCAGCCCCGTGCCGATCCTCGCCCTCGGCGGCATCGACACCCCCGACCAGGTGCACGCCTGCGTCGAAGCGGGAGCCGTCGGAGTGGCCGTGCTCGGCGCCATCATGCGAGCCGAAGACCCCACTCAGGCAGCCGCCACCCTGACCGAGGCCTTCCGAGCAGCCAGCCCCACCACCACCGCCACATCAGCAGTCTCGGCGCTCCCACCCGCCCCGATGCCGCGAACCTGGCACGCCCGCGCGGAGGTCTCCGACACGGGGCTGCGGCCGACCGTGCCCACGCAGGGATCAAGCCTGACCGCCCGGAGTGGGCACGGTCGGCCGCAGCCCCCCACAGCGACAACGCGGGACCCGCACGGTCGGCCGCAGCCCCTAACGCCGACCTCGACGCACGGCCGGCCTTCAACAGCGACTCGGGAAGAGGGACAGTGACGCCGACGACCGTCCTCACCATCGCCGGCTCGGACTCCGGCGCCGGTGCCGGCATTCAGGCCGACCTCAAGGTCTTCGCCGCCCTCGGCGCGTACGGGACCAGCGTGATCACGGCCGTCACGGCGCAGAACACCCGGGGCGTCGACGCCGTGCTGCCGTTGCCCCCGCGAACGGTCACCGAGCAGCTCGACAGCGTGCTCGGCGACTTCCGTGTCCGGGCGGTGAAGACCGGAATGCTCGGCACCCCGGCGGTCGCCGACGCCGTGGCCAAGGCGGCGAAGGCGGGCCGGCTGCCGTACCTGGTCGTCGACCCGGTGCTGGTCGCCACCAGTGGACACCCGCTCGGCGTGGTGGAGGCGGTCGAGCGGCTGCTGCCGTACGCGGAGGTGGCGACGCCGAACTGCGCGGAGGCCGCCGCCCTCACCGGACGCCCGGTGACCACGGTCGAGGAGATGGCGGTCGCCGCCGAGGCGATCGCCGCCGGCGGCCCGGGGCACGTGGTGGTGACCGGCGGTGACGTGGACGCCGGCGGCGAGTCGGTCGACGTGCTGTGCGGCGGCGGGACGACCATCCTGCTGCGCGCGCCCCGGGTGCGGACCCGGCACACCCATGGCACCGGCTGCTCGTTCTCGGCGGCGATCGCCGTCCGGCTGGCGGCGGGCGACCCGGTGCCGGTCGCGGTCGCCGCCGCCAAGGAGTACGTCACCCGCGCGCTGACCGGCGCGCGGGACTGGGAACTGGGCGCGGGACGCGGCCCGCTGGACCACTTCGGCTGGTCCTGTTGACCATCAGGGAGGCTGTCATGCAGGCACGTCGCAAGGTCTACGTCGAGGGGTCACGGCCGGACGTCCGGGTGCCGTTCGCCGAGGTGGAGCTGGCCGGGGACAACCCGCCGCTGCGCCTTTACGACACCTCCGGCCCGGGCTCCGATCCGGAGGTGGGGTTGCCGCCGCTGCGCGGGAGGTGGATCGCCGAGCGCGGTGACGTGGCCCCGGTCCGGGGTGCCGGCACGCCGTTGGCCGGGGCGGACGGGAAGCGGCCCACCCAGCTCGCGTACGCCCGCGCCGGGGTCGTCACGCCGGAGATGGAGTTCGTGGCGATCCGGGAGGGGATGGCGCCGGAGTTCGTCCGGGACGAGATCGCCGCCGGGCGGGCGGTGCTGCCGCTCAACGTCAACCACCCGGAGTGCGAGCCGGCGATCATCGGCAAGGCGTTCCTGGTCAAGGTGAACGCCAACATCGGCACCTCCGCGGTCACCTCGTCGGTCGCGGAGGAGGTGGAGAAGCTGACCTGGGCGACCCGCTGGGGCGCGGACACCGTGATGGACCTGTCGACGGGCAAGCGGATCCACGAGACCCGCGAGGCGATCGTGCGCAACTCGCCGGTGCCGATCGGGACCGTGCCGATCTACCAGGCGCTGGAGAAGGTCGGCGGCGACCCGGTGAAGCTGAGCTGGGAGGTGTTCCGGGAGACCGTCGTCGAGCAGGCCGAGCAGGGCGTCGACTACATGACCGTGCACGCCGGGGTGCTGCTGCCGTACGTGCCGCTGGCCGTGGACCGGGTGACCGGGATCGTCTCCCGGGGCGGGTCGATCATGGCGGCCTGGTGCCTGGCGCACCACGAGGAGAACTTCCTCTACACCAACTTCCGGGAGCTGTGCGAGATCCTGGCCCGCTACGACATCACGTTCTCGCTCGGCGACGGGCTGCGGCCCGGGTCGATCGCGGACGCCAACGACGAGGCCCAGTTCGCCGAGCTGCGGACCCTCGGCGAGCTGACGAAGATCGCCTGGGAGTACGACGTGCAGGTGATGATCGAGGGCCCGGGCCACGTGCCGATGCACAAGATCAAGGAGAACGTGGACCTCCAGCAGGAGTGGTGCCACGAGGCGCCGTTCTACACGCTCGGCCCGCTGACCACCGACATCGCCCCCGCGTACGACCACATCACCTCGGCCATCGGCGCGGCGATGATCGGCATGTTCGGCACCGCGATGCTCTGCTACGTCACCCCGAAGGAGCACCTCGGGCTGCCGGACCGGGACGACGTGAAGGCGGGCGTGATCGCGTACAAGATCGCGGCGCACGCGGCCGACCTGGCCAAGGGCCACCCCGGCGCCCAGGCCTGGGACGACGCGCTGTCCAAGGCCCGGTTCGAGTTCCGCTGGGAGGATCAGTTCAACCTCTCGCTGGACCCGGAGACCGCCCGGTCGTACCACGACGCGACGCTGCCGGCCGAGCCGGCGAAGACCGCGCACTTCTGCTCGATGTGCGGGCCGAAGTTCTGCTCCATGAAGATCACCCAGGAGCTGAAGGACTACGCCGCGCGCGGCATGCAGGACAAGTCGGCGGAGTTCCTCTCCTCCGGCGGCCGGGTGTACCTGCCGATGGCCTGACCCTGGACCACGCCGGTCCGGCGACGGCGGGTGCCGTCGCCGGACCGCTGTGCTTCCTCAGTCCCGGTGGTGCCGGCCGCTGGACCGCAGCGAGCGGCGGCCGCTCTCCGTCTCCGGCTCGTTGTCGGCCAACGGGCGGCTCAGGCCGGCGACCCAGTCGACGTACTCCTCGTCCTGCGCGGCGAGCGGCTCCGCCTCCGGGCTCTCGGCCGGCGGTTCGGCGCCGCGCGCCTTGTTCCGGCGGAACAAGCTCCGCTTCGGCCGGGACCGGTCGGCCGCCGGCTCCGGCTCGACCTCCGACGCCGTTTCGGCCCCGCGAGGTTCGGCACCGGGCACCTCGGCGGCGGGCAGGTCCGTCGACCGGCTCGCCGTAGTGGGCGTGCCGGGCCGGGAGTCGTCCGTGTCCCAGCGGAAGGTGACCGGCTTCGGTTCCTCCTCCGGACCGTGGTCCGGGAAGGGCAGGCCGGCGCGGGGCGGCGCGGGCGCGGGGCGGGGAGCGGTGAAGGCGTTCCAGCTCGCCGCGCTGTTCAGGTCGGGCAGCTGGTGCCGGGGGCGGGGCGCCGGCTCGGCGGTGGGAGTGGCGCCGGCGGTGGGCGGGGTGTGGCGCGCCGGGCTGCGGTCCGCATCCGACGGCCGCACGCCGGGCCGGCGAACCGGCGCGTCGCGGAGGTCGTCCCTGGTGGACCCGGCCGAGGGGTACTCGGAGCGGGTTGAGTCGAGCGCTGGCGGGTCGAACCGTGCCGGGTCGGGCGTGGCCGGGTCGAGTTCGGTGGTGCCATGGCCGGCTTCGACGAGCCGGGCTGTGTCGAGTTCCGGCCGGTCGAGGCGGCTCCGGTCGAGTGCCCGATCGAGCCCGGGGCGGTCGAGCCTGGGCCGGTCGAGCGCACGCTCGGGGTTGTCGGCCGGCGCGGTGTCCGCACCGGAACGGGCGGCGGGTGCCGGAGCGGGGGAGTCGGCCGGCTCGGGGGCGGCTGTCGGGTCCGTCGCGGGGCGGATCGCCCGCTTCGCCGAGCCCTTATGGCCGCTGACCGCAGCGGCGGAGCCGGCGGCAGCGGCAGGAGCGGCGGAGCCGGTGGTGGCAGCCGTGGGTGCGGTGGTGGCAGCCGCGGGACCTGCGTCGGTGGCCGGCGCCGCGTCGCCGGTGGTGGCGAGGGTGGCCGCCACCGGGTCGTCCGATCGGACGTCGCTGGTCGTGGTGGAGGTGGCGGTCACCGGAGCGTCCGATCCGGCGCTGCTGGCGGTGGTGGCGACCGGCTCGTCCGACCCGGCGGAGCGGGACTTGCGGGTCCGCTTCGGTCGGGGCCGGGGGGTGACGGTGGTGGGCTCGGCGGGCGCGGTGCGATCGGCGGTCACTGCCGTCTGCTCGGTGTCGTGCGGCTGCTCGGCCGTCGCGGTGTGGTGAGTGGTGGCTGCCGTCTCCTCGGTGCGGTTCGGCTGCTCGGCCCGGTCCGCTACCCGTGGGACCGCCACGGACCCGACCACGACCTGCGGTGTGACCTCGCCGGCCGCTGCCGCCGCGTCGGCCGGACCGGCGGCCCGAGCAACCTGGACCGGATCGGCCGCACACGGCCCGTCGGACGGAACGGCAGCCGGTGCAATCTGGGCCGGGTCGGCGGTCGGTGGCACCTGGATCGGGTCGACCGCTCGCAACCCGTCGGACGGGACCGACGCGGAGGAGCTGCCCACCACCGGCTCCCCGGTGGACACCGCCGGCGTGATCCGGCTGGCCGTACCGTCCCAGTCGGCTCCGTCCCCGACGTCGACCCCGCTGGCCGGCTCCGCCAGCGCCTCCCGGTCCGCCGCGGCGTCCCACGCCGTCGGCTCCACCCGGTGACCGGCGAGGGACGCCGGCTCGCCGGTCGGCGCGGCCGGGCCGGCCGTCCACCGGGACTCCGGCGTACCGCGACGGTCCCGGGGCTGCGGGGCGCCCGCCGCGCCGGCGGCCTCGGCCTGCGGCGCGCGGCTCGGGCCCGTCGGCAGGTCGCCGTACGACGGCTCGTCCGGCGGCCGGCCGGATGGCTCCGGCCAGGTCGCCGACGCGGGTGCGCCGGCCGGGTCGTCGAGGGCGAAACCACTGTCCGGGCGCGGACCGGACGGGGTCGGGGTGCCGGGGGTGACCGGCCAGTCCCAGTGCGCCGGGGTCGGCCCGGTCGCCCGGGTCGCGGCCCGGTCAGCGGCCCGGTCAGCGGCCCGGTCCGCGCCGGCCGGCGTGCCGGCCCCCGCCAGGGTGCCCGCGCCGGCGGCGCCGGCCAGGTCCACGGTCGCCGTACCGTCGCCGGAGGCGCTGCTCAGGGCCGGGCTGTCGGGCAGCGGGCGCAGGATGTTGGTCGGCTCGATGGCGTCGTCGGCTCCGGCGGCGGTCCCGGCGTCGCTCGCCGGGAAGAGCGGCCAGCGCAGCAGCGTAGCGGCGGCCGAGCCCAGGGCGCCGGCCGCGACGGCGATCACCGCGCCGTAGTACGGGGCGAGCTGGTAGCGGTCGGCGGAGTCGCCCGGGCCGGCGGTCAGGTAGGCGAAGGCGAGCAGCACCGGGCCGGCCACCCCGGCCGCCCCGCTGACCAGCGGGACGTGCCCGCGCCAGCGGGCCAGCGCACCGGTCGCCGCGCCGGCCAGCAGCGCCACCGCGGGGAGGGTCAGCATGGCCAGCCGCTGCGCCGCGTCCGCGTCCAACCAGGACGGCTCCAGCACGCCGAGGCGTACGGAGCGCAGCACCCCGGTGGACAGCAGCGCCGGCGCGACGGAGACCAGCGCGATCAGCCAGACCGCGCCGGTCAGCAGGGCGACGTTCCAGCCCAGCGGCGGCCGGAGCAGCACGGCCGAGGCGGCGCCCGCGCCCACCACCGCGCCGACGACCGCGCAGATCCCGACCGCCCAGACCGGGTCGACGGTGCTCAGCTCCGCGGCCCGGGCGGGTTGCATGCAGAGCGGGGCGACGACGGTCGCGCCGAGTGCGGCCGCGCCGGAGACGGCGAGTTGCGCGCCGGTGCCGTCCGACAGCCCGACGCGGCGGGCGAGCCGGACGGTGACCACGGCGCCGACCACGGCGGCGGTCACGGCGAACCAGCCGACCCAGGCGAGCTGGGCCGGCCACCGGTTCACATCCGTGAACGCGCCGTTGAGTCGTACGATCCCGAACCCGTACGCGATGCCGAGCTGACCGGCTCCGGCCAGCACGCTCACCCCGAATGCGGTGAACAGCAGCTTGCCCCACGTCCGAAAGGCCATGTCGCGCACGTTACGGCCCGGTGCGCCCGATCGCCACTGTGGCGCGGCGGGGCGACTGCCTGGGGTTACTTCAACTCGACGAGACGGGCCAGATACGTGGTGTCGCCGACGTTGGTGAGCATGTGGACCGCGCCCGGGTCCCGGTAGACCACCCCGCCGGTGGGTTCGTCGGCGTCGATCCGGGTGCCGTCGATCGTCTGCACCACGTTCTTCGCGCCCTGGACGGCCACCACCAGGTACGGGTGGTCGTGCCGGTGCAGCGGCTGCCGCTCACCCGGCTCCAGGCGGATGTGCCACACCCGGACCCGCTCGTTCTCGAAGACGATCTCCTGGCCCACCGGGCCGAGTTCCGTACCGTCGACCACGTCGGTCATGGCGTTCCGTTCAGTTGTGGGAGCACCTCGCCGGCGATGAGCTCCAGGTGGTCGAGGTCGTCGAGTTCGATCAGGCGCAGGTGGACCCGGGTGGCGCCGATCGCGGCGAACTCGCCGAGCCGGTCGATGAGTTGCGCGGGGGAGCCGACCACCGGGTCCTCCGGCGGCAGGGCGCTCTTGACGTGCAGCGGCGCCGCCCGGCGGCGGGCCTCGGCGTCGGTCCGCCCGATCGCCACCACCACCCCGGCGGAGAGCACCAGCGGGGCCCGCCCCGACTCGGCACGCCCGGTCCGGTCGCACGCCTCGCGGACCCGCTCGTACGCGCCGGCGGTCTCCTCGACCGACTTGAAGGGCATGTTGAACTCGTCGGCGTACCGGGCGGCCAGCTCGGGGGTGCGCTTCGGGCCGCGCCCGCCGACGATCACCGGCGGACCGGGCCGTTGCACGGGCTTGGGCAGCGCGGGCGCGTCCACCAGCCGGTAGTGGTCGCCGAGGTGGGTGTAGGTGTCGCCGACCGGGGTCCGCCACAGCCCGGTGATGATCTCCAGCTGTTCGGCCAGCCGGTCGAAGCGCTCACCCACGCCGGGGAACGGGATGCCGTACGAGGTGTGCTCGCGCTCGTACCAGCCGGCGCCGATGCCCAGCTCGACCCGGCCGCCGCTCATCTGGTCCACCTGGGCCACCATCACGGCCAGCGGCCCGGGCAGCCGGAAGGTGGCCGAGGTGACCAGCGTGCCGAGCCGGATCCGGGTGGTCTCCCGGGCCAGCGCGGCGAGGGTCAGCCAGGCGTCGGTCGGGCCGGGCAGCCCCGGCTCGTCGCCCATCGCCTGGTAGTGGTCGGCCCGCAGGAACCCGTCGAAGCCGCCCGCCTCCACCAGCCGGGCGAACCGGAGCTGGTCGTCGTAGCTGGCACCGCGGTGCGGCTCGACGAAGACGGCCACCCGCATGCTCATCGTCCCTCCGCCACGGCCGGCGTCTCGCGCTCCATCAGCAGTTCGTGCAGTTCGGCGCTGACCCGGGCGACGTCGGCCAGGTGGGCGTTGCGGCCGAGGGTGCGCGGTCGGGGGATGGTCACCTCGACGATCCTGCGGATCCGCCCCGGGCGTGGGCTGAGCACGACCACCCGGTCGGCGAGCAGCACCGCCTCGTCGATGGAGTGGGTGACGAAGACGACGGTGGCTCCGGTCTCCATGTGCACGCGTTGCAGTTCGCCGGAGAGTTCCTCGCGGGTGAGCGCGTCCAGGGCGGAGAAGGGCTCGTCCATCAGCATCACCCGGGGCTCGCCGATCAGCGACCGGCAGAGCGACACTCGCTGCTGCATGCCGCCGGAGAGCTCGTGCGGCAGCCGCTTCTCGAACCCGCCGAGACCGGCCATCTCCAGCAGCTGGCGGGCGCGGTCGCGGTGCCCGGCCCGGCTCCAGCCGAAGATCTCCACCGGCAGCAGGACGTTGTCGAGCACGGTGCGCCAGGGGAGCAGGGCGGGGCGCTGGAAGAGCATCGCGATGTCCTGGCGGGGCCGGGTGACCGCCGTGCCGCCCACGGTGATCTCGCCGCTGGTCACCGGCAGCAGCCCGGCGACCATGCGCAGCAGGGTGGACTTTCCGCAGCCGGAGCGACCCAGCACCGCGACGAACTCGCCCTCGGCGACCGCCAGGTCGATGCCGCGCAGCGCCTCGACCCGGCCGGAGCGGCCGTCGAAGGTACGCGACACGTCGGCGAGTCGGATCATGTCCGGCGGGCCTCCCCTGAGTGGGCGGTCAGGAATCCGACAAAGGCTATCCGGCGTGTGGCACTTGCCAACAGTCCGGGGTGGACGCTCAGTTGTTTCCGTTCCGCAACCCGACGCGACTGGTGTCGTGACGGCGGGTCTCTCGTACGCTGTGCCCGCGAAGAGTCCCTTCACGACGGTGGCGTCGGCTCCCCCCTCCACGCCGGCACCGCCGGACCGACAACCCCTCCGGGTGGCATGACCCGGTCGGAAAGGACATGGTGCACTGATGAGAAGGCTGACCCGTACGGTCGCCGCGGCCGCCCTGGCCACCGCCCTCGCCCTGGTCTCCGCGTGCAGCAGCGGCTCGGACGACTCCGACGCCAAGGGCGGTGACGGCAAGGCGTTGGAGAAGGTGACCTACCTGACCTCCTTCGGCAACTTCGGCCGTGACTCGTACGCCTGGGTGGCGAAGGAGAAGGGCTTCTTCAAGGAGGCCGGCTTCGAGGTGGAGATCAAGCCGGGCCAGGGCACCGGCTCGGTCATCCAGACCGTCGTCGGTGGCCAGGCCGACTTCGGCCCGATCGACCTGACCGGTGGCCTGCTCCAACTCGGCAACGGCGCCGCCAAGGACTTCGTGGCGGTGGCGGCGATCCAGCAGCGCACCATGGCCGCCGTGGTCACTGTCGAGGGCAAGAACATCGCCACGCCGAAGGACCTGGAGGGCAAGAAGCTCGCCGACACCCCCACCTCCGTGGTCCGCCAGCTCTTCCCGACGTACGCCCGCCTCGCCGGCGTCGACGCCAGCAAGGTGACCTGGGTCAACGGTGAGGCGCAGACCCTGATGGGCACCCTGGCCTCCGGCACGGTCGACGGCATCGGTCAGTTCGTGGTCGGCCAGCCCACCGTCGAGGCGGTGACCAAGAAGAAGCCGGTCATCCTGGCGTACAGCGAGGTCATGCAGGACCTCTACGGCAACGCGCTGATCACCTCGACCAAGCTGGCCAAGGAGAAGCCGGAGATGGTCAAGCGCTTCACCGCGGCGCTGCTCAAGGGCCTGGAGTACGCCCTGGCCCACCCGCAGGAGGCCGCCGACCTGCTGAAGAAGAACGTCGCCGCGACCAACCCGGCCGCGGCCGCCGCCGAGCTCCAGCTGATGGCCGCGTACGTCCGGTCCAGCAACTCCGGCACCGCCATCGGCACCCTGGACAACGAGCGGGTCGCCAAGAGCATCGCGCTGCTGCAGGGCGCCGGCGCGCTCAAGCAGAACATCACCCCGGACCAGATCATCGACTTCAGCCTGACGCCGAAGGCCTGATCGACACCGACCGTGCCACGGGGGTGCGGTCACCGGGACAGCGACCGGTGGCCGCGCCCCCGTGGCCGTGCTGGCCCCGGCCGGCAGGAGAGGATGGGACACGTGACGCAGATCCGTACCCGCTCCGGAGCGGGGGAGGCGGAGCGCGACACGGCCGCCGCGGCCGACGCGCCCGGGGTGCCGACCACGCCACCGGCCGCCGCGGCGCCGCGGCGCCCGCAGGTACGCCCGGCTACGGTCGGCCTGCCGCTGCTCGGCCTGGTGATCGCGGTGACCGTCTGGTGGCTGGTCACCTCGGGGTTGAAGCTGGTCCATCCGGCGTCCCTGCCGCCGCCGCAGGACGTCTGGGCGGCGCTGACCGCGGCGGCCGACGTGCTGCTGCCGGCGCTGGGGATCACCACGCTGATGACGCTGCTGGGCTTCGTGCTCTCCGCCGCCGCCGGGGTGCTGATCGGGATGGCGCTGGCCGCCTCCCGGCGGGCCGAGCGGATGTTCGCGCCGCTGCTGGTGGCGATCAACGCGGTGCCGAAGATCGCCCTCGGGCCGCTGCTGGTGGTCTCGGTCGGCTGGGGCGAGAAACCCATCCTGACCATGGTCTTCCTGCTCTGCTTCTTCCCGATCGTGCTGTCCACCGCGACCGGGCTCACCACCACCCCGGCGGACCTGGCTGAGCTGGCCCGGTCGCTGAACGCCTCGTGGTGGCAGGCGTTCCGCAAGGTGCGCTTCCCGGCCGCGCTGCCGCAGATCTTCGTCGGGCTGAAGGTGGCGATGCCGCTGGCCGCCATCGGCGCGGTGATCGGCGAGTTCTACTCCGACAAGCCGGGCCTCGGCTACCAGATCCTGCAGTACAACGGCATCGGGGACACCGCCACCGCCTGGGCGGCGATCGTGCTCATCGCGGCGATGAGCATCCTGCTCTACGCCGCCCTCTCCCTGGTGGAGCGCCTCGCCCTGCCCTGGGTGCGCGCCACCACCAGCGCCCGCTGACCCAGGTCGACCGTTGACCTCGACGTCAACCGTTGGAGTTGCGGGATCGCCCGAGGTGTGGCCACCGTCCCCGGCGTAGGGATCAAGCCTGACCGCCCGGAGCCGGGGACGGTGGGGGGCCACACCGCCCCTCAGCCGGCCAGCCGCCAGCGCCCACCCCGGGCGACCAGCGTCGTCAGCGCCTGGGGCATCAGCCCCGAGTGGTTGTCCGGCGTCATCCGGATCGGCCCGGACAGCCCGTCCATCTGGGACGTCTCCAGCACGTCCCGGATGCCGTCCCGGTTGACCTGGTCGGCCGGGCCGCCGGCCCGCAGCGCGGCGTCGGCGATCAGCTGGACGGCGTCGGCGGCGAAGGAGGAGAAGCCGTTGTAGCCGCCGAACCGGGCGGTGTAGTCCTGGAACCACTGCCGCCGGGCCGCCTTGGCCGGGGTGGTGGCGATGACGTCGTCGATCACCATGGTCTGGGTGAAGATCAGGGTGGCCCGCTCGCTGGACCGGGCGGCGTTGCCGAGGAAAAGGTCGCCGGCGGCGGCCGCGTCGAGGAAGAGCGACCCGGAGAAGCCCGCCTCCTGCGCGCTGGTCGCGGCGAGGGAGGCCTGCTCCGGCGGGGTCCAGAGCAGCAGCGCCTGCGCCTCGCCGGAGGTGAGCAGGCGGACCGGCTGGCTGACGTCGGTGTCGGTGGTGCGCACCGCCTCGTTGCGGACCAGCCGGATCTTGGCCTTGTCGAACTCGCCGCGCAGCGCGGTCAGGCCCTCCCGGCCGTAGTCGTCATCGCTGTGCAGCACGGCGACCTTACGGATGCCCTTTCGGCGCAGTTCCGTGGTGAGCGCCGCGGCGCTGTCGGCGGCGTTGGGGGCCAGTTTGAAGACGTACCGCCGATCGGCGACCGGGTTGGAGATCGCGCTGGACGGCGCGAGCGCGATGGTGGGGATCTTCTTCTCGTTGATGGTGAGTACGGCGCCGACGGCGCATTCGTTGCAACCGCCCATGATGATCGCGCTGACCTTGGAATCGCCGCTGAAGTCGGTGATGTTCCGCAGTGACTCACTGGCGTCGGAACGGTTGTCCTTCACCTCGAGCCGGATCTTTCGGCTGCCCAGGGCGCCGGACGTGTTCAGCTGCTCGATCTTCAGTTCCAGCGCGCGCTGGTACGCCTTGCCGACCGGGGCCGCCGCACCGGAGAGTTCGAGGTCCGCGGCGATGACGATGGGGCTGGTGTCCTCCTGCCCCGCCCCGAACGAACAGCCGGTGAGCGTGGTGGCCAGCACGGCCGATGCGAGCGCCACGATGGTCGCGGAGCGGATGGGGCTCAACTCAGTCCTCCAGGTGCGGCGCGGGCGCTGCCCGGTCACCGCCGCTAGTCCGTCCTCTGTGGAGATACGGGATTGTCTGCCGTACGGTGTGCGCGAAGCCTGCAAAACCTTGCCAATGCCGGGCCCCGCGGTCAAGCGCGGTAGCCCGATGTGGTTTCGGGACGGCTTTCCCACATGTTGGGGTCATCAGATATTTACCGACGCTCACTTCGGAGACGCGATCGGCCACTCTGGAGTGAGAATGCCTGTTCAGAGCGTGGGCGACAATGAGGCCAAAGGGCGACGAGGCCGCCGGTTGACCGTTTCCTGCCGCACTGCGGCTTCCCAAACGCGATCTTCTCTGATGAAATCGCGGCCGTGCCGCGCGTGGCGCTCTCCGCTGCACCAGGCACGGGTCGGCGGGTCAGGCGTGGAAGATACGACGGAGGCGATGTCGTGAGCACCGGACCGACGACCCTGCCCGAAATCGGCGACGCCGCCCAGCGTGACCGGGGGCGGCGGCTGCCCCGACTGAGGGACGCGCGGATCCGCTCGAAACTCGCCCTCATTCTGGTGGTTCCGGTCGCCGCCGTCATTGCTCTGGCAACTATCCGACTCATCTCCACCGGTGAGGGCGCGTACGACGCCACCCGGATCCGGTCGCTGACCGCGCTCTCCGTCGACGTCTCCGCGCTCACCCAGGATCTGCACAAGGAGCGGATGGCGGCGGCCGGCTACCTGGCCACCCCGCAGCAGAAGGCCGACGACTACAACCTGCGGGTCCGCGCCACCGACCAGCGGATCGGGGAGTACCGCGCCGAGCGCGGCAGGATCGGCGAGGTCCCGTCGGCCGTCCGTGACCGGCTCAAGGTCATCGACGATCACCTGGAGACGCTCAACGGCACCCGCCAGGAGGTGCTCGACCGTCGGCAGATGCCGGTGGCCGAGGCCACCCTGCGCTACGGCATCGTCCTGACCGACCTCGTCTCGTACGGCGACGCCCTGGCCCAGCTCCCCGGCCAGGAGAGCCTCGCCGACGCCCGCCGCGCGGTGGCCGCGTTCAGCCGCGCCAAGGCGGCCGTCGCCGAGGAGGAGGCGGTCGCCTACACCGCGCTCAGCGCCGGCCGGATCGACGAGGAGCAGTTCTCCGCCTTCGTCACCACGCTGACCGGCCAGCAGGAGGCGCTGGTCGCCTTCTCCCTGGCCGCCGACCCGGACCAGCGGGCCCTGGTCGAGGGCACCGTCTCCGGCGACGCGGTCGGCCTCGCCGACCGGGTGGCCGCCGACATCACCCGCTCGGTGGGGCAGCAACCACTGGTCGGCGCGGCCGACGCGAGCGCCTCGATCGGCGCGGTCAACGACCTGATGCGGTGGGCCGAGATCCAGCTCCAGGGCCGCCTGCTCGACCGGGCCGAGCAGGCCCGCAGCGACGTCATCCGGCAGGCCGTGATCGAGTCGGCGCTGGTGCTGCTCACCCTGATCATCGCCGTCTCGCTCGCCGTGGTGCTGGCCCGCTCGCTCAACCACTCGCTGCGGCGACTGCGCGAGGGCGCACTGTCGGTGGCCAACCACGACCTGCCGGACGCGGTGCGGCGGCTGCAGAACATGGGCAGCGTCGGCGAGGGCGGCGTGGACGAGATCGTGCGCCAGGTCCGCGACCCGATCCGGCTGCGCAACCGCGACGAGGTCGGCCAGGTGGCGCTGGCCTTCAACGTCGTGCACCGCGAGGCGGTCCGGGTCGCCGCCGAACAGGCCGCCCTGCGCACCAGCGTCTCGGCGATGTTCCTCAACCTGGCCCGGCGCAGTCAGACGCTGGTCGACCGGATGATCGGCGAGTTGGACGCGATCGAGCGCAGCGAGGAGGACCCGAAGCGCCTCGCTCAACTCTTCGAGCTCGACCACCTCGCCACCCGGATGCGCCGCAACGACGAGAACCTGCTCGTCCTGGCCGGCGCCGACTCGGCGGTGCCCCGCCGCGACGACGCGCTGCTGGTCGACGTCCTGCGGGCCGCCCAGTCCGAGGTCGAGCTCTACAACCGCATCGAGTTCGGCACCGTCGACACCGACATCTCGGTCTCCGCCCACGCCGTCAACGACGTGGTCCGCCTGGTCGCCGAACTGCTCGACAACGCCACCCGCTTCTCGCCGCCGACCACCACGGTGGTCGCCGACGGCCGCCGGATCCGCGACTACGTGCTGATCCAGATCGAGGACCGGGGCCTGGGCCTCACCGACGAGCAGCTCGACTCGCTCAACCGCCGGCTGGCCGCGCCGCCGAGCGTGGACGTGGCCGCGTTCCGGCTGATGGGTCTGGCCGTGGTGAGCCGGCTCGCCTCCCGGTACGGCATCCGGGTGGAGCTGCGGCGCAACGTCGAGGGCGGCACGGTCGCCCAGGTGACGCTGCCCACCTCGACCGTGGTGCTGCCCGCCCACCGGGGCCGGGACCAGTCGCTGCCCCGGTCGCGCCAGCCGCTGGCGGTCGAGCAGCCGCCGCTCACCCCGGCCGGCCTCGGCGATTCGCTGACCAGCGGGCGTACCGGCGTGGCGACGCTGACGGACCAATGGCGGGCCGCCCCGCCGGCTCCGGCGCCCTGGCAGCCTCCGGTCGACGCGCGGGACACCGCCCCGGCGGTGACGCTCGGCGGCCACGTTCCGTCCGCGCCCACCTCCGCCGTGCCCGCCTCGGCCGTGCCGACGTCCGCGGTGCCGGCCTCGGCCGTGCCGACGTCGGCGGCACCCACCTCCGCGCTGCCGTACTCGGCCGCCCCGGCGGAGCCGGCGTACGGAGCCGGCTACTCGACGGGAACGCAGCCCCTGGTCGACCCGCGGCCGAGGCTGCCGAAGCGGACCCCGGCCGCCGACGCCGCCCCGGCGCTGCCCCTCGGGCCGGTCGCCGGCGTGCCGTCGGCACCGGCCGAACCGTTCACCCCGGCGCCCCCACCGTTCACCCCGTTCGGGGCGGCGCCGGCGGCACCGTTCGCCCCGGCGACCCCGGCGGCGTCGGAGAGCCCGGCGGCGCCGTACACCCCGCCCGCCCCGGCGCCGGCCGTCCCGGTGGTGGCCCGCCCGACCCGGCCGGCCGACTCGCCGATATTCCGGGAGATGGAGGCGGTCTGGTTCCGGTCCCACGGGGACGACGCCACCGCGATCTTCACCCGGCCCAACTTCGACGAGCCGCGGGCCGACGCCTCCGCCGCGAAGCCCGGCCGGCCGCCGCTGCCGACCCGGGTGCCGGGTGCCCCGAACGCGACCGGCACCCCGTCCGTGGGGTCACCCACCGCCGGCACCGCGTCCGTCGGATCGGCCGCCGGGCAGCCGCCGGTCGCGCCGCCGCCCCCGTCGTACGTTCCGCAGGCGGCGCCGTCCGCGCCGCCGGCGACCCCCACCGCCCCGCCGCCCACGGAGTCCGCCACCCCGCCACCCGCGGAGTCGGACGCCTGGCGGACGGCGGCCGACGAAGGCTGGTCCCGGGCCACCCGGGCCGCCGAGCCGGCCACCGGCGGCACCACCCGCTCCGGCCTGCCGAAGCGGGTGCCCCAGGCCCAGCTCGTCCCCGGCGGCATCGAGCCGAAGGACGGGCGGGACCGTAGCCGCCGCACCCCCGACGAGGTCCGCGGCCTGCTCTCCGCCTACCACCGTGGGGTGCAGCGCGGCCGTTCGGCCGGTACGGACCAGAACAGCACCTCGACCAAGGAGACGCGCCGATGAACAGGCCAGCTGCCATGCAGGACATGGGTTGGCTGCTCACCAACTTCGCCGACAGCGTGGCGGGTATCGCCCACGTGGTGGCGGTGTCCGCGGACGGGCTGCTGCTCGCCTCGTCGCGGGACCTACCGGGGGACCGGGCGGACCAGCTCGCCGCCATCACCTCCGGCGTGGTGAGCCTGACCGAGGGAGCCGCCCGGATGTTCAGCGCGGGCGGTGTGCTCCAGACGGTGATCGAGATGGACAGCGGCTACCTGTTCCTGATGTCGATCAGTGACGGGTCGTCGATGGCCGTGCTCGCGGCGCGCAGCTGCGACGTCGGGCAGGTCGGCTACGAGATGGCGCTGCTCGTCGAGCGGGTGGGCGCCGCGCTGGTGCCGCTGCCCCGGGACGCCGTGCGCTCGTAGGCGGGCGGTACGACGCCGGGCGCGCTCGCGCCCGGCGAGGGACAGGCGATCCGGTGCCGGTGGGCTCCGGGCGGAGGAGGTGATGGCGGATGGAACCCCGGCGGGACCCACGCGGGGCGTTGGTGCGGCCGTACGCGGTCACCCGGGGCCGTACCGAGCCGAGCCGGGACATCGCCCTGGAGGCGGTGCTGTCGGCCAGCCTCACCCAGAGTGCGGAAGCGCGCTTCGCCGGGCACGACAAGTACCGCATCGCCACGGTCTGCGAGGGCCGGGCACAGTCGCTGGCGGAAATCGCCGCGTACACCCGGATGCCGCTGGGCGTCACCCGGGTGCTGGTCGCCGACATGGTGGCCGAGGGCCTGCTGACGCTACACACTGCCGCTCCAGCCGAGGGCTACGAGGAGCGGATGAACCTGCTGGGAAGGGTGCTAAGTGGACTTCGCGAACTATGACCCCGCCGGGGCGCGCCGCAGCCGGGAGATCATCTCCGCGAAGATCGTGGTCGCGGGTGGCTTCGGCGTGGGCAAGACGACAATGGTCGGCGCCATCTCCGAGATCACGCCACTGACCACCGAGGCGCTGATGACGGCGGCCGGCGTGGGCATCGACGACCCGTCGAAGGTGCCCGGCAAGGAGACCACCACGGTCGCCATGGACTTCGGCCGGATCACCATGGCGCAGGATCTGATCCTGTACCTGTTCGGCACTCCGGGGCAGACCCGGTTCTGGTTCATGTGGGACGAGATCATCCGGGGGGCGGTGGGTGCCGCCGTGCTGGTGGACACCCGCCGGATCACGGACGCCTTCGCGCCGCTGGACTACTTCGAGAACCGGAACCTGCCGTACGTGGTGGCGCTGAACCGGTTCGACGACGCGCCGCAGTACGAGCCGGAGGAGGTCCGCGAGGCGCTGGCCATCTCGCCGGACGTGCCGCTGGTGATGTGCGACGCCCGGCAGCGGGACTCGGTGAAGCAGGTGCTGGTGACCGTGGTCGAGCACGCCATGCTGCGGCTGGAGTCCGAGCACGGTCGGGGCTACGCCCCGGTGGGCTGAACCGCCTCCGGGTCAGTCGACCCGGAGGCGGTAGCCCCGCTTGACCACGGTCTGCACCACGCTGGGGGCCTGGAGCCCGACTCGCAGCCGGGCCACCGCCATCTCCACCGCGTGCTCGTCCGCGCCCCGGGGCAGGGTCCGCAGCAGCTCGGTGCGGGACAGCACCCGGCCGGGCGACGCGGCGAGCGCCCGCAACACCGCCATCGGGGCGGGCGCGAGCGGCCGCAGCTCCCCGTCGACCACGGCCGCGTGCCCGCGCAGGGTCAGCAGGTGCCCGGCGGCCTTGACGGTCACCGTACGACGGGGCAGCTCGTCGACGATCTGCCGGACCAGTGCCCCGAGGCGGGCCCGGGCGGGCGCGCTGACCGGCACTCCCCGGCGGACCAGCGGCTCCGCGGTGACCGGGCCGACGCAGCTGGCCAGCACGTCCCCGCGCAGCGCCTCCAGCACCGTCTCGGCCCGGTCGCCGGCCGCCCGCAGCAGCGCCTCCGCCGCCGGCGCGGAGGTGAAGGTGACGGCGTCGACCAGCCGGCCGGCGACCAGGTCGATCAGCCGGTGCAGCGGGGCCGGGTCGGTGGGCGGCGCCCAGCGGTAGACCGGCACCTCGATCACGGTGGCCCCGGCCGCCTCCAGCGCCTCGGTGCACTCCGGCTGCCGGTCGCCGTGCAGCTGCATGGCGATGACCTGACCGGCCACCCCGCGCCGGCACAGGTGGTCGATCACCTCGTCGCAGCTCTCCGACTCCGGCGACCACTGGTCGTGCAGCCCGGCGGCCCGGATCGCGCCGCGCGCCTTGGGTCCCCGGGCCACCACGTACGACTGGGAGAGCACCGAGCGCAGCGGCTCGGCGAGCCCCCAGCCCTCGGCCGCCTCCAGCCAGCCGCGCATCCCGATGCCGGTGTTCGCCATCAGGATGTCCGGCGGCCGGTCCAGGCAGGCGCGGGTGGCCTCGCGCAGGTCGCTGTCGTCGGCCAGCGGCACGATCCGCAGTGCCGGGGCGAGCACCACCCGGGCGCCGCGGCGTTGCAGCAGCGCGGCCAGCTCGTCGCGCCGCCGGTCGGCGGTGACCCCGATGGTGAAGCCGGCCAGTTCCTCCCGCATCACTCCTCCTGTCGCAGCCGCACCTCGACCAGCCCGTCCCGGCAGCGGACCCGGTGCACGGGCAGCGTCACGCCGGGCAGGTCCAGGCAGCGCCCGGTACGCAGGTCGTAGACCTGCTTGTGCAGCGGGGAGGCGAGGGTCGGCACCCCGCCGCGGCTGCCCACGATGCCCCGGGACATCACGTACGCGCCGCCGACCGGGTCGAGGTTGTCGACCGCGAACAGCTCGCCGCCGGTCGAGAAGAGCGCCACCTGTACGCCGTCCACCAGCGCGGCGACGCCCCGGTCGGGATCCAACCGGTCGAGGGGGCAGACGGCCGTCCAGTCCAGGGTGCTCGTCGAGCTCATCGCCCTGTCTCCGTCCACGGTGCTCGTCGGGCTCATCGCCGTACCTCCGGAAGGCCGAGGGCGACCGGCTGGCGGCGGCGGTCGGTCGCCGGGGTGGCTGGTGCGCCGCGGGCGGGCACCGGTTGCCCGCGCTCGACGGCGAAGCTGATCGACGGGTCGGGCACGTCCGGGGCGTTGACGAAGGAGGTGAAGCGGCGCAGCCGCTCCGGGTCGTCGAGGACGTCGCGCCACTCGTCGGAGTAGGCCGCCACGTGTCGGGCCATCGCCGCGTCGAGGTCGGCACAGAGCCCGAGCGAGTCGTCCACGATCACCGAGCGCAGGTGGTCGAGGCCGCCGTCCATCGCCTCGATCCAGGCGGCGGTGCGTTGCAGCCGGTCGGCGGTGCGGATGTAATACATTAAAAATCTATCGATTAGTCGAATCAGTGCTTCTGTGGATAAATCAGTGGCGAAGAGGTCGGCGTGCCGGGGCCGGAAGCCCCCGTTGCCGCCGACGTAGAGGTTCCAGCCGGTGTCGGTGGCGATGATGCCGAAGTCCTTGCTGCGGGCCTCGGCGCACTCCCGGGCGCAGCCGGAGACCGCCGACTTGATCTTGTGGGGGGCACGCAGGCCCCGGTAGCGCAGCTCCAGCGCGATGGCCAGGCCGACCGAGTCCTGCACCCCGTACCGGCACCAGGTCTCGCCGACGCAGGACTTCACCGTCCGCAGCGCCTTGCCGTACGCGTGGCCGGACTCGAAGCCCGCGTCGACCAGCCGGCGCCAGATCTGCGGCAGCTGCTCGACCCGGGCGCCGAACAGGTCGATCCGCTGCCCGCCGGTGATCTTGGTGTAGAGCCGGAAGTCGCGGGCCACCTCACCGATCACGATCAGCTTCTCCGGGGTGATCTCCCCGCCGGGGATCCGGGGCACCACCGAGTAGCTGCCGTCGCGTTGCAGGTTGGCCAGGAAGTGGTCGTTGGTGTCCTGCAACGAGGCCTGCTCGCCGTCGAGCACGTGCCCGGTGCCGAGCGAGGCCAGGATCGAGGCCACCACCGGCTTGCAGATGTCGCAGCCGCGTCCCCGCCCGTGCTCGGCGATGAGCCCGGAGAAGGTGCGGATGCCGCGCACCCGGACGATGTCGAAGAGTTCCTGCCGGCTGGCGTCGAAGTGCTCGCAGAGCGCCGTGGACTGCTTCACCCCGGCCGCGTCGAGCAACTGCTTGAGCATCGGCACGCACGATCCGCAGCTGGTGCCGGCCCGGGTGCACGCCTTCAGCGCCGGCACGTCCGTCGCGCCGCCGGCGATCGCGGCGTCGATGTCGTCGCGGGTCACCGCGTTGCAGGAGCAGACCTGCGCCGCGCCGGGCAGCGCCCCGGCCCCGGCGCCCGCCCCGCCGGCCGGGGCCAGCAGCGCCAGCGGGGGAGCGGGCAGCGGCCCGCCGACGCTGGCCCGCAGCGTGGGGTAGGCGCTCGCGTCCCCGACCAGCACGCCGCCCAGCAGCGTCTGCGCGTCGTCGGAGAGGACCAGCTTCGCGTACGACCGGGTGGCCGGGTCGGTGAAGGTCACGTCCAGGCAGCCCGGCGTCGTGCCGTGCGCGTCGCCGAACGAGGCCACGTCCACGCCGAGCAGCTTGAGCTTGGTGGCGGTGTCCGCCCCGGGGAAGGTCGCCGACCCGCCGAGCAGCCGGTCGGCGACGACCTCGGCCATCGCGTACCCGGGGGCGACCAGGCCGTGGCAGGTGCCGTCGACCGCCGCGCACTCGCCCACCGCCCAGATCCGCTCGTCGTCGCTGCGGCAGGTCGCGTCGACCAGCACCCCGCCGCGCGGGCCCAGCGCCAGCCCGGCGGCCCGGGCCAGCTCGTCGCGGGGGCGGATGCCGGCGGCCACCACCACCAGTTCCGCGTCGACCGTGCTGCCGTTGGAGAGCTCCAGCCCGGCCACGACGCCGTCCGGGCCGGGGCGCAGCGCGGTGGTGGCCACCCCGAGGTGGGTGGTGACCCCCAGCTCCTCGACGTAGCGGCGCAGCATCGCGCCACCCGCCTCGTCGACCTGCACCGGCATCAGCCGGGGCGCGAACTCGACCACGTGGGTGGCCAGGCCGAGCAGGCGCAGGGCGTTGGCGGCCTCCAGGCCGAGCAGGCCGCCGCCGATCACCGCGCCGGTACGCCGACCCCGGGCGTGCGCCCGGATCGCCTCCAGGTCGTCCAGGGTGCGGTAGACGAAGACCCCGGGCAGCGCCGCGCCGTCCACCGGCGGGACGAACGGGTACGAGCCGGTGGCCAGCACCAGCGCGTCGTACGGGTGCTCGCCGGCCGCGGTGGTCACCACCCGCCGTTCCCGGTCGACGCCGGTGACGGCCTCGCCGAGGCGCAGCTCGACCCCGTCGTCGGGGGTGTGCAGGTTCAGCTCGTCGGCACCCACCCCGTCGAAGAACGCCGAGAGCCGCACCCGGTCGTACGCCGCCCGGTGTTCCTCGGCGAGCACCGTCACCCGCCACCGCCGGTCGTGGTCGCGGGCGCGCAGCGCCTCGACGAACCGTTGTCCGACCATGCCGTTGCCGACGACGACCAATCGTCCGCCGGTCATCGCGTCACCTCCTCGCGGTCCGTCGCGTCAATTCCGTCGATCGCATTCCGCCCGGTCATCGGGTCGCCCCCACCGAGTCCGCCTCGGACAGCCAGTCGACGATGCCGGCGACCGCGTCCCGGCAGCCGCCGCAGCCGGTGGCGGCCCGGGTGGTCGCCACCACCTCGTCCACCGTCCGGGCCCCGGCCCGCCAGCAGGCGACCAGCGCGCCCTTGCGCACGTCGTTGCACTGGCAGACGGTGGCCGCGTCGGGCATCAGCGCCGGGGACTCCGCCGGCGCCGCCGCGGTGCCGCCCAGCGCGCGGCCCAGCAGCAGCGCCCGCCGGTCGGCCGGCACCGGCGCGCCCCGGTCGAAGAGCTGCACCACCGTGCCGACCGACGGGTTGTCCCCGAGCAGGATCGCGGCGGTCAGTCGCTCCTCGTGGATGCGCAGCCGGGCGTACGTGCCCCGGGCCGGGTCGGCGAAGGTCAGCTCCTCGCCCGGGCCGTCGGCGGGGTCGCCCATCGCGGCGAGGTCGATGCCGGCCGCCTTGAGCCGGGTCACCACCGGCCGGGGCCGGTAACGGGCGGCCGGGTCCTCGCCGGTGAGCGCCTGGGCCAGCACCCGGGCCTGCGCCCAGGCCGGCGCGACCAGCCCGGTCAGCATGCCGTCGTGCTGGGCGCAGTCGCCGATCGCCGAGATGCGGGGGTCGTCGGTGCGGAGCTGGTCGTCGACCACCACGCCCCGGTCCACGCTCAGCCCGGCCGCGGCGGCCAGCGCGGTGTCGGGGCGTACTCCGCAGGAGATCACCAGCAGGTCGGCGGAGAGCGACCGGCCGTCGGCCAGGTCGAGGCGGACCCCGTCGGCGTCCGCCGCCACCCGGGTGGCCGCGACGGCCAGGTGGGTGGTCACCCCGAGGCCGGCGAGGGTGCCGGCCAGCACGGCCGCGCCGGTCGGGTCGAGTTGGCGTTCCATCAGGTACGGCACCGGGTGCACCACGCCGACGTCGAGCCCCCGGGCGGCGAGCCCGCGCGCCGCCTCCAGCCCGAGCAGCCCGCCGCCGAGCACCAGGGCGCTGCGGGCGCCCTCGGCGGCGGCGAGGATCCGCCGGCAGTCGTCCAGCGTGCGGAACGGGACCACCCGCTCCGGCAGGTCGGCCGGGTCCAGGCCGGGCAGCGGCGGCACGATGGCCCGGCTGCCGGTGGCGAGCACCAGGTGGTCGTAGGGGATCCGGTCGCCGTCGTCGGTGTGGACCACGCGGGCGTCCCGGTCGATCGCGGTCACCTGCACGCCGGTACGCACGTCGACGCCCTGCCCGGCCACCTCGGCCAGCTCCACGTCCGGCTCGGCGACCTTCCCCGCCAGCAGGGTGGAGAGCATGATCCGGTTGTACGCCCGGTGCGGCTCCGCCCCGAGCACGACGACCTTCAGGTCCCCGTCCCGGGCGTGCAGTTCGGCGGCGAGCCGGGACCCGGCCATGCCGTATCCCACGATGACTACGTTCATGCCTTCTCCACCCGTACGGCGCAGATCTTGAATTCGGGCATCCCGGAGACCGGGTCCGTCGCGTCACTGGTCACGGAGTTGGCCCGGGCCGCGCCGCCCCAGTGGAACGGCGCGAAGACGGTGTCCGGCCGGATCGTCGGGGTGAGCCGGGCCGGCGCCCGCAGCTCGCCCCGGCGGGACGCGACCCGCACCTCGTCGCCCTCGACCACCCCGAGCCGGGCGGCCAGGTCGGGGTGCAGCTCGACGAAGCCGCCGGGGGCGGCCCGGCGCAGCGCGGCGACCCGGCGGGTCTGGGTGCCGGACTGGTACTGGGCGAGCACCCGGCCGGTGGTGAAGTGCAGCGGGTAGTCGACGCAGACCTGCTCGGCGGCGGGCCGGTGAGTCACCGGCTGGAACCGGGCCCGGCCGTCCGGGGTGGCGAAGGAGTCGGCGAAGAGCCGGGGCGTGTCCGGCCCGTCGGGGTCCGGGCAGGGCCAGAAGACCCCCTCGTCGGCGTCGATCCGCTCCCAGCTCACCCCGGCGTAGTCGGCGACGCCGCCGGCCGAGGCCCGGCGCAGCTCGGTGAAGACCTCGGCCGGGTCGGCCGGGAAGGACGCCGGGGCGTCGAGCCGGGCGGCCAGCTCGGTGAGGACCGCCAGGTCGGTCCGGACCCCGGGTGGGGGTTGGCGCAGCGCGTGGCGGCGCAGCACCCGACCCTCCAGGTTGGTCATCGTGCCCTCCTCCTCGGCCCACTGCGCGACGGGCAGCACCACGTCGGCGAGGGCGGCCGTCTCGGAGAGCAGGAAGTCGGCCACCACCAGCAGGTCGAGCCCGCGCAGCCGGGATTCGATCAGGGCGGCCCGGGGTGCGGAGACCACCGGGTTGGAGCCGAAGACCAGCATCGCCCGGGGGCCGCCCGGGGTGCCGAGCGACTCCAGCAGCTGGTATGCCGGCACGCCCGGCCCGGGCAGGTCGTCGGGGTCGACGCCCCAGACCCCCGCCACGTGCTCCCGGGCCGCCGGGTCGTCGATCTTCCGGTACCCGGGGAGCTGGTCGGCCTTCTGCCCGTGTTCCCGCCCGCCCTGGCCGTTGCCCTGGCCGGTCAGGCAGCCGTAGCCGGAGCCGGGGCGGCCGGGCAGGCCGAGGGCGAGCGCCAGGTTGACGAAGGCGCTGACGGTGTCGACGCCCTTGGCGTGCTGTTCCGCGCCGCGGGCGGTGAGGATGATCGCGCTGCGTGCGGTGCCCAGCGCGCGGGCGGTCGCCTCCAGGTCGGCCATCGGCACTCCGGAGAGCCGTTCCACCTCCGCCGGCCAGTAGCCGGCCACGGTACGGCGTACCTCGTCGAAGCCGGTGGTCCGGGCGGCGACGTAGTCCTTGTCGATGAGGCCCTCGGTGAGCGCGATGTGCAGCAGCGCGTTGGCCACCGCCAGGTCGGTGCCGGGCAGCGGTTGCAGGTGCAGGTCGGCCTGCCGGGCGGTGGCGGTGACCCGGGGGTCGATGACGATCAGGCGTCCGCCGCGTTCCCGCTGGTCGGCGAGGTGGCGCATCAGCGGCGGCATGGTCTCCGCCGGGTTGGCGCCGACCAGCAGCAGGGTCTCCGCCCGGCCGAGGTCGGCCAGCGGGAAGGGCAGCCCTCGGTCGACGCCGAAGGCGCGGATCCCGGCCGCGGCGGCCGAGGACATGCACCACCGGCCGTTGTAGTCGATGTGCCGGGTACGCAGCGCCACCCGGGCGAACTTGCCGAGCGCGTACGCCTTCTCGTTGGTGAGCCCGCCGCCGCCGAAGACCGCGACCGCGTCCCGGCCGTATCCGGTCTGGACGGCGCGGATGTCGGCGGCGATCCGGTCGAGCGCGGCCGCCCAGGTCGCCGGGCGCAGCTCGCCGGTGGCCGGGTCGCGCACCAGCGGGGTGGTCAGCCGGTCCGGGTGGTCCAGCAGTTCGGCGGCGGTCCAGCCCTTCTGGCACAGCCCACCCCGGTTGGTGGGGAACTGGCGGGGGAGCACCTCCACCCGATCGCCGGTCTCGCGCAGGACCATCCCGCACTGCAGGGCGCAGTACGGGCAGTGCGTCTCCGCCTGCCGGGGGTCGCCCCCCGATCGGGTCGCGGAGCGGGCACGGTGTGTCATGCCAGTGAAGCGTGCCGGGGGGCGGTTTCCGGTCCGGGTCCCGTCTGTTTCGGTCCTGTCAAGAGCGCCTCACACCGCACCGGGGCAGCCGGCCGGTCGGAGGGTCTATGATATGGGACAACCGTCCTGAAATATGGGAGACGACGATGAGCGTGACGGCAGCGTTCGACGCGGTGGCCGCCAGCTACGACCAGGCCAGACGGCGCCTGGTGCCGCGCTTCGACGACTTCTACGGCACCGCGGTGGAGGTGGCGGCCGTGCCGCTGCGGGCCGCGCTGGCCGCGGGGCGTACCCCCGAGGTGCTGGACCTGGGCGCGGGCACCGGGCTGCTCTCGCTGCTGCTCACCGCGGCGCTGCCCGGGGTCCGGGTGACCCTGCTCGACGGCGCCCCGCGGATGCTCGCGGTGGCCGCCGACGCGCTGGCCGCCCGGGGCGTGCCGCACCGGACGGTGGTCGCCGACCTGGCCGATCCGCTCCCCGCCGGCCGGTACGACGCGGTGGTCTCCGCCCTGGCCGTCCACCACCTCGACGACGACGGCAAGCGCGCCCTCTACCGGCGCGCCGCCGCGGCGCTGACGCCGGGCGGGGTGTTCGTCAACGCCGAGCAGGTGGCCGGCCCGACCCCCGCGCTGGACCGTCGTTACGACGAGGTCTGGGTGGCCCAGGCCACCGCGCTCGGGTCCGACGACGCGGAGCTGGCCGCCGCCCGGGAGCGGATGCGGCACGACCGGCCGGCGCCGGTGGACGCGCAGTGCCGGTGGCTCGCCGAGGCCGGGCTGGTCGACGTGGACTGCTTCTTCAAGGCGTGGCGCTTCGCCGTCTTCGGCGGCACCCGCCCGCCCGCCTGAACCCGCCGCGCCGCCGCTAGCCGGATCGCCCGGGCGCCGGCCCGACCCCGTCGGCCCGGTCGGTGTCCCGCTCCCACGACCCTCCCAGTCCCCCGGACTGCCCGCCGCGCGCCGCGCGCTGCGACACCGTTTGCGGCGTGTCGCGGTGTCAGGGCAGCCGGATACCGCCACACGCCGCAAAGCGGGAGGCGTGGCCCAACGGTGCCGCGAGCCGCCGCGAATGGGACGCGCGGGGAACGGAGGGCGTGACACGCCGGGTGGCCCGACCCCGGACGAGGGCGTTTTGAGCCGTTGGCCGACCGGCGCGAAGTGGGATGACTGCTGGTCATACCAGCGGGTAGTCTCAGCGGCATGACTGCCAAGGTGACCCTGTCGTTCTCCGACGAGACGATCGAGGAGGCACGCCGGTTCGCCAAGCGCGAGGGGCTGTCGCTCTCCGCCTGGATGGACCAGGCGGCCCGGGAGAAGGCGCTGCGCGAGGTCTTCACCGCGCACGCCGCCGCGGTCGGCCGGGCGGGGCTCGACCTGGAGACCGCCGCGCTCGCCGACGCCCGGGAGGTCGGCATGGTCGACGACGCGCTCTTCGGCGGACGTCCGCGTGCTGCGTAGGGGCGAGATCTGGCGGATCGAGGGCGCCCGGGAACGGCTCGGGCTGGTGATCAGCACCGACGTCTACAACTCCACCGACGTGCCGATCGTGATGGTGGCGGAGGTGGTCGAGACGGCGCTGCTGCGGGACTCCCCGCTCGCCGTGCCGATGGGCGGGTACGTGGTGATGCCCGACCGGCTCTCCTCGCCGATGAAGAAGTGGTTCACCGAGTGCGTCGACGTCGCCGACACCGAGACCATGCAGCGGGTGGGGCGGGCGCTGCGCATCCTCCAGCAGCTCTGACCGCCTCACCACCGCCCTGCGGCCGACGTGCGATCTCCGTTTCCGGAACGACCCGCGACAGGTACCGTCGGGTAACCGGCCGTTCCTAATCTCCTGAGCGTCACATCGACCAGGAGGAGCCGCCGTGAGCACGCTCGCCCCCACGACATCAGCCCCCGCCGACCCCACGGCCGCCGCCGGGCGCCGGCACCGGATCGACGACTGGCGCCCCGAGGACCCGACGTTCTGGCGTACGACCGGGGCGCCGATCGCCCGCCGGAACCTCTGGGTGTCGATCTTCGCTGAGCACATCGGGTTCTCCGTGTGGAGCCTCTGGTCGGTCACCGTGCTCTTCCTCGGTCCCGCGTACGGCATCGACCCGGCGGGGAAGTTCCTGCTCACCGCCGTGCCGGCCGCGCTGGGCGCGGTGCTGCGGCTGCCCTACACGCTGGCGGTGGCCCGCTTCGGCGGCCGGAACTGGACCATCGTCAGCGCGCTGTTGCTGCTGGTGCCGGCGGTGCCGATGACGGTGCTGCTGGAACCGGGAGTGTCGTACACCACGCTGATGGTGCTGGCCTGCCTCACCGGGGTCGGCGGGGGCAACTTCGCCTCCTCGATGGCCAACATCAACCTCTTCTTCCCGGACCGGCTCAAGGGCCGCGCGCTGGGGCTCAACGCCGGCGGGGGCAACCTCGGCGTACCGGCGGTGCAGCTGGTCGGGCTCGCCGTGCTGGCCACCGCGGGGGCGGCGTACCCCCGGCTGGTGCCGGCGGTCTACCTGCCGCTGATCGTGCTGGCCGCGCTGGCCTCGGCGCGCTGGCTGGACAACCTCCCCAACGCCCACAACGAGCCGGGCGCGCTGCGCGAGGCGGCCCGCCAACCGCACACCTGGGTGATGTCGCTGCTCTACATCGGCACCTTCGGCTCCTTCATCGGCTTCGGCTTCGCCTTCGGGCAGGTGCTCCAGCTCCAGTTCGCCGAGCGCTTCCCGACCCCGGTCGACGCCGCCTGGCTGACCTTCCTCGGCCCGCTGGTCGGGTCGCTGATCCGGCCGCTCGGCGGCCAGTTGGCCGACCGGCTCGGCGGCGCCCGGGTCACCTTCTGGAACTTCGTGGCCATGGCCGCCGGCGCCGGGCTGGTGCTGTACGCGGCCCGGGAGCAGTCGTTCCCGCTCTACCTGACCGGGTTCCTGGCGCTCTTCGTCTTCTCCGGGATCGGCAACGGGTCGACGTACAAGATGATCCCGGCGATCTTCCGCGCCAAGGCGGCGGCCGAGGGCGAGCTGACCGGCGACCCCGAGGCGGCCGAGCGGCGGGCCCGCCGGCTCTCCGGGTCGCTGATCGGCATCGCCGGGGCGGTCGGCGCGTCCGGCGGGGTGCTGGTCAACATCGCCTTCCGGCAGTCGTTCCTGACCTCCGGCAACGCCGACGCGGCGTACCTGGCCTTCATCGGCTGGTACGCGCTCTGCTTCGCCCTGACCTGGGCGGTGTACCTGCGCCCGGGCCCGCGCCGGCTGGCCGGGGTGTGACCTGTACCATCGCCATGTCGCAAGCCACGCTGGGTGACCCCCCGTTTTGACCTGCCGACGGGGCGCCGGGTATCGTTGCCTGCTGTTGTACGACATCCAGAGGCGTGCCGCATCAGGTACGCTTGGTCGTTCGTGCGCGCCTGGTCACCTCGGCGCGCGACCCCAGACCGACGACGAGACAAGGTAGACCTGTGCGTACGTACAGCCCGAAGCCGGGTGAGATCGAGCGTCAGTGGCACGTTATCGACGCCTCTGATGTCGTGCTGGGCCGCCTGGCCACCCACGCCGCCACGCTGCTGCGCGGCAAGCACAAGCCGACTTTCGCGCCGCACGTCGACACGGGCGACTTCGTCGTCATCGTGAACGCGGGCAAGGTTGCGCTGACCGGCAACAAGCGTCAGACCAAGATTGCCTACCGCCACTCCGGTTACCCGGGTGGTCTGAAGCAGGTCGGCTACGACGAGCTGCTGACCAAGCGTCCCGAGCGGGCCATCGAGCTGGCCGTGAAGGGCATGCTCCCGCACAACAAGCTCGGCCGTCAGCTCATCAAGAAGCTGAAGGTCTACGCCGGTGCCGAGCACCCGCACGGCGCGCAGCAGCCGGTGCCGTTCGAGATCAAGCAGATCGCGCAGTGAGCGCGGGCGAAGGAAGCAGCATGACCGACATCACCGAGACCGAGGTCGCCCCCGAGGCCACCGAGGCGCCGGCGCCCGTCGCCCGCGCGCCTCGTGGTGACCGCCCGATCCAGACCGTGGGTCGGCGCAAGGAGGCCATCGTCCGGGTGCGCATCGTCCCCGGCAGCGGCAAGATCACCTGCAACGGCCGGGACCTCGAGGCCTACTTCCCGAGCAAGGTGCACCAGCAGCTCATCAAGGACCCGCTGGTCACCGCCGAGAAGCCCGAGGCGTTCGACGTCATCGCCAACCTGCGTGGCGGCGGCACCACCGGCCAGGCCGGTGCGCTGCGGCTGGCCATCGCCCGGGCGCTGATCGTCAACGAGCCGGACGACCGACCGGCCCTGAAGAAGGCCGGCTTCCTGACCCGGGACGCCCGGGTCAAGGAGAGCAAGAAGTACGGCCTCAAGAAGGCCCGTAAGGCTCCTCAGTACTCGAAGCGCTGATCATCAGCGACACGTTGTACTTCTGACGGACGGCCGGGATCGCCTCCCCACACGGGAGGTGGCCCGGCCGTTCGCCGTTTCCCCTGGGACCCTTTCATCGGAGGTTGGCGGGTATGGGCCGGTTGTTCGGCACGGACGGCGTACGCGGGCGGGCGAACGCGGATCTCACCCCCGAGTTGGCGCTGGCGGTGGCGGTGGCCGCCGCGCACACGCTGGCCGAGTCGGACAAGACGCATCCCCCGCTCGCCGTGGTCGGCCGGGACACCCGGGCCAGCGGCGAGATGCTGGAGGCGGCCGTGGTCGCCGGGCTCACCAGCGCCGGGGCGAACGTGGTCCGGGTCGGCGTGCTGCCGACCCCGGCGGTCGCCTTCCTCACCGCCGAGGCCAAGGCCGACCTGGGCGTGATGCTCTCCGCCTCGCACAACCCGATGCCGGACAACGGGATCAAGCTCTTCGCCGCCGGCGGGCACAAGCTGCCGGACGAGATCGAGATGCGGATCGAGGCGGCCGTCGAGGCGAACGCCACCACCGCCTGGGACCGGCCGATCGGCGCCGGCGTCGGCCGGGTGCACGACCTGCTCGACGGCGCCGACCACTACGTGCAGCACCTGGTCGGCACGGTGCCGCACCGGCTGGACGGGATCAAGGTGGTGGTGGACTGCGCCAACGGCGCCGCCGCCGAGGTGGCCCCGGTGGCGTACCGGGAGGCGGGCGCCGAGGTGATCGCCATCCACGCCGAGCCGGACGGGCTCAACATCAACGACGACTGCGGTTCCAACCACATCGACGGGCTGCGCGCCGCCGTCGTCGAGCACGGCGCCCACCTGGGCATCGCGCACGACGGCGACGCCGACCGGTGCGTCGCGGTGACCGCCGACGGTGACGAGGTCGACGGCGACCAGGTGATGGCGATCCTCGCCCTCGCCATGCGGGAGGCCGGCACGCTCGCCCAGGACACCCTGGTCGCGACCGTGATGAGCAACCTCGGCCTGCGCCTGGCGATGTCCGCGGAGGGCATCCGGCTGATCGAGACCAAGGTCGGCGACCGGTACGTCCTGGAGGAGCTGCGCGCCTCCGGCCTCGCCCTCGGCGGCGAGCAGAGCGGTCACATCGTCATGCCGGCGTACGCCACCACCGGCGACGGCGTGCTCACCGGGCTGCACCTGATGTCGCGGCTCGCGGCCACCGGCAAGTCGCTGGCCGAGCTGGCCTCGGTCGTGACGAAGCTGCCGCAGGTGCTGATCAACGTGCCGGTCGGTGACCGCACCGTCGGCGCCAGCGCGCCGGAGGTGCGGGCCGAGGTGGAGCGCGCCGAGGCCGAGCTGGGCGAGACCGGCCGGGTGCTGCTACGCCCGTCCGGCACCGAGCCGCTGGTGCGGGTGATGGTGGAGGCCGCCACCGAGGCGACCGCCCGTTCGGTCGCCGAGCGGATCGCCGAGCACGTACGCGCCGCCAGCCCGACCGCCTGACGGGTCGGCCCGGCCGCGCGCCCAGGGCTCGCGGCCGGGCCCGGCGCCGTTCAGAGGCGCAGCCGGGTGGCCCGCTCGAAGGTGTCGGCGGGGTCCTCGCCGTCGCTGAGGTGACGTCCTCCACGACGCGACGGTTGCCGCCCCGATGATGTGGGGCGGGCGACCGTCGTCGAATTGCGTCGCGGAATGTGTGCCGGCTCAGTACCTGTTGCCCACGGGCTCGGGGAGGGCGTCGAGTGCCGAACGCGCGTCCGCAGTCAGCGTGATCGAATCCGCGGCCATGTTGTCTTCCAAATGACTGAGCGTCTTCGTGCCCGGAATGGGAAGCACGTTGTCGGCGAGCGCCAGTAGCCAGGCGAGCGCCACCTGCGCAGGTGGCGAACCCATTTCGGAACTGATACGAACAATCCGCCGGGCGATTTCTTGATTTGCGGAAATTGTATCCGGTTGGAAACGTGGCAGGTTGCGCCGGGCGTCCCGGACCGGCAGATCGGCGGTGCTGGCGAAACGACCGGTGAGGAAACCGCGGCCGAGCGGCGCGAACGGCAAGAATGTGATTTGTTTCGCGGTGCAGTACGGCAGGACCGAATCCAGCGGCTCACGCGTCCACAGGGACAGCTCGGACTGGACGCTCGCGACCGGGTGGATCTCCTCGGCCCGCCGGATCTCGTCGACCGACACCTCGGACAACCCGATCATCCGGGCCTTGCCCTCGGTCACCAGCTCGGACAGCGTCCCCCAGCTCTCCTCGATCGGAACGGCCGGGTCGACGCGGTGCAACTGGTAGAGGTCGACATGGTCCACACCCAGCCTGAGCAGGCTCGCCTCGCACGCCGCCCGCAGGTGTTCGGGGCGTCCGTTGCGGTGCACCCGGCTGCCGTCGGCCAGCAGGCCGCCCTTGGTCGCCAGCACGACCTGGTCACGGTGCCCGCGCAGCGCCCGGCCGACGAGGCGTTCGTTGGTGAACGGGCCGTACAGGTCCGCCGTGTCGAGAAGGTTGCAGCCCAGCTCGATCGCCCGGTGGATGACCGCGACGGAATGGTCGTCGTCGCGCCCGTCCTCGTCGTATCCCCACGACATTCCCATGCAGCCGAGGCCGATGGCTCGGATTTGCGGACCGTCGCCGCCGAGCCGTGTGTAGCGCATCTTCTCCCCCATGCCGAATTGGTTGCAATCGGGCTCGGGTCAGCCTATCACCCGCCGTCATTGGATGCGGGTGTGAGAATGTGACAGGGTATTGACGTCAGCCACTCGTGACGGGGAATGGTCATTTGTGGCCGGGGGAATTCTCGCACGCAGTGGATCTGCGCTGGTGAGCGGCGCGATTGTCGGGTCGGCCGATGTTGTCCGCCGATCGATGCGCCGGGTGTGCCGCGGTGGACCGCGCACACACCTCGGCGGGCCAACCGGAAATGAACAACGGGGGAAAATGGACGGAGCCGAGATACAGGTGCTGGGGCCGGGTGTGCACGGCCCGGCCGAGTTGCGCGCTCCACCTTCCCCGGCGCGGCCGGCCGCCGGCCGTCAGGCCGTGCGGAGCCGGCGGAGGAACTGCCCGCCCAGCTCGACCACCTGGTCGGCGTCCAGCTCGGTCGCCGGCCCGGCCACCGTGACCTCGGCCATCGCCAGCCCCGGCACCTCGGTGTCCTGCCAGCCGCCGACGAACCACGCCTTCTCCTCCTCGGCGAGGGCGAGGTTCGCGTCGTTCAGCGCGCCCGCCGGATGCGGCAGCCACAGCCGGAACTGGTGGGTGTGCGGCGGTGCAGGGTACACCCGCGCGCCGGGCAGGCCGGCCAGCGCCGCGGCAACCACCTTCGCGTGCCCGACGTAGCCGGCCAGCCGCGGCAGCTCCCGGTCCAGGCCGGCGAGGGCGGCCAGCGCCGCCGGCCACTGCTGGAAGACGGTGCCGCCATACCGGTGCCGCCAGGCCCGCGCGTAGCGGAGCAGATCGGCCGGGCCGGCCAGTGCGGCGCCGGAGTGGCCGCCGAGGGACTTGTAGAACGAGACGTAGACGCTGTCGGCGAGGGCCGCGATCTCGGCCAGGGACCGACCGAGGTGGACGGTGGACTCCCAGAGCCGGGCACCGTCGAGGTGTACCCGGGCGCCCCGGTCCCGGGCCGCCCCGACCACCGCCACCAGCTCGTCCCAGGTCGGCAGCAGGAAACCGGCGTCGCGCAGCGGCAGTTCGAGCAGCAGGCTGCCGACCGGCTCGTCGAGCGCGGCGACCTCCGCGGCGGTCGGGTTGCGTGGGGCCGCCGTGGTGAGCACCGCCCGCAGCCCGCCGAGCACCGCGTACGCGTCCCGTTCGTGCACCAGCGGGTGGCTCAGCGGGTGCAGGCCGACCGCGCTGCGCCCGGTCAGCTCGGCGCCGTAGCGCATGGCGACCTGCTGGGCCATCGTGCCGCTCGGGAAGAAGGCGGCCGCCTCGGTACCGAGCAGGTCCGCCACCCGGCGCTCCACCGCCTCGACCGCGCCGCCCTCGCCGTAGAAGTCCGGCAGCAGCTCGTCGGAGGCGGCGGCGCGGATGGTGTCGAGCTGCTCGACGACCGAGGGCGGCCGGGCCCCGGAGAGCACGGTGTCGCAGCCGCGCAGCGCGCTGAGCCGGCGGACCCGATCGGCGTACCCGTCGGTCATCAGGCCTCCTTCAGTCGGCGCAGGCGGGTGACCGCCTCGGTGAGCACGTCGGGACGCTTGCAGAAGGCGAACCGGACCAGCCGCCGGCCCGCCTCGGGGTCGTCGTAGAAGACCTGGGTGGGCACCGCGACCACGCCGCACCGCTCGGGCAGCGACCGGCAGAACTCCACCCCGTCCCGCCCGCCCAGCGCGGTCACGTCGGCGGTGACGAAGTACGTCCCCTCCGGGCTCAGCGCGTCGAAGCCCGCGTCGGTCAGCCCGGCGACGAGCTGGTCCCGGCGCCGGCGCATGCCCTCCTGGAAGTCGGTGAAGTAGGCGTCCGGCAGGGCCAGCGCCACGGCGACCGCCGGTTGCAGCGGCGCCGCGTTGACGAAGGTCAGGAACTGCTTGACCCGCAGCACCGCCGAGACCAGCGGGGCCGGGCCGCTCGCCCAGCCGACCTTCCAGCCCGTGCAGGAGAAGGTCTTGCCCGCCGACGAGATGCGCAGCGTCCGCTCCCGCATCCCGGGCAGGGTGGCCAGGGGCACGTGCGGCGCGGCGGCGTCGGGAAAGACCAGGTGCTCGTACACCTCGTCGGTGACCGCGTACGCGTCGTGCTCCTGGCAGAGCTCGGCGACCAGGGCCAGCTCGTCGGGGGTGAACACCTTCCCGGTCGGGTTGTGCGGGGAGTTCAGCAGCACCAGCCGGGTCCGCGGGCCGAACGCGGCGCGCAGCGCCGCCGGGTCGAAGGCGTACCGCCCGTCGTCGCCGGGACGCAGGGTCACCGGCCGCCGGACCGCGCCGGCCAGCGCGATGGAGGCCGCGTACGAGTCGTAGTACGGCTCGAAGCAGACCACCTCGTCGCCGGGCTCGCAGAGGGCGAGGATGCTGGCGGCGATCGCCTCGGTGGCGCCGGCGGTGACCACGATCTCGCCGTCCGGGTCGTACTCCAGTCCGTGGAAACGGCGCTGGTGGTCGGCGACGGCCCGGCGCAGCGCGGGGATGCCCGGGCCCGGCGGGTACTGGTTCTGCCCGCCGCGCAGCGCCTCGGCCGCCGCGGCCAGCATCTCCGGCGGGCCGTCGCTGTCCGGGAAGCCCTGCCCGAGGTTGACCGCGCCGGTGCGGACGGCCAGCGCGGACATCTCGGCGAAGATCGTGGTGCCGAACGGACGCATCCGGGCCACGAGCGGGTCGACATCTGGCGTCGTCACGCCGGCCAGCCTACGGGCGCGCCGCCGGCATCACCTGCTCCCGCAGGTCACCTGGTATCCCGGCGCCCCCGCGTCGGTCACCGGCGCACGGTCGCCGACCCTGGTCGAGCAGGCGACACTCCCCTCGTCGTCGGTGTTGCCGGCCATCACCAGCACCCGGTTCGGGTCGTCGGTGCGGATCTTCTGACGCCAGGGCAGCGACACGGCCTCGAGGCGGATGAACTCGCCGTTGGCGTCGTAGTACTGGATGTCGCCGCGCCCCTTTCCGGTCACCTCGTAGGACACGACGATCCGGCCGCGACCGGTCGAGGGCGTGGCGGCTGCCGTCGCGGGCTCGCTGGGGGTGGGCGGCGTCCAGGTGGGGAACGGACTCTCCTCGTCGTAGTCGCCGTCGTAGTACGGGTCCGGGTCGTCGTAGTACGGATCGTCGGCGGTCGGGGTGTACCGCCCGACCAGCACGCTGCCCACGCCCAGGCACCCGCACACGCCGAGGACGAGCACCGCGACGACGGCGATGACGATGCCCACGACCCGACGTCCCTGGGCCGGGTCGGGTGGCGGCCGGTACCCGGGGTACGCGTAGGGCGGCGGGTAGCCGGACGGCGGGTAGGGCGACGGGTACCCGGCCGGCGGCCAGCCGACGGGCGGCGTACCCGGTCCGGCCGGGCCGCCGGGTGCGCCGCTGAGAGCGCCGCCGGGCGCGGCGAAGGGTCCGGCGGGTGCGGCGTGCGGCCCGGCGGCGGGCGTCGCGGGCCGGGGTGCGGCGTGCGGCCCGGCGGCGGGCGTTGCGGGCCGGGGTGCGGCCGGCGGGACCGGCGGCCGGACCCCCACGCCCCAGGCGGCGGAGCCGTCGGGCCCTGACGCGCCCGGAGATGTGGCCGGGTCGGCGGGGAGAGCCGGCGGCGTCGCCGGGGTCGACGGGGCCGCCCACGGGTCCGGCGCCGTCCAGGGCTGCGGCGCGGCCAGCGGGTCCGGCGGCGTCCAGGTGGACGGCGAGGGGGCCGGTGGGGCGGTCGGGTCCGCCGGGGCGGAGCCGGCCGTCGGGGTCGACGGCTCGACCGGGGCGGCGGGCGACGGCTCGGAGGCCTGCGGTGCTGGCGGCGACGGCTCGGGCGAGGACGGGTCGGACATGGCTGCTCCGGAGCGGGCGAGGGGGAACGGGACGAACGGGCCGCCCGAGGGACGTGCCGGATCCGCCGAGAGACTGTCGTACCGGCGGCGGGCCCGCAACCCCGTCGGGCCCCGTGGCCCGCACGGACGGCGGGGCAGGGTTGTCCGCAGGACGCCCGTTACCGGCCGATCGCTCAGATTCAGTGATTGTTTACCCGACTTCCGCGCACGCGCGATGAGCGAAACTGGGTTAGGCTGCGGACCATGTGTGGAATCGTGGGTTACGCCGGCTCGCGCCCGGCGCTCGGCATCGTGCTCGACGGACTGCGGCGGCTGGAGTACCGCGGCTACGACTCGGCCGGCGTGGCGATCGTCTGCGATGACGAACTGCTGACCGAGAAGAAGGCCGGCAAGCTGGCCAACCTGGAGAAGGTGCTCTCCGAGCGCGCCGCCAGCAACCCCGACGACTGCGCCGCCAGCCCGATCGGCATCGGGGACGGCACCACCGGCATCGGGCACACCCGCTGGGCCACCCACGGCGGTCCGACCGACCGCAACGCCCACCCGCACCTGGCCCCCGACGGCCGGGTCGCCGTGATCCACAACGGCATCATCGAGAACTTCGCCAAGCTCCGGGCCGAGCTGGAGGCCGACGGCGTCCAGTTCACCAGCGACACCGACACCGAGTGCGCCGCCCACCTGCTGTCGGCGGCGCTGGCCGACCTGCGCGGGGCCGGCGAGGCCGACAACCCGCAGCTGCTGGCCTCGGCCATGCGGGTCGTCTGCCAGCGGCTGGAGGGCGCCTTCACCCTGCTGGCCGTCGATGCCGGCATCCCCGGCGCGGTGGTCGGCGCCCGGCGCAACTCGCCGCTGGTCGTCGGTCGCGGCGACGGGGAGAACTACCTGGCCAGCGACGTGGCCGCGTTCATCGAGCACACCCGCGAGGCGGTCGAGCTGGGCCAGGACCAGATCGTCCTGATCACCGGCGACAGCATCGAGATCACCGACTTCGCCGGCCAGCCCGCCACCGGCAAGGACTTCCACATCGACTGGGACTCCTCGGCCGCCGAGAAGGGTGGCTACGACTGGTTCATGCTCAAGGAGATCGAGGAGCAGCCGCAGGCGATCGCCGACACGCTGCTCGGCCGGCTCACCGAGACCGGTGAGATCGCCCTCGACGAGGTCCGCCTCAGCGACCAGGACCTGCGCGACGTCGACAAGATCTTCATCGTGGCCTGCGGCACCTCCTACCACGCCGGCCTGGTCGCCAAGTACGCCATCGAGCACTGGACCCGGATCCCCTGCGAGGTGGAGCTGGCCAGCGAGTTCCGCTACCGCGACCCGGTCCTCGACCGGTCGACGCTGATCGTGGTGATCTCGCAGTCCGGCGAGACCATGGACACCCTGATGGCGCTGCGCCACGCCAAGGAGCAGAAGGCCCGGGTGCTGGCCATCTGCAACACCAACGGCTCGACCATCCCGCGCGAGTCCGACGCCGTGCTCTACACGCACGGCGGGCCGGAGATCGCGGTCGCCTCCACCAAGGCGTTCCTCACCCAGGTGGTCGCCTGCTACCTGATCGGCCTGCACCTGGCCCAGGTGCGCGGGATCAAGTTCGCCGACGAGGTCGGCGCGGTGGTCGCGCAGCTCCAGGAGATGCCGGGCAAGCTGCGCGAGCTGCTCGACCGGATCGAGCCGGTCCGCGAGCTGGCCCGCGAGCTGAAGTCCGAGCCGACCGTGCTCTTCATCGGCCGGCACGTCGGCTACCCGGTGGCCCTGGAGGGCGCGCTCAAGCTCAAGGAACTGGCGTACATGCACGCCGAGGGCTTCGCCGCCGGCGAGCTGAAGCACGGCCCGATCTCCCTGATCGACAAGGGCACCCCGGTGATCTGCGTGGTGCCGTCGCCGGTCGGCCGGGGCATGCTGCACGACAAGGTCGTCTCCAACATCCAGGAGGTCCGCGCCCGGGGCGCCCGGACCATCGTGATCGCCGAGGAGGGCGACCAGGCGGTCGTCCGCTACGCCGACCACCTGATCTACGTGCCGCGGACGCCGACCCTGCTGGCCCCGCTGGTCACCACCGTGCCGCTCCAGGTGCTCGCCGCCGAGATCGCCGCGGCCCGGGGACACGACGTGGACCAGCCGCGCAACCTGGCGAAGTCGGTCACCGTGGAGTGACCTGACGCCAGCGTCCACCGGACCCCGCCCGCCGTGACCACGGCCGGCGGGGTCCGGTCGTTCCGCCCGCCCGCGGCCGTGGCCCGGCCGACCCGGAAGACCGGGGCCGCCCGCCGGCGGGACGACCGACGGCACGGGTGGGGCCGGTCACCGGCCGAGCACGATCCGGGCCATCCCCTCCAGCGCCGGGTTGCCGGCGTCCCAGTAACCGGTGTGGCCGTACCGGCCGCTGGGGAAGGTGCGCCCGCCGAAGCCCGGGTCGCTGGGGTCGTAGCCGAACCACAGCTCGTGGTCGTCGGGGCGGAGCAGCGACACCGCCGTGGCCAGCGGCGACGCCGCCAGGACCGCCCGGCCGGTGAGCTGCCCGGGCGGCTCGACCAGCCGGATCACGTCGTCCGGCGCGGTGCTCGCCCAGACCCGCTCCGGTGGCAGGCGCAGCGCCTCGGCCCGGTCCACCCCGACCCCCGGCGAGCCCACGAAGACCAGGGCGTCCGCGTCGAGACCGTGGTCCCGGGCGGCGGCGCCCACCACCAGCGACCCGTAGCTGTGCCCCAGCACCGTCTGCCGGGCCGGCGGGCCCTCGTGGGTCTCGCGCAGCCCCTCCTGGAAGCGGTGCAGCGCCGGCCCAGCATCCCCGGCCTGGCTGGACCGGGCCGCCTCGGGCAGGAAGTCCGGCGCGTCGTAGTCCAGCCAGAGCACCGCCGCCGTCTCCCGCCCCGGCGCGAGACCGGCGCAGCGGGACAGCACCCGACCGGCCCGGCCCAGCTCGGCCGGGGCGTCGGCGAGGTCGGCGGTCATCCCCGGCACGTAGGTCAGCACCCGGTCGGCGCGGTCCGGGTTGCCGAGCGCCACGATGGCCCGCCCGTCCCCGGTCGGATCCAGCCCCAGCAGGTACGACCGGGGCGGCTCCGCTGTCGCCAGCCGCCCGGCGAGCCCGTCGAGGCCGGCCAGTCCCGCGTCGAGGCGGCGCAGCCCGGCCAGCTCCGCCGGGCCGTGGGCCGGCCGGCCCAGCAACTCCCGCCGCGCGGCGAGCAGCGCCTCCCGCCGGTCGTCGAGCAGCAGCCGGTTGGCCTGGTCCCGGGCGGCGACCGGCACCCCGTCGAGCCGCCCGACCCGGCTTGGCTCGTACCGCACCAGCCAGCGGCGCTGGGCCGGGGTGAGCCCCGCCCACCAGGCCCGCACAGTCGCCGGGTCGGCGTCGGCCGGTGGGCGGCCCGGTGGCGGCGGGTCGGCCCAACCGCCGCGGGCCGCCGCGCTCAGCTCGTCCAGTCGGATGGCCGCCTCCCGGTCCGCCGCGTCGGCCAACGCCAGCGCGTCCCGCACCGCGGCGGCCACCTGGTCCAGCGCCGCCGGGCCGGTTGCCGCGCCGACGTCCGCGCTCGGCATCGCGGCCGGGCCCGACCCGGTCCGTCCGCCGGGCAGGGACCGGCCGCCCGGCGGTGCGCCCGAGCGGAGCCCGGTGCCGGGCAGGACACCGGCCTCCGGGCCGGCCCAGGTCGGCGCGCTGGGCGGAGCCGCGCTGACCCCGCCGTGGCGGTCGACGAGCACGCCGGTGCGGTCGGCGAGCGCCACCGCCTCCGCCAGCCGGGCCTTCGCCACCCGCAGCCGGCCGGCGAACTCGGCCAGCACCTGGTCGGCCTCGATCAGGGCGGGCAGCAGCGCGGTCAGCTCGCCCCGGAGCGCGCCGAGCCGCCCGTCGGCCGCCCCGGCGGCCCCACCCGACCAGCCCGCGCGCAGGGTCGTCGCGCGCTCGTTCAGCGCCGCCCGGCGGCGCCGCACCGGGTCGGCCAGCCCGCGCCAGGCCGCGCCGGCCGCACCCCACCTGCCGGGGGCGGCGCGCCAGAGCTGCCCGTACCCGGTCATCGGGGCAGCCCGGCGAGCCGGCCGGCCGCCCGGTCGTCGGCCGCGTCGTACCCGTCCGCCGCCGCGCGCAGCGCGGAGCCGGCCTCCGCCACCCGGGCGGCGAGCGCGCCGTGCCAGTCGTGCACCGCGGACTCCAGCCGGGTCAGCGCGGCCGCCGCCCGCCACTCGGCCGCCACCACGACCAGCCCCGGCACGCCGACCAGCCCGTGCGCCAGCGCGTACGCCTCGTCGGCGAGCCCGCCCGCCACCTCGCGCAGCACCGCGGCCCGCACCTGCACCGGCTCCCCGTCCACCCGCGCCCCCTCCGTCAGCACCACGTCGACGCTAGGCAGCGGCACCGGTCACCGGGAGGGCCTGTGGACGGCGGACGGTGGTCGTACCCGAGGGTTTTCCACAGGCGTTGCCCACAGCCGAGCAGGCAGCTAATCTGCCGCCCTTCCCGCCGGTAGGGTGAGCGTCGTGATCGTCGCGGTCGGCATCGACGTCGTGCTGGTGGACCGGTTCGCCCGGGCGCTGGCCCGCACTCCGCTGCTCGCCGACCGGCTCTTCACCGAGGCGGAGCGGTACACCCGCTCCGGCAACCCGCGCTCCCCGGAGTCGATGGCCGCCCGGTTCGCCGCCAAGGAGGCGGTCGCCAAGGCGCTGGGCGCCCCGGCCGGCCTGAGCTGGCACGACTGCGAAATCGTGCCGGACCCGGACGGCCGGCCCTGGCTCACCGTCTCCGGCACCGTGGCCGCCGCCGCGGTGGAGCGCGGGATCAACCGCTGGCATCTCTCGCTGTCGCACGACGGCGGGATCGCCTCGGCCATGGTGGTCGCGGAACGCTGATCGGCCGGGCGGGCCCCCGGGCCGGCCCGCGAGGTGACAGACGGGACGGTGTGGCATGAAACCGGTGTGGCGGGTCGCGGACGTACGCGCGGCGGAGGCCGGCCTGATGGCCACCCTCCCGCCCGGGACGCTGATGAAGCGGGCCGCTTCCGGGCTGGCCCGGCGTTGCGCGCTGCTCCTCGCCGACCGGGGCGGGGTGTACGGCGCGCGGGTCCTGCTGCTGGTCGGCACCGGCGACAACGGCGGTGACGCGCTCTACGCCGGGGCGCTGCTGGCCCGGCGCGGGGTGGCCGTGTCGGCGCTGCTGCTGACCCCCGGCCGAACGCACGCCGAGGGGGTGGCGGCGCTGCGCGCCGCCGGCGGGCGGCTGGTCGACCGGCCCCCGGCCATGGTCGACCTGGTGCTCGACGGCATCGTCGGAATCGGCGGCACCGGCGGGCTGCGGGAGACCGCAGAGCAGCTCGCGGCCAGCCTGGTCCGGTACTGCGGGCGCGACGGCGCGCGGGCGACCGTGGTCGCGGTGGACGTGCCGAGCGGGGTGGCGGTGGACACCGGCCACGTGCCGCTGACCGCCTCCGGCCGGCACAGCGCGGTGCGGGCCGACGTGACGGTGGCCTTCGGCGCGCTCAAGCCCGGCCTGGTGGTCGGGCCGGCCGCCCCCCTCGCCGGGCAGGTGGAGCTGGTCGACATCGGGCTGGAGCCGTGGCTGCGCGGGTCACCGGCGCTGCGGGTGACCGAGTGGTCGGACATGGTCGAGTGGTGGCCCCGGCTCGGCCCGGCCACGGAGAAGTACAGCCGGGGCGTGGTCGGGGTGGCGACCGGGTCGGCCACCTATCCGGGCGCGGCGGTGCTCTCGGTGGGTGGCGCCCTGGCCGGGCCGACCGGCATGGTCCGCTACGCCGGCGGGGCCCGCGCGGAGGTGCTGCACCAGCACCCGTCGGTGATCGCCACCGGGCGGGTCGCCGACGCCGGCCGGGTCCAGGCCTGGGTCTGCGGCTCCGGGCTGGGCACCGGCGAGGACGCCGCCGGCGAGCTGCGCGCGGTGCTCTCCGCGCCGGTGCCGGTGGTGCTCGACGCGGACGCGCTCACCCTGCTGGTGGACGGCTCGCTCGCCGACCGGCTGCGCAACCGGGACGCCCCGATCGTGATCACCCCGCACGACCGCGAGTTCACCCGGCTCTGCGGGGAGGAGCCGGGGGCCGACCGGGTCTCCGCCGCGCTGCGGCTGGCCGCCTGGATGAACGCGACGGTCCTGCTCAAGGGGGACCGCACGGTGATCGGCACGCCGGACGGCCGGGCGTACGTCAACCCGACCGGCACCTCCGCGCTGGCCACCGGGGGCACCGGGGACGTGCTGGCCGGGCTGCTCGGCTCGCTGCTCGCCGCCGGGCTGGCCCCGGAGCGGGCGGCGGCGACGGCCGCGTACCTGCACGGGCTGGCCGGACGGGAGGCGGCCCGGGGTGGGCCGGTGACCGCGTCCGACGTGGCGGCCGCCCTGCGCCCGGTGCTGGCCCCGCTGGTGGACTGAGCCGCGGTCGCGCTCCCCGGCGTGGCGCGGGTCGCCGACGCGGGCGGGAGCCCGGTCGTGTGATCACCGGCGCAAGTAGGCTGGGCGTATGTGGCAGGCCGAGGTACGCGTCGATCTCGACGCGATCCGTGACAACGTGGCCCGGCTCCGGTCGGGTACGAGCGCCGAGCTGATGGCGGTGGTGAAGGGCGACGGGTACGGCCATGGCATGGTCCCGTCGGCCCTGGCCGCGCTCGACGCCGGGGCGGACTGGCTCGGGGTCTGCACGCTGGACGAGGCGCTGACCCTGCGCCGGGCCGGGATCACCGCGCCGGTGCTGGCCTGGCTGCTCGCCCCCGGGCTGCCGCTGCACGAGGGCGTGGCGGCCGGGGTCGACCTGGGCGCCGCCAGCCTGCCGCAGCTGGACGAGATGATCGAGGCGAGTCGCCGGGTGGACCGCCCGGCCCGGCTGCACCTGAAGATCGACACCGGGCTGTCCCGGGGTGGGGCCACCGTCGCCGACTGGCCGACCCTGCTGGAGGCCGCCGCGAAGGCCCAGGCCGACGGCCTGGTCGAGGTGGTCGGCGTGTGGAGCCACTTCGTGTACGCGGACCTGCCCGGCCACCCCACCACCGACCGCCAGCTCGCGGTCTTCCACGAGGGGCTGGCCATGGTCGAGCGGGCCGGGCTGCGCCCGCGCTACCGGCACCTGGCCAACTCGGCGGCCACGCTGACCCGCCCGGACACCCACTTCGACCTGGTCCGCCCGGGGATCGCCGTCTACGGCCTCTCGCCGGTGGCGGGGGAGCGCTTCGGGCTGCGTCCGGCGATGACCGGCCGGGCCCGGGTGATGCTGACCAAGCGGGTGCCCGAGGGCACCGGCGTCTCCTACGGTCACACCTACACCACGGGGCGGGAGGCGAACCTGGCCGTGGTGCCGCTCGGCTACGCCGACGGGGTGCCCCGGCACGCCTCCAACGTCGGGCCCGTGCAGCTCGGCGGGAAGCGGCGCACCATCTCCGGCCGGGTCTGCATGGACCAGTTCGTGCTCGACTGCGGCGAGGACGCGGTCACCGCCGGGGACGTCGCCACCCTCTTCGGCAGCGGCGCGGACGGCGAGCCCACCGCCGACGACTGGGCCGAGGCGGTCGGCACCATCAACTACGAGATCGTCACCCGTTTCGGCAGCAGCCGGGTGCCCCGGGCCTACGACGGTGAGCGGCCGTGAGTGCACAGCGCTTCCGGATCCCGCGACCGCGCACCGCCGCCGGCAAGGTCGCCGGCGTGGTCGGGGCCGCGGTCGGCGTCGCCGCCGCGGGGCTCGCCGCGGGCATGGTGAGCGAGCGCGTCCTGGTCCGCCGGCTCAAGGCCGACCCCACCGACCGGTACGCGCACGAGGTCTTCGGCGAGCAGCGGTACGACGACGCGTTCCGGCTGGAGCTGCCGGACGGCACCGACATCCATGTCGAGGTGGTCGAGCCGACCCGTCCGGCGCCGGGGCGGCCGACCGTGGTGCTGGTGCACGGCTTCTGCCTGGACATGGGGACGTTCCACTTCCAGCGCAAGCTGCTCGCCGAGCGGGGCGAGCACCGGATCGTCGCGTACGACCAGCCCGGTCACGGCCGCTCCGGGCGGCTGGAGAGCGGCGAGTACGACCTCGCCGCGCTGGGCCGCACCCTGCGCCGGGTGATCGACCGGACCGCCCCGGAGGGGCCGCTGGTGCTGGTCGGCCACTCGATGGGCGGAATGACCATCATGGCCTTCGCCGAGCTGTACCCGGAGATGTTCGGCGACCGGGTGGTCGGCACGGTGCTGATGGCCACCTCGGGCGGTCTGATCGCGGAGACCAAGCTGGTGGCCCCGGCGCTGATCGGCCGGGTCGGCGCGCCGGTGCTCTACATGATGAGCAACGCCACCCGGTACGGCGGGACGGTCATCGACCGGGCCCGGAAGTCGACCTCCAACGTCGCCTGGCTGCTGACCCGCAAGTACGGCTTCGGCACCCGCAAGCCGAGCCCGGCCCTGGTCTCCTATGTGGAGGAGATGAACTCGCGGACCTCCGCCGACACGGTCACCCGCTACCTGCGTACCCTCGCCACGCACTCGCGCTTCCCGGCGCTGGCCGCGCTCAGCGGCACGCCGGTGCTGGTCGTGGTCGGTGACAAGGACATGATCACGCCGGTGACCCATTCGGAGGAGATCGTGCGCCGACTGCCGCACGCCCGGTACATCAAGGTCAACGACAGCGGGCACGTGGTGATGCTGGAACACGCCGACGAGGTCAACAAGGCGCTCTGGGACTTCCTGGAGGGGCTGTGACGCTGACCGTCACGCTGCCGACGGTCGAGGACACCCACGCGTTCGGCCGCCGGCTGGCCGGGGTGCTGCGCGCCGGCGACCTGCTGCTGCTCACCGGCCCGCTGGGCGCCGGCAAGACCGCGCTGACCCAGGGCATCGGCGCCGGGCTGGGGGTGCTCGGCGCCATCACCTCGCCGACCTTCGTGATCGCCCGGGTGCACCGGCCGGACCCGGCCCGGGGCGGGACGGTGGCCCTGGTGCACGCCGACGCGTACCGGCTGGGCGACGCGGCCGACCCGCGGGCCGAGATCGACGACCTGGACCTGGACGCCTCGGTGGACGACTCGGTGACCGTGGTCGAGTGGGGCGAGGGGCTGGTCGAACAGCTGGTCGACGCCCACCTGCGGGTACGCCTCGACCGGCGGGAGGACGACACCCGGCTGGTCGAGCTGGAGCCGGTGGGGGGCGACTGGGCGCGGCGCCTGGCAGCCCTGCGCTGAGGGCTGTCGTACCAGCTGCCTAGAGTGCCGGCACAGACTGCGAAAGGTTGCCGATGCCCGACGACACCCCTGCCCTCGACCTGCTGGCGCTGCTGCCGGAGGAGTGGCGTGCCGTGCTCACCCCGCACCTCGACCCGGCCCGCACCGCGGCGCTGGCCGAGTTCGTCGCCAATGAGTACGCCACCCAGACCGTCTTCCCGCCGGTGGAGGACCTCTTCTCCGCCTACCGGCTGTGCGCGCCGCGGGAGACCCGGGTGCTGATCCTCGGGCAGGACCCCTACCACCGGGCCGGGCAGGCGCACGGGCTCAGCTTCAGCGTCCGTGACGGGGTGACGGTGCCGCCGTCCCTGCGCAACGTCTTCAAGGAACTGGGCGAGGACCTCGGCGTGCCCAAGCCGCGCAGCGGCAACCTCAACGGCTGGGCGGCGCAGGGCGTGCTGCTGCTCAACGCGGTGCTGACCGTCCGCCAGGCCACCCCCGGCTCCCACGGCAACCAGGGGTGGGAGGAGTTCACCGACGCCACCATCCGGGCGCTCGACGCGATGGAGCAGCGGGTGGTCTTCCTGCTCTGGGGCGGCTACGCCCGCAAGAAGGCGGCCCTGGTCACCAACCCGCAGCACGTGGTGCTGGAGGCCGGGCACCCCAGCCCGATGAACCCGCGTGGCTTTCTCGGCAGCCGGCCGTTCAGCGCCGCGAACAAGGCACTCGCCGACGCCGGTCTGCCCACCGTCGACTGGGAGCGCTCAGCCGGCTGACCCGGCCGTCCGCTGGCGGTGGCGACGCAGCAGTTCGGCGGCGCGGGGGTCGGTGAGCTCCACCGCGACCAGCGGCACCACCCGGTAGCTCCGGTGCCCCTGCCGCACCTCGATCGCCTCCGGCAGTTCTTCGCACATCTGCGCGCGGAGCTGGCCGTACCGGGTCTGCCAGCGGTGCTCGCCGGGCTCCTCCGGTTCCAGGCGGAGCCCGCCGAACTCGCTCCACCGGGCGTTCCACCGTTGTCCGTAGGCCGCGTCCAGCCAGGCGGTGAAGCGGGCCGAGTCACGCCAGCGAACGGCGATCTCGACCGCGTCGGTTGGCACCGGGGCGCCCTGGAGTAGCGCTGCGGTACTGCCGGTCAGCAGATGGGGTAGGTCGCTCAGCCGTCCAGGATTCGGTCCAGCCCCAGCTCATCGACCCGCTGGGCGAGTGGCCGGGCGGCCAGGGCGTCCATCCGGGCGTCGAGGTGGCAGTCCAGTGGCTCGACCGCGACGGCGAGCTGGAGATCGAACGCGGCGAGGAGTCGCTCGATCAGCGGGACGCTGGGTACCCGCTCACCCCGTTCGACGCGCGCCACCGCCCCCTGACTCACCCCGGCCAGGTCAGCCAGCTCCTGCTGCGTCAGCGACCGCGCGCCCCGTTCCCGACGCAGGATGGCGGCGATCTGGGTGGCGAGGCGACTACTCTCAGGCATCCACGGATGATGGCCTAACGGCAGTGAGCGATATGCCTGTCAGTCATATTTATGCCTCACAGGCATATCGCTCACTGCGGGGTGTGGGGGGCTGACGTTACCGTCGGTGACGGCGGCCGTTCCAGTGGTCAACCGGTCCACCACGCGGCACTCGTGGCGGCCGTGGGCGGTTGACCGGTCGCTCGCGCCCCGAGGACCGCCCCGCGGCGCCCGGGCCGACGGGGTGTGACCGGGGATGACCGGTAGGGCGACTAGGCTGGCATACCGTGCTCGTACTGGTGGTGGACTCCTCGACCCCCGCGGTGACCGCGGCGCTGGTGGAGGTCTCGGCGGACGGGGTCGTGCCGCGGGCGCACCGCTGCACGATTGACGCGCGGGCCCACGGCGAACTGCTCGCGCCGCAGGTGGACGCGGTGCTCGCCGACGCGGAGGCGCGGCCGCGCGACCTGGGCGCGATCGTCGCCGGCCTCGGTCCCGGCCCGTTCACCGGGCTGCGGGTCGGTCTGGTCACCGCCGCCACGATGGGCCAGGTGCTCGGCGTCCCCACGTACGGCGTCTGCTCGCTGGACGCCATCGGTTACCCGGCGGCGCTCGGCGAACCGGTCCTGGCGGCCAGCGACGCCCGCCGCCGGGAGGTCTACTGGGCCGTCTACGACGGCGCCGGCCAGCGAATCGCCGGGCCGAACGTCGACACCCCCGCGGTCGCCGCCGAACGGGCCCGCGGCCTCGCCGTCACCGCCGCGGTGGGCGACGGCGCCCACCGGTACGCCGACGTGCTCGACCTGCCGCTGCGGGTCGAGCCGCGCTACCCCGACGCCACCGCGCTGGCCGCGCTGGCCGCCGAGCGGATCCGGGCCGGCGCGCCGACGGAGGCGCTCACCCCGCTGTACCTGCGCCGGCCGGACGCGGTGGCGGCGACCGCCCGCAAGTCGGTCCTGCCGTGAGCCCGCCGGTACGACTGACCCGGTTCCGCTGGTGGCACGTCGACGAGGTGCTGCCGATCGAGGCGGACCTCTTCGGCACCGAGCAGTGGTCCCCGGCGATGTTCTGGAACGAGCTGGCCAGCGGCCACTGGTACCGGGTCGCCACCGACGTCGACGGCACCGTGCTCGGGTACGCGGGGCTGACCGTCCAGCCGGACGAGGCCTGGGTGCAGAACATCGCCGTCCGGCGGGACGCCCAGCGGCGCGGCGTCGGCCGGCTGCTGCTGGAGGAACTGCTCGCCGAGGCGGCCCGGCGCGACGTCCGCACCGTCCTGCTGGAGGTGGCGGCGGACAACGCCCCCGCCCAGAAGCTCTACGCCACGTACGGCTTCGAGCCGATCGGCGTCCGCCGCGGCTACTACCAACCGAGCAACACCGACGCGCTGGTCATGCGGCGCGTCGCGGCCCCGACCGAGGACGGGACGGACGACTGATGGCTGACGAGCCTTTGGTCCTGGGGATCGAGACCTCCTGCGACGAGACCGGTGTCGGCATCGTGCGCGGGCACACCCTGCTCGCCGACGCGATCGCCTCCAGCGTCGAGCAGCACGCCCGGTTCGGCGGCGTGGTGCCCGAGGTCGCCAGCCGCGCGCACCTGGAGGCGATCGTGCCCACCATGGACCGGGCGCTGAAGGAGGCGGGCGTGACGCTCGCCGACATCGACGCCATCGCGGTCACCTCCGGCCCGGGGCTGGCCGGCGCGCTGCTGGTCGGCGTGGCCGCCGCCAAGGGCTACGCGCTGGCCGCCGAGAAGCCGGTGTACGGGGTGAACCACCTCGCCGCGCACGTCGCCGTGGACACCCTGGAACACGGCCCGCTGCCCGAGCCGGCGGTCGCCATGCTGGTCTCCGGCGGGCACTCCTCCCTGCTGCTCGTCGACGACCTCGCCCGTGGGGTCACCCCGCTCGGCGCGACCATCGACGACGCGGCGGGGGAGGCCTTCGACAAGGTCGCCCGCCTGCTCGGACTGCCCTTCCCCGGCGGACCGTACATCGACCGGGAGGCCCGGGCCGGCGACCCGGCGGCGATCGGGTTCCCGCGCGGTCTCACCGCCGCCAAGGACCTCGCCGCCCACCGGTACAACTTCTCCTTCTCCGGCCTGAAGACCGCCGTCGCCCGCTGGGTCGAGGCGCGCCAGCGGGCCGGTGAGCCGGTGCCGGTGGCCGACGTGGCGGCCTCCTTCCAGGAGGCGGTCTGTGACGTGCTGACCGCCAAGGCGCTCGACGCCTGCCGGGCCAACGGGATCGAGACGCTGGTGATCGGCGGGGGAGTGGCCGCCAACTCGCGGCTGCGGGCGATGGCCGAGCACCGCGCGGCGAAGCACGGCATCCGGGTCCGCGTACCCCGGCCGAAGCTCTGCACCGACAACGGCGCCATGGTCGCGGCGCTCGGTTCGCACCTGGTCGCGGCGGGGGTGACGCCGAGCCGGCTGGACCTGCCGGCCGACTCGGCCCTGCCGTTGACCACGGTCAGCGTGTGACGGCACGGAAGGGGAGCGCCGACGTGATCGTGCGGATGTGGGAGGCGCGCGCGGAGCCGTACGGCTTCGCCGACCTGATCACCTGGGTCTGCGACACCGCCCTGCCGGAGCTGGAACACGACCCGCTGCACCTGTCCAGCGAGGTCTTCTCCTCCACCGATCACCGGGTGGTGGTCGTCTCCAAGTGGCGGAGCAGCCCCCGGCCGCTGCCCGAGCCGCCGGCCATGCTGGTCGCCCGGCCCCCGCACTCCTGGGACTTCACCCAGGTCGACCGCTGACGGACGCCGACGGCCGCCGGTCCGGACGGGCATGCCCCGTCCCCGGCCGCCGTCGGCGCTCCGTCGGTCAGCTGCGGCGCAGGATGCGCCAGGTGGAGAAGCCCCCGACGCCGAGGGCGAGCAGGAAGACCGCCCAGACGATGGTGGTGCTGACCCCGACCGACGGGGCGGGGGCGCCGGCCTTGGCGGCGGCGATCAGCGAGTCGCTCTGAGCGGGCGGCAGCGCGGCCGGCGGCATCTGCTGCCAGCGGACCAGCCCGGTGCTCTCCAGCATCGCCATGTGGTCGGTGACGAACTTGTTGGCCTCGTCGGCGAGCCTACGGACGGTGGCGTCCCGGGTGCTGGCCCGGACCGCGCCGATCACCGGGAAGATCTTGCCGTGCGCCACCCGGAGCCGGGTGACGAAGATCTGGTCGAACTGGTTGCCGTTCGCCTCCTGCATCTCGGTCAGCCACCCCTTCTGCTCGGCGGTGGGATCCGTCGGCAGGGTGGTGCCCAGCTTGTTGGCGGCGTTGACGACCAACTGGTCGAGCACCCCGTGCTGGCGGGCGATCTCGGCCCCGATCTCCCGCACCCGGGGGGACACCCCCTTCTCGGCGGCCATCTGCCCGGCCGGCATCTCCCAGAGCCCGGCCAGCCGTACCCCGTTGAGCAGCGTCATGTCGGCGGCGTTGATCTGGTTGCCCGGTGCGGCCACGGCCACGCCGGGCAGGACGCCGAGCCCTGCCACCAGCGCGATGAGCAGCACCGCCACCCGGTGGGTCCGGTGCCCTGGCCGACGACGTGCGGATTCCAGCGGTGCCATCCTGCGGTGCCTCCTCGGTCCGGGCCGTACGTGTCACGCCGGGCAGCGCACCCGGCTGCCCGTCCGTCCACTGGTACGGACCACCGACCCGATCAGTTCACCGATGCTGAGCGACAAGTCAGCCCGGGATGCCGGTCAGCGGGACAGCGCCATGAAGATCCCGAGCAGCAGCAGGGTGGCCGCGGCGACCGCGAAGAGCACCAGCAGTTCGCGCCGGCCGTGCCCGGTGGCGTCGCCCGCGGCGGCCGGCGCGATTGCCGTGGGCAGGTCGCGGGTCAGGTCGGCCAGCTCGCCCAGGGTGCGCGCCGTCCAGACCGCGGCCACGCGATCGGAGAACTCGTCCAGGGTGAGCCGCCCGGCGCCGGTGTGCCGTTGCAGCTCGGCGACCACCCGGTGCCGGTCGTCGTCGGAGGCGCGCAGCTGGACGTCCACGTGCGACAGGGTACGCAGGCCGGGGCGTCGGCGGGAGCCGCCGGTCAGCCGGCGTCGAGCGGGTCGGCGAGAAGCCGTTCGAAGGCCAGCTCCGCCGCGCCGATCAGCGCCGCGTCCGCGCCGAGCTTGGGAGTGCGCAGCCGGACGTGCTCCAGGCAGGCGGGCAGCCCCATCGAGTTGAGCCGGCTGCGGACCTGGGCGGCGGCGGCCAGGTAGAGGTCGCGCATGGTGCCGCCGAAGATGACCATCTCCGGGTTGAAGATGTTGACCAGGTTCGCCACCCCGAAGCCGAGCCAGTCGCCGGCTCGACGTACCGCCGTCTGGGCCCGGGCGTCGCCCCGGTCGGCGGCGTCGAAGACGGCCAGCAGCGCGTCGCGGCCGCGGGCGTCCGAACGACCGGCGGCGCGGAGCAGCCCGTGCTCGCCGATCTCGGTCTCCCAGCAGCCCCGGGAGCCGCACTCGCAGGGGGCGCCGTCGCGGACCACCACCATGTGTCCGACCTCGCCGCCGTACCCGCCGTGGCCGGTGAGCCGCCGGCCGCCGGCGATGATGCCGGCGCCGACGCCGACGTCGCCGTACAGGTAGATGACGTTGTCGCAGCCGGCGGCGACGCCCCGGGCGTGCTCGGCGAAGGCGGCCATGTCCGCCACGTTGCCCACCGTGACGGGTACGTCGATGCCCAGCTCGGTGGCGAGCACCGTGCCGATCGGCTCGTCCACCCAGCCGGTGGCCGGGCCGAGCCGGACCAGCCCGTCGTCGCGGCGGACCATCCCGCACACCGCCACCCCGGCGCCGACGCAGAGCGAGCCGGGCGCCACGTGCTGGTGCATCTCCTTGAGCGCGCCGGCCAGCAGCGGCGCGGTCTCCCCGGCGTCCAGGCCGCGCGGCCGGTCCAGGTCCCGGCGGTCGAGCACCTCACCGCCGAGACCGACCCGCGCGGCCCGCAGCCGGTCCACCTCGATGCTGTACGCGTACGCGTAGACCCGGGCCGACTCGGGCCGGACGACCAGCGACGGCCGGCCGGCGCGACCGGTCTCCTTCGGCGTCCCCTCGCTGACCAGCCCGGCGCCGGCCAGGTCGGCGGTGAGTGCGCCGATGGTGCTGCGGTTGAGCCCGAGGGTGGTGGTCAGTTCCGCGCGGGAGGTCGCGCCGTGGACGTGCACGTGCCGCAGCAGAGCCCCGAGGTTCTGCCGCCGGATCTCGTCCTGGCTCGGTCCTACCCGCATCGTTCCTGGTACTCCGTGGTCAGCGCGTGCCGGTGGCGACGGAACGGCGGCGCGACAGCGCGTCGACGCCCGCGGCCAGCAGCAGCACCAGTCCGGTCGAGGTGTACTTGAGGCCGGAGCTGAGGTCCAGCAGGCCCATCCCATTGATGATGACAGCCACCACCGCGCCGCCGAGTACCGCGTGGATCATCCGCCCCTTGCCGCCGAAGAGGCTGGTGCCGCCGATGACCGCCGCGCCGACCGCGTAGAGCAGGACGTTGCTGCCACCGGTGTTCGGGTCGACCGAGCGGTCCTTGCTGGCCGCGATGATGCCGCCGACGGCCGCCATGCTGGAGCAGATGACGAAGGCGGAGATCTTCAGTCGGTCCACGTTGATCCCGGCCCGCCGGGCGGCCTCCGGGTTGCCGCCCACCGCGTACAGGTGCCGGCCGTACGCCGTGCGGTTGAGCACGAAGCTCCAGAAGACCAGCAGGGCCCCGATCAGCGGTACGACCACGGGCATCCCCCTGGTGGAGCTGATCGCCGTGTTGATGCTGCGTTCCTGGTTGAGGACGTGGACGGCGCAGCCGAGCAGGAGGGCCAGCCCGGCGACCCGGGCGGCCACCACGGCGACCGGCTCGGTGACCAGGCCCCGGGTGGCCCGGTTGCGGTGGCGCAGGAACTGCACGGCGCCGTACCCGGCGACGGCGACGCCGGCCAGCAGCCACCCGATCGCCGGCGGCACGTAGTTGTTCTCGATCGCGATGATCACCTGGTCATCGATCGAGATGTTGGTGCCCTCCTTCATCAGGAGCAGCACGATGCCCTGGAAGGCGAGGAAGCCGGCCAGGCTGACCAGGAAGGACGGGATGCCGACCTTGGCCACCAGGAAGCCGATGGTCAGGCCGATGAGGACACCGGTGCCGATGGCGGCGAGGACCGCGACGTACCAGGGGTAGCCGAGCACGCTGAGCACGTTGGCCAGCACGGTGGCGCAGACGCCGCTGGCGAAGCCGGCGGAGAGGTCGATCTCGCCGAGCAGCAGCACGAAGATCAGGCCCATCGCGATCACGGTGACCGCGGCGCCCTGGGTGAACAGGTTGGCGAAGTTGGCCGCCGAGAAGAAGACCGGCCGGACGGTCGCGAAGGCCAGGCAGAGCACGGTGAGGCCGATGACGGCCGGCAGCGAGCCGAGGTCGCCCCCGCGTACCCGGGCGAGGTAGTCGCGGACGTGGTCGCCGACGGTCGGCGCCGGGGTGCCGGCCCCGAGCCCGTCCCGCGGCAGGAGGGTGGTGGTCATCGGACTGCTCCCGGGGTCAGGTGGGCTGGCTCGCTGCCGTCGCGCGTGCCGCCGGCGTCCGGCCCGGCGCCCAGGCCGAGGTGGCGGGAGCGGCCGGTGGTGATCAGCTCGACGACCTGCGAGTGGGTGATGTCGGTGGTCCTCACCTGGGCGACCATCTGGCCGAGGTAGAGCGCGGCGATCCGGTCGGAGATGGCGAAGACGTCGTTCATGTTGTGCGAGATGAGCACCACGGCCAGGCCGTTGTCCGCCAGCCGGCGGACTATCTCCAGGACCTGCGCGGTCTGCGCGAGGCCGAGCGCGGCGGTCGGCTCGTCGAGGATGACCAGCCGGCTGTTCCAGAGCACGGCCTTGGCGATCGCGACCGTCTGTCGCTGGCCGCCGGAGAGGCTGGAGATGTGCTGGCGCAGCGACTTGACGTTCCGCACGCCCAGCCCGGCGAGCGTCTCGGCGGCCATCTGCTCCATGGTGGGTTCGTCGAGCACGATCCCGCGGCGCTTCTCCCGCCCGAGGAACATGTTCTGCACGATGTCGAGGTTGTCGCAGAGCGCGAGGTCCTGGTAGACGACGTCGATGCCCAGCGCGGCGGCGTCGCGGGGGCTGCTGACGGTGACCGGGCGGCCCTCGAAGAGGAACTCGCCGGAGTCGGTCGGGTGGATCCCGCTGATGCACTTGACCAGGGTGGACTTTCCGGCGCCGTTGTCGCCGACCAGCGCGGTCACCTCGCCCGGGTGAACGGAGAGAGCGACGTCACGCAGGACCTGCACGGGACCGAAGCTCTTGTCGATCCCGCGCAGTTCCAGCAGGGGGGTCGCGGACACGGGGTTCTCCTTTGCGCGTCGGCAGGGGTGCCGTCAGTTGACGCCGGCGGCGGCGCAGAGCTTGGCGTATTCCCCGGAGCAGACCTCGTCCTTGGTGACGAAGCCGTCGGCGATCACCTCGGCGACGTCGTCGGCGTAGATGGCCTTGGGGGTGAGCAGGATGGCGTCGACGGCGCGGCCGCTCTCCGGATCCCGGACCGTCTGGCCGGTCTCCTTCCGCTCCCCGTTGGCCAGCGCGATGGCCAGGTCGGCAGCGGCCTTCGCCTCGTCCTTGATCGCCTTGTAGACGGTCATGCACTGGTCGCCGGCGAGGATGTTGCGCAGTCCCTGGGTGGTGGCGTCCTGGCCGGTCACCGGGATCCTGCCGTTGAGCTTGTTCTTCTTCAGCACCGAGATGGCCGCGTTGCCCAGGCCGTCGTTGGCCGCGAGGACGCCGTCGATCCGGCCCTCGGTCTGGGTGAGCATCTGCTCGAAGATGACGCCGGCCTGGGCGTTGTTCCAGTCGGGCACCCACTGGTCCGGGCCCTTGCGGAACTCCTCGGCGTCGAACTTCGGCTTGAGGACCGCGTCGTAGCCGCTTTTGAACAGGGTGGCGTTGTTGTCCGTGGGTGAACCGTTGAGGAAGGCGACGACCGGCTTCCGGGCGCCCTTCTCGGTCAGGCACCTGGCCAGGCCCTGGCCCTGGAGCTTGCCCACCGCCTCGTTGTCGAAGCTGACGTAGTACTGCGCCGAGCCGCCGAGGGTGAGCCGGTCGTAGTCGATGGTGGCGATGCCCTGCGACCGCGCCTTCTCCAGCACCGCCTTGCCGGTGCCGGAATCGAGATTGACGATCATCAGGACCGTTGCCCCATTGGTGATCATCTGCTCCGCGATGTTCGAGAACTGGCTCTTGTCACCCTGAGCATTCTGGATGTCGGAGTCGATTCCGGCGGCATCGAACGCCTCCTCGAGGAACCTGCGGTCCGCGCCCTCCCACCGGGCGGAGGACTTGCTGTCGGGCAGGATCACGCCGATCTTCGGTTTCCTGGCGCCATCGGCCGCGCTGCCGCTGGTTAGCTGGTCGCCGCAACCGGCCACGCCGTTGGCGGCCAGCAGGCCGACGACGGTGAGTGCGAGGAGGCCCTTGCGCATCTGCACGGGTCCTTTCGGGGTGGGTGGTGGCAGGCTGGTTTGTTGTGAGCGGCAACGTATTGCCACCCGTGTCGGCGGCGCAAGGCTGCCGAGCTCACGAGTTTGGCGGACCGCCGTAACGATCCCGTAACGCGGGAAAAGGCGCGATCTCCGCAGGTCCGATCCGCTCTGCCGCTCGACCAGTTTCGGCGTGGAGAATCGTTTCCACACCGGTGCCGTTTCCTTTTCCGGCGGCCGGAACTGATCAGTGGGCGGCGAGGGCGGCGATCGTGGCGTCGGTCAGCGCGACCAGATCGGCCGGGGCCAGTTGGAGCTGGAGGCCGCGACGGCCGGCCGAGACGTAGATGGTGTCGTACGCCAGCGCAGAGGAGTCCAGCACCGTGGGCAGCCGCCTGCGCTGGCCGAGCGGGCTGATCCCGCCCCGGACGTAACCGGTGGCCCGCTCGGCGGCCGCCCGGTCGGCCATCGTCGCCCGCTTGCCGCCGACGGCCGCGGCCAGCGCCTTGAGGTCCAGTTCGCCGGTGACCGGGACGACGGCCACCGTCAGCCCCCCGTCCACCTCGGTGACCAGCGACTTGAACACCCGCTCCGGCGGCACCCCGAGCGCCTCGGCGACCAGCGCGCCGTAGTTCGGCGCGTCGGGGGAGACGTCGTACGGGTGGGTGCTGTGCCGGATCTTCCGCTTCGCCAGCAGCGCCGTCGCCGGAGTGCCCTGTCCCGCCATGCCGGTCACGCTAACCGGACGCCGGACGTCAGCTCGCGACGGGCCGACAGACCAGCACGGTCGGCGCCCCCGCGACCCGGGTGAGCACCAGGCTGGCCGGCGCGTCGCCGGCCAGCCTCAGGTCCCGGCGCAGCTTCTCCGGCTCCAGCGCCGAGCCGCGCTTGAGGATCTCCACCCGGCCGACCCGGCGCTCCCGCAGCAGCGCGCGCAGCCGCTTGAGCGAGAACGGCAGCACGTCGGTGATCTCCAGGCAGCGGGCGAACGGGGTCGCGGTCGGGGTGTCCGCGTACAGGTAGGCGATGCTCGGGTCGGCGATCGTCGCGCCGAGGGTGTCGGCCAGCTCGGCGACCAGGTGCGCGCGGACCACGGCCGGGTCCGGGTCGTACAGGAAGCGGCGGGTGGGGCCGACGGCCGCCTCCGCCGCGCCCGAGCCGGTGAGCCGGTGCGCGACGTCGCCGCGCAGCACGGTGGCCCGGCGGGGCACCTCGGCCAGCCGGCCGCACCAGAGCGCCGCCTCGACCAGGTCGCCGTCCGCGCTCACCCACTCCGCCTCGGCGCCCGCCGGGATCAGCGCGTGGTCGATGCCGGGGGCCACCTTCACCACCGTGTACGGCACGCGCTCGGCCAGCCGGATGACGAAGTCCCAGGGTGGCGAGTAGGCGTTCGGGTCGAAGATCCGCCGGCCGGTGCCCGCCCGGCGTCGTGCCGGGTCGCAGAACACCCCGTCCACCCGGGTCACGTCGAACGCCGTGGCGTCGCCGCACTCCACGGTGAACTCCTCGGCCAGCCCGGCCGACTCGGCGTTCGCGGCGGCCATCGCGGCGGTCGCCGGGTCGGCCTCCACCCCGTACACCCGGATGCCGGCGCGGGCGGCGGCGAGCGAGTCGGCGCCGAGGCCGCACCCGAGGTCGGCGAGGGTGCGCACGCCGGCGGCGCGCAGCCGCGCGGCGCGCCGATCCGCGACCGGCCGACGGGTGGCCTGCTCCAGCCCGGCCCGGGTGAAAAACATTCCAGCGGCCTCGGGTCCGAACTTGGCCACCGCCCGGCGGCGCAGCTCGGCCTGGGTCAGCGCGGCGGCGGCCAGCCCGGCCGGCACCCCGGCGGCGCGCAGCGCGGCGGCCGAGGCCAGCGGGTCACCGCCGGCCAGCTCGGCCGCCGCGGCGAGCGCGGCCGACCCCTCGGGGGTACGCAGCGCGGCGAGCTGGTCGATGTCCACCCGCCCATTCTCCCGACCCGCCTCGCGCCGTCCGACCGGCCCCTGCCGCGTCGATCGCGGCCGTTCGGGCGCGACGCGCTGGCACTCTCCTTGACGGAGTGCTAGCCGAGGAATAACCTGCGATTAGCACTCTCACCCCGAGGGTGCCAGCTCCCGGGCCATCCGACGCGGGCGCTGAACGCCAGGCGGACCGGCACCCGCGACGACGGCCCCGCCCGGTGGCATGTGGCAGATTGACGCTGGTCGGCCCCGGTCGACCGGCAACGAAACCAGTACCCCAGGAGGGTATGCCCGTGACTACCGCGACCAAGGTTGCGATCAAGCCGCTCGAGGACCGGATCCTGGTCCAGGCGAACGAGGCTGAGACCACCACGGCGTCGGGCATCGTGATCCCCGACACCGCCAAGGAGAAGCCGCAGGAGGGCACCGTCCTCGCTGTCGGCCCGGGCCGCATCGACGACAAGGGCAACCGGATCCCGGTTGACGTGAACGTCGGCGACACCGTCATCTACTCGAAGTACGGCGGCACCGAGGTCAAGTACGCCGGCGAGGAGTACCTGGTGCTCTCCGCCCGCGACGTCCTCGCGGTCATCGAGAAGTAAGCAACCGATCAGTGTCGTTGCCCCGGTCCGGCTCGCCGGGCCGGGGCAACGGCGCTTCGAAGGGACATTCATGGCGAAGATCCTGAGCTTCTCGGACGACGCCCGGCACCTGCTCGAGCACGGTGTCAACGCCCTCGCGGACACGGTCAAGGTCACCCTCGGCCCGCGCGGGCGCAACGTCGTCCTGGACAAGAAATTCGGTGCGCCCACGATCACCAACGATGGCGTGACCATCGCCAAGGAGATCGAGCTCACCAACCCCTACGAGAACCTCGGCGCGCAGCTGGTCAAGGAGGTGGCGACCAAGACCAACGACGTCGCCGGCGACGGGACCACCACCGCGACCGTGCTGGCCCAGGCCATGGTCCGCGAGGGCCTGCGCAACGTGACCGCCGGGGCCAACCCGTCCGGTCTCAAGCGGGGCATCGACGCGGCGGCGGCCAAGGTCTCCGAGGCGCTGCTCGACCGGGCCGTCGAGGTCTCCAGCAAGGAGGCGGTCGCGAACGTCGCGACCATCTCCGCGCAGGACGCCACCATCGGCGAGCTGATCGCCGAGGCGATGGAGAAGGTCGGCCGCGACGGTGTCATCACCGTCGAGGAGGGCTCCGCGCTCACCACCGAGCTGGAGGTGACCGAGGGTCTGCAGTTCGACAAGGGCTTCATCTCGCCGAACTTCGTCACCGACGTGGAGTCGCAGGAGTCGGTCCTGGAGGACCCGTACATCCTGATCACCACGCAGAAGATCTCGGCGATCGAGGAGCTGCTGCCGCTGCTGGAGAAGGTCCTCCAGAACAGCAAGCCGCTGCTGATCATCGCCGAGGACGTCGAGGGCCAGGCGCTGTCGACCCTGGTGGTCAACTCGATCCGCAAGACCCTCAAGGTCTGCGCGGTGAAGGCCCCCGGCTTCGGCGACCGCCGCAAGGCGATGCTCCAGGACATGGCGATCCTGACCGGCGCCGAGCTGGTCGCCCCGGAGCTGGGCTACAAGCTCGACCAGGTCGGCCTGGAGGTGCTCGGCACCGCCCGGCGCGTCGTGGTCGACAAGGAGAACACCACCGTCGTCGACGGTGGCGGCCAGTCCTCCGAGGTGGCCGACCGGGTCGCGCAGATCCGCAAGGAGATCGAGGCCTCGGACTCCGAGTGGGACCGGGAGAAGCTGGCCGAGCGGCTGGCGAAGCTCTCCGGTGGCATCGCGGTCATCAAGGTGGGCGCGGCGACCGAGGTCGAGATGAAGGAGCGCAAGCACCGCATCGAGGACGCCATCGCCGCGACCAAGGCCGCCGTCGAGGAGGGCACGGTGCCCGGTGGTGGTGCCGCCCTGGCGCAGATCCTGCCGGTGCTCGCCGACGACCTGGGCCTGACCGGTGACGAGAAGACCGGCGTCTCGATCGTCCGCAAGGCGCTGGTCGAGCCGCTGCGCTGGATCGCCCAGAACGCCGGCCACGACGGCTACGTGGTGGTGCAGAAGGTCGCCGGCAAGGAGTGGGGCAACGGCCTCGACGCCGCCACCGGCCAGTACGTCGACCTGGTGAAGTCCGGCATCATCGACCCGGTGAAGGTGACCCGCAACGCGGTCACCAACGCCGCCTCGATCGCCGGCCTGCTGCTCACCACCGAGAGCCTCGTGGTGGAGAAGCCGGAGAAGGCCGAGCCGGCCGCCGCCGGTGGGCACGGCCACGGTCACGGCCACCAGCACGGCCCGGGTTTCTGACCCACGGCGTACGCCGACTCAGGGCGCACCGTCTTCGCCAGACGGTGCGCCCTGACGCGTTCTGCGGCGGGCATTACGGAACGCTGACGTGGTTGGCGGTCGGTCCGGTTGATCGACAACACTGGTCCGATGAGCAACACACCCCGCGGCCTCGCCGCGCTCGCCGGGATCACGGCCGCCGCCGTGGCCATCGGCGTCGCCGAGCCGGTCGCGGTCCTCACCGGCCCCCGGTCCGCCCCGCTGATCGCGGTCGGCGGGCTGGTCGTGGACGTCGTACCCGAGCCGTTGAAGCAGTTCGCCATCACCCTGTTCGGCACGTACGACAAGATCGCCCTGCTGGTCGGGACGGCGCTGCTGCTCGCCGCGTTCGCCGCGCTGCTCGGGCTGCTGGCGGTCCGCCGGCTGTGGATCGGCCTGACCGGCATCGCGGCCTTCGCCGGTCTCGGCGTGGCCGCCGCCCTCACCCGGGCCGGCGCGGACGCCGCTGACGCGCTGCCCTCGCTGGTCGGGGCGGGGCTGGGCGGGTTGGTGCTCTGGGCCTTCCTCGCCGGCCCGCTGGAGGTCGACCCGTGGCCCTGGACCCCGCCGACACCCCCGCCCGACCCGTCGACGCCCGTCGCGCCCGAACCGGCCGCCGGCGTGGAGGCCGCACCCGGCCCGGCCGGCGGCGTGGAGGCCGCACCCGGCCTGGCCGGCGGCGTGGAGGCCGCACCCGGCCTGGCCGGCGGCGTGGAGGCCGCACCCGGCCTGGCCGGCGGCGTGGAGGCCGCACCCGGCCTGGCCGGCGGCGTGGAGGCCGCACCCGGCCTGGCCGGCGGCGTGGAGGCCGCACCCGGCCTGGCCGGCGGCGTGGAGGCCGCACCCGGCCCGGATCCGGTGAGCCGTCCGCCGGTCGGGTGGGAGCCGTTGGAGAGCAGCGACCCGGAGTCGCGGCGCCGGTTCCTGCGCGGGGTGGGCGTGCTGGCCGGCGCGGCCGCCGTGGCCGGGCTGGGCGGGCACTGGCTCGCCGGGCGCCGGGGCGTGTCGGCGGCCCGGGAGGCGGTCACGCTGCCCGCCCCGTCGGCGGCGGCGCCCGCGGTACCGGCCGGTGCCGATCTGTCCCTGGCGCAGCTCGCCCCCTACATCACCCCGACCAGCGGGTTCTACCGGATCGACACCGCCCTGGTGGTGCCGCAGGTCGACCCGGAGACCTGGCGGCTGCGCATCCACGGACGGGTCCGCAACCCGATCGAGCTGAGCTTCGCCGACCTGCTCGCCCGGCCGATGGTGGAGCGGTACGTGACCCTGGCCTGCGTCTCCAACGAGGTGGGCGGGGACCTGATCGGCAACGCCCGGTGGTTGGGCGTACCCCTCAAGGAGCTGCTGGACGAGGCGGACCCGGAGGAGGGCGCGGACCAGGTGGTGGGCCGTTCGGTCGACGGCTGGACCTGTGGCACCCCGACGGCGGTGTTGCGGGACGGGCGGGACGCCCTGCTGGCGGTCGGGATGAACGGCGAGCCGCTGCCGGTCGAGCACGGCTTCCCGGTCCGCATGGTGGTGCCCGGCCTGTACGGCTACGTCTCGGCGTGCAAGTGGGTGACCGAGCTGGAGCTGACCAGCTTCGCCGACTTCGACGCGTACTGGGTGCCGCGGGGCTGGTCGGCGCAGGGACCGGTCAAGACGCAGTCCCGGATCGACACGCCCCGCCCGCGCAACCGGCTCACCACCGGCCCGGTGATGGTGGCCGGGGTGGCCTGGGCCCAGCACCGTGGAATCAGCCGGGTGGAGGTACGCGTCGACGGCGGCCCGTGGCGGGAGGCGGCGCTCGCCCCGACGGTGTCGGTGGACACCTGGGTGCAGTGGTCCTGGCGCTGGGACGCCACCCCGGGCGAGCACGCCCTCCAGGTGCGGGCGACCGATGCCACCGGCGAGACGCAGACCGGCCGGGAACAGCCGGTCGAGCCGGACGGCGCCACCGGCTGGCACACGGTCAAGGTCACCGTCCGCTGACCCCGCCCAGGCCACCCCAGGTGAGCCGGTCCCGCCCGGTTCGTCCACGCGAGTTCGCCGTTTGCGGTGTGTCGCGGTGTCCGACGACTGCGACGCCGCGACACTCCGCAATCGGAGTCGCCCCGGTGGCAGGCGTGGCTGATCCGTTCACGTCATCAGCTCCGTAGCGTCTCCGACCCACCTGCCGCCCAAACCGGGACCAGGCCGGGACCGGAATGCGCCGACGCCGCGCTCCGGTTGCGGAGCGCGGCGTCGGTCGGGGTCTCTCGGCGGGTCAGGCGACCTTGCGCTGGTCCGGCACGGCGGACTTGTGGGGGCGGCCCAGGCGGGCCTCCAGCCGGCCGATGTCGACCCGGGTCTGCCGGCGGTCGGCCAGGTCCTCCCAGCCCAGCGCGAGCAGCCGCAGCCGCTCGGACTCGCTGAAGCCGCCCCAGACGCCGTACGGCTCGCGGACGGACAGCGCGTGGGCGGCGCACTCGGCCCGGACCGGGCAGGCCCGGCAGACGGCCTTGGCGCCGGACTCGCGGCGCAGCCGTGAGGAGCCGCGCTCGCCGTCGGGGTGGAAGAACTGCGCGCTGTCGCGGCCCCGGCAGGCACCGAGCCGCTGCCAGTCCCACAGGTCGACGATGGGTCCGGGCAGTCTACGTACGTTCGACATCAGCACCCCTCCTCCCGCGCGGCACCGCGGAGGTCTCGTTCGCATCCGGTGTCCGGGCGGCGGTCCGCGCAGGCGCACCGTTTCCGGCCTGGCGTCTCGGTACCCGACCTTTCCCCGACTCACACTTCTGTGATCGAAAACCTCGGACAACTCGCGGCATATGCCCTGGATGTCGGAAAAGTTCGGAGGATTGCCGGGAACCTCCACCCCGGCCCAGCCGGCCATGGTCTGCTCTCTGCGGAGAGGAGACCACCGTGCGTACCGTTCTCGTCTGCGTCCGGACACCGCTCGCCGCGCAGCAGTTGACCTCGGCCGCGGCCCGGCTCGGCCTGGCCGCGGTCGTGCGGACCGCCGTCTCCGATCCCGAGGTGATGCTGCGGCTGGCCGAGCGCCCCGTCGACGTCGTGCTCGCCGACACCGCGCTCACCCGACCCGACAGTGCCGGCTTCGTCCGCCGGGTGCTCGCCCGCGCGCCGCAGGCCGCCGTGCTGCTGCTCGGCGCCGAGGAGTCCGAGGCCGCCGCGGCGACGATCAACGCCGGGGCCCGGGGCCTGATCCAGGGCACCGACCACGACCTGACCAGCGCGGTGGCCAAGGCCCTGCTGCTGCTCTCCGCCCCCGGCCGGACGACCCGGAACCGGGTCACCGACCCGGCCCGCGACACCGCCGCGGTCGGCGCGCCGCCCCGGCCCTCGGCCGGGCTTACCCCTGGCAAGCCGGGCCCGGGCTGGTCCGCCGGACCGGCCGAGGTGCCCGGGGGACCGTCGGTGGTACCGGTGCAGCGCGGCGACGACGAAGCAGAGCCGGAGGCCGCCGCCGAGCCGGAGGTGCCCGCGCCCACCGGTCGGCGGGGCGCGCCCGGCGCGCGCAGCGGGCGCGGCGCCGTCGGACTGACCGAGCGGGAGCTCCAGGTGCTGCTCGGGATGGCCGAGGGAAAGAGCAACGCCGAGATCGGGCGGGAGCTGTTCGTCTCGGAGGACACCGTCAAGACGCACGCCCGACGGCTGTTCCGCAAGCTCGGTGCCCGGGACCGCGCGCACGCGGTGGCCGCCGGTTTCCGCGCCGGCCTGGTCGCCTGAGCCGGCCGCCCGCGGTCGGGCCCAGTCGTCCGGGCTCAGTCGTCGGAGGGGGACTCCTCCTCGGCCGCCTCGGTCAGCGTGTCGTGCACCCCGTCCGCGTAGCCACGGGCGTAGTCCCAGGTGACGTAGTGGTCGGGGTCGGGGTCGTAGGCCGGCTCGTGCACCCGCGGCCGGCCGGAGCTGAGCAGGTGGCGCAGGTTGCCCCGGAGCAGGTCCCAGTCGAAGTAGTGCGGCTCCCGGCAGTCCTCGCACTCGATCACCAGCCCGCGCACCCCGATCGGCGACAGCAGGGCCTGGTAGATCTCCAGGTCGGCCAGGTCCTCCAGGACGTCCTGGCGCTCGACCTCCGTCAGCGGGTCGAGCGGATCGTCCTCACGGGGATCGTGCAGGCCAGCAGCCGGATCGGCCGGGTCGCCGTTGAACGGGTCGATGGGCTCGTCGTGCACCCCCTCACCGTAGTCCCAACGCTCGCCGGACGCGTCCCCCCGGCCACCCCTGTGGCCTCGCCGACCCGCGCCGGCACCGCCGGGGCCGGCCCAGCTCAATGGGTACGATGAAACGACGCGCCGTCACCTCGGCGTGCGCCGGTGCCCGCGCGCGCCACCTCGCTGAAGCCCGTCCAAGCAGCTCAGGAGAGCAATCGTGGAGAATTCGCCCAGCACTGATCTTCCCGGCGGCGTCGGCGACGGCGAGCCGGGTGGTCACCTGCCGGAGCTGCCGGCCGGCTCGGCACGGGTGGTGCCGCTCGGTCTGACCTTCGACGACGTGCTGCTCCAGCCGGGCGAGTCGGACGTGGTGCCCAGCCGGGTCAACACCCGCACCCGGCTCACCCGCAACATCGAGCTGACCGTGCCGCTGCTGTCCAGCGCGATGGACACGGTCACCGAGGCGCGGATGGCGATCGCGATGGCCCGCCAGGGCGGGATCGGGGTGCTGCACCGCAACCTCTCGCTGGAGGACCAGGCGCTCCAGGTCGACCTGGTCAAGCGCTCCGAGTCCGGCATGATCACCAACCCGGTGACCGCCAGCCCGGACGACACCCTCCGCGAGGTCGACGAGCTCTGCGGCCGCTACCGCATCTCCGGCGTGCCGGTGGTCGACGGCGACGGGCAGCTGGTCGGCATCGTCACCAACCGGGACATGCGGTTCGTCTCCGCGCCGGAGACCCCGGTCCACGAGATCATGACCCGCACCCCGCTGATCACCGCTCCGGTCGGGGTGAGCAAGGACGAGGCCCTCGACCTGCTCCGCCGGCACAAGGTGGAGAAGCTGCCGATCGTGGACGACTCGGGCCGGCTGCGCGGGCTGATCACGGTCAAGGACTTCACCAAGAGCGAGCAGTACCCGAACGCCACCAAGGACGAGGCGGGCCGCCTCCGGGTCGCCGCGGCGGTCGGCGTGGGCGACGACGCGTACAAGCGGGCCCGGACGCTGGTGGACGCCGGCGTCGACGTGATCATCGTGGACACCGCGCACGGCCACCAGCGGGCGGTGCTGGACATGGTCCGCCAGCTCAAGAAGGACGTCGGCATCGACATCGTCGGCGGCAACATCGCCACGTACGCCGGGGCGAAGGCGCTGGTCGACGCGGGCGCCGACGGCGTCAAGGTGGGGGTCGGCCCGGGCGCGATCTGCACCACCCGGATCGTCGCCGGGGTGGGTGTACCGCAGATCACCGCGATCATGGAGGCCGCGCGGGCCGCCCGCCCGGCCGGTGTTCCGGTGATCGGCGACGGCGGCATCCAGTACTCCGGGGACATCGCCAAGGCGCTGGTCGCCGGCGCCGACACGGTGATGCTCGGCAGCCTGCTGGCCGGCTGCGAGGAGAGCCCCGGCGAGCTGATCTTCATCAACGGCAAGCAGTACAAGGCGTACCGGGGGATGGGCTCGCTCGGCGCGATGCAGTCCCGCGGCCAGGGCAAGTCCTACTCCAAGGACCGCTACTTCCAGCAGGACGTGCTCGCCGAGGACAAGCTCGTCCCCGAGGGCGTCGAGGGCCAGGTGCCCTACCGGGGGCCGCTCTCCGCGGTCGCCCACCAGCTCATCGGTGGGCTGCGCGCCGCGATGGGGTACGTCGGCGCGGAGAGCATCCCCGAGCTGCACCGCCGCGGCCAGCTCATCCGGATCACGGCGGCCGGGCTCAAGGAGAGCCACCCGCACGACATCCAGATGACCGTCGAGGCACCCAACTACCACTCCCGCTGACCATCACCCCCAACCACCTGGAGTCCCCATGCGTGACGTGGTCGAGATCGGGCTGGGCAAGACCGCGCAGCGCGGCTACCACCTGGACGACATCGCCATCGTGCCGAGCCGCCGGACCCGGGACGTCGACGACGTCTCGACGAGCTGGCAGCTCGACGCGTACCCGTTCGGCATTCCCTGCGTCGGGCACCCGTCGGACGCCACGATGAGCCCGGCCACCGCCGTCCGGCTCGGCCAGCTCGGCGGGCTCGGCGTGCTCAACGTCGAGGGCCTGTGGACCCGGTACGAGAACCCGACCAAGGTCCTGGAGGAGTTGGCCGGTCTCGGCGAGGACGCCCGGGCGACCAAGCGGCTCCAGGAGGTCTACTCCGAGCCGATCCGCCCCGACCTGATCGCCGAGCGGGTGCGCGAGCTGCGCGCCGGCGGCGGCACGGTGGCCGTCCGGGTCTCTCCGCAGCACACCCTGGCGCTGGCCCCGGTGATCCTCGACGCCGGCGTCGACATCCTGGTCATCCAGGGCACCATCGTCTCGGCCGAGCACGTCTCGACCACCGACGAGCCGCTGAACCTCAAGGAGTTCATCGCCGACCTCGACCTGCCGGTCGTGGTGGGCGGCTGCACCGACTACAAGACGGCGCTGCACCTGATGCGGACGGGCGCGGCCGGCGTGATCGTCGGTATCGGCGGCGACGACTGGTCGACCACCGAGTCGGTGCTGGGCATCCGGGTGCCGATGGCGACCGCGATCGCCGACGCCGCCGCGGCCCGCCGCGACTACCTGGACGAGACCGGCGGCCGGTACGTGCACCTGATCGCCGACGGCGACATCCAGACCTCCGGCGACATCGCCAAGGCGCTGGGCTGCGGCGCGGACGCGGTGATGCTCGGCGAGGCGCTGTCGCTCTGCGAGGAGGCGCCGGCCGGTGGCGCCTGGTGGCACTCGGCCGCCAGCCACCCGTCGCTGCCGCGCGGCGCGTTCGAGATCGCCGGCGAGCCGCTGGGCTCGATGGAACAGCTGCTCTTCGGCCCGGCCGACGAGCCGGACGGCCAGCTCAACCTCTTCGGCGGGCTGCGCCGCGCGATGGCCAAGTGCGGCTACCGCGACCTCAAGGAGTTCCAGAAGGTCGGCCTGGTCCTGGACCGCTGACCCGGACAAAACCACCCCTACGCACCGGTCGCGCCGATTAGGCTCGGCCGGTGCGTCGTATCCGGTCCAGGTTTCTGCTCGCCGCCGTCGTGGCGGCGACGACCGTGGCGACCGCCGGCTGTACGTCCGACCGCGACGACCGCAACGAGTTCCGGCCCGGCGCCGCCGACGCCGGTGACCCGTACGTCCCGGGTCGGGGCAACGGCGGCTACGACGTCTCCGGCTACCGGCTGCGGGTGCGGTACGACCCGGCGACCGACCGGTTGACCGGCCGGGCCACCGTCACCGCGACCGCCACCGGCAACCTCTCCCGGTTCAACCTGGACCTGATCGGGCTGGACGTCTCGCGGGTGACCGTCTCCGGGGCGGCGGCCCGGCACCGCCGCGACGGCAGCGAGCTGGTGATCACGCCGCCGCGGGGGCTGCCCCGCGGCACCGGGTTCACCGTCGACGTCGACTACGCCGGGGTGCCGACCGCCGTCCCTGACGGCGAGCTGGGCAGCGGCGGGTTCCTGCACACCGCCGACGGGGCGATCGTGCTCGGCCAGCCCGAGTCGGCGGCCACCTGGTTCCCGGTGAACGACCACCCGTCCGACAAGGCCACCTACGACGTCGAGGTGACGGTCCCCGACGGGCTGGCCGCGCTGAGCAACGGGGTGCCGGGGGAGCGGAGCAGCACCGGCGGCTGGACCACCTGGCGGTGGGCCGAGCGCGCGCCGATGGCCAGCTACCTGACCACCCTGGTGATCGGCGACTACCGGGTCGAGACCGGCACGCACGGCGGCCGACCGATGGTCACGGCGGTGCCGGCCGGCCTGCCGGCGACCGGCCCCGAGGCGGCCTCGCTGGCCCGTACCGGCGAGATAGCGGACTTCCTCGCCAGCCGGTTCGGGCCGTACCCGTTCGACTCCTACGGCGGCATCGTGGTGACCGACAGCCGGATCGGGTACGCGTTGGAGACCCAGTCCCGCCCGGTCTACGGGCCGGGCTTCTTCTCCGGCGGCCGGCCCAACCCGTCCGTGGTGGTCCACGAGCTGGCCCACCAGTGGTTCGGCAACAGCGTCTCGCTGTCGAGCTGGCAGGACATCTGGCTCAACGAGGGCTTCGCCACGTACGCGGAATGGCTGTGGACGGAGCACGACGGCGGCCGGACCGCGCAGCGTGCCTTCGAGCTGCGGCACGCCGTCACCGACTGGTCCCAGCCGGCGGTCGATCCCGGCCGGGCGGCGATGTTCGGCGACGGGGTCTACCAGCGGGGTGCCCTCGCGGTGCACGCGCTGCGCCGAACCGTCGGCGACGAGACGTTCTTCCGCCTGTTGAGCGGCTGGACCGAGGAGCGGCGCGGCGGCGTCGCCAGCACCGCCGACTTCGCCGGGTACGCCGAGCGGGTCGCCGGCCGCCCGCTGCGCCCCCTGCTGGACGCCTGGCTGGCCGGCGGCGTCGCGCCCGCCCTTCCGTGACCCGCGGGTGACCGCCGGTCGGTAGGCTGCCGCCGACGACACGGGGAGGTGCCGGGTGGCCATGGCGCGGATGCGGCGGGGCGTCGGTCTGGTGACGGTGGCGGCCCTCGGGCTCGCCGGGTGCGGGTCCGAGCCGGAGCCGCGGCCGGCGCCGGCCGCGGCTCCGGCCCCGACGGCCGGGCGGCAGTTCGCGCCGGGCGCGGCCGGCGTCGGCGACGCCTACTTCCCGAGCTACGGCAACGGCGGGTACGACGTCGGGCGGTACACCGTCAAGGTCCGCTACGACCCGGCGACCGACCGGCTCACCGGCACCGCCACCGTGCAGGCGACGGCCACCGCCGACCTGTCCGCGTTCCACCTGGACCTGGCCGGGCTGACCGTGCGGAAGGTGACCGTGGACGGCGCGCCGGCCCGGCACGCCCGCGAGGCCGACGAGCTGGTGGTCACCCCGGCCGCCGGGCTCACCGCCGGCAACGGTTTCACCGCCGAGATCAGCTACGAGGGGAAGCCGGAGCCGCTGGCCAACGAGGTGCTCGGCGAGGGCGGCTGGCTGCACACCACCGACGGCGCGATCGCGCTCGGCCAGCCGGAGTCGGCGAGCACCTGGTTCCCGGTCAACGACCACCCCTCGGACAAGGCGACCTACGACGTCGAGATCACCGTCCCGAAGGGGCTGACCGCGGTCAGCAACGGGGTGCCGAAGGGGCGCTCGGACGCCGACGGCTGGACCACCTGGAAGTGGTCCGAGGCCGCCCCGATGGCCAGCTACCTGAGCACCGTGGTGATCGGGGACTACCGGGTCGAGACCGGCGAGCACAAGGGACGGCCGGTGTTCAGCGCGGTCAGCACCAAGCTCGGCAAGGGGGCCGCCGACGCGTCGATGGCCCGCACCACCGAGGTCGCCGACTACCTGGAGAGCGTCTTCGGGCCGTACCCGTTCGCCGCGTACGGCGGGGTGGTGGTCGCCGACGAGCGGATCCGGTACGCGCTGGAGACGCAGAGCCGCCCGGTCTACGGCGCGGGCTTCTTCCGGGGCGGCGAGAACACCGGCGTGGTCGCCCACGAGCTGGCCCACCAGTGGTTCGGCAACAGCGTCTCGCTGGCGAAGTGGCAGGACATCTGGCTCAACGAGGGGCTGGCCACCTACGCCGAGTGGCTCTGGGCCGAGCACCGGGGCACCGGCACCGCCCAGGCGGCCTTCGATCGGCGGTACGCCGGTTCGTCCAGCCGCCTCTGGCAGACGCCGCCGGCCGAGCCCGGCCGGCAGAACCTGTTCAGCGAGTCGGTCTACCAGCGCGGCGGGATGACCGTGCACGCGCTGCGGGTGGCGGTCGGCGACCCGGCGTTCTTCAAGATCCTCAAGACCTGGGCGGCGGAGAAGCGCAACGGCAACGCCACCACCGACGAGTTCGTCGCGGTCGCCGAGCGGGTCTCCGGCAAGCAACTGGACAAGCTCTTCGCCGCCTGGCTGCACGGCACCGAGCGCCCGCCGGCGCCAAAGCGTCTCTAGTTCTTCACCCGCAGCTCGGGGTGGGCGGCGAGGAACTGCTCGGCGTCGCCGGCCTTGAGCGCGGTGAGGAACTGCCGGCCGACCGCCTTGAGCTCCTCACCCCGGTAGGCCCTGCCCTTGCCCACCCCGCTGCCGGGGAGCGCGACCGGGGTGAACCGGTCGACGCTCAGCCCGCCGAGGGCGTACGCGAGGTCGACGATGCGGGGACCGCCGGCGTAGATCAGGGTGTCGCCGAGCGCGTCGACCACCTGCTGGACCCGGTCCGGCTGGCGGGCCAGGTTCTCGTCGAGGATCTTGGCGGTCAGCGCCCGGAGGAGCTGCTGCTGGTGGCGCTGCCGGGCGTAGTCGCCGCCGGTGATGTAGCGCTGGCGGGCGTAGTCCAGCGCCTGCCAGCCGTTGAGGTGCCGCTGGCCCTTCTCGTAGACCATCTGCGGCCCGACGTAGCCGCCGCCGGAGGGCGCCGGGTCGCGGTGCTTGCCGTCCGGCCGGCGGTGCAGCGAGACCACCCGCTGGTCGACGTGGATGTCCACCCCGCCCAGGGTGTCCACCAGCTTGTCGAAGCCGTTGAAGGTGATCACCGCGCCGGCGTCGATCCGCAGCCCGGTGTATCCGCTGACCGTGCTGCGCAGCAGCTCGTACCCCTGGGCGACGCGATGCTCCTTGGGCTTGCCCGGCACCCGGCTGCCGTAGCTCATCGCGTGGGTGAGCTTGGTCTTCCCGCCCTTGTAGCCCGCCTTGGGGAAGGCCGGGATGTCCACCAGCAGGTCGCGGGGGAGCGAGAAGAGGTACGCCCGGTCCAGCCCGGCCGGCACGTGCAGCACCAGCACCGCGTCGCTGTGCGGCTCCCACCCGGGGACGCTGACCCGGGTGTCCACCCCGACCAGCAGCAGGTTGAGCGGGCCGGTGATGCCGGCCCCGGGCGGGGTGGTCGGGCTGGGCTCCGGGGCGGCGCCCGGTGTGGCGGTCGCGGTGGCGGTGGCGGCGACCGCGCCCGGTCGGCGCTGCGGCCCGTCGTCACTGACCAGCCGGTTCACCACCAGGGCGCCCCCGGCGACCAGGACCACCGCGGCGAGGGCGGCCAGCAGCAGCGCCCGGCGCGGTCGTCGCGCCCCTGTCTCGTGAGCCATGCTCGACACCCCCGTTGGGACAACGCTCCGACGGGGGCCCGGAGTTGCGGGCGTGGCCGGACGGATCGGTGGACGCGATCATGATCGCGCGAAAACTGCCGCTGGCGCGATGGCTACTCAGCGGTAATGATGCGTTCATGCGGTACGACGTGGTCGTCATCGGGTCCGGTTTCGGCGGCAGCGTCACCGCGCTCCGGCTGGCCGAGAAGGGTTACACCGTCGGCGTTCTGGAGGCCGGTCGGCGGTTCGCCGACGACGAGTTCCCGCAGACGTCCTGGCGGGCCCGGCGCTTCCTCTGGGCGCCGAAGCTCGGCTGCTACGGCCTGCAACGGATCACGCTGCTCCGCTCGGCCGACCGCAAGGCCGGCGGCGGGGTCATGGTGCTCTCCGGGGCGGGGGTGGGCGGCGGCTCGCTGGTCTACGCCAACACCCTCTACGAGCCGCTGGACGCCTTCTACGACGACCCGCAGTGGCGCGGCATCACCGACTGGCGCGACGAGCTGGCCCGCCACTACGACCAGGCGAAGCGGATGCTCGGCGTCACCACGTACCCGGTCGACACCGGTGCGGACCGGGCGATGCGCGCGGTCGCCGAGCGGATGGGGGTCGGCCGGACCTTCCACGCCACCCCGGTGGGCGTGCACATCGGCCGCCCCGGCCAACGGGTGCCCGACCCGTACTTCGGCGGGGTCGGCCCGGAGCGCACCGGCTGCACGCACTGCGGCTCCTGCATGACCGGCTGTCGGCACGGCGCGAAGAACACGCTGGTCAAGAACTACCTCTGGCTGGCGGAGCGGCTCGGCGTCGAGGTCCACCCGCTGACCACGGTGACCGCCGTCCGGCCGGCCCCCGACGGCGGGTATGAGGTGCACACCGAGCGGACGGGCGCCTGGCTGCGGCGGCGCCGGCAGGTCATCCACGCCGACCAGGTGGTCCTCGCCGCCGGGGCGCTGGGCACCCAGCGGCTGCTGCACGAGATGAAGGCGACCGGCGCGCTGCCCGGCCTCTCCGACCGGCTCGGCGAACTGACCCGCACCAACTCCGAGGCCATCCTCGGCGCCTCGGTGCCCCGCGCGCGGGCCCGCGCCGAGGGGGTGGACTTCACCGAGGGGGTGGCGATCACCAGCTCCTTCCACCCCGACCCGCAGACCCACATCGAGCCGGTGCGCTACGGCCGTGGCTCGAACGCGATGGGGCTGCTCCAGTCGCTGCTGGTCGACGGCGGCCCGCACCGGGTCCGACGCTGGTTGGGCAGCATCGTCCGGCAACCCGGGCTGGCGGCCCGGATGCTGTCGGTGCGCGGCTGGTCGGAGCGGACGGTGATCGCCCTGGTGATGCAGTCGGTGGACAACTCGCTGACCACCCGGTTCCGGCGCGGCCTCTTCGGCCGGCGACTGGTCTCCGGGCCGGGTCACGGCGCGCCCAACCCGACCTGGATCCCGGCCGGCAACCAGGCGGTCCGGCTGCTCGCCGAGGAGATCGGCGGTACGCCGGGCGGCGCGCTCACCGAGCCGTTCAACATCCCGATGACCGCGCACATCCTCGGTGGGGCGGTGATCGGGGCGTCCCCGGCCGACGGGGTCATCGACCCGTGGCACCGGATCTACGGCCACCCGGGGCTGCACGTGGTGGACGGGGCGGCGGTCTCGGCGAACCTCGGCGTGAACCCGTCGCTGACGATCACCGCCCAGGCGGAGCGGGCGATGTCCTTCTGGCCGAACAAGGGCGAGGACGATCCCCGTCCGCCGCTCGGCGAGGCGTACCGGCGGGTGGCGCCCGTACCCCCGGGGCGCCCGGCGGTGCCGGCGGACGCCCCCGCCGCGCTGCGCGGCTGACCGCCCCGGCCGGACCGCGGGCACCGGGAGCGCGGCCGGCCGGTGGCGCGCGGGCGGGCCGGTTGACCGGCTCCGGACGTGACGCGGCACGCCCGGAGCCCGGCCAGTGCCCGGGCCGGGGGTGACTGTCGGTAGGCTTTCTGCACATGAGCACGCCTCGCCCCGTCCTGGTGGTGGACTTCGGAGCCCAGTACGCCCAGCTCATCGCGCGCCGGGTGCGCGAGGCCAAGGTCTACTCGGAGATCGTCCCGCATTCGATGCCGGTCGCCGAGATGCTGGCGAAGGACCCGGCCGCGATCATCCTGTCCGGCGGCCCGTCCAGCGTCTACGCGCCCGACGCCCCGCAGATCGACGCGGGGATGTTCGACTCCGGCGTGCCGGTCTTCGGCATCTGCTACGGCTTCCAGGCGATGGCCCAGGCGCTCGGCGGCACGGTCGCGAAGACCGGCAACCGCGAGTACGGCGGCACCCCGCTGCGCCCCCGCCTCCTCGATCCCGGTGTGCTGCTCCGCGATCTGCCGGCCGACCTGCCGGTCTGGATGAGCCACGGCGACTGCGTGACCGAGGCCCCGGCGGGCTTCACGGTGACCGCCGAGTCGGCCGGCGCCCCGGTCGCCGCCTTCGAGGACCTGGCCGGCCGCCGGGCCGGCGTGCAGTTCCACCCGGAGGTCGGGCACACCGCGCACGGCCAGGAGATGCTGACCCGCTTCCTGTATGACATCGCCGGCATCGAGCCGACCTGGACGCCCGAGAACATCATCGACGAGCAGGTCGCCCGGATCCGCGAGCAGGTCGGCGACAAGGAGGTCATCTGCGGCCTGAGCGGCGGCGTGGACTCCGCGGTCGCTGCGGCGCTGGTGCACAAGGCGGTCGGTGACCAGCTCACCTGCGTCTTCGTCGACCACGGCCTGCTGCGGGCCGGCGAGGCCGAGCAGGTGGAGAAGGACTACGTCGCGGCGACCGGCATCAAGCTGAAGGTGGTCGACGCGCAGGAGCGGTTCCTCGGCGCGCTGGCCGGGGTCACCGACCCGGAGCAGAAGCGCAAGATCATCGGCCGGGAGTTCATCCGGGTCTTCGAGGCCGCCGCCCGCGAGATCGCCTCGCACGGCGACGTCGAGTTCCTGGTGCAGGGCACCCTCTACCCGGACGTGGTGGAGTCCGGCGGCGGCACCGGCACCGCCAACATCAAGAGCCACCACAACGTCGGCGGCCTGCCGGAGGACCTGAAGTTCGCTTTGGTCGAGCCGCTGCGCACGCTGTTCAAGGACGAGGTCCGGACGCTCGGCCTCCAGCTCGGCCTGCCCGAGGCGATGGTCTGGCGGCACCCGTTCCCGGGCCCGGGTCTGGCCATCCGGATCATCGGCGCGGTCGACCAGGAGCGGCTGGACCTGCTCCGGCAGGCGGACCTGATCGCCCGCGAGGAGCTCTCCGCCGCCGGCCTGGACCGGGGCGTCTGGCAGTTCCCGGTGGTCCTCCTGGCCGACGTGCGCAGCGTCGGCGTGCAGGGTGACGGGCGCAGCTACGGGCATCCCGTGGTGCTGCGCCCGGTCTCCAGCGAGGACGCGATGACTGCCGACTGGTCCCGGCTGCCCTACGAGGTGGTCGCCCGGATCTCCACCCGGATCACCAACGAGGTCGCCGAGGTCAACCGGGTGGTCCTGGACGTGACCAGCAAGCCGCCGGGCACCATCGAGTGGGAGTGAGCCGGTCGGCTCACGCCGTCGGCGGCTGCTGCTGCGGGTAGGTCGGCTGCGCGACCGTCGGCGGCTCGGGCCGCGTGGTCGGGGCCGGCGGCGGGACGTACCCCGGGGTGGGCGGCGTGCCGTGCGGCGCGGCACCCGTCGGGTGCGGCCAGGCGGGCGCGCCCGCCGGCTCCTCCGGCATCAGGAACCACATGATCGGGTACGCCAGCGCGGCGAAGCCGCCGGTGAGCAGGGTCGCCACGGCGAAGACCACCCGGACCAGGGTGGGATCGACGGCGAAGTAGCGGCCGAGGCCGCTGGCGACGCCGGCCACCATCCGGTCGGTGGTGGGTCGGCGGAGCTGCTTGTACGGGGCCTGGGGGGTGCTCGTCGAGGTCATGTCTCCACGTTCCGCGCGGGGCGGCCGGGCGACCTCGGTGACCGCCCGGATCCCTACCCTGACCGATCCCTGACCTGCCAGTCATGAGTCAGGAATCTGACTCTTTTCGATCCAGGTAACCCTGGGCGGGGAGAATTTGGCTCCGTGACCACCTTGCTGGAGCCGCTCCGCAGGATCGCGGCATACGCAGTCTGTGCTGATTCAGTCGGCCGAGTGTTGCTGGTCCGCGCATCGGAGCGCTCCGGCACCCCCGGCGTGTGGTCCCTGCCCGGTGGGGCGGTCGACCACGGTGAGGACCCGAAGCACACCGTCGTCCGGGAGACCGCCGCCGAGACCGGGCTCTCGGTCGCCGTCTCCGGGCTGGAGGACGTCCTCGCCGACATGCGGGCCCTGCCGGAGCGGGGCATCACCATCCACACCGACCGCCTGCTCTACCGGGTCTCGGTGCGCGGTGGCACCCTCACCGACCGGGTGGAGCGCCCCACCGACCTGGCCCGCTGGTACACCCTCGACGAGGCCCGCGCGCTGCCGCTGCGCTCGTTCACCGCGCGTGCCCTGGGCCTGCCCGCCTCCTCCGCCGACGTCGTCCCGGACGAGCCGCCGGAGTTCCCCTCCTTCTACGCCGTCCCCGGCCCGGACGGCCTGCACCGGGCGCAGCGCTTCGCGGCGTACGCGGTGGTGACCGACCCCGATGACCGGGTGCTGCTGACCCGGGTCTCCGACGGGTACCCGGGGGCCGGCTGCTGGCACCTGCCCGGCGGCGGCACCGACTACGGCGAGCAGCCCGGCGCGGCGCTGATCCGGGAGCTGGTGGAGGAGACCGGCCAGACCGGCCGCCTGGTCGAGCTGCTCGGCGTGGCCAGCCACCGGGACGCCGCCTCGCTCGGCCCCGAGGGCTACCCGATCGACTGGCACGGGGTGCGCGCCTTCTACCGGGTGGTGGTCGACCAGCCCGCCCCGCCCACCGTCGCCGACGTCGGCGGCTCCACCTGCGAGGCCCGCTGGTTCGCCCGCGAGGAGCTGGGCGCCCTCCCCACCGACCGGCTCACCGAGGTCACCGCCGAAGCCGTCCAGGCCGCCCGCCTCACCTGACGCTCGGTCCGCCGTCGATCCTGGGCGTCGACCGCCTGATACCGCTCCCGCCTGCCGTTAACCTCATGATCGACGGCCGGTTGGCCGGACGGCGGGGGAGCGTGGTGGGCGTGGAACAGCGGCGCAGGGTCGGGGCGTACGGGGTGCTGCGGGACGCCTCGGGGCGGGTGCTGCTGGCCCGGGGATCCGCCCGCTGTCCGTTTCCGGGCGTGTGGCAGCTGCCGGGGGGCGGTGTCGAGCATGCGGAGCACCCGGCGCGGGCGGTGGTCCGCGAGTTCGCCGAGGAGACCGGGCTGGCCGTCGAGGTGACCAAGGTGCGGGCCGCCCTGGCCGACGTCACCACGTTCCGCGCCGAGGGCGTCGCCGTGCACACCGACCGGCTGGTCTTCGACGTCGAGCAGCACGGCGGCGAGCTGCGCCCGGAGCCGGCCGGCGGCAGCGATGAGCTGGCCTGGTGCACGCCGGACGAGGCCGCCGCGCTGCCGCTGATGCCGTTCACCGCCGAGCTGCTCGGCCTGCCCGTCACGCCCCTGCCGGCCGGCCTGCCCGGCGCGCTGCCGGCCGGGCAGGCCGCCCCGCCCGCCGACCGGCGCCAGCGGTTCGCCGCGTACGGGCTGGTCACCGACCCCGCTGACCGGATCCTGCTGACCCGGATCGCACCGGGCTACCCGGGCGCGGGCCGGTGGCACCTGCCCGGCGGTGGCACGGATCACGGCGAGCAGCCGGCCGCCGGGCTGCTGCGCGAGCTGGTGGAGGAGTCCGGGCAGCTCGGGACCGTTGTCGACCTGTTGACGGTCGACAATCTGCACAACCCCGCGGCGCTCGGGCCGGAGGGGCGCCCGTTGGACTGGCATGCCGTCCGGGTGGTCTACCGGGTGCTGGTCTCGGCGCCCACCGAGCCGGAGGTGACCGAGCTGGCCGGCGGGTCGACCGCGGCGGCGGGCTGGTTCACGTCCGCGCAGCTGGCGACGCTGTCGCTGACCGAGGTCGCCGCCCTGGCAACCGGACGTCGGGGGCGATAGCCCTCGCTCGCCGGGCCGTCGTGAGGGTGCTCCGGTACAGTCGTAAGTGAGGTTGGCGGAGAAAACGGGCGATGACGCCCGAGATGGGAATAAGACAGCGGTTCGCGCGGTTTAACGGAGATATAAGTACCGCCGGCAGCTATCGCCAACCGCCACTTCCCTGTGCAATGGTGTACACCGTTTGAACGGGCTGCCGGGCCAAGAGCGGTCCGGCACGAGACAGCCGGACACCCGCCCCCCGTGGGCGGCCAGTCGATCCGGTGATGGAGGAAACGTGCCGAGAGCCCTATGGCGCCGGCGTCGTACGACTGACAGTCCGCGCCCCGCCGGGCGTCGCTGGGCGGGCCGGTTGCGCCGCAGCAGCACGTTCGCCCGGCAGGTGCTGCTGGTCCGGGTGGGCCGCCGTGACGGCGACCCGCGTATCGGCGCCGAGCTGGTGGTCCCCGAGCACCTCGTCGACCGGCCCCGCCGGTACGGCTTCGACCGCGCCCGCCGCGCGGAGATCGAGGCGGTCATGCCGGTCAGCCCGGCCCTCGCCCCCGCTCCGTCGGTGGACGACGATGCGTCGGCGATGTCGATCCCGCTGCTCCCCGGCGAGCGCACCGCGTCGCGCCGGATGAAGTTCGCGCTGGTCAACGCCTGCACGCTGGCCAGCCTGATGCTCGGCATCAACGCCATCTTCGTGGCCATGGCCGGCGAGGCCCGGGTCGCGGCGCTCCTGCTCATCGCCTGCGTCGTCTTCGACGGCCTCGACGGCGCGCTCGCCCGCAAGCTCGGCGTGGCCAGCCCGTTCGGTGCCCAGATGGACTCGCTGGCCGACATGTGCTCGTTCGGCCTGGCCGCCCCCGTGGTGGTCTACGCCTCGCTGGCCGGGTCGGCCCCCACGGCGGCCGCCGCGGTGGCCGCGGCCCTCGTCGCGGCCTGCGCCGCGATCCGGCTGGCCCGGTTCAACGTCTCGCCGAAGGACGGCCGGTTCTTCTGCGGGGTGCCGACGACCATGGCGGCGGCGGTGCTCGCCCTCACGGTCGCGATCGGCCTGCCGCTGCCCGCCGTGGTGCAGATCGCCGGGGTGGCGCTGCTGGCCTTCGCGATGGTCTCCAGCTTCCCGTACGCGAAGCTCGCCCGGCTGCTCAAGCTGCCGCCGTGGCTGTGGCTGGCCCCGGTGATCGGCGCGCTGGTCGACATCCGGCTCACCTTCGCCCTGGTGGTGGTGGGCTACCTGGTCAGCGGCCCGCTGCTCTGGCTGCACCAGCGCCGCACCGCCTGATCCACCCGCACGTACGCAGAAGGGGCGCCGCGACCGCGGCGCCCCTTCTCGCGTTCCGTCAGCGCCAGCGGGCGATGACCGTGGACCCGCCGACCACCTTGTCGCCCGGCCCGACCAGCGGCTCCGCCGCGTCGGCCGGCAGGTAGACGTCGGTGCGCGAGCCGAACCGGATCAGGCCGAAGCGCTCGCCCCGGGCCAGCAGCGCGCCGATCGGCGCCCGCTGCACGATCCGCCGGGCGATCAGCCCGGTGCGCTGCGCCACCACCACCGTGCCGTGGTCGGTGTCCAGCACCGTGTACGCGGCCACGTTGTGCTCGGCGTCCGGCTTCATCGCGTTGACGAAGCCGCCGTCGGCGACGAAGTAGTCCACCACCTTGCCGGGCACCGGCGCGCGGTTGACGTGGACGTCCAGCACCGACAGGAAGACCGCGATCCGCAGCCACTCGCCGTCGCCGAACCGCTCGTCGTGCAGCCGCTGCACGGAGAGGACCTGACCGTCGGCGGCCGCGACCACGGCCGACGGGTCCTCCGGGACGTCCCGCTCCGGGTCCCGGAAGAAGGCGGCCACCGGGCCGGCGGCCAGCGCCGGCAGCAGCCAGAGCTTGGACTTCGGGCGGACCACGCGGGCCACGGCGGCCAGCCCGAGGGCGATGCCGGCCGCGGCGACGCCGTTGGAGTCGATGTGCATGCCGCGGGTCAGCGGCACGCTGGAGGGCCGGTGGGCGGGGGCCAGCCGGGCGGCGAGCGCGGGGCTGGCCGGGGTGAAGCGCAGATGGTGCACGCGTACCGGCGGGGAGTTGCGCAGCACCAGGTCGGTGCCGACCCCGTGCAGCACGCCCTGGCGGTCCAGCTCGGCGGCGGCGCCCTCGGTACGGAAGACCGGCGCGGCCACGCTCAGCACCGAGCCCTCGCTGAGGTACTTGACCAGGCCGTCGACGGTCGTCCGGGCCTGCTCCGCGGTGCCGGTCAGCGGCTCGGCGGCGATGACCACCTCGGCGGCGTCCGCCTCGGCGAGGGAGTCGACGACGCGTACCCGGTCGGCGACCCAGCGACCCTGGGCCGCCACGTGCTGGCGCAGCGCGCCGGCGCCGGCCGGCTCGGCCGGCACGACGGTGAGCGTGTCGCCGGGCAGCAGCGCGTCGATCGCCGCGGCGAGCACCGCGGACTCCGGGGACGCGTCGACCAGGAGGGCGGCCTTCGGGTCGTTACGCCGGGCCAGCTCGGTGACGAGGGTACGGGCGGCGCGCTCGCCGATGCGGACCGGACCGGACCGGCCGGGGGTGCGCTCGGCGGGGGACTGGGTCATGTCGGACGGGCTCCTGACGAGGTAGAGACGGGCTGTCGCGGCGGGACCGCCACGGGCGACCTGGTCCGCTCGGCCCCGGACGGGACCGCTGACCGGACCGCTCGGCCGCGGACGAGGCCCGCCGGCGCGGCCGGCCGGCGGAGGCGGGATCTCCACCGGCCAGCATACGAGTCCGTCGGCTGCGACCGCACCGCCGCGGTCAGTCCGGCGCGCGGCGTTCCCCGGCCGGCGGGCCGCTGACCGGCTCGGCGGGCGACCAGCGGGGCCGGTCGTCCGGCGCGTCGGCCGCCCGGTCCTCGACCGCCTCGGCGGGCCGGTCGCTGATCGCCGCCGTGGGCCACTCGTCCGCCTCGCCGGCCGACCCGATCGCCCGGGTCTGCGGCTCGGTGAAGCGGTCACCGGTCCCGTCCGGTCCCCACACCGGGGCGGTGGCGTCGTCCGGACCGGCGAACAGGACCTCGGCGGTCTGCTCTCCGGCCGTTCCGAGCGCCGCCGTCTCCTGCCCTGTCACCTGTGGGCGGGTGGGCACGTCCTCGTCCGTTCCCGGGTCGGCGTAGTGGATCTCGGCCGTCTCCCGCTCGGCGCCCGGGGTCTCGGTGGTCTCCCAGCGGGTGGGGACGGCCTCGTCGTCCCGCGGGTACCGGAGGTCGGCCGGCTCGAAGGGGACCGGCGCCGGCTCCCGGTCCGCGATCGCGGTGTCGGCCGGCCCGGGGAACCCGTCGGCGGCGTCCCGCGGCCCGGCGGGCGGCGCCGACCAGCCGGCGGCGGACGGGTCGGGCTCGGTCGGCTCCGGCCCGGCGGCCGGCGGGGCCTCCCGGTCGTGCCGGCCCGACCGCAGCGCGCCGACCAGGCCGAGCAGCCCGATCACCACCAGCGCGCCGGCCAGGAACCAACCCACCGGGGGCAGGGCGAGGCCGAGGATCTGGGCGAGCAGCCACCAGACGGAGAGCCCGAGGAAGAGCAGCCCGAAGGCGAGCGAGACGAGGTCCGTGCGGTGCACCCTCACCGGGTCACCTCCAGGTTGCCGGCGTTGACGTGGACGTTGAGGCGCAGCGTGCCGCCACCGGCCCCGTCCGGGCCGAGGTCGGTGCTCTCCCGGGAACGGCCGTCCAGCCCGCCCGTGCGCCGGCCGAAGACCGTGGCGTCCCCGGCGTTGACGTCGGTCACGGTGGTGACGTCGACGTTCGGCGGCACCACGATCGTCGCCTCACCGAAGTTGACCACAACGGTGATCTCGGTGGTCCGCTTGTCGAAGTTGATCCCCCGCAGGTCCAGCGTGGTGTCGCCGAAGCTGTTCTCGTAGCGGGTGGCCAGGTCGCGGACGTCCGTGGGGGCCCAGGTGACGTTGCCGTCCACGCCGCGGATCCGGTCGTAGGACTCGGCCACCGTGGCCACCCCCAGCGCCGCCGCGGTCACCAGCCCCAGCGCGATCAGCCAGCGGGCCCGGCCGAACCAGGTGCCCACCAGCAGCCCGAGGCCGATGGTGGCCAGCGCCGCCGCGAAGTAGGCCGCGGCGCCGACCGGGAAGACGCCCAGCAGGTCCAGGATGGCCACCACGCCCAGGGCGAGGAAGATCAGCGAGAAGGTCACCGCGCCGAGCGCCGACCGCTCGCGCGGCCGCTTCGGCGGCTTCACCCGGGGCGGCGGGGGCGGGGGCGGCGAAGGCGGCCCGGCGTACGGCCCGCGCGGCGCGAACGGCGGGCGGTAGCCACCGGCGGGCACCGCCGCGCCCACCGGTGGCGCCGGGACGGTCGGCTCGGCGACCGGCGGCCAGGTGGCCGGCGCGGGCTCGGCCGTTCCCGGTGCGGCCGGCCAGGCGGCGGTCCGGGCGTCCGGCCGGGCGCCGGGCGGTGCGGCCGGCGGCGCGGGTGACCAGGCGGCCTGCTCGGCGGTGCGCTCCGCCGGCACGGTGACCGGCAGCGGTGCGGTCGGGGCGAGCGGACCGGTCGGGGCCGGGGTGAAGAGGCCGGGCGCGGGGTAGCTGACCGGTGGCACCGGGCCGGGTGGGGCGCTGGCCGGGGCCGGTGGTTCGGTGGGGACGGCGGCGGGCGGGGTGCGGCCGTCCCGGTTGAGCAGCAGCGCGCCGCCGATGAGGATCGCCGCGCCGAGCAGGACGGCCCGGAACGCGTCCGTGACGATGAAGCCGAAGCTCACCGCGACCAGGATGCTCAGCACGATGACCGTGACCGGCGACATGCTGGACCGGCCCCGGCCGAGCATCGACTCCACCGGGGAGCCGCTGTCGCCCTCGCCGGGGATGACCAGCAGGGCCGCGACGTAGAGCAGGATGCCGACGCCGCCGAAGAAGCCGAGCACGGCGAGGATCACCCGCCAGAGCACCGGGTCGGTGTTGGTGGCCCGGCCGATCGCCGCGCAGACCCCGGCCAGGTAGCGGCCCTCCCGCGGCCGGACCAGCCCGTACCGTGAGGTGAAGCCGGCGCCGCCGAACGGCGGCGGAGCGTACCCCCCGGGGGGTGGCGTCTGGCCGCCGTGGGCGGACGCCCACGGGCCCGGCGCGCCGGTGGTGGTGGGCGGCGGACTCTCCGGCTCGGTCGCCCACGGGCGGGGCGGCGGGGCAGCTTCCTCGGTCATGCTCCGATCCTGCTGCGCCGGACGCCCGAGCGTCCTCCGGACCCGACCCTGACCCCACCCTGAGATCGTGGGGGCGGGAATGTCCGGGGCGTCCCCGTGGTCGCCGGGCGTCGCCCCGTGTGACGATCGGACCGGAGCCGGACGACCCCGGCACCTGCGCCGCACCGGGCCTGAACAGGGGAGCCTCCGATCAGCACCGTGACGACCCCACCGCCCCGCCTCTACCGGGCACCCGAGCACCGGATGGCCGCCGGCGTGGCCGCCGGCATCGCCGACCACCTCGGCATCCCGGTGCTGCGGGTACGGGTCGCCTTCATGGTCCTGCTCGGCCTCAGCGGCCTGGGGCTGCTGCTCTACGCCGCCTTCTGGGCGGTGGTCCCGCTGCGTCCCGGCGACACCGCGGCGCCGCCCCGCCGGGACCTGTCGCAGCTGCTGCCGTTCGTGCTGATCGGGCTGGGCGTGCTGCTGATGCAGGTGCTGGTCTTCGACTCGGTGGGCGCGACCGGCACCGCCGGTTGGCTGGTTGCGATCATCGCGGTGGGCGCCGGCGTGATCTGGCACCAGTCCGCGCCGGAGCGCCGCCGGCAGTGGGGCGATTCCCCGGTGCCCTGGCTCGGCGCGGTGGTCGAGGAGAGCGACCGGCGGGCGTTCGTGCTCCGCTTCGTCGGCGGCGGGGTGCTGGTCGCGGTCGGCATCATCGGCGTGGCGGCGGTCTACTCCCCGGTGCAGAACTTCGACGCGGTGGTCAACGGCGTGATCTTCGCGCTGGTCGGGCTGGCCGGCGTCGGTGTGGTCGCGGCGCCGGTGCTGTGGCGGACGTACAACCAGCTCCGCTCGGAGCGGGAGGGGCGCATCCGCGAGCAGGAACGCGCCGAGCTGGCCGCCATGGTCCACGACCAGGTGCTGCACACCCTGGCCCTGATCCAGCGCAACGCCACCGACGTCAAGACGGTGCAGCGGCTGGCCCGGGGCCAGGAGCGCTCGCTGCGCAACTGGCTCTACAAGCCCACCGGCTCGCCCACCGAACGCTTCGCCGCCGCGCTGGAGCAGGCCGCCGCCGAGGTGGAGGACACCTTCGCGATCACCGTCGAGGCGGTGGTGGTGGGCGACCGGGAGACCGACGAGCGGGTCGGCGCGCTGGTGGCGGCGGCCAGGGAGGCGCTGGTCAACGCGGCCCGGCACGCCGGGGTGCAGACCGTGTCGCTCTACGCCGAGGTCGAGCCGGAGCAGGTGAGCGTCTTCGTGCGGGACCGGGGCAAGGGCTTCGACCCGGATACGGTGGAGGATCACCGGCACGGCGTACGAGGATCGATCGTCGGGCGGATGAAGCGGCACGGCGGCCGGGCGGAGATCCGGTCCGGGCCGGGAGAGGGAACCGAGGTCCGGTTGATCCTGCCGATCACCGGCAACGGCTCCACGGCGGAGAGGGACAAATGATCATGGCGGAGCAGTCGATGGAACCGGTCGAGGGCGCGGACGCCCGGGTGGAGCGGCTGCGGGTCTTCCTCGTCGACGACCACGCCATGTTCCGGGCGGGCGTACGGGCCGAGCTGGGCGCGCACGTCGAGGTGGTGGGAGAGGCGAGCACGGTGGCCGAGGCGCTCACCCGGATCGCCGCGACCCAGCCCGACGTGGTGCTGCTGGACGTGCACATGCCCGACGGCGGCGGCCGCGCGGTGCTGGACGCGATGCGGCGTACCCATCCGCAGGTCAAGTTCCTGGCGCTGAGCGTGTCCGACGCCGCCGAGGACGTGATCGGGTTGATCCGGGCGGGTGCCCGGGGCTACGTCACCAAGACCATCTCGCCGGACGAGCTGACCGCCGCGATCCGTCGGGTGGCCGACGGCGACGCCGTGTTCAGCCCCCGGCTGGCCGGGTTCGTGCTGGACGCCTTCGCGGCCCGGCCGGACGCGCCGGTCGCCGACCCGGAGCTGGACCAGCTCACCAACCGGGAGCGGGAGGTGCTGCGCCTGCTGGCCCGGGGGTACGCGTACAAGGAGATCGCCAAGGAGCTGTTCATCTCGATCAAGACGGTCGAGACGCACGTGTCCAATGTGCTGCGCAAGCTCCAGATGTCCAACCGGTACGAGCTGTCCCGCTGGGCGGCGGACCGCCGGCTGGTGTGACGGCAGGGGCAGATCCTCACAATCGGACCGAACGACCCCAGGGGCTGACAAGAGATCCACTCATGTCGCATAATGCCCCGTCGCGTTTTTCTCGCGTGCGGGTGGTGCGAAACCCCGCGAGAACGGCGACCTGTGCAGGCCCGCCGGATGCGGGCCCACCCCTGGGGAGAGGTGTACGACTTTGACGTTCAAACAACTGGGACGACGCTGGGCCGGAATCGCCACGGCGCTCGTCGCCGGCAGCGCGATGGTGCTCGGCTCGGCCGCTCCGGCCGCCGCCGAGGCGCCGGCGACCGGCGTGGCGCGCGCGGTGAAGGACACCGGCGTGGTGCTGAAGCTCGACAAGCGGAAGCTGTCGACGTCGGCGCTCGCGCTGGAGCTCAAGGACGGCACGGTGCCGGTCTTCTGCATCGACTTCCACACGCCGGTGGCCCGCGACGGTGAGTACACCGAGGGCACCTGGGGCCAGTCGGAGGTCGAGAACCTCGGCAAGGTGCAGTGGGTGCTCACCCACGGCTACCCGAACGCCGAGGTGCCGGCGCTGCTCAAGGCGGCGGGGACGGAGCTGCCGGCCGGGCTGGGCGACAAGCGGCGTGACACCCTGCTCTACTTCGGCACCCAGACCGCCGTCTGGCACTTCAGTGACGGCGTCAAGCTGGGCGACTGGGAGCAGGGCCTGACCGACGCCGCCGAGTACGGCGTGATCAAGAAGATCTACGACTACCTGGTGGCGAACGCGACCGACCAGCCGGAGCCGAAGGCCGAGCTGACCATCGACCCGGCGAAGGCCACCGCCACCGCCGGCGGCAAGGCCGGCCCGTTCACCGTCAAGGGCCCGGCCGGCGAGATCGCGCTGAAGGTCTCCGGCGGCACCGCCGTCGACGCCGAGGGCAAGCCGGTCACCACGACCACCAACGGCGGGGCCTTCTGGCTGACCGCGACCGATCCCGGTTCGGTCACCGTGACCGTTTCCGCCCAGGACTCGGTCTCCTTCGGCCGGGTCTTCCTCTTCTCCGGCGGCAAGGACGAGAAGCAGAAGCTGATCCTCGGCGGCAGCGCCGGCGCCACGGTCACCGCCGACGCCTCGGCGAGCTTCGCCGCCGCACCCGCCAGCCCGTCGGCGTCCCCGACCACCCCGTCGGCGTCGCCCTCGCCGTCGACCCCGGTCGAGTCGCCCTCGCCGTCGACCCCGGGGGAGAGCCCGGCGCCGTCCACCTCGCCGGCCGGCAACGGCGGCGACCTGCCGCTGACCGGTTCGCCGATCGCGGCCGCGACCGCCGCCGGCGTGCTGCTGCTGGCCGTGGGTGCGGTCGCCCTGCTGGTGGTCCGCCGCCGCAAGGTGCGCTTCACCGCCTGACGAACCACCCTCTCCGGCCCCGGCACCCTGTGGTGCCGGGGCCGGAGTCCGTTCCGGGTCGGCCGGAGGCTCGCGGGCGGTGGCGTCGAAGCCGCCGCCGTCGCAACGGGTGACGATCAGGTACGACCACCGCTACGCCGTCCTCCACCCAGCCTGCTATGGTGCCCGCACAGCCGAAGTCGACATCATCCGGATGGGCAAAAACGGCCAGCGCTCGGTGGACCTCGGAGAGCGCCGGAGCGCAGGCGGGGAAGCTCACAAGCCCCGAGCCCACGGGTGGTGCGGAGATGCGGTGCCTTGCTGTCTTACCTGCTCAGAGCGGTACGACCAGGGCACTTCATGATCTTTTCTCAAGTATCGGCAACGTGGCGGGCAACTAACGTCTTGATAACGGCACCTTCACGTAATGGGCCGGTGAGTGTCACAGTGGCAGCACCTCACCCCTGGTGTGAGGCACCCCGTACGTCCCGCCGACCACGGCACCGCCCACCAGTGCGGTTCGTGGCCGTCGAGCCTGCGCGGTGTCGAGCTCCAGTGGTGCGGTGGCCCGGCGGATCGGTCCCCCTGGGGTGTCCCGATTTCTCTGCGGTAGTACCGGTGACCTGCGACACGGGGTCACCGGCGGCGTCACCCCCCATGCGTGCGTGAAACCCACGACGGAACCAGGTTACGAAAGAGGAGGCCCCTCGGAATGAGAGTCTCGAAGCGGGCGAGCGGCGCCATCGCCGTGGGCGCGGCATTCGCGCTCATCGCGTCCGGCTGCTCCACCAACGACGACGGCGGCGACACCGCCGCCAAGAGTTCTGACGGCAGCATCGTCGTCGACGGTACGGAGCCGGAGAACCCCCTGGTTCCGTCCAACACCACCGAGACCGGTGGTGGCAAGATCATCGACTGGCTGTTCACCGGCCTGGTCGAGTACCCGAACAACGGTGGCGCGCCGCAGAACGCGCTGGCCGAGTCGATCGAGACGGCCGACTCCAAGGTCTACAAGATCAAGATCAAGCAGAACACGAAGTTCCACGACGGCACCGTCGTCAAGGCCAAGAACTTCGTGGACGCCTGGAACTGGGGCGCCTACTCGCCGAACGGCGCGCAGAACTCCAGCTTCTTCGCCGACATCGCGGGCTTCGCGGACGTCAACACCACCGACCCGGACGAGGACGGCCCGAAGAAGGCCCCCGAGCCCAAGTCGAAGACCATGTCCGGCCTGAAGGTCGTCGACGACTGGAACTTCGAGGTCACGCTGGCCGCGCCGACCGCCGTGTTCCCGACCAAGCTCGGCTACAGCACCTTCATGCCGCTGCCGGACGCCTTCTTCGCCGGCAAGGCGGAGGACTTCGGCAAGAAGCCGATCGGTAACGGCCCGGTCAAGTTCGTGTCCTGGGAGAACAACGTCGCGATCAAGCTGACGCGGTTCGACGAGTACTCCCTGCGCGACAAGATGAAGATCAAGGACGTCAACGTCAAGATCTACCAGGACGACACGGCCGCCTACAGCGACCTGGTCTCGAACAACCTGGACTTCATGCAGCAGGTTCCGGTCTCCTCGCTCGCGGGTGACAACTGGAAGAACGACCTGGGCGACCGGGCGATCTCCTCCACCACCCCGGTGACCGGCATCATCGCCTTCCCGATCTACGACGCCCGCTTCAAGAACGCGGACCTGCGTAAGGCGATCTCGCTGTCGATCAACCGCCAGGAGATCAGCGACAAGATCTTCTTCGGCAACCGCAAGCCGGCCGACAGCTGGGCCAACCCGCTGACCCCGGGCGCCAAGCCGGGCAACTGCACCGCTTGCAAGTACGACCCGGAGCAGGCCAAGCAGCTGCTGGCCAAGGCTGGCGGCTTCAAGGGCCAGCTGAAGCTCTACTACAACGCGGACGCCAGCCACAAGGAGTGGATGGAGGCCGTCGCGCAGCAGATCAAGACCACGCTGGGCATCGACGCCGTCGCCACCGGTGTGCCGACCTTCGCGGTGTTCCGCCAGAACATCAACGCCCACAAGATGGACGGCATGTACCGCGCCGGCTGGCAGCAGGACTACCCGGACGTCGAGAACTGGGTCAACCCGCTCTACGTGACCGGTGGTTCCTCGAACGACGGTCTGTACAGCAACCCCGAGGTCGACGCCCTGGCCAAGCAGGCCAGCGGTGCCCCGAGCCTCGAGGCCTCGCACGCGCTGTTCGAGCAGGCCGTGGCGAAGATCGACGCCGACGTGCCGACCGTCCCGGTCTACTTCGGTGGCCAGCAGTCCGGCCACTCGGAGAAGATCAAGAAGATGGAGCTGACCAACGTCGGCGAGCTCGACATCACCTCTGTCGAACTCTGATCCGAACGGTCTGACCCCGGGTCGGGCTCGCCAACCGGTGAGCCCGACCCGGGGCCGTTCCGCGAGGGGTGTTACAACATTCCCTCGCCACGTTGTCACCATCCGTGTCGGCCGTCCGACGCGCCCCCTGTCTGGAGGACCACCCCATGGGCCGTTATCTGTTGAGACGGCTGCTCCAACTCGTACCGGTGTTCATCGGGACGACGTTAATGATCTACGCGCTCGTCTGGGCGGTTCCCGGTGACCCGTTCGCCGGCAAGTGCGGTGATCGGGGCTGCCCGGACAACTACGTCGCCATGATGACCGAGAAGTACCAACTGGACGAGCCGTTTTTCGTGCAGTACGCCATCTACATGAAGAACCTCTTCCAGGGGGACTTCGGCTCGACCTGGTCCGGGCGCTCGGTCAACGACATCATCGCGACGGCATATCCCAACACCCTCAAGCTCGCCGCGGTCGCCCTGCTCATCGAGGCGGTCATCGGCCTCACCGCAGGTGTGCTCACCGGCCTGCGGCGCAACGGCTTCCTGGACAACCTGGTCCTGGTCAGCACCCTGTTCCTCATCGCGCTGCCGGTCTTCGTCATCGGCTTCGTGCTCCAGTGGCTCTTCGGCGTGCAGTGGGAGATCGTCAAGCCGACGGTCTCCAGCGAGATGCGCTTTTCCGAACTGATCCTCCCGGGCTTCGTGCTCGGTAGCGCGTCCATGGCGTACGTCGCCCGGGTGGCGCGCACCAGCATCGCGGAGAACCGCCGCGCCGACTACGTGCGGACCGCGATCGCCAAGGGCCTGCCCATGCGCCGGGTGGTCGGCATCCACCTGCTGCGCAACTCGCTGATCCCGGTGGTGACCCTGCTCGGCACCGACCTCGGCGCCCTGATGGGCGGCGCGATCATCACCGAGGGCATTTTCAGCATCAACGGCATCGGCCGTGCGGTCCTCCGGGCGATCGTCACCAAGGAGAGCGCTACGGTTGTCTCCATCGTGGTGGTCCTGGTGCTCGTCTACCTCCTGATGAACCTCCTGGTGGACCTGCTCTACGCCACCCTGGACCCGAGGATTCGCTATGAGTGACCCTTCCACCGCCTCCATCGTCAGCACCCCCCGACCGGAGAACCCGACCGAGATGGTGCCGGCGACCCCGGGCCAGCCGGAGGGGACCCGCAAGGAGAAGCCTCGCGGTCTGCTCGGCGACGCCTGGCGGGACCTGCGGCGCAAGCCGCTGTTCTGGATCTCCGCCACGTTCATCGTGATCTTCGTGCTGATGGCGCTCTTCCCGTCGCTGTTCACCGACGGTGACCCGTACAACGGCGCGCTGTCGCGCAGCCGGGTGGAGCCGTCGGGCGACGCCTGGTTCGGCTACGACGTGCAGGGCCGTGACGTCTTCGCCCGGGTGATCTACGGTGCCAACGCGTCGATCGTGGTGTCGCTGCTCTCCGTGCTCGGCGTCATGCTCATCGGCGGGACGATGGGCGTCATCGCCGGTTACCGGGGTGGCTGGGTGGACGCCGTGCTCTCCCGGATCGCCGACATCTTCTTCGGCCTGCCGTTCGTGCTCGGCGCCATCGTCATCCTGACCACCTTCAACGGCGCCGGCAGCGACAACAGCGCGTGGGAGATCAAGGGCTTGGTCATCGCGTCGCTGGTCCTCCTGGGCTGGCCGGTGGTCATGCGGCTGATGCGCTCCTCGGTGCTCGCCAACAAGGAGGCCGACTACATCGTGGCGGCGCGGGCCATGGGCGCCAGCACCAGCCGGATCATCCTCAAGCACCTGCTGCCGAACTGCCTGGCGCCGCTGCTGGTGTACGGGACGATCATGGTCGGCTCGTTCATCGGCGCCGAGGCCACGCTCTCCTTCCTGGGCATCGGCCTGAAGAGCCCGGTGGTCTCCTGGGGAATCATGGTCAACGAAGCGCAGCAGTACCTGCGGCCGTCGCCGTACCTGCTCTTCTTCCCCTCCGCGTTCCTCGTCACTGCCGTGCTGAGCTTCGTCATGCTCGGTGAGGCCGTCCGCGAGGCCCTCGACCCGAAGCTCCGATAGGGGAGACTGAGTTGTCCGACATTCTCGTGTCCGAGCAGACCGCGCCGGGCGCCGACGGATCCGGCCGCCCCTCGGGCCGGCTGCTCGAGGTCGACGACCTGCGGGTGGAGTTCCGCACCCGGGACGGCGTCGCCAAGGTCATCAACGGGGTCACCTACCACGTCGACGCGGGGGAGACCCTCGCCGTGCTCGGCGAGTCCGGCTCCGGCAAGAGCGTCACCGCGCAGACCATCATGGGCATCCTCGACATGCCGCCGGGCTTCGTCACCGGCGGTCAGGTCCGCTTCCACGGCAAGGACATGCTCAAGATGTCCGCCGAGGAGCGCCGCCGCATCCGTGGCGAGGGCATCGCGATGATCTTCCAGGACTCGCTCTCCGCGCTGAACCCGGTCTTCACCGTCGGGTTCCAGATCGCCGAGCAGTTCCGGATCCGGCGCGGCATGAGCCGCGCGGACGCCAAGAAGCGCGCGATCGAGATGCTCGACCAGGTCAAGATCCCGAACGCCAAGGGCCGGTTCAGCAACTACCCGCACCAGTTCTCCGGCGGTATGCGGCAGCGCGCGATGATCGCGATGTCGCTGGCGCTCGACCCCGAGGTGCTGATCGCCGACGAGCCGACCACCGCGCTGGACGTGACCGTGCAGGCCCAGATCATGGACCTGCTCGGCGAGCTCCAGCGGGAGCGGCGGATGGGCATGATCCTGATCACCCACGACCTCGGCGTGGTCGCCGACGTCGCGGACCGGATCGCGGTCATGTACGCCGGCCGGATCGTCGAGGAAGCCGACGTGTACGACCTGTACGCGAAGCCGGGGCACCCGTACACCCTCGGCCTGCTCGACTCGATCCCCCGCCTGGACGAGAAGGGCCAGCAGCTCCGCACGATCAAGGGCCTCCCGCCGAACCTGATGAACATCCCGCCGGGCTGCCCGTTCAACCCGCGCTGCGCCATGGCCCAGCCGGTGTGCCGCGAGAAGCTCCCCCCGTTGCTGCAGATCGGCGCCGGTCGGGCCAGCGCCTGCCACTTCGCCGAGGAGCTGGTGAACCGTGTCTGAGAACATCCTCGAGGTACGCGACCTGGTCAAGCACTACCCCGTCACCCGCGGTGTGGTGTTCAAGAAGACCATCGGTCACGTCAAGGCCGTCGACGGCGTCTCCTTCGACCTGCGGGCCGGTGAGACCCTGGGCGTGGTCGGCGAGTCCGGCTGCGGCAAGTCGACGCTGAGCCGGGTGCTGATGAACCTGGAGAAGCCGACCGCCGGCAGCGTGCTCTTCAAGGGCCAGGACATCTCCAAGCTGTCCGGCGGCGCGCTGCGTCGGCTGCGCCGGCAGATCCAGCTGGTCATGCAGGACCCGTACACCTCGCTGAACCCGCGGATGACGGTCGGTGACCTGATTGGCGAGCCGTTCGAGATCCACCCGGAGGTGGCGCCGAAGGGCAGCCGCCGGGACAAGGTCAAGGAACTGCTCGACCTGGTGGGCCTCAACCCGGAGCACATCAACCGGTACCCGCACCAGTTCTCCGGCGGTCAACGCCAGCGCATCGGCATCGCCCGGGCGCTCGCCCTGCGGCCCGAGGTGATCATCTGCGACGAGCCCGTCTCGGCCCTGGACGTCTCGATCCAGGCGCAGGTGATGAACCTGCTGGAGAAGCTCCAGAACGAGCTCGGCCTGTCGTACGTGTTCATCGCGCACGACCTGTCGGTGGTGCGTCACCTCTCCGACCGGGTCGCGGTGATGTACCTCGGCAAGATCGTGGAGATCGGCACCGAGGACGAGATCTACGAGGGGCCCACCCACCCGTACACTCAGGCGCTGCTGTCGGCGGTGCCGGTGCCGGACCCGACGCTGCGGAACAACAAGGCGATCATCCGGCTCACCGGTGACGTCCCGTCCCCGGTGTCGCCGCCCTCGGGCTGCCGGTTCCGCACCCGGTGCTGGAAGGCGCAGGACATCTGCGCCGAGCAGCCGCCGCTGCTGCAGATCCGGCAGGGCTCGGACCACCCGAGCGCCTGCCACTTCGCCGAGAAGCGGGAGATCGTCGCCACGCACGAGGTGTGAGACTCCTCCGAACCGCCTGCCGGCGTCCGCGTGACGCCGGCAGGCGGTTCGTCGTATCCGGGCCCGACCGCCGCCGGGCCGGGCGCCCGCGAACGGCCCGGGCCGTGCTGTCGCTCAGGGCCGCCAGAGGGTACGCCGCAGGACAACGGGCCGGGCGTCCCGCCCGGCTCCCGGACCGGCGGCACCCGTCACAGCGGTCCGCGGCCGGCGCGCAGCAGCAGCAGGGCCAACTGGGTGCCGTCGGCGCCGAGCGCCTGCCGGAACCGCTCCAGGATCTCCCGCTCCCGGGACAGCACCAGCCGGGTGCCGCCGGAGGCCATCCGGGTGGCGCCGACCTGCTGGGAGAGCTCCGCCCGCTCCTGCCACAGCCCGATCAGCGTCCGGTCGATCTCGTCGATGCGCTCCCGGATGGCTGCGATCCGGGCCGCCGCCGCGGGCTCGTCGGTGCCGAACCCGGGTGCCGCGTTCCGGCCGTCGCCCGCCCGGGAGCGTGCCGTGTTGCCGCTCTGTTCCGCCACGTCTGTCATCATCGGTCGTACCTCTCTGACGTCGTGCCCGGTGTCGGGAACCCGGAACGCGAAAAGCCCCGGACTCCAGGAGCCCGGGGCTTTTCGTAGGTCTGGTTGATCAGGCGCGACCCACGGCTGCCGGACTCCCGGTGCCGTAGTAAAAGTAGAAGCGCTGACCGAACACGGAGTCGAGTATGCCGACCGCGGGTACGGCCGCGCAAGGATTCCGCCAACAGTTGGGAAGGTCGCCCGGCCCCGACGCCGGGGCCGGGCGACGTCCGCTCAGCCCAGCCGGGTGATCCGGTCGGCCGGGCCCGGGACCACCGGCGCGCCCGCGCCCAGGTAGGCCACCAGCGCGTCCACGTCGAAGCCGGGGGCGGTGGTGCGGCCGGTGCCCGCCGTCAGCGCGGTGAACCCGTCCCCGCCGTTGGCGAGGAAGTCGTTGGTGGTGACCCGGTAGCCGGCCGCCGGTTCCACCGGGACGCCGTTCAGCGCCAGTGCGCTGATCCGCGAGCCGGCCGGGGCGGTGCTGTCGTAGGAGTAGGTCAGCCCGGCGGAGACCTGGAGGATCCGCTGGGTGGTCTGCCCCTGGTAGCCGACGAACTGCTGCTCCAGCACGCTCTTGAGCTGCGCGCCGGTCAGCGTCTGGGTGACCACCAGGTTGTTGAACGGCTGGACGGTGAACGCCTCGCCGTAGGTCACCTCGCCCGGCGCCTCGCCGCCGGCCGACGCCGCGTACGACAGCGAGGCCCGGACGCCGCCGGGGTTCATCAGCGCCAGCTGCGCCCCGTCGCCCTTCGTGTACGCGAGCTGCGCGTCGGCGATCACGTCACCGAGCGGGCTCTCGCCGTTGGGCCTGGCGTCCCGGACGATGTCCGCGCTGATCCTGCCCACCACCCGGTTGGCGATCGGGGCGACCGCGGCCCGGTACTTGTCGGCCAGCGCCTTGGCGCCCGCGTCGACCAGCTCGGGGTTGCGGACGTAGACGCCGGGGGCGCTCTGCTGCCAGCTGCCGTCCGGGTTGCGAACGCCGTTCTCCACCACCACGTTGCGGGCGGAGATGGCGGTGAACCGGCCGGTGCGCCGGTCCAGCGAGTAGTCGATGTCGGTGATCAGCTGCCCGTTGCTGCCGGCGCTGGTGACCACGCTCTGCGCGCCCGAGGAGTTCGGCAGCGAGCAGGAGTAGAAGCGGTGGGTGTGCCCGGAGACCACCAGGCCGAACTCCGGCCGCAGGCCGCGGACGATGTCGACGATCGGGCCGGAGAAGTTGGCGCAGTCCGAGACGCCCGGGGCGGCCGGCGGCGGGGACTGGGCGCCGCCCTCGTGCACCAGCAGCACCATCGCCCGGATGCCGAAGAGCTTGAGCAGCCCGCCCCACTTGTTGGCGGTCCGGACCTCGTCGGCGAACCGCACCGAGGCGATGCCGGCCGGGTTCACGATGCCCGGAGTGCCCTCCAGGGTCACGCCGACGAAGCCGACCGGCACGCCGTCGACGAACTTCACGTCCACCGGGGGCAGGATCGGCAGGCCGGTCTTCCGGTCGAGCGTGTTGGCGGCGAGGTAGGTGAACTTCGCGCCAGCGAAGCCGTCCGAGTCCTGGCAGCCGTCGACCGGGTGGCAACCGCCCTTGTTGATCCGGATCAGCTCGGCGACGCCCTCGTCGAACTCGTGGTTGCCGACCGAGCTGATCTCCAGCCCGACCTCGTCCATCAGCTCGATGGTCGGCTCGTCGTGGAAGGCCGCGCTGACCAGCGGCGTGGCGCCGATCAGGTCGCCGGCGCCGACGGTGGTGGTGCGGCGGCCCTCGGCCGCGGCGTCGGCGCGCAGCTTCTTCAGCCAGGTCGCCAGGTATTCCACGCCGCCGGCGGGGGTGCCGTTGACCGCGGCTCCGCTGCCGCCGGGCGGGTCGATGGCGCCGTGGAAGTCGTTGTAGCTCAGGAAGTTGCCCTTGACCTCGCCGCCGGTGGGCGTGGCGTAGGAGACGGCGACCGGGGCCAGGCCGGCCGTCGGATCGGTGGCGGCCGGTTGCGGTCCGGGCCGTCCGGTGGCGGGCAGGCTGGCCACGACGGCCAGCGCGAGGGCCGGTGCGGCGAGGTGACGCAGCAGGGCCCGACCGCGCGAGCGCGGTGGAGTCATGGTGGTTCTCCCAAGTCGTGTACGGGGGAGTAGTCGGGGTTTTCACGGTCATCGTTGCGCTTCGGGGACGAAGGCGCCAGGGGTGACGCCGTGACAGGTTCGTCTCAGCGCGCCGACCGGCCGGGCCCCCGTGACCGCGCCGTCGCGCCGGGGCGTGCGCGGACGGGAAGTGTCCGGCCGGCGGCATAGACTCGCCGTGCGATGCATCCTCTCTTCGACATCCCCGCGTCCCCGCCCGCGCCCGAGCCTGCCCGCCCGCCGGCGCGCCGGCCCGGGTCCTCCGCCGCGCACCTCGATCCGCAGGCCCTGGTCGAGGGGCTCAACGGCCCCCAGCGGGACGCGGTGACCCACGCCGGCTCCCCGCTGCTGATCGTGGCCGGCGCCGGCTCCGGCAAGACCCGGGTGCTCACCCACCGGATCGCGTACCTGCTCGCCGCGCGGGACGTGCACCCCGGCGAGATCATCGCGATCACCTTCACCAACAAGGCCGCCGGCGAGATGAAGGAGCGGGTCTCCCATCTGGTCGGCCCGCGGGCCCGGCTGATGTGGGTGTCGACGTTTCACTCCGCCTGCGTGCGGATCCTGCGCGCCGAGCACGAGCACGCCGGGCTCAAGTCCACCTTCTCGATCTACGACGCCGACGACTCGCGCCGACTGATGCAGCTGGTCACCCGGGAGCTGGACCTCGACCCCAAGCGTTACCCGGCGCGCGGACTGGCCGCCCAGGTGTCCAACCTGAAGAACGAGCTGGTCGATCCGGAGGCGTTCGCCGCCCGGGCCAAGGGCCCCAACGAGCGGGCGCTGGCCGAGGCGTACACGCTCTACCAGCGCCGGCTGCGCGAGGCCCACGCGCTGGACTTCGACGACCTGATCATGACGACGGTGCACCTGCTCCAGTCGCACCCGCACGTCGCCGAGAGCTACCGCCGCCGGTTCCGGCACGTCCTGGTCGACGAGTACCAGGACACCAACCACGCGCAGTACACGCTGATCAAGGAGCTGGTCTCCGGCACCGAGGGGATCGAGCCGGCCGAGCTCTGCGTGGTGGGCGACGCCGACCAGTCGATCTACGCGTTCCGGGGCGCGACCATCCGCAACATCCTGGAGTTCGAGCGGGACTTCACCGACGCCCGGACGATCCTGCTGGAGCAGAACTACCGCTCCACCCAGACCATCCTCAACGCCGCCAACGCGGTCATCGACCGGAACACCTCCCGCAAGCCCAAGCGGCTGTGGAGCGACGCCGGAGCCGGCGAGCAGATCGTCGGCTACGTCGCCGACACCGAGCACGCCGAGGCGGACTGGGTGGGCCGGGAGGTCGACCGGCTGGTCGACGCCGGCGACACCCGCCCCGGCGACGTCGCCGTCTTCTACCGCACCAACGCCCAGTCCCGGGTCTTCGAAGAGGTGTTCATCCGGGCCGGCCTGCCCTACAAGGTGGTCGGCGGGGTGCGCTTCTACGAGCGCAAGGAGGTCCGCGACGCGCTGGCCTACCTGCGCGCGGTGGTCAACGACGACGACACGGTCAGCCTGCGCCGGGTGCTCAACACCCCGCGCCGGGGCATCGGCGACCGCGCCGAGGCGTGCGTGGAGGCGCTCTCCAGCCGCGACCGGATCTCCTTCGGCGCCGCGCTGCGCCGGGCCCGCGAGGCACCGGGCATCTCCACCCGCGCGGCCAACGGCATCGCCGACTTCGTCGCGCTGCTCGACGGCGCGCGGGAGCTGGCCGAGACCGGCACCCCGGAGGAGGTGCTGGAGGCGCTGCTGACCCGCTCGGGCTACCTCACCGAGCTGGAGGAGAGCCTCGACCCGCAGGACGCCGGCCGGGTGGACAACCTCCAGGAACTGGTCAGCGTCGCCCGGGAGTACACCGAGCGGATCGAGGCGCTGGGCGCCGAGGGCGAGCGGGCCACGGTGGCCGGGTTCCTGGAGCAGGTGGCGCTGGTCGCCGACGCCGACCAGATCCCCTCCGACGACCCGGACCACCAGGGCGTGGTCACCCTGATGACGCTGCACACGGCCAAGGGCCTGGAGTTCCCGGTGGTCTTCCTGACCGGCCTGGAGGACGGCGTCTTCCCGCACCTGCGCTCGCTGGGCGACAGCCGGGAGCTGGAGGAGGAGCGCCGGCTGGCGTACGTGGGCATCACCCGGGCCCGGCAGCGGCTCTACCTCTCCCGGGCGGTCACCCGCTCGGCCTGGGGGCAGCCGGCCTACAACCCGCCGTCGCGGTTCCTGGAGGAGCTGCCGCCGGAGCTGGTCCGCTGGGAGCGCACCGAGGGGTCGTACACCTCCTGGGCCGGCGGGGGCGGCGGCGTCGGTGGCCGCGCGGACCGCGCGCCCGGCGCGCGCGGCGGCTTCGCCGGGGGTACGCCGAAGGCGGCGGAGCTGGCGAAGCGGCTCGGGGTGGACGGCAGTCGGCTGGCCACCGCGAGCGAGCTGCCGCAGGGGCCCAAGGTGGCGGCGGGGGACCGGGTCAACCACCAGCGCTACGGCCTCGGTCGGGTGCTCGCCGTGGAGGGGCACGGCCCGGGCGCCCGGGCGCAGATTGACTTCGGGGACCAGACGATGTGGCTGGTGCTGCGGCACGCCCCGATCGACAAGCTCTGACGACGCAGGGGCCGGACCCGGCGCACCGCCCGGGTCCGGCCCCTGCTCGCGTCGTCCGCGGCTGTGGGTGTTCGGCGAAATGTCGGTGGTCCGGGCGCTGACCAGGAACTCGCCCGGCCATTCTCATCGGCGGATCGCCCGACTTCTCTCACGGGCCCCGCAGCGGTCCTGATCCGGGTCGGGTTGCCGTGCCCGTGGCGGTGACGATAACTGGCGGGCGGCGAGGCGATCGGCGGACGTGGCCGTGTTGCGGGGTCATCGCCGCTTGGAGCGCGGGCGGTCGCGCTTGCGGCGGCGGGCCGTCTCGACAACGCGGCTCTGGCCGGGATTGGCGGCGGCGCCCGACGGATACCGCGGCGGCCGCCCCGAGATCAGGGCCGGCACTGCCACCAGCAGCCAGAAGAACACCATCGCGCCGGTACTGCCCGCCACCTGTTCGTCGGCCGGGACGGGGTGCGCCAGGCCGGCGGCGTCCCGCAGCACGCTCACCTCGTCGCCCACCCCCAGCTCGACGTCGCGCGACAACGTCAGCTCGCCCCGGATCGGGACACCGCCGGCCTCCACCAGCCGGAACCGGCGGGTGGGCTCGCCCTTGCCTTCGAATCCGTCGCGCACCGCGGCCACCGTCGCGCGGATCGGCTCGCCCCGAAGCTCGAGGACCACCTTCGAGGCGCCGTGCAGGAACGCGACGTTGACCAGGATCGCGAGACCCACAGCGGTGAATCCCCAGCCGAAACGCAGGTCGCGGCCGGAGATCACATAGATGCCGCCCAGCGAGACGAACATGCCGACGAGGAAGCCCAGCAGGAACCAGTCTGGATTCAGCAGTGCGCTGCCGGCCACGGCCCCCACCAGCATGCCCGCGGTGAGGACGCCCACCAGCGGCAGCGCGCGGCGGATGGCCATGGTGAGTCTGACCGCGCGCAGCCGCCACCCGGTCGGACCGGCACTGTCACCCCGGGCCTCCACGGCCAACGGCACCCGAGGCTGCTGCTCCGACATGGCGCGAAGGTAGCAGTCGCTTGCGAGCTCTGACGGTTCTCGGGCGACCAGTGTGAACGGAGGGCCCGGCGGGGCCGACTGCCGGTGACCGTCCCCACGACCTGGCCGACTCCAAGGGCTCAGCAGCCCACGTCGATGCCTCGGGCGCGCAGGAACGGCGCCGGGTCGATCTGGTTCCACATCTGACCCTGGTGCACCTCGAAGTGCAGGTGCGGGCCGGTGGAGTCGCCGGTGGAGCCTTCCAGGCCGAGGGTCTCCCCGGCGCCGACCTTCTCGCCGACGCCGACCTTGGCTGTGCTCAGGTGCGCGTAGTGGGTCAGGTAGCCGTTGCCGTGGTTGACCACGACCGAGATGCCGTAGCCGTCGCCGACGTCGCCGGCCTTCTCCACGGTGCCGCCGAAGGCGGCACGGACCGGCGTGCCGGCGGGCATCGCGAAGTCGATGCCGGCGTGCAGGGTGCCCCACCGCTGCCCGTAGCAGGACGTGATCTCCGCGCCCTTCATCGGGATGACCCAGGACGGCTTCGGCTTGGCCGTCCTCGTCGGCGTGGGCTTCGGCTTCGGGGTCGCCTTCCTCGTCGGCGTGGCCGACGGGCTGGCGGTCGGGCCGGCGGTGGTCGGGCTGGCCGACGGGGTGGCCGGGGAGGCGGACTCACGGGCGGAACGGTCGGCGCGGGCGGCGTCCTCGGCGCGGGACGCGGCGTCCAGCGAGACGGCGGTGGGGGCGGGGGCGTCGTCGCGGTCGAACGCGATGGTGGAGGCGCCGGCGAGGCCGAGGCCGACCAGCGCGACCGCGCCGACGACGAGAGCGTGCCCGCCGCGCCGCTTCCGCAGCCGGTGCCGGCCCGGGGCGGCCACGGTCATCTCGTTCTGGGCGGGGGTGTCTTCCTGCACGGCTGACCTTCACACTCAGGGGGCTGGGGACAACTCATCCTGGGTGTCGACCGGGTCCGCGGTGGGTACGGGTACCGCAGGGTCGCCAGCGACCGGCGGGGCAACTGTCAGCCATTGTGGCGGAATGGCCGTCTCTGCCCCGATACCTGATCTTGGGCGACGGTGGCATCGCTCACAGTCCTGACTGTGACCCAGCAGACTTCCGCGCACGAAAAACCGCCCGGATCGGTTGATCCGGGCGGTCATCAGGCGATACGGAGCGTCAGGAAGCCGCTACCTCGCTGTAATAAGCCTCGACTTGCAGCTTGATGTCCACTCCGCGCTCCTGGAGCCACGGCACCGGGTCCCGCGGCTCGCCCTTGACATGGATCTCCAGGTGCAGGTGGGAGCCGTACGAGTGGCCGGTGTTGCCGACCAGACCGAGCTGGTCGCCCGCCTTGACCTGCTGCCCCTCCTTGACGTTCACGGAGGAGGAGTGGCCGTAGATGGCCTCACTGCCGTCGGTGTGCTGGACGATCACGGCGTAGCCGTACCCGCCGAACCAGCCGGCCTTGGTGACGGTGCCGGAGTGGATGGCGACGTAGGGGGTGCCCTCGGCGGCGACCAGGTCGATGCCGGTGTGCAGCTTGCCCCAGCGCATCCCGTACGGGGAGTTGAAGTCGTAGCCCTGCAGGGGCAGCAGCCACGGGTCCTGGTCGCCGGCGTTGACCTCGGCGTCGCGGTTGGTGTCGCGGGAGGCGCGGTCGGCGGCGTCGGCGCGGGCCGCCGCGTCCTGGCTGGTGATCGAGGCCTGCTTGAGCTCGTCGAGGACCGACGGGCTCACGCTCTTGGCGTCGGGGAGCGCGTTCGCGCCCAGCGCGACGATGCCGGCACCGACGAACGCGGTGGTGACGACTGCCGCGTAGCGGCTGCGCGGGGGAGTGGGTACGCGACGGCGGCCGCGATATCTATCGGGCTCAGACGACAGGCGCTGGCGCACGCACACCCTCCGTTGTCGGGGATCCGATGCGATCTCCGGCCGTTCGGTGAAGCTCGGTCGAACGTCCGTTGGTCGCGTCGTCACCCGTCGGTGGACCTGATGACAACCGTGGACACGTTAGCCCTCCGCCGCGCCGGTCACAAGCGGAACCGCCGAATCGGTGAGTCTTTCTGTCCCTTTCCGTCCATCATTGTCATAGCTCGGTACGCCGGACGGCCGTCCCCGTTACTGCCCGTTCGTCGCGCAGAGTGACCGTTCGGCGGAGGCGTCCGGCTTTCTCGGGGGGCGGCCGGACGGTAGGGGTACGGCCCGGATTTCCCGCCCCCGACCGGGCGGGTTACCGTTCGTTCAGGTGATAGCCGCGGAGCCCGTGAAAGGTGTGCGCTGATGAGCTCTCGTATTCGGGTCGTCGTCGCGAAGCCGGGCCTCGACGGCCACGACCGTGGGGCCAAGGTGGTCGCGCGTGCCCTGCGCGACGCCGGCATGGAGGTCATCTACACCGGCCTGCACCAGACGCCGGAGCAGATCGTGGAGACCGCCATTCAGGAGGACGCCGACGCCGTCGGCCTCTCCGTACTCTCCGGGGCGCACATGACGCTCTTCCGGCGGGTGCTGGAGCTGCTCGCCGAGCGGGACGCCCGGGACATCGTCGTCTTCGGCGGCGGCATCATCCCGGACGCCGACATCCCCGAGCTGCAGCAGCTCGGCGTGGCGAAGATCTTCACCCCGGGCGCGACGACCCAGTCGATCGTCGAGTGGGTCCGGGGGAACGTGGCCCAGTCCGTCGCCTGACGACTGCGCAACCGCCGGGCCCGCGCCCGGCACCCTGGTCGACTCCGTCTCGCGCACTCCGGCGGTATCCGGTGGATGCCGCCGGAGTCGCGTACCTGGAGTGGGTCGGGAGCTGCCGGCGACGCTGGGGAGGGCCGGCCGGATCCGGGCACGGGGGAAGGGCCGGACGCACCCCTCACACGCCCGGCCCTTCTATGCACGATGCCCCGCCGCCACCCCTCGACCGACAGGGCATCGGCCGTTCCCGTCCTCGCGCTGAATCAGCGCTCCGACATCAGACTCAACGATGCCCCCACCAGGGGGTTACGCGTCGTCGGCGACATCCTTCGCGGCGGTTGCCGGCCGGGCCCGCGCACCGGCGAGTCGCGGGCGGCGCGCTGTGCATTACCGCACACCGCGCACCCGCTCGGTTGCCGCTGGTGCTCATCTCGCTAGGCTGCGGCCGATGGCCCGTTTCAACTGATGACGGGCGTCAACGGAGTTTCCACAACGCTGGTGGCGGCGCGACGGCGCGCCGCGGAGACGGGACGGGACGCGCAATCGTGGACCTGTACGAGTACCAGGGGCGGGACCTGTTCGAGCGGCACGGGTTGCCCGTGCTCGCCGGCGGCGTCGCCACTACCCCGGAGGAGGCCCGCGCGATCGCCGAACGCCTCGGCGGTCGGGTGGTCGTCAAGGCGCAGGTGAAGGTCGGCGGCCGAGGCAAGGCCGGCGGCGTCAAGCTGGCCGAGGGCGCGGAGGAGACGGTGGCCCGCGCCACCGACATCCTCGGCATGGACATCAAGGGTCACACCGTCCACAAGGTCATGATCACCGTGACCGCGGACGTGGCCGAGGAGTACTACTTCTCGTACCTGCTCGACCGGGCGAACCGCACCTTCCTCTGCATCGCCAGCGTCGCCGGCGGCATGGACATCGAGCAGGTCGCCGCCGAGACCCCCGACAAGGTGGTCAAGGCCCCGATCGACGCCGTCAAGGGCGTGGACGAGGCGAAGGCCCGCGAGATCGTCGACGCCGCCGGCTTCCCGGCCGAGGTCGCCGACCAGGTCGTCGAGGTCGCGGTGGGCCTGTGGAAGGCCTTCGTCGCCGAGGACGCCACGCTGGTCGAGGTGAACCCGCTGGCCAAGACGGGCGAGGGCAAGCTGCTGCTGCTCGACGCCAAGATCACCCTCGACGAGAACGCCGGGTTCCGGCACCCGGACCACGAGGCCCTGGTCGACCAGGCCGCGGTGGACCCGCTGGAGCAGGCCGCCAAGGAGAAGGACCTCAACTACGTCAAGCTCGACGGCGAGGTCGGCATCATCGGCAACGGCGCGGGCCTGGTCATGTCCACGCTCGACGTGGTCGCCTACGCGGGCGAGCGGCACGGCAACGTCAAGCCGGCGAACTTCCTCGACATCGGCGGTGGCGCGAGCGCCGAGGTGATGGCCAACGGCCTGGAGATCGTGCTCTCCGACCCGTCGGTGAAGAGCGTCTTCGTCAACGTCTTCGGCGGCATCACCGCCTGCGACGCGGTCGCCAACGGCATCGTGCAGGCGCTGGCCCTGCTGGAGCAGCGGGGCGAGAAGGCCACCAAGCCGCTCGTCGTCCGTCTCGACGGCAACAACGCGGAGGCCGGTCGGGCGATCCTCGACGGCGCGAACAACCCGCTGATCCAGCGGGTCGACACCATGGACGGCGCGGCCGAGCGGGCCGCCGAGCTGGCAGCTGCGGGGGTCTGACGATGGCTATCTGGCTGACCAAGGACTCGAAGGTCATCGTCCAGGGGATGACCGGTTCCGAGGGTTCCAAGCACACCCGGCGGATGCTCGCCGCGGGCACCAACGTGGTCGGCGGCGTCAACCCGCGCAAGGCGGGCCAGACGGTCGACTTCGACGGCACCGAGCTGCCGGTCTTCGCCTCCGTCGCGGACGCGATGAAGGAGACCGGGGCCGACGTCACGGTCATCTTCGTGCCGCCGCAGTTCACCAAGGGCGCCGTGGTCGAGGCGATCGACGCCGAGATCCCGCTGGCCGTGGTGATCACCGAGGGCGTCCCGGTGCACGACACCGCCGCCTTCTGGGCGTACAACGTGAGCAGGGGCGAGCGGACCCGGATCATCGGGCCGAACTGCCCCGGCATCGCCTCGCCGGGCGCCTCCAACGCCGGCATCATCCCGGCCGACATCACCGGCTCCGGCCGGATCGGCCTGGTCAGCAAGAGCGGCACGCTGACCTACCAGATGATGTACGAGCTGCGCGACATCGGCTTCTCCACCTGCGTCGGCATCGGCGGTGACCCGATCATCGGGACCACCCACATCGACGCCCTCGCCGCGTTCGAGGCCGACCCGGAGACCGACGCCATCGTGATGATCGGTGAGATCGGCGGCGACGCCGAGGAGCGGGCCGCCGAGTTCATCAAGGCCAACGTCACCAAGCCGGTGGTCGGCTACATCGCCGGCTTCACCGCGCCCCCCGGCAAGACCATGGGGCACGCCGGCGCGATCATCTCCGGCTCGGCGGGCACGGCCGAGGCGAAGCAGGCGGCCCTGGAGGCCGTCGGCGTCAAGGTCGGCAAGACGCCGACCGAGACCGCCAAGCTGATGCGGGAGATCATGGCCGGCCGCTGAGCGGCCGTCAGCAGCACCGTCCGCCGCTGGGCGGACGGGTGAGACACCGAGGGGGTCGGCCGGCGACGGTCGGCCCCCTCAGTCGTCCCAGAGCGGGTACGTCCCGCTGGCCCGCCAGATCGCGGTACCGATGATGTTGAGCACGCCGAAGGCGATCGCCAGGTAGCCGAGCACCGGGGACTGGCCGTAGCGCTTCGCGTCGCGGATCGACAGGTAACCGAAGACGATGCCGAGGATGCCGCAGCAGATCAGGCCCAGGACGATGCCGAGCACGCCCCACAGCGTGGTGCGGTCCTTGCCGGCCGCCGGCGGCGGTGGGGGCGGCGGGTACGGAGCGTTCACGGCTTCCTCCCAGCGCTTCATGCCGCGACTGCAGTCGCGTCCTGCGCCGAGGCTAGACCGGATTCCGGCCCGGAAACCGGTGGATCACGGAACTCGCCGGGGCCAGGTGGGGCCGCCGGGCAGCCGCCGCCCGCGCGGCGTGCCAGAGTAGACCCGATGTCCCCGGTCACCCCTGATCAGCCTCGCCGTCCCGCCGCCGGCGTCCGCGCCGACGCCCGCCGGGACGATGCCCGCCCGGCCGGCACCCGCCGGACCGACGACGGCCGCCGGACCGACGACGCCCGCCGGAAGGACGCCCGCCGGGAGGACGCCCGCCGGGAGGACGCCCGCCGGGAGCACGACCGGCCCGGGGGCCGGCCCGCGTCGGGTGGCCGGGTGCCCGCGCCCCGCCGGCCGGAGTCGGGCCGGGGGCGGGCGCCGCTCGTCGTCGCCGCCGGGGTCGCCGCAGGCTGGGCGGCGCTCACGTCGTACCTGCCGGTCGCCCTGGTGCTGGCGCTGGCCCAGATCAGCGAGGACGCCGGCTCCGTCGCTGGTGCGCTGCGCGCCGGGCTGTCCGGCTGGCTGCTCGGCCACGGGGTGCCGCTGCAGACCACCGCCGGCCCGCTCGGCCTGGTCCCGCTGCTGCTCTCCGGGCTCGCGTTCTGGCGGCTGACCCGGGCCGGCGTGCACACCAGCCGGGCGATGGGCGCGCGGGGCGGGCGTTCGCCCCGCCAGGCACTCACCGCCGCGGTCGCGGTCGGCCTCGGGTACGGGCTGTTCGGCGCCCTCGCCGCGGTGCTGGTGAGCACCGACGACCTGCGGGTCTCCCCGGTCCGCGCCGGCGTCACCCACGCGGTCTTCGGCGCGCTCGCCGCGCTGGTCGGGGCACTGCGCACCACCGGCGTGGCCGGCCTGCTCGCCGAGCGCGCGCCGGCGGCGCTGCGCGACGGGGTGCGCACCGGGTTGGTCGCCGGGCTGCTGCTGCTCGGCGCGGGGGCCGGCGCGGCCGGGTTGGCGGTGGCGACCGGCGGGGGCGACGCCGCCGACATGATCAGCGCGTACCGGACCGGGGTGGCCGGGCAGGCCGGCATCACCCTGGTCAGCCTCGCCTACGCGCCGAACGCCACGATCTGGTCGACCGCGTACCTGCTCGGGCCCGGCTTCGCCGTCGGCGCCGGCACGGCGGTACGCACCAGCGAGGTCTCGGTGGGCGCGCTGCCGGCCGTACCCCTGCTCGCCGGGCTGCCCAGCGGCCCGGTCGACGGGTTCGGGGCGGCGCTGCTCGCGGTGCCGGTGCTGGCCGGGATGGCCGCGGGCTGGCTGCTCGCCCGGCGGCTGCTCCGCGACGCGGACGAGCGCGCGGTGCCGGACTGGGCTGCCCTGCTCGGCCCGGCGGCGCTCGCCGGCCCGGTGGTCGGCCTGCTCGCCGGCCTCGCCGCCGCGGCCTCCGGCGGCCCGCTCGGCGGTGGCCGGCTGGCCGAGATCGGCCCGGTTCCCTGGCAGGTGGCCGCCGTCTCCACCGCGGTGGTCACGGTCGGCGCGCTGCTCGGGGCCGCCGCCGCCCGGGTGCTCGCCCGCCCGGCACCCCGCGCCTGACCCGCCGACCCGGCCCGCTCACCCGGCTGCTGGCCGCGCGGCCACACCCGACCCGCCCGGCCTCCCGCGCCTGACCCGCTGACCCACGCCCGGGCCGCTCACCCGCGCTTGGGCCGCTCACCCGGCTGCTGCCGCGTGCGACGTGTCCCCACAACGACCGGCGCGCGCGGGGCCGGGACGACGGAAGGGGCGCCCCGGAGATCCGGGACGCCCCTTCCGGGTGTCGGCTCAGGAGTTCGGCAAGGAGATGTTGGCGGCGAGCGCCACGATCTGCAGCAGCCCGAGCGCCAGACCGATTCCGCCGCAGATCAGACCCGCGAGGGCCTGACCGCCGTTGCTGGCCAGCCCCTGGGCCGCCTTCTGCCGGCCCAGCCACCCGGTGACCACCGCGGCGATGCCCAGCGGGATGCCGAGGTAGCAGCAGACCATCGGGATGGAGACGATGCCCAGGATCATCGACACCAGGCCCAGCGTGTTCTGCTGGCCCTGGGGCTGCGGGTAGCCCGCGTTCGGGTACGCCGGCATGCCGTAGGGCTGCTGGCCGTACGGATCCTGGTAGGGCTGCTGCCCGTACGGCTGGCCCGGCGCCCCGTAGGGCTGGCCCGAGGTGGGCTGGCCGTAGGGGTCACCGGAGACCGGCTGCCCGTACGGCTGGCCCGAGGTGGGCTGCTGGCCGTACGGGGCCTGCGGCGGCGGGGCGTACGGATCGTGCGGCTGCTGCCCGTACGGCGCCTGCGGGGGCGGTGCGTACGGGTCCTGCGGCTGCCCGTACGGCTGCCCGTAGGGCTGCCCGGAGGCGGGCTGGCCGTACGGGTCGTGCGGGGGCTGCTGGCCGTACGGGTCCTGACCGGGGGGTCCGGGCTGCATGGCGGATGCTCCTCAGTCGATGATCGTCAGTAGCTGCTGGCGCTGGTGTCGGAGCCCATGATCCCGGCCAGACCACCGGCGAGGCAGCACAGCAGGACGATCACGAGCCAGACGGCGCCGATGATGATGGCCCACTTCGACCACTTCTTCGACTCGTTCGCCGCCGCCTGGGCGCCCGCGTAGTCACCCTGCTGGAGCAGTGGGTTGACCTTGGAGGCGTTGATGATGGCCGGGATGGCCAGCGGCCAGAAGAAGAAGATGGCCACGATGGACATCGTCATGTTGTTGTTGATCGGCGGCTGCTGCGCGGGGTTGGGGTAACCGGGCTGCATGGTGCTCCTCGCTCCGTCGGCACTGTCCGTGCCTGATCTTGTGTGAAGGGTGCGGCGGCGGGCCGGACGGCAGCCACCGAGCGACGGGCAGCGTATCGCGTACGTGCCACTCGCGTGATCACCCGAATCGCCGCTGCCCGATCGTTGGGAGTCCTGACCTGCCCGATAGGGTGGCCGCGTGACCGAGCCCGCGTCCGTCGCCCGCCTCGTCGTCCTCGTCTCCGGCTCCGGCAGCAACCTCCAGGCGCTGCTCGACGCCACCGCCGACCCCGCGTACGGGGCCCGGGTGGTGGCCGTCGGCGCCGACCGCGACGGGATCGCCGGCCTGGACCGGGCCGCCGCCGCCGGGGTGCCGACCTTCGTCGACCGGGTCAAGGACCACCCGTCGCGGGAGGACTGGGACCTCGCGCTCACCGCGCACGTCGCCGAGCACCGACCCGACCTGGTGATCTCGGCCGGCTTCCTGAAGCTGGTCGGGCCGCACTTCCTGGCCGCCTTCGGTGACCGCTACCTGAACACGCACAACACCCTGCTGCCGGCGTTCCCCGGCATCCACGGCCCCCGGGACGCGCTCGCCTACGGCGTCAAGGTCACCGGGGCCACGCTCTTCTTCGTCGACGCCGGGATGGACACCGGCCCGATCGTCGCGCAGGTCGCCGTGCCGGTACGCGACGACGACGACGTGGAGACGCTCACCGAGCGCATCAAGGAGGCCGAGCGGCGCCAGCTCGTCGAGCAGGTCGGTCGGCTGGTCCGCGAAGGTTGGACGATCACCGGAAGAAAGGTCACGGTCCCGTGAGTTCCACTCAGGACGAGCGTCGCCCGATCAGGCGGGCACTGGTCAGCGTCTACGACAAGAGCGGCCTGGTCGAGCTGGCCCGGGCCCTGCACGACGCCGGGGTGGAGATCGTCTCGACCGGCAGCACCGCGTCCACCATCTCGGGCGCGGGGGTGCCGGTGACCCCGGTCGAGCAGGTGACCGGCTTTCCGGAGATCCTCGACGGCCGGGTGAAGACCCTGCACCCGAAGATCCACGGGGGTCTCCTGGCCGACCTGCGCAAGGACACCCACGCCGCCCAGCTCGACGAGCACGGCATCGCCGGGATCGACCTGCTGGTCTCCAACCTCTACCCGTTCCAGGCCACGGTCGCCTCCGGCGCGAGCCAGGACGAGTGCGTGGAGCAGATCGACATCGGCGGGCCGGCGATGGTCCGGGCCGCCGCCAAGAACCACGCGTCGGTCGCGGTGGTGACCGACCCGGCGGCGTACCCGGCCCTGGTGGCCGCCCTCGCCGACGGTGGCTTCACGCTGGCGCAGCGTCGGGCGCTCGCCGCCCGCGCCTTCGCCGACATCGCCGACTACGACGTCGCCGTGGCCGAGTGGTTCGCCACCACGCTGGCTCCGGCCGCCGACGGGTGGCCGCAGTTCGCCGGGCTGAGCCTGCGCCGCCGGGCGGTGCTGCGCTACGGGGAGAACCCGCACCAGGCGGCGGCCGTCTACGCCGACCCGTCCAGCCCCGCCGGCCTGGCCCAGGCCGAGCAGCTGCACGGCAAGGAGATGTCCTACAACAACTACGTCGACGCCGACGCGGCCTGGCGGGCCGCGAACGACTTCACCGACCAGCCGGCGGTGGCGATCATCAAGCACGCCAACCCGTGCGGCATCGCGGTCGGCGCGGACGTGGCCGAGGCGCACCGCCGGGCGCACGCCTGTGACCCGGTGTCGGCGTACGGCGGGGTGATCGCCGTCAACCGGCCGGTCAGCGTGGAGATGGCCCGGCAGGTGGCCGAGATCTTCACCGAGGTCGTGGTCGCCCCCGGGTACGACGAGGGCGCGGCGGAGATCCTGCAGGCCAAGAAGAACATCCGGCTGCTGCACGCCCCGGCCTTCGACCCGCTGCCGGCGGAGTGGCGGCAGGTCACCGGCGGTGTCCTGGTGCAGCTGCGGGACAAGGTCGACGCCGAGGGCGACGATCCGGCGAACTGGCGGCTGGCCACCGGCGACCCGGCCGACGAGGCCACCCTGCGGGACCTGGCCTTCGCCTGGCGGGCGGTCCGCGCGGTGAAGAGCAACGCGATCCTGCTGGCCAAGGACGGCGCCACCGTCGGGGTCGGCATGGGGCAGGTCAACCGGGTGGACTCGGCGCGGCTGGCGGTCGACCGGGCCGGCGCCGAGCGGGCCCGCGACGCGGTCTGCGCCTCGGACGCGTTCTTCCCGTTCGCCGACGGCCCGAAGATCCTCATCGAGGCGGGGGTACGCGCGATCGTGCAGCCCGGCGGCTCCATCCGCGACGAGGAGGTCATCGCCGCGTGCAAGGAGGCCGGCGTGACCATGTACCTCACCGGCACGCGGCACTTCTTCCACTGACCGACGACACCGCCGGGGGCCACGCGGCCCCCGGCGGTCCGCCGCGGGGCGGACGCCGCCCCCGCCCTGAACCTGTCGATCATGACGTTGTTGTCCGGTACCGCGGCGTGTCGAGACAACAACTTCATGATCGACGGCGGGAACCGTGGGTGGGTCAGGGGAGGGACGGGCGGACTTCGGCGAAGTGGCAGGCGGACGGGTGGGGGTCGGCGGCGCGGGAGACCGACAGGGGTTCCTCGCGGGCGCAGACCTCCTGGGCCTTCCAGCAGCGGGTACGGAAGCGGCAGCCGGACGGCGGATCGGCCGGGCTCGGCACGTCACCGGTGAGCCGGATGATGGTCCGGTCGTTGCGGACGTCCGGGTCCGGCACCGGCACCGCCGAGAGCAGCGCCTGGGTGTACGGGTGGGTGGCCCGCTCGTAGATCTCGTCCTCGGTGCCGATCTCCACGATCTTGCCGAGGTACATCACCGCGACCCGGTCCGAGATGTGCCGGACCACCGACAGGTCGTGCGCGATGAAGATGTACGAGAGCCCGAACTCGTCCTGGAGCTGCTCCAGCAGGTTGATCACCTGCGCCTGGATCGAGACGTCCAGCGCGGAGACCGGCTCGTCGCAGACGATCACCTCGGGCCGCAGGGCGAGCGCCCGGGCGATGCCGATGCGCTGGCGCTGGCCGCCGGAGAACTGGTGCGGGTAGCGGTTGACGTGCTCCGGGTTGAGCCCGACCACGTCCAGCAGCTCCTGCACCCGCCGCTGCTTGCTGCCCTTCGGCGCCGCCTCCGGGTGGATGTCGAACGGCTCGCCGATGATGTCGCCGACCGTCATCCGCGGGTTGAGCGAGGTGTACGGGTCCTGCATCACCATCTGCATGTTCCGCCGCAGCCGGCGCAGCTCGGCCCCGGAGGCCTTGAACAGATCCTTCCCCTCCAGGGTGGCCCCGCCGGACGTGGGCGTCTCCAGCCGCATCAGCAGTCGGGCCAGCGTGGACTTGCCGCAGCCGGACTCGCCCACGATGCCCAGGGTCTCGCCCCGGCGCAGCTCGAAGCTCACCCCGTCGACGGCCCGGACCGCGCCGGTCTGCTTCTGGAACAGCACGCCCTGGGTGATCGGGAAGTGCTTGACCAGGTTGTCGACGGAGAGGATGGTCTCGCCGCGGACCTTGGTCGGGCTAGCGGGCGCTGTCATCTCGGACCTCCTGCGCGAAGTGGCACGCGCTGGTCCGGCCGTCGCCGAGGACCAGGTCGTGTGGCACCACGTCCACGCAGACCTGCTGCACGTACGGGCACCGGGGGTGGAACGGGCAGCCGGAGGGGATCCGCATCAGGTTCGGCGGCAGCCCCTTGATCGTCGACAACTCCTGGCCGCGCACGTCCATGCGCGGGATCGACTCCAGCAGGCCCTTGGTGTACGGGTGGGCGGGCGACCGGTACAGCGACCGGACGTCGGCGTGCTCGACGATCCGACCGGCGTACATGACCGCGATCCGGTCCGCGACACCGGCGACCACGCCGAGGTCGTGGGTGATCAGGATCATCGCCATGTTGAGGTCCCGGCGCAGGTCGGCCAGCAGGTCCATGATCTGGGCCTGCACGGTGACGTCCAGCGCGGTGGTGGGCTCGTCGGCGATCAGCACCTTCGGGTTCATCGCCAGCGCCATCGCGATCATGACGCGCTGCCGCATGCCGCCGGAGAACTGGTGCGGGTAGTCGCCCAGGCGCTTCGCCGCGGCCGGGATCCGGACCAGGTCCATCAGCTCGACCGCGCGCCGGCGGGCGTCCGCCTTGGACATCCCCTCGCGCTGGCGCAGCGTCTCGCCGATCTGCCAGCCGACTCCGAAGACCGGGTTCAGCGCGGAGAGGGCGTCCTGGAAGATCATCGCGATCTCCTTGCCCCGCACCTGGCGGCGCTGCTCCTCCGACTGCTTCAGCAGGTCCCGACCCTGGTAGAGGATCTGACCGGAGCGGATCACCGCCGGCGGCGTGTCGAGGATGCCCATGATCGCCTGGGCGGTGACCGACTTGCCGGAGCCGGACTCGCCGAGCACCGCGAGGGTCTCGCCGGCGTCCAGGTGGTAGGAGACGCCGTTGATCACCTTGGCGACGCCCTCGCTCGTCCGGAACTCGACGTGCAGGTCCCGGATGTCGAGCAGGTGGCCGCCCTCGGGCGTGGGGGAGGCCGGCGTCGGGTGGACAGCGGACTGGGTCATGAGGTTCTCACCGGAGCTTCGGGTCGAAGGCGTCGCGGATGGCGTCGCCCAGCATGATGAAGGCGAGGACGGTCAGCGCGAGGAAGGCGGACGGGACGACCAGCGGCGTCGCCGACTCGCGCATGTGCACCCGGCCGGCGTCGATGTCGATGCCCCACGAGATGGTCGGGGCCTTGAGACCGATGCCGAGGAAGCTCAGCGTCGCCTCGGCGGCGATGAACGAGCCGAGCGCGATGGTGAGCACCACGATCGCCGGGGCGAGCGCGTTCGGCAGGATGTGCCGCCACATGATCCGGCCGTTGCCGGCGCCGAGCATCCGGGCCGCCGCCACGTAGTCCTGCTCCTTGGCGGTGATCACCGAGGAGCGGACCACCCGGGCCGCGGTGGTCCAGCCGAGCACCGCCAGCACGAAGATCACCGCGAACAGCCGGACGTTGTCGCTGCTGGTGCTCACCCGCTTGAGCAGCACGATCGCGGCGAGCAGCAGCGGGATGCCGAGCACGATGTCGATCACGCGGGAGAGCACCGCGTCGACCCAGCGGCCGAAGTAACCGGCCAGCATGCCGATGACCAGCGCGATGATGCCGGTGATCAGCGCGGAGAGCGCGCCGACCAGCAGCGAGGCGCGGGCGCCGTAGACCGCCCGGGCGTACGTGTCGCAGCCCTGGAAGTCGTACCCGAAGATGGCCCCGCCGGACGCCCCGTCGTGCTGCCGGGAGAGCAGGCAGTCGCGCGGGTCGTTGGCGGTGAAGAGCGAGGGTACGGCGGCCATCGCGGCGACCACCACGACCAGGGTGAGGCTGATCCAGAAGATCGGATTGCGGCGCAGGTCGCGCCAGGCGTCACCGGCCAGGCTGCGGGCCTTCTGCGGCGCGCCGATCTGGTTGGGCGCTCCGGGCTCGCCGGACACGCCCCGCCGCGCGGCCTGGTTCTCCGTGGCCGCCACGGTCTCGAAGTCACTCATAGCGGATCCTCGGGTCGAGTACGGCGTACAGGACGTCCACCACCAGGTTGGACAGGAGGTAGACCACGACGAGCACGCTGACGATGCCCACCACCAGCGGCCCGTCCTCGGTGCGGATGCCGCGGAACAGGTTGAAGCCGACGCCGGGGATGTTGAACACGCCCTCGGTGATGATCGCGCCGCTCATCAGGTTGCCCAGCTCGACGCCGAGGAAGGTGACCACCGGGATGAGCGAGTTGCGCAGCACATGCACGCTGACGATCCGCCGCTTGACCAGGCCCTTCGAGCGGGCCGTCCGGACGTAGTCGGCGCGCAGGTTCTCCGCCACCGAGGTCCGGGTCAGCCGCAGCGCGGTGGCCAGCGAGAGCGAGCCGAGCACGATGCCGGGGAGCAGCAGCGCGTACAGGTCGGGCTCGGCGCCGGCGGTGGGCGGGAAGAGCTGCCACTTGACGCCGAGGAGGTACTGCGCCAGCGGGGCCAGCACGATGGTCGGGATGCCGAGCACCAGCAGGGTCAGCACCAGCGTCGAGTTGTCGAAGATGCTGGCCCGGCGGATGCCGGCGAGCACGCCCGCGGTGACGCCGAACAGGATCGTCACGGCCATCGCGATGAGCGCCAGCTTGACCGTCACCGGCCAGGCGGCGGCGAGGATGTCGCCGATCTGGCGGCCGGTCAGCGACTGCCCGAGGTCACCCTGGAGCAGGTTCTTGATGTAGTCGAAGTAGCGGTAGAAGAAGCCGCCGACCCCGGTCTGGTCGAGGTGGAACTTCTCTGTCAGGTATGCCCGCTGGGCGGCGGTGACCGGGCGCTCGCCGGCGAGCGCCTGGATCGGGTCGCCCTGACCGGCGAACATCAGTGCGTAGACGATCAGCGTGGTCCCGAAGAAGGCGAGGACCATCTGGAGCAGTCGCCGCAGAATAAAGCGGAACATACTGTGAAGTCTCTCTGAAAAGGGGCGAAGGGCGTGGTGGGTCGGACCACCTCGCGGTGGCCCGACCCGACCAGCGCTCTTACTTGACGGCCTCGATCTTCAGCAGGTCGACCCGGTCGAAGAGATCCATCTCCACGTTCTTGACCTTGGTCGAGTGCCCGAAGTTGTTCTGGCCGTACCGCAGCGGAATCACCGGCAGGTCCTCGGCCAGGAGGTCCTCCGCCGCCTGGTACTTCTTGATCGCCTCTTCCTCGCTCGGCGCCTTGGCGCCCTCGGCCAGCAGCTTGTCGAACTCGGGGTTGCTGTAGCCGTAGTAGTTCGAGGAACCGTTGGTGCTGTACAGCGGGCCCAGGTAGTTCTCCATGGACGGGTAGTCCATGACCCAGCCCATCCGGAACAGGCCGACCGGCTGCTTCGCCTTGAGCTTGGTCAGCAGGTCCGCGAACTTGGGCTCGGCGGTGCCGACGCACTCCACGCCCAGGTTGGCCTTGAGCTGGTTGCAGGTCGCGTCGATCCAGTCCTTGTGGCCGCCGTCACCGTTGTACGACAGCTCGATCTTGGACGGGCCACCCGCGGCTTGGTACATCGCCTTGGCCTTGGCCGGGTCGAACTCGCCCGCCGCGCCGATGGTGTTCTCCCGGTAGCCGGCCACGACCGGCGAGACGAAGGAACGGGCCGGCTGCTGCGAGTCCTTGAAGATCGACTTGGTGATCTCGTCCCGGTCGATCGCCATGGAGATCGCCTTGCGGACCTCCGGCTTGCTGAATTCCTTCTGGAACGTCGGGAACGCCAGCACCTGCAGCGACGAGGCCGGGCTCTGCTGGAACCGGTCACCGAGGTCGGTGGCGGCCGTCGACAGGCTCTCGGTCGGGAGGGTCTTGATGACGTCCAGGTTGTCCGACAGCACGTCCGCGTAGGCCGCGGTCGGCTGCTGGTAGATCCGGAACTCGACGCCGGCCACCTTCGGCTGCTGGCCGGGGAAGGCGTCGTACTTCTCGACCTCGACCTTGGCGTCGTGCTGCCAGGTGCCCTTGATCTTGAACGGGCCCTGACCGACCGGCGCCTGCTCGTAGCCCTCGGCCAGCACGCCCGGGGCGGAGAAGGCCGCCTTCGGCAGCGGGTAGAAGGCCGTGTAGCCGAGCATCGTCTTGAACTCGCTGTACGGCTCGGCCAACGTCACGGTGAAGGTGAGGTCGTCGACCTTCTTCAGCCCGGACAGTGTCTTCGCGGCCGGCTTCTCGCCCTGCAGGTCCGCGTAGCCGGCGACCTTCTCGAAGAAATAGCTCGAGTTCTGGCCGTTGGGGGCGTAAGCGCCGTAGTTCCAGGCGTCGATGTAGTTCTCGGCCGTGACCTTCTCGCCGTTGTGGAAGGTGTAGCCGTCCTTCAGCTTGATCGTCCAGACCTTGTTGTCCGACGACGTCACCGACTCGGCCGCCACCTCGTACGGCTTGTTGGCCTCGTCGTAGTCGACCAGCGGGCTGAACAGGGCGGCGAGCACCTGCGAACCACTGGTCTCGTTGGTGTTGGTGGGCACCAGGTGCTGCGGCTCGGCGATCTCGATCCGCACGGCCGCGTTGGGGTCGCTCTGCCCTGATCCGCCGTCGCCGCCCGAGCCGCAGGCCACCAGGCCAAGCGTCACCGCGAGCGGGAGAGCGGTCCAGGCGGCAAGCCTACGAACTCGCATTGAGTCTCCTCATCTCCTCACGCTGCGCAGTCTGGCCCGGTGCTGGGTAACGCTGCGCAACGTTGGGCAACGGTAGGTCGCGGCTGGCTGTTCGGCAACGAGAGCGTTGCGAACCAGTAACGGAAAGCCCGCCCTCGTCTTGTCGCCCTTCCACCCCTCTGCTATGAGCGGTGCGGTGAAGCTGCTGTTCAATGTCGGTTTCGAGGCCGGCGCCCCGCGCCCGGGGGCGCGCTCCGGGCCGCCCTGCGTGGTTGCCGGCCCGCCGTCCGCTCTGTGCGGTTTCCTGATCGGCTGTCCGTCCCGAGCTGTGGTCGACTCCACACATGGTCACTCTGGGTGATTAGAGCCACCTAACGGAAAGTCACGGTTGGTCGTCGTCCCAACCTGCGGCTGTCGCCGTGAGACGATCTGGACGTGACGGCGACGATCCTGGACGGCAAGGCGACCGCGGCGGAGATCAAGGACGAGTTGCGGACGCGGGTCAAGGCACTCGCGGAGCGGGGCATCACCCCGGGCCTCGGCACCGTCCTGGTCGGGGCCGACCCGGGCTCCCAGGCGTACGTCAACGGCAAGCACCGGGACTGCGCCGAGGTCGGGATCGCCTCCATCCGCCGCGAGCTGCCCGCCGACGCCACCCAGCAGCAGGTCGACGCGGTCCTCGCCGAGCTGAACGCCGATCCGGCCTGTCACGGCTACATCGTCCAGCTGCCGCTCCCGGCCCACCTGGACACCCAGCGCGTGCTGGAGATGATCGACCCGGACAAGGACGCCGACGGCCTGCACCCGGTCAACCTCGGCCGGCTGGTGCTCGGCTACGACGCCCCGCTGCCCTGCACCCCGCGCGGGATCGTCGAGCTGCTCCGCCGGCACGACGTACCGCTGCGCGGCGCGACGGTCGCCGTGGTCGGCCGGGGCAACACCGTCGGCCGCCCGCTGGGGCTGCTGCTCACCCGGCGCAGCGAGAACGCCACCGTGACCCTGTGCCACACCGGCACCCTCGACCTCGCCTCGCACACCCGCGCCGTCGACATCGTGATCGTCGCCGCGGGCGTACCCGGGCTGCTCACCGCCGACATGATCACTCCGGGCGCGACCGTGGTCGATGTCGGCATCACCCGGGTGATCGGCGCGGACGGCAAGGGCCGGTACACCGGAGACGTGGACCCGGAGGTGGCCGAGGCGGCCGGCAAGGTGGTCCCGATGCCCGGTGGTGTCGGGCCGATGACCCGCGCCATGCTGCTCACCAACGTGGTGGAACGGGCCGAGCGGGGCTGAGGACGCCCATCGGTGTCATAACTGTCCGCCCCTGCCCTGATCGGTGCCAGGATGGCTGATACGGTCCGGAAAACCGACTGGTAGCAGGGAGTGGGACGACCATGGGTAAGAAGGTCACTGTCGTCGGGGCCGGCTTCTACGGCTCCACCACCGCACAGCGCCTGGCCGAGTACGACGTCTTCGACACCGTCGTGATCACCGACATCGTGGAGGGCAAGCCGGCGGGTCTCGCGCTGGACCTCAACCAGTCCCGCGCGGTCGAGGGCTTCGAGACCAAGGTCGTCGGCGTCACCACCGGCCCGAACGGCGAGGGCTACGAGGCCATCGAGGGCTCGGACGTCGTCGTCATCACCGCCGGCCTCCCGCGCAAGCCGGGCATGAGCCGGATGGACCTGCTGGAGACGAACGCCAAGATCGTCCGCCAGGTGTCCGAGAACGTCGCCAAGTACGCCCCGAACGCGGTCGTCATCGTGGTCTCCAACCCGCTGGACGAGATGACCGCGCTGGCCCAGCTCGCCACCCAGTTCCCGAAGAACCGGGTGCTCGGCCAGGCCGGCATGCTCGACACCGCCCGGTTCACCAACTTCGTCGCCGAGGCCCTCCAGGTGCCGGTGAAGTCGGTCAAGACCCTGACCCTCGGCTCGCACGGCGACACCATGGTCCCGGTGCCGTCGAAGAGCACGGTGAACGGCAAGCCGCTGCGCGACGCGATGCCGGCCGAGCAGATCGAGGAGCTGGTCGTCAAGACCCGCAACGGTGGCGCCGAGGTGGTGGCGCTGCTGAAGACCGGCTCGGCGTACTACGCCCCGTCGGCCGCCGCCGCCCGGATGGCCAAGGCCGTCGCGGAGGACTCCGGCGAGGTCATGCCGGTCTGCGCCTGGGTCGACGGCGAGTACGGCATCGCCGGCGTCTACCTGGGTGTCGAGGCCGAGATCGGCGCCGAGGGCGTCAAGCGGGTCGTCGAGACCGACCTGGACGCCGACGAGCTGGCCAGCCTGAAGGAGGCCGCCGAGGCCGTCCGCGCCAAGCAGGCCGACGTCGCCAACATGTGATCCACCAGCACCACCCGAAGGGGGCACGCCGGTACCCACCGGCGTGCCCCCTTCCCCATCCCCATCCCCACCCCACCGCACCCCACCTCCCGCTCCCCATCCGTCGATCATGAAGTTGTTGTCGCTCCAGACGGCGGGTCGCGGCAATAACTTCATGATCACCGGTGCGGCAGGGAGGGGTGGGGTTAGAGGGGGGTGAAGGGGGTGCCGAGGTGGGGGGTGGCCAGGTGGGTCCGGCCGGCCGTGGCGAGGGTGTGGAGGAGGGTGGCGCGGGAGGTGCGGGCGGTTGCCGGGTCCTCCTCGTGGGCGTAGGCCAGGTCGGGGTCGACTAGTTGGACGGCGTGCACCAGGAGGTCGCCGGTGAGCAGGAGGCGCTCGTCGCCGGAGTCGATGAGCACCGACTGGTGGCCGGGGGTGTGCCCGGGCGTGCTCAGCAGGCGTACCCCCGGGGTGAGCGGGGTGTCGCCGTCGACCACCCGGAGCTGGCCGGCGGCGCGCAACGGCGCGACCAGACCGGCCGGCAGCCCCGGGTTGATCGTCTCCATCGCGTCCAGCTCGGCCCGCTGCACCAGGTAGTCGGCGTGCGGGAAGTACGGGCGGCCGGGCGTACCGGTGACCGCCCAGCCGATGTGGTCGCTGTGCAGGTGGGTGAGGACGACGGTGCGCACGTCGGCGGGGTCGATGCCGGCGGCGGCCAGTTCGGCGGGGAGCCGCCCCGGCACCGGGGCCCAGCTCGCGGCGGGCGAGCCGGCCGGTCCGATGCCGGCGTCGACCAGCGTGACCGGCCCGTCGCCGGCGCGCACCGCGAAGCTGCGGAACGGCAGCCACCAGCGGCCGTCCGCGGTGACCGAGGTGGGGTCGCGCCGGTCCGCCTCGCGCCAGTGCGCCGCGGTGGCGTCGGGGAACGCCTCGGTGCGGGGCTGGAAGAACGCCCCCTCGCCGTCGGTGAGCGCGGTGACCGTGATAGACCCGAGGGTGCGGCTCAGTGGCATCGGGCGATGGTGCCAGTGAACTCCCGTGCCGGGCATCCGGTTATCCGGCCGACCCGAGGCCGGCTGGGGGGTGCCGGCCCGTTTCCAGTACGCTCGTACTGCTTGAGCACGTGTCCCCCGAGAGGAGCGCCGGTCGATGGCGAAGATCAAGGTAAACAACCCGGTCGTGGAGCTCGACGGCGACGAGATGACCCGGATCATCTGGAAGCAGATCCGTGAGCAGCTGATCCTGCCCTACCTCGACGTCGACCTGCACTACTACGACCTCTCGATCCAGCACCGCGACGAGACGAACGACCAGGTCACCGTCGACGCCGCCAACGCCATCAAGGAGCACGGCGTCGGCGTCAAGTGCGCGACCATCACCCCGGACGAGGCCCGGGTGGAGGAGTTCGGCCTGAAGAAGATGTGGCGGTCGCCGAACGGCACCATCCGCAACATCCTCGGCGGCGTCGTCTTCCGCGAGCCGATCATCATGTCCAACGTGCCGCGGCTCGTCCCCGGCTGGACCAAGCCGATCATCATCGGCCGGCACGCCCACGGTGACCAGTACAAGGCCACCGACTTCGTCGTTCCCGGCCCGGGCACGGTGACCATCACCTACACGCCGGCCGACGGCGGCGCCCCGATGGAGATGGAGGTCGCCAACTTCCCCGGCGGCGGCATCGCCATGGGCATGTACAACTTCGACGAGTCGATCCGGGACTTCGCCCGGGCCTCGTTCCGGTACGGCCTGGACCGCAACTACCCGGTCTACCTGTCCACCAAGAACACCATCCTCAAGGCGTACGACGGCCGGTTCAAGGACATCTTCGCCGAGGTGTTCGAGAACGAGTTCAAGGCCGAGTTCGAGGCCGCCGGCATCACCTACGAGCACCGGCTGATCGACGACATGGTCGCCGCCGCGCTCAAGTGGGAGGGCGGCTACGTCTGGGCCTGCAAGAACTACGACGGTGACGTGCAGTCGGACACCGTCGCGCAGGGCTTCGGCTCCCTCGGCCTGATGACCTCGGTCCTGCTCTCCCCGGACGGCCGTACCGTCGAGGCCGAGGCCGCGCACGGCACGGTCACCCGGCACTACCGGCAGTGGCAGAAGGGCGAGAAGACGTCGACCAACCCGATCGCGTCGATCTACGCCTGGACCCGGGGCCTGGCCCACCGGGGCAAGCTGGACGGCACCCCGGCGGTCACCGAGTTCGCCAACACCCTGGAGCAGGTCATCGTGGACACCGTCGAGGGCGGCCAGATGACCAAGGACCTCTCGCTGCTCATCTCGCGGGACGCCCCGTGGCTGACCACCGACGAGTTCATGAACGCGCTCGACGAGAACCTGGCGCGCAAGCTCTCCGCCTGATCCTCGTACGCGTCACCGACCGAGCCCGCCGGCCTCCGCCGGCGGGCTCCGTCGTACCCGGGGCCCGGCCGTCGCGCGGTTCGCGGCGAGTCGCGGTGTCCGAGCGAGCGGATCGCGCGACACGCCGCAAACGGTGGCGATCAATCCGTGGCCGCAGCCCCCGACGTCACCGGGGTGGGCGTGGGTCGTTGAAGTGGGTGGACGTGATGCCAGTCTCGTCCAGGAAGGTTGACCGCGGTCGCCTCGCGGCACGAGTGCCGATCAGCCAACCTTCCCGGCTGTCGCGCACAGCCAGCCGTCCCTTCCCTGCGGGGGGCCCTGTCCCGGGCCCCCCGCGCCCTGTTCCCCGGGCGCTGCCGCACTCGCCGCCCGGACGCGGGCCGGGGTCAGGCGGCGCGGAGCAGCTCCGCGGCCCGCTCGGGCGCGATGTCGTTGATGAAGACGCCCATGCCGGACTCCGAGCCGGCCAGGTACTTCAGCTTGTCCTTGGCCCGCCGGATGCTGAACAGCTGAAGGTGCAGGTGACCCAGCTCCCGGTCGATCCGCACCGGCGCCTGGTGCCAGGCCGCGATGTACGGCATCGGCAGGTCGAAGAGCCCGTCGAAGCGGCGCAGCACGTCCAGGTAGAGCGGGCCGAACGCGTCCCGCTCGGCGTCGGTCAACGCCGGGATGTCGGGCACCGGCCGGTGCGGCGCCACGTGCACCTCGAACGGCCAGCGGGCCGCCGCCGGGACGTACGCCGTCCAGTGCTCGTTGCTGGTGACCACCCGGTCGCCGGCGGCCCGCTCGGCGGCGAGCACGTCGGCGTAGAGGTTGCCCCCGCCGGTGCGCTCGGCGTGCCGGCGGGCGGCGGCCAGCAGCGACCGGGTCCGCGGCGTGACGAAGGGGTACGCGTAGATCTGCCCGTGCGGGTGGTGCAGGGTCACCCCGATCTCCACGCCCCGGTTCTCGAAGCAGAACACCTGCTCGACGCCGGCCAGCTCGGCGAGGGCCACGGTCCGGTCGGCGAGCGCGTCCAGCACGGTGCGCACCCGGCGCGGCGGCAGGCCGGCGAACGAGGCGTTGTGGTCGTCGGTGAAGCAGACCACCTCGCAGCGGCCCCGGCCCGGGCGTACCGGGGTGAACGGGGTGATCTCGGCCGGCTCGTCGGCCACCCGCTGGCTCAGCGAGGGGAACCGGTTCTCGAACACGGCCACGTCGTAGTCGGGGGCCGGAATCTCGCTGAGCCGGTCGCCCCGGGTGGGGCAGAGCGGGCACTGGTCGGCCGGGGGGAGGAAGGTGCGGGTCTGCCGGTGCACCGCCACCGCCACCCACTCGTCGGTCAGCGGGTCGTACCGCAGCTGGGAGGCGGGCGGGGGAGGGGGCAGCTCGCGCCGGTCCGGCTGGTCGCGGACCGCGTCGTCCCGTTCGTCGAAGTAGATCAGCTCGCGGCCGTCCGCCAGTTCGATCGCCGTACGCTTCACCGCGCCGTCCTCTCCGTCGTCGCCCGGCCCGTGCTCGCCACGACCACCAGCTCGCCCACCTTCTCGTCCAGTACCCGGCGCGCCTCGGGAGCCAGCCGGTCGTCGGTGACCAGCACGTCGGCCGCGGTGAGGCCGACGATCGAGGAGATGCCCACGGTGCCCCACTTGGTGTGGTCGGCCAGCACCACCAACCGGTCGGCGGCGGCCACCAGGGCCCGGTCGGTCTCCGCCTCCATCAGGTTCGGCGTGGTGAAGCCGGCCCGCTCGGTGATCCCGTGTACGCCGAGGAAGAGCAGGTCCAGGTGCAGCGAGCGGATCGCCTCCACGGCAAGTGGGCCGACCAGCGCGTCGGACGGGGTGCGCACCCCACCGGTGAGCACCACGGTCTGGTCGGTGCGGCCCTGCGCGTGCAGGATCTCGGCCACCGGCAGCGAGTTGGTCACCACGGTCAGCCCGGGCACCTCGACCAGGCGGCGGGCCAGCTCGGCGGTGGTGGTGCCGGCCGACAGCGCGACCGCCGCGCCGGGGCGGACCAGCTCGGCGGCCCGGCCGGCGATGGCGGCCTTCTCCGCGAGCTGCCGCACCGACTTGGCGTGGAAGCCCGGCTCGTCGGTGGAGCTGGGGCCGGGGACGGTGGCGCCGCCGTGCACCTTGGCCAGCAGGCCCTGCTCGTGCAGCGTCTCCAGGTCACGTCGGATCGTCATGTCGGAGACGCCGAACTCCGCCGCCAGCTCGGTGACGCGGACGCCGCCGGTGGTGCGGACCCGGTCGAGGATGGCCGCCTGCCGCTGCCGCGCCAGCATCCGTCCGTACCTCCGGCTCCCGCGCACTCTCACACGCGCTCAAACGTGTTCCAACAAAGATGAACACTAGCGCGCAGGGGGCAGCGACGGAAGGTGACCCTGGCGGGAATCAGGCGGACTGGAGGCGGGGCTCCACCCAGCCGGTCTCGGTGAGGTGGTTCATCACCGACAGGACCGCCTCGTCGACGGTCAGGTCGGTGGTGTCGACCACGATCTCGGCGTCGGTCGGCTCCTCGTACGGGTCGTCGACGCCGGTCATCCCGGTGAGCAGGCCGGCCCGGGCCCGGGCGTACAGGCCCTTGCGGTCACGCCGCTCGCAGACCTCCAGCGGGGTGGCCACGTGGACCAGCACGAAACCGGCCCCGGCCGCCAGCGCCATCTCCCGGGCGGTCGCCCGCGCCTGGGCGTACGGGGCGATCGGGCAGCAGATGCCCACCCCCCGGTGCCGGGCGACCTCGGCGGCCACCCAGCCGATCCGGCGGACGTTGGCGTCCCGGTCCGCCCGGCTGAAACCGAGCCCCGCCGACAGTTCCCGGCGCACCACGTCGCCGTCGAGCAGGGTCACCGTCCGGTCGCCCTGCTCCCGCAGCACGTCCGCCAGCCCGCGGGCGATGGTCGACTTGCCGGAGCCGGACAGGCCGGTCAGGAAGACCACCAGGCCCCGGTGCCGCCGCGGCGGGCGGGCCCGACTCAGCTCCTTCGCCACCGCCGGCGGGGTGTGCCACTCGGGCAGCGGGAAGCCCCGGTCCAGCAGGTCGTCGATCTCCTCCTGGCGCAGCGCCAGCCGCCGGTTGCGCGGCGGGATGTCCTCCCGCCAGCGCCACTGCCCGTCCCGGTTGTCGTAGGCCAGCTCGCGGGGGACCAGCACCCGCAGGCCGGCGCCGGAGAGCATCTCGCCGGTGGAGAGCAGGTGGGTCACCCCGTACGCGGCGGAGATCCGGGCCCGCAGCAGGGCGTCGCCGATCTCGTCGCGACCGCGCGGCATCGGCACCGCGACCAGGGTCGCCGGGGGCATCCGGTCGCGGGCGGCGAAGACGCTGCGCACCAGGGCCTCCGGCGGCACGCCGCCGGAGCCGCCCTCACCCACCGGGATCATCACCAGCAGGTGGGCGCCCAGGGTACGGGCGGCGTGCGCGATCTGCGCCAGCTGCGGCCGGTGCAGGGGCCGGTCGGCGATCACGCCGAGCACCCGGCCCGGGGGCAGCAGCGCCCGAACCTCCTCCGGGTTGCGGCGCAGCCGCTGGAACGGGCCGTGCCCGCCGTCGCCGAGCCGGCGGACCGGGCCGCCCACCCCGGCCACGCCCTCGCGGGCCGCCCAGACGTCGGCGACCTCCAGCGCGGCGACCGGTGCGCCCTCGCCGTCGCTGAGCACCACCGTGCGGCGTCCCGGGTCGGTCGGGTCCAGCCCGGCGGCCAGCGCCGCCGGCACCTGGAGGGTCACCGGCACCGGCCACGGCGTGCCGTCGGCGAGCCGGCCGCGACGCTGCAGCGAGGCCAGGTCGGCGCGGGTCATGAAGCCGACCAGCGGCGCGTACGCCCCGGTCAGCAACAGCTCCAGATCGGCCAGCTCACCCGGGCGCGGCGTGTACGCCGGCGCGTCCCGAAGCACCTCGTCGGGCAGCACCCACCCGTTGCTCATCCGTACCCCTCACTCGCTGACCGGCACACAGTTTCGCAGCCGACCGGCGATCGGTCGAGAGCGCCACTCCACTGCGGCCCGGGCGGTTGGGAACGGCTCAACCGGTCGGGGTGAGCGGGGCGGCCCCGAACGAGACCGCGAACCGCTTGCACCAGATGGACACGCTGGTCAGCCCGGCCAGATCCGTGCCCGGCGGGATGTCGTACGCCTGGTCGCCACGGTTGCCCTTGAGCCGGCCCAGCTCGACCCACCGGCCGTCGTCGAAGACGTCCCAGCCGGCCCGGCCGGCGCGTACCGGCTGATCGGAAAGCCAGACCCGCAGGTCGGGGCCGTTGGAGGTGGCCAGGCCCACCAGTTCCAGCCGGTGCCGCCCGTCGCCGGCGCGGACGACCCGGGCGGCGCCCGAGGTGTCGTGCTCGTGGGTGACGAACTCTCCCCGGCTGAGCAGCGTCGGCCCCGCCGGGGTCGGCGTCGGCCCGGTCGGTCCCGCGCCCCCCGTGGGCGTGGGACCGACCGACGGCGTGGCGGCCACGCCCACGTCGGACAGCCGCTCGGCGACCCGGGTGTCGGTGACCGCCTTCCAGGGCTGGAACCACCACAGCCCGACGGCCGCCCCGGCGGCGAGCACGACGACGACGGCCCAGGTCAGCGGAGTACGCAGCAGGCGAGTGACCACGTCGTCCAGTCTGCCGGGCCGGGCCGCCCCGGTCATCGCGCCGCCGGGTTACGAAACCCTTACCGAGGGCTCGGGCCGGGCGCACCGGCAGCAGGAAGTCCGGCTGGCGTGTCCCCCGGACGGGTTCTCAGGGACGACCCCGGGCGATTCCTGATACCCCCACGGGCGTCGGCTTCCTACGCTGACGGGCGTGACACTCATAGCGACCGAGTCGCTGACCAAGACGTACGGGGGTCGGATCACCGCGTTGGCCGACCTGACCGTCGCGGTGGAGCCCGGGATCATCGGCCTGGTGGGCGCGAACGGCGCCGGCAAGTCGACCCTCATCAAGATCCTGCTGGGCCTGCTCGCCCCGACCAGCGGCCGGGTCTCCGTCCTCGGCCTCGACCCGAGCACCGACCCGGCGGCCGTACGGGCCCGGGTGGGTTACATGCCCGAGCACGACGCGCTGCCGCCCGACCTCACCGCCGCCGAGCTGGTCACCCACCTCGGCCGGATCAGCGGCCTGCCCCGGACGACGGCCCGCGAGCGGGCGTCCGAGGCGCTGCGGCACGTCGGCCTCTACGAGGAGCGCTACCGGCCGGTCGGCGGCTACTCGACCGGCATGAAGCAGCGGGTCAAGCTGGCCCAGGCCCTGGTGCACGACCCGGACCTGCTGCTGCTCGACGAGCCGACCAACGGCCTCGACCCGGCCGGCCGGGACGACATGCTCGCGCTGGTGCACCGGATCGGCACCGAGTTCGGCATCTCCGTGCTGGTCTGCTCGCACCTGCTCGGCGAGGTGGAGCGGATCTGCGACACGCTGGTCGCCATCGACGGCGGGCGGCTGCTGCGGGCCGGCCCGATCGCCGCCATGACCTCCGCCACCGACGTGCTCGCCGTCGAGGTCAGCGAGGGTACGGAGGAACTGGCCACCCGGCTCGCCGCGCTCGACCTGCCGGTCAGCCGGGACGGGCGGATGCTGCTCGTCCCGCTCGCCGACGAGGCCACCTACGACCTGATCCTCGGCGCGGTCGCCGAGCTGGACCTGCCGCTGCACCGGCTCGACCAGCGGCGGCACCGGGTGGCCGAACTCTTCGCCACGAGGGAGCCCAGTCATGTCTGAGCCGACCGGCGTCATCCACGACATCGGCTACCAGCGCTACACCGGCCCCCGCCTCGGCCGCCGGCACGTCTTCGGCGCGCTCTACCTGCACGGCCTGCGGACCGCCTTCGGGCTGGGCCGCAGCGCCAAGGCCAAGATCTTCCCCTGGTTGGTGGTCGGCATCGTCACCCTGGTGGCCGCCGGCGCCACCGCGGTCCGCAGCCAGATCGGCGAGGTGGTGATGACGTACGCCCAGTTCGCCGACTCGATGAGCTGGCTGGTCATCTTCTTCGCCGCGGTGGCCGCGCCGGAACTGGTCTCCCGGGACCTGCGCAGCGGCGTGCTGCCGCTGTACTTCTCCCGGCCGCTGCCGCGCGGCGACTACGCCCTGGCGAAGCTGCTGGCCCTGGTCAGCGCGCTCTGGCTGCTGCTCGGCGCGCCGCAGCTGGTGATGTTCCTCGGCGCGGCGTTCACCACCGGCGACGGGATGCGCGGCGTCTGGAACGAGCTGCTCGACCTGCTGCCGGGGCTGCTCTACGCGGGCCTCTGGGCGGTCGTCTTCGCCTCGGTCGGCCTGCTGGTCGCCTCGCTCACCGGCAAGCGGGCGTTCGCGGCCGGCGGGATCGTGGCGGTCTTCCTGATGACCACCCCGATCGTCGGCACCCTGTCCATCCTGCCCTCCCGCACCGTCAACGAGCTGGCCGGACTCGGCTCGCCGTCGACCATCGTGCAGGGGGTCGGCATCTGGTCGCTGGGCGACCTGCTGGTCTCCGAGGACCAGGGTGGACCGGACATCGGCGGCTTCGGCCCGGTCTACGCCCTCGCCGCCATGCTGCTGGTCGCCGGCTGCGTCGCCCTGCTGCTGCTGCGATACCGGAAGGTGGCCGCCCGATGACCACGATCAGCGCCGATCCCACGGCGAGCGTCCCGACCACCGCCACCAGCACCCTCGACCTGGCCGGGGTGTCCCGCTGGTACGGCAACGTGGTGGCGGTCAACGACATCACCATGCGGCTGGGCCCCGGGGTCACCGGCCTGCTCGGCCCGAACGGCGCCGGCAAGACGACCCTGCTGCACATGATGGCCGGCTTCCTCGCCCCGTCCCGGGGCGCGGTGACCCTGGACGGCGAGCCGACCTGGCGCCACCCGGAGGTCTACCGCCGGCTCGGGCTGGTCAGCGAGCGGGAGGCGGTGCACACCTTCCTCACCGCGTACGAGTTCGTGCTGGCCAGCGCGAAGCTGCACCGGCTGCCCGACCCGGCGGCGGCAGCCCGACGGGCGATCGCCCTGGTCGAGCTGGAGGGGGCCCAGGACCGGCGGATCGGGACGTACTCGAAGGGCATGCGGCAGCGCGCCCGGGTCGCCGCGGCGCTGGTGCACGACCCGCAGGTGCTGCTGCTCGACGAGCCGTTCAACGGGATGGACCCGCGCCAGCGGCTGCACATGATGGGGCTGCTGCACTCCCTCGGCGACGCGGGCCGGACGATCCTGTTCAGCTCGCACATCCTGGAGGAGGTCGAGCAGGTCTCCGGCACCGTGCAGGTGATGGTGGCCGGCCGGCTCGCCGCCTCCGGGGACTTCCGGACCATCCGCCGGCTGATGACCAACCGGCCGCACGTGTTCACCGTCCGCTCCACCGACGACCGGGGGTTGGCGGTCGCGCTGATGGCCGAGCCCTCGGTCACCGGCGTCGAGCTGGACCGCACCGGCCTGACCGTCAAGGCCGGCGACTACGGCGCCTTCACCCGGGCGCTGCCGAAGATCGCGCTGGCCCACGGCGTCCGGGTCCGGCAGTTGCTGCCCGAGGACGAGTCCCTGGAGAGCGTCTTCTCCTACCTGGTGGAGGCCTGATGTCGACCGTTTCCTGGATCACCGCGCGCGGGCTGTTCGGCCGGCGTCGCTTCCTGATCCTGCTGCCGTTGCCGCTCCTGCTGCTCGGGCTGGCGATGCTCTGCCGGTCGCTCGGGGTGGAGCCGGGTGACTGGGGGCCGCCGGTGCTGGTCGGCCTCGGCCTGGCCGTGGTGCTGCCGGTGGTCGCCCTGATCGTGGGCACCGGCGTGCTGGGCGCCGAGATCGACGACGGCACCGTGGTGCACATCCTCACCAAGCCGCTGCCGCGCTGGCAGATTGTGCTGCCGAAGCTGGCGGTGGCCGCCGTGGTCAGCGCGACCACCGTCGCCGTGCCGCTCTTCGTCGCGGGCGTGCTCGCCGATTCGGTACGCCTCGGGCTGGCCCTCGCCGCCGCCTCGGCGCTCGGCGCGCTGGCGTACTCGGCGCTGTTCCTGGCGCTGAGCCTGCTCACCCGGCGGCCGGTCCTGCTCGGGCTGGTCTACGTGCTGATCTGGGAGGGGCTGCTGGGCAACTTCGTCAGCGGCACGAAGGTGCTCTCGGTCCAGCAGTGGGTGGTCGCCATGGCCGACCGGATGGCCCCCACCGACCTGCTGTCGGCCACCGTCTCCGTCCCCGTCGCGGCGGTGCTGACCGGCGTCGTCGCGGTCGGCTTCACCGTCCTGGCGATCGACCGCCTCCGCTCCTTCTCCATGGCCGGCGAAACCAGCTGACCGCCCGCACCGCCCCGCCCCGCCGAAGCGAAGCGGGGCGGGGCGGTGGGGGTTAGAAGGCGCAGGCGATGACGAGTTCGGGGGTGCGGTCGGGGAGCAGGTCGAGTTTGGCGATGCGGCCGGCGGCGCGGAGGTCGTCGGCGATGAGGGTGAGCTGCTCCAGCAGGGCGGCGGGGCCGAGCGCCTCGGCCAGCGGCACCTCCGCCTTCATCGACAGCTTCCGTTCCGACTTGGCCCGGCGCACCTGGCCGAGCGCGTCCCCGGCCAGCCGCAGCAGGTGCGGGTCGGCGGTGCCCTCGACCGCCCGCCCCACCTCGTAGGTGGTCGGCCAGGTGGCCCGGTGCACCGAGCCGTACCGCCACCAGGACCAGACCTCCTCGGCCACGTACGGCAGCACCGGGGCGAAGAGCCGCAACTGCACCGACAGCGCGGTGGCCAGCGCCGCCCGTGCCGACTCGGCACCCGGCCCGGAGCCGTAGGCGCGCTCCTTCACCAACTCGATGTAGTCGTCGCAGAACCGCCAGAAGAACGCCTCGGTGACCTGGAGCGCCGCCGTGTGGTCGTACGAGTCGAAGGCGGAGGTCGCGGCGGCGACCACGCCGGAGAGTTCGGCGAGCATGGCGGTGTCCAGCGGCGCGGTCGCCGGGGCGCGCAACGCGTCCGCGGCGCCCAGCCCCAGGGCGAACCGGGAGGCGTTGAGCAGTTTGGTGGCGAGCCGCCGGCCCACCTTGATCTGCGCCGGGTCGAAGGCCAGGTCCATGCCGGGCTTGCCGTTGGCCGCCCAGTACCGCACCGCGTCGGAGCCGTGCTGCTCCAGCAGCGCCATCGGGGTGACCACGTTCCCCTTGGACTTGGACATCTTCTTCCGGTCCGGGTCGAGGATCCAGCCGGAGAGCACCGCGTCCCGCCAGGGCAGCACGCCGTGCTCCAGGTGGGCACGGACCACAGTGGAGAAGAGCCAGGTCCGGATGATCTCCTGCCCCTGCGGGCGCAGGTCCATCGGGAAGACCCGGCTGAACAGGTCCGGGTCGGTCTCCCACCCGCCGACGATCTGCGGGGTCAGCGAGGAGGTCGCCCAGGTGTCCAGCACGTCCGGGTCGCCGACGAAGCCACCCGGCAGCCCGCGCTGCGACTCCTCGAAACCGGGCGCCGGATCGCTGGACGGATCGACCGGCAACATCGCCTCGTCCGGTGTGAGAGGGTGGGACAAGTCCGGCTCGCCAACGTCGTCGAGCCGGTACCACACCGGCACCGGCACCCCGAAGAAGCGCTGCCGACTGACCAGCCAGTCACCGGTCAGCCCGCCCACCCAGTGGTCGTACCGGTGCTTCATGTGCTCCGGCACCCAGCGCAGCTCGCCGCCCCGGGCCAGCAGCTGCTCCCGCAGGCCGGCGTCCCGCCCGCCGTTGCGCAGGTACCACTGGCGGGTCGAGACGATCTCCAGTGGCCGGTCGCCGCGCTCGTAGAACTTCACCGGGTGGGTGATCGCGCGCGGCTCGCCGACCAGGTCACCGGCGTCGGCCAGCAGCTGCACCATGGTCCGCCGGGCCCCGTTGACGGTCTGCCCGGCCAGGGCGGCGTACGGCTCGGCCGGCACCCCGTGCGGCGGCTCCGGCAGCAGCCGGCCGTCCCGGCCGATCACCACCCGGTTGTCCAGCTGCAGCTCCCGCCACCAGGTCACGTCCGTCAGGTCGCCGAAGGTGCAGACCATGGCGATGCCGGTGCCCTTGGCCGGGTCCGCCACCGGATGCGCGCGCACCGGCACCTCGACCGCGAAGACCGGGCTACGCACCGAGCTGCCCACCAGGTCCGCGTATCGCTCGTCGTCGGGGTGGCAGACCAGCGCCACACAGGCCGGCAGCAGCTCCGGGCGGGTGGTGTCGATCAGCACCTCGCGCCCGCCCGGCCCGGTGAACCGGAGCCGGTGGTACGCCCCGGGCCGCTCCCGGTCCTCCAGCTCCGCCTGGGCCACCGCGGTGGCGAAGCCGACGTCCCAGAGCGTCGGCGCCTCCGCCTGGTACGCCTCGCCCCGGGCCAGGTTGCGCAGGAACGCCCGCTGGCTCGTCGCCCGCGCCACCCGCCCGATCGTCGTGTACGTCAGCGACCAGTCCACCGACAGCCCGAGCCGCCGCCACAGCGCCTCGAAGACCTGCTCGTCGGCGGCGGTCAGCCGCTCGCACAGTGCCACGAAGTTGCGCCGGTCGATCGGTGTCGGGTCCTTGCGCCGCTCCTCGCTCACCGGCGTCGCCGGCGGTTGCCAGTGCGGGTCGTACGGCAGCGACGGGTCGCAGCGCACCCCGTAGACGTTCTGCACCCGCCGTTCGGTGGGCAGGCCGTTGTCGTCCCAGCCCATCGGGTAGAAGACCGTCCGGCCGCGCATCCGCTGGAAGCGGGCCACCATGTCGGTGTGCGTGTACGAGAAGACGTGTCCCATGTGCAGCTCGCCCGATACGGTCGGCGGCGGGGTGTCGATCGCGTACACGTCCGACCGCTCCTTCGAGCGGTCGAACGCGTACGTGCCCTCCTCCTGCCAGTGGCGCGCCCAGGTCTCCTCGAGCCCGTCCAGGGTCGGACGCTCGGGGACGCCGGCGCGGGCCGTCCTCGCCGTATCAGTCATCGGTCGATCGTAGGCAGCCCACGTCGCCCTGCCCACGGCTTATCCGGGGTGTCGCCTAACGGTTCGAGGAGCCGATCGGGTTGAGCAGCGGGCCGCGGGTGGCGAGCTGGATGCCGAGGCCGGTGTTGGCGTTCACCCGGTCCAGGATGGTGGAGACCGGCATGTAGTAGTTCTGCTCGTTCGGGTTCGTGCAGGCGCCGCTGCCCGGGTCCCCGTCGTTCAGGATGCCGAGCGCCCGGCCGTCCGACTCGGTGAAGAGCGGGCCGCCGCTGTCACCGGGGCGGGCGCAGACCCGCACGTTGATACGGCCGTTGGTCTTGCTGGTGACCGTGCCGCAGCGGGTACCCGGAACGTAACCCTCGCCCGCCCCCGAGTCGACGTACACCTCGCCCGCCTTGGGGGTGTAGGCCGAGCCGGTCGCGCAGACGACCCAGCCGACCTGCACCGCGCTGTAGGGGGTGTACCCGGTGATCTTCACGTCGCGGCTGCCCTTGGTGGCGCAGGCCGGGTTGTCCGTCACGCACCAGTAGTTGACCAGGCTGGCCTGGTCGCCGCCGCTCCGCCGCGGGTACGCCCACCGGTCGATCGCGCCGTCCTGGTACGGGATCACCGCGTAGTCGTACGTGGTGGTGTTCTCGGCGAGCACCGGGCTGGTGGACTCCACGCCGATCGGCACCTTAGGGCCGAGGAACTGGTGCCAGGTCCGGTCCACTTCGGTGTGGGTACTGCTGACCACGCAGTGCCCGGCGGTCAGTACGTAGTACCGCCCGGACCGCGCCCGCAGGTTGAAACCGCTGGTGCAGCCGCCGACGGTGCCGATGTTCCGGTCCCGGGGTACGTCCAGCCGGATGCCGCCGCGCATCGGCGCCTGGGCGCAGTACCGCGGGTCGCACGGCGCCTTCTCGATCGAGGGAGGAAGCTGTCGGCTCCGGGCCGGCACCCCGCCGGCCTCGATCGCGCCGGCCAGTCGGGCGTCGTCCGCCGCGACCGCGCCGCCGGTGAGGACCAGGACCTCGTTGGCCTGCTCGTCGACCACCACGTCGGTGCCCGCGGTCGCACCGAGCGCGCCGGCCACGCGGGTCGCCGCCTCGGTGAGCTCGCGCAGCGAGTGGCGCACCGGGACGACCTTCACGTGGGCGGCGTCCGGCACCCCGGTGACCGCCTTCGCGACCGGGGCCGGGTCGGTGGCCGCGATGGTGAGGACGCCGCCGCCGGCCTGGTCCAGCCACATGCCGGCGTACTCGGCGGGGTACCTCGCGGCGAGGGTGGCCGCGAGCGGCGCGGAAAGTTCCTGGAGAGCGACCCGGCGGGCCGCCTCGTCCTGGCTGACCCGGTAGCGGTCGCTCAGGTAGGCCACCGAGGCCGGCGCGTCCTTCGCCACCTCCCCGGCGGGCCGCCCGACCGCGGTGACCGGTCGGGCGTCCGACGTGGAGCGCGTCGCCCCGGCTCGACTGCCGATGCCGCTGTCCGCGCTGGGCGGCGTGTCCGCCGGGGCGGCACCGGCCGTCGCCGACAGGTCGCCGGCCGCCGAGACGGCGGTCGGTGTGGCACCGGCGTCGCCCTCCCTGGTCAGCGCGACCGTCGCCGCGCCCACCGTGCTGATCACCAATGCCGCCGCGACAACCACTCGTCGTCGGATCCGCACGCCGCAACCTCCCCGTGTGTTCGGCTGTGCCTGACCGGTCCCACCGGGCGTCGCCCTCGGGCGATCGCCGGGCCGATCGACGCCCGGCAGTCTAGCCGGGGGACGGGTCCCCGGGTTGCCCGCGTCGTCGCGACAGCGCCCGGGGACCGGCGGTTCAGACCAGCGAGTCGCGCCACTGCCGGTGCAGGGCGGCGTACCGGCCACCGGCGGCGGCGAGCCGCGCGGGCGGTCCGTCCTCCACCACCCGACCCCCGTCGAGGACCAGCACCCGGTCGGCGGTCTCGACCGTGGAGAGCCGGTGCGCGATCACCAGCGCGGTGCGGTCGCGCAGCACGGTGGCGAGCGCCCGCTGCACCAGCCGCTCGGTCGGCACGTCCAGCGACGAGGTCGCCTCGTCGAGGATCAGCACCCGCGGGTCGGCCAGGAACGCCCGGGCGAACGCGACGAGCTGCCGCTGCCCGGCGGAGAGCCGGCCGCCGCGCCGGTGCACCTCGGTGGCGTACCCGTCGGGGAGCGCGGCGATGAAGTCGTGCGCGCCGATCGCCCGCGCGGCGGCCTGCACCGCCGCGTCGTCGGCGCCGGGGCGGCCGAACCGGATGTTCTCCGCCACCGTGTCGCTGAACAGGTGGTTCTCCTGGGTCACCAGCACCACCGCGCGGCGCAGTTCCGGGTCGGCCAGGTCGCGCAGGTCGATCCCGTCCAGCTCGACGGCGCCGCTGTCCGGGTCGTGAAAGCGGGCCAGCAGCTTGGCGACGGTGGACTTGCCCGCCCCGGTCGGCCCGATCAGCGCGACCGTCTGCCCGGCCGGCACCCGCAGGTCCAGCCCGACCAGGATCGGCGTGCCCGGCCGGTAGCCGAAGGAGACCGACCGGAACGCCACCGCCCCGCGCCCCGGCCCGGTGGGCAGCGGCACCGGCTGTGCCGGTTCGGGTACGCCGGGCCGCTCGTCGAGCACCCCGGCCAGCTTCTCCAGCGCCGCCGTCGCCGACTGCAACGAGTTGTAGAACTGGCTCAGCTCCTGCATCGGCTCGAAGAAGCGGCGCAGGTAGAGCAGGAAGGCGGCGAGCACCCCCACCTCCGTCGCGCCGCCGAGCACCCGCCAGCCGCCGTACCCGAGCACCACCGCGACGGTGACGTTGCCGATCACCTTGATCCCCGGCGAGTAGGTGGCGATCAGCCGGAACGCCCGCAGGTTGGCCCGCCGGTACCCGTCGTTGACCGCCCCGAAGATCTGCTGGTTGCGCGGTTCCCGCCGGTACGCCTGCACGGCGCGGATGCCCCGCAGCGACTCCACGAAGTGCACGATGACCAGCGCCACCGCCTCCCGGCTGCGCCGGTACGCGTCGGCCGACGCGCGGGCGAACCAGCGGGACAGCAGGTAGAGGAACGGGAAGGCGAGCAGGGTGACCGCGGCCAGCGGCAGGTCCAGCCAGAGCAGGATGGCGGCCACGGAGAGCACCGACAGCGCGGCGGTCACCAGGCTGTCGATGCCGCCGTCGACCAGCTCGGCGATGGATTCCAGGTCGCTGGTCAGCCGGGACACCACCCGGCCGGAGGTGTAGCGCTCGTGGAAGCCGACGGAGAGGCGCAGGAAGTGCCCGTACACCCGCCGGCGCAGCTCCAGCAGGACGGCCTGGCCGATCCGCGCGGAGAGGGTGAGGAAGCCGCGCCGGGCCGCGTACTCGGTCACCGCCGCGACCACGAAGGCGCCGGCGACGGCGGCCAGCGGGCGCGCGTCGCCGGCCCGCAGCGGCGCGATGGCCCGGTCGATGCCGAGCATGACCAGGTACGGCCCGGACATGGCGGCCACGTTCTGCGCCAGCAGCAGGCCCACCGCCAGGCCCAGCCGGCCCCGGTGCGGGCGCAGCAGCTCGCCCAGCAGCGCCCGGCTGCGGGCGCGCAGGTGGGCCACCGCCTCGGGTGCGGTGTCCTCGGCGCGGCTGCGGTCGGCGTCCGGATCGGTGGCCAGCCCCCGCCAGCGGGACTCCTCGGGTGGCTCGGCCCGCTGCCGGGGCAGCCGGAGTGTCATGAGTGCACCAGACCGGGCGCGGAGTTCGGCTCCGCGGAGAGCACCGCCCGGTACGCCGGCACGGTGGCGAGCAGCTCGGAGTGCCGCCCCACCGCGACGATCCGGCCCCCGTCGAGCAGCGCCACCCGGTCGGCCAGCGCGACGGTCGACGGGCGGTGCACCACCAGCAGCGCGGTGGTGTCCCGCAGCACCCGTCTCAGCGCCGCCTCGACCAGCGCCTCGGTGTGCACGTCCAGGGCGGAGAGCGGGTCGTCCAGCACGAGCAGCGCGGGCCGGCCGAGCACCGCCCGGGCCAGCGCGAGCCGTTGCCGCTGCCCGCCGGAGAGCGACAGTCCCTGCTCGCCGACCCGGGTCGCCAGCCCCCACGGCAGGTCGTACGCGAACTCGGCCTGGGCCAGCGCCAGCGCGGCCCGGACCTCCTCCTCGTCGGCGTCGGGGCGGCCCAGGGTGAGGTTCTCCCAGACCGACATGGAGAACAGCGTCGGCTCCTCGAAGGCCACCCCGACCAGCCGGCGCAGCGAGGCCAGCCGCAGGTCGCGCAGGTCGTGCCCGTCCAGCGTGATCCGCCCGCCGGTCACCTCGTGCAGCCGGGGCACCAGGGAGAGCAGGGTGCTCTTGCCGGTGCCGGTGGCGCCCACCAGCGCCAGCGTCTCGCCCGGCTCCACGGTCAGCTCGACCTCCCGCAGCAGCGGCTCGGGCGCGCCGGGATAGCGGAACGAGACGCCCTCGAAGCGCAGCCGGCCCCGCACCGCCGCCGGGGCGAGCGTGACCGCGTGCGGCGCGTCCACGATGGACGGCGGCGTGTCCAGCACCTCCTGGATCCGGTCGGCCGCGGTCGCCGCCTCCTGGGCGTTCGCGATGATCCAGCCCAGCGACTGCACCGGCCAGATCAGCATCAGTTGCAGGCTGACGAAGGCGACCAGCTCGCCGATGGTGAGGGTGCCCCGGGCGGCGAGCGCCGCCCCGCAGACCAGCACCACGCCGAGGGTCAGGTTGGGCACCAGGTCGAACAGCGCGGAGGTACGGGCCAGCAGCCGGGCCTTGTCGACGCCGGTGTCGTGCAGCGCCCGGGCCCGCTCGCCGAACCGGGCGACCAGTTCCGGCCCCCGCCCGTACGCCTTCATGGTGCGCAGGCCCTGCGCGGTCTCCTCGACCAGGGTGGCCACGTCGCCCTGCTGGTCCTGCATCCGGCGGGACGCGGCGTGGTAGTGCCGGGCGAACCGGCGACTGATCAGGAACAGCGGCACCGCGCTGGCCGCCACCAGCAGGCCCAGCGGGCCGTGCAGCCGGATCAGCAGGGCCACCACCGCGAGGTAGGTGATCAGGTTGAGCACCAGGAAGAGCAGGCCGAAGGAGAGGAACCGGCGGATCACCGACAGGTCGCTGGTGATCCGGGAGAGCAGCTGGCCGGACTGCCACCGGTCGTGGAAGCCCGCCGGGAGCCGTTGCAGGTGGGCGTAGAGGTCGGCGCGGATCGCCGACTCCATGCCCACCGAGGAGGAAGACTGGGTCCACCGCCGGATGAAAATCAGCACCGCCTCGGCGAGCCCGAGCAGCAGGGCCAGGCCGCCGAGGCGGAGCAGCCCGTCGGCGTCGTGCCGGGCGATCGGGCCGTCGACCACCCGCTGCACCACCAGCGGCACCGCCAGGCTGGCCGCGGTGGCGGCCAGCGCCGCGAGCAGCAGCCAGCAGTACTCGCCCGCGTACGGGCGCAGGTAGGGGCCCAGTCGCCGGAGGTTGTGCAGCGGGCGCGGCCGGGCGTCCACCCGGTGGGTCGGGTCGCCGTCGCGCTGCGCGGGCACTACCCGACGGTAGCGTCAGATGACGGCCTCACCGCTGTCAGCTTGCCGTCACTCGCCGCTCATGACCGAGCAGCCATTCCTTCACGTCCAGCCCCCAGCGGTAGCCGCCGAGCGTCCCGTCGGTGCGCAGCACCCGGTGGCAGGGGACGAAGAGGGCGGCGGCGTTGCGGGCGCAGGCGGCGGCCGCCGCCCGTACGGCGGCCGGCCGGCCGGCCAGCCCGGCGAACCCGGTGTACGTCACCGGATCGCCCGGCTTCACCTCGCGCAGCACCTCCCAGGCGTGGGTCATGAACGCCCCGCCGCTGTACTGCCGTACCGGCACCCCGTCGATGGCGGTCAGGTCACCGTCCAGGTAGGACCGGACGGCGACGGTGACGGGGCCGAGGTCGGCGCGGTGCCGCAGCGCCCCGCGCAGGCTCGGGTGCACCAGCGGGAGCAGGTTCTCCGGGGCCGGGGTGAAGCCGGCCGCCCGGACGGCCCCGTCCGGGCCGGCCAGGACGCTCAGCGGGCCGGCGGGAGTGTCGATGACGGTGCTGTCGATGCTCATGCTGCTCTCCAGAGTCGGATCACCGCGTACGAGCGCCAGGGGCGCCAGCGTTCGGCGTGGGTGTCGAGGGTCTTCGGGTCGATGGGCAGGCCGAGGGCGGCGGCGCCCCGGCCTACCGCGAGGTCGGTGGGGAGCAGGACGTCCGGGTCGCCGAGGGCGCGCATGGCCACGTAGCCGGCGGTCCACGGCCCGATCCCGGGCACGGCGGTCAGCCGCCGGACCACCTCCTCCCGGTCCCCGCCCGGGTCGAGGTCGATCTCGCCGGAGGCGACGGCCCGGGCCAGCGCCCGCACCGTCTCCCGCCGCCCCGCCGGCATCCCGAACGCCGAGTCCGGCAACCCCGCCACCTCCTCCGCCCGAAGAAACCCCCGCAGCCCGCCCGCCGTGCCCGCGCCGTGATCATGAAGTTGTTGTCGCGACACGCCGTCGTCGGGGGCAACAACTTCATGATCACCGGGGATGGTCAGGGGGCGGGCGGCCTGGAGGAGGCGGGTGAGGGTGGTGCGGGCGGAGCGGACGGAGACCTGCTGGCCGACCACGGCGCGCAGGGCCGCCTCGAATCCGTCCACCGCGCGGGGCAGGCGGATGCCGGGCTCGGCCGCCACCGCGGCGGCCAGGGCCGGATCGGCGGCGAGGGTCTCGTCGATGGCCTGCGGGTCCGCGTCGAGGTCGAGCAGGCGGCGGCAGCGGGCCACCGCGGGGGCCAGGTCGCGCATGTCGGCCAGGCGCAGGGTCGCCGAGACGTGGCCGGCCGCCGGGGTCAGCGCCACCTCCGCGGCGCCGTGCGGCAGTCGCAACCCCCGGCGGTACGTCCCGTCGCGTACCTCCTCCACGCCCGGCAGCGCGCGGAGCGCGAGGAAGTCCAGCAGCGCGGCGGCGTGCAGCGGTGGCCGGTACGCCAGCCGCAGCGTGATCGTCCCCGCGCCGCCCGCCACCGGCCGGCCGCCCCGCGCCACCCGCAGCTCCGACGGGGCGATGCCGAAGACCTCGCGGACCGTGTCGTTGAACTGCCGGACGCTGCCGAACCCGGCCGCGAAGGCGATCTCCGCCATGCCCAGCCCGGTCGTCTCGATCAGGGTGCGGGCGGTCTGCGCCCGCTGGGCCCGGGCCAGCGCCAGCGGGCCGGCGCCCAGCTCGGCGCGGAGCATCCGGTGCAGGTGCCGCTCGGTGTAGCCGAGCCGGGTGGCCAGCCCCGGTACGCCGTCCCGGTCGACCACCCCGTCGGCGATCAGCCGGACGGCGCGGCCCACCACGTCGGCCCGGACGTCCCACTGTGGCGAGCCGGGCGCCGCGTCCGGGCGGCAGCGGCGGCAGGCGCGCAGTCCGGCGCCCTGCGCGGCGGCGGCCGACGGGAAGAACCGGACGTTCTGCCGCTTCGGCGTCATCGCCGGGCAGGACGGCCGGCAGTAGATCCCGGTCGACGTCACGCCGGTGTAGAACCAGCCGTCGAAGCGCTGGTCACGGCTGTCCACGGCCCGGTAGCACCGTTCGAAGTCCAACTCCACGCCACCGATGATGCCCGCTGGTCAGGCCGATGGCTCGCGGGAATCGGACCTGGGCGTGGCGACGCCCGACACCCCGGCCGCGAGTCGGCCGGGGCGCCTGGCGTATCCCGTTCGCGCCCCCGGCGCAGGTGCGACCGGGAGCGCCCTCGCGGGTCAGCGCGGGGACGGGGCGGGGCCCGGCGTCCGGGTGCCGATCGGGCTCGGCACCCCCGGCGGCCGGGGCGCGCCGGGGTGCGCCGGGCTGGCCGCCGGCGGTTCCGACGGCACGACTCTGGCGGGGCTGGGGACGCCCGGCGGCGGGGGCGTCTGCGGAGCGGTCGGGCTGGGCAGCGGGGGTCGGGGCGCGGGGGTCGGGTCGGAGCTGGGGGAGGGGACCGGCTCGGCCGAGCGCGGCGACGGGGTCGGGGCGGTGGGGGCGGCCGGGCGGGGGGCGTCCGAGCCGGCCTGGGCGATGGCGAGCGGGGCGGCGATCAGGACGGCGGCGAGCGTGCCCACCGCGCCCATGGTCACCGTGGCGCGGCGTCGGGTCCGGGCTCGTCGTTCCGCCGGCGGCAACTGGTCCTGCACTGTCGGGGCCTCCTCGGCAAGGTCGGTCAGGGTGTCGCGGATCAGGTCTTCGAGGGGGGACGTCATCGCCGTACCTCCAGGAGTTCGACATCCGGCAGGAGCTCGCGCAGCCGAGAGACGGCGCGATGGGTACGGCTGCGGACGGTGCCGACCGAGCAGCCCAGCACCTGGGCCACCTGGGTCTCGGTGAGGTCCTCGTAGTAGCGCAGGACCACCACGGTCCGCTGCGCCGGCGGCAGGTGCCGCAGCGCCGCCCGCATGGCCAGCCGCAGGTCGGTGCCGCCGCTGGGATCGGCGGCGGGCACCTCGTGCGCGCCGGTGAGCAGCGACTCCCGGTACCGGCGCAGCCGCCGCCACCAGCTCACCTGCTCCCGGTACATGACCGTGCGCAGGTAGCCCTCGGGGTCGGCGTTGCGCAGCGTCCGCCAGCGCGGGATCGTCCGCGCCAGCGCCGACTGGACCAGATCCTCCGCCGCGTGCCGGTCGCCGGTGAGCAGGTACGCGACCCGCATCAGCGCCGGCGTACGGCTCGCCACGAACTCGGCCAGCCGGGCCCGTTCGTCCTCGTCCACGCATCCTCCCCGGTCCGCTCCTACCGATACAGACGCCGCAGCTCGGGCCAGCTATCCGTTGCGGGGCAAGGAATCTGACGCGAGAAATTGTCGGTAGTGGTCGGTACGGTCCGGCCACCAACTCAAGAAGGGTGCGGGGGCGATGGCGAGCGTGGCCGGGCGGGGTGCCCGCTGATGCGGTCGGGGCGGGCACGGCTCGACCGCGCGGTGGTGCAGGGCTTCTACGACCGGATGCGGGCGGTGGCGCCGGCGGCGTACGGGGCGATCGAGCGGGACCGGGTCGGTGAGCCGGGGCGCCCGTTCGGGGAGACGGCGTGCGGCCGGCTCGCCGCGTCGCTGGATCCGGCCGGCGTGCGGGCGCTGGGCATGTGGGCGCACCACTGGTGCATGCGCTTCTACGACGACGACACCCGCCCGGGGCTGCGGCTGGTCCGCGAGATCGCCGGCCGGCGCGGGCTGGGCTGGACGGCCGACGAGGTGCGCTGGATGCTCGGCGAGTCGTACGCGGCCGGCCCGTCCGCCGCGCACCGGTTCACCCTGCCGCTGGCCGCGGCGGCCGAGCTGCCCGCCGGGGCGCTGCCGGAGGCCGACACCCTCGGGGCGGACTGGCGCCTGGCCGGCTGACCCGCCCCGCCGAGGCGGCCGACGGGTCCGGACGCCGCGCCACCGGGGCGGGCGGGCAGTTGCGCCACCACCATCGCCGCCACCGCCAGCGCGAAGCCGGTGAGCTGGGTCGGGCTCAGCGCCTGGTCCAGCACGATCCAGCCCAGCGCCGCGGCGGTCAGCGGGCTCAGCGCGCCGAGCACGGAGACCTGCGTCAACGGCAGCCGCGCCGCGCCCCGGAACCACAGCACGTACGCCAGCGCGGTGCCGACCAGCCCGAGCCAGGCGTACCCGAGCAGGGCCGGGCCGTCCGGGGCCGGCGGCGCGCCCTCGACCGCGACGGCGACCGGCGTGACCAGCAGGCCGCCGGCGGTGAGCTGCCAGCTCGTCGCGGCCAGGGTGCTGATTCCGGCCGGGCGGCCCCAGCGGCGGGTGAGCACCAGCCCGGTGGCCATCGCGGCGGTGCCGGCCAGGCCGGCGGCCACGCCGAGCGGGTCGGTGCCGGCATCCGGCCGGAGCACGACCAGCGCGACGCCCAGCGGGGCGGCCACGGCGGCCAGCAGGGCGAGCCGGTGCGGCCGGTCCCGCAGCACCAGCACGGTGAGGCCGGCGACGAGCAGCGGCTGGGCGGCGCCGAGCACGGCGGCGGTGCCGCCCGGCAGCCGGTACGCCGCGAGGAAGAGCAGCGGGAAGAACGCGCCGATGTTCAGCGCCCCGAGCAGGGCGGCCCGCCACCACCAGGAGCCGTGCGGCCGGCGACGGGTCAGCGCGAGCAGCAGCAGCCCGGCGGGCAGGGCCCGCAGCGCGCCGGACCAGAGCGGCCGGTCCGGCGGCAGCAGCTCGGAGGTGACCAGGTAGGTGGTGCCCCAGACGGTGGGCGCGAGGGCGGTCAACGCGATGTCGGTGCGGCGACGGCTCATCGGGCACTCGATTCTCTTTGCAGTAAGTAGCTTAGTGCTAAGCTAATCACCCGTGAGCGAAAAGCGGAAGGGCGACGTGGGGCACAATCCGGGGGTGACCGACCGGGACGACGTCGACCTCATCGTCGAGCAGTGGCGCCGCGAGCGCGCCGGGATGCGGCCCGAGCCGATGGCGGTCTTCGGCCGGATCTACCGGCTGGCCCGGATCGTCGGCGACGCGCAGGAGCGGGTCTACGCCGACTGGGGCATCGGCCGTGGCGAGTTCGACGTGCTGGCCGCGCTGCGCCGCAGCGGCGAGCCGTACACGCTGGCGCCGAAGGAGCTGGCCGCCGCGCTGATGCTCACCTCGGGCGGGATGACCGGCCGGCTCGACCGGCTGGAACGGGCCGGGCTGCTGCGCCGCGCGCCCGACCCCGCCGACCGGCGGGGCCTGCGGGTGACCCTGACCGACACCGGCCGCCGTGCGGTCGAGGAGGCCGCCGAGGCGGGGCTGGCGGTGCAGCGGAGGATCCTCGACGCCCTGCCCCCGGCGGACCAGACCCGCCTGGGTGACCTGCTGCGCGCGCTGCTCGCCGCCGCCGAGGCGGGCTGACCAGGTACGACGGCCGGGCCGGCCATGACGCAGGATGAGGCCGTCACCCCGCCCGACGGAAGGATCATCCGTGCCCGCCAGCGAACCCACCATCGTCGCGACCAGCATGGGCTTCAGCAGCCGGGACCGCGGCCCCTGGGACGCGAAGCCCGGGCCGGTCTTCGACCTGATGGCCGAGCTGGCCGGGGCCGACGAGCCGAAGATCTGCTACCTCAACCAGGCGGTCGGCGACCAGCCCACCGCGTTCACCGTTTTCTACGGCGCCTTCGCCGGCACCCGGTTCCGCCCCTCCCACCTGGCGCTGTTCCCGATGCCGACGGTCGACGACATCCGGGACCACCTGCTCGCCCAGGACATCATCTGGGTCGGTGGCGGCAGCGTCGCCAACCTCTGCGCCGTCTGGCGGGTGCACGGCCTGCCGAAGATCCTGCGTGAGTGCTGGGAAGCCGGCGTGGTGCTCGGCGGCGTCTCCGCCGGTTCGATCTGCTGGCACGTCGGCGGTGCCACCGACAGCTTCGGCCGCACGCTGCGCGCCTTCACGGACGGCCTCGGGTGGCTGCCGTACGGCAACGGGGTGCACTACGACAGCGAGGAGCAGCGCCGCCCGCTGATGCACCGGCTGGTCGGCGACGGCACCCTGCCGGTCAGCCACTGCACGGACGACGGGGTGGGGCTGGTCTACCGGGGTACCCGGCTGGCCGAGGCGGTCGCCGACCGCGAGGGCGTCGCCGCGTACGAGCTGACCCCGGACGGCGCGGGCGGCGCCCGGGAGACCCGGATCGAACCCCGGCTGCTCACCGCCTGAGCGCCGGTCGCCGGCCCCTTCGGGTACGCGCACGGTGCGGCCCGGTTCAGCCCGTCTCGGCCCGCCCGGGGCGGTGCCGGAGCGCGGCGTCGAAGACCTGGGCCAGCTCGGCCGCGTCCTCCCCGGCGTGGTGGGTGTGCGGCACGTCGGTCAGGCCCAGCTCGTGCTTGATGATCCCCTTGCGGGTCCGCACCCACTCGCAGCCGGTCCGCCCCATCCACCAGCTACGCAGGTCCACGCCGGAGCCGGTCGCGCCGAACGGGCTGCGGCCGGTGAACCGGACGAAGTACCAGTGCACGAACATGCCGTCCCAGACGGCGGGCGCCGCCAGGAAGACCGGCCGGCCGATCGGGCGCAGCCCGTTGACCCAGCTCGCGGCGGCGGCCATCGCCTCCTCGGCGGTCGGCGCCTCCCGCAGCAGCCGGTCCCGGTCGAGCCCGGAGACCGCGAGGGCGGCCGGCACGAACTCCTCGGAGATCGGCTTCAGCTCGGTGTAGAAGGTGAGGTCGGGTCGCCCGGCCACCGCCATGCCCAGCGAGATCATGCTGTACGGGCCGGGGATCGGGCCGTCCGCCTCGACGTCCACCGCCACGTACAGCTCCGGCAGCCGCTCGTCCGCCCCGCTCGTCATCCGGGCAGGCTAGCAACGCTGTCGGCGTACCCGGGACGTCTTTTCCCCCGGCTGGTGGGCCTACCTGCCGGGTGTCGGCGGACACCGGCGTAAGCTGGCTCGTCGTGAGTCTCTCCATCGGCATCGTCGGCCTGCCCAACGTCGGCAAGAGCACCCTGTTCAACGCGCTCACCAAGAACGACGTGCTCGCCGCGAACTACCCGTTCGCCACGATCGAGCCCAACGTCGGCGTCGTCGGGCTGCCGGACGAGCGGCTGGCCACGCTCGCGGAGATCTTCGCCTCGCAGAAGGTGCTGCCGGCGCCGGTGTCGTTCGTCGACATCGCCGGCCTGGTGCGGGGCGCCTCCAAGGGGCAGGGCCGGGGCAACGCCTTCCTGGCCAACATCCGCGACGCCTCGGCGATCTGCCAGGTGGTGCGCGCGTTCTCCGACCCGAACGTGGTGCACGTCGACGGGAAGATCTCCCCGGCCGACGACATCGAGACGATCAACACCGAGCTGATCCTCGCCGACCTCCAGACCCTGGAGAAGGCGCTGCCGCGGCTGGAGAAGGAGGCCAAGCTCCGCAAGGACCGGGCCGCCGCGGTCGCCGCCGCCAAGGCCGCCGTCGACGTGCTCGACGGCGGTACCACGCTCTACGCCGGCGCCGCCGCCGCGAAGATCGAGCTGGAGCACCTGCGCGAGCTGCACCTGCTCACCACCAAGCCCTTCCTGTACGTCTTCAACGTCGACGAGGCCGAGCTGGCCAACGCCGAGTTCCTCGACGAGCTGCGCGCGCTGGTCGCGCCCGCCGAGGCGGTCTTCATGGACGCGAAGATCGAGTCCGAACTGGTGGACCTGCCCGAGGAGGAGGCCCGCGAGCTGCTGGAGTCGATCGGGCAGAACGAGCCCGGCCTCAACCAGCTCGTCCGGGTCGGCTTCCGCACGCTCGGGCTCCAGACGTACCTGACGGCGGGCCCCAAGGAGGCGCGCGCCTGGACCGTCCCGGTCGGCGCGACCGCGCCGGAGGCCGCGGGCGTCATCCACAGCGACTTCCAGCGCGGCTTCATCAAGGCCGAGGTCGTCTCCTACGCCGACCTGGTCGAGGCCGGATCGATGGCGGCGGCCAAGGCCGCCGGCAAGGTCCGGATCGAGGGCAAGGAGTACGTCATGCAGGACGGCGACGTGGTGGAGTTCCGCTTCAACGTCTGAATCCGGCCCGCTCCGGCGTCACCGGCGAGTCTTCGGCTCGATGCGCACCTTGACTGCGGCGCGAACTGCCATTCGATCCGAACCGTCCGGGTGGCGTGGTCGACGATCAGGTGGCTGGAGACGGCGAACGGCTATTTCCATGTGCGACGGGCTCCCCGACCTGCGTAGGAAGGGGGCATGGCCAACGAGGTGACCGTTCCGCTGCTGCCCTGCGCCTCCATCGACGACATGGTCGATTTTTACGAGGTTCTCGGTTTTCGTACGACCTACCGGCAGCGCAAGCCCAACCCGTACGTGGCATTGCAGCGTGAAGACCTGCATCTTCACTTCTTCGAGATCGCCGGCTTCGACCCGGAGCAGTCCTACGGCTCCTGCCTGGTCCTCACCTCGGACATCGAAGGACTGCACCGGGCGTTCGCCGCAGGCATGCGCGCCACGTACGGGAAGGTTCTGGTGTCCGGAACGCCGCGCATGACCCGGCCTCGGGCGCGGAAGAACTCTGACGGGGTGAGCGGGTTCAGCGTCATCGACCCCGGCGGCAACTGGATCCGCGTCGTCCACCAGGCCGCCGCCCCTGAACCCACGCCAGCGGGGCGCCTGGCCAAGGCTCTGGCGAACGCTGTCGTGCAGGCCGATTCCAGGGGCGATGTCCGGCAGGCCGTCCGGATCCTCGACAGCGCACTGGCCCGCCCCCAGGCCGGGGACGATCCGGTCGCACAGATAGAGGTCCTCGTGTACCGCGCCGAACTCGCGGTGGTGCTGCACGACCTTGATACCGCAAGCGAGATGCTGGCCCGTGTCGAACGCGTCGTGCTGAACGCGGATGAATCAGAACGGGCGGCCTCCGCGTTCGAGAACGCCGCCGAACTCGCGGCGACGCTCAGGTGATTCGGCAACGCAGGCGAGTTTCGCCTGCCAGTCAACCTTCGGGCTGTACCCGTCGTCCTTGGTGAGGACGGAAGGAGATCGGGTGCGGCGGAAGAAACGCTTCGACGGGTTGGACGTCCTCGTCGCCGAACGCGGCGGTGCGCTCCTCGCGACGGCGGTCCTGCTGACCGGCAGCCGGGTCGCTGGGGAGGACCTGTTGCAGGTGGCGCTGGAACGGCTGATGCGGAACTGGAGCCGGGTACAGGGCGACAAGGAGGGGTACCTGCGTCGCACGCTGTACCACCTTGCGGTTGACCGGTGGCGGCTCCGCGGGCGCCGACCGGAGGTGTTGGCCGAGATTGAGCCGCCGGGCCAGGCGGACGGTACCGAGGCGCTGCACCTCCGGCAGGCACTCATCCAGGCGCTGGCCATGCTGCCGCCGCGGCAACGGGCCGTGCTGGTGCTCCGCTACTGGGAGCAGTTCAGCGAATCCGAAGCCGCCGAGCTGCTCGGCTGCTCGGTTGGCACCGTCAAGTCGACCGCCTCCCGGGGGCTGGCCCGGCTACGCGAGCTCACGGCCGCCTGGGTGCTCGAAGACGCAGGCATGAACGGAGTGGGTAGATGACCACTGACCTGGAAAATCAGCTGACCGTCGGGATGCGGGACGAGGTCGCCGGCTTGGCGTTCACCCGTGACGTACTGGGGGAAGCCACTCGACGGCACCAGCGGCGCACCGCCTTGCGCCGCACCGCGTACGCCGTTGGCGTCGTCGGTGTGGCCGGGGCGCTTGCCGCGGCCATGACCGTGGGCGGCGGCACGGCAGTCTCGCCCGGGCCGGTTGCCGAGCGGCCCACGGCGACGACGGCCGACACGCCGCAGCTGCGGCTGGCCGCAGCTGCCGCGGCCAGCGAGAACATCAGTTACCGGGTGAGGGTCACGACCACCGTGAAGGACAAGCTCCCGCCGAAGAATGAACTGCCCGAGCCGGTGAGCCCGAGCTGGGTCACCAAGGGAGCCTTCGATCCGGCGACGGCCACCGGCTACCTGGACTCGCCGTACACGGGTCTGCGTCCCATGGTCGCCGCAGGCTTCGAACATGAGCGGCTGGTCAACGGCGTCCGGTACATCGGTACCCGGGACGGCTCCGCGCCTGACAACGGCAAGATCGTTTGGAGCCGATACCCGGGCCAGCAGGCCAACCTGGACTACGACCTCGTGTTGGGCGGTGGCCTGGCCGCTTCGGCGGATCCGCAGGGGCTGTTCGGTGCCCTGCGGCGGGCCGGGGCCAAGGTCACCGAGACCCCCGATGGCGCCTACCACTTCGAGGTCCAGGTGAAGGACGTTCCCTCGCGGGGCGCCGTCGACCGTCTCGTGGGCGAGGTGACGCTCGGCGCGGACAAACGAATCGCGAAGGTGGCCTACGACCGTAAGGTTTCCGTCACCAGGGGTAAGGTCTTCACCTACCACCTGCACGTGGTCACCGAACTGTCCGACTACGGCACGCCAGTGAAGGTCGAACCGCCGGCCCACTTCCATACGTGGTCGTCCAAGTAACTGATTCGGACGAAGCGCCTCGGCGATGACGACGGGCGTACCCGGGCGAGCCGAGCAGCACCTGTGTCTGATGATGCCGCTCTGACGGCCCTATGCGGCCAGCCTCGTGACCCCAAGGACAAACATGAAGGAGACAGGCCCGACTACGAGCCCAGACAGGTACCCGATACCGAGCGCCCGTGTCTGCCGGAAGAACAACGACACAAGTGCGCTCACCAGCAGGAGGCCGCCGAGCGCCAAGCAGGCCAGCGCCCCGAGGGTGTAGATGTTGAACCCGCTGTCCGGTGTGGCGGTGGCCGCGAACACCTCCACGTACTGATGAATGAGTGCCAGCGGAGCAAGCGACAGTGCCACTCCGGGAACAGCCCCGATCAGGCTCGGCACCACCGCTGCCACGGTTGGGCGCGGAGGTGTCGGCACCGGTGCCGCCTGGTTTCCGGCTGTGGGCACGAACCAGTGCCAACGCTGGTCTGATCCGGACATTCGCGGAGCCTCCCGCGCCAACCGTACCAATGACATGGCAGCCAAGGAGGGACGCATCGACCGATGCTGAGTGACTTTCTGGGTGACCACGGGCGCGAGCAATGTCGGACGCTGGTGGACCTCGGACAGGCGAGTCCCAAGGCTCAAGCAGTTCATTGACTGCTGGTGGTCTTTTCGGGGCGAAAGGGGCCAACCTCCGTCAGCGGGGTGGCCGGCGGAGGTTGACCGCCATGGGAGTGAGCATCGAAAAGGCAAGACGTAGCCTCAGCGCATGCGGGGAGCGTCCATCATCCCTGGTGGCACGACGCCGGCGGCGTAGGACGTTACGCCGACCATCCACAGCAGAATCAGGACGGCGGTTCCACTCAGCGCTCCGACGCCAGCGCCGCGAAATCTGGTGCGTAGTAGAAGCATTGCCACCACAACGGTGACAACCGCTGGACAGAAACCGACGAACGCCAGGGCGAAAAACCACTCCCCCACGTTGTCGTTTCCTACCGGCCCCCACCCGAGTCTCCACAGCAACAAAGCGTGGGGAAGCGCGGCAACAAATGCCCCGCTGACGTGCGATATCCAGCCGGAGCGCAACAGGGGGATCTCCACGCGCTTCAACGTAAGGTGCACGGCTAGGTCTCGTCCGCAGGCCGGCGGGCGGGGCCGTGCCCGCCGCGTGCCCGGTGCAGCGGTCAACACTGGCCCACACAACGTCTGATTCCGGCCCCTTCCCGCAGGTCAGGCGGTTGGCTACGTCCGTTTCGAGGGCTGACGGGATCGGAAAGCGGCCCTATTGCGTGCGCTCAGGGTGCATGTCGCCCGGCGTCACTGGGCGGCCAGGGACGCTCATGCACAACTGTCCCGGCTCGGCACCGCACACCGGGCAGGGGCGGTACGACTCGACGGACCCCGGATCGAGGTCCCTCGCCTGGGCCGCTCGGACGATGTCATCGGCCGCTCGGTGCAGCTCAAGGTCCCGATGTCTCACGGCAGCCTTGTGGATTCGCTGGAGCGCGCTTCGCGCCAGCTCCCCTGGGTCAGTCATCCGACTGACCTTCCCGCCGTGCGCGCCGTCACACGCACCCCTGTTGCCCTGCGGATAGCGCGGTGCCGGCCTGCTCCAGCATGTCGAAGCACTACTGGTCGCAGCACCGACGCGCGAGGTGGACGGTGAGGTCGGCGGCAATCTCGACCGTCTCGGGCAGGACCTGCATGATCTGACTGAATACCTGCTCCCGCTCCGGGGTCGGTAATTCGAGATAGGCCGAAATGGTCGAGAGATGGCCGACGTAGTCGCGAACACTCATCGTCGCCCGTCGCACGATCACGGACTGCCGAACATCGGCGAACCACTCAGACCGGCGGAGCTCCGTACCCGGCCACTGCATGTCATGTCCAGGAGGCGTCCCATCTGGAGACGGAACATCGTCGCTCTCCAAGAACGGTGCCCGGGCCGCGCGAACAGCTTCTTCCAGAGCCGGGTCGGCCAGCTGGAGTGGTCCACCGAACGAGGCGAACACGCCACCCGGCTCCAGCAGCGCGGCCATGCGCGACCACCGGCCCTCCGGATTCGTCCAATGCAGCGCCGCTGCCGCATACACCAGCCCGTAGCGCTCGCCCGGTCGCAAGTCCTCGAACGCGGCTTGCACGGTCTTGACGTTTGCTGCCACGTGCTTACGCAGCTCGGCGAGCATGGCCCCGTCAGGCTCGGTCGCGGTGACCGTCAACCCTCGTTCAGCGAACAGCCGCGTTGCTTTGCCGGTCCCGGCGCCAATCTCCAGGGCAGTCCGGACCGGTTGACCCGCGTACGTCATCACCATGTCGAAGAGTTTTACGGGATACCCCAACCGGAACCGTTCGTATGCTTCCGCCACCACTCCGAAGCTCAGTGCGCGACGAGACATGGCGAGCATCCTGGCACGATCTGCGCCGTCGATGCCCGGACTTTCCGCGCGACCCAGCCGCCAGGTCGGTACAGGTGACGGGAGGGCTGCCCAAGTTCCGCCTCAACGTCCGATTCGGGCCTCCGCCCCCTGGTCGGGCGCGGTGGGCGGGGTGGTCGGTCTGCCAGCCGACGTCGGCCAGGCAGCGTGGCCCGACGCTGATGAATGGCTGCTGTCCCATCGGGTACGCGGACTGCGGTACGCGAAGGATCAATTGTCCGGGTGCGGAAACGCGCACGACTGATCTGACGTACGCGAGAGGGGATGCCGGCGATGAAGGACAGGATCCTGAAAGGGTTGCGGAAGAGGGCGAGCGCGATCGTGGTGCGCCGCCGAGCCAAGGATTCCGTGATCAGCAAGCCGACCGGCGCCAGAAGGCCCGGCAGGCGTTTCCAGTGAGAGCGCGACCGGCCGGGGGCTGAACGGCCACCCGGCCGGTGGCGAGGACCCGATTTCGACATCAATCTGCGGGAGTTGCCGTCGGGCCAGCGCCTCCGGCAGGTCCTCCGGCTTGGCGGAGGCGGCCGACTCGCGTCGCGTGGCGCCCGGGTACGCCCCCTGGACCGGCCCCGCCCCTCAGTGGCAGAGGGACTCGATGAACGGCTCGAAGTCGGGGAACTCGGCCCGCGCCGCCTCGATCACCTCGGGCGCGGTCTGTCGCGCCTGCGGCGCGTACCGCTCGGCGATCGTCGTGCGACGGGCGTCCGGGCGGGGCTGGTGCTCGTGCTGCGGCCACATCGTCGCCTCCATCGGGCCGAAACCGCCCGCGAGCAGCCAGAGGTAGGCCGCCAGGTCGCGGGCGATCACGGACATCTCACCCTCGGAGCCGAGGAACACCACCGGCTGGCGCTCGATCGGCTCGCCGGGGCGGACCAGCCAGCAGGCCGCCAGCCCGCCCGTGCCGTCCTGGCCGAAGATCCGGAAGTCGACCCCGTCCATCGAGGGGTTGCCGCTCCACGCCTGCCACCACTCGGCGGTCTCGGGGAGGGTGAGGAAGGCGTCGTACGGCTCGAAATCGATGCCGTCGCCGCCGTCGTAGTCGAAGCCACCGTCGTGGGCCTCCCGCAGCGGGGCGGGGAGCGTGAGTTGTCCTCCGGTCACCGCCGCACCCTAGCGGCGGCCCCCGACACGTCCGCTCAGCTCGGTCCCTCGTCCGGGCGCCGGACCAGCAGGTAGCAGCGTTGCGTCTCGCCCTCCTGCGGGTGGTGTGCCCGTTCCAGCCGAGCCTCCTCGGTGAAGCCGGCCTCGCGCAGTGCTCCGGCGACGGTCTCCACCTCGTGGTAGTGGAAGTCGACATCGACGTGGTGGCCCCACCAGTCGGTCAGCCGCTGCACCTCGGCGCCCACGTGGAACGCCACCAGCAGCGGGCCGCCGGGCCGCAGCACCCGCCGCATCTCGGCGAACGCCGGCCGCAGCTCCGCCGGGCGCAGGTGGATGACCGAGTAGAGCGCCACCGCCGCGCCGAACTCGCCGTCCGCCGCCGGCAGGCTCAGCAGGTCACCCTGGCGGAACTCCACCTCCGGGTACCTGCGCCGGCCGGCGGCGACCATCGCGGGGGAGAGGTCGACGCCGACGGCGACGACGGCGCGCTCCGCCAGCCAGGCCGCCACGTGCCCGGGCCCGCACCCCAGGTCGGCCACCGGCCCGACGCCGGCCCGCTCGACGAGGGCCGCGAGCAGCGCCCGGTCGAGGGGCTTGCCGGCCAGTTCGTCGCCGATGCGTTCCCAGTACGTCTCGGCCACCGTGTCGTAGCTCCGGCGTACCCGGTCGTGGTCGGTCGCGCGGGGCACGCCGTCGGAACCGTCCGGGGCGATCACCGGTCCACGACCTCGACCATCCGGCCGTTCTCGTAACGGAACCGGCGGGGCGGCCACATCGTCCGTACCAGCTCCAACATGGCGGCACGCTCGGCGGCCGCACGGCCGGTCGGGTCCACCACCCGGAAGCCGAGCAGGGCGATCCTGTCCGCGTCCAGATCGTCGGGCTTCCGGCGACCCTCCAGGACGAAGCCGAACAGGTGGCGCAGCGCCTCCTCGCCCAGCGTCAGCGGGTGGTAGGGCAGCGGGTACGGCTCGTCGTCGGTCCACCCCGGCACGGGCCGCACCGGGTGCTCGCCCGCCCGGTACGGCAGCTCGAAGGCGTACGGCGTGCCGATGTCCTCGCCGACACCGCCACCGGGGGAGACGCTCAGTGAGCGGACCAGCTCCCCGTCCTCCCAGACGGCGAAGGCCAGCCAGTCGACGACCGAGTGCATCGCGTGCAGGACGACCCGCCGGCCGGCGGCCAGCCCCAGCAGGTGAGCCGGCAGCTCGGATGGACGGTCCACCATGAACCGCTGGTCGCAGAGGATGTCGACGCCGGGCAGGCTCGCCGCGTAGGTCACGTCGTCCGGCGGGTAGCTGCCGTCGGAGAGGGTGCTGCCAGCGGTGGCGCGCACGTCGAAACCCGGGTGCGCGGCGGCGGACCAGTTCGGCTGTGCGGCGAGCGTCGGGTGTGCCGCCGCGTCGGAGTGCGCTCGGCACGTCCCCGTCGGCGAAGGCCAGCAATCCGGTCTTGGCGCCCATCCACCACTCCCCGTCGGTCTCATGCGATGCCGGCGACGCTAGCCGGAAGCTACGACAGCCGGGGGGTCAGGAGATGTAGTGCAGGATCACGTTGTGCACGTGGTGGCTCTTCTGCGCGCCCCGGAACTCCACCTCGTAGGTGTGCGTGCCGACGTGGACGGCGATCGCTCCGGTGGAGAAGAACGAGCCACCCCACGACTTGTTGCTCACCACGCTCACGCTGGTGATCTTCGAGTACGGGATGCTGGTGATGGCGTACCGCTTGCCGATGAACGACCGGTCCTGAATGATCACGCGCCGGTCGGTGAGCCCGATGAACCCGGTGCCGGTGCCGACGGCGTCGTAGACGGCGATGATCTGCTCTCCGTCGAGCAGTCCACTCTGGATCTGCTGGAACTGCTCCTTGCGGTCGTACGTCGCATTGGCCATGGATCCCACGGTAGGAAGCGGACGCCAGCCGGCCCGGTCGACTAGTCTGCACGCCGCACGGGGGACACGGGGGAAGGAACGCGACATGACCACGGACGACACCAGGTCGAGGCAACCGGCGTCGCCCGGCCTCGCCGAGGCGGCCGCGGGCGAGTGGGAGCCGTGGGCGGGTCCCCGGCCGTCGCACGGGCGGATGAACCGCCTGGCGGTCGCCGCCTTCGTCCTCGGCCTGCTCGGCGGCGTGCTGGGGGCGGTGGCCGGGGTGTTCGCGCTGTGCCGGATCAGGCGGACCGGCGAGCGGGGCCGGGGTCTGGCGGTCGCCGGCCTGGTGCTCTGCGGCGTCTGGGCGCTGGCGCTGGTGCTGGTCCTCACCGGGGTGGTGTCCCGGCCCGACCCGGCGGTCGGCGTCCGGGGGCTGCGGGCGGGTGACTGCTTCCGCGTCGACGACACCCCCACGGGTACGCGCACCGCGCCGGAGGAGGTCACCACGGTGCCCTGCACCACGCCGCACGACGCGGAGCTGGTCGACCGCCTGCCCGCCTACGTTCGGCACGCCGGTGAGGCGTACCCGGGTACGGCCGCGCTGTCTGCGCGGGCCGAGACGGCCTGCCGGCAGCAGCAGCGCAGCTACGTCCTCGACCCGCTCTCGCTCCCGCCGGACGTGCGGCTGCGCTGGTACGTCCCGTCGCGGGTCGAGTGGCCGACCTATCCGCAGATCACCTGCTATCTGGCCGCCGGGTCGACGCCGTTGACGAGGCAGCTGCGCCAGGACGCCACGGTGGTCCGCCCCGAGCAGTTGGCCTACCTGATGGCGACCCGCGAGCTCGACGAGGCCCGGGCGGTCCTCGCCGCCCACGGCCCGACCGCCGCGCCGGCCGAGCTGCGCGCCATGGTGGCCCGGACGGCGACGGCCAACGGCCGGTTCTGGCTCGCGCTCAGCGCCCAGGCGTGGCCGGCGCAGGTCAAGGAGCCGATGGAGAAGCTGATCGCCGAGGCGCAGGAGGCCGCGGCGTACTGGCGGGACGCCGAGAAGGCCGCCGACCGTGACCAGACGCTCCGGCTGGTGGCGCAGGCCGAGCAGCGTCGCGAGCCGCAGACGGAGCTGGCCGTACGCCGGGCCCTGGGTCTGTCCACCGTGCAGGGCGAACCGGCGCGCTGACACCCGCGAGCCCCGCCGGTCGCGTCGGGGGACGCGGCGCGGCAGGGCTGCGGAGGTGCGGTCGTCAGTGGTTGGTGCGCGGGTCGTCGTCGCGGCTGCGGCTGCCCGACTTCGCCAGGCCCCGGCTGACCAGATAACCGATGGTCAGCAGGGTGATGTACCACCAGGCCTTGTCGGCGGCGAAGTAGTCCCCGCCGTTGTTGGCGGCGCCGTCGCCGACGGCGTTCGAGGCGATCAGCACGCCGATCACGGAGAGCAGGTAGACGGCGAGCTCGGTGGTCTTCCACGAGGGCTTGGTCTCGTCGCCGTGCCGACGGGCGACCCGCACGTCGTGGTGGCCGAGGTGGTCGCCGTGGTGGTCGACGCCGTGGGTGGTGACGTTGGTGCCGGTGGGCGTGGTCATGTCAGCTCCAAAGGGGATAACTTCGTGTGGGTTAGTCCTCTACGGGCCTTTTCAGTCGGCCCGTGCCGAAGCTTCTACCCTGGGCGACTTCACGGAAACGACAGATTTTCAGGAAAGTCTCAGGAGGGGGCGACGGACCGTCGCCGACCGGCCACTCGGCCGGCCCGGGCCCGCACGTTCCGGCGAGGCCGGGCGGCACCGGCGAGCCCTAGGCTGGGAGCGACGCCGCCGATCACCCCGGCGGTGGGGGACGGGGGCCGACGATGGAGACGGGCCACCAGGCTGCGGCCACGACGGGTGCCGCTCAGGAGGCGGTGACCGCCCGGTACGCGTCCTCGATGCGGGCCGCCAGCAGGACCTCGCCCTCGGTCAGCGGCTCACCGTCGCCGTGCCCGACCCGGATCTGGGTCTCCTCGTCCCGGCGACTGATCTCGGGACGTAGCCGGAGCGCGTCCGCGACCACCTTGACGCGTTCGGTCAGCGCCGCGTGCTGGGTGTCGTCCATCACGAGGGTCCGCCGGATCTGCTCACCCTCGCGGGTCCACCCGGTGAGGAGCGTCAGCGCGTCGCTGAGGTAGTCGTGCTTCGACCGGCTGTTGAACAGCCCGCGCATCACCGCACCTCCCAGGCGTCGTTGCCGGCTTGTGGCCAAATCGTCGCCGTCCCGTGTCCTCGCGATGTTCACTAGTCTGTCGTCAGTGGGACGGTGTGTCCACGCCCACACTTCCGTGTTCTGCTGACCTACCGGTCGGGGACGGTACCCAAACCGACGATTGATCTGGCACGCTGGACGCCCGTGCGGACCGAACGGGTAGGCGGAAGCGGACAGGCCGAGCGGCGCGAGCCGAAGGTGGTCGTCGGGGCGGCAATCATCCGCGACGGGCGGGTGCTGGCCTGCGCGCGGTCCGCGCCGCCGGAGGTGGCCGGGATGTACGAGTTCCCCGGCGGCAAGGTCGAGCCGGGCGAGAGCGAGACCGCCGCGCTGGCCCGTGAGTGCGCCGAGGAGCTGGCCGTACGCGTCGAGATCGGCGACCGCGTGGGCCGCGACGTCCGGATGGCCCACGGCCGCTCGGTGCTCAAGGTGTACGCGGCCCGGCTCCTGCACGACGACCAGCCGAAGGCGCTGGAGCACCAGGCCATGCGCTGGCTCTCCGCCGCCGAACTGGACACCGTCACCTGGCTCCCCGCCGACGTTCCCATCGTGGCCGCCCTCCGCCCCCTCCTGCTGACCGCCCCCTGACCCCCGGTGTCCGCCCGGCGATCATGAAGTTGTCGCCCCGACACGCCGGCCGGCGGGCAACAAGTTCATGATCGACGAGCTGGGCGGCCCGGGGGAAAGCGACAGGGGGGCGAAAAGGGGACGGGGGCCGGCGGCTGTCGCCGCGGCCCCCGTCGATGCTTGTCGTGATCAGTGCTTCTCGTCCTGGCTCGGGTGAGCGAAGTTGAGGTGCTCCGGCGGCAGCGGGAAGGTGACGTCGTCGCCGAACGGCGACGGTGCCGCCGCCCGGTCGAAGGTCAGCTCCGTCAGCGGCAGCCGGCCGGTGGCGTCGACCGCCGGGGCGGTCGGGTGCGGGACCTCGCGGTGCCAGTTCACACCCTGCTGGGCCTGCACCTCGGCGAGCGGATCGTGCGAACCCCCCGCGTGCGAGTGGACCCCAGCCTGACGAGCGCCGCTGTGCACCGCGGACTCCTTCCCCGCGCTGCCCGCGGTGCTCTGGGGCGTGTCACCCCGACGGAAGATCTTGCTACCAAGCCACACGAGGGGATCGTACCTGCGGTCGACGACCCGCTCCTTCATGGGGATGATCCCGTTGTCGGTGATCTTGATGTGCTCGGGGCAGACCTCGGTGCAGCACTTGGTGATGTTGCAGAAGCCGAGGCCCTGCTCGGCCTGCGCGTAATCCTTGCGGTCCGTCTTCGCGTCCAGCGGGTGCATGTCCAGCTCCGCCGCCCGGATGAAGAACCGGGGGCCGGCGAAGGCCTGCTTGTTCTCCTCGTGGTCGCGGATCACGTGGCAGACGGTCTGGCACAGGAAGCACTCGATGCACTTGCGGAACTCCTGCGAGCGCTCCACGTCGACCTGCTGCATCCGGTAGTCCCCGGGCGGCACGTCGGCCGGCGGCGCGAAGGCCGGCATCTCCCGGGCCTTCTCGTAGTTGAACGAGACGTCGGTGACCAGGTCCCGGATGACCGGGAAGGTGCGCAGCGGGGTGACGGTGACCGTCTCGGCCTCCTCGAAGGTCGACATCCGGGTCATGCAGCTCAGCCGCGGCTTGCCGTTGATCTCCATCGAGCAGGAGCCGCACTTGCCCGCCTTGCAGTTCCACCGGCAGGCGAGGTCGGGCGCGTCGGTGGCCTGGAGCCGGTGGATGACGTCGAGGACCACCTCGCCCTCGTTCACCTCGACCGTGTAGTCCTGCAGGTCGCCGCCGGTCTCGTCGCCCCGCCAGATCCGGAACTGTCGCTTGTTGCCCATTACTTGCCCGCCTCCTCAGCGAGGGCGTCGAACTCCGCGAGCTCCTCGTCGGTCAGGTACTTGGCCAGCTCGGCACGGTCGAAGAGGCCGATCAGCTCCGGCCGCATCGTCGGCAGCGGCTTGTGGTCCAGGCGTACGGTGTCGCCGTCCAGGGAGCAGACCAGGTTGACCCGCCGCCACTTCGGCTCCATCGCCGGGAAGTCCTCCCGGGTGTGCCCGCCCCGGGACTCCTGCCGCTCCAGCGCCGCCTTGGCGGTGCACTCCGACACCACCAGCATGTTGCGCAGGTCCAGGGCCAGGTGCCAGCCCGGGTTGTAGCGCCGGCCGCCGCTGGCGCTGACCTTGGCCACCCGCTCGCGCAGCTCCGCCAGCCGGCGCAGCGCGTCGACCAGCTCACCCTCGCGCCGGATGATCCCGACCAGATCCCCCATCACCGCTTGGAGATCCTGCTGGAGGGTGTACGGGCTCTCACCGGTGTCCCGCTGCAGGGGCGCCAGCGCCGTCTCCACCGCCGCCTCCACCGCGCCGATCGACACCTTCGGCCGCGCGCCGAGCTGGTCGGCGTACGACGCCGCGTGCCCGCCGGCCCGCTTGCCGAAGACCAGCAGGTCGGACAGGGAGTTGCCGCCGAGGCGGTTGGAGCCGTGCATGCCCCCGGAGACCTCACCCGCAGCGAAGAGCCCCTGCACGGTGCCGTACGCGGCGCCCGAGTCCGGGTCCACCTCCACGCCACCCATCACGTAGTGGCAGGTCGGGCCGACCTCCATCGGCTCGGCGGTGATGTCGACGTCGGCCAGCTCCTTGAACTGGTGGTACATCGACGGCAGCCGGCGACGGATCTCCTCCGCCGAGCGGCGGGAGGCGATGTCCAGGTAGACGCCGCCCGCGGGCGTACCCCGGCCGGCTTTGACCTCGCTGTTGATCGCGCGGGCGACCTCGTCGCGGGGGAGCAGCTCCGGCGGGCGCCGGTTGTTGTCCGGGTCGGTGTACCAGCGGTCCGCCTCCTCCTCGGTCTCCGCGTACTGCTTGCGGAAGACGTCGGGGACGTAGTCGAACATGAACCGCTTGCCCTCGGAATTCTTCAGCACGCCGCCGTCGCCGCGCACCGACTCGGTGACCAGGATGCCCTTCACCGAGGGCGGCCAGACCATGCCGGTGGGGTGGAACTGGAGGAACTCCATGTTGATCAGCGTCGCCCCGGCGCGCAGCGCCAACGCGTGACCGTCCCCGGTGTACTCCCAGGAGTTCGAGGTGACCTTGTAGGACCGGCCGACGCCGCCGGTGGCCAGCACCACCGCCGGCGCCTCGAAGAGGACGAACTCGCCGGACTCCCGGTAGTAGCCGAACGCGCCGGCGACCCGGTCACCGTCGAGCAGCAGCTCGGTGATCGTGGTCTCGGAGAAGACCTTGATCCGGGCCTCGTAGTCGCCGTGGTCGCGCTTGTCCTCCTGCTGGAGGGAGACGATCTTCTGCTGGAGGGTGCGGATCAGCTCCAGGCCGGTGCGGTCGCCGACGTGCGCCAGCCGCGGGTACTCGTGACCGCCGAAGTTGCGCTGGGAGATCTTCCCGTCCTTGGTGCGGTCGAAGAGCGCCCCGTAGGTCTCCAGCTCCCAGATCCGCTGCGGCGACTCCTTCGCGTGCAGCTCGGCCATCCGGAAGTTGTTGAGGAACTTGCCGCCGCGCATGGTGTCGCGGAAGTGGACCTGCCAGTTGTCCCGGTTGTTCACGTTCCCCATGGCGGCCGCCGCGCCGCCCTCGGCCATCACGGTGTGCGCCTTGCCGAAGAGCGACTTGGAGATGATCGCCGTCTTCTTGCCCGCCAGCCGGGCCTCGATCGCCGCGCGCAGGCCGGCGCCGCCGGCCCCGATCACGACGACGTCGTAGTGGTGTCGTTCGATGCGAGTGGTAGTCGTCATGTCCAGGCGCCCTCTAGTTGATGAACCGCAGGTCGTTGAACCAGCCGGCCGCGACCGCCATGACGTAGAAGTCCGTCAGGGCGAGGGTGCCGAGGGTGATCCAGGCGAGCTGCATGTGCCGGACGTTCAGGGCGGAGACGAAGGTCCAGGCCTTGTAACGCATCGGAGCCTTCGAGAAGTGCTTGAGCCGCCCGCCGATGATGTGCCGGCAGGAGTGGCAGGAGATGGTGTACGCCCACAGCATCACCACGTTGCCGAGCAGGATGATGTTGCCCAGCCCGAAGCCGAAGCCCTTCGGCGAGTGGAAGGCCAGGATCGCGTCCCAGGTGTTGATCAGCGAGATGATCGCGGCGGCGTAGAAGAAGTAGCGGTGCAGGTTCTGCCCGAGCAGCGGGAACCGGGTCTCGCCGCTGTACGCCTTGTGCCCGTCCGGCACCGCGCACGCCGGCGGCGACAGCCAGAACGAGCGGTAGTACGCCTTGCGGTAGTAGTAGCAGGTCAACCGGAACAACAGCAGGAACGGCAGGGTCAGCGCGGCGTCCGGGACGATCCACCAGCCGGGCAGGAACCGGCCGAAGTGCGAGGCACCCTCGACGCACCGGTCGGTCACGCACGGGGAGTAGAACGGGGTCAGGTAGTGGTACGCGTCGACCCAGTACCACTTGTGCATGAAGACCCGGACCGTCGCGTACGCGACCCAGGCGCTGAGCCCGAGGAAGGTGAGCAGTGGGGCGAGCCACCATCGGTCGGTCCGCAACGTCTTCGCCGCGATGGCGGCGCGCGCCCGCGCCCGCAGCGGCTTCGTTGCCGTTGATGTCATTCGAGTCGTCTCCCTGACGGGGCCCTCGCGGGCGGCGGATCACGTTCCGTTCGGTCAGCGGACCGGTGGGACTGGGGTCCACTGCCACGTCTTTGCGCACACCAACGACCGCACCGGCATGACGGCGCAGCTAAGTGACACACGTTACGCCGATCTCCACGGCCCGGCCGCGCAACGCAGTGTCCCGTGTGTCCCGCAGGTTGGAAAGACCCGGAGCATGATCAATGTCCGTCAGCCGGAAAAGATCGTCTTCGGTTGACGCCGGACGGTCAGCCGACGACCCCGCCGATGGTCCTGCCGGCCAGCGCGGTCACCGCGTGCCGCTCCGACTCCAGGCAGGATTCCACCAGATCCGCCATGGCGGCGAAGAGCTCCTGCCGGCCGACCGCCCCGAGCTGGTCCTCGGCGGTGAACTCCTCGGTGAGTTCGGCCAGGCGTCGGGTCAGCTCCCGGATCTCGGCCTCGGCGTCGCGCCCCCGGCTGAAGACCAGCGCCATGCGCTGCTCGGCCACCTCGGTGTACGCGCCGAGTCCCTGCACCGTGTCCAGGGCGAGTGCCGCGAGGCGCGACCACTGTTCACCGGAGTGGCGAAACAGCGCTGCGGCCTCGGTGAGCCGGTCGCCGACCAGGGGTGCGGCCTCGTCGAGGAAGTCGGCGTAGACCAGCCGGGTGGCGCCGGGCGCGGTGTACTCCACCTCCAGGCACTCGTACAACCGGCGCACGCCGTGGAAGAAGGGCACCGGGGCCCCGAAGCGCCGGGCCCAACCGGTTCTGGTGCGGGTGTCGCGCAACTGGTGGGCGAGCTTCGCCATGCCGCTGAAGCCGAAGTTGGTGTCGAAGCTGGTGTGGAGGACCGGACCGGTCAGGTGTGCGACGGTGGTGGCGACGGCGTCGCGGATCGCGGTCGGCAGGTCGGTCCGCTGGCGGGTGGCGGTGACCGTGACGGCCTGGTGGCGCCCCTTGCGGTGGGCCGACCAGGCGGCGGCGAACGTCTGCACCGGGAGCTGGCGGGGGTGCGGCCCCTCGTCGTCCAGGTGGAGGACATCCCCGTCGACGCCGGCGACCACCACCGGATAGGGGTCGTTGCCGGGCCCCGGTTCCAGTCCGTGCCACGGGAGTCGACTGCGGTCCACGGTGGCGAAGACAGGTCGGCCTGCGCCCAGCGCCGTCCGGAGCCGTTCGATCGCCGGTCCCGCCTTCGAGCTGTGTTCCTCGACGTACGGCAGGCCCAGCCGGTCCAGCGCGGCCGGTACCCAGGGCTGTGGATGGTGCTGGGCCACGATGGTCAGCAACGGGGGCAGGTCGCGGTACTCGAACACCGCGTACATGAATCCCACACCGCCGCCGAGCCCGGCGAGCATGGCCTCGGTGTACGGGGCGTCGGTGTGCGGCGCGCGCACCCCCTGTGCCGCCAGCACGTGGGCGAGCAGCCCCGACTCGCGGTGCTGGCGGGGACCGAAGGTGCGGTAGCCGGGCACGAGGCCCGGCGGGAGCACCCGGTCCGCCGACGGCTCGGCGTGGGCCAGCACCTGACGGCGGGCGGTGGTCCAGCTCTCGCCGGTGGCCGCCATGCGGGCCCGTACCCGCTGCTTGAGCTTCTTCTGTTCGGTCATGAGCTACGCCTTCTGGACAGCGCGACCGCCGTACCCCACGCCAGCGTCGCGTCCATCCGGCGGATCGGCCCGAACGACACGCGTCACTCGCGATGGCAACGGGCCACCTTCGCCCCCGCTCGGCCCGGCGGCGTGGGCGCCAGGTCAGGAGGTCCGGCACGCGAGCGTGCCGGCGACCACGGTACCCGAGGTCAGCCGGAGGCGCCGCCGGTGAAGTTCCAGGCCGCCAGGCGCAGCGCCGGCGCCTCCCACCAGACCCCGTCCAGCCGGTCCGGCTGGCGGACCGGCCGTCGGCCGAGGCCGAGCACCGCGCCCGGCGCCAGCGCCCGCGGGTACGACTCGGTGAACCGGAAGTCGCGGACCGCCCGGGTCGGCACCCCGTCCTCGACCAGCCACACCCCGTTGCGGGTCAGCCCCGTGATCACCAGGCTCTTCGGATCGAGCACCCGCGTGTACCAGAAGTCGCTGACCAGCAGCCCGCGCTCCATCCCGGCGACCAGCGCGGCCGTGTCCCCGTCCGCCACCGCCCCGGGCGTGAACTCGGCGCCGCTGCCGGGGCCGGCCGCGGCGAGCAGGCGGAGGTTGCGCGGGATCGGGCCGAAGGTGGACGCGCCGACCATGCCGTGGCCGGTGGACCCGGTGCCCACCTCGGCGCCGCTGCGCCGGTCGTGTGCCACCGCGCTGGTCACCCCGGCCTCGACCAGCGTCAGCGCCCGCCGGGCGGTGCCCTCCAGGTCGTACGGGAGGGCGGAGGCGTGCAGCGGGTCGTCGACCAGGGTCACCGACGGGTCGAACTGGGCGCTGCCCGGCTCGGCGAAGGACTGCCGCTCGGCGTACCGCTTGCCGTTGAAGCCGTACCAGGAGAAGTTCTGCAGCAGGTCGCCCACCGCGGCCGGCTCCAGCACCACCTCGTACCGGCCCGGGGGCAGCTCCACCGGGTCGGCGGCGGCGCGCGCCTTGCCGGCGGCCCGGGTGCCCAGCGCCGCCCCGTCGAGGTCGGCCAGGCGGTCGGCGCAGAGCCGGGCCACCCCGTCCGCGCCGCCGGTCCGGGCGATGCCGTCCATCGCCGCCTCGGTGGTGCGGCCCTGCGCGGTGTGGCCGGCGGAGTTGGCGAACGCCCCGGACCGGTACGACGTCCGGCAGTAGCCGGCCGCCTCCAGGCCGTCCACCGCGTCGACGAAGGCGCGCACCCGGTCCGCCCGCGCGCCCGGCTCGGCGTAGGCGGTGTCCTCGTCGAGCAGGCCGCTGGAGCGCACCGCCGTGGGCGGGGTCAACCCCGGCCAGGCCGGGTCCGGCGGGCAGAGCCGCGCCGCCGCCACCGTCCGCTCGACCAGCGCGTGCAGGCCGTCGGCGTCGACCAGGCTGCCACCGCCGGCGGCGGTCCGGCCGTCGGCGTGCAGCCGCAGCCGCACCGATACCCCGGACTCGGCCACGTTCTGGTGGATGAAGGAGTTGGCGAACCGGGTCAGCGCCAGGTCGTGCCGGGTCACCGTCACCTCGGCCTGCGCGTCGGGGCCGGCCAGCCGGCGGACCAGCTCCATCACCTGACCGGCGACGTCCAGCTCGGTCATGCGCGTACCCCCACTCGGACGTCCCGGAAGCGGGCCGGGGCGGCCGGGTGGCCGGTGTGGCCGACCTGGCCGGGCTGGCCCTTCCCGCAGTTGGGTGTGCCCCAGGCGACGGTCTCGGAGGAGAGCATGTCCATCGAGCGCCAGAAGAGCGGGCCGATGCCGGTGTAGGTGGGGTTGCGCAGCATCCGCCCGCGCCGGCCGTTCTTCACCTCCCAGCCGATCTCGCAGCCGAACTGGAAGTTGAGCCGCTTGTCGTCGATCGACCAGGAGCGGTTGACGTCCATCAGCACCCCGTCGTCGGTGGCGGCGATGATCTCGTCGAGGGTGTGCGGGCCGGGCTCCAGGCCCACGTTGGTCATCCGGACCATCGGCAGCCGGGCCCAGCCGTCGGCCCGTACGCTGCCGCCGTGGTCGAGACCGGCGACGGCGGCCGAGTCCCGACCGGCGAGCACGCCCACCCAGCGCCCCTCGCGGACCGCGTCCCGGCGGACCGCCGGGGAGCCCTCGTCGTCGAAGCCGAAGCTGCCCAGTGCGCCCGGGATGGTCGGGTCGATGGTGACGTTCATCAGCTCGGAGCCGTAGCGCAGCGAGCCGAGCTGGGCCAGGTCCAACCAGGACGTGCCGGCGAAGGCGGCCTCCCAGCCGAGGATGCGGTCCAGCTCGATGGCGTGGCCGACCGACTCGTGGATCTGCAACGCGAGCTGTTCGCCGCCGAGGATGAGGTCGGTCTCGCCGGCCGGGCACTCGGGCGCGGTGAGCAGCGCCCGGGACTCCTCGGCGATGCGCGCGGCGTGCGCGGTGAGGTCCAGCGACTCGACCAGCTCCCAACCGGTGGTGCCGTACTGGCCCCGGTAGCTGGGGTAGGAGCGGCGCTGGGTCTCGCCGTCGCCGATGGAGGTGGCCGAGATGCCGCCGCCGCACTCGCGGATGCGCTGGTCGATCCGGTGCCCCTCACTGGAGACGAACCACTTGGCGGTGTCCCAGATCTGGTAGAGCCCCTCGGCCAGGTCGGCGCCGTGCTCCCGCATCGTCGCGGTGGCCCCGACCAGCAGGTCGCCCTTGTCGGAGAGGGCGACCCCGAGCGGGTCGACCCGGCACGACGAGGCCCAGCTCGCCACGGCCGCTCCGGCCTGCACCAGGTCGATCGGCGGGCCGGGCACCCGCGCGCTCGCGGCGGCGATCGCCGCGGCGCGCCGGCCGGCATCGCGGGCCGCGGCGTCGGACAGCTCGGGTACGGCGTGGAAGCCCCAGCTCGACCCGACCAGCGCCCGCACCCCCAGGCCGATGCTCTCGTCCTGGGTCAGCTCCTCGATGGCGCCGTTGCGGGCCGACATCGACTCGTAGCGGCGGTGCATCACCCGGGCGTCCGCGTACCGGGCGCCCGCGTCGAGGGCGGCCTGGACGGCGGCGGAGGCCGCGTCGAACTCGGTCATGCGCCCGACCCTAGGCGAGCCGGCCGACGTTCGTCAGGGGACGAGCTCCTCCGGCCGGATGGCGGCCTTCACCGGCTCGCTCAGCTCCAACGTGTCACCTGGCTTGGTCACCGACTGCTCGACGTAGTGGCTGCCCTGCCGCCGGTAGAGGTGCAACGTGCCGGTCTCCTGCTCGACGAGGAGGTACCACTCGATGCCGGCGGCGGCGTAGTAGTGCATCTTGAGCACCTTGTCGGTGGCCGCGTTGCTCGGCGAGATGATCTCGCAGATGAGCCGGACGTCGACCGCGTCGATGATGAGTTCGTCCAGGTCGACCGGTCCGGTGATGACGAGATCGGGAATGGGGATCCGGCCCGGTCGGAGCCGGACGTTCACCGCCTCCAGGAGTTCCAGCCCGGCGGTCTCGGCCGCGGCTTCGAGGATGTTGCCCAGTTTGCGCGAGATGCGCTGGTGGCGTGGAGTGGGGGCTGGGGTCACGTGGAGGCTCCCGTCGAAGAGTTCGACGCGTTGCTGCGTCTCGCCGAGGGCGAGGTACTCCTCTTCGGTCCACGGGCCGTCGTGGTCGAACACCGCCGCGGTCATCGTCACCTCCACCTCTCTGGCGTCGAATCCTTCCGTGGCCGCCACGACCATCGTCGCACCCGACGTGCGAGCGTGGGCCGACGACATCGAGTTGCCGCGGTGGATGTCCTGGTGAGGGCTGTTCACGCCCGTTGTCGACTCGTTACGCTGTGGGCCGCTGACAGCTCCGCGGCTTGTAGCTTATTTTCACCCTCGAAGCTTTGTTGTAGGTTCTCTACAACTTGAGGGAGGCGGTCGTGGACAGTCCGGAACCCGTGCCGTCCGGGCAGTCGGACGACCGCCCCGGCGTGCCGGAGCAGCGCGCTGTCGAGGCGCCCCACCTGCGGGTCGACGACCTGCGGGTCCGGTTCGACACCACCGACGGGGTGGTACGCGCGGTCGACGGGGTGTCCTTCTCGGTGGCGCGCGGGCGCACGCTCGGCATCGTCGGCGAGTCCGGCTCGGGCAAGAGCGTCACCTCGCTGGCCATCCTGGGCCTGCACGACGCCAAGCGGACCACCATCACCGGGGAGATCACCCTCGGCGGTCGTCAACTGGTCGGCCTTCCCGACGAGGAGGTGCGCCGGCTGCGCGGCCGGGACATGGCGATGATCTTCCAGGACCCGCTGTCGGCACTGCACCCCTACTACACGGTGGGCCGGCAGATCGCCGAGGCGTACCGGGTGCACCACCCGGGGGCGGGCCGGCGGGAGGCGCGTACCCGGGCGGTCGACATGCTCGGCCGGGTCGGCATCCCGCAGCCGGCGCGCCGCTTCGACCAGTACCCGCACGAGTTCTCCGGCGGCATGCGGCAGCGGGCGATGATCGCGATGGCGCTGGTCAACAACCCGGACCTGCTGATCGCCGACGAGCCGACCACCGCCCTCGACGTGACCGTGCAGGCGCAGATCCTGGACCTGCTCACCGACCTGCAGGCCGAGTTCCACTCGGCGATCATCCTGATCACCCACGACCTGGGCGTGGTCTCCCAGGTCGCCGACGACGTGCTGGTGATGTACGGGGGCCGGGCGGTCGAACGGGGCACGGTCGAGCAGGTGCTGCGGCGCCCGCAGCACCCGTACACCTGGGGGTTGCTGTCGAGCGTGCCCTCGCTGCACGGCGACGCGGACGCGGACCTGGTGCCGATCCCCGGCACGCCGCCCTCGCTGATCAACCTGCCGTCGGGCTGCGCGTTCCACCCGCGCTGCCGGTACGCCGGCCGCAACGGTGACCGCTCGCGCGCCGAGGTGCCCGAGCTGGGCCCGGCGGGCGAGGCCGGCCACCTGGTCGCCTGTCACCTGTCGGCGCAGGAGCGCACCCGGCTCTACCAGGAGGACGTGGCACAGGTGGGGGTGGCCCGATGAGTGAGACCGAACCCCTGCTGCGGGTACGCGGGCTGACCAAGCACTTCCCGGTGCGCACCGGACTACGCAGCCGGGGGCTGGTGCGGGCGGTCGACGGGTTGGACTTCGACGTGCGGCCGGGGGAGACCCTGGGCCTGGTCGGGGAGTCCGGCTGCGGCAAGACCACCACTGGCCGGATGCTGGTGCGGCTGCTGGAGCCCAGCGCCGGGACCATCGAGTTCGCCGGCCGGGACATCACCCACGCCCGGCGGCGGGAGCTGCGGCCGCTGCGGCAGGACCTTCAGATCATCTTCCAGGACCCGTACGCCTCGCTGAACCCCCGGCACACCGTGGGCCGGATCGTGGCGATGCCGTTGCAGGTCAACGGCATCGACCCGCCCGGCGGGGTGCGCAAGCGGGTGCAGGAACTGCTGGAGCTGGTCGGGCTGAACCCGGAGCACTACAACCGCTACCCGCACGAGTTCTCCGGCGGGCAGCGGCAGCGCATCGGCATCGCCCGGGCGCTGGCGCTGCGGCCCAAGCTGATCGTCGCCGACGAGCCGGTCTCCGCGCTGGACGTCTCGATCCAGGCGCAGGTGATCAACCTGCTCCGGGACCTGCAACGCGACCTCGACCTGGCGTTCGTGTTCATCGCCCACGACCTGGCCGTGGTGCGGCACTTCTGCCAGCGGGTCGCCGTCATGTACCTCGGCCGGATCGTCGAGATCGGCGACCGGGCCGACATCTACGAACGGCCGCAGCATCCGTACACCCGGGCCCTGCTGTCGGCGATCCCGGACGTGACGGCGCTCGGCCCGGCCGGGCGGATCCGGCTGGCCGGCGACGTCCCGACGCCGCTGGACCCGCCCTCGGGCTGCCGGTTCCGGACCCGCTGCTGGAAGGCGCAGGACGTCTGCGCCACCGAGGAACCGGCCCTGGTGCCCCGGGACGGCGGCCGGCAGGCCACCGCCTGCCACTTCCCCGAAGGGGAACCGGCTGGCACGAGCCCCGAAGGGGAACCGGCTGGCACGAGCCCCGAAGGGGAACCGGCCGGCACGAGCCCGGAGGCCGGCCCGGTGGCCGCCGCCGGCCCGGTGGTTCCGGTGCGGCCGGTGCGGCCGGTGCAGCCGGCGGAGTCGGTGGAGTCGGCGGAGTCGACGGCTCCGGCCGGGTCGACGCCCCCGGCCGGGTCGGTGGGCGCGAGCGGCGAGGAGGTGGCGAAGTGAGTCTGTCCCCGATCGAGGGCGTGGCGCTGGCGGAGATCGAGTCCGGCGGCGACGGCGACGCGCCGCGGAGCAGAGGCGTCGTCGGCCGGTCACCCGGTCAGCTCGCGCTGGCCCGGCTGCGCCGGGACCGGACCGCCCGGGTCAGTGCCGCCCTGCTGGTCTTCTTCGTGGTGGTCGCGCTGGTCGCCCCGCTGCTGTCGATGGTGTACGGCGTCGGTCCCGGCGAGGACTTCAAGGACAAGCTGGACTCGTGCTGCGGCATGCCGCTGGGCTACCTGGGCGGCATCTCCGGCGAGCACTGGTTCGGGCTGGAGCCCGGCACCGGCCGGGACATCTTCATCCGGATGGTGTACGGGCTGCGGACCTCCCTGCTGATCGCCTTCTCGGCGGCGGTGCTCAGCACCGCGCTCGGCGTGACGCTCGGTGTCGTCGCCGGCTACCTGGGCGGCTGGGTCGACGCGGTGATCACCTGGATCACCGACCTGGTGCTGGCCATGCCGTTCCTGATCATCGCGCTGGCCCTGACGCCGACGCTGGTGCTGCGCTTCTACGGCCAGCGCGCCGCGGTGCCCGAGGCGTTCGGCGTGGCGATGCTGATCGGGATCTTCGCGGTCTTCGGCTGGACCAGCACCGCGCGGCTGGTCCGCGGGCAGGTGATCGCGCTGCGCGAGCGGGAGTTCGTGGAGGCGGCCCGGGCCAGCGGCGCCGGCCTGGGGCACATGCTCTTCCGGCAGCTGCTGCCGAACATCTGGGCGCCGGTCCTGGTGGCCTTCTCGCTGGCGGTGCCGCAGTTCATCACCAGCGAGGCGGCGCTCGCCTTCATCGGCGTCGGGCTCTCCGAGGAGACGCCGAGCTTCGGCCGGATGATCTTCCGGAGCCTGCGGTACCTGGAGACCGACCCGATGTACGTCTTCTTCCCCGGCGTCACGATCTTCCTGCTGGTGCTGGCCTTCAACCTCTTCGGGGACGCGCTGCGCGACGCGCTCGACCCGAAGTCGTCGCGGTAGGGGTGCCGACATGGCCCGTTTCCTGATCAAGCGGATCTTCTCCGCCGCCCTCACCCTCTTCGTGGTGAGCGTGCTGACCTTCCTGATGTTCTTCGCGCTGCCCCGGGACCCGGTCAGCGGCATGTGCCCGAAGAACTGCAACCCGGAGCGGTTGGAGCGGGTACGCCAGGAGTTGGGGCTGCGCGATCCGCTCGTCACCCAGTACGCCGGCTACATGAAGGGCATCTTCACCGGCCGGGACCTGGGCAGCGCCCAGGGCGGTCGGTGTGAAGCCCCCTGCCTGGGCTGGTCCTACGTGGCCAACGAGGCGGTCTCCGACACCATCGCCCGGGTGCTGCCGGTGACGCTGAGCATCGTGATCCCGGCGGCGATCCTCTGGTTGCTGCTCGGGGTGGGTCTCGGCATGATCTCCGCGCTGCGTCGGGGCACCTGGGTGGACCGGGCCGCGATCGGCTTCTCGCTGACCGGCGCCTCGTTGCAGCTCTACTTCGTCGGCGCGGTGCTGCTGCTGGTCTTCGTCTACACCACGCGGCTGCTGCCGGTGCCCGGCTACACGTCGATCCTCGACAATCCGCTGAAGTGGGCGAGCGGGCTGGTGCTCGCCTGGGTCGCGCTGGCCTTCCTCTTCTCCGCCATCTACGCGCGGCTGTCCCGGGCACAGATGCTGGAGACGCTGTCGGAGGACTTCGTCCGGACCGCGCGCGCCAAGGGCCTGGCCAAACCCCAGGTGTACGGGCGGCACGCGCTGCGCGCGGCGATCACCCCGGTGGTCACCATCGCCGGGCTGGACGTCGGCGGAGCGCTGGGCGGCACGGTGATCACCGAGCTGACCTTCGGCCTGACCGGGCTGGGGCGTACCGCCGTGGACGCGGTCAAGGGCGGTGACCTGCCCACCATCATGGCCACCGTGCTGATCGCGGCCTTCTTCGTGGTGGTCGCCAACCTGGTGGTGGACCTGCTCTACGCCGCGATCGACCCGCGGGTCCGGCTTGGCTGACGCCGTCGCGGGTCGGGAGCGGACACCCGATGTACGCGTCGTTGAAATTTAGCGACAACTGTTACACAACTTGAAGGTTTTCTTCTTTACGATCCTCGGGACGTCGGCGGGTCCCCGCCCGGCGCCCGCAGAGCACACGGTGGAGGAGGTACGACATGCGACCACGGGTGGCGGCAGCCGCATCCGGCGCTATCGCACTGGTTGTGGCGTTGGGCGCGTGCACGAAGAACACGGACGACGGCCCGGTGGTGGACAACAACCGGAAGCAGACCGGGGTGATCGCGACCGACCCGAAGGACTCCCAGGGGCCGGCGGCCGAGGTCGAGGGGGCCCAGAAGGGCGGCACCTTCAGCATCATCCGGGAGACGCCGATCTCCCACCTGGACCCGCAGCGGACGTACTCGTTCGCCGGCCTGATGGCCAACCCGCTCTTCGCCCGCTACCTGACCACCTGGAAGGACGACGGCAAGGGCGGCCTGGTGCTGGTGGGTGACCTGGCCGAGACGCCCGGCACCAACGTCAACAACGACTGCAAGGTCTGGGAATTCAAGATCAAGGACGGGGTGAAGTTCGAGGACGGCAGCGCGATCACCTCGAAGGAGATCGCGTACGGCATCGCCCGCTCCTTCGACCCGGACCTGCCCGGCGGCCCGACCTACATCCAGGAGTGGCTGGCCGACAGCCCGCAGTTCGACACCAAGTGGGACTTCAAGAAGAACAAGACCGGGCTGCCCCCGGGCCTGACCACGCCGGATGCGAAGACGCTGCGCTTCGAGTTCGCCAAGCCCCGCTGCGACCTGCCGTTCGCCGTCTCGCTGCCCACCACCGCGCCGCTCAAGCCGGAGATGGACACCGGCGTCAACCTCGACCAGAAGCCGTTCTCGTCGGGCCCGTACAAGGTCGCCAAGCACCAGGTCGGCGTGCAGCTGACCCTGGACCGCAACCCGAACTGGGACCCGAAGACCGACCCGGTGCGGCACCAGTACCCGGACCAGTTCGTCTGGACGTTCGGCCCGACCGCCGACGCCGCGAACAACCGGGTGATCGCCGACAACGGCGCCGACCAGAGCGCGCTCGCGTGGAACTTCGTGCCCGCCTCGCTGGTGGCCAAGGTCGCCGGTGACGCCAACCTGAAGTCGCGGACCATCCTCTCCCCGACGCCGAGCGCCAACCAGCTGGTCATCAACACCCAGCGGGTCACCGACCTCAAGGTCCGGCAGGCGCTCAACTACGCCATCGACCGGGACGGCCTGATCAAGACCATCGGTGGCTCCACCGTGGCGGCCCCGCTGACCACGCTGATGCCGCCGGCGACGATCGGCTACAAGGCGTACGACGCGTACCCGGCGGGCGCCAGCGGCGACATCGACAAGGCCAAGGAGCTGCTCGGCGGCCAGACCCCGCAGCTCGTCCTCGGCGCCTCCGACGACTCGGAGGAGCAGGAGATGGCCACCCAGATCAAGAGCAACCTGGAGAAGGCCGGCTTCAAGATCACGATCCGGAACATCCCGGACGACGCCAAGCTCGACGAGATCAAGAAGAAGAACAACCCCTGGGACCTGTACATCGGCAACTGGGCGGCGGACTGGCCGAGCGGCGCGTCCATCCTGCCGGTGCTCTACGACGGCCGGTCGATCAAGGCCGAGGGCAACAGCAACCAGTCCTACTTCAACGACCCGGCCATCAACGCCGAGTTCGACCGGATCCTGGCCATGGCCCCGGCCGACCAGGGCCCGGAGTGGGGCAAGCTCGATGAGCGGATCATGAAGGAGCACGCCCCGGTGGTGCCGCTCTACGTCGACGTGGCCTACGTCGTGCACGGCTCCAAGGCCGGCGGGGTCTTCATCTCCAGCGTCTTCGGCTACCCGTCCTTCGTCAACGCGCACGTCAAGCAGTAACTCGCGGTAGGGACGGGCCCCGGTCGACAACGGTGTCGGCCGGGGCCTTCCGCGTCTCAGAGGTGCGTACGCAGGAAGTCCAGCTCCAGCCGGAGCAGCCGCTCGGACAGCCCGTCGGCGGCCAGGTGGCTGGCCCCGGTCAGCGGCAGCACCGCGTGCGGGCGCCCGGTGGCCAGCAGCGCCGCCGACAGCCGCAGCGTGTGCGCGGCCACCACGTTGTCGTCGGCCAGGCCGTGCACCAGCAGCAGCGGCCGGGCCTGCTCCGACTCGAGCAGCGGCTCGGCGGCCAGCTCCACCAGCGAGTGGTGGCCGTACACGTCGATCCCGTCGTCCGGCAGGCCCAGGTAGCGCTCGGTGTAGGCGGTGTCGTACAGGTGCCAGTCGGTGACCGGGGCGCCGGCGATGCCGCAGCGGAACAGCTCCGGGTGCCGCAGCACGGCCAGCCCGGCCAGCCAGCCGCCGAACGACCAGCCCCGGATCGCCACCCGGTCCAGGTCCAGGTCCGGGTGCTTGCCGGCCAGCGCGGTCAGCGCGTCCACCTGGTCGGCCAGGATCACGTCGGCCAGCCGGCGGTGCACCGCCTTCTCGAACGAGGGCGCCACCCCCGGGGTGCCCCGGTTGTCGACGGTCACCACCGCGAAGCCGGAGTCGGCCCACCACTGCCGTTCCAGCCAGGCCGCCCGGGCGGCCACCACCTCCTGGTGACCCGGACCGCCGTACACGTCCAGCAGCACCGGCAACCGGGTGCCCTTGACGTGGTCGCTCGGGTAGAGCACGCCGGACGGCAGCCGCCGGTCGGTCACCCGGACCAGCATCGGGCGCGGGGCGTACGGCGGGGTGGCGGCCAGCGAGCGCAACTGGGCCACCTCCCGGTCGCCGCGCCAGACCGACCAGCTCGTCCCCGCGTCGTCCAGCGAGGCGGTGCCCACCACCAGCACGTCCCCGCCCACCGCGGCGGTGTGCCAGCCGGGGGTGCCGCTCATCCGGCGGGCGTCCACGCCGCCGCCGATCACCGTGCGGACCCGGTACAGGTGGCGCTGGCTCGGCTCGCCCTCGCTCGCCTCGACCAGCAGGTCCGCCGGGCCGCCGCCGGTGGGCAGCCGCCCCACCACCCGGCGTACGTAGAGCGAGGGCGGGGTGAGCAGGGTGCCGTCGGCGAAGAGGCAGCGGGCGTCGTACCCGTCGTGGGCCAGCTCCCCGCCGACCAGGACCCGGCCGTCCGGCAGGTGCGCCGGGGTGCCCGGGATCGGCTCCACCCAGCGCGGGTCGGCCAGCTCGGCGTGCACCTGCGTCTCCCCGGTGCGCGGGTCCACGGCCAGCACCAGGCCGTGCTGCTGTGAGCGGCGCAGCACCGTGATCAGCGGCCCGCCGTCGGCCCAGCCCACCGAGGCCAGGTACGGGTAGGTCTCGCGGTCCCAGTGCACGTCGACCCAGCCGCCGTCAAGGTCGAGCAGGTGCAGGCTGACCTCGGCGTTCGGCCCGCCCGCGCGGGGGTACGCGACCGTGGTCGGCGGGCTCGTCGGGTCGGCCGGGTCGTGCAGGTGCCAGCGCGGCAGCCGGGACTCGTCCACCCGGGCGGCCAGCACCGACCGGCCGTCGGGCGCCCACCAGTAGCCGCGGAACCGGTCGAACTCCTCGGCCGCGACGTGCTCGGCCAGCCCCCAGGTCACGCCGGAATCCTCGCCGGCCAGCAGGGTGTCGGTGCCGTCGGACTCGACCACCCGCAGCTGGCCCCGGCGGACGCCCTCGGCGGCGTCGGTGACGTACGCCAGCCGCTCGCCGGTCGGGTCCGGCCGCGGGTCGATCACCGGCCCGACGGTCTCCACCTCGACCACGTCGCCGTGCACCAGGTCGGCCCGGAACAGCCGCCCGGCCAGCGCGAAGACCGCCACCCGGCCGGCGGCGTCCAGGGCGTACGAGCCGATGCCGGCGCTGCTGAGCCGCAGCCGTTCGCGCAGTGCCCGCTCGCCCGGGGCGAGCGCGCCCGGTTCGGTGTCGGCGCCGAGCAGCGCGGCCGGGTCGGCGATCAGCCGCTCCTCGCCGCTGGCGACCTCCAGCGACCAGAGTTGCTCGGCCGGGTCCTCGGGACCGCCCGAGCGGAGGAAGACCACCCGGGAGCCGTCGTCGGCCACGGAAACGGCGCGCGGCGCCCCGTGGCTGAACCGACGGGTGCGGGCGGCCAGCTCGGGAAAGTCCACAGCTCCAGATCGTAGGGCGGCTCGCGACGTGATGTGGCCGACCTGGGCGGACGCGTCAGGCTCGGCGGACGGAGACCGCCGGTTAGAGTGACGGACGTGACGACGCTGCCCAATCGACGCCTTCTGCTGGTTCACGCGCACCCCGACGACGAGTCCATCGGCACCGGGTCGACGATGGCCTGGTACGCCGCCAGCGGCGCTCACGTCACGCTGGTCACCTGCACTCTCGGCGAGGAGGGCGAGATCCACGTGCCGGAGCTGGCGCAGCTCGCCGCCGCCGAGGCCGACCAGCTCGGCGGCTACCGGATCGGCGAGCTGGCGGCCGCCTGTGCCGCGCTCGGCGTCACCGACCACCGCTTCCTCGGCGGCGCCGGCCGCTACCGCGACTCCGGCATGATGGGGCTCGCCACCAACGAGCACCCCCGGGCCTTCTGGCAGGCCGACCTCGACGAGGCCGCCGGGCACCTGGTGGAGATCATGCGCGAGGTCCGCCCGCAGGTCATGATCACGTACGACCCGAACGGCTTCTACGGCCACCCCGACCACATCCAGGCCCACCGGGTGGCGATGCGCGCGCACGAGCTGGCCGCCGCCGAGGGCTTCGCCCCGGCCAAGGTCTACTGGACGGCCATGCCGCGCAGCGTGCTGGAGGCCGGCCTGACCGCCTTCACCGAGGCGTCCGACAACCCCTTCGACGGCATCGACAGCGCAGACGAGCTGCCCTTCGGCACGCCCGATCCGCAGATCGCCGCGCGGATCGACGCCACCGACCAGCATGCCGCCAAGGAGGCGGCGATGCGCGCGCACGCCACCCAGATCCCGGCCACCTCGTGGCTGTACTCGATCGCCGGCAACTTCGGCGCCGAGTTCATGGGCGTGGAGTACTTCACCCTCGCGGTGGGCGAGAAGGGCCCCGGCAAGGGCCCGTACGGCTGGGAGGACGACCTCTTCGCCGGGCTGGCCGCGGACGGCACCGACCGCTCCCCGGTCGCGGTGGCCGGGCTCCGGTGACCCTGCCCGCCGCGCCGATGACGGTGGTCGAGGAGCAGGTCACACCGCCGCCCCCGGGCCGGTCCACGCGGCTGCTCGACGTCGCCCTGCGGATCGCCGGCGGGCTGGTCTCGGTGGTCGGCGGGGTGCTGGTGGCGCTGCTCGGGCTGCTGCTGTCCACCGTCCGGGTGGGCGGTCACCTGATCGGGGTGTCGGTGCTGGTCACCATCGGCGCGGCGGTCGCGGTGAGCTGGTTCGCGTACGCCACGGTCGGCCGAAAGTGGGCGGTGGCGCTGCCGGCGTTGCCGTGGTTCGTGCTGATGGCCGTGGCGGCGGTCCGCACCACCGAGGGCGACCTGCTCGTCGCCGGCGACAACTGGGTGGGGCTGGGCATGATCACCGCCGGGGCGATGACCTTCGCGGTGATGGCGTTCCGGCAGATCCTCGGCCCGCCGCAACGACGTCACGACGGGTGATGACGCCGCACAGCCTGTGGTGGTAGACATTCCTGCCAGAAGGCTCGCCAGTGGGGCGGGCGGTACGGCGGGAGGCGTGCGATGGGGAATCGGTGGCGCGCGGTCGGCGTGCTCGCGGGGGCGCTGTTCGCGGTCAACGTGGTGGCTCGGGTGATCATCAAGCTCGGCTTCGACGGGAACGACACCGCCGCCGACCGGGTCTCGCTGGGCATGTTCGTGGTGATCGGGCTGATCCTCGCCGGGGTGGTCTTCGTGCAGGGCCGTACCCGTCCGGCGGGCGCCTGGGGCACCGATGTCGGCGCGGCGGTGCTGGTGGCGCTGCTGCTGACCGTGCTGGTCGGGCCGCTGCTGGTCGGCAACAACCCGTTCGGCGGGGGCGCCGGGCTGTTCTTCGCCCAGATCTGGCTCTACCTGCTGGCCGCCGGGGCCGGCGTGGCGGTCGGCTACCTGCTGCTCACCGCGCTCGGCCTCGACCACCGCTCACAGCAGCTCAAGCGGTACGCCGAGATCAAGTCTGCCAAGCCGCGCCGGGTCGTCCGCCGCTGAGGCGTCGAGTTCTCCGGTCCCGATCGGCGCGGCCCACTCGTCGGTCCGGCGTGTCGTGGCGTCGGTGGCAACGTCGGTGTGAGCGATATGCCTGAGCGGCATATTTATGACTCTCAGGCATATCGCTCGTACGGGTGTCGTCCTCCGGCCGGCCCCGGTGCGGGAGGTCGCGCTGTCGCGTCCGGAGCATCCGTGGTTCGGCGGACGGGGCGCGCCCCGAGCCGGGCAGGGCCGGGCCGGGTCGAGGGCCGGTGACGGCCCCCGACCCTGCTGCTCGCCTAGCTGGCGGGGGAGGAGGCCCGGTCCCTGGTGTCCGTTCCGGCCCGGGGCTGCGGGACGCGGGCATTCGGGCGCGCGGTCGTCGTCGACTCGGACACCGCTTCCTCCAGCTCCGCCGCCCGCCGCTCGACCTCCTCGACCTCGACGGCCAGCGGCGTCACGTCCGCCAGTTCCGCCGCCCGCCGCTCCACCTCCGCCAGCTCCACCTCCGGCGACTCGGGCCGAGGCCGACGCGGGTTGGAGCGGTCGGGGGTGGCCGACCTACCGCCGGTCGTCGAGCGTCCGGAGCCAGTGCGTCCGGAATCCGAGCCGGCCGAGCGCACGGAATCCGAGCGGCCGGAGCCCGAGCTGGCCGAGCGGCCGGAGCCCGAGCCGTTGGTCTTCCGGCCCTCGCGCAGCGCCGTGATCAGGGCGTCGACGAGTTCGTCCTTGCGCATGTCGGCGGTGCCGGTGATGCCGCGTCGGCGCAGTCGGTCGCGGAGCTGGTCGACCTTGAGGCGGGCGATCTCGCTCTCGTTGACGTCGGGGGTGTTCGGGGTCTGGTTGCCCGGCTGCTCGCCGGTCTGCGCCCCGCGCGAACCGCCGCCGCGCGACCCGCCCCGGCCGCGGGCGGTGCCGCCGTCGCGGGAGTTCCCCCGCGAGCCGCCGTCGGAGCGCGACGCCGGGCCGCTGCCGGAGGTGTTGCGGGAGCGGGTGGTCTTCCGGCCCTCGCGCAGCGCTGTGATCAGGGCGTCGACGAGTTCGTCCTTGCGCATGTCGGCGGTGCCGGTGATGCCGCGTCGGCGCAGTCGGTCGCGGAGCTGGTCGACCTTCAGGCGGGCGATCTCGCTCTCGTTGACGTCGGGGGTGTTCGGAGTCTGGTTGCCGGGGGCGTTCTTCGTCGCCGTCGAGGCGCTGGCGCGTCCCGATCCGCTGCGCGTGGCCATCGAGCAGGTCCTTCCTGGTCCGGGGTCGAAGGAGGCGTCACGACGCGCGTCGTGCCGCGTCCAGTTCTTCCGGTACCCCGAACGACCTGCGGGAATCGTCCCTGTGCTCAGTCCGGGGCGACCCGGGTCAGGTAGGTGTGGTGGGTGGTGAACCCCAGTCCCCGGTAGAGCGTCACCGCGGCGGTGTTGCGCTGCTCCACCTGGAGGAAGGCGTGCGTCGCTCCCTCCGCCACGCCCCAGTCGACCAGGGCCCGGACCACCCGGCCGGCCAGCCCGCGCCGCCGGGCCTCGGGCACCACCTCGATCAGGCTGAGCCCGAGCCAGCGTCCCCGCCCGGTGACGGTGCCCCGGCCGATCGCGACCAGCGTGCCGTCGGCGTACACGTGGGCGAAGCGGACCCGGGCCACGGCGGTGAGCACGTGCCGGGCGGCGTCCGGGAGGCCGCCCTTGCGGCCGGCGGCGATCGCGAGCCAGTCGTCCGACGGCGCGGCGGCCAGCTCGACCGGCGGTGAGCCGGCCGGGGCCGACGCGGCCGGCGGCAGCGCGGCGAGGGCGACGGTCTGCACCAGCACCGGTGGCCGGCTGCCCCAGCCCCGGGCGTCCAGCTCCGCGCCGACCGGCGCGGCCAGCGGGAGCGGGGTGTTCACCATGGCCGGTTGCCCCTGGTCGGCGTACCAGCGCTCCACCGCGTCCAGCGCGGCCGGCAGGGGCCGGTCCGGGTCGCCCACCGGCAGCGCGGAGTTGGCCCGGCCGGACCAGCCGGCGGCGGAGCGCAGCAGCCAGTCGCCCAGCCGGTCCCGGACGGCGGCGGGCCACGCCTCGTCGGAGGCCAGCTCCAGCTCGATCACGGCCGAGGCGGTCGGCCGGCGGGTCGGCGGCACGCGCTTGGCCCGGTGCACCTCGGTCACCGGTACCCGCAGCCGGCCCTGCCTGGTGGCGAGAGTGAGATGGGTCTCGGTCAGCTCGACCAGCTCGCCGAGAGCGTCCGAGAAGAGGGGGCGGCCCTCGCGAATCCCCACAATGCGGCGCACCACGATCCGGTGGCCCACGTCCTGCTGTCGGAGCACGATCGACCTCCTCCCCGGCGAGATACTAGGCTCTTAGCGTCGCGGGTGATCGCGGCGAGTCTTGCGGAGGAGAAGACCGGTGACCTACATCATCGCCGAGCCGTGCGTGGATGTGCTCGACAAGGCATGCATCGAGGAGTGCCCGGTCGACTGCATTTACGAGGGCAATCGGATGCTCTACATCCACCCCGACGAGTGCGTCGACTGTGGTGCCTGTGAGCCGGTCTGCCCGGTCGAAGCGATCTTCTACGAAGACGACGTCCCGGAGCAGTGGAAGGACTACACCGGGGCCAACTACGAGTTCTTCGAGGACCTCGGCTCGCCGGGTGGCGCGTCGAAGATCGGCAAGGTGGAGAAGGACGCGACGTTCGTCGCCGCCCAGCCGCCGCGCGGAGAGGGCCACTGAACCGGCCCGCGCCGGTCTCGTCGCGGCTGCCCGAGTTCACCTGGGACACCCTGGACGCCGCGGCCACCGTGGCCGCGGCGCACCCGGACGGTCTGATCAACCTCTCGATGGGCACGCCGGTCGACCCGGTGCCCCCGGTGATCCGGCAGGCGCTGGCGGACGCGTCCGATGCCCCGGGATACCCGCTGACCGCGGGCACCCCGGCGCTGCGCGACGCCATCGCCGGCTGGGTGGCCCGCACCTGCGGGGCCGGGGTCGACGGGCTCGGCGTCCTGCCCACGATCGGCTCCAAGGAACTGGTCGCCTGGCTGCCCACCCTGCTCGGGATCGGCCCCGGTGACGTGGTCGTGGTGCCGTCGATCGCCTACCCGACGTACGAGGACGGGGCCCGGCTCGCCGGCGCCACCACCGTCCGCGCCGACTCGCTGACCGCGGTCGGCCCGACCTCCCGGGTACGCCTGGTCTGGGTCAACTCGCCCGGCAACCCGACCGGTCGGGTGCTGCCCACCGCCCACCTGCGCAAGGTGGTCGACTGGGCCCGCGAGCGGGGCGCCGTGGTGGCCAGCGACGAGTGCTACCTGCCGCTGGGCTGGACGGCCGACGCCGAGCCGGTCTCGGTGCTCTCGCCCGAGGTCTGCGGCGGGTCGTACGACTCGGTGCTGGCGGTGCACTCGCTCTCCAAGCGCTCCAACCTGGCCGGCTACCGGGCCGGTTTCGTCGCCGGCGACCCGGCGCTGGTGGCCGAGCTGCTCAAGATCCGCAAGCACGCCGGCATGATCGTGCCCGCGCCGGTGCAGGCCGCCATGGTGGCCGCGCTCTCCGACCAGGCGCACGCCGACGAGCAGCGGGAACGCTACCGGGCCCGGCGGGAGACGCTGCTCGCCGCGTTCACCGGGGCGGGCTTCACCGTGGAGCACTCGGAGGCCGGGCTCTACCTGTGGATGACCCGGGGCGAGGACTGCTGGGCAACGGTGGACTGGCTGGCCCGCCGGGGCATCCTGGTCGCCGCCGGCGTCTTCTACGGCCCCGGCGGGGCGCAGCACGTCCGGGCCGCGCTGACCGAGTCCGACGCGCACGTCGCGGCGGTCGCCGCGCGGCTCGCACGGGCCTGACGCGCCGATGGGCGGGGCCGGCGGGGTGGTCCGGGCGGCGGTGGTCGGCACCGGGCTGATCGGCGGTTCGGTGCTGCTCCGGCTGCACGCGGCCGGGCTGGACGTGGCCGGCTGGGACCCGGACGAGGCGACCCGGCGGCAGGCCCGGCGGGCCGGCGTACCGGCACCGGAGCGTCTGGTCGACGCGGTGGCCGACCGGGACGTGGTCTTCCTCTGCGGGCCGCTGCCCACCCTGCCGCGGACCCTGGTCGAGGTGGCCGCGGTGACCGCCGAGGACTGCCTGCTCACCGACGTCGGGAGCACCAAGGCGGAGCTGGCCGCGTTCGCCGCCGCGCAGGGGCTGACCCACCGCTTCGTCCCCGGCCACCCGATGGCGGGCACCGACCGGGCCGGCCTGACCGCTGCGGTGCCGGGGCTCTTCGACGACGCGGCCTGGGTGCTCTGCCCCGCGCCCGGTCCCGGCCTGGCCGCCTTCCGCCGGCTCACCGTGCTGGTGATGGAGGTGTTCGCCGCCCGGGTGGTGCCGATGGCGGCCGATCGGCACGACTCGGTCGTCGCGCTCGCCTCGCACGTGCCGCACCTGCTCGCCGGCGCCCTCGCCGGCGCGGCCGAGCGCTCCCCGCTGCGCGACGCCGTCCTCGGCCTCGCCGCCGGCAGCTTCCGCGACGGCACCCGGGTCGCCGGCACGCCACCGGAGCGGACGGCGAACATGCTGCTCGCCAACCGGGCGGCGGTGCTGGCCGCGCTGACCTCGGTCACCTCCTTCCTGGACGAACTGGCGGCCGCGCTGCGTGACGACGACCGGGCCGCGCTCACCGCCCGACACGGCGAGGGCCGCGACGCCCGGGCCGCGCTGGCCGGCCGCGCGACGGTCGAGCTGCGTCGGGCCTTCCCGCTGGCCGGCAGCGGGGACGCGGAGCTGCGCTTCCTGCTCGAACTGGGCGCGGCCGGCGGGTACCTCGACGGGTGCCGGACGACCGGCGACCAGGTCGAGTACCTGGCCCGTCGGTTGGCCGTGGAACCGGACGGCGCACCGGGCCCGCCGCTAGGGTGAGGGCGTGACGGACGGACCGGTCGTGGCGGTACGCGGTGAGGCGTACCGGGAGGTCGCGCCCGAGCTGGCCCGCTTCCAGGTGACCGCGACGGCCCGCGAGCGGGACCGGGAGGTCACCCTGACCCGGCTCGCCGAGCGGGCCGCCGCGGTGCGGGTGCTGCTCGACGAGCACGCCGCCGCCCTCGACCGCCGGGAGGCCGGCGACCTGCGGGTACGCCCCGAGACCAACCGCTCCGGCGAGCGAGTGGTCGGCTACCACGGCAGTGTCACCACCAGCGTCACCGTCACCGACTTCGCCGTCCTCGCCGAACTGATGCTCCGCCTGGCCGACCAGGAGCAGGTCGAGGTGGCCGGCCCCTGGTGGTCGCTGCGGCCGGACAGCCCGGCCCACCGGGAGGCCCGGCACGCCGCCATCGCCGACGCGCTGCATCGGGCCCGGGAGTACGCCGAGGCGTTGGGCGCCCGGGTCACCGCCCTGCTGGAGCTGGCCGACGCGGAGGAGGGGTTCGCCCCGATGGCCGGCGCGGCGTTCTCCCACCGCATGGAGACGGGCGCGCCGCCGGAGCTGGAACTCGACCCGCAGCTGCAGACCGTGCACGCCGTGGTGCGGGCCCGGTTCACGGTCAGCGACCCGGTGCTGCCCTGATGCCCGAGGCCACCCCGCTCCCGCTCGACGACCTGGTGGCCCGGGCTCGTGCCCTGGCCGAGGCGGGGCCCCGGCAGTTGCTCGGCATCGCCGGGGCGCCCGGGGCGGGCAAGTCCACTCTCGCCGAGCGGATCGTCGCGGCGATCGGCCCGAACGCCCGGCTGGTGCCGATGGACGGCTTCCACCTGGCCCAGGCCGAGTTGGAGCGGCTGGGCCGCGCCGCCCGCAAGGGCGCGGTGGACACCTTCGACGCCAACGGGTACGTCTCGCTGCTGCGCCGACTGCGACGGCTGGAGCCGACCGCGGTCTACGCGCCGCTGTTCCGGCGGGATCTGGAGGAGCCGGTGGCCGGGGCGATCGAGGTGCCGCCCTCGGTCCGGCTGGTGGTGACCGAGGGCAACTACCTGCTGCTCAGCGACCCGCCGTGGGACGACGTGCGGGCGCTGCTGCACGAGGCGTGGTTCGTCGACCTGGACGCGGAGTCGCGGCTGCGCCGGCTCGTCGCCCGGCACGAGGCGTACGGGCGGACGCCGGAGCAGGCGGCGGCCTGGGCGTACGGCAGCGACGAGACCAACGCCGCCCTGGTCCGCAACACCGCGAACTACGCCGACCTGGTGGTACGCCTAACCGACCCCCCGCCGGGGTGACGGGACACCGCGCCGCAGCAGCCGGGCGACCAGGGCTCGTTCCCGCTGGAACTCCACCGCCTCCGGGTATCCGCTGTGGTTGCGGATGGGCGGGTCGGCGACCTCGCCGCCGCTGGGGTGCAGCGCCTCCGGGTCGACGACCGGGCGGGTTGCGGGCCGGCCTCGGCGGGTTCGGGCCGCAGCCCGAGGAGCTGGTCGGGCGGAGTGTTGGACACCCCGTGCACCCGTAGTTCGAGCACCCGATCGCCCATCCGTGCCCCCTGGTGTCGCGCTCACTACCCAGAGTGCACCCTGGTGCCCGGTTCCGGCCACCCGCACGTCTGCTGTTTTAGCAGGTCAACCGGGTTATTCGAGGGTGCGCACCGGGCGGGCGGGATTGCCGACGGCGACCACGTTCGGTGGCAGATCCTTGGTCACGACGGCGCCGGCGCCGACCACGGTGTTCGCGCCGACGGTCACCCCGGCGAGCACGATGGCCCCGCCGCCGAGCCAGACGTTGTCGCCGATGGTGATCCGCTTCGCCGCCTCCCACTTCTCCCGGCGCGGACCCGGCTCGATCGGGTGGGTGGGGGTGAGCAGCTGCACGTTGGGTCCGATCTGGACGTCGGCGCCGATGGTGATCCGGGCGACGTCGAGGAAGACCGCGTTGAAGTTCACGAAGCAGCGCGGGCCGAGGTGGATCTGCCAGCCGTAGTCGCAGTAGAAGGGTGGACGGATCCAGGTGCCCTCGCCGAGCGAGCCGAGCAGCTCGCGCAGCGCGGCCAGGCGGCCCTGCGGGTCGGTGGCGGCGGTGGTGTTGACGCGCTCCATCAGCTGGGCGGCGCGGTCGAGGTCGGCGATGATCTCGGGCTCGTTGGCGATGTAGGGCTCGCCGGCCAGCATTCGTTCCCGCATGGACGTCACCGGGCGATCATCGCTGGCCGGGTCCCCGCCAGGGGCGGGGACCGTCATATTCCGGACTTTCCTTGTGCATACCCGGTATGTAATTCTGGTCCCCGTCAATGCGACTCCCGTCTATGAAGACGCTTCCCGAGGAGGATCCGTTGCACAGAACCAGAAGGAAGACCGTCGCGCTCGGGCTGGTGCTCGGCCTGGCGCTCGGCGCCCCGGCCACCGCATCGGCCGCCGCACCGACCGCACCGGCGGGCGCCGAGGCGTCCCGGCCGGCCGGGAAACCGTCCGCCCCGACCGGCGGGTCGACCACCGTCACCCTGGTCACCGGGGACCGGGTCACCGTCACCGGCTCCGGCGACGCCGCCGTCCGGCCCGCCGCCGGCCGGAGCGATGTGCGATTCGTGGTACGCCGGGAGCGCGGGCACCTCACCGTGGTGCCCCAGGATGCGCTGGCGCTGATCCGCGCCGGCCGGGTCGACCGCCGACTCTTCGACGTCACCGAGCTGATCTCCGCCGGCTACGACGACGCCCGCCGCGACGACCTGCCGCTGCTGGTGTCGTACGCCTCCGGGGAGGCCCGGCGCGGCGTGGCCGCGCTGCCCGGCGCCCGGGTGACCCGGGACCTGCCGGCGATCCGCGGCGCCGCCCTCACCACCGGCAAGTCCACCGCCGGTCAGGTGTGGGCGGCGGTCACCACCGGCTCCACCGGCACCCGGCTCGGCGCGGCGGGGGGCGTCGAGCGGATCTGGCTCGACGGCCGACGTCGGGTCACCCTGGACCACAGCGTGCCCCAGATCGGGGCGCCCACCGCCTGGTCGGCCGGCTTCACCGGCAAGGGCGTCAGCGTGGCGGTGCTGGACACCGGCGTCGACACGAGCCACCCCGACCTGGCCGGCAAGGTGGCCGAGTCGCGCAACTTCACCGAGGTCACCGACGACCGGGACACGGTCGGCCACGGCACCCACGTCGCCTCCACCATCGCGGGCAGCGGCGCCGCCTCCGGCGGCCGGTACAAGGGCGTCGCGCCGGACGCCACGCTGCTCAACGGCAAGGTCTGCGAGGACATCGGGTGCACCGACTCGGCCATCCTGGCCGGGATGCAGTGGGCCGCCGTCGACAAGCGGGCCGCCGTGGTCAACATGAGCCTCAGCGGCTGGGACTTCCCCGAGGTCGACCCGCTGGAGGAGGCGGTGCAGACGCTGACCGCGCAGACCGGCACCCTCTTCGTCACCGCCGCCGGCAACGCCGGGTCGGACGCCTCCGTCGGCTCCCCGGCCAGCGCCGACGCGGCGCTCGCCGTCGGCGCGGTGGACCGCGACGACCAGCTTGCCGAGTTCTCCAGCCGGGGCCCGCGGGTGGGCGACGACGCGGTGAAGCCCGACATCACCGCGCCCGGCGTCGACATCGTCGCCGCCCGGTCCGCCAGCGGCAGCATCGGCGACCCGGTGGGGGAGAGGTACGTCGCGCTCTCCGGCACCTCGATGGCCACCCCGCACGTGGCCGGCTCGGTGGCGCTGCTGGCCCAGCAGCACCCGGACTGGAAGGCCGGCCAGTTCAAGGCGACCCTGATGGCCGCCGCGAAGCCGCACCCGGCGCAGACCGCGTACGAGCAGGGGGCCGGCCGGGTCGACCTGACCCGCGCGATCGGCCAGCAGGTGACCAGTGACCCGGTGAGCGTCTCCTTCGGCCGTGCGCTCTGGCCGCACGGCGACGACGCGCCGATCACCCGCACGGTGGCCTGGCGCAACGCCGGCCCGACCGCCGTCACGCTCGACCTGAGCACCGAGATCACCGGTCCGGGCGGCCAGCCGGCGCCGGCCGGGATGTTCCGCCTCGGCGCGACCCGGGTGACCGTGCCCGCGGGCGGTCGGGCGGAGACCACCGTCACCGCCGACACCCGGCTCGGGGCCGCCGACGGCTACTGGACCGGCCGGGTCGTCGCCCGCTTCGGCGCCACCGTCGCGGTGACCCCGGTGGCGGTGAACCGGGAGGTGGAGAGCTACACCCTGACGCTGACCCACCTGGACCGGTCCGGCGCGACGACGGCGGACTACTACACCAGCCTGGCCAGCCTGGACCGCTTCGACGTCCGGGACGCCTACGACCCCGACGGAGTGGCCCAGGTCCGGCTGCCCAAGGGGCGCTACGGCCTGAGCACGCTCATCTTCGAGCCCGCCCCCGAGGGCGAAGCCGGCGGGCTCACCATGCTGGCCCAGCCCGAGCTGACCGTCGACCGGGACCTCTCGGTCACCGTGGACGCCCGGCGGGGCAAGCCGGTCCTGACCACGATCCCGAAGCGGGACGCGACGCCGCTGCTGATCGACGTCAGCGCGGTCTTTTTCGGCGACGATGGCAGCAGCTACGGCTTCGGGCTCTGGGCCGACAGCTTCGCCGGCCTGACCACCGCCCAGCTCGGCAGCCCGGTCTCCGCGGACCGGTTCGTCTCGACGGTCAGCAGCCAGTGGGCCGACCGGGAGGCCGCCAGCAGCCCCTACCTGTACGCGCTGAGCGAGGCGGTCCCCGGCCGGATGCCGACCGGTTTCGTCCGGCACTACCGGGCCGGTGACCTGGCCACCGTGGTGCACCGGTTCCGGGGCGGCTACCCGGGGATGGTCGCCGAGCGGTTCGTCATGCCGGAGCTGGAGTACAACACCGGTGCCTCGGCGATCATCCTGCCGACCGAGGTGCCCGGTGAGCGGGTGGAGCACTACAACACCAGGGGCGTGCGCTGGGAGTCCGAGATCGACTTCGGGGTGGTCGACGAGGAGGGCTGGCTGGACCCGAAGGCGGCGCTGTTCTCTGTGCCGACCGCGTACAAGGCGGGGCGGACGGTCCACGAGACCTGGAACCAGGCTCCGTACGGGCCGTCGTTCCCGGCCCCGCGCTGGCCGGAGGAGAGCGTCAGCCGTACCGGTGACCTCATCTTCGTCGGCCTGCCGGTGCACAGCGACGCCGCCGGGCACCCCGGCGGGTCGGTCACCGACACCGCCCGGACCGCCCTGTGGCGCAACGGGAAGCTGGTCGGCGAGAGCGAGTACGCCGGCTACGGCGAGTTCACCGTGCCGCCCGCGGCGGCCGACTACAAGCTGACGGTGTCGGCCACCCGGAGCTTCACCGACCTGAGCACCGAGGTGGAGTCGACGTGGACCTTCCGGTCCGGTCACGTCGCCGGTGACACCCCGGCCCGGCTGCCGCTGATGGCGGTGCGCTTCGCCCCGCCGCTGCGGGTCGACAACAGCGCGCCGGCCGGCCGCCTCTTCGCCGTGCCGGTGCAGGTGCAGCGGCAGCCCGGGGCGCCGGCCGCCGGGGTGGAGAAGCTGACCGTCGACGCCTCGTACGACGGCGGGAAGACCTGGCGCAAGGCCGCCGTACTGCGGGTGCCCGGGAAGGGCTGGGTCGCGCTGCTGCGGCACCCGGCCGGCCCCGGTCACGTGTCCCTGCGGGCCACCGCCCGGGACACCGCCGGCAACACGGTGACCGAGCGGATCGTCCAGGCGTACCGCCTGCGGTGAGCGACGCCGGGCCCGCGGTCTCACCGCCGTGGGCCGGGACGCCGGTCGGGGTCGGGGCGGTTCGCCCCGGCCCCGACCGGTCCGTCAGTCGTTGGCGTGCAGGGCGGCGTTCAGCTCGATGCCCTTGCCGGTGCGCTGCTTCGCCTCCAGCGCGCCGGTGACGGAGTTGCGCCAGAAGAGGAGGCCGTCCACGCCGGAGAGCTCGCGGGCCTTGACCACCCGCCCGTCCGGCAGGGTGATCTTCGACGCGGCGGTGATGTAGCAGCCCGCCTCGACCACGCAGTCGTCGCCGAGCGAGATGCCGACGCCGGCGTTCGCGCCGATCAGGCTCCGCTCGCCGATGCTGACCTTCTCTTTGCCGCCGCCGGAGAGGGTGCCCATGATCGACGCCCCGCCGCCGATGTCGGAGCCGTCACCGACCAGCACGCCCTGCACGATCCGCCCCTCGACCATCGAGGTGCCCAGCGTGCCGGCGTTGAAGTTGACGAAGCCCTCGTGCATCACGGTGGTGCCGGCGGCCAGGTGCGCGCCGAGCCGGACCCGGTCCGCGTCGGCGATCCGGACCCCGGAGGGGACCACGTAGTCGGTCATCCGGGGGAACTTGTCCACTCCGTACACCGCCAGGTACCGGCCGGCAGCCCGCTCGATCACCCGCAGCTCGTCGACCCGCTCCGGCGGGCACGGCCCGGCGGACGTCCAGGCCACGTTCGCCAGCTTGCCGAAGATGCCGTCCAGGTTGACCTCGTTGGGCCGCACCAGGCGGTGGGAGAGCAGGTGCAACCGGAGGTACGCGTCGGCGGCGTCCTTGATCGGGTCGTCCAGCGAGCCGAGCACGGTGGTGACCTCGACGGTACGCAGACCCGGCAGCGCCCGCTCCCCGATCGCGCCCGGCGGCAGGTCGAGCACGTCGCCCTGGTCCTCGCCGGGGACCAGCGGCAGCTCGCCGAGTCCGAGCTTGCCGGTCGGGTACCAGGTGTCGAGCACCTGGTCGTCAGCGGTGACGGTGGCCAGGCCGATGCCCCAGGCGGGTACTGCGGACGTCACTGTTACACCTCTCGTTCGCGGCTGCGGGGCACGCGGGCTCACTGCCCGCGTGCACCGAATTTGACGGTACCGTGCCCAGCATGGAGAACCCGCTGACCCCCGAGGTCTTGGCTGATCCGGTGGCCCTGACCCGTGCCCTGGTCGACATAGAGTCCGTCTCCCTCAACGAGAAGGCGATCGCCGACTGCGTCGAGGAGGTGCTGCGGGGCGTGCCGCACCTGGCCACGTTCCGACACAACAACACGGTGATGGCCCGTACCGACCTGGGCCGGGCGTCCCGGGTGGTGCTCGCCGGCCACCTGGACACGGTGCCGCTGAACGACAACTTCCCGTCGACGATGCGCGGCGACCTGATGTACGGCTGCGGCACCTCGGACATGAAGTCCGGGGTGGCGTTCGCGCTGCACCTGGCGGTGACCCTGCCCGACCCGCGCTACGACGTCACGTACTTCTTCTACGAGGCCGAGGAGATCGAGTCGAGGTACAACGGGCTCACCCTGGTCGGGCAGGCGCACCCGGAGTGGCTGGAGGCCGACTTCGCGGTGCTGCTGGAGCCGACGTACGGGATCGTCGAGGCCGGCTGCCAGGGCACCATGCGGGCGGTCGTCACCACGTACGGCGAGCGCGCCCACGCCGCCCGGTCCTGGCACGGGGTGAACGCCATCCACGGCGCGGGCGAGGTGCTGCGCCGGCTGGGCGGCTACGAGGCCCGACGGGTCACCATCGACGGCTGCGACTACCGCGAGGGACTGAACGCGGTGCGGATCGCCGGCGGGGTGGCCGGCAACGTCGTCCCGGACCGCTGCGAGATCGAGATCAACTACCGGTACGCCCCGGACCGTGACCCGGCCGCCGCCGAGGCGCACCTGCGGGAGGTCTTCGCTGGCTTCGACCTGACGGTGACCGACGCGGCGGCGGGCGCGGCCCCCGGCCTGGAGTCGCCCGCGGCGCAGGAATTCCTCGCCGCCGTCGGCGCCGCGCCGATCGGCAAGCTGGGCTGGACGGACGTGGCGCGGTTCGCGGCGATGGGCATCCCGGCGCTGAACTTCGGCCCCGGCGACCCCAACCTGGCCCACCACAAGGACGAGCACGTCGAGATCACCAAGATCCGCGACGGCGCCGCCACCCTGCACCGCTGGCTCGCCTCCGCCTGACCCCGCGCTTCTCGTCCGGCTCGGCCCGCGCTCCCGGTCCGCTCGCCTCGGTGATCAAGAGGTTTGCGTCTAAAGAGGCCCTTCAGGTGACGCAAACCTCTTGATCGCCACCAAGCACCGGGCGGCCCGGGCCGGCGAGGCGCGCCCGGGCCTCGGCAGTGGGTGCGGAGTGCGGTGGGTGGTCAGGCGGTGGTGAGGGCAGGGGAGTCGGTGGTCTCGGGGTCGGCGGTCGGTGCCGCCGGGGACTCCAACTGTCGGGCACGGCGGCGCTCGGCCACCACGTCCCGGATGCGCCGCTGCATCTGCCGGCGGATCCGCATCCGCTCGTTGTTGTTGATCACGCTTGCTCCTCCCCCGAAGGCGCGCGCCGGGGCATACCCGGTATGTGAATAGTAAGACGTACGGGCGACAGAATTAGTTGCCCAAGATCGCGAACTTTTTCTCCGGCTCGCCTGGCACCGCACCCGGCCGGTGCCGCTCCATTACGGTTGCTCCCATGAGCCAGAGCAACGGGCGGCAGCCGGGCCGCGATCCGGAGCGGCACCGGGGCGCGGTCACGCTGCGCCGCGGCGCGATCCCGACCAGCACCGCCGACCAGCGGCTGCTCGACTCCCGGGGCCGGGGCGACTGGAAGACCAAGGACGCCTGGCGCGCGCTGCGGATCCTCTCCGAGTTCGTGGAGGGCTTCGACACCCTGGCCGACCTGCCGCCCGCCGTCAGCGTCTTCGGCTCCGCCCGCAGCACCCTGGACAGCCCCGAGTACGGGCTGGCCCGGGAGCTCGGGGCCGCCCTGGCCCGCGCCGGCTACGCCGTGATCACCGGTGGCGGGCCGGGCGTGATGGAGGCGGCGAACCGGGGGGCCAGCGACGCCGGTGGACTCTCCGTCGGACTCGGCATCGAACTCCCCTTCGAGCAGGGGCTCAACGACTGGGTCGACCTGGCCATCGACTTCCGGTACTTCTTCGCCCGCAAGACCATGTTCGTCAAGTACGCCCAGGCGTTCGTGGTGCTGCCCGGCGGCTTCGGCACCATGGACGAGCTCTTCGAGGCGCTCACCCTGGTGCAGACCGGCAAGGTCACCCGGTTCCCGGTGGTGCTGATGGGCACCGCGTACTGGCGGGGGCTGCTGGACTGGCTGCGGGACAGCATGGCCGCCGAGGGCAAGATCGGGCCGGTCGACCTGGACCTGATCTGCCTCACCGACGACGTGGACGCCGCGGTCCGGCACATCGTCGAGGCGGAGGCCGCCCTCTCCGTCGAGCAGGAGGCCGTACGCGAGGAGGCCGTCGCGCGGACCGCCGCCGACCAGCAGGCCGCCGCGGACAGCGCGGGCAGCCGCGAACAGGGCGGCGGGCCGGCCGGCCCGACCGGGTCGGGCGCGGGCCGGAAGGGCTGAGCCGTGGCGGCGATCTGCGTCTTCTGCGCCTCCTCCCGTACCCTCGACCGGCGCTGGCTGGAGTTGGCGGCCGAGACGGGCGCGGAGCTCGCCCGGCGCGGACACACCCTGGTCAGCGGCGGTGGCTGCGTCGGGATGATGGGTGCCCTGGCCGACGGCGCGCGGGCGGCCGGCGGGCGCACCGTCGGGGTGATCCCGCAGGCGCTGGTCGACCTGGAGGTCGCCGACCTGGCCTCCGACGAGCTGCTGGTCACCGATGGCATGGCCAGCCGCAAGACGCTGATGGTCGACAAGTCGGACGCCTTCCTCACCCTGCCGGGCGGGTTGGGCACCCTGGACGAGCTCTTCGAGGTCTGGACCACCGCCACGCTGGCCCTGCACGCCAAGCCGATGGTGCTGGTCGACATCGACGGCTTCTACCGTCCGCTGCTGGACTGGCTCGCCACCCTCGCCGACCAGACCTTCCTCAAGCCCGCCGGCCTGGGCCTCCTCCTGGTCGCCGACACCGTCCCCGCCGCCCTCGACCTCCTCGAATCCCACCTCACCTGATCCCGGGTCCGCCCGTTGATCATGAAGTTGTTGCCCTCGATGCCGGCGTGTCGTGGCGACAACTTCATGATCGACAAATGTCCGGCGGGGTGGGGGCGGGGTGGGTGTCGTAGGGGCGTGGTGGGATGTGGGGGTGCAGGGGTACCGGCTGGTGCGCCGGCCTGCCGGACCGGGCCCGGGGGCGGAGCGGTCCGCCGCGACGGTTCGGGGGGACCGGCCAGCCGGCGGAGCGATTCAGGGACACGGCCGGGCGGGCGCGGGCGTCGAGGGGGAGCCGCGGTCCGAGGGGTCGGCGGTCGATGGCGCGCAGCCCGGTGCCCGGCTGACCGACCCGCTCCAGGCGGAGATCGTCGGCCACACCGACGGGCCGATGCTGGTCATCGGCGGCCCGGGCACCGGTAAGACCAGCACCCTGGTCGAGGCGGTCGCCGCCCGGGTGGCCGAGGGGGTCGACCCCGAGCGGATCCTGGTGCTCACCTTCGCCCGGCGGCAGGCCACCGACCTGCGCCACCGGATCGAGGCGCGGATCGCCGGCGCCGGCCACCTCCCGGAGGAGGGGCGGGCGGCCAGCAGCCCGCCGGCGGGGAGCAGCACCGTGACCCGGCCCGCCCGGGTGGTCCGCGAGCCGCTGGTGCGCACCTTCCCCGCGTACGCCTTCGGGCTGCTCCGCCGCGCCGCCGCCGAGCGGGGCGAGCCGTCGCCCCGGCTGCTCACCGGTCCCGAGCAGGATCTGATCATCCGCGAGCTGCTCGACGTGGTGGGCGAGGAGCCCGGCGACGACCCGGTCGGCTGGCCGGAGGACCTGCGCCCCGCGCTGCGTACCCGGGCCTTCGCCGGCCAGCTGCGCGATCTGCTGATGCGGGCCGCCGAGCGCGGCGTCGGGCCGGTCGAGCTGGCCCGGCTCGGCGAGAAGCTCGGCCGCGCCGACTGGCCGGCCGCCGCCCGCTTCCTCCGCGAGTACGTCGCCGTGCTCGCCCTGCGCGACGTCGCCAACCGTGGCTCGATCGCGTACGACCCGGCGGAGCTGGTCCGCGCCGCCACCGGGATGCTGCTGGACGACCCCGAGCTGCTGGCGGCCGAGCGGCGCCGGCTGGCCCACGTCTACGTCGACGAGCTGGCCGACACCGACCCCGCCCAGCAGGAGTTGCTCGCCGTCATCGCCGGCGGCGGCAAGCCCCTGGTCGCCTTCGCCGACCCGGACTCCTCCACGTACGCCTTCCGGGGTGCCGACCCGGCCGTGGTGCACACCTTCCCGCACCGGTTCCGGACGGCCTCCGGCGCGCCGGCCGCGCAGGTGGTGCTGACCACGTCGTACCGGGCCGGGGCGGGGCTGCTGGCCGCCACCGGGCGGCTGGCCCGGCGGCTGCGCGGCCCGGCCGCGCACCGGGCCCTGCACCCGCTGCCCGACGCGCCGCCCGGCACGGTGCAGGTGCGCACGTTCCGCTCCGGCACCAGCGAGTCGGCCTGGCTCGCGCACGCGCTGCGGTCGGCGCACCTGCTCGACGGGGTGCCCTGGTCGCGGATGGCGGTGCTGGTCCGCTCGACCAACCTGCACCTGCCCTCGCTGCGCCGCGCCCTGCACACCGCCGGGGTGCCGACCGTGGTGCACGGCGAGGACCTGCCGCTGCACCTGCAACCCGCGGTGGCGCCGCTGCTGCTCCTGCTGCGCTGCGCGCTGGAACCGGACCGGCTGGACGAGGAGACCGCCGTCGCCCTGCTCCACTCGCCGCTGGGCGGCGCCGACCCGCTCGCCGAGCGACGGCTGCGCCAGGGGCTGCGGGCGCTCGCGCTGGCCGCCGGGGACCGCCGCCCCTCCGGCGAGCTGATCGTCGAGGCGCTGCGCGACCCGGCGGAGCTGGCCGCGATCGACCGGCGCTGGGTCGAGCCGGCCCGGACGGTGGCCGAGCTGCTGGCCACCGCGCGGACGGCGGCGGCCACCCCCGGTGCCACCGCCGAGGACGTGCTCTGGGCGGTGTGGCGGGCCAGCGGCCTCGCCGAGCGCTGGGCCGGGGCGATCAACCGGGGTCGGGCCGCCACCGGCGAGCACGAGACCGCCCAGCGCTGGCGGGCCGAGGCCGCCGACCGCGACCTCGACGCGGTGATGGTGCTCTTCGACGCCGCCGCCCGCTTCACCGACCGGCTGCCCGGCGCGCGTACCGAGGTCTTCCTCGACCACGTCCTCGGCCAGGACCTGCCGGCCGACACCCTGGCCGCCAGCGCGGACCGGGGCGAGGCCGTCCGGCTGCTCACCGCCCACGCGGCCAAGGGACTGGAGTGGGACCTGGTCGCCGTCGCCGGGGTCCAGGAGGGGATCTGGCCCGACCTGCGGCTGCGCGGCAGCCTGCTCGGCTCCGAGCGGCTGGTCGACGTGCTCGCCGGCCGGGCCGACGGCGCCGGCACCCGGGCCAGCCTGGTCGGCCAGACCTCGGCCCTGCTCGACGAGGAACGTCGGCTCTTCCACGTCGCGGTGACCCGGGCCCGGCGCCGGCTGCTGGTCACCGCGGTCGCCTCGGCGGCGGTCGGCGGCGACGACCACGAGGAGCAGCCGAGCCGTTTTCTGCACGAGCTGGGCACCACCGAGCCACCCGCGACCGGGTCGGGCGGCCCCGCGCCGACCGACCCGGTGCCCGGCCCGAAGCCGACCGGCCCGGTGCCCGGTTCGAAGCCGACCGACTTGACGTCGACCGGATCGAAGGCGACCGGCCGGACGCCGGATCGACCGGGAGACGGCGCGACAGCGACCGCCCCGGTGGCGGACCGGCCGGGCGACCGTGCCGCGGTGACGAGCCCAGTCGCCGACCGGCCGGGCGACGGTGCCGCAGCGACCGCCCCGGACGGGCCCAGCGACCGTGCCGCGGTCACTGGCCGGGTCGCCCCCGACCGGCCGGGCGACGGCGCCGCCCTGACCGCCTCGGCGGCAGCGGCCCAGCCCGGCGCTACCGTGTCGTCGGCGGTGGACGACGACGAGCCCCATCAACCCGGCGAGCTGCCGCTCGGGCGTCCGCCCCGGGCGCTCACCCTGTCCGCGCTGGTCGCGGAGCTGCGTACCGCGGTCACCGAGCCGGCGGCGCCACCCGCCCGGCGGCGCGCGGCGGCGGCCGAGCTGGCCCGCCTGGCCGCCGCCGGCATCCCCGGCGCCCACCCGGACGACTGGTGGGGCCTGCGCGGCCTCTCCGACGACCGGCCGCTGGTCGACGAGGGCGAGCCGGTCCGGGTCACCCCGTCGGCGATGGAGAGCGCGCTGCGGTGCAGCCTGCGCTGGCTGCTGGAACGGCACGGCGGCAGCGGCCCGGCCAGCGCCGCGCAGGGGGTCGGCAACCTGGTGCACGCCGCCGCGATGCTCGCCGAGGACGCCAGCGCCGACCGCACCGCCCTGCTGGAGTACGTCGCCGCCCGGTTCGACGCCATCGAGCTGGCCGCCCGGTGGATGGTCGGCCCGGAACGCTCCCGCGCCGAGGCCATGGTGGACAAGCTGCTGCGCTGGCTCGCCGGCAACCCGCGCCGGCTGCTCGCCATCGAGCACGAGTTCGCCGTCCGCCTCGACGACCCGACCCGCCCGGTCGAGCTGACCGGCCGGGTCGACCGGCTGGAGGTCGACGCCGACGGCCGGCTCGTGGTGATCGACCTGAAGACCGGCAAGTCGACGGCGGTCACCGAGCGGGAGGTGGCCGAGCACCCGCAGCTCGGGGCGTACCAGGCGGCGGTGGAGGCGGGGGCGTTCGCCGAGTTCGGTGAGGAGTCCGGCGGTGCCGCGCTGGTGCAGCTCGGCACGGGGGCGAAGGACGCCAAGGAGCAGGCCCAGGCCGCCGCCGGGGAGGGTCCGGAGGCCGGCTGGGCCACCGCCCTGGTCCGGCGCACCGCCGATACGATGGCCGCCGCCACCTTCGCCGCGGTCGCCAACTCGAAGTGCCGGGTCTGCCCGGTGCGCACCAGCTGCCCGGTCTCGGGGCAGGGGCGCCAGGTCGTCGAGCCCCCGGCGATCCGCACCCCGGAGGAGCCGTGACCCAGCCGACCCTGTTCAGCACCGCCGCCCCGGCGCCCCGGGCCGCCGACGCCGGGCCCCGCTACACCCCGGTCGAGCTGGCGAAGCTGCTCCGGCTGCCGGCTCCGACCCGGGAGCAGGCGGCGATCATCGCCGCGCCGGTGGAACCGCTGCTGGTGGTGGCGGGCGCCGGATCGGGCAAGACCGAGACGATGGCCGCCCGGGTGGTGTGGCTGGTCGCCAACTCGTACGTCCGGCCGGAGCAGATCCTCGGCCTCACCTTCACCCGCAAGGCGGCCGGTGAGCTGGCGCACCGCGTGCGTACCCGGCTCGACCAGCTGGTCCGGCGACTGGGCCGGCGCGGGCGCGACCCGCTGGACGACCCGCTCGCCGGCGAGCCGACCGTCTCCACCTACCACTCGTACGCCGGCCGGATCGTCACCGAGCACGGGCTGCGCGCCGGGTACGAGCCGACCACCCGGCTGCTCACCGAGGCGTCCCGCTGGCAGCTGGTCGACCTGCTGGTGCGCAACTACGACGGCGACATGTCCGAGGTCGACCGGATGCCCAGCACCATCACCGACGCGGTGCTGGCGCTGGCCGGGGAGCTGGACGAGCACCTGGTCGACCCGGACGAGCTGGCCGCCTGGACCGGCCGCTTCTTCGCCGACGTGCAGTCCCGCCCCGGCCGGGTCTACGCCGACGTGCGCAGGGCGTTGCAGCTCCAGCAGACCCGGCTCAAGCTGCTGCCGCTGGTGCGGGCGTACGCGCGGCGGAAGGACGACTTCGAGGCGATGGACTTCGCCGACCAGCTCGCCCGGGCCGCGCGGGTGGCCCGCGACCACCCGGCGGTGGGCGCGGTCGAGCGGGACCGCTTCCGGGTGGTGCTGCTCGACGAGTACCAGGACACCAGCCACGCCCAGGTGGTGCTGCTCAACGCGCTGTTCGGCGGCGGCCACCCGGTCACCGCGGTCGGCGACCCGTGCCAGTCCATCTACGGCTGGCGCGGGGCCAGCGCCGGCACCCTGGAGCGGTTCCCGACGGAGTTCACCCGCGCCGACGGCACCCCGGCCGAGGTGCTGAGCCTCACCACGAGCTGGCGCAACCGACCGGAGATCCTCGGCGTGGCCAACGCGCTCTCCCTGCCGCTGCGCGCCGCCGGCGCCCGGGTGCCCGAGCTGCGCGCGGCGCTGAGCGTCCGGGACCCGATTCCGCACCGGAGCCCGGGCGGCCACGCCGCCGGCACCGTGCACTGCGCGTTGCTGGAGACGTACGCCGACGAGGCCGACTGGATCGCCGACAGCGTGCTCGCCGCCTGGCGGGGCGCCGCCCGGTTGCCCGGGGCGCTGCCCGAGCACATCCCGGTGCCGCAGCGCCCCACCACCGCCGTGCTGGTCCGGCTGCGCAGCCAGATCCCGGCGATCGAGGCGGCGCTGCGGGCTCGCGGCCTGCCGGTCGAGGTGGTCGGCCTGGGTGGCCTGCTGGACACTCCCGAGGTCCGCGACGTGGTCTGCACCCTGCGGGTGCTCGCCGACCCGACCGACGGGGCGGCGCTGCTGCGGCTGCTCACCGGCGCGCGCTGGCGGATCGGGCCGCGTGACCTGGTGGCGCTGCACCGGCGCGCCCGGGCGATCGCGCGGGCGCGGCACCGGCTCACCGGCGACGACGGGCCGGAGATCGCGGTGGACGTGCTGGACGAGGCGACGCTGGTCGAGGCGCTGGCCGACCTCGGGCCGGCGCAGGCGTACTCGGCCGAGGGCTACGCGCGGTTGCGCGCGTACGGGATGGAACTGGCGCTGCTGCGCTACCGGCTGGACCAGACCCTGCCGGAGCTGATCGCCGACATCGAGCGGACCATCGGCCTGGACGTGGAGGTGGCGGTCCGGGCCGGCCGGGACGGCGCCGGCGACGCCGGGCTGGCCCGGGGCCACCTGGACGCCCTGGGCGACGTGGCAGCCCGGTTCAGCGGCGAGACCCCGGGGGCCACCCTCGCCGGGTTTTTGGCCTACCTGGCCGCCGCCGAGGACGAGGAGCGCGGCCTGGCCCCCGGCGAGGTGGAGGTGGTCGAGGGCGCCGTGCAGGTGCTCACCGCGCACGCCGCCAAGGGGCTGGAATGGGACGTGGTGGCGGTCGCCGGGCTGACCCGGGGAGGCTGGCCGGGGCCGGTGCGCAACTCGGACCACTGGCTGGGCGGGCTCGGCGTGCTGCCGTTCCCGCTGCGCGGCGACGCCGACGGGCTGCCCGAGCTGGGCCTGGCCGGGGCGGAGGACCAGCGCGGGGTGGCCCGGGCCGTGGAGGACTTCACCGACGCCTGGCGGGCGCACGACGAGCGGGAGGAGCGCCGGCTGGCGTACGTGGCGGTGACCCGGCCGCGTCGGCTGCTGCTCTGCTCCGGCTACTGGTGGGGGGAGGGGACCAAACGCTTCCGGGGTCCGTCGGTCTTTCTCCGCGAGGTGCACGACGCCTGCCTCGACGGCGCGACCGGGCACCTGGTCGACGCCTGGGCGCCCGAGCCGGCCGGGGACGCGGTCAACCCGACCACCGAGATGGTGCTGCGGGCGGAGTGGCCGGCGGACCCGCTGGGCGCCCGCCGGCCGGCGCTGGCCGAGGCCGCCGCGCTGGTCCGCCGGTTCCTCGCCGACCCCGCCGCGGCCCGCCGCGATTCGGCCCCGGCCGAGGGCCGGTCCGAGTCGGCCTCGGGCGAGGATCAGGCCGAGCCGGCCCCGGGCGAGGTGCGGCCGACCGAGGTGGACGATCCGGAGGTGGCGCGCTGGCGGCGGGAGGCCGACCTGCTCCTCGCCGAGCGGGCAGAGCTGCTCCGGCAGGCCGAAGCCGTGGAGGTGGCGCTGCCCGGGCACCTGTCGGTGACCCAGCTGGTGGCGCTGCGCCGCGACCCGGAGGCGCTGGCCCGGACGCTGCGCCGGCCGATGCCGACCGAGCCCAACCCGTACGCGCGGCGGGGCACCGCCTTCCACACCTGGCTGGAGCAGCGCTTCGGCGCCGACCGGCTGCTCGACGTGGACGAGCTGCCCGGCGCGGCCGACGCGGACGCCGCGCCGGACGAGGCGCTGGCCGAGTTGCAGGAGCGCTTCCTGGCCAGCGAGTGGGCCGAGCGGGTGCCGGTGGAGGTGGAGGTGCCGTTCGCCACAGTGCTCGCCGGGGTGGTGGTCCGGGGCCGGATGGACGCCGTCTTCACCCGCCCCGGTGGCCGCTACGACGTGGTCGACTGGAAGACCGGCCGCCGGCCCACCGGCCGGGAAGCCGAGGTGGCGGCGGTGCAGCTGGCCGTCTACCGGCTGGCCTGGGCCGAGCTGGCCGGGGTGCCGGTCGACCGGGTCGGCGCGGCCTTCCACTACGTCCGGGAGGGCGTGACGGTGCGGCCGACGGACCTGCTCGACGCCGACGGGCTCACCGCGTTGATCTCCGGCGTACCGGAATTTCGGCCCGGGGGTGGCGCGCCGGGCAATCCGTGATAGGTTCGTCCCGTTGCAGTTTTGGTTTCCAGAGACTCTGTGTGCGCCTGGCGGATTGTGGCCCCAGGCGCTCTTTGTTGTGTCCGGAGTTCTCCGGGCGGGGCGACCAGAAGCGACAAGCGATTCGCGCATTCCCGCGCGGAGCGCTCCTCTTCGAGTCCGCAACAGGTGCGGGTTCGACGTTCCGTCAAGGAGACAGAACACATGGCTATTGGCACCGTCAAGTGGTTCAACGCTGACAAGGGCTTCGGCTTCATCACCCCGGACGGCGGCGGCGCTGACGTCTTCGCCCACTTCTCGGCGATCCAGTCCTCCGGCTACCGGAGCCTGGACGAGAACCAGCGGGTCGAGTTCGAGGTGACCCAGGGCCAGAAGGGCCCGCAGGCGGAGAACATCCGCCCGCTCTGATCCTCGGATCAATCCGTAACACCCTGATCTTCGGATCGACCCGTAACACCTCCGCGCCCTCCGGGCGCGGTGACGGGACCGGTCCGCCGCGCCGCCCCCCGCTCCGGCGGGAGTGGCGTGCTGCGGCGGACCGGCCTGTACCCCTTCGGTTCGTGCTTGTGAGTCGCGGCGGATCCGCTCCGCCGGCGACAGCGCCGATTCACCGGCGCCCTCCCTCGACACGTGCCGCGTCGAGGAAGGCATTTCCGCATGACCATGACCATTCCCACCTTCGCCGCGACCGGCCTGGCGCCGGCGCTGCTCACCGAGCTGACGGCGCAGGGCATCACCGAGCCGTTCCCGATCCAGACGGCCACCCTGCCGGACTCGCTCGCCGGCCGCGACGTGCTCGGCCGGGGCCGTACCGGCTCTGGCAAGACGCTCGCCTTCGGGCTCCCGCTGCTGTCGCGTACCGCCGGCCGTCGGGCCCGCCCCGGTCGCCCGCTGGCGCTGGTGCTGGTGCCGACCCGTGAGCTGGCCCAGCAGGTCACCACCGCGCTCGCCCCGTACGCCCGCGCCGTCGGGCTGCGCTGCGCCACCGTGGTCGGCGGCCTGTCGTTGCAGCGGCAGGCGGACGCGCTGCGCTCCGGCGCCGAGGTGGTGGTGGCCACCCCCGGCCGGCTGCACGACCTGATCAACCGGGGCGACGCCCGCCTCGACCAGGTCGCCATCACGGTGCTGGACGAGGCCGACCAGATGGCCGACATGGGCTTCCTGCCGCAGGTCACCAAGCTGCTGGAGCAGGTCGCCCCGGACGGCCAGCGGATGCTCTTCTCCGCCACCCTGGACGGCGGCGTGGACAAGCTGGTCCGCCGGTTCCTGACCAACCCGGTCTCGCACTCGGTCGACCCGGGCACCGCCACGGTGACAGCGATGACGCACCACGTGCTGCACGTCGACGCGGCCGACAAGCCGGCCGCGCTCACCCAGATCGCCGCCCGTGAGGGCCGCACCATCATGTTCATGGCCACCAAGCACCGCGCCGACCGGATGGCCCGCCAGCTGCTGGCCAAGGGGGTACGCGCCGCCGCCCTGCACGGCGGCAAGTCCCAGCCGCAGCGCACCCGGATCCTGGAGCAGTTCCGCACCGGCCAGGTGACCGCCCTGGTCGCCACCGACGTGGCGGCCCGCGGCATCCACGTGGACGGGCTGGACATGGTGGTCAACGTGGACCCGCCGACCGAGGCGAAGGACTACCTGCACCGGGGCGGTCGTACCGCCCGGGCGGGGGAGTCCGGCACCGTGGTCACACTGGTCCTGCCCGAGCAGCGCCGGGACGTCTCCCGGTTGATGAGCGTGGCCGGGATCAAGCCGCAGTCGACCCAGGTACGCCTCAACGACGGGTCGCTGGCCCGGGTGACCGGTGCCCGGGAGCCGTCCGGCCTGCCGGTGACCATCGCCGTCCCGCAGCCGGCACCGGCCGCGCGTACGGCCAACGGTGGCGGGGACGGCGCGCGCTCCGCGCACCGCACCTCGGGCCGCTCCCGGCGCCCGCGCCGCCCGCGTACCGCCTGACCTTGTCCGGCCCGCAGCGGCCGCGCACCGCCCGACGGCGGTCGCGCGGCCGCTGTTTCGGTTTTCCGGCACGTCCCGTCTGGCCCGGAGTCGCGGCATCGCTGGAAATCGTCGACCTGGCGGGGCCGGACGGCCACGCTGGGTGAACGTTCGGCCGGCTGAGTCGGCAAACAGGCGAGGTTGGGTCCGATCGGCGACTGTCCCGAGGCCCCTGCCTGATCAAAGCTTGTACCCGGGGGGAAGATCCGGCCGGGGGGCGGCCGGGCACGGGAGGGGTGACCATGGCGGGCGACGCCGATTCGGGGGCCGTGCGCGAGCTGCTGGTGGTGTTCGCAGTGGCGGGCGCGGGGCTGGTGCTCGCCATGGTCGCGGCGTTCGCGCCCTGGCACCCGAGGCCGGGGCGCGCCGCCCCGGCGGGGCTGGTGGAACTGCGCAGCCCGGCCGGCTCGGCCGGCCCGGCGGTGGAGTTGACCTCCGGCTAGCCGGGAGATGGTCCCGGGGCCGCGGCCGGCGAGGGGCCGGTACGCGGGGGTGGCCGGTCGGGCTCCGGGGGGAGGACCGACCGGCCGTCACCCGATGGCGGAATTCTCGCGGCGGACCAGCAGGTCGGCCAGCGTGGTCCGGTCGACCACCACGGCGATCGCGCCGTGCACCGCGAGCCAGACGTCGCGCAGCCCCGTCGCCACCCCGTGGTAGCCGGCGTCCTCCGCCGGCAGGCCGCGCACCGTGGTCAGCGAGCCGCCGACGGCGCGCAGCACGTCCCCGACGCTGATCTCCCCGGCGGGCCGGGTCAGCGCGTACCCGCCCTCGGTGCCCCGGTGGCTGTGCAGCAGCCCGGCCCGGCGCAGGTCCAGCAGGATGCCCTGGAGGAAGCTGAGCGGGATGCCCTGACTCTCCGCCAGGGCCGCCGCCTTCACCAGCTCGCCACCGGCCCCGCCGGGCGCTGTCGGCCCGCCGGCCGGCACCGACCCGCCGGCCGGCCCGGCCCGGGAGCCGGTAGGCGTACCCGACCCGCCCGCCGGAACGGGGGCCGTCGGCGACTCCGAGCCCACCGGACCGCCGTCGCCGCCGGTCGAGGCGGCGGCGACGGCGAGCATCGCCCGGAGCGCGTAGTCGCTGCGCGCGGAGACGTACACGTCACTGACCGGCCTGGTCCAGCACGCCCCAGCGGCGCCGGATCGCCTTGTCCGCCGCGCCGAAGGCCGCGTCGACGAGCAGGCCGACGACCAGGATCACGATCATCGTGGCGAGCAGCCAGGGCGAGTCCGCCAGCTCCCGGGCGTAGGTGAGCTGCGCGCCGAGCGAGGTCTGCGAGATGCCGACCACCAGCAGCTCACCGGCCATCAGGCTGCGCCAGGAGAAGGCCCAACCCTGCTTCAGGCCGGCCACGATCGCCGGCAGCGCGGCCGGTGCGATGACGTACCGGTAGAGGTTGAGTCCCCGGGCGCCGAGGTTGCGGCCGGCGCGCAGCAGCAGTGGCGGCACGTAGTCGACGCCGCTGATCACCCCGTTGGCGATGGACGGGGCGGCCCCGAGCACCACCACGAAGAAGATCGCCTTCTCGCTCAGCTCGAAGAGCAGGATCGCCAGTGGGAACCAGGCGATGGACGGCATGGTCTGCAGGGCGGTGATCATCGAGCCGATGGCCGCCCGGAGCACCCGGGACCGGGCCACCGCGAGGCCGACCAGCAGGCCCACCGCGACCGAGAAGACGTACCCGACGGCGGCCCGGCGCAGCGTGATCGCGATGCCCTCCCACAGCTGGGCGCCGCTCGCCTGCCGGATCAGCTCCTCGCCCACCACCACCGGTCCCGGCAGCGACCACGGTGGCTTCCAGCCGCTCCAGACCACCACCTGCCAGATGGCGATGGCCAGGGCCAGCGCGGCGAGTTTCGGCCAGGTGGCCGCCCAGAGCCGGGCGCCCCGGGAGACCTCCTTGTCCCGACCGGCGATCTCCAGCGCGTCCAGCCCGGAGATCTCCGCGTCGGTACGCGGCGCCCCGGTGAGGGTGTCACCGGCCATGACGGCCCACCTCCGTACGAAGTCGGTCGGTGACCTCGGCGGCGATCGCGGCGACCTCGGGGGAGTCGATGCGCCGGGGTCGGGGCACGTCCACCTCGGTCGACCAGATGATCCGGCCGGGTCGGCTGCTGAGCAGGATGATCCGGTCGGCGAGCCGGGCCGCCTCGCGGACGTTGTGGGTCACGAAGAGCACTGACAGCTTCCGCTCGGACCAGATCCGTTCCAGCTCGTCATGCAGGATGTCCCGGGTCATCGCGTCCAGCGCGCCGAACGGCTCGTCCATCAGCAGGACCGGGGTGTCCAGGGCCAGGGTGCGGGCCAGCGCGACCCGCTGGCGCATCCCGCCGGAGAGTTCGTGCGGGCGCTTGCGGCCGAACTCGGCCAGGTGGACGGTGCGCAGCAGCTCCGCCACCCGCTCGCGCCGCTCGGCCCGGGGCAGCCCACGCAGCTTAAGCGGCACCTCCACGTTGGCCTCGACGGTCAGCCACGGAAAGAGCGCCGGCTCCTGGAACATCAGCCCCGGGCTCGCGTCGCCGGCCAGCGCGATCCGCCCACCGCTGGTCCGGTCCAGGCCGGCCACCAGGTTCAGCAGGGTGCTCTTGCCGCAGCCGGAGGCGCCGACCAGGCAGACGAACTCCCCGGGCGCGACGTCGAGGCTCACCCCGTCGAGGGCGAGGACGGCGTTCGCCCCGCGCCCGTACACCTTCGTCACGCCGGAGAGCGCGACCGCGGTGGTCGCGCTTCCCGGCGCCGTCGTGGTCGACGTCATGGCTGGGCGACCTCGGTCTTGCCCTGCGTCTTGAGCACCTCGTTGAGGTACGTCAGGTCGTACAGCCCGTCGAGGCTGACCGGCTGGGTGAGTCCCACCGCGACCGCGTGGTCGAGCCCGGTCTTGAGCGAGGCCGCGATCGGGTCGTTGGTGAACTCCAACGTCGGCCAGGCCTGCTTGATCAGCTTGAGGTCGAGCGGCTTACCGGTGATCTTGCCGACGGCCGCAGAGATCGCCTGCTGGGACTCGTCCGGCTTGCTGTTGACGAACTCGTTCGCGGCGACCTGCCCCTCGACCAGCTTCTTCACCACGTCCGGGTGGGCCTTGAGGAACTTGGTGCTGACGATCAGGTTGGTGATGACGAACTTCCGGTCCGGCCAGAGGTCACGCTCATCGACGAGCACCTTGCCGCCGGCGTTGACCAGCCGCGAGACGAACGGCTCGGGCACCCACGCGCCGTCGATCGCGCCGCTGCCGAAGGTCTCCACCGTCTGGGCGTTCTCCTGGGGCACGATCGTGACGTCGCCGCCGCCCTCCTTGGTGGTCTTCAGGCCCTTCTCCTTGAGCCAGTAGCGCAGCGCCACGTCCTGGGTGTTGCCCAGCTGCGGGGTGGCGATCTTCTTGCCGCGCAGCTGCTCGACCGAGGTGATCTCCGGCTTGACCACCAGGGCCACGCCGCCGGAGGCGGCGCCGGAGATCACCCGGACCGCCTCGCCCTTGGACTTGGAGAAGGCGTTCACGGTCGGGTTCGGACCGATGTACGTCGCGTCGAGCGCGCCGGAGAAGACCGCCTCGATGGCGGCGGGGCCGGCGTTGAAGGTCTTGGTCTCCAGCTTGACGTCGGTGCCGAGCCTCTCGGTGAAGATGCCCTTCTCCACGCCGACCACGGCCGGGGCGTGGGTGATGTTGGGGAAGTAGCCCAGCCGCAGAGTGACCGGGCCGGAGCCGCCGGCCTCGCTGTCGTCGCCGCACGCCGCCGTGGTCCCCGCCGTCGCCACGCCCATGACGGCGAGGGTGGCGAGGGAGACCAACCGACGGAAGGGGAGCCGTCTCATCGTCCATCCAATCCGCAGTATTCCTACTTGATTAGTAGGAAGAGTGGGGCAGTGGCCGGCCGGCGTCAAGACCCATCCACGATCCGGGACGGCCTGCCGGGGGAATCTCGGCAATTCCCACCTGTTCGGTGGGGTTGGCGGCGTCGGTCGGTCGCCCGCCGAACCGCCGTCCGGCGGCGCACCACCCCCCGCGGCGGAGCACCCGCCGGTGCCGACCGCTTCTGCGCGGAGGTCGCCGGTGTTGGGGGTGCCAACGCGCTAGGGTCGATCTCGTGCCGACGCGCAGAGTCAGAATCCCCGCGACGAAATATCCGGTCGAGCGGTACACCCTCGACAACGGCCTGCGGGTGGTCCTCACCCCCGATCGCAGCGCCCCGGTCATCGGGGTCGCGGTCGTCTACGACGTCGGCATCCGGTCCGAGCCCGAGGGGCGTACCGGCTTCGCCCACCTCTTCGAGCACCTGATGTTCCAGGGCTCGGAGAACCTGGAGAAGCTGGCCCACTTCCGGCACGTCCAGGGCGCCGGCGGCACCTTCAACGGCTCCACCCACCTGGACTACACCGACTACTTCGAGACGCTGCCGAGCAACGCCCTGGAACGGGCGCTCTTCCTGGAGGCCGACCGGATGCGCGGCCCCCGGCTGACCGAGGAGAACCTGCGCAACCAGGTCGACGTGGTCAAGGAGGAGATCCGGGTCAACGTGCTGAACCGGCCGTACGGCGGTTTCCCGTGGCTGACCCTGCCGCCGGTCATGTTCGACACCTTCCCCAACGCGCACGACGGCTACGGCTCCTTCGTCGACCTGGAGTCGGCCACCGTCGCCGACGCCGCCGACTTCTTCCGCCGCTACTACGCCAGCGGCAACGCGGTGCTGGCGGTCAGCGGGGACATCGACGTCGCCGAGGCGATGACCCTGATCGAGCGGCACTTCTCCGACGTGCCGGCCCGACCCGCGCCGCGGCGGCCCGACTTCACCGAGCCGGACCTGACCGCCGAGCGGCGCAGCACGTACACCGACACGCTGGCGCCGCTGCCGGCGGTCGCCGGGGCCTGGCGGGTGCCCGACCCGATCGACGACTTCGGCGGTTACCTGCCCTACGTGGTGCTGGCCGAGGTGCTCACCGACGGCGACGCCTCCCGGCTGGTCGAGCGGCTGGTCCAGCGGGACCGGACGGTCACCGGCCTCGGCGGCTACCTCGGCTTCATGGGCGACCCGTTCGACGTGCGCGACCCCACCGCGCTGCTGCTCCAGGCGCACCTGCCACCCGGCGGCGACGTGGACAAGGTGCTGCGCACCATCGACGAGGAGATGGACCGGCTGGCCACCGACGGGCTGATCGAGGGCGAGCTGGCGCGTACCCAGGCCAGGATGGCCACCCACCTGCTGCGGGACACCGACGCGGTGCTCGGTCGGGCGTTGCGGATGGCCGTGCTGGAACAGCAGCGCGGCGAGCCGGGCCTGCTCAACGAGCTGCCCCGGCTGGTCGGCGAGGTCACCGAGGAGCAGGTCCGAGCCGCCGCCGCCACCCTGCGGCCGGAGCGCCGCGCCGCCGTCGAGGTCATTCCCGGAGGTGCCCGGTGAGCGCGAGGAGTGAGCCGGGGTTGCGAGCCCCGCAGTCGCGAACGGAAGACGCCCCGGTGAGCGCGAGGAGTGAGCCGGGGTTGCGAGCCGCGCAGTCGCGAACGGAAGACGCCCCGGTGAGCGCGAGGAGTGAGCCGGGGTTGCGAGCCGCGCAGTCGCGAACGGAAGACGCCCCGGTGAGCGCGAGGAGTGAGCCGGGGTTGCGAGCCGCGCAGTCGCGAACGAAGGTGACCCCGGTGAGCGCGAGGAGTGAGCCGGGGTTGCGAGCCCCGCAGTCGCGAACGAAGGTGACCCCGGTGAGCGCGAGGAGTGAGCCGGGGTTGCGAGCCCCGCAGTCGCGAACGAAGGTGGCCCGGTGACGACGACCGCCCCTGCCACGCCGCGCGCGCTGCCGCCGCTCGGCCCCACCCGCAAGCTCAAGGTGCCGAAGCAGGCCGAGCGGCGGCTCGCCAACGGGCTCACCGTGATCGCGGTACGCCGCCCCGCCGTGCCCCTGGTCGAGCTGCGGCTGTGGCTGCCGTTCGGCCGTACCCACCTGGCGCGCGGCGCGGTGCTCTCGCAGACCATCCTCTCCGGCACGCAGACCCACACCGCCACCCAGATCGCCGCCGAGTTGCAGAAGGTCGGCGGCGGGCTGTCGGCCGGTATCGACCCGGACCGGCTCATGCTCTCCGGGGCCGCCCTGGTCACCGGCCTGGGCCGGATGCTGGAGCTGGCGGCCGACGTGCTGACCGACGCGACGTACCCGGCCGACTGGGTCGGCACCGAGCGGGACCGGCTGATCGACCGGATCCAGGTGGCGCAGAGCCAGCCGGCGCACCTGGCCCGGACGGCCCTGCTCAAGCGGATCTACGGCAGCCACCCGTACGGGGTGCAGACCCCGGAGCCCGAGCAGGTCCGCGCGGTGAAGCCTCCGGCGCTGCGCAAGCTGCACGCCGAGCGGGTGCACCCGGCCGAGGCGGTGCTGGTGCTGGTCGGCGACGTGCGGCCGGAGCGGGCGCTGGACGCCGCCGAGCAGGCGCTGAGCGGCTGGCGCGGCGAGACCCGGGGGGTCGACCTGCCGCCGACCCCGCCGTTGGAGCCCGGTCCGCTGCTGCTGGTCGACCGGCCCGGCTCGGTGCAGTCCTCGCTGCGCATCGCGCTGCCCGCGGTGCCGCGCACCCACCCGGACCACGCCGCGCTGCAACTGGCCAACCTGGTCTTCGGCGGCTACTTCTCCTCCCGCTGGGTGGAGAACATCCGTGAGGACAAGGGCTACACGTACGGGCCGCACTCGTCGGTCGAGCACTCGGTCGCCGGCTCGGTGCTGGTCGCCGCCGCCGAGGTGGCCACCGAGGTGACCGGCCCGGCACTGCTGGAGACGACGTACGAGCTGGGCCGGCTCGCCTCGCTGCCGCCGAAGCCGGACGAGCTGGAGCAGGCCCGCCAGTACGCCCTGGGCACCCTCCAGCTCGGCATGTCCACGCAGGCCGGTCTCGCCTCGCTGACCAGCGCGTACGCCGGCAACGGGCTGCGACTGGACTTTCTGGCCGAGCACGCCGCCCGGCTGGCCAAGGCGACCCCCGAGGATGTCGCGGAGGTCGCGGCCCGCTACCTCGCCCCGACGAAGGCGGTCACCGTGGTGCTGGGCGACGCCGACCGGATCGAGGGACAGTTGGCCGCGCTGACCCCGGTACGCCGGGAGTCGGCGTGAGCGGCGAGCCCGCCCCGCCGCTGGCCCGCACCACCCTGGACCGGGCCGCGCACCGGCGTACCGACCCGGACTGGCTGGCGCAGGCCTGGCGGCGGTCCCGGGTGCTGGTGCTCGACTCGTCGCGGGAGGGGATGACGCTGGTCCGTACCGATGCCAACCCGCCGGCGCTGGTGCTGCGCGAGCCGGGCGAACTGAACGGGATCGCCGACGCCGCGCCGCTCTTCCTCGGCCTGGAGCCGGACGGGGCGCCGGTCTTCGCGGTGGACGCGCCGCTGCCCGATCTGCCGGACACCCGGGCGGTGCACCTGCGGGACGTCGGGCACCTGCTCAGCGACCGGGACGCGGGCATCTTCACCACCGCGCTGGCGCTGGTCAACTGGCATCTCGGGCACGGCTGGTCGCCGCGGACGGGGCACCGGACGGAGATCGACGAGGGCGGCTGGTCCCGGGTGGACGCGCAGGGCCACCGGGCCTGGCCGCGCACCGACCCGGCGATGATCGTGCTGGTGCACGACGGGGTGGACGGTCCGGACGGGCGCTGCCTGCTCGGCAACAACGCGACCTGGCCACGCACGGCGGGGGAGCGCCGCTTCTCCTGCCTGGCCGGCTACGTCGAGCCGGGGGAGTCGGCCGAGGCGGCCGTGCTGCGCGAGGTGCACGAGGAGGTCGGGGTCGCGGTCGAGCGGATCGGGTACGCGGGCAGCCAGGCCTGGCCGTTCCCCGGCTCGCTGATGCTCGGCTTCCTGGCCGAGGCGGACCCGAAGGCGCCGGTCCTCCTCGACCCGACCGAGATCGCGTACGCCCGCTGGTTCACCCGGCGGGAGGTCGGCGCGGTGCTGGCCGGGCGGGCGGTGGACGCCGGCGACGGGGACCGGGTGATCCTGCCGCCGCCCTCCTCGATCGCCCTCTTCCTCATCCACCGCTGGCTGGACGGGCACTGCTGACCGGTTGACGGTCCGGGCACCGGGCCTGGACGCGGTCCCGGCCCGGGACCGTCGTTGCCGCGACGATCCCGGGCCGGGAACACGGACCGTCGTGGCGGATGAGGCGAGGAACACGGCGGGGGAGCCGGTCCGACCACGGCGGACGTCGGTGGTTCTCAGGTGCCGCTGGCCTCCCACCACTCCTGGTAGACGACGCCGGGATCGTCGAGTGGGAGCACCTTGACCCGTTGCCGGCCGGACCGGACGGCGCCGACGGTGGACAGCGCGCGGGCGAGCAGCAGCGCGGCGTCGCGGTCCTCGGCGTGCACGATCTGACGGCGCGGTTCGGGCGCGGTCGTCTCGTCCCGCAGCAGGCCACCACCGGCCCAGGCGGCGGCGATGTCGTTGTCGGCGGCGGTGCGGATGTCGGTACGAACGATCAGGAAACGCATGGCTGTCTCCGGATGGACCGCGACGGGGCGAGCACGCTGTGGAAGTTCCACGTCACTCTTTCGTCATGTTACGCCCGCACGTCGTCCCAGCAAGTGAAACGCGGCCATCCGTCCGCTCTCGTCCGATCATCCGATGCCCGGTCCGGACGTTCGCGCCGGCGGAGACGACGAGAGGCCGCCAGCGGTGCGCCGACGGCCCCTCGCTGCGTCACCGGATCAGTTCAGATCGAACTGCCCGTTCTTCGCGCCGCCGACGAAGCCGAGCCAGCCGGCCCGGTTGAACAGCAGCACGGGCCCGCTCGGGTCCTTGCTGTCCCGCAGCGCGACCACGGCCGGACCGGCTCCCAGCGGCGCCACCTCCACGCAGTTCGAGGTCTGGCTGCGGGTGCTCTTGCGCCACGGGGCGTCGGCGAGCTGCCGGGCGGAGACGGTGTTGCGGATGTCGTTCATGGTTCTGCTCCTGCTCCTGGAACTCCGATGGGGACGAGTGGCCCGCCCGGCCCCGACGGGGTCCGGTGTGGATCACCGTTCCGTCAGGCGCCCGGAGTGTCGCCGGCGCTGGACCGGCGGTGCCGACCCGTGGGCCGACGTGGACGGGGCTGCCGAGTCGGTCAGCCGCCCCGTCGCCTCGAAGAGCCAGGAGAGGGTGTCCGATGCGGAGAGCGCCGCCGAGCACAGCCACTCGAAGGCCACTTTATAGCGATTTACCGGGTTTGCCTCGTGTGACATGACGTCGATGAAGCCACCTTCGATCGCCAGGGTCTCCGGATCCTGCGGATCGGCGAACCGGTAGAGCGAGAAGGCGGTGGGTGGCAGGTAGAAATCGCCGATCACCGTGTCGCGTTGCAGCAGGTGCAGCGTGACGTTGGGAAGGATGGCCAGCTCACAGAGCTTCACCAACTGCTCGTGCAGCACCTCCGGCGGCCCGGCCCGGCGGCCCAGCGCGGCCTCCTCCAGCACCGCCGTGTAGCGGGGGCCGTCGACCCGGTCCAGCAGCGACTGGCGGGCGAGCCGGGCGCGTACCTCGGTCTCCGGGTCCTCGCCGGCCTCGGGGTCGCCGGTCGCGCTGGCCGCCCGGTCGGCCGAGACGATCCGCAGCCGGGCGTAGCCGGGGGTCTGCAGCAGCCCCGGCACCAGCACCGGGTTGTACTCGCGGATCTCCGCGCAGCCGGCCTCGATCTCCGCCCAGCCGAGCTGCTGCTGCGTCATCACCGGGTACGACTTGCGCCAACCGCGCATGTCGCCGGCCTCGTGGGTGATCCCGATCAGGTCGTCGCGCAGTTCCGGCTCGGCGCCGTAGAGGTCCAGCAGGAGGCGTACGTCGTCCGGGTCCGGGCGGCTGCGCCCGTTCTCCAGCCGGGACAGCTTGGACGCCGACGCCCAGCCGATCCGCTCGATGACCTGGTCGCCGGTGAGTCCCGCCGCCTCGCGCAGGCGGCGCAGTTCGGTGCCGAGCCTGCGTCGTCGCAGGATCGGACTGGGCACGGCAGGAGGCACGGGTGTCCTCGTTTCGCGTCGACCGCCGCGGACGCGACGGTAACTGTATGAAATTCGCCCCCCACGGTCAGTATGGACGGCGCGACCGGTGCCGGAGGTTCCGGCGAGGGCGTGTCACGAGACAAAAAGAGGACTGTGGAAGGTGTCGGCCGTCCGGGCGACGATGACCGGGCCGGCCGCACCTCCCCTGACGCGCCGACCGGCGCCATCCCCGCGGAGGGAACCCTCATGCGCACCGTCCTGCGCCGCCCCGACTTCCGACTGCTCTTCGGCGCGCTGCTGGCCAGCATGGCCGCCGAGTCGATCCTGCTGCTCGCGCTCGCCATCTGGGTCAAGGATCTGACCTCCTCCGACGGGCTGGCCGGCGCCACCATCTTCGCGATCGTCGCCCCGATGACGCTGGCGCCGCTGGTCGGCTGGGTGGTCGACCGCTACCGGCGGCGGCCGTTCTTCGTCGCCGCGAACCTGGGCACCGCCATGCTGCTCACCCCGCTCTTCGCGGTCCGGGACCGCGCCGATGTCTGGATCATCTACGTGGTGGCCGCGCTGTACGGCTTGTCGTATCTCACGCTCAGCGCGACGCTGAGCGGCCTGATCCGGCAGCTGGTGCCCAGCGAACTGCTCGCCGACGCGAACGGGGCGCTGCAGACCGTGCGGCAGGGGCTGCGGCTCGGCGGCCCGCTGGCCGGGGCGGCCCTCTACGCGGCCGTCGGTGGCTGGCTGCTCACCACCCTGGCGATGGTGGGGTTCGTCACCGCCGCCGCCGTGGTCGGGCTGCTCCGGGTGGCCGAGACCGAACCGGCGGCGGCCACCCTGCGCTGGCCGGCCGAGCTGGGCGCCGGGCTGCGGCACCTGGCCGGCGAGCCGGCGCTGCGCCGGGCCCTGCTCGGCTACGGGCTGGGCTCGCTGGTGATGGGCTTCAGCGAGTCGCTGATCTTCGCGTACGTCGACCAGGGGCTGGGCCGCGACGCCGCGTTCGTCGGGGTACTGGTCACCGTGCAGGGGGTGGGTGGGCTGGTGGGCGGCCTGCTCTCACCCGCGGTGGTACGCCGCATCGGCGAGGTCGGGGCGCTCGCCGCCGGGGTGACCTTCTTCGGCCCGGCCGCGCTGGCGCTGGCCTGGCCGGACCTCCGGCTCGGGGTGCTGGCGCTGCTGCTGGCCGGGGTCTCGTTGCCGCTGACCATGGTGGGGCTCGCCACGCTGATCCAGCGGCGCACCCCGCCCCGGCTGCTGGGCCGGGTCGCCGCGGCGTCCGAGGCGCTGGTCAGTGGCCCGCAGGCGTGCTCCATCGGGGCGGGCGCGCTGCTCGTCGGGGTGTTCGACTACCGGCTGCTGTTCGTCCTGGTCGGGGTGGTCACCACCGCCGCCGGCGCCTGGCTCTGGCGCGGCCGCCGGCTCTCCCCGCCGCCCGGGACGCCCGCTGGAGTCCCGTCGCCCCGCCGTCCCCACCCGGCCGAACACCTCACCCCCGACGCCACCCGCCTCTGAGCGCCCGCACCCGGACACGGAAAAGTGGCCGTTCCGGGGGGAACGACCACTTCTCCTGACTGCTGAGGGGTCAGCCGGCGAGGCTGGCCAGGTGCTGCTTGACCTGGGTGATGGAGGGGTTGGTCAGGGCACTGCCGTCGGCGAAGCGCAGCGTGGGGACGGTCTGGTTGCCGCCGTTGACGCTCATCACGAACTGGGCCGCCTTCGGGTCCTGCTCGATGTCGACCACCTCGTACCCGATGCCCTCCCGGTCCAGCTGCGACTTGAGCCGGTGGCAGTAGCCGCACCACGGGGTGGAATACATCGTCAACATGGTCAGGTCCTCCAAGTGCTCGCGTCGCCCGGCCTGTCGTTCAGGTCAGGCTAACCGCTGCAACATCAGCGGGAGCTGAGATGATTCCTCGCTGTGGGGGTTCACTCAGCGGCGGAAGTCGTGCTCGCCGGGCTCGACCCGGAGCAGCGCGCGGCGGTGACCGCCCCCGCCGGCCCGGTCTGCATCCTGGCCGGCGCGGGCACCGGCAAGACCCGCGCGGTGACCTCCCGGATCGCCCACCGCGCGCTGACCGGCGAGATCTCCCCCCGGCACGTGCTGGCGGTCACCTTCACCGCCCGGGCCGCCGCCGAGATGCGGGCCCGTCTCACCGTGCTCGGGGTGTCCGGTGTCCAGGCGCGGACCTTCCACGCCGCCGCGCTGCGCCAGGTGCGCTACTTCGCGCCCCGGCTGCTCGAGGGGCGCGCCATGCCCGAGCTGCTGGACAGCAAGGTGCGGGTGGTCACCCTGGCCGCCGCCAAGGTCGGCCTGCGCGCCGACCGGGCCGCCGCGCGCGACCTCGCCGGCGAGATCGAGTGGGCCAAGTCGTCGCTGGTCGAGCCGGGGGAGTACGTGGTCGCCGCGGCCAAGGCGCTGCGCGAGACGCCGTACGAGCCGGCGAAGGTGGCCGAGGTCTTCGCCGCGTACGAACGGCTCAAGCGCTCCAACGGCGTGATCGACTTCGAGGACATGCTGCGCGCCGCGGTCTGGGGGATCGAGGAGCACCGGGACGTCGCCGAGCAGGTACGCGGCCAGTACCGGCACTTCGTCGTCGACGAGTACCAGGACGTCAACCCGTTGCAGCAGCGGCTGCTGGACGCCTGGCTCGGCGGCCGGGACGACCTGACCGTGGTGGGCGACGCCAGCCAGACGATCTACTCGTTCACCGGGGCCACCTCGTCGTACCTGGTCGACTTCCCGCGCCGGCACCGCGGCGCGACGGTGGTCCGGCTGGTCCGCGACTACCGCTCCACCCCGCAGGTGGTCGGGCTGGCCAACGCGGTGATCTCGCAGGCCCGGGGCGCCGAGGCGCGGCTGCGGCTGGAGCTGCACGGGCAGCGCCCGCCGGGCCCCGAGCCGGAGCTGCGGATCTTCACCGACGAGCCGGCCGAGGCGAACGCCGTCGCCGCCCGCTGCCGGACCCTGGTCGACGGGGGCACTCCGGCGAAGGAGATCGCCGTGCTGTTCCGGACCAACGCGCAGTCCGAGGCGTACGAGAAGGCGCTGACCGAGGCCGGCGTGCCGTACGTGGTGCAGGGGGCGGAGCGGTTCTTCGAGCGGGTCGAGGTGCGCCAGGCGATGGTCGCGCTGCGGGCCGCCACCCGCTCGATCCCGGGGGAGACCCCGCTGCCGACCGCCGTGGTCGAGGCGCTCGCCGCGGTGGGCTGGGCCCCCGACGCGCCCCCGGCGGGCGGTGCCGCGCGGGAACGGTGGGAGGCGCTGGCCGCGCTGGTCCAGCTCGCCGAGGAGTACGCGGCAACGCCCGAGGTGCTGCCGATCGGCGAGGCCGCCGCCATCGAGCGGCCGGTGACCCTGAGCGACTTCAACGAGGAACTGGCCCGCCGTGCCGCCCAGCAGCACGTGCCGACCGTCGACGGGGTGACGCTGGCGTCGCTGCACTCGGCCAAGGGGCTGGAGTGGGACGCGGTCTTCCTGGTCGGGCTCTCCGAGGGCACCCTGCCCACCACGTACGCCCGTACCCCGGAGCAGGTCGAGGAGGAGCGCCGGCTGCTCTACGTCGGGATCACCCGCGCCCGGCAGTGGCTCTGGCTGTCGTACGCCTCGGCCCGCTCGCCGGGCGGACGGGCCCGGCGGCCGTCCCGGTTCCTGCCGCAGCTGGACCGCTCCGGCGGCGGCGAGCGGGCCGGCGGCGGCGTGGCGAAGCGCACCGCCGCGCGCCGCCCCGCCACCCAGATCGTCTCCTGCCGGATCTGCGGCGCGACCCTGCTCGCCGGCCCGGACCGCAAGCTGGGCCGCTGCCCGACCTGCCCGTCCGACATCGACGAGGACCTGTACGAGCGGCTGCGGGACTGGCGGGCCCGGGTGGCCGGCGCGCAGAAGGTCCCGGCGTACGTCGTCTTCACCGACGCCACCCTGACCGCGCTGGCCGAGCGGCGCCCCGGGCGGACCGAGGAGCTGATCGCCATCGCCGGGATCGGACCGCGCAAGCTCGGCCTCTACGGCGAGGCGGTGCTGGCGCTAGTGGACGGTGCGGCGGTGGACGACATCGCGCCGCAAAAAACTTTCGAAATCTCGTCGTAAATTCGTTTGCCCTCGCCCCCGGGCGAGGAATAGCCTCATGGCACACCTCGGGAGCGGCGCCATTCCGGCTGCTCACGGGGTGGGAGACCAAGTCGGCACGAGGAACGTGAGGGAGGTGGCACCCGTGGAGATCTTCACCTATGAGCGTCCGGCGGCGATGCCAGCTGCCTGCGCTCCGCTGTCGACTGTCCGGGTGGCCCTTGCCGCCACGCGACCGTCGGTTCCGCAGGTGCACCAGGTCCAGGCTCAGGCCGAGCTGACCCTGACCGTCGCACCGATCGGAGTCGAGGGGACCAGTGGCTTCACGGGCATGGGCATCGGTGTCGCCAAGAAGCGCACGGATGTCCGCGGCGTTCCACCTCGAGGTAGACCGGTCTGAATCCCAGACCACCGGCTCACCTCGAGGCCGCGGAACCCGCTCACCGGGATCCGCGGCCTCAGTTTTTTGCCCCGCCGTACGTCGGAAATGCGATCCACGAGATCGAAGTGAGAGAGAGGTGACCGGGCGATGAGTCTGGCGTTGGCCCCGCTCGACGTGAGCGTCGAGATGGAGGCGAACCTGCCCTGCCGGAAGTTCGACCCTGACCTGTGGTTCTCCGACCAGCCCGCCGAGCTGGAGTTGGCCAAGTCGCTCTGCGGGGACTGCCCGCTGCGCGTCGAGTGCCTGGCCGGTGCGGTGGAGCGGGCGGAGCCGTGGGGCGTCTGGGGCGGCGAGATCTTCGAGCGTGGCGCGGTCGTCCCGCGCAAGCGGCCCCGTGGCCGTCCGCGCAAGGAGGACCTCGCCCGTGACGCGGCGCTCCGGGTCGAGGCCGAGGCGCGACTGGTGGCCAGTGGTGTGGCCACGTCGCGCAACGCGGTCCGGCTGGCGGCCTGACAACTTCCCGTTCCAACCCCGCCGGTGTCCGACACCGGCCGCGAGAAAGCCGAAACCAATGCTGCTGAACTACCCGAACGGAACCGAGATGCAACTACTCCACGAAGCGTTGTCCCGTGCTCGAATGCGCCGGCCTCAGGCCGGTCGTACCACCACGAGCACTGAGGCAACCCGTTCCGCCCGTACCGTCGCGATGAAGAGCCGGAGCCAGTCGGCTCGCGACCTGGGCGCTCTCTAGATCCCTACCGAGTACGCGGGGGCGGTGACCGGAATCCGGTCACCGCTCCCGCGTCGTTACGTCCCGGTCAGGCCACCGGCGCGAAGCCGGGCAGCCAGCGTTCCAGGATCCCCCGATACGGCGCCTTGGCCTCCAACTGGCACAGCACCCCGATCGAACCCAGCGTCACGCGGTGGATCATCAGGTACGACGGGGGCAGGTTGAGCTGCCGGCTGAGCTGGTAGGTCGGCGACTTCGGGCTGGCCAGCCGGGCCGCCTCGGACCGCAGCCAGGCCCGGCTGAACCGGAATTCCTCGGCGGCGATCGGTTCCAGCATCGGCCGCAGGAAGTCGAGCACCGCGTGGGCGTCGATCGGCTCCGTGGAGCTGACGAAGCCCTCCTTCCGCAGGCCGTCCACCACCCCGTCCGCGTCGCCGCGCAACGCCAGCCCGGCGATCCGGCCGATCGGCTCCGGGGTGCCCTCCGGCATCCGCGCCACCGCGCCGAAGTCGATCACGCCGAGCCGACCGTCGGGCAGCAGCCGGAAGTTGCCGGGGTGCGGGTCGGCGTGCAGCAGGCCGGCCCGGGGCGGCGCGGAGAGGTGCAGCGTCGCCATCAGCCGGCCCGCCTCGTCCCGCTGCTCCTCGGTGCCCTCGCGGATGATGTCCGCCAGCGGCGTCCCCTCGATCCACTCGGTGACCAGCACCCGGGGCGAGCTGGAGAGCACGGCCGGGATGAAGATCTCCGGGTCGTCGGCGTACGCGGCGGCGAAGGCCCGCTGTGACTCGGCCTCCAGCTCGTAGTCCAGCTCCTCGGTGACCCGCTCCCGCAGCTCGACCAGCAGCGGCTTGACGTCGAGACCCGGCTGGATGGCCCGGAACATCCCGCCCAGCCGGGAGAGCTGCTTGAGGTCGGCGAGCAGGGCGTCACCGGCGCCCGGATACTGGATCTTGACGGCCGCGGTCCGCGCCTCGCCGGTCTCCGGGTCCCGCCAGATCGCCTTGTGCACCTGCCCGATGCTCGCCGCGGCGGCCGGAGTGTCGTTGAACTCGACGAACCGGTCCCGCCAGTCCGGCCCGAGCTGCTCGGCGAGCACCTTGTGCACGGTCGCCGCGGGCAGCGGCGGGGCCGCCTCCTGGAGCTTGGTCAACGCCTGCCGGTAGGGGGCGGCGATCTCCTCCGGCAGCGCCGCCTCGAAGACCGACAGCGCCTGACCGAACTTCATCGCCCCGCCCTTGAGCTGCCCGAGGACGCTGAAGAGCTGCTCGGCGGTGCGCTGCTGGATCTCGGCGGAGATGACGTCGGAGGCGAGCCCGGTGACGCGCTTACCCATGCCGAGGACGGTCCGCCCGGCGAAGCCGAGCGGCAGAGCGGCGAGCTTGGCGGTCCGGGACACGGCCCGGCGCGGGATGTCGGTCACTTGGTCATTGTTACCGACTCGGTGGGCCCGCTGCTGCTCCGAAGCCGGGCTCGGCCCCGGCTTCCCTCCTCCGCGCCCCCTCCGGCCCCACCCGCCCCGCCGCCCGAGCGGGCCGACGCGCCGCCCGACCTCGCCTCCGGCCGTCCTCCCGCTGCTGCGGGCGGCCGGTCAGCGCCGGCGGCCGGCGCACTCGCAGGAGGGGTGCGGCGGCCACATCCGGCGCCGGAACCGGCCCGCCGCGCCGATCTCCACGGCGCAGCCGAGCGTCTCCGGAGCGCCGCCGTCGAGGTGGGCCAGCGCCTCGGCGACCGCGTAGCCGACGGCGGCCAGCAGGGTCGCGGCGGCGCACGCCTGGTCGGCCGGGTCCGCCGCGAGCTGGGCGGCCAGCCCGGGCCAGCCCGGGTCCCGGTCGGCCCGGTGCAGGTCCAGGCAGTGCAGGCAGGGGCCGACCGGCGGTCGCACCAGCGGCCCGACCACGGGTACGCCCTCGCGCAGGCCGAGCAGCAGGTGCGGCTGGCGACGCTGGGCGTACCCGGCGGCGAGCAGGGCGGCTGGCCGGTCGGCGCCGAGGTGGACCACCAGCTCCACCCGAGCGCGGCGCAACGGGCGGGTCTGCGTGCCGGGGGCGGTCCGGCCGATCGCCGAGCGGAGCGCGGCGGCCAGCGGGCGTCCCACGTCGGACGCGGCCAGCCCGGTGCCGACCAGGTCGGCGGGGCCGACCGTGCCGGCGAGCTCGGGTGCCACGTGACCCACTCCGGCCTGCGCCAACGCGACGGCGACCGGGCCGCCGAGCCGGCCGGCGCCGGCGACCACCACCCGGGCGGTCCGCCGCCGGCGCAGCACCTGCGCCGGGGTGCCGGGCAGGGTGGGCGCGGCCAGCGCGAGCGCCCCGGCCTCCGCGGCGAGGCGGCTGCGCGCCGGGCCGGCCAGGTCTCGGGGGAGCAGCGTGTGCGCGGGTACGACCAGACCGGCGGCGCGCAGCGCGTCCAGCAGTTCGCGGGCCTCGTCCGGGCCGATCCGGGCGGCTGCGGCATCGGCCAGGATCCCGCGCTCGCTGCGGCTGCCGTCGAGCAGGTCGAGCAGGCGCGCGGCGCGCGGGTCGGCGACCTCGAGCAGGACGGCGCGCCCCGGGTCGAGCCCGAGTTGCAGGGTGTGCCGGTCGCGCCAGAGCCGGGTCAGGCCGGGCAGCAGCGTCGGGCGGGGCAGGGGCGGGCGGGAGAGGGTCGGGTGGGCCGGGCGGGTCGACGGGCTCATGACGACGGATCGTGACCGAATCCACGCTGTCCGTCGATCGTTGTCCACAGGTGCGCGGCGCTCTGTCCAGCGCTGTCCACAGGAAGCGGCGGGATATCCACAACCGGCGGGTAACTCTGTCGCCCTCCCGACACCGTCGTGCCCCCGGGAACGGCGCGGGGGAGGGGTGGCCGCCGGCCACCCCTCCCCCGGAACGCGTACGGGTCAGACCTTGGCCTTGCCCAGGATGCGGTTCACTGTTGTGCCGCACACCGGACACTTGCCCTTGGCCATGTTCATCCCGGTCTTCGAAACCTCGATGCGCCCCTCGAAGTCCCGCTTCTCCTTGCACTTGACGCAGTAACCGTTGTAGGTCTGGGCCTGGTCGGCCACGGTAGCCTCCTCGTCTCGTCCGCCGGGCGAGCCGGCCCGGCGGGTCTCCCGGCGGCGGGCCACGCGGGGCCCAGACGCTGGGTCTTTCTCCGCGGACACCTTCGTGACCGCTGGTTGGCGGACCCTACCCAGATCTGGGCGAATCCATGTCAGCTGTGCATCGACACTGTGAGGAAGTCGACGTCGAGAGTGTGCATGCCGGAATGGGCCGGATTAGTGAGTTTGCCGGGGACACGCCGGTCGGAGACCCGCAAACACGCCCGGACGGGGCCCGAGCGGCGCTGCGGAGGGTGATCACCTACGGTGGGTGAGACGCGAGCGTCGAAGTGCCTCTCCGGCCGCCACGAAGGGTGACCGGGGCGGCCCGACATGGTCATCCACAGTTTTTTTCGGGACTCCTCGCGACCAACCACCATTTTCCGGGCGCGTGTCGCGGTGTTGACCCTTGCGGACCCCTGGTCAGTACGCATTAGCTTTCCCTCGTGGCAGGAATGCACGGCTGCGCGGCCCACTGATGGCTGGGGCGCGGAAGCCGGTCGTCGAGGTACGGCGCAGTCAGCGCCGGCGACGCACGGTGTCCGCCTACCGCGACGGGGAGCGGGTCGTGGTGCTGATCCCCGACCAGTTCTCCCGGGCCGAGGAGAGCGAGTGGGTCGACCGGATGCTCGCCCGGCTCGCCGCCCGTGAGGGCAGGCTCGCCCGCTCCGACACCGAACTGCTCGACCGGGCGCTGCGCCTGATCAACCTCTACCTCCCCGACCAGGGCAGCGACGCCCTGCCCGCCAGCGTCCGCTGGGTCACCAACCAGAACGGCCGGTGGGGGTCCTGCACCCCGGCGGACCGGACCATCCGGATCTCGCACCGCCTCCAGGACATGCCGGACTGGGTGCTCGACTACGTGCTGCTGCACGAGCTGGCGCACCTGATCGTGCCCAGCCACAACGCCCGGTTCTGGGAGCTCGTCGGCCGGTACCCGAAGACCGAGCGGGCCCGCGGCTACCTGGAAGGCGTCGCCGCCGCCTCCGCCGTACCCGTCCCCGGCTGACCCGCACCGCTCTGCCCGGCCCCCCTCCCGCCACCGCATGATGATCGACTCCAGGTCGGCGACGTGGCGGCATCCGTCCGCCTCCGATACCGCCATTGCCGCGACCCGGAGTCGATCACCCCGGACGTTAGGGTCGGAGGGTGACCCGACGTGTGGTGGTGGCGTTGCTCGGCCCGGTGACCTGGTCGCCGCCGGGAATCGATGCCGTGGACTGGCGTACCGCGCTGGCTGAGGACACCGTCGACATGCTCGCCACGCTCAGCGAGGTGGAGACCGCGGTGGCGGTCATCCCGGCGGACCGCTGGCTCGCCGACGCCGTCATCTGGCCGGGTACCGCCGTGCACGAGGTGGCCGAGCCCGCCGTGAACGCCGTACTGGCCGCGCTGACCGGGTACGACCAGGCGGCCGTGGTTGCCGCCGACGCCCCGGACCTGCCCGGCCTGACCCTGGGCAAGCTGCTCCGGCCGCTCACCAGCCGGCCCGTGGCGGTCGCCCCGGTCGAGGGGGAGGGGCCCGGCCTGCTCGGGGTGGCGACCCGGCTGCCCGTACCCGGATGGTTGCCGGCGGTGGACCTCGACGCGGCGGTGCCGGCGGACGTGCGCCGCGCGGCGCCGGCCCCGGGCGACGTGGCCGTCACTCCCGCCTGGCGGCGGCTGCGCGGCCCGGCCGACCTGGCCGCCCTGAACCCGGCGGTCGAGGGCTGGGAGGCCACCCGGGCCCTCCTCTCCGGCCCCGCCCGCCGAAGCTGACCGCTCTGAAGCCGGTGGGCGACCCACCGGACGGGCGTGCAGACGCCGCCGGCCGGGCGCGCGCGTGGGGTGCGGCCCGGCCGGTGCGGTGCGGATCAGGACTTGTCGGTGTCGTCCCCGGAGTCGTCGGAGCGGGGCGGGGTGCCGTCACCCGGTGCCTGCTCCTCCGGGCCGCCCGGCGCGGTGAAGTCGAAGTTCGCCAGCTCGTCGTCGAGGTCGAGCTGAGCGGTCGCGAAGGCCACCGGGTCGGCGAAGTCGTCGTCGGAGGGGAGCAGGTCGGGGTGGCCCCAGACCGCGTCCCGGCCGGAGATGCCCCGGTGCGTGGTGAGCGCGGCCCAGAGCGCCGACGCCTCGCGCAGCCGGCGCGGTCGCAGCTCCAGCCCGACCAGCGCGGCGAAGGTCTGCTCGGCCGGACCGCCGGCGGCCCGGCGGCGGCGGAACGCCTCGCCGAGGCGGACCACGCTGGGCAGGCGCTCGCCGGCGGCGTTGTCGACCACGTGGCAGACCCAGCCCTCGACCAGCGCGAGCACCGTCTCCAGTCGGGCCAGGGACGCCTTCTGCGCCGGGGTGTCCTCCGGCGTGAAGATGCCCTCCAGGGCGATGGCCTGCATCGACTCCGGGTCGGTCGGGTCGACCCGGCCCATCGCCTCCTCGATCGCCTCTCGGTTGACCCGGATGCCGGAGGCGTAGTTCTCCACCGCGGTCAGCACGTGCCCGCGCAGCCACGGGACGTGCTCGAAGAGCCGCTGGTGGGCGGCCTCGCGCAGGGCGACGTAGAGGCGTACCTCGTCCTCGGGCAGCTCCAGGCCCTCGCCGTACGCCCGGATGTTGGCCGGGACGAGCGCGGCGGTGCCGGCCGGGCCCAGCGGCAGGCCGATGTCGCCGGCCGAGAGCACCTCGGCGGCGAGCGAGCCGAGCGCCTGGCCGAGCTGCCCGCCGAAGAGCGCCCCGCCCAGGGTCGCCACCATCGACTGCATCGGGCCGAGCTGGGCCCGCGCCTCCGGCGGCACCAGGTCGCCCATCGCGCCGACCATCCGGCTGGCCACCGGGTCGCAGAGCTTGCGCCAGACGTCGAGGGTCTTGTAGATCCACTCGTTGCGGTTCCACGCCACCGAGGTGCGGATGCCGGACGGCAGCGCGGAGGCCGGCTCCAGCCAGAGGTCGGCGATGCGCAGCGCCTCCTCCACCGCGTGCCGCTCGTACGGCGACACCGCCGGGTCGCCCGCGGCGGCGAGCTGGCTGGCGGCCACCTGCCGGGCCAGGTCCCAGTTGACCGGCCCGCTGCCCGACGCGGAGAGCAGGTGCTGCAACTGCGACATGAACTGCTGCATCTGCGCGGGATCGTTGGGGTCTGGTGGTTGCCCACCCGGGAGCGCGAAACCGAACGGAATATCAGGCACGACGTCTACGGTACGCGCGCCGCGCCCCAGGTCGCCCTCGCTGTCGTTGCGCTGAGGGCGAAGTCGGCCTCGGCCGCCCGGGCGGCACCGCCTGAATCGGTACGCTCTGCCGCATGAGACGTCGCGGCGTGACCGTCCTCCTCGGTGCTCTGCTCACCACTCTGCTCAGCATCGGCGTGCTCGGCGCGCCCATCCCGTACGTGGTGCTCGGCCCGGGGCCGACGGTGAACACCCTCGGCACCTCGGACGGCAAGGAGGTCATCCAGGTCACCGGCCGGTCGACGTCCAACTCCGTCGGTCAGCTGCGGATGACCACGGTGGGGGTGCAGCCCACGGTCAAGCTGCGCGCGGCGATCGCCGGCTGGCTCTCCGCCGACGAGGCGGTGGTGCCGCGCGAGCTGGTCTACCCGCCGAACGAGAGCCAGGAGGAGGTGGAGAAGCGCAACGCCGAGGACTTCCAGAACTCGCAGACCAGCGCCGAGACCGCCGCGCTGGTGGAACTCGGCTACCCGGTGCAGGTGGTGGCCAAGGAGGTCGCCTCCGACGGCCCGTCGGCGGGCGTGCTCAAGGCCGGCGACGTGATCACCACGGTCGACGGCGTGAAGGTGACCACGGCGACCAAGCTGGTCGAGCTGGTCCGGGCGAAGCCGGCCGGCACCGCGCTGCGGATCGGCTACACCCGCGACGGCGTGGCCGGCACGGCCACGGTGACCAGCCGGGAGCAGGACGGCCGGCCGCGCGTCGGGCTGGTGCCGGAGCAGCGGCAGCCGCACCCGTTCACGCTGAAGATCGACCTGGCCAACATCGGCGGGCCGAGCGCCGGGCTGATGTTCGCCCTCGGCATCGTGGACAAGCTCGAACCGGCCGACCTGACCGGCGGGAAGATCATCGCCGGCACCGGCACCATCGACGACGAGGGCCGGGTCGGTCCGATCGGCGGGATCGCCCAGAAGCTGGTCGGGGCGAAGAAGGCCGGCGCGAAGGTCTTCCTGGTGCCGGCGGACAACTGCGCCGAGGCGGTCCGCAATCCGCAGCCCGACCTGCCCCTGATCAGGGTCGGCTCGCTGGACGAGGCATTGACGGCGCTGGAGACGTTGCGGTCGGGTGGGCAGCCGATCCGTTGCTGAGCCCGGGCACCGCGGCAGCCCGCCGTGACCTTGGACCGACACGTTCAGGAACACCCCGTACTCTGGGTGCCTGTCCGGAGCCGATCACATCGAGCGTGCGGAGCCAACAGTGGTCATGCGTAGCAGCCCCCTGCCGAGGATGAGCCGGCGCGGACGCGTCACCATCGGAGTCCTGGTCGGGGTGTTCGTGCTCTTCACCCTGCTCGGCTGGGGTGTCCAGGCCTGGACGGACTGGCTCTGGTTCGAAGAGGTCCGCTACACCCAGGTCTTCACCGGGGTGCTGGTCACCCGGCTGCTGCTCTTCCTCACCATCGGCGTGGGGTTGGGGCTCTTCGTGGGCGGCAACCTCTGGCTGGCGTACCGGCTGCGACCCGCGCTGCGGCCGCACTCGCTGGAGCAGGCCACCCTGGAGCGCTACCGGATGCTGCTCACGCCCCGGATCGGCACCTGGATCAGCCTGACCGCGGTCGTGCTCGGGCTCTTCGCCGGCCTCTCCGCGCAGAGCCGGTGGAACCAGTGGCTGCTCTTCCGCAACGGCGGCGACTTCGGCGTCAAGGACCCGGAGTTCGGCGTCGACGTCGGCTTCTACGTCTTCCAGCTGCCCTTCTGGCGGTACCTGCTCGGCGTCGGCTTCACCGCGGTGGTGCTGGCGCTGCTCGGCGCGCTGGCCGTGCACTACATCTTCGGCGGGGTGCGGTTGCAGGGCGTCGGCGACCGGATGACCAACGCCGCGCGGGCCCACCTCTCCACGCTGGTCGCCGTCTTCGTGCTGCTCAAGGCCGTCGCGTACGTGCTGGACCGGCGGGCGATGCTGCTGGAGTACAACGAGGGCGCCAAGCTCTACGGCGCCGGCTACGCCGACGTCAACGCGCTGCTGCCGGCCAAGGAGATCCTGGCGTACATCTCGGTGGTGGTGGCGATCGCCATCATCGTCTTCTCCAACGCGGTGATGCGGAACCTGGTCTGGCCGGGCATCGCGCTGGCCCTGCTCGGTGTCTCCGCCGTCGCGATCGGCGGCATCTACCCGTGGGCGGTGCAGACCTTCGAGGTCAAGCCGAGCGCCCGGGACAAGGAGGCGCCGTACATCGAACGCAGCATCGGGGCCACCCGCGCCGCGTTCGGGTTGGGCGACACGAAGACCACCGGGTACGCGGCGAGCAACCTCACCCCGCCGGCGAACCTGGCCACCGACACCTCGGTGGTGCCGAACGTCCGGCTCCTCGACCCGCAGCTGGTCTCCGAGACGTACACGCAGCTCCAGCAGGTCCGCGGCTTCTACGACTTCGGGCCGAAGCTCGACATCGACCGGTACTCGGTGGCGAACAAGACCTCCGACTACGTGGTCGGCGTCCGTGAGATCAACTACGGCGAGCTGACCCAGAACAACTGGATCAACCGGCACACCGTCTTCACCCACGGGTACGGCCTCGTCGCGGCCCCGGCCAACCAGGTGGTCTGCGGCGGCCAGCCGTACTTCGTCTCCGGCTTCCTCGGCGAGAAGGCGCAGGAGGCGTGCTCCTCGCAGGCCGAGCAGATCCCGGCCACCCAGCCGCGGATCTACTACGGCGAGCGGATGAAGGAGGACGACTACGCGATCGTCGGGCAGTCCGACAAGTCCCGCAACGCCGAGTTCGACCGGCCCACCCCGACCACCGGCGGCGAGCAGTACTACACCTACACCGGTGAGGGCGGCGTCGAGATCGGCTCGTTCACCCGCCGGCTGCTCTACGCCATCAAGGAGCAGGAGTCGAACTTCCTGCTCTCCGAGGCGGTCAACGACAACTCGCGGCTGCTGTACGTGCGCAACCCGCGGGACCGGGTGGAGAAGGTCGCCCCCTTCCTCACCCTCGACGGCGACCCGTACCCGGCGGTGGTGGGCGGCCGGATCCAGTGGATCGTCGACGGCTACACCACGGCGGCGACCTACCCGTACGCCGAGCGGGTCAACCTGCAGACCGAGACCGCCGACGAGCTGACCAACCGGGGCACGTTCCAGCTGGCCCGGGAGAACGTCAACTACATGCGCAACTCGGTGAAGGCCACCGTCGACGCGTACGACGGCACGGTGCGGCTCTACGAGTTCGACGAGACCGACCCCGTGCTCAAGGCCTGGAACAAGGCGTTCGGCGGCGACCTGGTGCTGCCGAAGACCGCCATCCCGGCGGAGCTGGCCGAGCACTTCCGCTACCCGGCCGACATGTTCAAGGTGCAGCGGAACCTGCTCACCAAGTTCCACGTGACCGACCCCGGCGACTTCTACTCCGGCCAGGACTTCTGGCAGGTGCCGAACGTGCCGGACGCGCCGGACAGCGGGCAGAAGCAGCCGCCGTACTACCTGTTCACCCAGTTCCCCGGGCAGCAGGGGCCGCGCTTCCAGATCACCGCGGCGGTCACCCCGAACGGGCGGCAGAACCTCGCCGCGCTGATCTCCGGGTCGTACGTCGACGGTCAGCCCAAGCTGGAGGTGTGGGAGCTGCCGGACCAGACCCGGGTCTCCGGGCCGGTCCAGGTGCACCAGCAGATGACCAACAACGCCAACATCCGGCAGCAGCTCAACCTGCTCTCCTCCAACCAGGCCCAGGTGCAGTACGGCAACCTGCTGTCGCTGCCGTTCGGCGACGGGATGCTCTACGTCGAGCCGGTCTACGTGAAGAGCAACCAGCAGGACGCGTACCCGCTGCTGCAGAAGGTGCTGCTCTCGTACGGCGACGGCGGTTCCTACGTGGCGCTGGCCGACAACCTCACCGACGGCATCAAGCAGCTCGTCGACCAGGGCAAACGGGCCGGGCAGGGCACGACGCCGCCGCCCGGCGGCACCCCGCCACCGCCCCCGGGCGGCACCAACCCGCCGCCGCTGACCGGTGAGCTGGCCGCCGCGGCGGAGCGGGTGCAGACGGCGATCGTCGAGGTCAAGGCCGCGCAGACGTCCGGTGACTTCGAGCGGTACGGCCGGGCGCTCAAGGCGCTGGACGAGGCGATGACCGCGTTCCAGCAGGCGCAGCAGACCGCCGGGCCGGCCCCGACGCCGAGCGGCAGCCCGTCCGCGCCGGCACCGACGCCGAGCGGCTGAGCCGCAGCGCGACCCGACAAGCCCGCGACCCGAGGACCTGCAGGTTCTCCGGTCGCGGGCTTGTCGCTTTTCCGACCCGATCCCTGCAACCGAACGGCCCCGTCCACCGTCTTGTCAGCAGGTGGGGGAAACGGGGAGACGTGGTGTGAGCATGAGGGACGCGCAGAGCTTCGACGAGTTCTACCGGAGCACCTCCGGGCGGACGCTGCGGTACGGCCACGCGGTGGCGGGTGACCACGGCGAGGCGCAGGACCTCGTGCAGGAGGCGTACGCCCGGGCCTGGCGGCAGTGGGGCAGCCTGGCCACCCATCCGGCGCCGGAGGCGTGGCTGCGGCTGGTGGTCAGCCGCCTGGCCACCGACCGGTTCCGCCGGCTGCGCGGCTGGCGCACGGCGGTGAGCCGCACCGGCTTACCCGAGGACGTACGGCCACCGGGCGAGGACACCGTCCTGCTGGTCGCTGCCCTGCGGCAGTTGCCGGCGAACCAACGGCAGGCGCTGGCCCTGCACTACCTGTTCGACATGCCGGTGGAGGAGATCGCCCGCGAGACGGGGGCGCCCACCGGCACCGTGAAGTCCTGGCTGTCCCGGGGCAGGACGAGGCTGGCCGAGCTGCTGCCCGGGGTCGCGTCCGAGAAGCTGGAGGTCAACGATGTCGCGTGAACTGACCGGTTTCTACCGTTCGCTCGCCGAGGACACCGACCCACGCGGCCTGGCGGCGCCCGACCTGGTGCGTCGGTACGCCGACCGGCGGGCGCGGACCCGGGCGGCGCTGGGGGTGCTGACCGCGGCGGCGCTGGTCGGCGGGACGGCCGTCGGCGCCCAGTTCGTCCTCACCGCCGGCCCGGCCACCCGGGTCGGGCCGCCCGCCGACACCCCGGCCCCGCCCTCGCCGGTGCCGTCGAACCCGACGCCCACCCCGTCGGCTACCTCGCCCGGCCCGAGCGGGTCGGTGTCGCAGCACTCGCCGTCGACGTCACCGACGAGCGTCGGCGTCCCGCCGCCCGTCCGGACGCCGACCTCGATTCCCGACTCCGCCTTCTTCGCGCTGGCGGCGGCGAACGACACCGGGGCGGGGGCCGGGTTCGGCGAGGGTCAGGTGCTGCCCGCGCTCTGCGGGGCGGAGCCGGGCGCGTCGGGGACGGTCCGGCAGCGGGTCCGGACGGTGCCGTTCAAGCTGGCCGGCACGCCGGAGGGGAACATCCCGGATGGTCTCTACCGGCACAGCATCACCATCTACCGCGACGGTAAGGCCGCCGCTGCGCTCGACGAAGTGCGCGACGCGGTACGCGACTGCGCCGAGCAGCCGGTCGGGAAGGTGAAGTCCCGGCAGAAGCTGCTGCCCAGCAGCGGCTACGGCGACGAGTCGGTGCTGTTCGAGATGCGCAAGCCCTTCCTCGACGTCAACGACCAGCCGACCGGCGACGAGGAGGTCCGACTGATCCGGGCCATCCGGATCGGGAACGTGGTGACGGTGCTCTGGGAGCAGGGCTGGGAGGGCAGTTCCAGCCCGAAGTCGCAGGTCGACGCGGACAGCCGGCGGGCGGTGCTGGCGATCCGCAACTGGTTGCGCTGAGTGGGTCCCGGGCCCGTTTTGCGGGTCCGGGGCCTCGTAGGCTACGGTTAACGAGTCGACGCGGGGTGGAGCAGCTCGGTAGCTCGCTGGGCTCATAACCCAGAGGTCGCAGGTTCAAATCCTGTCCCCGCTACCACGACGAACGGCCCGAGGATCTGATCCTCGGGCCGTTCGCTTTTTCCCCGCCCGGCGCGGCCCCCGATGGCCGATCCGGGACCCGCCTGATCTCGGTCCGGGGGATGCGCTAGGCTTATGGAGCCGACGCGGGGTGGAGCAGCTCGGTAGCTCGCTGGGCTCATAACCCAGAGGTCGCAGGTTCAAATCCTGTCCCCGCTACTCGTTCGAAGGCCCCGGAGCCCAGCTCCGGGGCCTTCGCCGTTTCCGCCCGCCGGAGGTTTCCCCTCCGTCCGGCGTGCCTCGCTTGCCCGGCTCGGTCAGGATGGGGGCATGTCATCTTGGAACAGGTGGTGGGGCCGGCTGAGCGCGGTCCTCGGTGCGGTCGTGCTCTCGGTCTTCGTACCGGTCGCGGCCTGGGCGTCCACGGGCCAGGGCGAGCTGGTGGTGGAGGCGGCACGGCGCAGGGGCCGGGGCGGTGGCGGCATCCTGGGCCTGCTCTGCTGCCTCGTCGTGGTGGGGTTGATCGTGTTCCTGGTGCTGCGGCTGATGCGCAACCGCCGCAACCGTCCGCCGAGCTGATCCGGTTGGCCCCGGCCGGCAGACGCCGGCCGGGGTCACTCGGCCAGCGCCCCCTGCGCCTGCGCCATGAACTTCGACGTCGTGGCCCGCGCTCCCACCCGGCCCGACCGGACGTCCTGGGCCGCCGCCGTGAGCAGCGCGCGTACCCGGGCGTGCCCCCGGGGCGGTGGGGCCGGGGCGGGCCCGACCAGGTCGTTGAGGGACGTGCCGAAGGTGGCGACGCGCTTGACCACCGGATCGTCGGACGCCTGGGTGACGGCCTGCCGCACGGCCAGGTCGGCGGGCAGCCCGCGGTCGGTGCCGAGGATCCGGCCCACCTCGACGTTGGTGGTGAGGAACGCGACGACGTCGGCCACCACGCCGGGGTGCCGGGTGCCGTGGAAGCCGGCCCAGTACATCGAGGCCAGGTCCCACTGGGCGGCCGGCGGCCCGGGGAAGGCGGCCAGCCCCAACTCGTCGTCGGTGTAGCGCTGGAGTTCGGGCAGCTGGTGCGACCAGGCGAACGAGGCGGCGGTGTGGCCGGTCACCACGAGCTGTCGGGCCGGTTCGCCGCCGTCGGCCCGGTCCACCAACGCGGCGGCCGGGGTCGCCCGGTCGTTGCGGGCCCGCTGCCAGAGCTCGAACCAGTCGACCAGGGCCGCCGAGCTGAAGCCGAGTTGCCGCCCCTGGTAGAACTTGCCGCCCTGGCCGCGCAGCCAGAGCCAGAGCGCCCGGTGGTCGCCGGACGGGTCCATGGTGCCGGCCACCCGCCCGCCGCTGGCCTGGGTGACCCGCGCGGCCCAGGCCAGGTAGTCCGCCCACGGCATGATCGTCGGGGCGGGCACCCCGAGCCGGCGCAGCAGGTCCTTGTTGTAGACCACGGCGACGTGCGTCTGCGCGGCGGGGACGCCGTACAGCCGACCGTCCACCCGGCCGTAGTCGGCCAGCCCGGGCGGCAGGCCGCCGAGGTCGAGCCGGCCGTCCGCGGCGTACGGGCTGAGGTCCAGGGCGATGCCGCGCTGGGCGTACTCGGTCAGCACGGTGTCGTCGACCTGGAACAGGTCCGGCACGTTGCCGCCGCCGGCCTGGGTCGCGAGCCGGTCGTAGTAGCCGCTGGCGGCCTGCCAGGTGACCCGGAAGGTGACCCGGGGGTTGCGCGAGGAGTAGAGCCGCAGTGCCCGCTCGGTGGCCTCCGCGCGCCGGGTGTTGCCCCACCAGAAGACCGACAACTCGATCGGCCCGTTCTCGTCGACCGGGGCGGCCGGGCCGTCGCTGCACCCGGCGAGGCCGCCGGTGGCGAGCGCCGGCACCGCCAGCAGCGCGCCGAGCAGCCGCCGCCGGTCCGGGTCGGCGCCGGGCCGGGGGCGCGGAGGGCGGGCAGCGGGCACGGGGGGCTCCTGGTGCGCGGCGGTGCGGGCCGGACCATTCACGCAGGCGGTGAGCCCGGGTGTCAACGCCGGGCGGCCGGCGGCGGCGGGGACGGTCGCTCGGGCGCTGACCGGCATCGATGCGCGCCGAGCCGACCCGGGCCCGCCGGCCTCGGGACGGCCGGTGGCCGCACCAGGCGTCCCGACGTCGTCTGATGTACTAGGGCGCGTGGAACTTCTGCACTCGGGCAAGGTCAGGGACGTCTACGCCGACGGCGACGACCTGATCCTGGTCGCCTCCGACCGCATCTCGATCTACGACGTGGTGCTGCCGACGCCGATCCCGGACAAGGGTCGACTGCTCACCGCCCTCTCCGTCTGGTGGTTCGAGCAGCTCGCCGACCTGGTGCCGAACCACATCATCTCGACCACCGACGTGCCCGCCGAGTTCGCCGGCCGGGCGATCCGCTGTCGGCGGCTGGAGATGGTCCCGGTGGAGTGCGTCGCCCGCGGCTACCTGACCGGCGGCGGCCTGAAGGAGTACCAGCGCACCGGCGCCGTCTCCGGCGTGGCGCTGCCGCGCGGCCTGGTCGAGGCGTCGATCCTGCCCGAGCCGATCTTCACCCCGTCGACCAAGGCGCCGGTGGGGGAGCACGACGAGCCGATCACCTTCGCCGAGGTGGTGGACAAGGTCGGCGCGGAGACCGCCGAGCGGCTGCGCCAGATCACCCTCGACGTCTACCGCCGCGGCGCCGAGCTGGCCGCCGACCGGGGCATCCTGGTCGCCGACACCAAGCTCGAACTGGGCTGGACGCCGGACGGCACCCTGATGCTCGGCGACGAGTTGCTGACCTCCGACTCGTCCCGGTTCTGGCCGGCCGAGTCGTACCAGCCGGGCCGCGTGCAGTTCTCCTACGACAAGCAGTACGTCCGGGACTGGGCGACCGACAGCGGCTGGGACAAGCAGGGCCCGGCTCCCGAGGTGCCGGCCGAGGTGGTCGAGGCGACCCGGGCCCGCTACGTCGACGTCTACGAGAGGCTCACCGGCAACCGCTGGGCCTGATCAGAAAGCCGCAGCAGGGCGGGCGTCCGGCTGGACCTCCCGGCCGTCACGATTGAGGGTTGCATCGTCGCTTTCCGCATTCGTGAATGTCGGGCTGGTGGAGATGAACTTCGACATGTGGATCCGAGCTCTGAAGGCCGCCCGGGCCAGCGCGGGAGTCTCCCAGGAGGCCCTCGCGGAGCGGATCAGCTGGAGTCCGTCGACCATCGCGGCGATCGAGACCGGTCGGCGGCGGCCGACCCCGCAGTTCGCCGCCGCCGCCGACGATGCGTTGAGCACCGCAGGCCTGCTCTCCGAGCTGCTGGCTGCGGCCAACCGCCAGCAATCGCCGACGTGGTTCGCGCCGTGGCGCGGGGTCGAGGCCGCCGCGTGCATCCTCCGTACCTTCCAACCGTCGTTTGGTGCCCGGCCTCCTGCAGACCGAGGCGTACGCGCGGGCGGTGCTCACGGCGCAGGGCACCCACGGGCCCGACCAGGTGGCGCACCTCGTCGCCGGCCGGATGGAACGTCAGGATCTGCTCACCGGCGAAGTGCCGAAGCGGTTCACCCGCGATCATGGACGAGGCCGCCCTGCGGCGGGTGGTCGGTGACCGGGAGACCCAGCGGGCACAGCTGGAACGTCTGAGGGAGTTGGCGGATCTACCCCACATCCGGCTGTACGTCGTGCCGATCGGGGTGGGAGCTCATCCGGGTCTGGCCGGCGGTTTCGTGCTGGCCACGCTGCCGGACGGTGACGAGGTCGCCTATGTGGACGGCGTCTTCGGTCAGGTCATGGATCAGCCGGACGCGCTGGATACGATCAGGGTCATGTGGGACACACTCCTCAGCGAGGCCCTGCCGCAGAATGTGTCCGCAGAGTTGATCGGAAAGCTGGTGAGCGAGCTGTGAACACTGCCCCCACCCCTCGGTGGCGAGTGTCGAGCCGGTCGGGCAACGGTGGCGACACCTGCGTCGAGGTGGCCGACAACCTGTCCGGCCGCGTGCTCGTCCGCGACTCGAAAGACCCCAGTGGCGGCATCCTCACCTTCGCTCCGGCCGCCTGGCGGTCCTTCGTCGCGCTGATCAAGTCAGCGCCGAGCATCTGAATCCTCCCGACGGGCCGGTCTCATGATCGTCTGATGGGAACCGACGCGACACGCCGTGCCGCCCGTCGGGATTCATCAGATGATCATGAGTACCCGGCGTTCACTCCACCCGGTCCAGGGTGCGCGCCACCCTTGCGCAGCTCGCGCGCCCACGCGTCGCCCGCCCCGGGGCGTCCGTACGATCTGGACCGTGCGTGACATCGCCGTGTTCAGCGGAAGTGCCCATCCCGAACTCGCCGCCGAGATCTGTGCCCACCTCGACGTCCCGTTGCACCCGGTGCGGGTCTCCCGGTTCGCCAACGACTGCCTGGAGGTGCAGTTGCAGGCGAACTGCCGGGAGCGCGACGTCTTCCTGATCCAGCCGTTGGTGCCGCCGGTCCAGGAGCACCTGGTGGAGCTGCTGCTCATGATCGACGCGGCCCGGGGCGCGTCCGCCGGCCGGATCACCGTGGTGCTGCCGCACTACGCGTACGCCCGGTCGGACAAGAAGGACGCCCCGCGCATCTCGATCGGCGGGCGGCTCGTCGCCGACCTGCTCACCTCGGCCGGGGCGCACCGGGTGCTGGCGATGACCCTGCACTCGCCGCAGGTGCACGGCTTCTTCAGCGTTCCCGTCGACCACCTGCACGCGCTGCGCGAGCTGGCCGCCCACTTCCGGCGCTACGACCTGACCGACACCGTGGTGGTCTCGCCGGACCTGGGCAACGCCAAGGAGGCCGCCGCCTTCGCCCGGATGCTCGGCACGCCGGTGGCGGCCGGGGCGAAACAGCGGTTCAGCGACGACCGGGTCAAGATCAGTACGGTGATCGGCGACGTGGCCGACCGGGACGTCATCGTCCTCGACGACGAGATCGCCAAGGGCAGCACGGTGATCGAGCTGATGGCGCACCTGCGCGAGCGGAAGGTGCGCTCGATCCGGCTCGCCTGCACCCACGGGCTCTTCTCCAGCGGCGCGCTGGAGCGGCTCAGCGGCGAGGACGGGGTGCTGGAGATCGTCTGCACCAACACGGTCCCGATCCCGGCGGAGAAGCGGGTGCCGAAGCTGGAGATCCTCTCGGTGGCGCCCGCGTTGGCCGAGGCGGTGCGGCGGATCCACAACGGCGAGTCGGTCAGCGCGCTCTTCGGCTGAGTCGGGCCGGGTCAGTCGCCGGCCGGGCCGCCCGCGCGGCGCAGCTCCCGGATCAGGGCGCTGATCCGTACCGTGGTGCCGGCCGGGCTGGTCTCGACCTCCATGGCGTCGCTCAGCTCCCGGGCCAGCCACAGCCCCCACCCGCCGGCGGTGTCCGGCGCCGGGCGGCTGTGGTCGCTGAGCCGCTGCGCGCTGATTCCCGCGCCGTGGTCGGAGACCTCGCAGACCAGCTCGTCGGCCCGCCGCCACAGCCGCAGCCAGCCCCGGCCGCCGCCGTGCCGGACCGCGTTGGTGATCAGCTCGTTGACGGCGAGGACGAAGTCGTCCAGCCGCTGGCCGTTCAGCCCCGCGGCGTGCGCGCAGGAGGTGACCGAGTGTCGCAGCTCGGTCACCTGGGCCTGCTCGAAGGCCTCGGCGATGAGAACGGAAGATTCGATGGGCACAACCGTACGCGGCGGGGGCGGATCTGCGTTCGTCATGGCCCTGTCCCGACAGCCGGTCTCGGAGTTTCGCGGCATTTCCACCGTACGTCAGGGTTCTCCGTACCGCGACCGGCGGCGGCGCCGAGCCGGCCGGCGGCTGTGGCATCGTGACGGCCATGCCGTCGCCGCCGGGTGGTCTCGAGGTGCCGCTGTGGCGTTCCATCGCCGTCTTCCGCTTCGCCGCCCTGGGGTACGTCTGCCTGCTGGTGCTCCGCGACGCCGACCGGTACGCCCACCCGCTCGCCGCCGGCGCCGTCCTGCTGTCGATGCTGGCCTGGTCCGGGGTGACCGCCGCCGGCTACGCCCGGCCGGCGAACCGGCACTGGCCGCTGCTCCTGGCCGACCTGGGCGTCGTGCTCGTCGTCCTCGCCGTCTCCCCGTGGGTGGTCGGCCGCCCGGCGCTGGCCGCCGGTGTGCCGACCCTGGCCGTGGTCTGGCTGGCCGGCCCGGTGCTGGCCTGGGCGGTCTCCGGCGGGCGGCGGCGCGGCGCGGTCGCGGCGCTGGCGCTCGGCGCGGCGGACCTGGCCAGCCGGGGACGGATCGGCCCGTCCTCGCTCACCGGGGTGATCCTGCTGCTGCTCGCCGGGGTGATCGTGGGGCACGTCGCGCGGCTGGCGGTGACCGCCGAGGAGCGGCTGCACCGGGCGGTGCAGCTGGAGGCGGCCACCCGGGAGCGGGAGCGGCTGGCCCGGGGCATCCACGACTCGGTGCTCCAGGTGCTGGCCTTGGTGCAGCGGCGCGGCGCCCACCTCGACGGCGAGGCCGGTGAGCTGGCCCGGCTCGCCGGCGAGCAGGAGGCGGCGCTGCGCGCCCTGATCGCCGGGGTCGACCCGGCGCCCGCCGCCGACGAGCCGACCGGCACCCTGGACCTGCGCGCCCTGCTCGGCCGGTACGCCTCGGCGACGGTCTCCGTCTCCGCCCCGGCCACCCCGGTCCCGCTGCCCGCCCCGGTGGCCCGGGAACTGGCCGCCGCCACCGCGGCGGCGCTGGACAACGTGCGGCGGCACGCCGACGGGCGCGCCTGGGTGCTGGTCGAGGACGAGGGGGAGACGGTGACGGTGTCGGTGCGTGACGCCGGCCCGGGCATCGGAGCGGGCCGGCTGGTCGAGGCGGCCCGGCAGGGGCGGTTGGGCATGAGCCAGTCGATCCGGGGCCGGATCGCCGACCTCGGCGGCGAGGTGCGGGTCGTCTCCGCGCCGGGGGAGGGCACCGAGGTCGAGCTGGTGGTACCGAGGGAGGACGGGTGACCGGGGTACGCGTGATGGTGGTCGACGACCACCCGATGTGGCGGGAGGGGGTGGCCCGCGACCTCACCGAGGCCGGCCACCGGGTGGTGGCGACCAGTGGTGAGGGGCGGCAGGCCGTCCGGGTGGCCGCCGCGGCCCGGCCCGACGTGGTGGTGCTCGACCTCCAGCTGCCCGACATCTCCGGAGTCGAGGTGATCCGGGGCCTGCGGGCCGTGCTGCCCCAGGTGCGGGTGCTGATGCTGTCGGCCAGCGGCGAGCAGCAGAGCGTCCTGGACGCGGTGAAGGCCGGTGCCACCGGCTACCTGGTGAAGTCCGCCGCGCCGGCCGAGTTCCTGGACGCGGTGCGCCGCACCGCCGCCGGGGAACCGGTCTTCACGCCCGGCCTGGCGGGACTGGTCCTCGGCGAGTACCGCCGGCTGGCCGGCGCCACGGACGGCGGGGCCCGGTCGGGCCGGGACGACGCGGCCCCCCGGCTCACCGAGCGGGAGACCGAGGTGCTGCGTCTGGTCGCCAAGGGGCTGTCGTACCGGCAGATCGCCGAGCGGCTGGGGCTCTCGCATCGCACCGTGCAGAACCACGTCCAGAACACGCTGGGCAAGCTCCAGTTGCACAACCGGGTCGAACTGACCCGCTACGCGATCGAGCGCGGGCTCGACGACTGAGTCAGTGCGACTCCGGCGGCCGGGTCTCGTGGATCGCCAGCTCCTCGGCGGTGGCCCCGCCGCCGGCCGAACCCGCGTCGTAGGCGACCGAGTCGGTCTCCTGGTCGGTGTGCGCCCCCTCGTCCGGTTCGACCAGCCGGCCCACCTGGGAGTCGGCGATGGTGCCCAGCTTGCCGTGGTCGTAGATGGAGACCGGGGAGTGCGGGTCCGAGGTGGGACCGGGGTTCATCACATCGGCGTCCAGCTGCGCCTCGGCGGCGGCCTCGTCGCTGTCCGCCTCGGCGGCGATGTCCGGGTCGACCGGGCCGGCCAGCGGGTCGTCGGCGGCGCGCTCGTACTGCTCCCGCTGCAGCTTGTAGTCCAGCGACTCCCCTTCGAGCTGCTCCTCGGCGGTGGTGCCGAAGCTGTCGACCGCGACCGGTGTGCGGTCGCCGGGCAGCTGGGCCGGCTCCGGGCCGTCGGCCTCGCGGCCGGTGAGGACGTCGTCGTTGGCGGTGGAGTCGTCGTCGGCGGTCTGCGGCAGACCCTCCGCCTCAGGGTCGGAGAGGGGGGTCGGGTACTCGTCGTCGCGCATGACTGATCACTACCCACTGCCATGCCCGGGGTAACCGGAGCCGGACCCCGCAATCGGGACGAAAAGGGAGGAGTCAGCCCTGGCGCGCGGCTTCGTCCTCGGCGTGGAGCACGCACCAGACCACCTTGCCGTTCGGCACCGGGGTGCTGCCCCAGCGTCGGGCCACCGTGTCGATCAGCAGCAGGCCACGGCCGCCGGTCGAGGTGAGCGGAGCCAGGCCGGCGTACGCGGGCTGTCGGGGGGAGTGGTCGCGGACCGCGACGTGCAACGAGCTGTCGCGCGGCGCGAGGCGGACCGTCATCGGCGTCCGCGCGTGGGCCACCACGTTGTTGACCATCTCGGTCACCGCGATCGACGCCGGCTCGGTCAGCTGCGGCACACCCCAGCGGGCGCACCCGTCGGCGATCATCGCCCGGGCCTGCCGGGCGGCCCCCACCGTGGGCGCGAGGTCCGCGGCGAGCAGCGCGGCCATCGGGGTACGGGCCAGCGCGGCGGTCGCCTCGTCGGCGGTCGCGTACACCGGCAGCCCGGTCGCGTCGGCGCCGGTGACCGTGCCGGCCGGGTCGAGCACCAGCAGGTCGGCGGCGGGCCAGTCGGCAATTGCGCGGCGGACCTCGGCCAGCAGACGCGCGGCGCTGCCGTCGGTGGAGCGGAGCCGGGCCACGTCGACCACGATCGGGCCGGGCCGGTCGCTCAGTCGCGCCAGCAGGGCGTCGCGGACCCGGTCGGCGGTGGTGGGCTCCAGCACGCCGCTCAGCCGCACGGTCGCGGACGACTCGTCCGCCTCTACCAGGCATCGCGCGTCCGTCGGCATGATCGTCCCATTGTGCATGCCGGCGGCCGGACGCGCACCCGGCCGCTCCGTGCCGGTCATCGCCGTTCCGCCCGGGAGCGGCGGGTCATCGCGGCCATCGTGCCGACCGCGGTCCCGGCGGCAGCCAGCCCGAACGCGGCGGTCACCCGGACCACCTGCCGGCGTCGGCCGTGCCAGCCGCCCGCGCGCTGCGCCTCGGCGTCAGCGCGGAAGACGTTGCCGGTGCTGTCCGCCGCGCCCGACGGCCCGAACTGCGTCCGGTGGGCGTACCAGCCGAGGGCCCGCTCGGCCAGCGCCGGCGCGAGCCGCCACTGCAGGCCGATCAGCCGGGCCGCGCCGCCGGCGTACGCCTCCCGGCGCGGGCGGCGCAGCAGCCGGACGATGGTCTCGGCCACCATCTCGGGCGGGTACACCGGCGGCGGCGGGACCAGCTCGCGCCCGGTGTGGTTGCCGGCGTGCCGGAAGAACGGGGTGTCGATGGTGGCCGGCAGCACGGTGCAGATCGAGATGTTGCCCCGGCCGGTGACCCGCAGCTCCTGCCGGACCGTGTCGGCCAGCCCGCGGATGCCGTGCTTGGTGGCGTTGTACGCCGACTGGTAGGGCATCGCCACCTCGGCCAGCACCGAGGCGTTGTTGACCACGACCCCGCCGCCGGAGAGGCTCAACCAGGGCAGCGCGGCGCGGATGCCGTACGCGGCGCCCAGCAGGTTGACCTCCAGCACCCGGCGGAACTCCGACACCGGGATCTCGTCGAAGAGCCCGACCGCGCTGACCGCCGCGTTGTTCACCCAGCCGTCGATCCGGCCGTACTCGGCCGCGGTGCGGGCGGCCAGTTCCTCGACCGCCACCGGGTCGGTCACGTCGGTGGGCACCGCCAGCGCCCGCCCGCCCAGCTCCCGGCAGCGCCGGGCGACGTCCTCCAGGGCGGGCTCGCTGCGGGCGGCGAGGACGATGTCCGCGCCCCGGCGGGCCAGCGCGTAGGCCGTGGCGGTACCGATGCCGCTCGAGGCGCCGGTGACCACCACGACGGCGTCCGAGAGACTGCGGGTTAGCGGCATTCTTCGTCGGTACCCCGACCAGAGTGGGTCATGCGGCCGGGTGGGCACGGATCGGCACCGGGTCGGGCGGCCCGCGTGAGCCCGGGGCCGAGGGCTGGGGCGGGCGCCCGGCGGTCGCCGGGAGCCCGCGGTCGGGGGGTCCTGCGCCGGCGCGTGCCGGGGCGGCGATCCCGGCCTTCCGGGCCTTCCGGACACCCCGCTGGACGATGGCGTAAACCGATCACCCCGAACGGCCGGGTACCGGCCTCCGCTCACCCGGCCGGACCCCCCGCGAAATCGCGTGGGACCTGCGGAAAGTCCGGTGGCGGGGGCCTGCCGGCGGCTCGCTGGTCGGGTGCCCGCAACGGTCGGCCGGCGGCGTTCCGACTGCTCCCGATCTGCCAGGTTTCGGCTCGCCGGGGCCGGGTTAATGGGACCCTCTGACCGGAGGACCATCCCTCACGAATCGCATGGAGGTGACCATGCGCGTCGGCCTCGTCTGCGCGCACGCCGGCTCGGCCCGGCATGCGGACGCCCCCGCCGTCGGCACCCACGAGCACATCGCCCGGGTCGCCGCCGAGCTGGCCGGGCGCGGCCACGACGTACGGGTCTACGAGCGCCGCGACGACCCCGCCCTGCCGGAGGCCGTGGAGGTGGACGGCTACCGCCTCGAACGGGTGCCCGTCGGGCCGGCCCGGATCACGCCCACCGCCGAGCTGGTGCCGTACGTGTCGGAGTTCGGCCGGTGGCTGGCCGACCGCTGGGCCGCGGAGTGGACCCCCGAGGTGGTGCACGGGCACTACTGGATCGGCGGCCTGGCCGCCGCCCACGCGGTCCGCGAGACGGACATCCCGGTCGTGCAGACCTTCCACTCCCTCGGCGTCGAGCAGCTGCGCCACCTCGGCCAGCAGTACGACGGCCCGGGGGAGCGGATCCCGCTGGAGCGGGCGCTGACCCGTGCGGTCGACATCGCGGTCGCGCAGTGCAACGACGAGGTGGACGAACTGACCCGGATGGGCCTGCAACGCACGTCGGTGGCGATGGTCCCCGCCGGGGTGGACATCGAGCGGTTCCACCCCGACGGCGAGGCGGCCCCCCGCGACCAGCGGGCCCGCATCCTCTCCGTCGGCGGGCTGTCGCCCGGTCACGGCCAGGAGGACCTGATCCGGGCGATGCGCCTGGTGGGCGACGCCGAGTTGGTCATCGCCGGCGGCCCGCCGCCCGAGGAGCTGGCCACCCACGCCGAGGCCCGCCGGCTGCGCGAGCTGGCCGAGCGGACCGGGGTCGCCGACCAGGTGAAGCTGGTCGGGGCGGTACCGCACGACCAGATGGCCACCTGGTACCGCTCGGCCGACGTGGTCGCCTGCACCCCGCACTACTCCTCCGCCGGCCGGGTGTCGCTGGAGGCGATGGCCTGCGGCGTACCGGTGGTCGGGTACGCGATGGGCGGCATCGCCGACGCCGTGGTCGACGAGGTCACCGGGCGGCTGGTGCCCCCGGGCGACGTCCGCACGCTGGGCGTGACGCTGCGCCGGCTGCTGGCCGACAACGCCGGGCGGTTCGCGTACGGGCACGCGGCGGTGGACCGGGTGCGGTGCAGCTACACCTGGGAGCGCACCGCCAGCGCCCTGGAGCGGCTCTACGAGCGGGTGGTGCTCCGGCGCAAGCCGGTCGAGGCCTGACCGTCGGTCACAGCGGTGGTCGGCCGGAGCCGGCGCCGACCGCGATCCGTTCCCGTCGCCGGACGACGGCATGGTGGTGCTGTGGTTCGGCGTACCGGGTGAGCCCGATGACCGCGGCGAGGGTGACCAGGAAGCCGACCGCGGCCAGCCACTCCCGGCCCGGCCAGATCCGGTCGTTGAGCAGCAGCAGGCCGACTATCGCGGCGGGCACCGCCCCGGCGGCGTCCATCGCGGCGACGGCGGCCGTGGTGGAGCCGCGCTGCATCGCCAGCCCGAGCAGCAGCTGCCCGACCAGGGAGTGGGCGATCAGCAGGTAGAGCAGCGGGTCCTGGACGAACGCCTCGGCCGTCGGCGCGGACGCCAGCGGGCGGGCGGCCACCGCGGCGGCGGAGAACGCCATCCCGGCCAGCGAGCCGAGCGCCACCGACCCGGGCGGCCCGTGCAGGCGGACGGCGAAGAAGCCGAGGATCCCGATGCCGCCCAGCGCCACGGCGAGAGCGACCAGGCCGGCGGTGCCGAGCGACTTCGACGGCGCCGGCTGGGCGGAGAGCACCAGCGCGGTGATCCCGCCGAAGAGCAGCACCAGCAGGGCCACCTCCGCCTTCGGCAGCCGCCACTTGAGCACCACCACGCCCAGCACGGCGGTGACCCCCAGCCCGGCGGCCACGCTGGCCTGCACCAGGAACAGCGGCAGGTCCCGGCGGGCCAGGAAGGCCAGCACGAACCCGGCCACCTGGCAGAGCAGACCGACCAGGTAGGTGCGGTGCACGGCCAGCTTCAGCAGCAGCCCCGGATCGAAGGTGTGGTGCACGGTCGTCCGGGCGGCGGCGACCGACTGCAGCATGTTGGCGAAGCCGTACGCGACGATCATGGCCGCGAGGAAGCACCAACCGGAGGACACCACCTGGCGAGGATAGAGGGTGCCCGGGGTTCAGCGCGCGGTTGGCCGACCCAGCCGGGCGAGGATGTCGGCGTGCAGCAGGCCGTTGCTGGCCACGGCGCTGTGCTCCCCGGAACCCTCCCCAGCAGGGACGCCACGGCCGGACAGATCGGTGAACACGCCCCCGGCCTCGGTCACCACCGGCACCAGCGCGGCGACGTCCCAGAGTGACAACTCGGGCTCCACCATGACGTCCAGTGCGCCCTCGGCCAGCAGCATGTAACCGTAGAAGTCGCCGTACGCGCGGCTGCGCCAGGTGTCCCGCATGAGCTGGAGCATCGCGTCCAGCCGGCCCGCCTCCTCCCAGCCGCTGAGCGAGGAGTAGCAGAAGCTCGCGTCGGCCAGGTCGCCGACGGCGGAGACCCGGATCGGCGTGCCGGAGGCGGCGTCCGGCCCGGCGTACGCGCCCTCGCCGAGCGCGCCCCACCAGCGGCGGCCCAGCGCCGGGGCGGAGACCAGCCCGACCACGGGACGGTCCCCCTCCAGCAAGGCGATCAGGGTGGCCCAGACCGGCACGCCCCGGACGAAGTTCTTGGTGCCGTCGATCGGGTCGACCACCCAGCGCCGCCCCCCGGGCCCGGCGGCGGGCTGCTCGCCGTACTCCTCGCCGAGCAGGCCGTCGCCGGGACGGCGGTCGGCCAGCAGCGCGCGGATCTCCCGCTCCACGGCGGTGTCCGCGTCGGAGACCGGGGTGAGGTCCGGCTTTGCCTCGACCCGCAGGTCGAGCGCCCGGAAGCGGGCCGTGGAGATGGCGTCGGCGGCGTCCGCGAGCTGGTGGGCGAGGGCGATGTCGTCGGCGTACCCGGTCATGGGAGAAACCGTAGCCACGCCCGGTTCAGGACCCGGCGAGCGGGTCGCCCGGATTCCGCTGGTCGGCCTCGCCGCGCGGGTCACCCTCCCCGGACCGCGAGGACAACAGCCGACGGTACGACGCCAGCCGGCGTGGATCGGCCTTGCCGGCGGCCACCCAGGCGTCCAGCGCGCAGTCGGCCGCGTCGGCGGTGTGCGGGCAGTTCGGCGGGCAGTCCACCGTCGCCTCGACCAGGTCGGCGAAGCCGTGCAGCAGGCTCTCCGCCGAGACGTGGGCGAGCCCGAAGCTGCGCACCCCGGGGGTGTCGATGATCCAGCCGGGGTCGCCGTCGACGCCGGGCGCGGGCGGCAGCCGCAGCGCCACCGCGCTGGTCGAGGTGTGCCGGCCCCGGCCGATCGCGCTGACCACGCCGACGGCCCGGGCGGCGTCCGGCACCAGGCGGTTGACCAGCGTCGACTTGCCCACCCCGGAGTGCCCGACCATGACCGAGACCCGGCCGGCGAGCAGCGCCCGCAGCGCGTCGAGGTCGGAGTCCGGGCGGACGAGCACGTACGGCAGTTCCAGCTCGGTGTAGTAGCCGAGCACCTGCTCGGGCCCGGCCAGGTCGGCCTTGGTCAGGCAGAGCAGCGGCTCGATGCCGGCGTCGTACGCGGCCACCAGGCAGCGGTCGATGAAGCCGGTGCGCGGCGGCGGGTCGGCCAGCGCGCTGACGATCACCAACTGGTCGGCGTTGGCGACCACGACCCGTTCCAGCCGACCCTCGGCGGTGGTCGCGTCGTCCTCGGCGGTCCGCCGCAGCACCGAGCGCCGCTCGGCGATCCGGACGATCCGGGCCAGCGCGCCGGCCGCCCCGGAGGTGTCCCCGACCAGGCCCACCCGGTCGCCGACCACCACCGACTTGCGCCCCAGCTCCCGGGCCCGCATCGCGGTCACCGTGTCGTCGGCGTCGGCGCCGGCCAGCACGCAGGTGTAGCGGCCCCGGTCGACGGCGATCACGAAGCCGTCGACCGCGTCGGCGTGCCGGGGGCGGGTACGGGTGCGTGGACGCGAGGACTTTCCGGGCCGGACCCGTACGTCGTCCTCGTCGTACTCCCGCCGTCTGGTCGCCAGGACCGCCCCCTCTACGCCTCAGCTTTTACCGGTCACCATTGCCGACCATAGTGCCGGGAACTCGGGCATGGTCTTTGAGGTACACGCCACGTCGTCCACCTCGATACCGGGGACGGCCAGCCCGGCCACCGCGGCGGCGTGCGCCATCCGGTGGTCGGCGTAGGTGCGGAAGGTGCCGCCGCGCAGCGGGCGGGGCCGGATCTCCAGCCCGTCGGAGGACTCGGTCAGGTCGGCGCCGAGCGAGGTGAACTCGCGGGCCAGGGCGGCGATCCGGTCGGTCTCGTGGCCGCGGATGTGCGCGATGCCGGTGAACCGGGACGGGGAGTCGGCCAGCATGGCCAGCGCGGTCAGCGCCGGGGTCAGCTCGCTGACGTCGGAGAGGTCGGCCTCCAGCCCGTGCACCGTGCCGGTGCCGCGCACGGTCAGGCCGGCGGTGCCGAGCGTCACCTCGCCGCCCATCCGGTGCAGCAGCGAGCGGAGCTGCTCGACCGGCTGCGCGCTGCTGCGCGGCCAGCCCTGCAACGTCACCTCACCGCCGGTGACCAGCGCGGCGGCGAAGAACGGGACCGCGCCGGAGAGGTCCGGCTCGATCTCCCAGCCGCGCCCGGCCAGCGGGCCGGGCTCGACCACCCAGACGTCCGGGACGCTGTCGTCGACCGCGGCGCCGGCCGCCCGCAGCATCTGCACGGTCATCCGCAGGTGGGGCGCGGAGGGGACGGGCGGGCCCTGGTGGCGCACCACCACGCCCCGGTCGAAGCGCGCGCCGGCGAGCAGCAGGCCGGAGACGAGCTGGCTGGAGGCGGAGGCGTCGATCACCACCTCGCCGCCGGCGACCCGGCCGGTGCCCTGCACCGTCAGCGGCAGGCTGCCGGCGGCCGGGGCCTCGACGCGTACGCCGAGCGAGCGCAGCGCGCCGATCAGCGGACCGAGCGGGCGGACCCGGGCCTGCGGGTCGCCGTCGAAGGTGACCCGTCCCTCGGCCAGGCCGGCGACCGGCGGCGCGAAGCGCATCACCGTGCCGGCCAGCCCGACGTCGACGTGGGCCGGACCGACCAGCCGGTGCGGCCGGACCAGCCAGCGCTCGTCGTCGGAGATCGACATGTGCGCGCCCATCGCCCGCAGCCCGGCGGCCATCAGCTCGGTGTCCCGCGCGCGCAGCGGCCCGTGCAGGGTCGACGGACCGCTGGCCAGGGCACTGAGCACCAGCGCCCGGGCGGTCATCGACTTGGAGCCGGGCAGGCGCAGCGTCGCGGCAACCGGATCGCTGGCGGTCGGTGCGGTCCACGGCTGCGGCCGGGTCGCGGTCGGATTCCCCACGGTTACATTCTGCCAAGCTCGCCGGCCCGTGGAGCCGGCCGTTGGTCCTACTCCCGGTTGGCGGGACAGCCGGGAAGCCGGCGGGGCGTTAGCGTGTGCGCCATGTGCGGGAGGTACGCCACGACCCGGAGCGCCGGTGACCTGAGCGCGCTGTTCGAGTCGTACGACGACACCGAGGGCCGGCTCGCGCCTGACCACAACGTCGCGCCGACCGACCCGGTGCCGGTCGTGCGGATGGACGCCGAGGCCGGTCGGGTGCTGTCGGCGGGGCGCTGGGGCCTGGTGCCGCACTGGTCCCGTTCGGCGGCCGGCGCCGCCCGCATGATCAACGCCCGGGTCGAGACGGTCGCCACCAGTCGCGCGTACGCCGACCCGTTCGCCCGCCGGCGCTGCCTGGTCCCCGCCGACGGCTGGTACGAGTGGGTGCGCCGCCCCGCCGGCGGCAAGCAGCCCTACTACATGACCCCCCGCGACGGCTCCGTGCTGGCGTTCGCCGGCATCTGGTCGCGCTGGGAGTCGCTGCTCACCTTCAGCGTGCTCACCACCGCCGCGGTGGGGAAGCTGGCCGAGGTGCACGACCGGATGCCGCTGCTGCTGCCCGCCGACCGCTGGGCGGCCTGGCTCGGGCCGGCCGACGACCCGGCGACGCTGCTCGCCCCGCCGCCGGTCGACTGGCTCGCCGGTCTGGAGATCCGGCCGGTGGGTCCGGCGGTGGGCGACGTGCGCAACGACGGCCCGGGGTTGATCGAGCGGGTGCCGCTGCCCGAGGAGCGCGTCGAGGGGGAAATGACGCTTTTCTGAACGCGATTCGCGACATTGTCGCGTACGAATTGCCAGAGTTCCGGGCGAAATTTCGCTCGGATCTTCAGTCATCTTTGTGCACATCCTCTTGTCTCCGTGTGCACGGGTGCGATAGAACACAGCGCCGGCACTGGGAGCGTCTTCGCGCGGTGCGAACGATGCCCGTCGATCTTGCCGGTCCCACGGGGGAGGTGGGTGTGATGACCCGGGCGCGTATGCCCCGACCGCACGAGGTGGCCGCCGCACGACGAGATCCGCGACTGTTGCGGGCGTTGCGCGAACGCCGCCAGGACGAGGCCTGGCGGACCAGAGGGACCTGCCAGAGCGTCGATCCGGAAACATTCTTTCCGGCGCCCAACGAGCCGGCCGACGCCGCCGTCGCGCTCTGCCGCAGTTGCGACGTGCAGGGCTCGTGCCTGGCCTGGGCGCTGGAGGTCGGCGACTGCCACGGTGTCTGGGGTGGCACCACGCCGCGCGAGCGGCGGGCCATGCTGGTCGCCTGGCGCAGCGAGGTGCAGCCGGATCCGGACGCCGCGGACGACGCCGGCCCGCCGGTGCGCGACCGCCTGCTCACGCTGGTGCCGCTGAGCTGAGGCCGCACCCGAACGCCACGGCACCGCTCGTCGACTGAACCGGCCGGGGTCGCCCCACCGTCGGGCGTCCCGGCCGGCCTGGTCGCCGTGTCCGGCGGCCATACGGCGCAGAATGGGCCGGTGCCGCACCGCGACGAGATCGACACTCCACGGGGCCCGGCCCGGGTCGAGACCGACCTGCCGGCCGGCCCGCCGGTCGCCCTGCTCGTGCTCGGGCACGGAGCGGGTGGCGACGTGGACGCCCCCGACCTGCTCGCGGTCCGGGACGCGGCCGTCGGCGCGGGGGTGGCGGTGGCGCGGGTGACCCAGCCGTACCGGGTGGCCGGGCGGCGGGCGCCGGCACCGGCCGGGCACGTCGACGAGGCGTGGACGGCGGTGGCCGTCGGACTGCGTACCCGGCACCCGGACGTGCCGCTGCTGGTCGGCGGGCGTTCCAGTGGTGCCCGGGTGGCCTGTCGTACGGCGGCGGCCGTGGGTGCGGCCGGGGTGGTCGCGCTGGCCTTCCCGCTGCACCCGCCGGGCCGGCCGGAGCGGTCCCGCGCCGCCGAGCTGCTGACCGGGCTGCCCACCCTGGTGGTCAACGGCGACCGCGATCCCTTCGGCGTGCCCGAGGCCGACGCCTCGGTCCGCGTGGTCGTCCGCCCCGGTGAGCGTCACGACCTGCGCAAGGATCCGGCCGCCGTGGCCACCGCCGTGCTCGCCTGGCTGCGCGAGCGGGGCTGGGCGCTGCCCTGAGCCACGGCGTGCGGCCGCCCCGCCCGACGAGCGTGACCGGGGCGGCGCAGGGTCGTTGCATCGGATGGTGCCGGCCGCCCGATCCGGGCGAACGGCACCGTCCTCCCAGGCCCTTCCTGGTCCCAGCGTCGGTCTCCGCCGAGGCCGGGACCAGGAACGGGGGCGGCTGGCGGAATGTCCGGACCCCGACCGGGCGTTACCACCACCGGAGCGACACATCTGGCGAGGGGGGTGACCGGTGCCGACCGAGACACGGAGCCGGGAACGGGACGAACGGGAAGCGCGGCAGCTCCGGCAGCTGCTGGGCGGACCGGACTGGCCCGCGACGGTGGGCGGCACGGCGGTGGTGAGAGCGGGCACACCCGGCGGAACCGAATCTGCCGGCAGGCCCGTACGCGTATCCTCGGCGGGGAAGCATCCGACGCGAGGGGATGTGCGGTTGACCACCGAGAAGACGGACGAGCGCAGGGCCCGCTTCGAGCGGGACGCGATGCCCTTCGTCGACCAGCTCTACGCTGCCGGGTTGCGGATGACACGCAACCCCGCGGATGCCGAGGACCTGGTCCAGGAGACGTACCTGAAGGCGTACGCCGCCTTCCACCAGTTCGAGCAGGGCACGAACCTGAAGGCCTGGCTCTACCGGATCCTGACCAACACCTACATCAACACCTACCGCAAGCGGCAGCGCCAGCCCATCCAGGCGCCCACCGAGGAGATCACCGACTGGCAGCTCGCCGAGGCCGAGTCGCACACCTCCAGCGGTCTGCGGTCGGCCGAGACCGAGGCGCTGGACCGGCTGCCGGACAGCGACGTCAAGGAGGCCCTCCAGCAGCTGCCGGAGGAGTTCCGCCTGGCGGTCTACCTGACCGACGTCGAGGGGTTCTCCTACAAGGAGGTCGCCGACATCATGGGCACGCCGATCGGCACCGTGATGTCCCGGCTGCACCGGGGCCGACGTAATCTGCGGAAGTTGCTCGAGCGCTACGCCGCGGAGCGCGGTTTCAGCGCCGCGCAGTCCTCGAAGGGCTCGACCGCCGCTGCCGGCCGGGAGGTGTGACGTGAGCTGTGGAGAGCCGCACGAGACGGACTGCCGTGAGGTACTCGCGGAGGTCTACCTCTACCTGGACCTGGAGTGCGCGGAGGAACGGCGCACCCTGATTCGCCACCACCTCGACGAGTGCGGGCACTGCCTGCGCGAGTACGGCATCGAGCAGGAGGTGAAGGCGCTCGTCGCCCGCTGCTGCGGCAACGAGGCCGCCCCCGACCAGCTGCGCGAGCGGCTGCGGATCCGCCTGACCGAGCTGGTGGTCTTCGAGACGACCGAGTCGCGCGAACTGGCCGACTGAACGTACGCGGAACACGACGGTGGCCCGGGTCGATTCGACCCGGGCCACCGGTCTGTCCGGCCCTCGGGCCGGCGGTGCTGACCGCGACGGCGGGGTCCCGCCGTGCGAGATCAGGAGTTGGGGCGCTTGCCGTGGTTCGCGGCGTTCTTCCTACGGGCCTTCTTCCTACGGGACTTCTTCGCCATGCTGACCTCCTCGTGATGGGCGGATCCCTGCTGCGGCGACCCTCGGCGCCGGTGCACGCACCGGTCCTCCCGGCGCCAGGGTCCGACCCGCTGATGCTAGTGCGGCCGGTATCCGCCATCGTCCGCCGGGGCGGGGAGGGCGCGCGGCGTTTCCGGTCGTGGACGTGGCGCCGCCCGCTCCCCGCCCATCGCGTGCCGCCGCATGATTGGATACGTCGGCAGGCAATCGCGAGAGGGAGGGCCGGGAGATGGCCGAGGAGATCCGTGCCGAGATGGTGGCCAACGTCTGGAAGGTCGTCGCGTCGGCCGGGGACACCGTGTCCGAGGGGGACACGCTCGTGATCCTGGAGTCGATGAAGATGGAGATCCCCGTCGTCGCCGAGTCCGACGGCGTGGTCAAGCAGCTCGCCGTCAACGAGGGCGACGTCGTGCAGGACGGTGACCTGATCGCGGTGATCGATTGACCGGCCTGCTGGTCCGCCCGGCGACCTCGGCCGACTTCGCCGCGGTCGCCCGGCTGACGGTGGCCGCGTACGAGGCGGACGGGCAGCTCAAGGGCGAGCACGGGTACGCCGAGGTGCTCGCCGACGTGACGCACCGGGCGACCCACGGCGAGGTGCTGGTGGCCGTGGACGAGGCGACCGGCGAGGTGCTCGGCTCGGTGACCTTCGTGCTGCCCGGCAGCCCGTACGCGGAGCTCTCCGGTCCCGGCGAGGCGGAGTTCCGCATGCTCGCCGTGGACCCGGCGGCCCAGGGTCGGGGCACCGGGGCGGTGCTGGCCCGGGCCTGCGTCGACCGGGCCGCTGCGCTGGGCTGCACGGCGGTGGTGATCTGCGTACGCGGTGGGTTCGCCGCGCCCGCGCACCGGCTCTACGAGCGGATGGGCTTCGTCCGGCTGCGCGAGAAGGACTGGTCGCCGGTGCCCGGGGTGGACCTGCTGGGCCTGCGGCTGGAGCTGACCGCTCAGTCCTGAGTCGCGTCCGGCTCCGGCTCACCGATCCCGGCGAGCAGCTCGTCGGCGACCTCCAGCGCGATCTTCTTGCGCTCCTGGTCGGTGATGTGCGGGGCGCGCACGGCGAACCAGCTGCTGTGCACCGCGAAGAGGGTCAGGGTCGCGCGCAGCTGGGCGGCGGGTGACTTGTCGCCCTGGCACAGCTGGTCGGCGAGGCCCAGCATCCGCTCACGCATCTGCATGCCGGCCGAGAGGCTCTTCAACACGGTCTGGTTCTGCTCGAAGAACCGCATCACCGAGGGCTGCTCGCTGGCGAACATCATGTCGGCGTACCTGTTCAGCAGCGCCCGCCGGGTGTCCCGGGTGGGCGGCTGCGACCGGGCCCAGGCGATCAGCTCGTCGATCCGCCGCACGCGGTCCTCGACCAGGCTGTTGACGATCTCGTCCTTGCTCTTGAAGTGGTAGTACAGCGCCGCCTTGGTGACGTTGAGCCGCTCGGCGATCTCGCGCAGCGAGGTCCGCTCGTACCCCTGCTCGGTGAAGAGCTCCAGCGCGACGGCCTGGATACGCTCACGCGTGCCGCCTGTGCTCTCCCTCACCTGCACCACCCAACTCGCTTGACGGTCTCTCGCTGTCCAACTTACCGTGCGGCTAGTAAGGTAACTAGCCGGGCGGCAAGTAAGTGCGACACTTCTCCGGGGGAGCTTACCCATGAGTCAGGAAAGCCAGACGGCGGCGAGACCCAACGTCAGGGTCGTGCTGTTCGGCCTGATGATCGCGATGATGCTCGCGATGCTCGACAACATGATCGTCAGCACCGCGCTGCCGCGGATCGTCGGCGAGTTCGGCGGCGTCGACCACTTCACCTGGGTCGTCACCGCGTACGTCCTGGGCACGACCGTCTCCACCCCGATCTGGGGCAAGCTCGGCGACCTGTACGGGCGCAAGGCGGTCTTCCTGACCTCGGTGGTCGTCTTCCTGGTCGGCTCGGCGCTCTGCGGGATGGCCGGCTCGGACATGCTCGGCGGCCCCGGCGACGGCATGGTCGAGCTGATCGCGTTCCGCGCGGTGCAGGGCCTGGGCGCGGGTGGCCTGATGGTCGGCGTGATGGCGATCATCGGTGACCTGGTGCCGCCCCGCGAGCGCGGCCGCTACCAGGGCATGATCGCCGGCATCATGGCCATCGCCATGGTGGCCGGCCCGCTGGTCGGCGGCTTCATCACCGACAACCTCTCCTGGCGCTGGGCGTTCTACGTCAACCTGCCGCTGGGTGGGGTCGCGCTGCTGGTGCTGGCCACCACCATGCACCTGCCGAAGTACCGGACCGAGCACAAGATCGACTGGCTGGGCGCCGCCCTGCTCTCGGTCGGCATCACCGCGATCGTCCTGCTCACCACCTGGGGTGGCAACGAGTACGACTGGGTCTCCCCGCAGATCCTCGGCCTGGCGGTGCTCGCCGTGGTGGCGCTGGTCGCCTTCGGCCTCGTCGAGCGCCGGGTTCCCGAGCCGATCCTGCCGCTGGGGCTCTTCGCCAACCGCAACTTCGCGCTGATCTCGGTGATCGGCTTCCTGCTCGGCTTCGCGATGTTCGGCGCGATGAACTTCCTGCCGCTCTACCAGCAGACCGTGCAGGGCGCCTCGGCCACCAACAGCGGCCTGCTGCTGCTCCCGCTGATGTTCGGCATGCTGGTGGTCTCGCTGGTGGTCGGCCGGGCGATCACCAGGACCGGCCGGTACCGGATGTTCCCGATCGTCGGCGGCGTGGTGATGACCGCCGGCATGCTCCTGCTCAGCCGCCTCGACGTGCACACCGGCAAGGTCGAGTCCTCGCTCTACATGGTCGTGCTCGGCGTCGGCATGGGCTTCCTGATGCAGACCTCGATGCTGATCGCGCAGAACAGCGTCGAGCAGAAGGACCTCGGCGCGGCCAGCGGCGCGGCCACCTTCTTCCGCTCCATCGGCGGCTCGTTCGGCATCTCGCTCTTCGGCGCCATCTTCGCCAACCGGCTGGCCGACTCCGCGGCCGGCAGCGCGTTCAGCGGCGGTGCCGGCGAGGGACAGGGGATGGACCTGGCGAAGCTCAAGGAGCTGCCGGCCCAGGCGCGCGAGTTGGTGCTCGGCGGCCTCTCCGGCGCGATCTCCCACGTGTTCCTCTGGGCGGTCCTCTTCACCGTCGTCGTGCCGGTGCTCGCCTGGTTCATCAAGGAGGTCCCGCTGCGGTCGTCCAACGACGCCCCGGCCGGGGCGACGCCCGAGGAGCAGGCCGAGACCGCCCTCGGCAAGGCCCCGGTGGCCTGACCCGGCTCCGTCGCGGCCGCGTCGTCCCCTCCCCGGGGGCATGATCGACCCCGTTTGCGGCGTGTCGCGGTGTCCCGGCGACCGGACACCGCGACACGCCGCAAACCGCGAGCGGGGGTGGCGCTCGGTCGGGCGGGGTCAGGGGCGGCGGAGGGCGCGGGACAGGAGGGCGCGGAGGCGGGCCAGCAGGCCCGGACGGCGGGGCGGTGGCGCCGTCGCGGCGGCGACGATCCGGTCGGCCAGCGCGGTGGTCGCCTCGTCCAGGGCCGGGGTGGCCAGCGCCAGGTGGGCCAGCGAGGTGGCGATCGGCACCGGCCGGTCCCGGGCCACCTCCGCCGCGTCCGCGAGCCGCTCGGCGACGACCCGGGCCACGTCGGGGCGTACCGCGGGGTCGACCCAGGCGGCGGTGACCAGGGCGAACAGCGCCGCCTCGGTGATCCAGTCCTCCACACCCCAGACCAGCTCGACCAGCACCCGGCGCCGGGTCGACTCCGCCCACGGCTCGTCGGTGCGGTGGTGCAGCAGGCCGAGGCAGGCCCAGACCTGCACGCACCGCACCCAGAGCGACGGGTCCTGCCCGGTCAGCACCCGCCCCAGCGCGGTCGCGGGCGCCTCGGGCGGATGCACCAGCAGCCCCAGCAGGTCGCCCAGCTCCAGGGTGGCCAGCCCCACCGCGGCGTCGTACGCGGCCGGCGGGTGGGGCCAGGCGGGATGCGCCAGGTGGCGGACCCGGTCCGCCGCGTCGGCGGAGGGGACCGGCAGGGTGGGCGCGGCGGTGCTGCCGTCGTAGCGCCAGAGCTGGCAGGTGGTGGCCCGGCGGGGCTCCCGCGGGTCCGGGTCGGCCACGCCGGTGACCTCGACGTCCAGGCCCGGCACGGCCGCCGCCACGGTACGCATCGCGCTCGGCGGCTCGACGGCGGCCAGCCGTACCGAGGCGCCGGGCGTGCCGTCGGCGGCCAGGGCGCGGCGGAGCGCGTCGACCATCGCGCCGGCCGCCGGGGTGACCTGCCCAAGCCAGGGCCGGCCCCGGCAGCACTCGGCCAGGTCGCCGTGCTCGTGGCTGTCGTCGGGATGGTCCCGGACGAAGTCGGCGAGGGCGACCAGGTGCGCCACGTCCCCGTCGCGCAGGTAGCGCAGCCGGTGCGCGGTGTGCACGGCACAGTCGAACGTGGGGTCGCGGGCCAGCGCCCGGTCGATCCACTCCAGCGCCGCGTCCAGCCGGCCGGTGTCGGCCAGGGTGCCGGCGATGTCCGCGTACACGGCGAGGTCGTCGGGATCGTGGTCGACGGCCCGTTCCAGGGCGGCCAGGGCGTCCCGGGTCCGGCCCGCGCTGCGGTACGCGTACCCGAGCCAGACCTCGCCGAGCTTGGACGGCTCCACGCGTACCCCGCGGCTGGCCCAGGTGACCGCGAGGGCGACCTCGCCGAGGCGCCGGGCCAGCGCGGACGCCGCGCCCAGCAGCAGCGCGTGGCGCGGATGCGCGGCCACCGCGTTGCGAGCGAGGGTGAGGTACGGCAGCAGCGGCGGCCGGCCGGCCCGGGGCACCGGGTCGGGCACGGCGGCGCAGACCTGCATCAGGATCCGGGCGGCGCGTTCCGGGTCGAGCCGTCGCGCCAGCTCGGGGGCGCTCACCCAGGGCACGCCGGCCCAGTCGACCCCGGGTGCGTGCCCGGTGGCGGCGACCAGCAGGTCGAGCCCCTCGGCCGGGCGCCCGGCGGCGGCGAGCAGATGGGCCCGGGCCACCACCGCGCCGACGAAGACCCGCTGGCCGAGCGGGAAGAGCTCCAGGTCGTTGCCGGAGGCCGCGGCGATGCGGGCCAGCGCCTCGTGCACCTCGGGCAGGGTCGGGGCCTGGACGATGGCGGCGGCGAGGTGACCGGCGGCGTGCGGCAGGTCGCCCTCGTCGAGCGCCAGCCGGGCCAGCGCGAGCTCCTCCGCGGCGGACAGCACAGGTTCGTCAGGTCCCTCCGACACGTCGGCCTCTCGCTCGCAGTTCCAGGGCTGGGCAAGCCTAGGGGATGACGCGCCGATCTGGTGATCCACTGCGCATTCCTGCTCGTAGGATTGATCAGACGCGAACAATGGTGCAAGACTGAGCACGAAACGCGCGGCAATCGCGCAGTGGGAGGAGCTTCCGTGACGCGTCCAGGGGCCGGGATGGCCGCCGACATCGACGAGCAGCCGGCCGGTTACGCCCGGTTGCTCACCGCCGAGCACGCCGGGGCGATCGCCCGCGTCGCGGCGGTGATCGCGCAGCGGCGGCCCCGGCACGTGGTCTTCACCGCCCGGGGCACCTCCGACCACGCGGCGCTCTACGGGGCGTACCTGACCGAGATCCGGCTCGGTCTGCCGGCCGGGCTCGCCTCGCCGAGCGTGGTCACCCTCTACGGGGCCCGCCCCGACCTCTCCGACGCCCTGGTCGTCGGGGTCAGCCAGAGCGGCGGGTCGCCCGATCTCACCGAGGTGCTGCGCGCCGCCCGCGACGCCGGGGCGCTCACCCTGGCGGTTACCAACGCCCCCGGCAGCCCGCTGGCCGAGACCGCCGAACTCTCCGTCGACATCGCCGCCGGGCACGAGCGGGCGGTCGCCGCCACCAAGACGTACACCGCCGAGCTGCTGGCCCTGCTGATGCTGGTCGAGGGCGTCCGGGCCGGCGACGGGGTGCTCCCCGCCGACGAGCGGGCCGCGCTGGACGCCCTGCCCGGGCTGGCCGAGCGCACCCTGACCGACCCCACCCCGGCCCAGCTCGCGCCCCGCTACCGCTTCGCCGGCCAGCTCGTCACCACCGGCCGGGGGTACGCGTACCCGACCGCCCGGGAGGCCGCCCTGAAGCTGATGGAGACCTCCTACCTGCCCGCGCTCGCCTTCTCCGGCGCCGACCTGCTGCACGGCCCGCTGGCGATGACCGACCCGGACGTGCCGGTGCTGGCCGTGGTCGGCTCCGGCCCCGGCGGCCGGTCGATGGAGGAGGTGCTGCCCCGGCTCGGCGAACGCCGCGCCGACGTGGTGGTGGTCGGCTCCGCCGAGGTCGAGGGGGCCACCCGGATGGCCGTGCCCGAGGTTGACGAGCGGTACGCCCCGCTGCTGGACATCCTGCCCCTGCAACGGCTGGCGCTGGCGCTGGCGCTGGCGCGGGGCGAGGACCCGGACGCCCCGCGCGGGCTGAAGAAGGTCACCGCGACGAGGTGAGGCCCGGCGTGGCACGCTGTGTCTCGTGTCCACGCTGCGCGACCTCGCCGAGGAGCACACCCAGCTCCGGCCGGCCGACATCGACCACCTGCACCGGATCGCGGGGGACTGGCAGCTGCTGTCCGACCTCTCCTTCGCCGACCTGCTGCTGTGGGTGCCGGTGGACGGCGACGGGACGTTCCTCTGCGTCGCCCAGGTCCGCCCGACGACCGCCCCCACCGCGTACCTCGACGACCAGGTGGGGCGGATCGTGGGCGGGCCGGAGGTGGCGCACCTGGAGGTCGCCTACCGGCAGGGCCGGATCTGGCGGGAGGGCGACCCGGTCTGGTACGGCGACGTGCCCGCCCGGCACGAGGCGATCCCGGTGCGGCTGCGCACCGCCGACGGCGAGTCCGGTGAGGTGGTCGCCGTGGTGGGCCGGGACACCAACCTCTCCACCGCCCGTACGCCCAGCCAGCTCGAGCTGAACTACCTCACCACCGCCGACGACCTGGCCCAGATGACCGCCGACGGCACCTTCCCGCCGCCCCGGCACCCGGGCGAGACCACCTCGGCGCCCCGGGTCGGCGACGGCCTGGTCCGGCTGGACGCCAACGGCAAGGTCACCTACGCCAGCCCGAACGCGCAGTCGGCGTACCGGCGGCTGGGCTACGCCTCCCACCTGGTCGGGGAGGACCTGGCCAAGCTGCACCGGCGGCTGGCCAGCGACCCGCTGGAGGGGACCGACGCGGCCAACGGCGTGCTCGCCGCGCTGCGCGGCGAGGCCCCGCCCCGGCGGGAGATCGACGCCCGGGGCGCCACCATGCTCACCCGGTCGCTGCCGCTGATGCCGGCCGGCGTGCCGATCGGCGCGCTGGTGCTGGTCCGCGACATCACCGAGGTACGCCGCCGCGACCGGGCGCTGATCACCAAGGACGCCACCATCCGGGAGATCCACCACCGGGTGAAGAACAACCTCCAGACCGTCGCCGCGCTGCTGCGCCTCCAGGCCCGCCGGGTGTCCATGCCCGAGGCCCGGGTGGCGCTGGAGGAATCGGTACGCCGGGTCGCCTCGATCGCCCTCGTCCACGAGACGCTCTCCATGTCCAGCGACGAGGCGGTCGAGTTCGACGGGATCGTCGATCGGGTGGCCAGCGCGGCCACCGAGGTCGCGGCGACCGAGGTGAGCGTCGGCATGCGCCGCAAGGGCAGCTTCGGCGTCCTGCCGGCCGAGATCGCCACCTCGCTGGTGATGGTCCTCAACGAGCTGCTGCTCAACGCCGTCGAGCACGGCTTCCCGCCGGCCGGTGAGGACGGCGTCGCCGGCCCGGAGGGCGGCGCCGCGCCGCAGGTGGTGGTCACCGCGCACCGGTTCCGCAAGCAGTTGCACGTCTCGGTCGCCGACAACGGGCGCGGCCTGCCGGCCGAGTTCGACCCCGAGCGCGGTGGCCGGCTGGGCCTGCAGATCGTCCGGGCGCTCGTCACCGGGGAGCTGCGCGGCAGCATCGAGCTGCGACCCGGCGCGGCCGGCGGCACCGAGGCCGTGCTGGTCGTGCCGCTGGCGCGGGGAGAGCGCGGCTAGCCGCGCGCGGTGAGCAGAGCGACGGTGACACCGGGCCGCTGCCACACCTGACCGACGGTGAAGCCCGCCCGCAGCGCGTCCCCCTTGGCGCCGGGCACCGCCGCCAGCGGATCGGGTCGCCGGCCGGCGACCACCAGCCACACCCGCCGCACCCCGGCCAGGCACTCGGCCGGCCGGGCGCACTCGGTGGCCCAGAGGTCCGCGCGCTGCCGTTGGTCGCGTACCACCAGCACGTCGCGCGGCCGCGCCCCGCCCAGGTGGTACGTCAGCCCGAGGTCGAGGAAGAGCCAGCCGTCCCGGGGGTGGACGACGACCGCGTCGCCGGGCTGCTGGCCGGCCGCGACGATCCACGCCGCCCCCCGGTAGTCGACGGTCGCGCTGCGCGGCCAGCCGTGCGTCCGCCGCAGCGCCGCCTGGTCGGGCAGGCCGAGCAGCCCGGCGAGCACCACGACCGCGAGCGCCCCCGACACCGACGCCAACGCTGCCGGCACCGACGCCCATGCCGCCGAAGCCGACGCCGACGCCGCTGGGCCGGCGGCCGTGGCCCGGGCCGACGCATCCGGCCCGCGCTGGTCTGCCGGCGGGTCGGCTGTCGGTGCGCTGGCCAGCGCGGCGCCGGCGAGCACGCTCGCGAAGGGCACGGTGAAGACCAGGTAGCGGGGCACCCAGAGGGCCACCACCAGCGCGCCGACGAAGACCAGCAGCACCGGCAGGAGCACGCAGAGCCCGGGCAGCAGCGCCCGGCGACCAGCCAGGACCGCGCCGAGGGCGGCCAGCCCGACCAGCAGGCCGCCCACCACCGAGCTCTGCGCCACCCCGCCCGGCAGCGCCGCCAGGTCGGCCAGCCGTGCCGGTTCGACCCAGTCGAGCTGGCGGGAGCGCTGCCCACGGGCGGTGAGCAGCAGCGGGGTGAGCAGCGCGAGCGCCGGCAGCACGGCGAGCATCCAGCGCACCGGCAACCGCCCGTCCGGATCGGCCGTTCCGTTCCGGCGGTCCGCCGTCCCGTTCCGGTCGTGTGCCGGGGCGGGTAGGTCGGCAGTCGGCTCTCGGTCCGCCGGGTTGGCGGGTGGCGGGTTGAGTCCGGCCGCCGGTGCGGGCGGTGGGGCGAGGCCGGCCGCCGTGGGGCCGCGCCACCAGGCGACCAGCACCACCGCGGCGTGCGCGGCCAGCAGGGTGAGCGCCAGCAGGTGGGTCAGGCCGAGTGCGGCGACTGCCGTCGCGTACCCGGCCCAGCGGGTCCACGCGGGCCGGCGCACCGCCGCGACCAGCAGCAGGGTGGCCAGCACCGCGAAGAGGCTGGCCAACGCGTAGGGGCGGGCCTCCTGGGCGTACCGGGAGGTGCCGGGAAGGACCGCGAAGAGCAGGCCGGCGAGCAGGCCGGCCCGCGTCCCCAGCAGCCACCTGCCGAGTACGGCGGTGAGCCCGGCCGCCCCGGCCATGGCCAGCGCCGAGGGCAGCCGCAGCGCCGTCGCCGAGTCCCCGAAGATCCGGACCCAGCCGTGCATGAGCACGTAGTACGGCCCGGTAGCGGCATCCACGGTGCCGGTGAGCCGGAGCAGGTCGCCCAGCGGGCGGGTGACGGCACTCCAGGTGGCCAGCTCGTCCCGCCAGGGCTGGGCGTGGCCGATGCCGTAGAGCCCGACGATCAGCGTGGCCAGCAGGGGCGGCACCCAGACGAGCCGCGCCCACCCCTCCAACGCATGCCGCTTTCCGGACATACTGCCCACGCGCCGAGCGTCCCACACCGCGCCGGGCCACGCTGCCACAGCGGCCCCGGCCGCCGTGCTGCCCATCCCCACGAACACGGCCAGAGCTTCACCGCTGTCCCGCGCAGCTCGACCGGCCGCCCGGCGCTGGCCCTGGGGAAGCGTCGCCGGACGCCCGGTGCTGGCCCTGGGGAAGCGTGGCTGGATGCCAGCGTTGGCCCCGCGTAGCTTGATCGGACGCCTGGCGCTGGCCCTGGGAAGCTTGGCCGCACGCCGGGTGGTGGCCCTGGGAAGCGGGCTGGATGCCTCGTGCGGGCCCTTTCGAGCTGATGTCGTAGACGATTCAGCAGTGCTGCGAACAGCCTGCGCCGCTCTTTCTCCGCCCCCGACCGGCCTCACTCGGCCGGTGCGATGACGTGACCGCAGGGATCCGGCGGGCGGCCGTTGATTCGTTCACGACATCAGCTCGAAAGGGCCGGCGCAGGGCAGGTGATGGCAGGGACCCGAGCCGATCAGGGGCCGCCCGAGGAGTGGGGGAGGCCGTGTCGACCAGCAGGGGCCGTGGAGACCACGGGGCCGGAAGAACCACCGGGCCTGAAGAACCACCGGGCCTGAAGGGCCGGGCGTGAAGAAGCAGCGGGCCTGAAGGACGTCGGGAAGAAGTACCGGGCCTGAAAGACCGTCGGGCGTGAGGAAGCACTGGGCGTGAGGGAACACCGGCAGATGCGGGCCCTGCCCGGGCAACCCATTCGCGGAGGTCGAAGGGCTGGCGGAGGCGGTCGCAGCGCGGGGGCGGTGCCGGCGGCGGCCGCGGCCCGTGATGTGGGATGGCGCACGCGCTCGTTGGCCGGCCCCCCAGGGGTGTGGCAGCATGGCCCCATGACCGCCGCTGTCGTCCGCCGCTTCGTGGCCCGTCGCCACGTCGACTACGGCCGCGTGCGCAGCGCGATCTGTCCGGCCCACTGACGACGCCCGACCCATCCGTCTCGGGCGCGTACTGCGCGCCGGCCGTTCCGACACCGTTGTCCTCGGCCCGTCCCACGGGTCGGCCGCCGCGCCCGCGTATCCCACCGAGGCACAGCAGACAACGGAGGACGCCGCGATGGCGGTCAGCAGCACCCCGGCCCGCCCGGAGACCCCGGCGGCACCCGCCGCCCGGGCAGCCCGTCGTCCGCGCGGCGAGGGGCAGTGGGCGCTCGGCCACCGCGAGCCGCTCAACGCCAACGAGCGGATCAAGAAGGACGACGACCCGCTGAACGTCCGGGCCCGGATCGAGAACATCTACGCCCACCGCGGCTTCGCCGCCATCGACCCGCAGGACCTGCGTGGCCGGTTCCGCTGGTGGGGCCTCTACACCCAGCGCAAGGCCGGCATCGACGGCGGGCGCACCGCCGTGCTGGAGCCGCACGAGCTGGAGGACGAGTTCTTCATGCTCCGGGTGCGGGTCGACGGCGGCCAGCTCAACCTGGCCCAGCTCCGGGTGATCGCCGACATCTCCCGCGAGTTCGCCCGGGACACCGCCGACATCACCGACCGGCAGAACATCCAGTACCACTGGATCCGGGTCGAGGACATGCCGGAGATCTGGCGCCGGCTGGAGTCGGTCGGCCTGCAGACCACCGAGGCGTGCGGTGACTGCCCGCGAATCGTGCTCGGCAGCCCGGTCGCCGGGGTGGCCCGCGACGAGGTGCTCGACCCGACCCCGGCGATCGACGAGATCGTCCGCCGGTACGTCGGCGACAAGGCGTACTCGAACCTGCCGCGCAAGTTCAAGACGACGATCTCCTGGCTGGTCGACACCCCGTACGAGGCGAACGACGTCGCCTTCCTCGGGGTCGACCACCCGGAGCACGGCCCCGGCTTCGACGTCTGGGTCGGCGGCGGCCTCTCCACCAACCCGATGCTGGCCAAGCGGCTGGGCGTCTGGGTGCCGCTGAACGAGGTGCCGGACGTGTGGGCCGGCGTGGTCGGCATCTTCCGCGACTACGGGTACCGCCGGCTGCGCAACCGGGCCCGGCTGAAGTTCCTGGTCGCCGACTGGGGCGTGGAGAAGTTCCGCGAGGTGCTGGAGAAGGAGTACCTGGGCCGGACCCTGCTCGACGGCCCGGCCCCGGAGCTGCCCGACAAGCCGGTCGACCACATCGGCGTGCACCGCCAGCGCGACGGTCGCAACTACGTCGGGGCCGCCCCGGTGGTCGGGCGGGTCTCCGGCAGTCAGCTCGCCCAGCTGGCCGACACGGTCGAGGCGCACGGCAGCGACCGGGTACGGCTCACCCCGTACCAGAAGCTGCTGGTGCTCGACGTGCCGCCGGAGCGGACGGAGTCCCTGGTCGACGCGCTGCGCGGGATCGGCCTGGAGGCCCGGCCGTCGGCCTGGCGGCGCGGCACCATGGCCTGCACCGGCATCGAGTTCTGCAAACTGGCCATCGTCGAGACCAAGCGACGCGGCGAGGAACTGGTGGCCCGGCTGGAGGAGCGGTTGCGCGACTTCGACGCCGACATCTCCATCCACCTCAACGGCTGCCCGAACGCCTGCGCCCGCACCCAGGTCGCCGACATCGGCCTCAAGGGGCAGCTGGTGGTCGGCCCGGACGGCCGGCAGGTGGAGGGCTTCCAGGTGCACCTCGGCGGCGGGCTGGGCATGGCCCAGGGGCAGACGGCCGGCTTCGGGCGCAAGCTGCGCGGCCTCAAGACCACCGCCGAGGAGCTCCCGGAGTACGTGGAACGACTGGCCCGCCGCTACCTGGCCGGCCGGAGCGAGGGCGAGACGTTCGCCAACTGGGTGATCAGGGTCGACGAGGAGGAGCTTCGATGAGTAGCGAAACCCGTTCCGCGCCGCTGTACTGCCCGTACTGCGGCGAGGAGGACCTGCGGCCGAACGAGGCCGGGCACGGCGCCTGGGAGTGCCACGCCTGCGCCCGCGTCTTCACGGTGCGGTTCACCGGCCTGCTCGCCAAGGTGGTGGCCCGATGAACCTGGCCTCCGCTACGAGCCTGGGCCTGGTCGGCATCGGCGGCCCGCTGCCGGCCGAACCGGCGCGGCGTGACCCGGAGGAGCTGCGCGCGCTGGCCGAGCGGGCGGGCCGGGAGCTGGAGGGCGCCCCGGCGTTGGAGATCGCCCGCTGGGCCGCCGAGACCTTCGGCGACCGGTTCTGCGTGACCAGCTCGATGGCGGACGCGGTGCTGGCGCACCTGGTCTCCCGGGTCGCCCCCGGGGTGGACGTGGTCTTCCTCGACACCGGGCTGCACTTCCCAGAGACGCTGAAGGTGCGCGACGAGGTGGCCCGCCGGCTGCCGGTCAACGTCCGCTCGATCCGCCCCCGGCTCACCGTGGGCCAGCAGGACGGCGAGTACGGCCCCCGGCTGTTCAACCGCTCGCCCGACGACTGCTGCCAGCTGCGCAAGGTGGAGCCGCTGGAGCGGGCCCTGGCCGGGTACGACGCCTGGGCCGCCGGGCTGCGTCGGGACGAGTCGCCCACCCGGGCGAACACGCCGGTGGTGACCTTCGATGCCCGGCGCGGCAAGGTGAAGGTCAACCCGATCGCGGCTTGGACCCAGGCCGACGTGGACTCCTACATCTCCCGGTACGACATCCCGGTCAACGAGCTGTTCAGTCGCGGCTACGGCTCGATCGGCTGCTGGCCGTGCACCCGCCGCACCAAGGCGGGTGAGGACCCGCGGGCCGGCCGCTGGGCCATGTTCGAGAAGACCGAGTGCGGCCTGCACGTCTGACCGGGCCGGTTCCCGGCGCGGGGGAGACCGCGCCGGGGGCCAGCGGACCGGCCGTGCCGGTCGGCGACCATTCGGCGCCGGCGCGGGGGATCCGGCCCTGCCCGGGGCCGGGCGGCGGCCGTCCGCCGGTGGTGCTGGTGGCGCACGGCAGCCGGGATCCCCGGGCGGCCGAGGCGACCCGGGCGCTGGCCCGGGCGGTCGAGGCGGCCCGGCCCGGCACGGCCGTCCTGCCGAGCTGGCTGGACCACACCGCACCGGACCCGACGGCGGTGCTGCGCGGGCTGGCCGTGGCGGGGCACACCCGGGCGGTGCTGGTGCCGCTGCTGCTCACCGCCGCCTACCACCGGCGGGTGGACATCCCGGCGGCGGTGGTGGCGGCTCGCGACACGGCGCCGGAGCTGGCGGTACGCGTCACCGACGTGCTCGGCCCCGCCGACGGCACGGTCGACGCCCGGCTGCTGGCCGGGCTGCGGCGGCGGTTGGCGGAGGCGGAGCCGGACGACTTCGACGCCCTGGTGCTGGCGGCGGCGGGCACCCGGGACGCCCGGGCGCGCGGCTCGGTGGGTCGGGTCGCCGCGGCGCTCGCCGCCGAACTGGGGGTCCCCTGCACCGTCTCGTACGCCTCGGCGGCGCCGCCGACGACCGACGTGGCGGTGGCCCGGCTGCGCGCCGCCGGCGCCCGGCGGGTGGCCGTGGCGGCGTACTTCCTGGCCCCGGGGCTCTTCCACGACGGGGTGGTGGCGGCGGCCTGCCGGGCCGGTGCGGTGGCGGTCAGCGGGCCGCTGACCGATACGCCCGAGCTGGCCGAGCTGGTGCTGCGGCGGGTCGATGCGGTGCAGCGGTGGTGACCGGGCTCACCGTCCCGTCGATGATCGGATCGGTGCCCGGCCGGGTATCGGAGCAGCCGTGCGGCGTCCGGACAGCAGAACGCCCCGACCGGTGGAACCCGGCCGGGGCGTACGACTGTGTGGTGGGTCAGGCAGAGTGAGCGCGCAGCACCCGGATGCCGCCGCGGCGCTTCACCGCGCGGCGCTCCTCTTCGCTCATCCCGCCCCAGACGCCGGCGTCCTGACCGGACTCCAGCGCCCACTGCAGGCAGTGGTCGGTCACCGGGCAGCGCCGGCAGACGGCCTTGGCCTGCTCCACCTGCAGGAGGGCCGGACCGGACGTCCCGATCGGGAAGAACAGCTCCGGGTCCTCGTCGCGGCAGACGGCATCGTGGCGCCAGTCCATGGCGGCAACACTCCTCATTCTGGATGGGTGGCAGAAACGCTGGTGCTTTTCTTATATGCGTCCGCAGTGCCGGTCGTGACGGTTCGCGTCTGACTATTCGGCAGTGCGTGAGCAGGCTTGTGCAGTCCCTGGACCTGCTGGAACAGCTCAACCTGCCGAGCATATCCAGGCAATGTCCCGGTAACTCAAGTTCGCTTGTGAATACTTTCACGAACGCTGTCGATGTCAAGGGTGCCGCGCGGAAAAACTCCGCACGGTGAGCAAGCTCACGACCCTTTTGTCCGGATTCCAGGCGTCCCTGGTTACCCGGCGTACCACAGTCGAGGATCAATATAGTACAGTGCGCGTGACATTGCTGACATTTCCGGCACCAACCCCTCGTTGTGGCGGCCACCGCGTCGTGCGGTGTAACGACCGTCAACCTAGGGCGTTACCCGAGACCTAGCAGATTACTCTCAGTGCGTCGGGAACGGATGTGAATCTGACTTTCTCCCGTTCGCCAAGGTAGTCCCCGTCGAGCTGGAACGCTTGCGGGCGAGCGCTGATCAGCGTGAACTCGGGCACGTCGTGCAGCCGGAGCACCTGCTTGCCGCGCGGATCGGGGTGCCGGGACAGGAACTGCGTCACTGTGCGTGTGGTGCTGGCCACCCGGAGCTGACGCAGCGCCATCACGTCGAGCCCCAGATCGAACGAGGCCTCCGGATTCGGATTGATCTCCCGCTCGCCCAGGTACGTCCACGGGGCGCAGTTCTGGATTATCACCGTGGCCAGCTCAGCCTCGGCCGCCTCACCGGGGCGCTCCAGGGTGATCGCCGGGTGCCGCCGGTCGGAGTCGAGGAAGTACTGGCTGAGCGTGGAGCGGAAGTAGAGCGCCGGGGTGGAGACGCGACCGCGTTTGCGGGCCTGTTCCACCCGGTGGATCACCGCCGCGTCCACTCCGAAGCCGGCGCAGAAGGTGAAGTAGCGGTCGTCGGCGCGACCCAGCCCGATCGTGCGGGAGCGGCCCAGCCGCAGCCCTTCGAGGATCATGCTGGTGCCCTCCGGCCACTCCCGGGGCAGCCCCAGGGCGCGGGCGAAGACGTTGGTCGAACCACCCGGCACGGTGGCCAGCGCGGGCAGTCGCTCGGCGGGCGTACCGCCGGGGCGGGTGGCCGGCGGCGCGGCCTTCATCAGGCCGTTCACCACCTCGTTGACCGTCCCGTCGCCACCCAGCGTGACGACGACGTCGACCCCTTCGGCGACCGCCTCCCGGGCGATGTCCATGGCGTGACCCCGTCGCCGGGTGTACCGCACCGACAGGTCTACTTCGCTGCGCAGGGCCCGGACCAGGACGTCCCGGCTGCGCTCGCTGGTGGTGGTGGCCTTCGGATTGACCACCAGGACGGCCCGCATGGGCGGCACTGTACCCCGATCCGTCACGGGTATCGTGGCGCGCGTGACCATCGACTCCGGCCCGGTGCCCGACACGCTGCGCTGGGCGGTACGGCTGCTGCGCGGCGAGGCGGTCGCGCTGGCGCTGCTGGCCGCCTGGCTGATCTGGGCCGACCTGACCGCCACCAAGACCGATCTGGTGTCGGCACTCTTCGTGACCGGGTTCGCGTTCGCCGGCGCCGCCGCCCTCTGGGCTCTCGGCGCGGCGCTGGCCCGTCGCCGGGCCGGTGCCCGCGCGCCGGCGATGGTGCTCCAGTTGATGCTGCTGCCGGTCGGCTGGTTCATGATCTCCGGCGGCCTGGGGTGGCTCGGCGTACCGCTGATGGTCCTCGGGGTCGGCGTCTGCGCGCTGCTGGTCAGCCCGCCCACGACGCGCGCCCTGGGCTTCCGGTGACCGCCGCGGGCCGCCCGGCGGCTCAGTAGCCGGAGGAGCGCCGGGTCAGCAGCGAGATGGTGGCCCGGCCGTCGGCCGCGTCCGCGAAGGCGGCGGTGGTCAGCGCGGTGAGCACCTTCCAGGCGAACGAGGACTCCGACGGCAGCGTGGCGCCCCGCACGGTCGGCACGGTCACCTCGACGGTGAGCGCGTCCTCGGTGACCGAGAAGCGGCACTCCAGTTCGGCGTCGCGGGTGGCGATGGCGAGCAGCATCGCGCAGGCCTCGTCGACGGCGATGCGCAGGTCCTCGATCTCGTCGAGGGCGAACTGGAGGCGGGCCGCGAGCCCCGCCGTGGCGGTGCGCAGCACGCCGAGGTAGCCGCCGTCGGCGGGCACCGTGAGGTGCACGACGTCGTCGTCGGTCGTCGGCTGGCCGGTCAGTTGAGTCACGCCTCATCCCCCCGGTCGGGGACTCTACCCCCTCAGGCGTCCGGCCGGGCGGGGGCCGAGGTCGACTGGGCGGCGAGCCCGTGCAGCGCCGGCCCGCTGAGCCGGTACGGCACCCACTCGTCGAGCTGCACCGCGCCGATGGAGGCGTAGAAGCGGGCCGCCGGATTCCAGTTGATCATCCACCACTCCAGCCGCTCGTAGCCCCGCTCCACGCAGATCGCGGCGAGCGCGGCGAGCAGCAGCCGGCCGGCGCCGGTGCCCCGGTGCTCGGGGCGGACGTACAGGTCCTCCAGGTAGACGCCGTGCACGCCGGCCCAGGTGGAGAAGTTGAGGAACCAGAGCGCGAACCCGACCGGCTCGTCCCGGTCGTCCACCGCGACGTGCCCGAACAACGCCGGCGCCGGGCTACGACTACTCCAGCTCGGCGCGTCTGACGCCGCGCCGCGACCTGGAGCAGTCGCAAACAGGGCGGCGGTGAGCTGTTCCTCGGTCAGCCGACACTGGTCGGCGGCGCGCTCGTAGTCGGCGAGTTCGTGCACCATCGCGACGACGGCCGGCACGTCCGCGGGACGCGCCGGCCGGATCGTCGGTGCCGGGGAGGCCAGGGTCACGCCTTCTTGGTCTCCCAGAAGATCTTCGAGATCTCGTCGATCTTCTGCAGCAGCTCGTCGGCCTTGCTCGGGTCGGTCGCGCCCTTGGCGCCGGCCGCGCCGGCCATCTTGGTGGCCTCGTTGAAGAGCTGGTGCAGGTGCGGGTACTTCTCGAAGTGGGCCGGCTTGAAGTAGTCGGTCCACAGCACCCAGAGGTGGTGCTTGACCAGCTCGGCCCGCTGCTCCTTGATGATGATGGCCCGGGTGCGGAACTCCGGGTCGGTGTTCGCCTGGTACTTCTCGCAGATCATTTTGACCGACTCGGCCTCGATCCGGGCCTGCGCCGGGTCGTAGACGCCGCACGGCAGGTCGCAGTGGGCGCTGGCGGTCAGACGGGGCGTAAGGATGCGGGGAAGTCGCATCTGGGTCCTCCACGGGATGTTTGCGATGATCCAAGCCGACATTACTCCTGGGGGCGTCCCCGGCAGGGGTGGAGGGGAAACCTGGTGACGGTCGAGGGGGCGGGCCCGGCGGCGGCGCGGCTGCGCCGGTGGCTCACGGCCGTCGGGGTGACCGGTCCGTCCATGGCGCCCACGCTGCGGCACGGGGACGCCGTACTGGTCCGTCGGGTCGGCCGGTCGGTCCGGCCGGGCGACGTCGTGGTCGCGGTCTTCCGGACCCGGCCCGACCTGCTGGTGGTCAAGCGCGCGGTCCGCCGGCAGGACGGCGGCTGGTGGGTACGCGGCGACAACGAACTCGTCACCGACGACTCCCGGGCGTACGGGGTGGCCGACGTGCTCGGACGGGTGGTGTGCCGCTACTGGCCCCGCCCCGGTCGGCTGCCACGCGACCCGTTATGACCCTGCTCACATCGGCGCACCCCTGGCGTGACTATGCTCGGAAAGTGCCCGGGTGACCCCCCGCACCGCGTGCCGCCGCCAGGCGCCTCACCTCGCGCCCGCGCCGGCCGCTCCGTCTGCTCGACAGATCCTGGAGTCACCATGTCTGCGTCCACCGTGGATCCCGCTGATCCCGTCTTCCGGTTGCACGTCGGCGGCAAGATGGCCGTCACCTCGACGGTCCCGCTGACCAGCCGCGAGGACCTCTCCCTCGCCTACACCCCGGGCGTCGCCCGGGTCTGCGAGGCGATCGCCGCCGACCCGGCCCTGGCCGACGACTACACGTGGGTGTCGCACACCGTCGCGGTCGTCACCGACGGCTCGGCCGTACTCGGCCTCGGCAACATCGGCCCGCGCGCCGCGCTGCCGGTGATGGAGGGCAAGGCGGTGCTGTTCAAGCAGTTCGCCGGCGTGGACGCGGTACCGATCTGTCTGGACACCCAGGACGTGGACGAGATCGTGGCGACGGTGAAGGCGCTCGCCCCCTCCTTCGGCGGGATCAACCTGGAGGACATCAGCGCCCCCCGCTGCTTCGAGGTGGAGCGCCGGCTGGACGAGGCGCTGGCCATCCCGGTCTTCCACGACGACCAGCACGGCACCGCGATCGTCGTGCTGGCCGCGCTGCGCAACGCGGCGGCGCTGCTCAACCGCAAGCTCGGCGACCTGCGGGTGGCGGTCAGCGGCGCCGGCGCGGCCGGGGTGGCGGTGACGAAGATGCTGGTCGCCGGCGGCGTGAACCCCGACCAGGTGGTGGTCTGCGACTCCAAGGGCATCATCGGCCGGCACCGCGCCGGGCTGACCGGCACCAAGGCCGAGCTGGCGGAGTCCACCAACGCCGAGGGCCGCGAGGGTGACATCACCGAGGCGCTGCGCGGCGCGGACGTGCTGGTCGGCGTCTCCGGCGGGCAGATCCCCGAGGCGGCGATCGCCGGCATGGCGCCCGGCGGCATCGTCTTCGCGCTGGCCAATCCCACCCCCGAGGTGCACCCCGAGGTGGCCGCCCGGCACGTCGCGGTGGTGGCGACCGGCCGCAGCGACTACCCCAACCAGATCAACAACGTGCTGGCGTTCCCCGGCGTGTTCCGGGGTGCGCTGGACGCCCGGGCCACCCGGATCACCGACGGGATGAAGGTGGCCGCGGCGGACGCGATCGCCGGGGTGGTGGCCGAGTCGCTCACCGCCGACGCGATCGTGCCCTCCCCGCTCGACCCCCGGGTGGCTCCCGCGGTGGCGGCGGCGGTCGCCGAGGCGGCCCGGCGCGACGGCGTCACCCGCGCCTGACCGCGCTCCGCCCACCGGGACACGCAGTTTCCGAGAAAGAGTGGCCTCCTGACGCCGGGAGGCCACTCTTTCTCTGAATGTGCGGGGGTGGTGACCGGGGGCGGGGGCGGGGTTGTGGGGTAGGTCCTGTGTCGGCGGCGGTTCTCCTTGTTACGGTGCCGACCATGCGTGCCGCCTATGCCTCGAGCTTCGACACCGACAATCCGCTCGCCGCGTTGACGGTCGGCGAGCGTCCCGAGCCGACCCACCCGGAGGAAGACTGGGTGACCGTGCAGGTGCGGGCCAGCTCGCTCAACCACCACGACCTGTGGTCCCTGCGCGGGGTGGGCCTGGCCCCCGACCAGCTGCCGATGATCCTGGGCTGCGACGCGGTCGGCACCGACCCGGACGGCAACGAGGTGGTCATCTACCCGGTGGTGCCCACCCCCGGCGACCCACGTGGCGTCTCCATCCTCTCCGAGCACTTCGCCGGCACCCTCGCCGAGCGGGTGGCCGTACCCCGGGTGAACCTGATCCCGCTGCCGACGGGCCTGTCGGCGACCGACGCGGCCTGCCTGCCGACGGCCTGGCTGACCGCGTGGCGGATGCTGACCACCAAGGGCCGGATCGACGACGCCGAGTCGGTGCTGGTCCAGGGTGCCGGCGGCGGCGTGGCCACCGCGGCCGTCGCGCTCGCCGTGGGGCACGGCAAGCGGGTGTACGCGACCAGCCGGGACGCCGGCAAGCGGGAGCGGATCGCCGCCCTCGGGGCGACCGCGCTGGAACCCGGCGCACGCCTGCCCGAGCGGGTCGACGTGGTGATCGAGACGGTCGGCGCGGCCACCTTCGACCACTCGCTGAAGTCCGCCGCCCCGCTGGCCCGGATCGTGGTCTCCGGTGCGACCGCCGGGCACGAGCCGAAGATCAACCTGCGGCGGGTCTTCGCCATGCAGCTGGAGATCCTCGGCACCTCCATGGGCACCCCGGACGAGCTGACCGACCTGCTGGCCTTCTGCGCCGAGCACGAGGTGCGCCCGGTGGTGGACAGCGTGGTGCCGTTCAGCAAGGTCGAGGACGCCTTCGCCCGCCTGCACTCCGGTGACGTCTTCGGCAAGGTCGTCATCGACCACACCGCCTGACCCCCCAAGCTCCCCGCACCTTCCGAGAAAGAGTGGCCATTCCGCGTCGGATGGCCACTCTTTCTCGGAAAGTGCCTCAGAGGTGGTCGTCGAGGGTGGCGAGGTTGCCGCGGGCGGCGTCGGCGGGGAGGCGGTCCCGGGCCGCCGCGTCGCCGTAGAGGGTCCAGCGGAGGAACTCCGACGTGGTGTCGGAGACCACCCGCAGCGCCGCGCCGTCGCTGAGCAGGGCCCGGCCGTGGTCGCCCTTCGGCAGGCTCAGCATCGCCTTCGGCCAGGGGACCGCGTCGTACACCGCCTTGCCGGCGGCGTAGTCGACCACCTCGTCGGCCTCGCCGTGCACGAAGAGCTGCGGCGCGGCGGCCCCGGCGAAGGCGGTGCCGACCCCGAGCGCGGTCCCGGCGAAGACCACCCCGGCGTCGAGGCGCTCGTCCCGGCCGGCGGTGAAGAGGCCGATGGTGGTCACCCCGCCGGCCGAGTGCCCGGCCGCGGCAACCCGGTCCGTGGCCAGCCGGCCGCGCAGCGGGTCGCCGGCCTTCGCGTCCAGCGCGAGCACCTTGTCCAGCGCGTACGAGACGTCGGCGGGCTGGTTGAGCACGTCGAGCACGTTGCCGTCGGCGCCCCGGCTGGTGTGCGGGAAGGTCGGCGCGGCCACCACGAACCCGGCCGCCGCCCACCGGGTGAGCAGCTCCGCGTAGTCGTCCGGCCGGCCGTTCAGGCCGTGGCTGAACATCACCACGGGGAACCGCCCGTCCGCCACGTCCGCCCCCCGCTCCGGCCCGCCACCGGTTGCGCCCCGGGCCGGGTACCAGAGGGTCACCGGCAGCGGGCGGTCACCGTCCCGGTTCAGCTTCACCTGCCGTACGCCGACGGCGAAGGTCTTCCCCGGCGCGGTGCCGGCGGGTACCTGCGGCGCCGGGGTGGTGGCCTTCGGCGGCTCCGGCGGGGCGGCCGGCCGGGCGGTCGGGGCGGGAGCCGCCGAGCAGCCGGCGAGGCCGACGGAGAGCAGGGCGGTGGCGAGCAGGACCGGGGTGGGGCGACGGGACATGAATCCGATTGTGCCCCGGTCACCGGGGTGCCCGGCCACTGTTGGACGCAGTGTGACCTGCGGCGGACCGTCGGTGGCCGGACCGCCGGGCGCCCGCGCTCAGGGACGCAGGCGGTCGTCGAGGGCGGTGACGCCGGGCCGGAGGGCGTCGGCCGGCAGGCGTCGGGCCGCCTCCCGATCGTCGTAGAGCGTCCAGCGGAGGAAGTCCGTGGTGGTGGCGAGCACCTGGTCGAAGCCGGGGCCGCCCGGGGTCAGGTACTCGCCGTGCCCCTGCCCGAGCACGCTCAGGAAGGCCGCCGGCGGGCCGGCCCGGTCGTACGCGGCCCGACCGACGCCCAGCGGCACCACCGGGTCGGCGGTGCCGTGCACGAAGAGCAGGGGAGCGGCCGGCCCGGCGAAGCTGCCGGCCAGCCCGCCGCCGGCGATCACGATGCCGGCGCGGAGCCGGGCCGAGTGCCCCGAGGTGAACATGCCGGCGGTGGTGAAGCCGCCCGCCGAGTGGCCGGCGGCGGCGACCCGGCTGACGTCCAGGTGCCCGGCGAGCGGGTCCTTCCGGCCCGCGTCGAGCCGGGCCAGGTGCCGCACCAGCCGCCAGCCGTCCGCCGGCTGGTGCCGTACGTCGGCCCGGGTGAACGTCCGGGCCCGCAGGTTGGTGTGCGGGTACGTCGGCGCGGCCACCACGAACCCCGCCGCCGCCCAGCGGGTGGTGAGCCCGGCGTGCAGCTCGGGCAGGCTCCACAGGCCGTGGCTGTAGACCACCACCGGGAACCGCCCCGGGGCAACCCGCCCGCCCTCGGTCGGGTACCAGAGCGTCACCGGCAGCGGCCGGGGCCCGGTCGGGTCGATCGTGAGGGTGCGTACCGCGACCGGGTGGAGCCGGTCCGGGGCGTGCCCGGCCGGCGGCGGCCCGCCGACCGCGGCATTGGCCGGTGCGCAGCCCGCCAGCAGCGCCGTGATCAACGCGACGACCGGCCGCGGCACCCCCATCCCTGCACGGTAGGGGGCCGGCGGCCCACCCCGGGCCCACCGTCCGGACCGGGTGCCGCCCGCCGCCCGGCCGGTTCCCGTCCACCGCTCGGATCGCAAGCGTCACCCGGGGTTCGGCGGGACCGTGCGGGGTGCGCGGCTTCGCTAGGGTCTCCGGCATGTCTGACGAGTACGTGGACCCCAGCGGCAACACCGAGCAGTTCCGCGCCTTCGCCCACTCGGAGCCCGCCGCGCCCGCCGAGGTGGCGTCCCGCCTGCCGCTGATCGCCGGCGCGGCCGCGGTCGCGGTGCTGCTGGTCGCCGTCGCCGGCTGGCTGGCCCTGGGCTGAGCCGCCGCCGACCCGGTTCCCCTCAGCCGGCGGTCGCCGCCACCACGCGGGCCTCCCGGGCGATCTCCCGCTCCTCGTCGGTGCCGATCACGCACACGCTGACCTCGGCGCCGTCGGGGGAGATCACCCGGTCGCCGGCGCCGGCGTTGCGCGCCGGGTCCACGGCGATGCCCAGCCGGTCCAGCCCGGCCAGCGCCGCGGCCCGGACGTCGGCGGAGTGCTCACCCACGCCGGCGGTGAAGGTGACCGCGTCGACCCGGCCGAGCAGCGCGTAGTACGCCCCGACGTACCCGGTGATCCGGCGGCAGTAGACGTCGAAGGCCAGCGCGGCGGCCGGGTCCCCGGCGGCCCGCCGTCGGAGCACCTCGCGCATGTCGTTCGCGCCGGTCAGGCCGAGCAGCCCGCTGCGGTGGTTGAGCAGGTCGTCGATCTCGTCCACCCCCAGCCCGCCCTCCCGGCGCAGGTGGAAGATGACCGTCGGGTCCAGGTCACCGCTGCGGGTGCCCATCACCAGGCCCTCCAGCGGGGACATGCCCATCGAGGTGGCCACGCTGCGCCCGCCGGAGACCGCGCAGGCGCTGGCGCCGTTGCCCAGGTGCAGGGTGATCGTGTGCAGCGCCTCGTACGGCCGGCCGAGCAGCTCCGCCGTGCGCCGCGAGACGTACGCGTGCGAGGTGCCGTGGAAGCCGTACCGGCGGACGCCGTAGCGCTCGGCGACGTCCCGGTCGATGGCGTAGGTGGCGGCGGCCTCGGGCAGCGAATGGTGGAAGGCGGTGTCGAAGACGGCGACCTGCGGCACGTCGGGCAGCGCCTCCCGGGCCACCTCGATGCCGGCCAGGTTGGCCGGGTTGTGCAGCGGCGCGAGCGGCACCAGCTCCCGGATCGCGGTGAGGACCGCGTCGTCGATCAGCACCGGTTCGCTGAACCGCCGGCCGCCGTGCACCACCCGGTGCCCGACCGCACCCAGCCCGTCCAAGTCGAGTCGGTCCAGGATCTGCCGGACGGCGGTGACGTGGTCGGCCGGCCCGCCCCCCGGCTCGCCGACCCGCTCCACGGTGCCGGAGTCGCGGACCGTCTCACCGTCGTAGAGCCGGTACTTCACCGACGAGGAACCGCAGTTGAGGACCAGCACCCGGTCGGTCATGACGCCTCCGCGGCGGCCTGGATGGCGGTGATCGCCACCGTGTTGACGATGTCGGCGACCGTCGCGCCCCGGGACAGGTCGTTGACCGGCCGGCGCAGGCCCTGCATCACCGGGCCGACCGCGACCGCGCCCGCCGAGCGCTGCACCGCCTTGTACGTGTTGTTGCCGGTGTTCAGGTCCGGGAAGATGAAGACCGTCGCCCGGCCGGCCACCGTGCTCTGCGGCAGCTTCGTCGCCGCGACCTGCGGATCGATCGCCGCGTCGTACTGGATCGGGCCCTCGACCAGCAGCTCCGGGCGGCGCTCGCGGACCAGCTTGGTGGCCGCCGCGACCTTCTCCACGTCCGCCCCGGCCCCCGAGTCGCCGGTGGAGTACGACAACATCGCCACCCGGGGCTCGATGCCGAACCGGGCGGCGGTGTCGGCCGACGACATGGCGATGTCGGCGAGCTGGGCGGCGTCCGGGTCGGGGTTGACCGCGCAGTCGCCGTAGACCAGCACCCGGTCGGCGAGCAGCATGAAGAAGACGCTGGAGGCCACCGAGACCCCGGGCACCGTCCGGATGATCTCGAACGCCGGGCGGATGGTCGCCGCCGTGGTGTGGGTGGCCCCGGAGACCATGCCGTCGGCGTGCCCGGTGGCCACCATCATCGTGCCGAAGTAGTTGGGCCGGGCCACGACGTCGTGCGCCAGCTCGACCGTGACGCCGCGGTGGCCGCGCAGCCGCGCGTACTCGACGGCGAACTCGTCGCGCCACGCGCTGGTGACCGGGTCGACGACGTCGGCGCCGGTGACGTCGATGCCCAGCTCCCGGGTGCGGCGGGTGACGTCGTCCGGGCGGCCGAGCAGGGTCAGGTCGGCCACGCCCCGCCGGAGCAGCACCTCCGCCGCCCGCAGGATGCGCTCCTCGGCCCCCTCGGGCAGCACCAGCCGACGGCGGGTGGCCCGGGCCCGGTCGATCAGGTCGTACTCGAACATCAGCGGGGTGACCCGCTCGGACCGGCTGACCCGCAGCCGGCGGGCCAGGTCGACGGTGTCCACGTTGCCCTCGAACGCGCCGAGCGCCGCCTCCACCTTGCGCGGGTTGGCCGGGCTCGGGCGCCCCTCGATCCGGCTGGACGCGGCCACCGTGTCGTAGCTGTCGCTGCGTACCGAGAGCACCGCCAGCCCGGTGTTGAGCCCCTCGACCAGCCGCATCGCCCGGGGATCGGGCTGTTCGCCAAGGGTGAGGACCAGCCCGGCCACCGAGACCTGCCCGGCGACGTGCGCGGCGCTGGCCGCGACCAGCAGGTCCGCCCGGTCGCCCGGGGTGATCACCAGCGCCCCCTCGGTGAGGTGGTCGAGCAGGGTGGGCACGTGCGCGGCGCCGACCACGTAGTCGAGCACGTCGCGGTCGAGCGCGGCGTCGTCCCCGGCGAGCAGGATGGCGCCGAGGGCCGCCGCCACCTCGGCCACCGTCGGCGCCGACACGGTCGGCACCTCCGGGATGGCGTACGCGGGGACGGGCAGCTCCGGCAGGGTCATCGGCCCGGGCACCCGGTTGGCGATCACCGCCAGCACCGTCGCGCCCAGGTCCTCCAGATCGTGGTACGCCCCACGCGCCGCCGCCGCGATCGCCTCCGGCTCCTGCCCGAAGCCGTCGATCACCGGCACCACCACGCTGCCGAACTCGGTGGCCAGCCGGGCGTTGAAGGCCAGCTCGCGGGGGCCCGCGCCGTCGCCGCCGTCGGCGAAGTCGCTGCCCACCACGACCACGGCCGGGCAGCGCTGTTCGACGCTGCGGTAGCGCTCGACGATCCGGGAGATCAGTTCCTCCCGGCGGCCGTCGGCGACCAGCGCGCTCGCCTCGGCGTAGGTGGCGCCGGTCAGCTCATGCTGCGGCAGGTCCACCCGGTAGCGGTCGATCAGCAGGGCGAGGATCGGATCGGCGCCGGTGTCGGCGACCAGCGGCCGGAACGCGCCGATCCGCTCGACCTGTCGGGAGAGGAGTTCCGCGAGGCCGAGGGCGATGGTCGACTTCCCCCCGCCGGACCCCACGCTGGTCAGGTAGACGCTGCGGGCCACGCCCCCACCCTAGGAGATCACGCGCTCCCGCGCCCGGGACCTCCGTCCCACCCACCCGGGCCGGACGGGATGGTCCCGGGGTTACTCGTCGTCCTCGTCGTCGAGGCGGGCCAGGTAGGTGGCGAAGCGTTCGATGGGGGTCTCGAACTCGGGGTTCAGGTCGACGAAGTCGCGCAGGCGCTCGGCGAGCCACTCGATGCTGACCTGCTCGTCGGCCCGGCGCTCGACGAGTTCCTCGATGCCACGGTCGGTGAAGTACATCCGTACGTCCTTGTCGGGAGGGTGCCGACGGAACCGGGGCAGGGCCGTCGGCGGACGGCGCTGCCCCGGGTCTCGGCGGTGCGGTCAGGTCACGGGCGGGGGAGGGCCGCCTCGATCAGCGCGGTCTGCTCGACCTCGTGCATCTTGGCCGAGCCGACCGCCGGGGCCGCCGCGGCCGGGCGGGAGATCCGCCGCAGCCGGACGTCGGCCAGGTGCTCCAGCAGGTTGAGCGCGACGAACGACCAGGCACCCTGGTTGGCCGGCTCCTCCTGCACCCAGGCGAAGTCCTCGGCGTTCGGGTACTGCGCCAGCGCGGCCCGGATCTCCTCGATCGGCAGCGGGTAGAGCTGCTCCATCCGGAGGATCACGGTGTCGGTGACGCCGCGCTCGGCCCGGGCCTGGAACAGGTCGTAGTAGACCTTGCCCGAGCAGAGCAGCACCCGCTTCACCTGCTCCGGCGCCGGGGCGGCGGTGTCGGCCAGCACCGGCTGGAAGGTGCCGGTGGTGAAGTCCTCCACCGAGGAGACGCAGAGCTTGTGCCGCAGCAGCGACTTCGGCGTGAACACCACCAGCGGCTTGCGCTTCGGCGACAGGGCCTGGCGACGCAGCAGGTGGAAGTAGTTCGCCGGGGTGGTCGGGATGGACACCCGCATGTTGTCCTCCGCGCAGAGCTGGAGGAACCGCTCCGGGCGACCCGACGTGTGGTCCGGGCCCTGGCCCTCGTGGCCGTGCGGCAGCAGCAGGGTGACCGCGGAGCGCTGGCCCCACTTCACCTCGCCGGAGGAGATGAACTCGTCGATCACCGACTGGGCGCCGTTGACGAAGTCACCGAACTGGGCCTCCCAGCAGACCAGCGCGTTGACGTTCTCCACCGAGTAGCCGTACTCGAAGCCCATCGCGGCGTACTCGGACAGCAGCGAGTCGTGCACGAAGAACCGGGACCGCTCGCCGTCACCGGTGAGCGACTTCAGCGGCAGGTAGTCGTCGCCGGTCTTGGCGTCCACCACCGAGGCGTGCCGCTGGACGAAGGTGCCGCGGCGGGAGTCCTGCCCGGCGAGCCGGACGGTGACCCCGTCGTGCAGCAGCGCGCCGAAGGCGATGATCTCGCCGTAGCCCCAGTCGATGTTGCCCTCGACGGACATCTTGGCCCGCCGGTCGAGCAGTTGCTGGATCCGCTTGTGCGGGGTGAAGCCCTCGGGGAGGTTGACGTGCGCTTCGCCGATCGCCTTGACCACGGCGGCGTCGGTGGCGGTCTCCACCTGCGGCTCCGGCTCCTCCTCGCGGCGCGGCCGGCTGAGCTTGCGCGGGGTGGTCGCGGCGTCGCGGGTGGCCTTGAAGACCCGCTCCAGCTGCCCCTGGTAGTCGCGCAGCAGCTCCTCCGCGTCCTCCACGGTGATGTCACCCCGCCCGATCAGCTCCTCGGTGTAGAGCTTGCGGACCGAGCGCTTCGAGTCGATGATCTTGTACATCTCCGGGTTGGACATCGAGGGGTCGTCGCCCTCGTTGTGCCCGCGCCGGCGGTAGCAGACCATGTCGATCACGACGTCCTTGTTGAACGCCTGCCGGTACTCGAAGGCCAGCCGGGCGACCCGGACCACGGCCTCGGGGTCGTCGCCGTTGACGTGGAAGATCGGCGCCTGGATCATCCGGGCCACGTCGGTGCTGTAGAGGCTGGAGCGGCTGTACTCCGGGGCGGTGGTGAAGCCGACCTGGTTGTTGACCACCACGTGCACGGTGCCGCCGGTGCGGTAGCCGCGCAGCTGGGAGAGGTTGAGCGTCTCAGCGACCACGCCCTGGCCGGCGAAGGCGGCGTCACCGTGCACCGCCAGCGGCAGCACGGTGTAGCCCTCCAGCTTGAGGTCGATCCGGTCCTGCTTGGCCCGGACGATGCCCTCCAGCACCGGGTCCACGGCCTCCAGGTGCGACGGGTTCGCCACCACCGAGACCTTGACCGCGTGGTCGCCGTCCGGGGTGGTGAACTTGCCGTTCTGGCCCAGGTGGTACTTCACGTCGCCGGAGCCCTGGGTCGAGCGCGGGTCCAGGTGGCCCTCGAACTCGGAGAAGATCTTCTCGTACGGCTTGCCGACGATGTTGGCCAGCACGTTCAGCCGGCCGCGGTGGGCCATGCCGATGACGACCTCGTCCAGCCCGCCCTCGGCGGACGACTCCAGGATCTCGCCGAGCAGCGGGATCAGCGACTCGCCGCCCTCCAGCGAGAAGCGCTTCTGCCCGACGTACTTGGTCTGCAGGAAGGTCTCGAAGGCCTCGGCGGCGTTGAGCCGGTTGAGCACGTGCTTCTGCTCGTCGGCCGACGGCTTCTCGTACCGGCGCTCAATCCGCTCCTGGATCCAGCGGCGCTCCTCCGGGTCCTGGATGTGCATGTACTCGATGCCGACCCGGCGGCAGTACGAGTCACGCAGCACGCCGAGGATCTCCCGCAGCTTCATCCGCTGCCGGCCGGCGAAGCCGTTGACCGGGAAGACCCGGTCGAGGTCCCACAGGGTCAGCCCGTGCTGGAGGACGTCGAGGTCCGGGTGCTTCCGGATCTTGAACTCCAGCGGGTCGGTGTCGGCCATCAGGTGGCCGCGCACCCGGTACGCGTGGATCAGCTCGTGCACCCGCGCGGTCTTGTTGATCTGGCCCTCGGAGTCGACCGCGACGTCCCGCATCCAGCGCACCGGCTCGTACGGGATGCGCAGCGAGGTGAAGATCTGGTCGTAGAAGCCGCGCTCGCCGAGCAGCAGCTCGTGCATCACCTTGAGGAACTCGCCGGACTGCGCGCCCTGGATGATCCGGTGGTCGTACGTGCTGGTCAGCGTGATGATCTTGCTGACCGCCAGCTCGGCCAGGGTGGTCTCGCTCATGCCCTGGTACGGCGCCGGGTACTCCATCGCGCCGACGCCGATGATGGCGCTCTGCCCCTGCATCAGGCGGGGGATCGAGTGCACCGTGCCGATGCCGCCCGGGTTGGTCAGCGAGATGGTGGTGCCGGCGTAGTCCTCCATGGTCAGCTCGTTGCGGCGAGCGCGCCGGACCACGTCCTCGTACGCCTGCCAGAACTGCCGGAAGTCCATCTGCTCGCAGGCCTTGATGGACGGCACCACCAGGTTGCGGGAGCCGTCCGGCTTGGCCAGGTCGATGGCGATGCCCAGGTTGACGTGCTCCGGGCGGACCATCGCCGGCTTGCCGTCGACCTCGGCGAAGGAGTTGTTCATCTCGGGGTGCTCGACCAGCGCCCGGACCAGCGCGTACCCGATCAGGTGGGTGAAGCTGACCTTGCCACCGCGCCCGCGGGCGAGGTGGTTGTTGATCACGATGCGGTTGTCGACCAGCAGCTTGGCCGGGACGGCGCGCACGCTGGTCGCGGTCGGCACCGCCAGCGAGGCGTCCATGTTCTGCACGATCTTGGCGGCCACGCCGCGCAGCGGGGTGGTGCCCGCACCGCTCACGGCCGGCGCCTTGGCGGCCGGCTTGGCCGGGGCGGCCTTGGCCGGCGCCGGCTTGGCGGGGGCCTTGGCGGCGGGGGCCGGCTTGGCGGGGGCGGCCGGCTGCGCCACGGTCACGGCGGCCTCCGGCTGGCCGGCCGGCTCGGCGGGGGCGGCCTTGGCCGGGGCCTTCTCCTCGGCGGGGCGCGGCGTGGCGGCGCCCGGGGCCGGCCGGTAGTCGGCGAAGAAGTCGTGCCAGGCCGAGTCGACGCTCGACGGGTCGGCGAGGTAGCGCTGGTACATCTCCTCGACGATCCACTCGTTCGGGCCGAAACCCGCCAGTGGGTTCTCCTGCGAAGTCTGCTGGGTCGACACGGCCGGTAATCGCCTCTTTCACGCGGGTTCGTATGTCACGCGGTCGGCACCCGTGCCCGGTTACCGGCGCACGGGAGACGGCTCCCAGGCTACGCCGTACGAATGCCGCAGGCATTTCCGCCTCCGACGGGTGGCCCGTTTCACAGAAGATGCCAGAAGTTCGCCAAACCCTGCGTGTCGCGCCGACTCCTGATAGACGCGACGGCCCCGGTCGGTGACGTCACCGCCACCGACCGGGGCCGTCGCCCGGGTCCGACTCAGGCGATGTCGCGGCGCCGCATGATGAGGCTGCCGGCCGCCGAGGTCACCACGGCGTACGCGATCAGGACCACCGCGCCCACCCACTGCGGCGGGCTGCCCGGCAGTTCGGTGCCGCTGATCATCAGCGAGGACGCGGTGGACGGCACGATCACCGCCAGCTTGCCGATCCAGTCCTGCTCCAGCCACTGCTGGAGCAGGAAGAAGATCAGGTTCGCCGCCGTCGTGCCGACCAGGTAGAGCACCACGGCGGTGATGGTCGCCCCGATCTGGCTGCGGATCAGCACGCCGAAGCCGACGCCGAAGACGCCCCAGAGCACGTACGCCAGCAGGTTGAGCAGGATCGCGCGGGTGATGTCCCAGTCGCCCAGGTGCGCGTCCCACCCCTTGGCCGCGAAGAAGATCAGCGTCGCCGGCACGGTCAGCACGGTGGTGACCAGCCAGAAGAGCGCGCCGATCAGCGCCGCCGCGACCAGCTTGGCGGTGACCACCACCGTCCGGTGCGGGGTGGTGAGGAAGGTGGTCGTCGCGGTCTGGTGGTAGAACTCGTTCGTTACCACGATGATGCCGAGCAGCAGCACGAAGAGCAGCCCGAAGTACTGCCCCGAGGTGAACAGGTTCGCCGCCTGGTAGACCTCGTCGGCCGAGGCCAGGACCTGCTCGGCCTGCTCCCGCGGCAGGCCCTCCACGTCCTGCGGGCCGCTGAGGCTGAGGTTCGCGTTGACCGCGTTGACCAGGAACGCCAGGGCCAGGGTGACCAGCGCGCCGAGGCCGAACAGCCACCACGTGTTGGTCGTACGGATCTTGAGCAGTTCGGCTCGGACCAGGTTCATCGAATGCCCGCCTTCCCGGCCGTCAGCTCCAGGAAGACCCGTTCCAGGTCGGGTCGTTCCGTGGTGAGTTCGTGCAGTTCCACCCCGGCGGCCAGGGCGACCCGGCCGACGGTCGGGGCGTCCGCCCCGTCCACCAGCAGGACGCCGTGCTCGTCCGGGGTGACGGTGGCCGACTGCGCCTTCAGCGCGGCGACGAGCTCCTCGGCCTGCGGGGTGCGTACCCGCACCCGCACGCCCTGGGCCATCGAGCCGATCACCTGCTCGACCGGCCCCTGCCGGATCAGCTGGCCGGCGGCGATGATCACCACGTCGTCGGCGAGCAGCTGCATCTCGGAGAGCAGGTGGCTGGAGACCAGCACCGTGCGGCCCTCCTGGGCCAGGCTCTTGAGGAACCCGCGCATCCACCGGATGCCCTCCGGGTCCAACCCGTTGGCCGGCTCGTCCAGGATCAGCACCCGCGGGTCACCGAGCATCGCGGCGGCGATGCCGAGCCGCTGCTTCATGCCCAGCGAGTAGCCCTTGAACTTGCGCCGGGCGGCCGGGGTCAGCCCGACCAGGGCCAGCGCCTCGTCGGCGCGCTGCCGGGGCAGCCCGGCCGCGGCGCAGATCACCCGGAGGTGGTTCAGGCCCGTACGGCCCTTGTGCGCGCTGGACGCCTCCAGCACCGCGCCCACGTGCCGCAGCGGGTCGGTCAGGTCGGCGTAGCGGACCCCGTCCACGGTGGCGTCACCGCTGGTCGGGGTGACGAGGTTCAGCAGCATGCGCAGCGTGGTGGTCTTGCCGGCGCCGTTCGGGCCGAGGAAGCCGGTCACCCGCCCCGGTTCGACGGTGAAGGACAGGTTGTCCACCGCCCGGACGTTCTTGTAGTGCTTCGTCAGTCCGGACACCACGATCTGGCCGGTCCCGGTGCTGGGGCTCCACTGCCCGTCGGACATCGTGCTCCTCCCGTGCGGCGGCGCGTCACGCGCCGCGGTGTGCGGCGCCGTTGCGGAGAGCGCCGGGGCACAGCCTGGCAAGGGCGCGCAACCCGGTCAATCGGGCGCGGTCCGTAGTCCGGGCTCCACCTCACGCAGGAGGCGGTCGTCCTCAGGGACGAGAGGCGGGTTCCGGGGGCAGCGCGATCCAGGTGGCCCGGGCCCGGCCGAGCAGCGCGCCGGTCGGGCCGTACAGGCTGGTGCGGACGACCGCCTTGCGCCCCTCACCGCTGACCAGCTCGCCGGTCACCACGCACTCGTCGCCGGGCCGGGGCAGCGCGTCGACGACCGCGGCGACCCGGCCGAGGACGTACGGCCGGCCCGGGGCGATGACCGCCCAGCCGCCCGGGCAGTCCAGCGCCGCCCAGACCGTGGCGGGCACCACCCGGTCGGGCGCGCGGAACGGCGCGGCGGTGCGGCCGTCCGGCAGCCGTCCCGGGAAGATCCGCAGCCCGTCCGGGCGGTCCGGGCCGCAGACGTAGCAGCCGGGGAAGGGGTGGTCCCGCAGGCCGGGGTACGCGGCCGAGGCGGCCGCCGCCGTCGCCGGGTCGACCGGGGCGACCGCCGCGGGCGGGTCGTCGGTCGGGTGGACCTGGGCGACGAGCTGCCCGTCCGGGTCGAGGACGTCGCCGTCAGCCAGGGTCAGCGGGGTCTCCAGCGGGGGCGGGCGGCGCAGCGTCACCTCGACCGGCCGGTCGCCCCCGTACGCCTCGGCGAAGACCCCGGCGCTCCACCCGCCGTTGCCCGATCCGGGCGGCCCGTTGAACCGGGACTCGATGATCATCGACGCACCTCCGTCGTGCCCGGCGCCGCCGCCGGGTCCGCCCGGGCAGCCTGCCACGCCGACCCGGCGGAAGGTCAGGTAGCCGGGTCGGCGATTCGGGGCGGACCGCCGACCGCCGTTCACCGGATCGACATCCTTCGCCGGGGCGGCCGGCAACCCCGGACACCTACACAGGTCCCATGGCCGTTCTGCACGCCGCTGGCGCACCCCTGACGACCAGCGGATACACCCTGCTGATCGCCGACGACCCCACCCAGGTCGCGGCCGCGCAACGCCTGCGCCACGAGGTCTTCGCCACCGAGCTGGGCGCGACCCTGCGCCCGGGCGGGGCCGGGCTGGACGTCGACGACCTCGACACCCACTGCGACCACCTGATCGTGCGCGAGGAGCGCACCGGCGCGGTGGTCGGCACGTACCGGTTGCTGCCGCCGGGACGCACCGACCGCCGGTACGCCGAGAGCGAGTTCGACCTGACCTCCCTGGACCCGCTGCGCGACGTCCTGGTGGAGGCCGGCCGCTCCTGCGTCCACCCCGACCACCGCTCGGGCGCCGTGATCAACCTGATGTGGGCGGGCATCACCCGCTACCTGCACCTGCGCGGCTCCCGCTGGCTGGGCGGCTGCGCCTCGGTGCCGGTCGGCGACGGGGGCCGGGCCGCCGCCGAGGTGTGGGCCCGGGCCCGCGCCCGGCACCTGGCCCCGCCGCTGCTGCGGGTCCGTCCGCTGCGGCCCTGGTTCGCCGAGCCGGGGGCGGTCCCGCTGGACACCGCCGAGGGCGGCGCCGCCGGGCAGGCGCTGATCCCGCCGCTGCTGCGCGGCTACCTCCGGCTGGGCGCCTGGGTCGCCGGGGAGCCGGCGTACGACCCGGACTTCGGGGTGGCCGACTTCTACGTGCTCTTCTCCCTGGACCGGATGAACCCGCGCTACCTGCGGCACTTCCTCGGCGGGGCGCAGGAGTGAGCGCCGAGCTGTGGCGGCCCACCTCCGGCTGCGGTCCGGACTGCCTGCCGGTGTCGGGCCAGGTGCCCGCCGTGCCGGCCGCCCGGCGGGTGGCCCGGCTGCTGGGCGTACTCGGGATGCTGCTGGTGGGGGCCGGCCTGGCCGGCCTGCTGCCGGTGCTGCCGGCGGCGTCGCGCGCGACCGCGCTGCGCAACTGGGCGCGGGCGACGGCGCGCGCCCTCGGGGTGCGGCTGGAGGTGCGGGGCCGGCCGCCGCGCCGGCGCGCGCTGCTGGTCGCCAACCACGTCTCCTGGCTGGACGTGCTGGCGGTGCTGGCCATCACGCCGGCCCGGATGCTGGCCAAGCGGGAGGTCCGGGCCTGGCCGCTGGTCGGGGTGCTGGCCCGCGCGGGCGGCGCGCTCTTCGTCGACCGGGCCCGGCCCCGCGAGCTGCCGGCGACCGTCGCCAGGATCGCCGGGGCGCTGCGGGCCGGTGACCCGGTCGCGGTCTTCCCGGAGGGTACGACCTGGTGCGGCACCCTGACCGCCGGCGACTGCCGGCCGGGGCGGGGGTTCCGGCCGGCCGTGTTCCAGGCGGCGATCGACGCCGGGGCGCCGGTGGTGCCGCTGCGCGTCGGCTACCGCCGCGCCGCGACCGGCGAGGCCACCACGGCGGCCGCCTTCCTCGGCGACGACACCCTCTGGCGGTCGGTGCGCCGGGTGCTCGCCGCCCGCGACCTGGTGGTCACCGTCCGGGTCGCCGCGGCCCTGCACCCGGCCCCGGACGCGGACCGGCGGGCGCTGGCCCGGGCCGCCGAGTCTGCGGTCCACCTGGTGCCGGCCCGGCCCGTTGCGCTCCGGCCGGTGACCGCGCCGGCCGCCGGCGGTCCCGTCGGGGCGGTCGTCCCGACCCCCGCGCCGGCGACCGCACGGAGGCTGGACCTGGCGGCCTGACGCGTACCCGACTCGCGACGTGTCTTGTCCTATCGCGATGTATCGCGTTATGCTCCTCCCGAGCGTGGGCCGCCGGCCGTGCGCATCGAGGGGAGGATGCCATGACCCGCTGGACGGTCGAGCAGCCGCGACGCTTCACCCTGGACGACCCGGTCACCGAGCTCGACGTGCGGCTGATCAGCGGCCGGCTCAACGTGGTCGCCACCGACGGCCCGGCCCGGGTCGACATCACCCAGGCCGGCGGCGAGGGCCGGCCGATCCACGTCGAGCACCGCGACGGCCGGCTCAGCGTCGTCCAGGAGCGGAAGTTCCGCTGGTCGGAGGTGTTCCGGTGGGTCGGCCCACTGGCCCGCTGGCCCCGGGTCGACGTCTCCGTCGCGGTCCCCGCCCCCGTGGCGGCCACCCTCCACCTGATCGCCGGCTCGCTGGTCGCCTCCGGGCTGCGCGGGCGGACCCGGGCCGAGGTGACCTCCGGCCAGATCACCCTGATGGGGCTGCGCGGCACCACCGCCGCGAAGATCGCCTCGGGTCCGGTGGAGGCGCTCGGGGTGGCCGGCGAGGTCACCCTGGAGACGGTCTCCGGCGAGGTCATCCTGGCCGACAGCGCGCCGGGCCAGGTCAGCGCGCGCACCGTCTCCGGCGCGATCACCTGCGACTTCGACAACCCCCGCCGTAGCGAGATCCGGCTCAGCACCATCTCCGGCAGCATCACCGTCCGGGTCCGGGAGGACAGCGACCTCGCCGTCCGGCTGCACACCGCCTCCGGTCGCATCACCAGCGGCTTTCCGCAGGTGCTGGCCAGCCGGGGGCTGGCCGCGGTGCGCGACAGCGAGGGAGTCCTGGGAGCGGGCGAGGGTAAGCTCTGGGCCTCCGCGACGTCGGGCAGCATCGCGCTGCTCGCCCGTCCGGTGGACGACGACCAGGAGGAGCTGCCGTGACCGCCGTGTTCAGTCACGGGCGGCTCCGGCTCTACCTGCTCAAGCTGCTCGACGACGGCCCGAAGCACGGCTACGAGCTGATCCGGCTGCTGGAGGACCGCTTCCTCGGCCTGTACGCCCCGAGCGCCGGCACGATCTATCCCCGCCTGCAACGACTGGAGGTGGAGGGGCTGGTCACCCACACCGCGGCCGGCGGCCGCAAGGTCTACGAGATCACCGAGGCCGGCCGGGCGGAGCTGCGGCAGCGCGCCGCCGAGCTGGCCACCCTGGAGGCCGACATCACCGCCTCGGTGCAGGACCTCTCCACCCTCGCCGGGGAGATCCAGACCGAGGTTCGCGGCTCGGTCCGGGGCCTCAAGCGCGAGCTGCGCGAGGCGGCCCGGCAGACCCGGCAGGCCCGCTGGGACCGGCCGGTGCCGCCGCCGGCTCCCGCCCCCGCCGCCTCACCGCTGCTGACGGAGTTCGACCAGCGGCTGGCCGCCTTCACCATGGAGGTCGGCGGGCTGGTCCGGGCGCACCGACTCTCCGACAACCAGTTGCGTACGGCGATCCGGGTCCTCGACGGGGCGCTCGACGGGCTCCGCCGGCTGCTGCGCTGACGCGGCTCACAGGGTCTTTTCAGGAAGCGTCCAGCGCCGGCGCAGCCGCGTCGCGGATGATGGCGGGCATGGCCGCTACCCAGACCGAGGCGCGACTGCTCGTCGTCGAGGACGATCCCAACATCCTCGAACTGCTCTCCGCCAGCCTGCGCTTCGCCGGCTTCGACGTGGCCACCGCCACCAGCGGCAGCGCGGCGTTGAGCACCGCGAAGGACCACCGTCCCGACCTCGTGGTCCTCGACGTGATGCTGCCCGACCTGGACGGCTTCGAGGTCATCCGGATGCTCCGCGAGGGCGGCACCCGCACCCCGGTGGTGTTCCTGACGGCGCGGGACGCCACCGACGACAAGATCCGTGGGCTCACCCTGGGCGGCGACGACTACGTCACCAAGCCGTTCAGCCTGGAGGAGCTGACCGCCCGGATCCGCGCGGTGCTGCGGCGTACGGCCACCGGCGAGCACGCCCCCTCCCGGCTCACCTTCGCCGACCTGGAGCTGGACGAGGAGACCCACGAGGTGCACCGGGCCGGCCAGCGGGTGCAGCTCTCGCCGACCGAGTTCAAGCTGCTTCGCTACCTGATGCTCAACGCCAACCGGGTGCTCAGCAAGGCGCAGATCCTCGATCACGTCTGGAACTACGACTTCCGGGGCGACGACAACATCGTCGAGTCCTACATCTCGTACCTGCGCCGCAAGGTGGACAACACCCAGCCCCGGCTGATCCACACCCTGCGCGGGGTGGGCTACGTGCTGCGCAAGCCGACAGCGTGAGCGTCCTGCACGACGCGAAGGGTCGACTCCGCAGCGTCCCGTTGCGGATCAAGCTGGTCGCGTCGGTGCTCACGCTGGTCGCCATGGCGCTGGTCGTGATCAGTTCACTGACCACGTACTTCCTGCGCGACTACCTGATCAGCCAGGTCGACGAGCAGCTCCGGGGCGACAGCATGGAGGTGGCCGACGCGCTCGACCAGGCCCGGGGCGGCCAGATCCTGGTCGGTCTCCCCACTGACTACGTCGCCGCGCAGGCCTCTCCGGAGCTGGGGGTTCGGCCCGCCTCCCGCTACTCCGGCCTGGGTGCGGAGGAGCTGCCGCCGCTGCCGTCCGACGTGCAGGGCTTCGCCGACCAGGTGGGCGCACCCTTCACCGTCCGGTCCCAGGACGGCAAGACCCGGTGGCGGATGCTCTACACCGACCTGGGGAACGGCCGCGTCCTGGCGCTCGGCCAGCACCTGACCGACGTCGACCTGGCCGTCAAGCGGCTGGTCTGGATAGACCTCCTGGTCGGCGGGGCGGTGCTGATCCTGCTCGCCTCGATCGGCGCGGCGATCGTGCGGACCAGCCTCAAGCCGCTGGTGGAGATCGAGCGCACCGCCGCCGCGATCGCCGGTGGCGACCTCACCAGACGGGTGCCCGACCCGGAGGAGGGGCAGGAGTGCGCGACCTCCGAGCTGGGCCGGCTCTCCCGCGCCCTGAACGCGATGCTGGCCCAGATCGAGGCCGCCTTCACCGCCCGGGCCGCGTCGGAGACCGCCGCCCGCTCGGCCGAGGCCGGCGCCCGGGACGCGGCACACGCCGCGCAGATCTCCGAGGCGCGGGCCCGCCGCTCGGAGGAGCGGATGCGGCAGTTCGTCGCGGACGCCTCGCACGAGCTGCGTACCCCGCTGACCACCATCCGGGGCTTCGCCGAGTTGTACCGGCAGGGCGCGGCCCGCGCGCCCGAGCAGACCGCCGACCTGCTGCGCCGCATCGAGGACGAGGCGGCCCGGATGGGGCTGCTGGTGGAGGACCTGCTGCTGCTGGCCCGGCTGGACCGGGAACGGCCGCTCTCGCTGGCCCCGATCGAGCTGCCGGTGCTCGCCTCCGACGCCGTGCAGGCCGCGCGGGTGGTCGCCCCCGACCGGCGGATCGAGCTGGAGATCGAGCCCGGCTCGGGCCCGCTGGTGGTGCACGGCGACGACGCCCGGTTGCGGCAGGTGATCGGCAACCTGATGACCAACGCGCTCACCCACACCCCGCCCGAGGCGTCGGTGACCCTGCGCCTGCGCGCCGAGCCGGGGAACCTGGCCGTGGTCGAGGTGGCCGACACCGGTCCGGGCCTCACCCCGGAGCAGGCCGAGCGGGTGTTCGAGCGCTTCTACCGTGCCGACGCGGCCCGGACCCGCCGGGCGAGCGGGATCACCAGCACCGGGCTGGGGCTGGCCATCGTCGCCGCCCTGGTCGCCGCCCACCACGGCACCGTGCAGGTCGCCGAGACCCCGGGCGGCGGGGCGACCTTCCGGGTCCGGCTGCCGCTGCTGCCGGACGCCGACGGCGAGATCGAGTGACTTTCAGAAAACATTCAGGCGGGTTCCAGGCTGGTGCCAGTGCGACGGGAGAAAGTGGAGTCATGACCGAGTTCGAGACCGACCCGCAGCGGCGGCCGGCCGCCCCCGACGCGGAGCCGTCGCACCCCACCGCCGAGCTGTCCCCCGTCGAGCGTGGGCAGTCCGACTCCACCGAACCTCGCCCGGCCGCCCCGGGCGACGCCGCCGGCACCGCGGGGGAGCCGGCCGGCACCCAGCCGAGCGCCGCCACCACGCCGGACGCCCAGACCTCGGCCGCCCCGTACGCCGGCCAGACCTCCGCCGGCCCGTACCCGGGTGCCGGGCAGACCTCCGCCGCGCCGTACGCCGGCCAGACTCCCGATGCCGGGTACCCGTCGGCCGGGTACCAGCAGGCGGGTCAGGTCTCCGCCGCGCCGTACCCGGGCGGGGCGCACGGTGGCGACCAGGCCTACCGACCCGGCTACCAGCCGTATCCGTCCGCCGGTCAGTACCCGGCCGCCGGCTACCAGCCCGGGCAGCCCGGGCAGCAGTCCGGCTGGCCGGCGGGCTACCCGGGTGCGCAGGGGCCCGGTGGGCCGGTCCCGCCGCAGCACGGCGGGCAGCCGGTGCCGCCCTGGGCCGCCGGCCCGCGCCCCTCGAAGGTGGCCAAGTTCGTCGGCGCCGGCGTGGCGGTCTTCGCCCTGATGCTCGGCTCCGGCGTGGCCGGCGGCGCGCTCGCTCTCGCGGTCGACGGCGACTCCGGCGGCATCACCCGCACCTACTCGGCAGCGCCGGTGATCAACAGCGCCGACCTGCCGAAGATCGCCGCCGCCGTGCAGGACAGCGTGGTCTCCATCATCACGGGCAACGGCGAGGGCTCCGGCGTGATCCTGAGCGCGGACGGCTTCGTGTTGACCAACAACCACGTGGTCGCCTCCGCCTCCGGCGACACGGTCCGGGTGGTCTTCGCCGACGGCAAGACCGCCCAGGCCAAGATCGTCGGTACCGACCCGAAGACCGACCTCGCCGTGGTCAAGGCCAGCGGCGTCAGCGACCTGAAGGCCGCGAAGTTCGGCGACAGCGACGGGATGCAGGTCGGCGACCAGGTGCTCGCCCTGGGCAGCCCGCTGGGCCTGCAGGGCTCGGTCACCGCCGGCATCCTCAGCGCCCGGGACCGGACCATCCAGGCCGGCGAGAACGGGCAGCAGAACCCGCAGCAGGGCGCCAGCTCGATCTCCGGGCTGCTCCAGACCGACGCACCGATCAACCCCGGCAACTCCGGCGGCGCGCTGGTCAACACCCGGGGCGAGGTGATCGGCATCAACACCGCGATCGCCACCGCCGGACAGGGCAGCAGTGGCAACATCGGGGTCGGCTTCGCGATCCCCAGCAACAAGGCCAAGGACGTCGCCGAGAAGCTCCAGCGCGGCGAGAAGGTCAGCCACCCGTCCCTCGGGGTGAGCGTCAACGCCGCCGAGGACGGCGGGGCGCTGGTCGCCGCGGTCGTGCCGGGCAGCGCCGCCGAGAAGGCCGGCATCCAGCGGGGCGACGTGATCACCAGGTTCGGCGACAAGGTGGTCAACGACTCCAACGACCTGGTCGGCGCCGTGCAGGCCGGCAAGGTCGGCGACCGGGTCGAGGTGACCTACAAGCGAAATGGTGCGGAGGCGAAGGCAACCGTGACGCTCGCCGAGACGTCATAACACCAGACCTGCCTCCTCCGGGGCGGCGGGTGGCGGGGCCAAGGGGGTTGGCTCCGTCACCCGTCGCCTTTTTCGTACCCCGCGCGGCCCCCGACGCCGGTCCGGTGCCGGTTCACCCCGGCGGGGTGAGCCGGCCTCACCCGAGGAGTCGGCATCCTCGCCAGGAGCCGACCGCACGGGAGGGGACGCCATGACGACGGCAGCGGCCACCCGCACCGATCCGGACATCCAGCGCGACGTGCTCGACGAACTGGCCTGGGACCCGCAGGCCCAGCCGCACGAGATCGGGGTGAGCGTCGCCGACGGCGTGGTCACCCTGACCGGCCGGGTGGACAGCTACGCCCGCAAGTGGGCGGCGCAGCGCTGCGCGCACCGGGTACGAGGCGTGCGGGCGGTCGCCGACGACATCGAGGTACGCCTGCCCGGCCTGGACGGCCAGGACGACGGCGAACTCGCCCTCGCCGCCGTACGGGCGCTGGAGTGGGACAGCTTCGTGCCCGCCGAGCGGCTGGACGTGACGGTCTCCGACGGCTGGCTGATGCTGCGCGGCGAGGTGGAGTTCGGCTACCAGCGGCGTACCGCCGAGCAGGAGCTGCGCCGGCTGCGGGGCGTACGCGGGGTGACCAACCTGGTCGAGGTGGTGCCGCCGGCCCCGCCCAGCGCCGAGCAGACCGCCCTGGACCTGCGCCGGGCGTTGCGCCGCCGGACCGGCACCGAGGCGATCACCGTGGAGCTGGCCGGCGACACCGTCGTCCTGGGCGGCACCGTCCGCTCCTGGTGGGAGCGGGACGAGGCGGAGCGGGTCGCCTGGTCGGCACCGGGCGTGCGGGCCGTCGACGACCGTCTCGTCGTCACCGGGTGAGCCGCCCGTCGCGTCCGACGAATGTCCGTTTAGCGCAGCCGGGGTGGGGAAATCGCCGCCGATCCCGCTCACCGGGAAGCAACGGGGAGGACCTGTGGCCGTGACCCACCGTCCGTCGGAGAGCCCGCCGGGAGGGCCGCTGCGGATCGCGATGGTGGTCCCACCGTGGCTGTCGGTGCCGCCGCCCGGGTACGGCGGGCTGGAGCAGGTGGTGCACGGGCTGGTGGACCGCCTGGTCGAGCGCGGCCACGCGGTGACCCTGTTCGGCGCGGGCCGGCACAACGGCACCGCCGCCGACTTCGTCTCCACCGTCGAGGACCTCCAGTACGAAAGGCTGGGCGAGGCGCTGCCGGAGCTGGCCCACCTGGCCCGGGTGAGGCATCTGGTCACCGCGGCCGACTTCGACGTGATCCACGACCACACCACGATCGGCCCGCTGGTCGCCGGCCGGCGGGCGGTGCCGACCGTGGCCACCGTGCACGGCAACCCCGTCGGCGAGTACGGCACCGTGCTCAGCGACGTCGACCGGGACGTGGGGCTGGTCGCCATCTCGCACGCGCAGCGCCGGCTGAACCCGGGCCTGCCCTGGGTGGGGACCGTGCACAACGCGATGGACGTGCGGGAGTTCCCGCACAAGCAGGGCCCCGGCCGGGGCCCGGTGCTCTGGCTGGCCCGGTTCAGTCCGGACAAGGGCCCGGACCTCGCGATCCGCGCCTGCCGGGCGGCCGGCCTGCCGCTGACCCTGGCCGGCAAGTGCAACGAGCCCGCCGAGCGGCGCTACTTCGCCGAGGTCGTCGAGCCGCTGCTGGACGAGGACGTCACCGTGGTGTTCAACGCCGACCGGGAGGCGACCATGCGGCTGATGGTGGACGCGCGCTGCCTGATCATGCCGATCCAGTGGGACGAGCCGTTCGGCATCGTGATGGTGGAGGCGATGGCGACCGGTACGCCGGTCGTGGCGCTGCGGCGCGGCGCCGTACCGGAGCTGGTGGTGGACGGGGTCACCGGGCTGATCCGGGACCACGCCGAGGAGCTGCCGGCGGCGCTGCGCGCGGCGGACCGGCTGGACCCGCAGGCATCCGTCGCGCACGTGGCCCGGAGCTTCTCCACCGACGGGATGGCGGAGGGCTACGAGGCGGTGTACCGGCGGCTCGCCTTCGGCGCCGCCGCGCCGGCCCGGGAGCCGACGCCGGTCGCCACCCGCTGACCACGGGCAGCGGGACCGGCGCAGCCCCGACCGGAGGTCAGACCCGGCTGGTGCCGAGGTCCACGATGGCCGCGTCGAGGCGGCGCGCGTACGCCGGGGTGATGCCGCCCTCGTCGACGCGGTGGGTGACCTTCTCGCGCAGCAGCGCCACCGGCTCGGCCAGGTCGGACCGCCCGTAGGCGGCCGACCGGGTCAGGTTGGCCAGCACGTTGCGCAGGTCGGTGCCGACGTCGGCGCGGACGTCGCCGCTGCGCACCCCGTCGTCGATGAGTCGGCGCAGCCGCTCGGCGGCCTCGGTGAGCCCACCGGCGCCCTGCCCGCCGTCCGGGGCGGGTCGCGGTCGGGACGGCGGCGCGCTGGTCGCCGCCGCGGTCGACTCGGGTGGGAATGTGGACGGTTCGGCGGGCGGGATCGTCGGCTGCACCGCCGGGGCGCCGGTCCGCCGGGCGTCCGGCGGCGGCGTCGACTCCGGCACCAGGGTCGGGGCGAGCAGCGCGGCGGCCGTGGTCACCACCACCAGCGCGGCCACCACCAGCAGCGGCCGCCGTCGCCGCGGCGGCCCTCCGGCCTGCGCGGATCGCCCGGCCGGTTCCGCCTGCCCGGCTGCCTGCCCGGTTGCCTGGCCGGGCAGCGCGGGCAGGGTCACGGTCGGCGCGAGCATCGTGGCCGCCTGCGGGTCGCCGGGCAGCAGCTGGTCGCGCAGCGCCGCGGCCACCTGGTGCGCGGTGGGCCGGTCGCGCGGGTCGCGGGCCAGGCAGCGCAGGCAGGTACGGGCGACCGCCGGCGGCAGCCCCGGCACACCGTCCAGGGTGGGCGGTTCGTCGGCGGCCAGCGCCTCGCCGAGCTGCTCCCAGGTGTCCGCCGGGTACGGCACCTGGCCGGTCAGCGTCTCGTAGAGCAGCACGCCGAGGGAGTAGACGTCGGTGGCCGGCTGGGCCGGTGCCCCGTCCAGCCGCTCCGGCGCGACGTACGCGGGGGTGCCGAAGGTGCCGCCGTCCTCGTCCTCGTCCGGGGCGCCGACGTGGGTGGCGATGCCGAAGTCCAGCACCTTCGCGCCGACCCGGGTCATCATCACGTTGGACGGGGTGATGTCCCGGTGCACGATGCCGAGCCGGTGCGCGGCCGCGAGGGCCTCGGCGACCTGGGCGCCCACCTCGACCGCCTCGGCCCAGGGCAGCGGCCCCTCGGTGAGCCGGTGCTCCAGCTCCTCCCCGGTGAGCAGCTCCATCACCACGAACGAGGTGATCGAGCCGTCCGGGGCGAGCGTCTCGCCGTAGTCGTGCACCGAGGTCACGTGCGGGTGGACCAGCTGGGCGGCGGAGCGGGCCTCCTCGCGGACCATGTCCCGGAAGCGGGCGTCCGTGGCCAGGGAGGGGGCGAGCACCTTGACCGCGACGATCCGGTCGAGCACCTCGTCGCGGGCCCGCCAGATCACCGACATGCCACCGGCCCCGATCTGGTCGACCAGCCGGTACCGGCGGGCCAGCAACCTGCCGGCGTGCAGCGCTGCCATCAGTGATCGCACCTGCCTGGGGGTGGGGGCGGTATCAGGTTGCGGGAATGTGTCCGCCGTGTCAACGGTCGTCCGGATTGGTGGTCACCCTCCGTCGTGGACGGCTCGCACACCGCCACCTGGACCCGGCCGCACCCGGGTGACCAGCGGCTGGAGCCGGTCGGGCGGCGGGCACGTGCCAGGATGAACGACATGGCTGGGGGTCCGGTGGCGTTCGTGCTCGGCGGCGGGGGAGTGCTCGGCGCGGTCGAGGTGGGCATGCTGCGCGCGTTGTTCCGCGCCCGGATCCGCCCGGACGTGGTGCTCGGCACCTCCATCGGGGCGGTCAACGGCGCGCTGGTCGCCGCCGACCCGTCCGAGGCGGTCACCGACCGGCTGGTCCGGCTCTGGGCCTCGCCGGAGGCGAGCGAGGTGTACGGCGACTCGGTCGCCCGCCAGCTGCGCCGGTTCGCCGCGCGTACCCACCTGCACTCGCCCCGGCCGCTGCGCAAGCTGCTGGAGTCCGAACTGGGCGCCGAGACCACCTTCGCCGACCTGAAGGTGCCGTTCCGCTGCTGCGCGGCGAACATCGAGCGGGCCGCCGAGCACTGGTTCGACAGCGGTCCGCTGGTGCCGGCCGTGCTCGCCTCGGCCTCCGTGCCGGGGCTGCTGCCACCGGCCCGGATCGGCGACCAGCACTACGTCGACGGGGGGATCGTCAACTCCATCCCGATCGGCGAAGCGGTCGCGCTGGGCGCGCGGCAGATCTTCGTACTCCAGGTGGGTCGGATCGAACGGGAGCTGACGCCGCCCCAGCGGCCCTGGGAGATCGCCCAGGTCGCGTTCGAGATCGCCCGGCGGCACCGGTTCGCCCGGGAGATGGCGGCGCTGCCCGACGGGGTGGAGGTGCACGTGCTGCCCACCGGTGGGCTGAATCCCCGGGACGACAGCCCGTGGGCCTACCGGGACATGGCGGCGGTGGGGCGGCGGATCAGCCGGGCCTACACCGCCTCCCGGCACTACCTGGCCACCCAACTGGACCGCTGATGCCGCTGCCACCCCGGTGGGTACGCCGGATGCTGCTGGCCCCCGGCGTGGTGCTGCTCGCGCTGGCGGTGGTCACCACGGTGCCGGTCTGGGCGCTGCTCGGCCTGGCGCTGTCGCCCTTCGTGCCCGGCCGGCTGCGGCCGCTGCGCCTGCTCTGGATCGGCTCCGTCTACCTGGTCTGGGACGCGGCGGCGCTGGCCGCGCTCTTCCTGCTCTGGCTGGCGTCCGGGTTCGGGCTGCGCAAGCGTTCGCCGGCCTTCCAGCGCGCGCACTACGCGCTCGCCGGCCGCTTCCTGCGGGTGCTCTTCTGGCAGGCCCGCTGGACGCTGCGGCTGAGTATCGACGTGGTCGGCACCGACCCGGACACGGCCCTGCCCGGCCGCCCGGAGCTGGTGCTCTGCCGGCACGCCGGACCGGGCGACTCGTTCATCCTGATCCACGCGCTGGTCAACTGGTTCCACCGCGAGCCGCGGATCGTGCTCAAGGAGAGCCTCCAGTGGGACCCGGCGATCGACGTGCTGCTCAACCGGCTGCCCAACCGGTTCATCGCGCCCGGTCCGGACGGCCGTGACTCGGCGGTCCGGCAGATCGGCCAGCTCGCCACCGACCTCGACGACGACGACGCGTTCGTGATCTTTCCGGAGGGCGGCAACTTCACGCCCGGCCGCCGGCTGCGGGCCATCGCCCGGCTTCGCGCGCTCGGGCTGGAGCGGATGGCGTCGCGCGCCGAGCGGATGCGGCACGTGCTGGCACCACAGCCCGGCGGACTGCTCGCCGCGCTGGACGCCGCCCCGGACGCCGGGGTGATCTTCGTGGCGCACACCGGGCTGGACCGGATGCTCACCGTAACCGACGTCTGGCGGGAGCTGCCGATGGACAAGCGGATCGTGATGCGCTTCTGGTCGGTGCCGCCGGAGGAGGTGCCGACCGACCGGCAGGAGCGCATCGACTGGCTCTTCGACTGGTGGGCCCGGATCGACACCTGGATCGCCGCCAACCGCGACGGCGTGTCCACCGGCTGACCGCGCGGGTCGGGGCCGCCCGTGGCGACGCCGCGTAGGGTGCGCTGATGGAACAGATCTGCGTGGTCACGACGGTGGTGGACGCGCGCCCGGTCGCGGACGCGCTCGCGGCCGAGGCGGTCGCCGGGCGGCTGGCGGCCTGCGCGCAGGTGGGCGGCCAGGTCGACAGCACCTACTGGTGGCGGTCCGCCGTCGAGACCGGCACCGAGTGGTCGGTGCAGTTCAAGACCGCCCCCGACCGGGTGGTCGCGCTGGTCGACCGGATCCGCGCCGCCCACCCGTACGAGGTGCCGGAGATCCTGGTGTCCCGGGTGGAGTGCGGGGAGCCGGCGTACGCCGCCTGGGTGCACGAGAACACGCGTACCTAGGTGTACCTGGCCGAGCAGGTGGCCGGATCGATCAGGAATCGAGAAGTGCGGGTCATGGTGCCGCGCCTAACGTGATCGTCATGGACATCACCATTCACACCAGCTTCCTGCCGCACGTCGACCCGGACGAATCCCTGGCCTTCTACCGCGACGTCCTCGGCTTCGAGGTCCGCAACGACGTCGGACAGGGCAAGATGCGGTGGATCACCGTCGGCCCCGTCGGCCAGCCCGACACGTCCATCCTCCTGGCGCCGCCGGCCGCCGACCCCGGGGTCACCGAGGACGAGCGCCGCACCATCGCCGAGATGATGGCCAAAGGCACCTACGGCTGGATCCTGCTGGCCACCCACGACCTCGACGGCACGTTCGAGAAGCTGCAGGCCGGCGACGCCGAGGTCGTCCAGGAGCCGATCGAGCAGCCGTACGGCATCCGCGACTGCGCCTTCCGCGATCCCGCGGGCAACCTGGTCCGCATCCAGGAGCTTCGCTGAGCCCTCCGGTCGTCGAGCACCCGGCCGCCTGCTCGGCAGGCGCCCCGGGTGCTCCCGGACATCGTTGAAAGGAGTTCTCCCATGTGTCACCCCTCGTGGGGGCGCGCACTCGCCGAGGCGCAGCGCCTGAGCGACCTCGCGCGGCTGCGCCGGGTCCGCGACCGGATCGACCGGGAGTACGCGCGGCCGCTGGACGTCGAGGCGCTCGCCCGCGGCGCGAACATGTCGGCCGGTCACCTCAGCCGCCAGTTCCGGCAGGCCTACGGCGAGTCGCCGTACTCCTATCTGATGACGCGGCGCATCGAGCGCGCCATGGCGCTGCTGCGCCGTGGCGACCTGAGCGTCACCGAGGTCTGCTTCGCGGTCGGCTGCTCGTCGCTGGGCACCTTCAGCACCCGCTTCACCGAGCTGGTCGGCATGCCGCCCAGCGCCTACCGACGCCGTGCGACGGGCGCTGCGGCGGGGATGCCGCCGTGTGTGGCGAAACAGGTGACCAGACCGGTCAGGAATCGAGAAGCGCCGGTCGCCGAGCCGCACCTAGCGTGACGACCATGGCAAACATCGAATCCGTCACCCTCGAAGTGGCCGACCCCACGGCCGCCCAGCGCTTCTACACCGCCGCCTTCGGGTTGGACACGCAGATCCGCCTGCGGGCCTCGGCGGCACCGACGACCGGCTTCCGTGGGTTCATCCTGGCCCTCACGGTGTCCCAGCCGGCCACCGTCGACGGCTTCATCGGCGCTGCCCTGGACGCCGGCGCCACGTCGCTGAAGCCGGCCGCGAAGTCGCTCTGGGGCTACGGCGGTGTCGTACAGGCCCCGGACGGGACGATCTGGAAGGTCGCGACCTCGGCGAAGAAGGACACCGGCCCGGCGACCCGGCAGATCGACGAGATCGTGCTCCTGCTGGGGGTCGCGGACGTGGCCGCGAGCAAGCGGTTCTACGTCGAGCGCGGCCTTGCCGTGGCGAAGAGCTTCAGCCGCATGTACGTCGAGTTCGCTGCCGGGTCGAGTCCCGTCAAGCTGGCGCTGTACCGGCGCCGTGCCCTTGCCAAGGACGTCGGCGTCGCTCCCGACGGCACCGGATCGCACCGGCTCATGATCGGCGGCCCTGCCGGGCCGTTCACCGACCCGGACGGGTTCGCCTGGGAGGCCGTCTCGCTGGCACCCACGCCCTGACGGCTGCGTGCCCTGTCCGGCGGCCGATCACGAGACGGCCGCCGGGTGAACCGACCGATGACCGCCGGAGCCCATTCCCTGAAGGAAGGGCTCGCCACGAAGTGACTGGGGGAAGCATGACGGGCGCGCCGCCGCGTGGGCTTGAGGAGAGGCTGCGGGACACCCGCGCGAAACTGGATAGCGAGGTCGATCTCTGGGCCGCGACGTCGGGCTCCCCGGGCGGCGTCCACCTCATTCCGCTCTCGTACCTCTGGGACGGGACCGCGTTCGTCATCTCGACGTCGCGCGCCTCGGTCACCGGCCGCAACCTGCTGGCGGACGGCCGGGTGCGGCTCAGCCTCGGGCCGACGCGCGACGTCGTGATCGTCGACGGCACCGCCGAGCCGGTGGCCATCGCCGACCTCGGCCAGCAGGCGGGCGACGCGTTCGCGGCCAGGACCGGTTTCGACCCGCGCGAACTCGACGAGCCCTACCAGTACTTCCGGATCCGGCCGCGACGCATCCAGGCCTGGCGCGAGGTGAACGAGATGCGGGGACGGGTCCTCATGCGCGACGGCCGCTGGCTCGGCTGACCGTCGCAGGGAAACCGCACCGGTACACCTAGGTACGCGCACTCTGGGCGCGCCCCCGCCCGGCCGCGAGGATGGCCGGGTGGAGAACACCGGCTACCCCTGCCCCGGCTGCGGCGCGCCCGCCGATCTCGTCCGCGGCTGCTCCGGCTGCGGCCGCCCGCCGTACCCGCCCGCCGCCGAGGTGATCCGGCTGGACGCGGAGATCCGGGCGCTCGGTCAGGAGGTGGAGCGGGCCCGCGAGGCGTACCAGGGGCTCGCCGGTCGGCTGCTCGCGGCGCAGCGCCGGCGGGCGGAGCTGGCGGCCCGGGTCCGCGCGGAGGTCGCCCGGCCGGTGCCGGCCGGTCCGTTGCCCCCGGTACCGCCGGTCCGGGTCCGACCCGCCCCGGTCCCGCCGCCGCCGGGACGGCCGGAGACCTCCACCCGGACGGTGCAGGGGCTGCTGTTCGTCCTCGGCGGGCTGCTGCTCGGCACCGCGGCGGTGGTCTTCACCGCCGTGGCCTGGGCCGCCGTCGGGGTCGCCGGGCGGGCCGCGATCCTGGCCGCGTTCACCGTGCTGGCTCTGGCCGCGCCGCTGGTCGCGGCGCGGCGCGGGCTGCGGGGCACCGCGGAGACCTTCGCCGCGGTGGGGCTGCTGCTGGTGGTCCTCGACGGGTACGCCGCCTGGGCGGTGGACCTGTTCGGCGTGGCCGACTGGCCGGGCACCCGGTACGCCGCGCTGGTCGGGGGGGCCGGCGCGGCCATCGCCGCCGGGTACGCCCGGCTCAGCCGGTTGACCGTGCCCTGGTTCGCGGCGCTCCTCGTCGCGCAGCCGGTGCTGCCGCTGGCGGCGGTGGCGGCCCGCCCCGATGCCGCCGGGTGGGCCCTGGTCCTGCTCGGGGTGGCGTTGCTCGACCTCGTGGTGGTGGTCGCGCTGCGTCGCCGCTCCGCGGCGCCGGCCGGGCGTTCCGAGCCCGGTCCGGTGCCGTCCCCGGCCGCCGCTCCGGTTCCGCCCGGTGCGGCCACCGCTGGTGGGGCGGACCAGGACACGGCCACCGGCCAGCCGGCGTCGGCGGGGGCCGGTGGGGGGCCGGCGGTGGTCGGCGGGGGGACGCCGGCCGCTGGGCCGGGGGCGCGGATCGGGGGGCCGGCGGCCGGTGGGGGACCGGTCGCCGGGCCGCGCGTCCCGGCCGTCGTGCGGGCCGGACAGGTGCTCGCCTGGCTCGGCTTCGGTGCCGCGACGGCGCTCGCCGCCGGCTGCGCGCTGGTGCCGCTGGCCTGGGGCCGGGCCGCCGGCCGGCCGCTGCTGGCCGGGGCGCCGCTGCTGCTGGTGGGGCTGGTCCTGCTCGGCGCGGCGTGGACCGCCGGCGGCCGGTTGTTCCGTCAGGTCGCGGCGGCGCTGCTGGTGCCGCTGCTGGCCGCCGCGCTACTCCGCCCGGTGGCCGAGCTGCGCCCCGGGGTGCTGCTGGTGGCGGCCGCCCTGGTGACCGCCGCCCTGGCCGGGGCGGCCCGGGTGGCCCCGGCGCGGCTGCGCTCCGGCCCCCGGGTCGGCGCCCTGCTCGTCGCCGGCGCGCTGGCCCAGGTGGGTGTCCTGGCCACCCTGCTGGTCGCCGGTGGCGCGGTGGCCCGGTCGCTGCCCGGGTGGCGGGGCGCGGCGGCCGGCCCGGCGGTCGGCTGGGGCTGGCAGCTTCCGGTCGCCGTCGCGCTGACGGCCGCCGCGATCGGCCTGCTGCTGCCCCGGGGCGCCCGCCCGGTGACCGGGCTGGTCGGTGTCGCGCTGACCGCGTCCGCCCTGCCGGCGGTGGCCGCCGCGCCGTGGCCGGCGGCGCTCGCCGTCGATCTCGTCGTCGGGGTGGCGCTCCTGCTGGCCGTCGTCCGGCCGGCTCGCCGCACCCCGACCGTGGTGGTCGGGTCGCTGGCCGGCGCGGCGCTGCTCGGGCACGGTCTGCTGGTGGCCCTGGCCGCGCCGGGCGGCATGCTGGTGACGCTCGGGGTGCTGCTGCCCGCCGGGCTGGCGGTGGCGGCCCTCGCCCGCCGGGGGACCCCGGCGCAGCGCGCCGTCGCCGGAGGCGGGCTGGCCGTGGCGCTGCTCGCCGTGCCGGCGGGGACGGTCGTCGCGCTCCTCGCCGCCGGCTCGGCCCCCTGGTGGCAGCTGCGGGCCGGCTTCGCCGCCGCCGTGGTCCCGCTGCTCGCCCTCGGCGCGGTCCGCCGCCACTGGCCCGACCTCGACGGGTACGCCTCGACCGCCGCCGCCGTGGCGCTCGGCGTGCTCGGGCTGGCGCCGGTGGTCGTACCGGCCGCCGAACCGGTCCCGCTCTACGCCGCGCTCGCCGCGCTGCTGCTGGTGGTCGTCGACCGGGCCACCCCGGCGTCGGCCGTCGGTCGGGTGGTGGCCGCCGCGCTGGCCGTGGTCGCGGCGCTCGCCGCCGCCCCGGTGGCCGTGACGGCGTTGCTGTCCCCGTACGACGGGCCGGTCGAGCCCTGGTCGGGCGTACCCGCGACCGGGCCGCTGCCCGGCGGGTGGGCCGGTGGCGCGGCCCTGCTGGTGCTGGCGGTCGCCGCCGCGCTGGTCGGCCGGCGGACCGGGGGCGGCGCGGCCGTCCCGGCCCTGCTGGCACTGCCCTTCGCCGCCGCCGCGCTGCCGGTGCTGCTGGCGGCGGCCGGCGTGCCCTGGCCGGTGGTGCCGGCGGTGGCGCTGCTCACCGGGCTGGCCGCCCTGCTGGCCGCCGCGCTGCGGCGCCCGGGCCCCCTGCTGGGCGCGGTCGCGGTGCCGGTGGGGGCGCTCTGGACCGTGGCCGGGCTGACCGGGCTGCTCGCCACCCGGGCCGGCACCCTCGCCGGCCTGGCGCTGCTGGTCGTGGCGGCGGCGGTGGCCGGCGTCGCCGGGCGGCGGGCCGAGGTGCGGCTGCTCGGCTTCCTGGTGGCGGTCGCCGCGGCCACCGGCTTCGCGGTGACCGCGTCGCTGGCCGCGGGGCTGCCGCTGCGGGCCGCCGGCTTCGCGGTGCTCGCGGTGGCGGTGGCGGTGCTGTACGCCGCGCCGCCGCTGGCCCGGCGCACGCCGGTGACCGGACGGGCGTCCGAGGGCGCGGCCCAGGCCGTGGCGCTGCTGGCGCTCCTGCTCACCGCGTCCGCCCCGCGCCACGCGGCGGCGGTCTGTGTGCTCTGGGGCGCGGCGGTGGCGCCGCGGGTGCTGCGGCGGAGCGAGTCCGCCGACCGGCGGTGGGCCTTCGCGGGCATCGCCGGCGGCAGCGAACTGCTCGGCGCCTGGCTGCTGCTCGCCGCCGGCAAGGTGGTGCTGCTGGAGGCGTACACCCTGCCGGCGGCGGGGCTGGCGCTGGTCGCCGGGGTGGTCGCGCTGCGTACCCGGCCGGGGTTGACCAGCTGGCTGGCGCTCGGTCCCGGGCTGGCCGCCGGGCTGCTGCCCGGCCTGGTGTCGGTGCTGGTCGCCCCCGAGCCCCAACCCTGGCGACGGCTGCTGCTCGGGGTCGCCGCGCTGGCCGTGGTGCTCGCCGGGGCCACCCGGCGCTGGCAGGCGCCGGTGGTGCTCGGGGGGACCACGCTGACCCTGCTGGCCCTGCACGAGCTGGTCCGCGGCTGGGACCTGCTGCCCCGGTGGATCTTCCTGGCCGTCGGCGGGCTCGCGTTGATCGCCCTCGCCGCCACCTACGAGCGGCGGCGGCGTGACCTGACCCGGCTGCGCGCGGCCGTCGGCCGAATGGGCTGAGGTAGGGGCAACACCACCACGAATCGGGGTGTTGCCATGATTACCAGGCGCAACCGTCGCCGCGAGAATCAAGGGTGGGCCCGCCAACGGGTGCGGCCCCGATCGAGGACAGGGAGCGGAGATGGCGCGTTCAGCGGTGGCGGACCAACCGGTACGACGCGGCAGTGACTATGCCGTGTTGTCCCGACGGATCAGCGAGGCGGGCCTGCTCGAGCGCCGCCCCGGCCGGTACGCGGTGCGCATCGCGCTGACGGCGACCTTCTTCCTGGCGGGCTGGGCCGCGGTGGTGGCGGTCGGCGACTCGTGGGCGCAGCTGCTGATGGCGGTGGGCATGGCGGTGGCCACCACCCAGGTCGCCTTCCTCGGCCACGACGCCGGGCACCGGCAGATGTTCCGCCGCCGGGGCCCGAGCGAGCTGGCCGGTCTGCTCGCCGGCAACCTGGCGGTCGGGCTCAGCTACGGCTGGTGGGTCGACAAGCACAACCGGCACCACGCCAACCCGAACCACACCGACGAGGATCCGGACGTCGGCGGCGGCGCGCTGGTCTGGACATACGAGCAGGCGGCGGCGACGCCGCCCTACCTGCGCTGGCTGGCGCGGCGGCAGGCCTGGCTGTTCTTCCCGATGCTGCTGCTGGAGGGCTTCCACCTGCACGTGGCCAGCATCAAGGCGCTGGTCGGTCGGTCGGACGGCGGCTGGTCCACGCCGATGCGGCACCGGGGCGTGGAGGGGCTGCTGCTCGTCGCGCACACCGTCGGCTACCTGGGGCTCATCTTCGCCGTGATGTCGCCGGCGAAGGCGCTCGCCTTCATCGCCATCCACCAGGGGCTCTGGGGCCTCTACATGGGCTGCGCGTTCGCCCCGAACCACAAGGGCATGCCGATGCCGACGGCGGAAGACAACCTGGACTACCTGCGCAAGCAGGTGCTCACCTCGCGCAACGTGCGGGGCGGCCGGTTCGTCGACGTCGCACTGGGCGGGCTCAACTACCAGATCGAGCACCACCTGTTCCCGAACATGCCGCGGGGCAACCTGCGCCGGGCGCAGCCGATCGTGCAGGCGTACTGCGCGGAGCGCGAGGTGCCGTACGTCGAGACCGGGCTGGTCGAGTCGTACCGGCAGGCGCTGGCGCACCTGCACGAGGTGGGCCGGCCGCTGCGCGGCTGACCCTCGTACGCACGACGGGGCGGCACCGGTCACGGTGCCGCCCCGTCGCGTCGGGGTGCGGGGCGGTCAGCCGCCGAACGCCTTGATCAGCTCTTCCGGAGCCTCCTGGGTCTGGCTGGCCGGCGGCTTCTGCGGGGCGACGGCCGCGCCGAAGTCGGTGTAGGTGGTCTTGAGCTTGCCGGCTGCCGGGGACAGCACGGTGGTGTCGACGACCAGCTCGATCAGTCGGCCCTGGTCGTCGGTCTTCGCGGTGAAGGGCACCGCCTTGGCCTTGGCGCCGAGCGCCTTGATGCCCTTGTCGTCCGGCTTGGCCTTCGTGTAGTCGAGGGTGCCGGCGAAGGCGTGCTCACCGGTCTTCTCGACCTCGGTGACCCCCTTGATCATCTGCTTGGCGCCGCCCGGGTCGCCGTCCGGCATCAGGTTCATCTGGCCGCTGGCGCCGAGCCTGGTGGCGTCCATGTGCAGCCACTTCTTCGGGGCGCCGGCCATGCCGCTGATCTTCATCCAGGCGTCGTCGCCGAGGGTGATCATCCGGACCTTGCCCTGGCTGCCCATGTCGAGGGTCATGTCGATCGCCTTGGTCCGCGGGTCCAGCAGGCCACCGCCGTTGACCACCGACGAGGTGATGGTGACCCGGACGCTGTCCTCGCTGAGCTTGAGCGCGGCGGCGGTCAGCTCGTCGAGCGGAGCGACCGACGCGCTGCTGCTCGGGGCGACGCTCGCGGCGCTTCCGCCGGCGGCTGGAGCGTCCGCTCCGTCCTGGTTGCCACAGCCGGTCAGCAGACCCAGCGCGGCGACGAGCGCGACCCCCGTGGTCGCCAGCCGTCGAGTGTTCATTGTGGATTACTCCTCGTGAAGGGTGGGCCGGTGCGGCGTGTGCTGCCCGCCACCGGCCGGGCCGTCGGTCAGCGTAGCGGGCGAAAGCGACAGTCGGGTGTCGATGTCCGTCCCTCGTAGCCGTCGGTGCTCGACCCGGCACACCCGGTCAATGGGCGTCGACCCACCTCCGGCGCGTCCGACTTGCCCAGGCCAGTGCCGGTAGGGTCGGGCCATGACAGACCTGCTCACCGCCGAGGCGGTGCGAGAGAAGCTGGGCGGGCTGGCGGACTGGTCGGGCGACCCGACTCAGATCAGCCGCACCGTCGAGCTGGGCAGCTTCCCGGCCGCCATCGCCGTGGTCGACCGGGTGGCGGAGGTGGCCGAGCGACTCGACCACCACCCCGACATCGACATCCGGTGGCGGACCGTGACCTTCCGCTGCGTCACCCACTCCGCCGGTGGGGTCACCCACCGGGACGTGGAGCTGGCGCGCCAGATCGACGACATCGTCCGGAGCGTCCGATGAGATTCGAGATCAGCAAGGTGCTGGACGCCATCGAGGGGCGCGTCTGCACCGACCCGTCCCTGGCCCGGGCCGTCCTCGACCTGGCCGAGGTGATCCGCTACCAGGATCTCGACGGTGGCCGGCCGGCCAGCCTGTTGCGGCTCGGCATGGTGATCGACGCCCTCTCCCGCGAGCTGGAGGAGGACAGCGTCCCGGTCTACGCCGTGGTGCACCGGGCGTTGCTCTCCGACGCCGACCTCACCTCGAACGAGCGGATGGTGGTCCGGCGCTGGGCCGACGACGGCCTCGTCGAGGTGCTGGACAACCCGGGCGACCGGATGCTGGAGGTGGCCGATCTGCTCGGCCTGCCGGTGCTCACCCGGGTCCGGTTCGACAGCCTGCGCGGTCGGTTCCCGTGGCTGGTGGAGCAGCCGGGCCGGGTGCTCGCGCCGGTGCCCGGCGCCGGCGGCCCGGTCTTCGTCGCGCACGTCGGCGGCGGCTCGACCCCGGTCGAGGGGGACCGCTCGCCGGTCGGGGCGAAGCTGCTGGCCCGGCAGTGGCGCTGCCCGGAGCCGGGCTGCGCCCTCTTCGGCGGCGGCGGGGGCGGTGGCGCCTTCGCCGACCTGGCCCGGGTCGAGCGCGCGCCGGCCGGCCAGCCGCCACCCGCGCTGCGCAACGGGGTGCCGACCTGCCCCCGGCACGGCGCCCGGCTCGGTGACGCCGGGCCGCGGCCCCGCACCGAGGTGCTGGCGGTCCGGATCGGTGGCCTGGTCCGGCGGCGGTTCGTGCTCACCGAGGAGCAGCCGGTCTTCGTCGGGCGGGCGCCCGAGGCCAGCGGCGGGATCGTGCTCGGCCAGTGGCTCAACGACGAGGCCCGGCGCTGGATCAGCCGCAGCCACCTGAAGCTGGAGCTGCGGGTCGGCGAGGTGATCGTGACCGACGTGAGCACCAACGGCTCCGGCATCCGCCCGCACGGGTCGATGACCGAGGCGGAACGGATCCCGCTCGCGCCGAACCAGTCCCGGGTGCTCGGCGGCGCCGACATGGTCGAGCTCTACCCGGGCGTCCAGGTCGGCCGCGCCGGCGAGCTGCCCACCGGCGCCCCGTTCACCCCCACCTCGGTGATGGCCGAGGCGCCCACCATGGCCATGCGCCTGCCCCGCAACTGACCGACGAACGACGAGCGGGCGTCGGGACCGTGGTCCCGACGCCCGCTTCGCGCGTACGAGGTCAGCCGGCCAGCACGGCGGCGAGCTGGGCCACCGCGTGGTCGATCTCCTCCTCGGTGATCACCAGCGGCGGGGCCAGCCGGATGGTGGAGCCGTGGGTGTCCTTGGCCAGGACGCCGCGCTCCATCAGCCGCTCGCATGCCTGGCGGCCGCTCATCAGCGCCGGGTCGATGTCCACCCCGGCCCAGAGGCCCCGGACCCGGACGGCAACCAGACCCTTGCCGAGCAGCCCCTCCAGGCCGGCGCGCAGCCGCGTGCCCAGCTCGGCGGAGCGGCGCTGGAACTCGCCGGTGGCCAGCAGCCGGACCACCTCGGTGGCGACCGCGCAGGCCAGCGGGTTGCCGCCGAAGGTCGAACCGTGCTGGCCCGGCTTCAGCACCCCCAGCACGTCGGCGTTCGCGGCGACCGCGGAGACCGGCACGATGCCGCCGCCGAGCGCCTTGCCCAGCAGGTACATGTCCGGCACGACGCCCTCGTGGTCGCAGGCGAAGGTGTGCCCGGTCCGGCCGAGGCCGGACTGGATCTCGTCGGCGATGAAGAGCACGTTGCGCTCGGTGCAGACCCGGCGGACACCCGGCAGGTAGCCCTCCGGCGGCACCACCACGCCCTGCTCGCCCTGGATCGGCTCGAGCAGCACGGCGACGGTGTTCTCGTCGATCGCGGCGGCCAGCGCGTCCAGGTCGCCGTAGGGGACGACCGTGAAGCCCGGGGTGTACGGCCCGAAGTCGGCGCGGGCGTCCTCGTCGGTGGAGAAGCTGACGATGGTGGTCGTCCGGCCGTGGAAGTTGCCCTCGGCGACGACGATGTTGGCCTGGCCGGGGGTGACGCCCTTGACCTGGTAGCCCCACTTGCGGGCGACCTTGACGCCGGTCTCGACCGCCTCGGCGCCGGTGTTCATCGGCAGGACCAGGTCCTTGCCGCACAGCTCGGCCAGCTCCCTGCAGAAGTCGGCGAACTGGTCGTGGATGAACGCGCGGCTGGTGAGCGTCAGCTTGTCGAGCTGCTCGTGGGCGGCGCGGATCAGCGTCGGGTGCCGGTGGCCGAAGTTCAGCGCCGAGTAGCCGGCGAGGCAGTCCAGGTAGCGACGGCCGTCCACGTCGGTGAGCCAGGCGCCCTCGGCGGAGGAGATCACCACCGGCAGCGGGTGGTAGTTGTGCGCGGTGTGCTTCTCCGCGTCCCGTACCGCAGCCGGAGTCCGCAGCATGTCCTCGATCACTTGGTCGCCTTTCCCTGACGGAGTCGCAACGTGCAGCACTTCGGTCCGCCGCCGGCCTTGCGCAGCTCGGACAGGTCGATCCCGATGGTCTCGTAACCCCGGTCGCGCAGCTTCGCGGCCAGGTCGGTGGCCTGCGCCGGCAGCACCACGTGCCGGCCGTCGCTGACCGCGTTCAGCCCCAGCACCTCGGCGTCGGCCATGGTGGCGTGCACCGCGTCCGGGAAGAGCCGGCGCAGCACCGCCTGGCTGCCGGGGGAGAACGCCTCCGGAAGGTACGCCACGGTCCGCTCGTCGAGCACGGTCAGGGCGGTGTCCAGGTGGTAGAAGCGCGGGTCGACCAGCTGCATCGTGATCACCGGGTAGCCGAAGACCTCCTGCAGCTGCGCGTGCGAGGCGTGCGCGGTGCGGAAGCCGGTGCCGGCGAGCAGGTAGTCGCCGACCAGCAGGACGTCGCCCTCGCCCTCGTTGACGTGCTTCGGGTCGTACATCTCGAAGCCGGCGGCCTCGAACCAGGCGCGGTAGGCGGGGGCCTCGTCGGCGCGCTGCGGGTCGCGGAACTGCACCGCCATGGCCTTGTCGTCGATCACCGTGCCGCCGTTGGCGGCGAAGACCATGTCCGGCAGGCCGGCGACCGGGTCGATCAGCTCGACGGAGTGGCCCAGGTCGAGGTAGGTCCGGCGCAGCTGCTCCCACTGCCGGATGGCCAGGTCGGCGTCGACCGGCGCGGTCGGGTCCATCCACGGGTTGATGGCGTAGTCGACGGCGAAGTACGTCGGCCGGCACATCAGGAAGCGCTGGCTGATGGCGTCCATCGTCATGTCCTGCTCCTGGGGGTCGGGCGCGCCCGGCCACCTCGGCCGACGGGCTGGCGCCGTCCGTCAACGGTATGCGGCATCGGCCGACGACATCCACCGCCGAGACTTGCGTACGCCGACGAAACGTTGCGTCTGGCGTCGGCCGGGCGGCGATCTGTTGCGTTCCCGCCTACCACCCACATGACGAAGGGGCCGCCACCCCCGGAACGGGAGGTGACGGCCCCTGGACGCGCTTCGGGGGCGGCGAACGCCGCCCCCGAAAGGATGCGTGCCCGGCTGGTGAACCACCAGACTGATCGGGCGTCGCCGGCGCACCACCGGCGAGCGGAAAGGTGCCCGTCAGAACCGGTCGACAAACTGTGAGTCGAGCCACTCCCGGAACCGGGAGACCCACTCGCCGTCGGCGGTCGGCCAGTCGAACTGGCCGGTCATCGCGACCACCCCGACCACCACCGCGGCCAGGCCCACCAGGATGCCGATCAGCGCGTCGGTCTTGCCGGCGACGTGCCGCCGCCGGGTCGCCATCAGGCCGAGGACGGAGAGCACCGCGCCGGCCGCGCCGACGGCGATGCCGTACCCGGCCAGCGTGCCGGTGAGCACGAACAGGGCACCGACCACGGAGACGATCAGGCCGAGGGTGGCCAGCAGGCTGGCCCGCGGCTTCGGGCCGGCGACCACCGGGGTCTCCCGGCGGGCCTCGTCCCGGTCGGGGACACCGTCCCGGTCCACGTCGACCGTCCGCTCGGCGGTGGGGTCGGCGAGGCCGGTGCCCGGCCGGGCGTCCCGGTCCGCGCCGGTGAGCCGGTCCGACGTCGTACGCCGGGGCTCGTCGTCGATCGCGGCGACCCGGCCGGAGGGGCCGCGGGTCGACTCGGAGCGGGCGGTGGACGCCCGGGCCAGCGCGGCGCGCTCCGCCGCCCGGCGCTCCGTCTCGGCGTCGCGCTCGCCGTCGGTGGCCAGCGCGTTGCTGCGGTACGTCGTCTGCTCGGCGTCCCGGTCGGTGACCACCGGCGGATCGGCCGGGCGGTCGACGGTGGCGCTCCGGTCGTGTCCGTCGACGCGCCCGTCGCCGTTACGGTCGGTCGTGGGCGCCGGTTCGGTCCGGCGCGACAGCGAAGGAATCTTCATTGTGAACACCTCCTGATCGATGCGTGGAGGCCTCGGTAAGCGCCGGTGGGCAGCCACGCGTATCACCGCTGTGGTACCCAGCGGCCCGATCCGCCACACCCGGGCTACCGTTGCCGTCGTGCCAGAGGGACACACCATCCACCGCCTGGCGGCCCGGCACGCCGAGCTGTTCGCCGGCGACAAGGTGACCGCCGCCAGCCCGCAGGGCCGCTTCGCCGAGGGCGCCGCCCGGCTCTCCGGCACCGTCCTCGACGGCACCGAGGCGTACGGCAAGCACCTGCTGCACCACTACGCCGACGAGCTGACCCTGCACGTGCACCTCGGCCTGTACGGCAAGTTCACCGACGGCCCGGGGGAGCCGCCGCCCCCGGTCGGGCAGGTCCGGTTGCGGCTCGCCAGCGACCGGCACTGGCTCGACCTGCGCGGCCCCACCGCCTGCGAGCTGCTGACCCCGCCCGAGGTCGCCGCGCTGCGCGACCGGCTCGGCCCGGACCCGCTGCGCGCCGACGCCGACCCGCGCCGGGCCTGGGCGCGGGTCCGGCGCAGTCCCACCCCGCTCGCCGCGCTGCTGCTGGACCAGTCCGTGGTGGCCGGCACCGGGCTGATCTTCGTCACCGAGGCGCTGTTCCGGGCGGGGCTGCCGCCGACGCTGCCCGGCCGGGAGCTGACCCCGGCCGGCTGGGACGCGCTCTGGGCCGACCTGGTCGAGCTGATGACGCTGGCCGTCGACCGCGGCCGGATCGACACCGTCCGCGACGCGCACCTGCCGGAGGCGATGGGCCGCCCGGCCCGCGTCGACCGGCACGGCGGCGAGGTGTACGTCTACCGCCGCCCCGGCGACCCCTGCCACGTCTGCGCGACGCCGGTGCGCCGAGGCGTGCTGGCCGGCCGCAACCTCTACTGGTGCGCCACCTGCCAGGCCGGCTGAGCCCGGCTCAGTCGCCGTCGACGAGCCAGCGGACCGACTCGACCTGGTTCGGGAAGACGACCTCCCCGTCGGTGCTCCAGGCCAGCGTCTGTGCGATCGCCCAGCCCCGGACCCGGTCCCGGTCCAGCCCCAGCGCGCCGGTGAGCCGGTCGAGCCGCCGCCGCAGCGCTGCCGGCGAGTGACCCAGCTCGGGGCCGCGCACGATCGGCACCGCCCCGAACTCCCGCTCGCCGACCAGCGGCTTCGGGTCGATCACCAGCCACGGCTCGCGGGTCGCGCGCAGCACGTTGCCGGCGTGCAGGTCCTGATTGACCAGCACCTGTTCGCCCTGGTCGTCGACGAGGTCGGCGAGCCGGCCGAGCGCCGCGTCGAGCAGCCGCCGCTCGTACGGCCGGCCGGCCCGCTCCCAGTTCACCGGCAGCCGTGCGCGCCAGCCGGCGGCCTCCTCGGCGAGCGTGGTGAACGGCCCGCCGGCCGGTTGCCACAGCCGGGGCAGCAGCCCGGCGACGACGTCCAGCGCCTCGTCGGGCGGCAGCTCGTGCACCGGCGAGCCGGGCAGGCACCGCTCGACCAGCAGCGCCCGCCGCCGCGGGTCGTGCGCGAGCAGGCGTACCGCCCCGTCGCCGGCCCAGTGCGCGAGCGCGTCGGCCTCACGGCGGCTGTCCTCGTCCGGGTACTGGAGCTTGAGCACCGCCGGGGTGCCGTCGGGCAGCGTGGCGGGCATCGCCAGGGAGGCGAACGCGTACGGAAACGGCGGCCCGAGCCGCAGTGACCAGCGCTCGACGCACTCGTCCCGCCACCGGGGCAGCGTCGCCAACCAGTCCCGCCCCACCGGCGTACCCCGCACCCAGGACAACCCCTCCGGGATCTCCACCCGGCCATCCTGCCCGCCCCCCGGGCAGTGCCGGACCCACCCCGTTCCGCCGGCCTCGCGCGTCCCTCGCCGGCCGGGTGATGCAGGCTTCGGGTGCGTTTCTTGTCACCCTGACGACAGGAAACGCACCCACACCGCACCGATCAGGGGCGCCAACCGGCGGCCGTCAACGCGGCGCGTAGTTGGGCCGCCACTTCGTCGGGCCGGCGACGGACGTCGAAGGCGGTGAACCGGAGTATGCGGTCGCCCTCGATCCAGATCTGGTTCTGCCGCCGCAGGTCCGCCGCCCAGTGCCGGACGTCCATGTGGTGCCCGCCGTCGACCTCGACGTGCAGGCCCCATCGCCGCCAGTAGGCGTCCAGGTAACGCACGCGCCCGTCGGCGTCGCGCCGCCGTTCCTGCCCCTCAGGGAGGGGTAGCCGGTGCCGCCGGCAGAGCCGGACCAGGTCGATCTCCGACAGCGCCTGGGCTCCGCCGACGATGTCCCGCAGGGTCTGCCGGATCAGGAGCCGGCGACGGGCCCGTGGCATCCGCTCCAGCACCACGCCGATCTCGTCCGGCGTAGCCCGGCGCTGCTGGCAGCCGGCCGCCAGGATCTCCTGCGCCTGGTCGTCCGTGCGGGCCCACCCGGCTGCGTCCACCAGGGAACGCGCCATCCCGGTCCGGTCGGGGTGGCCGCGCTGGCGATCCTCGGCCGGCAGGTCACGGGTGCGGCGGACCCGGACGGCCGGTAGCCCCGGTGGAAGCCGACGCAGCAGGTCCGCCGCCCGCCGGCCGTGGGGCACGAGCACGTCGACGACCTCGTACCGCCAGTTGCCGCGCAGCCCCGCGGCCTGCGCCGCGGCCAGTCCCGCGAGGACGGCATCCTCCCCGGCGGCGAGCACCGCCACCCACCACTGCTGGTCCCGGTGGAATGCCGCGTGCGGGTCGCCCACCCGGAGCAGCCCTCGGCAGATCCGGTGCCAGCGCCCCGTGGCGAGGCGGTGCCGCACCGCCGACGGGCTCAGCTCGCCGGTCGCCTGCCCCCATGTCAGTACCCCCGACTGGGTGAACAGCAGCCAGTCCAACCCTGACGCGTCGTCGCTCGGCATCCGCACCCCGCCATGACACCGGACTTCGGGTGCGGTGATTGTCGTCCGGACGACAAGAACCGCACCCGAAGTCGACAGGGTGAGGTCAGCTGGCCAGCGCGTCGACGGCCTTGCGGGCGGCGATCAGCACCGGGTCCCACACCGGGGCGTACGGCGGGGCGTAGCCGAGATCCAGCGCGGTCATGTCGTCCACGGTCATGCCGTTCCAGAGCGCCACGGCCAGCGCGTCGATCCGCTTGGCCGACTCGGAGCGGCCGACGATCTGGGCGCCGAGCAGCCGCCCGGTGGGACGCTCGGCGATCAGCTTGACGGTCATCGGGCGGGACCCCGGGTAGTAGCCGGCCCGGCTGGTCGACTCGGCCCGCACCGTGACGAACTCGAAGCCGGCCGACGCGGCTTCCCGCTCCCGCAGCCCGGTACGCCCCACCTCCAGGTCGCAGACCTTGGTCACGGCGGTGCCGATGACGCCGGGGAAGGTGGCGTACCCGCCGCCGATGTTGATCCCGACCACCCGGCCCTGCTTGTTGGCGTGCGTGCCGAGCGGGACGTGCACGGACATCCCGCTGACCCGGTGCAGCGTCTCCACGCAGTCGCCGGCCGCCCAGACGTCGGGCATCCCCGGCACCCGCATCCGCCGGTCGACGCGGACCCCGCCGGTGGTGCCGACCGGCAGGCCGGCGGCCGCGGCGAGCGCGGTGTTGGGGCGTACCCCGAGGCCGAGGACCACGACGTCGGTCGGCAGCGACCCGGCGTCGGTGACCACCGCGACGACCCGGCCGTCGCGCTCCTCGATCCCGGTCACCCGGACGCCGGTGCGGATCTCGATGCCGAGGCCGCGCATCGCCGTGGCGACCAGGGACGCCATGTCCGGGTCGACGGTGGACATCGGCTGTTCGCCCTGCTCCACCAGGGTGACCGAAAGTCCTCGCTGGACCAGCGCCTCGGCCATCTCCACCCCGATGTAGCCGCCGCCGACCACCACCGCCCGGCGTGGCTTCGGCTCGGCGTCCAGCCAGTCGCGCACCGCCGCGCCGTCGTCGAGGGTCTGCACCCCGAAGACCCCGCCCACGTCGTCGCGGGCCCAGTCGGGCTTCGTCGGCACCGCGCCGGTGGCGTACACCAGGGTGTCGAACCGCTCGCGGACCTCGCCGCCGCGGTCCAGGTCGCGGGCGACGACCTCGCGGCGGTCCAGGTCGATGCCGGTGACCTCGGTGCGGGTCCGCACGTCGATCTGGTGCTCCTCGCGGAACGTGGCCGGGGACCGGACGATCAGGTCGTCGCGTTCCTCGACCGTCCCGCTGATCCAGTACGGGATGCCGCACGCCGAGTACGACGTGAAGTGCCCCCGCTCGAACGCGACGATCTCCAGGTCGTCGCGGCGGCGACGGCGGCGGGCCTGGGAGGCCGCCGCCATGCCCGCGGCGTCCCCGCCGATGACGATCAGCCGTTGTGCCACGGTGACCAGTCTTCCACGCAGGGCTCAGCCGCGGGTCTGTCGCGCCACGTCCGCCACCACGTCCTCCAGCCGGCCGGTCCGCTCGAAGACGGCCCGCTGCCGGGCGGCGCCGCTGCCGTGCCGGCGCAGCCCGCCCAGCAGGTCGGTCACCTCGGCCAGGTCGCCGTGGCTCTCCAGCGCGGGGCGCACCCGCTCGACCAGGGCGTCCAGCAGTTCCCAGGCCGGGCGCAGCTCGCCGTTGGTGAGGTCGACGCCCTCGCCCTCCAGCCCGTCGTGCGCGGCCCGCCAGTGCGCGGCGACCAGCAGGTGGTGGTCGGTGTTGACCGCGCGGCGGCCCTCGGCGATGTCCGTCATCGCGGTCGCCACCATCGCCCGGACCATGGCCGCGACCAGCACCGCGTCGTCCACCGACGGGCAGACGTCACCGATGCGGATCTCCACCGTCGGGTACTTCGCCGACAGCCGGGCGTACCAGTAGAGCATCCCCTCGTCGAGCATCACGCCGCTGGAGATGAGCTGCCGGATCAGCCGCTGGTAGTGCTCGTGCGACTTCAGGAACGGGGTGGGGGCGACCGACGGCCAGTGCTCCCACTCGACCGAGCGCCAGCTCGCGTAGCCGGTGTCCTCGCCCCGGGCGAACGGGGAGTTGGTGGTCACCGCGTGCAGCACGGGCAGCCAGGGGCGGACGTGGTTGAGCACCTGGACGCCGGTCTCCGGGTCGGGGACGCCGACGTGCACGTGCATGCCGTTGTTGCCGGGGCCCGGCACCAGCAGCCGGAACCGCTCGATCATCTGGTCGAAGCGGGGCTTGTCGACCACCGGCGGAACCGGGCCGTCGACCGGGCCGGTGCCGATGGCGAGCAGCCGTACGCCGGCCCGCTCGGCGGCGTCGGCGAGCGCGGCCCGCAGCACGCCGAGGGAGTGGCGGATCGACCGGAGTTCCAGCCCGGGCGGGCTGCCGATCTCGATCTGGCTGGTCTGGAACTCCCGCTCCACCTGGCCGCGCAGTTCCGCCGGCACCTGCTCCAGCACCAGGTCGACGGCGGGCACCGCGGCACCGGTGTGCGGGTCGACGAGCAGGAACTCCTCCTCGACGCCCACCGTGAGCAGGTCGGTGCCGTTCGGGGCCGCCGGGCTCGCCGCCGCCACCTGGCCGGTCATCGCCACCACCGTCCGTTCGCCCCGGTCACGGTCCGTCCGCGCCGGTCGGGGCTCTGGTTACCCAGGGTGGCGGCGGCGGAAAACGCCGGACCGGCGCGTCGGGGCGGCGTGTCGCCGATCCCGCCGGTGGAGTGGACGACGGACCCTAGGCTGATCGCGTGCCGGGTCTGCTGGTGGCGGTGACGGGTCTGTGGGCGTACGCGCTCACCGAGCTGACGCTGCTCGGGCAGCGTCCGGCGGAACTCCTCGCCGGCGCGGCGGTGGTGGCCGCGCTGCTGCTCGCGGCGCTGCTGGCGGCGCGTCCCCGCCGGGTGGGCGGCCCGGCCCGGGGTGGCCGGCGGGCAGTGGGCCTGCGGGAGCGGGCCCGGCGCCGGCGGGTGCCGCGCCAGGTCGATCCGGACGCGGCCGGCCGGCCCCGTCCCCGGGCCCCGGGGTGGCGTCCCTCGGCCGGGTGGCGTCCGGTCGCGGGCTGATCCCGCGCGTCGCCGCCCGGCCGATTCCGTCGTCATCCGTCCCACCGGCCCCGGCCGGGGGACATCCGGGATCGGACCGAGGGGTCACCTGATGCTCGCCTTCTCACCCGTGCACGACGCGGTGGCTGCCGCCGGCGCCGCCGTCACCTGGCTCTCCGACGCGCTCGCGCCGCTGACCGGCGGGACGGCCACCGCCGCCGCCATCGTCCTGTTCACCATCGCCGTCCGGCTGCTGATCTCGCCGCTCACCCTGGCGCAGGTCCGTGGGGAGCGGCGCCGCGCGGCGCTCGCCCCCGAGGTCCGCCAGCTCCAGCAGCGGTACGCCGACGACCCCGCGCGGTTGCAGTCCGAGCTGTTCGGGCTCTACCGGAAGGCCGGCGCCAGTCCGGTCGCCGGCTGCCTGCCGGCGCTGCTCCAGGCGCCCTTCTTCCTGGTCATGTACCGGCTCTTCGCCACCGGTGAGGGCGGCGGCGGGCTGCTCGACGAGCGGCTGGGCGGGGTGCCGCTGGGCTGGCACCTGGGCGACGGGCTCTCCGGCCCGGTGGTGCTGGTCTTCGGCCTGCTGCTGGCGGTGCTGACCGGCCTCGCCTGGTTCTCCTCCCGGCGGGCGAAGCGCGCCGCGGCGTCGACGGGCACGGTGGCCGGTACGCCGATCGAGGGACCGGGCGCGGCCACGCTGGGCCGGCTGATCCCGCTGCTGCCGTACGTGACCGTGCTGGTGGCGCTGGTGGTGCCGCTGGCCGCGGTGATCTACCTGGTGACCACCACGGCGTGGACGGCGCTGGAGCAGGTGACGTTGCGCCGCCCGCAGCCGGAACCCATCGACAAGCGTTGACATATGTCGGCTCGGCGGCGTACAAATCGCTGTCAGAGAGCGCTCTCTCGACCCGTCCCCCGCAGAGAGGCACCCCCGATGAACCCTGCCCCGGCGGCCTCCGCCGCCCCCCGCCCACCCCGGTCGCGCCGACGGCTCCCGCTGGCCGTCGCGCTGGCCGTCGCCACCACCGCGCTGGCCGGCGTGACCGTGACCGCGCAGGCCGCCGTCCCACCGCCCCCGTCCGGCTGGAGCCTGATGTGGAGCGACGACTTCACCGGCTCCGCCGGCACCCTGCCGTCCTCGGCCAACTGGATCATCGACACCGGCACCAGCTACCCGGGTGGCCCGGCCAACTGGGGCACCGGCGAGATCCAGACGTACACCGCCAGCACCACCAACCTCGCCCACGACGGCGCCGGCAACCTGCGGATCACCCCGGTCCGCGACGGCGCCGGCCGGTGGACCTCCGCCCGGATCGAGACCGTCCGCACCGACTTCAAGCCGCCCGCCGGGGGAGTGCTCGCCATCGAGGGGCGGATCCAGATGCCCAACGTCACCGGCGCGCAGGCCGCCGGGTACTGGCCGGCGTTCTGGGCGCTCGGCTCGCCGTACCGGGGCAACTACCAGAACTGGCCCGGCATCGGCGAGTTCGACGTGATGGAGAACGTCAACGGCCTGAACCAGGTCTGGGGCGTGCTGCACTGCGGGTACGCCCCGGGCGGCCCGTGCAACGAGTTCAGCGGCCTCGGCAACTCCCGGCCCTGCCCCGGCAGCACCTGCCAGTCCGCCTTCCACACCTACCGGTTCGAGTGGGACGCCTCGGTCGCCCCGCAGCAACTGCGCTGGTACGTCGACGGGCAGCTGTTCCACACCGTCGGCCAGAACCAGGTCGGCGAGCCGTACTGGACCCAGATGACCGGCCACGCCGGCTACTTCCTGCTGCTCAACGTCGCGATGGGTGGCTCGTTCCCGAACGGGGTGGCCGGCTACGCCACGCCGACCGCCTCGACCGTCTCCGGCCGGCCGATGCTGGTCGACTACGTGGCGGTCTACCGGCGGGGCACGTCCACGCCACCGCCGACCACCCCGCCGCCGTCCGGAGGCGTCGACGCGTACGGGACGATCCAGGCCGAGGCGTTCACCGCGCAGAACGGGGTGATCGTCGAGGCGTGCGCCGAGGGCGGGCAGAACATCGGCGCCGTGCGCAGCGGTGACTGGGTCCGCTACGACAACGTCGACTTCGGCGCGACCCCGCCCCGCGACTTCGTCGCCCGGGTGGCCTCCGGGGCGGCCGGCGGGGTGAGCGGGTTGGTCGAGGTGCGCCTGGACAGCCCGACCAGCACGCCGATCGGCAGCTTCGCCATCGCCAACACCGGCGGCTGGCAGAGCTGGCGCTCGGTGCCCGGCAACGTCGCCGCGGCGACCGGGCGGCACACCGTCTACCTGACCTTCAGCAGCGGCCAGAGCGCCGACTTCGTCAACGTCAACTGGTTCACCTTCCGGCGCTGAGCGCGTCCGGGGCCCGCGTCGAGGCGACGCGGGCCCCGATCGATGGGTCGACCACTCTGGACAGAATCAGTTAACAGTCTTAATAATAAGCGCGCACGTCGACATCCATGGATCGATCGCAGTACGGAGGGTCGCATGACGCGTTCCAGAACCCTGCTCCTCTCCCTGGTCGCCGCGCTGGTCGCGACCCTCGGCGCGGCGTGGGTCGCGCTGCCCGCGTACGCGGCCGGGGCGACCGCCAGCTTCGTCAAGACCTCCGACTGGGGCAGCGGCTGGGAGGGGAAGTACACGATCACCAACGGCGGCGGCAGCACCATCTCCGGCTGGACCGTCTCCTTCGACCTGCCCGCCGGGACCACCGTCGGCAGCTACTGGGACGCGCTGCTCACCAGCTCCGGCCAGCGGTACACCTTCACCAACCGGTCCTGGAACGGCACCGTCGCCCCGGGCGCCTCGGTGTCGTTCGGCTTCCTCGGGACCGGGACCGGCTCGCCGACCAACTGCCTGCTCAACGGGGCGCCCTGCGGTGGCGGCAGCACCCCGCCGAGCCCGACGCCGACCACTCCGACGCCGTCGCCCACCACCCCGGCGCCGACCACCCCGCCGCCCACCACCACTCCGCCGCCGCCCACCGGCGGGCTGCCGAAGCACCTGCTCACCGGCTACTGGCACAACTTCGACAACCCCGCGGTCGAGCTGCGACTGCGCGACGTGCCCGCCGAGTACGACATCGTCGCCGTCGCCTTCGGCGAGGCCACCGCCACGCCCGGCGCGGTCGGGTTCGCCGTCGACCCCGGCCTGTCCGCCGCACTCGGCGGTTACACCGACGCGCAGTTCACCGCCGACGTGCAGACCCTGCGCTCGCGCGGCCAGAAGGTGATCCTCTCCGTCGGCGGCGAGACCGGCCGGGTCGCGGTCAACGACGCCACCTCGGCCACCGCCTTCGCCGACACCGTCCACGCGCTGATCCGCCGGTACGGCTTCGACGGGGTCGACATCGACCTGGAGAACGGGCTCAACCCGACGTACATGGCCCAGGCGCTGCGCGCCCTGCGGGCGAAGGTCGGGGCCGGCCTGATCATCGCGATGGCACCGCAGACCATCGACATGCAGTCGCCCACCACCGGCTACTTCAAGCTGGCGCTGGACATCCGGGACATCCTCACCGTGGTCAACACCCAGTTCTACAACTCCGGGGCGATGCTCGGCTGCGACCAGAACGCCGCGTACTCGCAGGGCACGGTGAACTTCATCGTCGCCCTGGCCTGCATCCAGCTGGAGGCGGGGCTGCGCCCCGACCAGGTCGGCCTGGGCCTGCCCGCCGGACCGGGCGCCGCCGGCGGTGGCATCGTCGCGCCGAGCGTGGTCAACGCCGCCCTGGACTGCCTGGCCCGCGGCACCAACTGCGGCAGCTTCCGGCCGCCGCGCACCTACCCGGGCATCCGGGGCGCGATGACCTGGTCGGTGAACTGGGACGTCAGCAACGGCAACGGTTTCGCCCGCACCGTCAAGCCGCACCTGGCCACCCTGCCCTGACGGGCGTGGCCGGTCCGCCGTCCCGCGGGCCGGCCACGCCGCACCACCCGGCCCACCCCCGGCCGGTCCGTCCGCACCCGGCCCACCCCCGGCCGGCGAGTCCGCACCCGGCCCACCCCCGGCCGGGCCGTCCGCACCGCCGGCCCACCGCAGCGGCCGGGCCGGTCCTCCCGCGCCACCGACCCGCCTCCTGCGGGCCGGCGACCCCGCCCACCCCGGGCGGTCCCCCACCACAGGTCCCTGGAGGCCACCGTGAAACTCCGCTCGCCACGCGTGGCGACATTCGCCGTCGCGCTCGCCGCCGCCCTGGTCGCGGCCACCGTCGTGGCTCCACCGGCCGCGTCCGCCGCCACCGCCGCCTTCGTCCGCACCTCCAGCTGGGGCAGCGGGTACGAGGCGAAGTTCACCGTCACCAACGACAGCTCGGCCAGCATCAGCTCCTGGAACGTGCAGTTCGACCTGCCCGCCGGCAGCTCGCTCGGCACCTTCTGGGACGCCCGGCTGACCACCTCCGGCCAGCACGTGACCGCGGTGAACCAGTCCTGGAACGGCACCCTCGCCCCGGGTGCCAGCACCTCGTTCGGTTTCGTGGTCAGCGGTAACGGCGACCCGACCAACTGCACGGTCAACGGCGGCTCCTGCACCGGAGGCGGCGGCAACCCGTCCGCCCCGGCCACCCCCGGCGGCCTGCGGGTCACCGGCACCACCGCCTCCTCGATCGCGCTGGCGTGGAACGCCGTCGGCGGCACGGTCACCGGCTACCGGGTGTACGAGGGCTCGACCGTCCGGGCCACCCTCACCGGCACCTCGACCACGGTCAGCGGGCTGGCCGCCTGCTCCGCGCACAGCTACACGGTGGCCGCGTACAACTCCTCCGGTGAGTCGGCGAAGTCCGCGCCGGTCTCCGCCACCACCACCGGCTGCACCGGCGGCACCGCCCCGATGGCCGCCGCGCCCTACCTCTACCCGGGCTGGGGCGACCCGCCCGCGCCGTCGACGGTGATGGGGGCGACCGGGATCAAGTGGTTCACCATCGCGTTCGTCCTCTCCGGCGGCGGCTGCACCCCGGCCTGGGACGGCAGCGGCCCGCTCACCGGCGGCGCGCACGCCAACACGATCGCCGCGATCCGGGCCGCAGGCGGTGACGTGATCCCGTCCATCGGCGGGTGGAGCGGCAACAAGCTCGGCCCGAACTGCTCCTCGGCCGCCGCGCTCGCCGGGGCGTACCAGCAGGTGATCAACGCGTTCGGGCTGAAGGCGATCGACATCGACATCGAGAACAGCGACGAGTTCGAGAACGCGGTGGTGCAGGACCGGATCCTCGGCGCGCTGAAGATCGTCAAGCAGAACAACCCGGGGATCAAGACGATCGTCACGTTCGGCACCTCGACCACCGGGCCGAACTACTGGGGCACCCGGCTGATCAACCAGGCCGCCGCGCTCGGCGCGAACATCGACACCTTCACCATCATGCCGTTCGACTTCGGCGGTGGCGCGAACATGTACCAGAACACGATCAACGCGGCGGAGGGCCTGAAGAACGCGCTGAAGACGGCCTTCGGCTGGTCGGACGCCACCGCGTACGCGCACATGGGCATCTCCGGCATGAACGGCCTCTCCGACCAGCAGGAGCTGACCTCTCCGGCCACCTGGACGCAGATCCGGGACTGGGCCAAGGCCCGCGGCCTGTCCCGCTTCACCTTCTGGTCGGTCAACCGGGACCGCCCCTGCCCGGGCGGGGGAGTGGTCTCCAACTGCTCCGGCATCGCCCAGAACACCTGGGAGTTCACCTCGATCACCGCGAAGTACTGAGCGACGGCGTCGCGGTCAGCGACCGGCGGTCACCGACTGCCGGTCGCGCCGCGCCCGCCGCTTGCGGACCTTCTTCACCACCCAGCTCGCGATCATGACGGCGAAGACGGCGAAGATCGCGTAGTTGAACCAGCTGCTGTACCGGTCGACGTCCTCCCAGCGCGACCCGAGCGCGTAGCCCAGCCCCACGATCACGGTGTTCCACACCCCGCTGCCCAGCGTGGTCAACAGGACGAACTCACCCAGCGGCATCCGGTTCGCCCCGGCCGGGACCGACACCAGGCTGCGGACCACCGGCACCACCCGGCCGATCAGCACCGCCCACCGGCCGTACCGCTCGAACCAGCGGTCGGCCTTCTCCAGGTCGTCGGAGTCCACCAGCGGGAGGTGGTCCAGCCAGCGCTTGAGCCGTTCCTCGCCGAGCGCCGCGCCGAGCCAGTAGAGCACCAGCGCGCCGAACAGCGAGCCCACCGTCGCGGCGAGCACGATCACCACCGGGTGGAAACGGCCCGCACTGGCGAGGTAGCCGGCCATCGCCAGCACGACCTCGCTGGGGATCGGCGGGATGATGCTCTCCAGGGCCACCAGCAGCGCGACCCCGACCGCGCCCAGCGAGTCGATGACGCTCGCCACCCAGCCGGTCAGCCCGGTGAACTGGTTCGGGTCGACGTTCTGGGCGAGAGCCATGGGCGTCCTTCCGAGAGCTGCCGGGATCGGAGAGTCGTACCCGCGCATCCGACCCCCACACCTGCCGGTGACCCGCCCCACTGACCATCCGCTCAGGCCCGGTCCGCCCGCCGACCTGCCCGCCGGCCCGCCCCGTTTGCGGCGTGTCGGGGTGTCCGGCACCCGCGACACCGCGACACGCCGCAAATCGTGGGTCTGCTGGGGGCCGGGCAGGTCAGGTCGAGGGGTGCAGTTGGCGGTCGGCCGGGCCCTGGCGCCAGCCGGTGAACCGGACGGTCAGCCCGGACCGGGTCGGCGAGCAGCAGAACGGACCGGCGGACGCCGCCGCCTCCGGGGCGAGCGGGGCGAGCCGGACCAGCCGCCACGGCTCGTCGTCCACCCGGGCCCGGACGGTGAGCGCGTCGCCGTCCCGGCTGACCCGGACGGTGACCTCCCGCCCGGCCCAGTCCGGCACCGGCGCGACCGACCAGTCGGAGACCTCCCGGGTGACCACCGCGCCGAGCTGCGGCTCGCCGTCGCTGACCTCCACCCCGGCCTTGACCCAGTTCCGCTCGTCCACCCGGACCAGCACCCCGGCCTGGTCGAACTGCTCGCCGTAGTCCAGCCGGAAGCTCACCTCGACGGCGCTGCCGCCGGGCAGCGGGGCGAGCAGGGCGGGCCCGTCGTCGTGCACGAACCCGTAGCCGGTGTGCCGCCAGAAGTCACTCTCCGCGCCCGGCTCCACCAGCAGGTCACCCGCGTCGGTCCGCTCGACCCGCACCGGCTCGCGCAGCCAGCGACCGTCGGCCCAGTCGACGTCCCGCAGCGTCTCGTCCTCGCCCATGCCGGCACCGTACCCGTCCGGACGGCGCCGATCCGAGGGCCGGCGGCGACGGCCTCGCGTTTGCCGGGACGGCCGATCGGAGACATAAGGTCGGCATGGGTGACAGGTGGTACTCCGAGGCCGTCGTCTACTGCCTCGACATCGACACGTACGCGGACTCCGACGGCGACGGGGTCGGTGACATCCGAGGGCTGATCGGCCGGCTGGACTACCTGGCCCGGCTCGGGGTGACCTGCCTGTGGCTGCACCCGATCCACCCCTCACCGAGCCGGGACGACGGCTACGACGCCACCGACTTCTACAACGTGGACCCCCGCTTCGGCACCCTCGGCGACTTCGCGGAGCTGCTGCACCAGGCGCAGAACCGGGGCATCCGGGTGATCATCGACCTGGTGGTCAACCACACCTCCGACGAGCACCCCTGGTTCCAGTCCGCCCGCTCCTCGCCCGACTCGCCGTACCGGGACTGGTACGTCTGGTCCGACACCGAGCCGGACGACCGGCACCAGGGCATGGTCTTCCCCGGCGAGCAGAACGAGACCTGGAGCTACGACCGCACCGCCAAGGCGTGGTACTACCACCGGTTCTACACGTTCCAGCCGGACCTCAACTTCGCCAACCCGGAGGTCCGCGCGGAGATCAAGAAGGTGATGTCGTTCTGGCTCCAGCTCGGCGTCTCCGGTTTCCGGATGGACGCGGTGCCGTTCATCATCGAGCTGACCGAGCCGGGCAACCCCAACTCGCCCAAGGACTTCGAGTTCCTCACCGAGCTGCGCCAGCACGTGCAGTGGCGGCGCGGCGACGCGGTCCTGCTGGCCGAGGCGAACGTCGAGCCGGACCAGCTGCCCACGTTCTTCGGCGACAGCGGCGGCTCCGGCAACCGGATCCACATGCTCTTCGACTTCATGCTCAACGGCCGGCTCATGCTGGCCCTGGCCCGGCAGGACCCGGAGCCGGTGATCGAGGCGCTGCGGGACACCCCGGCGCTGCCCGCCGGCGGCCAGTGGGCCACCTTCCTGCGCAACCACGACGAGATCGACCTCTCCCGGCTCACCGCCGAGCAGCGCAACCAGGTGTACGCCGAGTTCGGCCCGGACGAGGACATGCGGATCTACGACCGGGGCATCCGGCGCCGGCTGGCCCCGATGCTCGGCAACGACCGCCGCCGCATCGAGCTGGCGTACGCCCTGCAGTTCTCGCTGCGCGGCACGCCGGTGCTGCGCTACGGCGAGGAGATCGGGATGGGCGAGGACCTGTCGCTGCCCGGCCGGGAGGCCATCCGCACCCCGATGCAGTGGTCGTTCAAGCCGAACGCCGGGTTCTCCACCGCGGACCCGGAGAAGCTGGTCCGGCCGGTGATCGACAAGGGTGAGTTCAGCTACGAGAAGGTCAACGTGACCGCCCAGCGCCGTGACCCGAAGTCGCTGCTGGCCTGGTTCGAGCGGATGATCCGTACGCTGCGCGAGGCCCCCGAGATCGGCTCGGGCGCGACGACGCACATCGACGTGCCGATGCCGGCCGGGGTGCTGGCGCACCGCGCTGACGGTCCGACCGGGACGATGGTCTTCCTGCACAACCTGGGCACCGAGGACGTCGAGGTCGACCTGAGCGTGCTCGCGCCCGAGGCGGACCTGCCGAATGACGTCCTCTCCGACCGCGGGTACGGCGAGGTGGGCAAGCTGGACAACCTCAAGCTGGCCGGCTACGGCTACCGCTGGATCCGGCTCTGCCGGGGCGAGGCCGTCTGACCCTCCCGACCGACCTCCGGCCGGGCCCGGCGGTGTCCGATGTGCTCAGGAGCCGGCCCGCGTCCGGGGGCGCGGACCGCCGTTGCGGGCCGGTCCGGGTGGGCGTACCCCTGGGTTAAGCTCCTTCGATCGACCCACAAGTTACCGGGAGGTAATCATGTCGGAGGAGCCCCGCGTCGCCATCGTGACCGGAGCCGCGCGCGGCATCGGCGCGGCCACCGCCCGCCGGCTGGCCGCCGACGGCATGGCCGTCGCCGTGGTCGACATCGACGAGTCGGCGACGAAGGAGACCGTGGACGCGATCGCCGCCGACGGCGGCCGGGCACTCGGGGTCGGCGCCGACGTGTCCGACCGGGCCCAGGTCGAGGCGGCCGTCGAGCGGATCGCCGCCGAGCTGGGCGGGCCGACCGTCCTGGTCAACAACGCCGGCGTGCTCCGCGACAACCTGCTGTTCAAGATGACCGACGCCGACTGGGACACGGTGCTGGGCGTGCACCTGCGCGGCGCGTTCCTGTTCAGCCAGGCCGCCCAGAAGCACATGGTCGACCGGAAGTGGGGCCGGATCGTCAACCTCTCCAGCACCTCCGCGCTGGGCAACCGGGGCCAGGCGAACTACTCGGCGGCGAAGGCCGGCCTCCAGGGCTTCACCAAGACGCTCGCCATCGAGCTGGGCCCGTTCGGCGTGACGGTCAACGCGGTCGCGCCGGGCTTCATCGTCACCGACATGACCGCCGCGACCGCCGCCCGGATGAAGGTCGACTTCGAGGCGTTGCAGCAGCACGCCGCCGCGGAGATCCCGGTCCGCCGCTGCGGCCGCCCGGAGGACGTCGCCCACACCATCTCGTTCCTCGCCAGCGAGGGCGCGTCCTTCGTCTCCGGCCAGGTCATCTACGTAGCCGGCGGCCCCAAGGACTGACCCCTACCCCCCCGCACCACCAAATGGCCACTCTTTCCGAGAAAGAGTGGCCATTTCGGCTTCCAAGGCCACGCTTTCTCCGAACGTGCGGCCGCAGGCCGGGGGTCGCGCGGGGTCAGGTGGGGGTGTGGCGGGTGCGGTAGAGCCAGAGGAGGCCGAGGATGGGCAGGACGAGCGGGATGTAGCCGTAGCCGCTGCCGAATCCGGACCAGACCGTCTCGTCCGGGAAGAGTTCCTTGTCGACCAGGCTCAGCAGGCCCACCCCGACGACCCCGGCCAGCTCCACCGAGCAGCAGGCGAGCGCGACCCGGCGGCCGGCGTGACCGGCGCGGGCCAGCCCGACGGCGGCGACGATGTAGATCACCGCGGCCAGCGCGGAGAGCAGGTACGCCACCGGCGCCTCGTCGAACTTCGTGGCGATCTGGAGCCCGGCCCGCGAGGTCGCGGCGATCGCGAAGAGCAGGTAGACCGCGATCAGCAGCCGACCCGGACCCTTGTTTGTGGCCGGCGCGGAGGTGCGGGTCTCAACCACCGAGGACCTCCCAGGTCTGCTGGAGCCGGACCACGACCACCGGGGTGACCAGGCAGATCGCGCAGACGATCGCCGAGCCCCAGCGGGTCGGTTCCATCCTGGCCAGCACCCAGGCCAGCGGCGGCAGGCAGACCAGCGTCACCAGGTAGCCGAAGAAGGCGCCGGGCTCGCCCGGCCGCTCGCCGCCGCTCAGCGCGACCAGCGCCGCCACCGCCAGCGCGAGCAGCGCCACCTCCAGCACCGCCAGGCCGACGAACTGGAGCCGGTCCGGCGCGCGGTGGCGCAGCGTCGCCACCAGGCTCCAGAGCGCGAGTACGAGCGACAGCACGATCGTTGCCGTCGCGAGGATCCCGTCCACCGGCGAGCCGGCTGAGGCTGCGCTGGTCATCGCGGGCACACCGTCCCAGTCTCGGTCACCGGCACAGCCTACTAACCGTCGTAGTAATCGCCCTCGCCCCGGTCACTCGGCCAGGTCGGCCGGACGTGCCCGGCCGGGGACGACTAGGTTGGATCACGCCACGGCACCGCCGTGGCGGACGACGACACCGGGGGTACTCGTGCTGCGGTTCGGCTTGTTTGGCACCGGTCACTGGGCGGCGGAGACGCACGCCGCCGCGATCGACGCGCACCCGCGCGCCGAACTGGTCGGGGTCTGGGGACGCAACCCGGAGCGGGCCGCCGAGCTGGCCGACCGGCACGGCGTACCGGCGTTCGGCGACGCCGACGCGCTGCTGGACGAGTGCGACGCGGTCGCCGTGGCGCTCCCGCCCGACATCCAGGCGGACCTCGCCGTACGCGCCGCCATCGCGGGCCGGCACCTGCTGCTGGACAAGCCGCTGGCGCTCACCCTCGCCGACGCCGACCGGGTGGTCGCCGCCGCCCAGCAGTCCGGGGTGGCCTCGGTGGTCTTCTTCACCCAGCGTTACCACCCGAACGTCACCGCCTTCCTCGCCTCGACCGCCGCTGCCGGCGGCTGGCAGCACGCGCGGGCGACCATGTTCGCCTCGATCTACCAGCCCGGCAGCCCGTACGGCGACTCGCAGTGGCGAATCGAGCACGGCGCGCTCTGGGACATCGGTCCGCACGCGCTGTCGATCATCCTGCCGGTGCTCGGCCGGGTCACCCGGGTGGCCGCGATGAACGGCCCGAGCGGCCTGGTCCACCTGCTGCTCACCCACGTCGGCGGCGCCACCAGCGCGATCTCGCTCACCCTGGACGCGCCTCGTGAGGCGACGACCCGCGACTTCGTCTTCTTCGGCGAGAACGGCACCGAGACGGTGCCGCCGGGCGACGGCGACGCCATCACCGCCTTCGGCACCGCGATCGACCAGCTCCTCGAAGAGATCGACGCCGGCACCCGGGACCATCGCTGCGACGTGCGCTTCGGTCGCGAGGTGGTGGAGATCCTGTCCGCCGCCGAGGTCGCCCGCGCAGAGGGCCGCACCGTCGAAATCTGAGCCCTTCCCGGGTCCGGCCGGTCGCTGACCCCGGCCGCTGTGCCGGCCGGGCGTGTCGTCGGTCCAAGGGCATATGAGTCCTGAGCGATATACCTCTGAGGCATAAATATGCCTCAGAGGTATATCGCTCGCTGTGGAGAGTGGGGGCGGACGCTACCCTCCGTGGCCCCGGGGCCGGGCGAGCCGCCGACAGCCCGCCGGCCCGCAGCCGGCAACCTCGGTGGCGACTCGGCGAGTCGAACAGCCAGGTGACCGGTGGATGGCGACGACCCGGACGGTTCCGGAAACCCCTCGCGGCGCGACCGGCCCGCCGCTAGCCTGGCCGACATGTTCACGCACGCCCTGATCGACGTGGCCGCCGCGCCGGCCGTGCGGGGCCTCCTCCTGGTTGCCCGCCCGCGAGTCCGGCGCCCGGCCCTGGCCGGCCGGGACGCCCACCGCCGCGCCTGACCTGACCTCCGCACCGTCGCCGACCCGTCCACCGACCGGGGTCGGTGCGGTCGCGTCGCACCCGGCGCCGCCATGCCGCTGACCGCTGACACCTCGCGGTCGGCGGGCGCACCTCCGCGTCCCACGCCGAATCTCCAGGGTCGTCCGAGTCCCGATCCACTCGGACAGGCCCGCCGTGCGCGCTGCCTGTCCGTACCCGTCGCCGACCGGCGACAGACAGGACGATTCCCGTGGCGCCCCGCCGACCCCGCACCACCGCACGCGACCGGTCCCGTCGCGTACTGTCCCAGAACTTCCTGACCGATCCGGCCGCCGTCGCGCGGCTGGTCCGGGCCGCCCGGCCCGGCCCCGACGACCTGCTGCTGGAGGTCGGTGCGGGCCGGGGTCAACTGACCCGTCCGCTCGCCGTCCGCTGCGCGCGGCTGGTCGCCTACGAGGTGGACCCGGCCGCCGCCGGTGACCTGGCCGCCCTCGCCGCCCAACTGCCCCAGGTCAGCCACCGGCAGGAGGACTTCCTGGCCGCACCGCCGCCGGACGAGCCGTTCTCCGTGGTCGGCAACATCCCCTGGTCGCTGACGGCCGCGGTGGTCCGCTGGTGCCTGGCCGCCCCCGGGTTGCGGGCCGCGACGCTGCTCACCCAGCTGGAGTACGCCCGCAAGCGCACCGGCGACCACGGCCGGTGGAGCAGGCTGACCGTGCTCACCTGGCCGGAACACCACTGGCGGCTGGCCGGGCGGGTGCCCCGTGCCGCGTTCCGGCCGGTGCCCGGCGTCGACGGCGGGATCCTGCGGGTCGAGCGCCGGCCCGAGCCGCTGCTGCCCCCGGCGGCGCTGCCGGCGTACCGGAGGATGGTCGAGCTCGGGTTCGGCGGCGCCGGCGGCTCACTCGCCGCCTCGCTGCGCACGGCGCACCCGCGCGGCCGGGTGGACGGTGCGCTACGGGCCGCCCGGCTCGACCCGGCCACGCCGGTCGGGCTGGTCTGGCCGGAGCAGTGGCTGGTCCTGTTCCGTCTGCTGCATGCCCGCGACCCGCGCGATCTCAGGCGAGCGTGGCCAGCGCCTCGTGCAGCTCGGCGGGGTCGTTGAACTGTTCGACGGGCAACGCCCGCAACATCTGCAACAGCTCGGTGCTGGCCCCGTTCTCCTGACCCCAGCGGACCAGGTCCTCACGGGAGACCGGGTAGTCGAGCCCGGCCAGGTAGTCCTGCAACTGCGCCCCGGTGACGGTCATGCCGCCCGGCTACCCGTCCTGCGCGCCGGCACACCGCAATCGGCGGAAGTGACCGGTTCCAGGGGTGAGACCGGGACGCCCGTCGACGCCCGCGGCCACGGGCGGCGGTTTGGTCGCCGGCCCGCCGGGTAGCCGCGCACATGCTGGTTCAGCGGCTCGGCGCGCCGAGCGACTTCGATCCGTTGCTGGCGCGTGTCGGGGACGCCCGGGTGGTGATGATCGGCGAGGCGACGCACGGCAACTACGACTACTACCGGCTGCGCGAGCAGCTCACCCGCCGGCTCATCGCCGAGCACGGCTTCTCCTTCGTGGCGGTGGAGGGCGACTGGCCGGACTGCGACCGGGTGAACCGGTCGGTGACCGGCGCGCCCGGCGGCGCCGCCGACCCGCGGCTCGCGCTGGAATGCTTCGAACGCTGGCCCACCTGGATGTGGGCGAACGCCGAGGTGAACCGGTTCTGCCGCTGGTTGCGGGCCTGGAACATGGAACGCCCGGCGGGGGAGCGGGCCGGCTTCCACGGGTTGGACGTCTACAGCCTGTGGGAGTCGATGCAGGCCATCTTCGACTACCTCGGCGAGGAGGACCCGCAGTCGCTGGAGGCGGCGCAGGAGGCCTACCGCTGCTTCGAGCCGTACGGCAAGCAGGTCGAGGAGTACGGCGCGGCCAGCCGGTTCGTCTCCGCGCGCTGCGAGGAGGAGGTGGTACGCCTGCTGGCGCGTACCCGGGCACACGCCGCGGCGGACGGCCCGGACGCCTTCGCGGCCTGGCAGAACGCGGAGGTGGTGGCCGGCGCGGAGCGCTACTACCGGGCGATGGTGCGCGGCGGCCCGGAGTCGTGGAACGTGCGGGACATCCACATGACGGACACCCTGGACCGCCTGCTGGAGCACTACGGCCCCCAGTCGCGGGGGATCGTCTGGGCGCACAACACGCACGTGGGAGATGCCCGGGCCACCGACATGGCCGCCGACGGGCTGGTGAACATCGGCCAGTTGGGCCGGGAACGGCTGGGCCGCGACGGGGTCGTGCTGGTCGGCTTCGGCGGCTACCGGGGGACGGTCGTCGCCGCGCCGCGCTGGGGTTCGCCGGCCGAGGCGATGGTGGTGCCGCCGGCCCGGGAGGGTTCGGTGGAGCGGCGGCTGCACGAGCTGATGCCGGAGCGCGCGGTGCTGGTCTTCGGCGGTGCGGACGAGCCGGAGTGGATCACCGGCACCGTCGACCACCGGGCGATCGGGGTGGTCTACGACCCGACCTTCGAGTCCTGGGGCAACTACGTGCCGACCCGGCTGGCCGAGCGGTACGACGGGTTCATCTGGTGCGACGAGACCACCGCGCTGCATCCGTTGCCGGCGCTGAGCGCGATGGGTGAGATGGAGACCTACCCGGCCGGCGTGTAGGCCGGCCGGGCAGGCCCCGTCCGTCAGGCGTCGACCGGTTCCCGGTCGAGGTGGGCGCGCAGCCCCTCACCCTCGATGTCCACGTTGGGCAGTGCCCGGTTCAGCCAGCGGGGCAGCCACCAGGCCGTCCGGTCGAGCAGCGACATCACCGCCGGCACGATGGTCATCCGCACCACGAAGGCGTCGATGGCGACGCCGATCGCGAGCGCGAAGCCCATCGACTTGATCACCGGGTCGTCGAGGAAGACGAAGCCGCCGAAGACCGAGATCATGATCAGCGCGGCGGCGGTGACCACCCGGGCGCCGTGGCCCATCCCGTTGATGGTGGCCTGGTGCGGGGTGTCGCCGTGCACGAAGTCCTCCCGCATCCGGGAGACCAGGAAGACCTCGTAGTCCATGGCGAGTCCGAACAGGATGCCGATCAGCAGGATCGGCAGGAAGCTGATCAGCGGGCCCGGGGTGTCCAGCCCGACCAGGTCGGCCAGGTGCCCCTGCTGGAACACCGCGACGGTGATGCCGAAGGTGGCGGCCACGGTGAGCAGGAAGCCCAGCGCCGCCTTGACCGGCACCAGGATCGAGCGGAACACCAGCATCAGCAGCAGGATCGACAGCCCGACGACGAGCAGCAGGTAGACCGGCAGCGCGTCGGAGAGCTTCTCGGAGACGTCGATGCCGATCGCGGTGACGCCGGTGAGCAGCACCTCGGCGTTGCCGATCGAGCCGACGCCGTCGCGGATGTCGTGGACCAGCGTCTCGGTGGCCGCGTCGGTCGGCCCGGTCCTGGGGATGACGCCGAGCAGCGCCGTCCGGCCGGAGGGGTCGACCTGCGGTGGGGCCACGGCCAGCACGCCCTCGGTGCGCTGGATCAGCGCGGTGACCTGCGGTACGGCGGCCGCGGTGTCCTGCGGGGAGTCCGAGGTGACCACCACGGCGAGCCGGCCGGTGAAGCCGGGCCCGAAGCCCTCGCGGATGACGTCGCTGCTGACCCGGGCCGCGCTGCCCTCGGGCGCGGTGGCCGCGTCCGGCAGGGCCAGCCGCATGTCCTGCGCCGGCAGCGCGAGCAGCCCGAGGCCGAGCAGGCCGACCAGGATGACCGGGATCCGCAGCTTGGTGACCCAGTGCGCCCAGCGGAAGCCGAAGCCGGAGCGGTCCTCGGCGGGCGGGGTGTCGCCGGCGGCCGGCGCGGCCTCGGCCCGGCGCAGCCTGCGGGGGAGCACCTTGCGGCCGGCGAAGCCGAGCAGGGCCGGCTGGAGGGTGATCGCGACGAGCACCGCCACGGTGACGGTGCCGGCGGCGGCCAGACCCATCACGGTGAGGAAGGGGATGTTGACCACGGCCAGGCCGGCCAGCGCGATGACCACGGTGGCGCCGGCGAAGACGACGGCGGAGCCGGCGGTGCCCACCGCCCGGCCGACCGCCTCGTCCGGCTCCAGCCCGTCGAGCAGGTTCTGCCGGTGCCGGGAGGTGATGAAGAGCGAGTAGTCGATGCCGACGGCCAGGCCGAGCATCAGGGCCAGGATGGGTGCGGTGCTGGTCAGCTCGACCACGCCGCTGAGCGCGAACAGGCCGGCCATGCCGACGGCGACGCCGATCAGGGCGTTGAGCATGGTCATCCCGGCGGCGACCAGCGAGCCGAACGTGATGATCAGGACGATCGCGGCGACCAGCACGCCCAGCGCCTCGGTGGAGCCGACCTCGGGCTCGGTGTTGAGCACCTCGCCGCCGGGCGCGACCTGCCAGCCCTGCGCCTCGGCCTGCGCGCCGACCTTCTCGTACGCCTCGCGCTGGTCGTCGGTGACCTCGTCGGCGCCCGTCGCGAACTGCACCTGCACCAGGGCGTACCGGCCGTTGGGGGAGACCGCCTGGACCTGGAACGGGTCGACGGCGCCGACCACGCCGGGCAGGGCCGCGGCCTCCTGCACGACGCCCTTGACCACCGACTGCCCCTCGGGCGTGGCGAGCTGGCCGTCCGCCGGCGCCTTGACCGCGATGGTCCCGGTGGCGCCGCTGGCCGCCGGGAACCGCTCGGCCAGCAGGTCCAGTGCCTGCTGCGACTCGGTCCCGGGCATGGTGAAGTTGCTCGCCGTCGGGCCGCGCAGGGTCGCCGCGGCGAGGCCGAGGCCGACGAGTACGACGAGCCAGACGGCGACGACGAGTCGCCGGTGGCGCAATGAGGCCCGGCCGAGCCGGTACAGCAGGGTCGCCATCAGATCCTTGTCCTCATTCGGGGTTGGGTGGGTCGAGCGGTGCCAGCGCCCGGGTGGCGATCGCCAGCAGGGCGGGGCGCAACTCGTCGTCGGGCACGTCGACGAACTCGGCGCACGCCTCCGGCACCCCGGCCAGCACGACCATCGCCGCGATCCGGCCGCCCGGGCCCTCGCAGTGCCCGGCGAGCGCGTCGAGCAGCCGTTCGGAGATGCGCTGGACGTGGGCGAAGGCCGGTTGCGCCAGCAGTTCGGGGAACTCGCCGCGCAGCAGCGCGATCTCCCGCCGGAAGCGGACCGCGAGGTCCACGAAGCCCTCGGCGGCGGCGCGCTGGGCGGCGGCGCCGTCGAGGGCGGCGATCCGCTCGTCGAGCTGGCGCAGCACCTCGATCGGCCTGGCCATCAGCTCGGCGAGCAGGGCTTCCTTGTTGGCGAAGTGGTAGAGCACGGCCGCCTTGGAACAGCCCACCGCACGGGCGATGTCCTGCAACGAGGTGCCCTTGTAGCCGGTCACCGCGAACCGCCGTGCCGCCGCGGCAAGGATCTCGCCGTGGGTCTGCGGGGTCGTCCGTGCCATGCGTTCCAGCATGCCTGACCGATCGGTCAGAGCCTGACCGATCGGTCAGACGCATCGGGTGGCGTTCGCCACACCGGTCACTCCCCGGCGCCGTCCGCCCCGCCGGTCCAGCCGGCCAGCCACTCGCCGGACCAGGTCAGCGTCCCGGCGCGCAGGTCGCCGGCGAGGCCGCGGACCCAGTCCAGCTCGGTGCGCAGCAGTGCCAGCCGGTACTCGTCCTCGACCAGGAAGAGCCGCGGTAGGTCGACCCGGGCGAGGACGGCCTCGCGTTCGCGCAGCCGCGCGGCGAGGGTCTCGGCGCGTCGTTCGAGCTGCCGGGCCGCCTCGGCCGGTGGCAGCAGCGGCAGGAAGGAGAGCGCGGCGGGGAACTCGGGAAACTCGCGCGCCGGGGTGGCCAGCGCCTCGACCAGCCAGCCGTCCAGCGTCCGCCGGCCGGCGTCGGTCAGCTCGTAGACCGTGCGTTCCGGCCGCCGCTCGTCCCGGGCGGTGTGGCTGACCCGCACCAGCTCGTCGCGCCGCAGCCGCTCGATGGCCTGGTAGATGCTGTTGCGCTGCGCGACGTTGACCACGTCCTGCTTCTCGCGCTCCTGGATGAGCTGCTGCATCCGGTACGCGTGCATCGGCTGCTCGACCAGGAGGGCGAGCACCATCATCGCCAGCGGTGAGTGGCGGTGTGCGCGGGCGGCCATGGCCTCACCTTAGGTGACGGTCTTCCCCGTCATAGTCATTCTATGTATAGTCATTACATGACTAAAGCATTGATCATCGGTGGTGGCATCGCCGGCCCGGTCGCCGCCCTCGCCCTGCGCCGCGCCGGCATCGACTCGGCGATCCACGAGGCGTACGAGCGGGACGCCGTCGGCGTGGGCTCCTTCCTGACCCTCTCGGTCAACGGGATGGACGCGCTGCGGGCAATCGGCCTGGACGCGCTGGTCGCCGGGCTCGGCCACCCGACTCCCCGGATGGCGATGTTCAACCACCAGGGCCGCCGGCTGGGCGAGTTCGGCACCAGCGGCACCCGTACCCGGGGGCGGGGCAGCACCACGGTGCGTCGGTCCGACCTCTACCGGGCGCTGCGTGACGAGGCCGCCCGGCAGGGCGTACCGATCGTGCACGGCGCCCGCCTGGTGTCGGCCGAGTCGACCGGGGTGGGGGTAACGGCCCGGTTCGCCGACGGCCGGAGCGCCGAGGGTGACCTCCTGATCGGCGCGGACGGGCTGCGCTCGCGGACCCGGGAGATCATCGACCCGGCGGCGCCCGCGCCCCGCTACGTCCCGCTGCTCAACGCCAGTGGCTTCACCCGCGGCCTCGGGCTGCCCGGCGAGCCGGGCGTGATGAACATGGTCTTCGGTCGGCGGTGCTTCTTCTGCTGGATCCCCGTGGGCGACGACGAGATCTGGTGGTTCGCCAACCCGCCCCAGCCGGCGGAGCTGACCCCGGATCAGCTCGCCGCCATCGGCCCGGAGGAGTCACGCGCCCGGCTGCGCGCCCTCTTCGCGGACGACGCCGGCCCGGCCCTGCGCATCGTCGAGGCCACCGACCGGATCCGGTACGGCTGGCCCACCTACGACCTGCCGTCGCTGCCCGTCTGGCACCGCGACCGGATGATCGTCATCGGCGACGCGGCGCACACCGCCGCCCCCTCCTCCGGTCAGGGCGCGGCGATGGCGTTCGAGGACGCGGTGACGCTGGCCCGGTGCCTGCGCGACCTGCCCGACGTGCCGGCCGCCTTCACCGCGTACGAGCGGCTGCGCCGGGAGCGGGTCGAGCGGGTGGTGGCGCAGGGGCGGCGGAACAGCGGCACCAAGGCCGCCGGTCCGGTCGCCCGGCTGGTGCGGGACATCGCCCTGCCCCTGTACGCCAAGCGGATGGCGAAGACCGGCGGCGCCTCCCTCGCCTGGCTGTACGACCACCACGTCGAGTGGGACGCGCCGGTCGCCGCCGGAGTCACTGCGCCGCGTGCTCCCGGTCGTACGCGGCCCGCGCCTCGCTGATCGCCCCGCGGTGCCGTTCGGCCCAGTCGGTGAGCGCCACCAGCGACTCGTAGAGCTCCAGGGCCATCGGGGTGGCGGTGTACTCCACCTTCGGCGGCACGGTCGGGTACACCCGCCGGTGCAGCAGGCCGTCCCGTTCCAGGTTGCGCAGGGTGAGGGTCAGCATCCGCCGGCTGATCCCCTCCACCTGCCGTTCCAGTTCGGTGAAGCGGACCGGCCCCTTGGCGGCCGCCACCAGGATGCCGATGCTCCACTTGCCACCGACCCGGTCCAGCGCCTCGCGGACGGTGCAGGCGCGGGCCTGGGCGCGTCCGATGGACACACAGCTGTTCCCCTGGGACACCAAAGTGCCTCCTTCCGCTCGGTCTGATGGTCACAGACGATGGCCTTGGTAACAAACCGTGCACCAAGGAGGACGTCGATGACGAACCGATGGGCGGCGCTGCTCGTGCTCTGCGCCGGCAGCCTGATGATCATTCTGGACGGGAGCATCGTCGCGGTGGCCCTGCCCGCCATCCAGCGCGACCTCGGCTTCGCCGCCGCCGACCTGCCCTGGGTGGTCAACGCCTACCTGGTCGCGTTCGGCGGGCTGCTGCTGCTCGCCGGGCGGCTCGGCGACCTGGCCGGCCGTCGGCGGGTGTTCCTCGCCGGGGTCGCCCTGTTCACCCTCGCCTCGGTGGCCTGCGCGCTGGCCGGCGACCCGACCACCCTGGTCGTCGCCCGGTTCCTCCAGGGCGCCGGTGGCGCGCTCACCACCGCGGTCGGCCTCGGCATGGTCGTCGGGCTCTTCCCCGCGCCCGCCGAGCGGGCCCGGGCCATCGCGGTGTTCAGCTTCACCGGCGCGGCCGGCGCCTCGCTCGGCCTGCTGGCCGGCGGGTTCCTCACCGAGCTGGCCGGTTGGCCGGCGATCTTCCTGATCAACCTGCCGATCGGCCTGCTCATCGTGGGCGGCGCCGCGCGGTGGGTGCCGGCCGACTCCGGCATCGGGCTGCGGGCCGGCCTCGACCTGCCCGGCGCGGCGCTGGTCACCGCCGGCCTGATGGCCACCGTGGTGGCGATCGTCGGCGCCGGCGAGCACGGCTGGACGTCCCCGCGCACCCTCGCCGCCGCGCTGCTGGCCGGGGCGCTGCTCGGGGCGTTCGCGCTCCGGCAGGCGGTCGCCGCCACCCCGCTGCTACCGCCCCGGGTGCTGCGCACGCCGGACCTGGTCGCCGCGAACCTGGTCCAGTTCCTCACCATCGCCGCGTTCTTCGGCTTCCAGTTCCTGCTGGCCCTGGAACTCCAGCTCGTGCTGGGCCTGGCGCCGGCCGCCACCGGGCTGGCCTTCCTCCCCACCCCGGTGGTGATCGCGGTGGTCTCGCTCGGCTTCGCCGGGCGGCTGATCGCCCGGTTCGGCGGCCGGGCGGTGCTGCTCACCGGGCTGGCGCTGGCCGTACCCGGGTTCCTGCTGCTGGCCCGGCTGCCGGTGGACGGCGACTACCCGACCGACGTGCTCCCGGCGATCCTCGTCTTCGGCCTGGCCGGCGGGCTGACCCTGCCCGCGGTCACCACCCTCGCCATGGCGGGCGCGGACCCGGCCGACGCGGGCCTCGCCTCCGGGCTGGCCAACACCACCCAGCAGGTCGGCGGCGCGCTCGGGTTGGCCGCGCTGGCCACCCTGGCCGCTCACCGCACCGACGTGCTGGGCGCCGCCGGCCGGGCCGGGACCGACGCCCTCGCCGCCGGCTACCGCGCCGCGTTCGCCGCCGCGGCCGCCCTGGTCACCGCCGCGCTGCTGGTCGCCCTGGTGGCGCTGCGCCGGGGTCAGGGCCGGGTGGAGACGGTACGCAGCACCGTGGCCAGCTCGTCCAGCGCGGCCGGATAGCGGTGCGCGGGCGGGGTGGCGTACCCGACGACCAGGCCCGGCGGGCCCGCCCCGGGGCGGTGCCGGTGGGCGTCCAGCCCGGTCAGCGCCAACCCCCGGGCGGCCGCGGCGGCCAGCACCTCCGCCTCGGTCGGCCCGCCCGGCGGCAGCGCGACGGTGGCGTGCAGCCCGGCGGCGACCCCGCCGACGGGCGCCAGCCCGGCCAGCCGGTCCAGCAGCAGGTCACGCCGCTGCCGGTAGCGGCGGCGGACGGTGCGCACCTGGCGGTCGTACCCGTGGCTGGTGATCAGGTCGGCGAGCGCGAGCTGCCCGACCACCTCGGTCTGCACGTCCAGGTGGCGCTTGGCCTCCACCACCGGCTCGACCAGCCGGGCCGGCAGCACCAGCCAGGCCAGCCGCAACGCCGGGCCGAGGGTCTTCGCCGCGGTGCCGACGTAGGCGACCTGCTCCGGGGCCATGCCCTGCACCGCGCCGACCGGCTGCCGGTCGTAGCGGAACTCGCCGTCGTAGTCGTCCTCCACCACCAGGGCGGCGGCGTCCCGGGCCCAGCCGGTCAGCGCGTGCCGGCGGTCCGGGCGCAGCGTCACCCCGGTCGGGTACTGGTGGGCCGGGGTGACCACCGCCGCCGCCACCTCGGCCAGCGCACCGGAGCCGAGCAGGTCGGCGCGGGCCCCGCCGTCGTCCACCGGCAGCGGGAGCACCCGGCCGCCCTGGCGGCGCACCACCTCGCGGTGGAAGGGCAACCCCGGGTCCTCCATCGCCACCGTCGGCGCGCCGGCGTCGGCCAGCACCGTGGTCAGCAGCACCAGCGCCTGGACGTATCCGCTGGTCACGACGATCCGCTCGGGGTCGGCCAGCACGCCGCGGGCCCGGCCCAGGTAGCCGGCGAGCGCGGCCCGCAGCTCGGCCCGCCCGCGCGGATCGCCGTAGCCGTACGCGCTCGCCGGGGCGACGGCCAGCGCCCGGCGGGTGGCCCGCAGCCAGGCGGTGACCGGGAAGGCGCCCACGTCCGGGCTGCCCGGCCGCAGGTCGTACCGGGGCGCGGCGGGACCGGGCGGCGGCGTGGCGGCCGGCGGCCCGGCCTGCCGCAGCGGGCTCACCTCGGTGCCGGAGCCGACCCGGGCCACCAGCCAGCCCTCGGCGACCAGCTGGTCGTACGCGGCGCTGACGGTGCCCCGGGCCAGGCCCAGCTCGGCGGCGAGCGCCCGGGTTGCGGGCAGCCGCGTCGACGGCGGCAGCCGGCCGTCCCGGATGGCCGCGCGCAGCGCGCGTTCCAGCCCGGCCCGCCGGCCGCCGCTGGCGTCCAACTCCAGGTGCAGGTCGACGCCGAAACCGGCCCAGTCCATCGGCACGGGATTGGAGCTTAGGGGTGGGCCACCCGCCGGCCGAGAATCGACCCATGACGTCGACCCGTTCCGCCGCCGCGCTGCGTGCCCTGCACCGCCCCGGCGACCCGCTGATCCTGCCGAACGCCTGGGACGCCGGCTCCGCCCGCGCCGTCGCCGCCGCCGGCTTCCCCGCCGTCGCCACCAGCAGCGCCGCCGTGGCGGAATCGCTCGGCCACACCGACGGCGAGGCCACCCCGGTGGCCGAGATGCTCGCCGCGGTGGCCCGGGTCGTCGGAGCCGTCGAGGTGCCGGTCACCGCCGACCTGGAGCGCGGGTACGGCCTGCCGCCGGCCGAACTGGCCGAGCGGCTGCTCGCCACCGGGGCGGCCGGACTCAACCTGGAGGACTCCGAACCGGGTACCGGACGGCTGTGCGAGGTGGACGATCAGGCGGACCTGCTCGCCGCCGTCCGTGCGGCGGCCGGGCCGGACCTGGTGGTCAACGCCCGGGTGGACGTCTTCCTGCGCGCCGCCGGCGATCCGGCCCGGGCATTCGACGAGGCGGTCCGCCGGGCCGTTCGTTACCGCGCCGCCGGCGCCGACTGCGTCTACCCGATCCTGCTGGCCGACCCGGAGCTGATCGGGCGGTTCGTCGCGGCGGTCGACGGGCCGGTGAACGTGCTGCTGCGCCCCGGCACCCCCGGGGTCGGGGAGCTGGCCCGCCTCGGCGTGGCCCGGATCAGCCTCGGCTCCGGCGTGTACGCCGCGGCCCGGGCCCGGGCCGCCGGGATGCTCGACGTGCTGCGCGGCGGCGGCGACCCGTTCGCGGGCTGACCGCCGCGTCGGCTTGCGGCCGGACGGTGCAGCCGGGAAGGTGGGCTGATGAGCGGGGCGGAGGAGACCCGGGACGGGGTCGGGCTGACCAACCTGGACCAACCGCTGCTCGCCGGCGGTGACGTCACCAAGCGGGACCTGGTCGACTACCTGGACGCCGTGCGCGAGCGCATCCTGACCGGCCTGCGCGACCGGCCGCTCTCGGTGATCCGGCTGCTGCGCGGGCAGGACCCGTTCATGCAGAAGAACCTGCCCAAGTACACGCCGGACTGGGTGCGCCGCACCTCCGTCTGGGCGGAGGCGTCCCACCGGCAGGTGTCGTACGCCCTCTGCGACGACCGGCGCACCCTGCTCTGGTTCGCCAACCAGCGGGCGATCGAGTACCACCCGACGCTGAGCACGGTGGCGCACCCCGAGCACCCGACCCACCTGGTGCTGGACCTCGACCCGCCGGAGGGGGAGCCGTTCGGGCTGGTCGTCCGGGCCGCCGCGCTGGTGCGGCAGGCGCTCGACGACGTGGGCCTGGCCGGGGCGCTCAAGACCAGCGGGGCGAAGGGCGTGCACGTCTTCGTACCGGTCGACCCGGCGACCACCGCGGAGGAGGCGGCCGCCGCCACCCGGGCGCTCGCCGTGCACGCCGAACGGCTCGACCCGGCCCTGGCCACCACCGCCTTCATCCGGGAGGACCGGGGTGGCCGGGTCTTCGTCGACGCGACCCGGGCCGGCGGGGCGACCGTGGTGGCCGCGTACAGCCCACGGGTCCGGCCCGGCCTGCCGGTCTCCTTCCCGGTGGCCTGGGACGACCTCGACCGGGTCACCCCGGCCGACTTCACGGTGCGGACGGTGCCGGCGCTGGTGGCCGACCGGGACCCGTGGGCCGACGCGCTGCCCGCGCCGCAGCGGCTCCCGGCCGACCTGGTCGCCGAGGGGCGGACCATTCCGGTCGCCCGGGTGCAGGCCATGCACGAGGGGAAGCGCCGGGCCCGGGCCCGGCGGGCGGCCGGCTGACCTTCGGTTTCGGTCCACCGGGGCCGGCCGAGCGCCGGCGACGTGTCGTGCGCCCTCGGGTCCGCTGCCGCTCGTCGGGGACCGGCCAGGCGGCGGGTGCCGGCCGGCGGCGCTCGGGCGGACCGCCGGGGAAGTCGCCTAGCCGGTGGCGGCGATCTGCAGCGGGTCCGCCAGGAGCGTGTCGAAGGCCAGTTCGGCGGCGCCGATCAGGGCGGCGTCGCGGCCGAGCGCCGCCGCGCGCAGGTGCACGATCTCGCGGCAGGGCGGCAGGACCATCGTGTCCAGGCGGCGGCGGACCGTGCCCGCGCCGGCGAGGTAGAGCTCGCGCAGCGAGCCGCCGAACACCACGGTGTTCGGGTTGACCACGTTGACCAGGTTGGCCACGCCGAAGCCGAGCCAGTCGGCGACCCGCTCCACGGCCGCCACCGCCGGCTGCTCCCCGGCCGCCGCCGCGCGCAGGACGTCGGCGACCGCGTCCGGGCCGCCCGGCTCCCGGCCGGCGTGCCGCAGCAGTGCCGCCTCGCCGATCTCGGTCTCCCAGCAGCCGCGTGAGCCGCACCCGCAGGGCAGGCCGTCCGGGTTGACCACCATGTGGCCGACCTTGCCGCTGCGCCCGCGGTGGCCGAGCACCAGCCGGCCGCCACTGATGATGCCGGCGCTGACGCCCAGGTCACCGTGCAGGTAGACGACGTCGTTGACCCCCGCCGCCACGCCCCGGACGTGCTCGGCGAGAGCGGCGATGTCGGCCAGGTCGCCGGTGACGAATCGGGGTCCGGCCCCGAACTCCGCGCTGAGCGCGGCGTGCAGCGTCTCGTCGGCGCCGCCGATCCGGATCCGGCCGTCGGCGTCGCGGGTCGTGTCGACCACGGCGACCGCGCCGCCGGCCAGCAGCGCGTCACCGGGGACGGCGCGTTCCATGTCGCGGACGAAGTCGGCCAGCGGGGCGACGGCGTCGGGGGCCGCCATTCCGGACGGACGGTCGGCCTCGCGCAGGTCGAGGATGCGGCCGCCGAGGCCGACGCGGGCGGCGCGCAGCCGGTCCGCCTCGATGCTCAGCGCGTGCGCGTAGACGCGGCTGGAGCGGGGGCTGACCACCAGCGAGGGGCGGCCGGCGCGGCGGGCGGTGGTCGGCGCCTCCTCGGTCACCAGGCCGGCGGCGGCGAGGTCGGCGGCGAGTGCACCGATGGTGCTCCGGTTGAGCCGGAGCCGACTGGTCAGCTCGGCGCGGGAGGTCGGGCCGTGCACGTGGACGTAGCGCAGCACGGCGCCGAGGTTCTTCCGGCGGATCTCCTCCTGGCTGGCGCCGGGCGCCGAGGCCGGCAGGGGTTCCGGGTTGCGGCCCTGCCGGGGTGGCCCGGACCGCATGGGTGTCGCCACGGTCAGGCCGCCTCCCGGTCTGTTGTGGGTATCTGCCGGGGAGTACAACGAAGGGTCCCGGAAACGGACTTCCGGGACCCGACGTCGTGACTACCCGCTGGTGCTTACTTGGTGAGCGGCGCCAGCTTCGGGTCGTTCGCGTACGCCTCGGCCGCGTTCGCCTTGGTCACGGCGACCGGCGGGAGCAGGTACGTGTCGACGACCTTGCTGCCGTTGTTGTACGACTTGGTGTCGTTGATCTCCGGCTTGTCACCGGCCTGGAGGGACTTCACCATCGCGATGGTCTGCTTGACCAGGTTCCGGGTGTCCTTGTTGATCGTCATGTACTGCTCGCCAGCCATGATCGACTTGACCGACTCGACCTCGGAGTCCTGACCGGTCACGACCGGGATCGGCTTGCCGGCACCCTTGATCGAGGTGATGATCGCGCGGGCCAGCGTGTCGTTCGGGGAGAGGACGCCGTCCAGCTGCTTGTTGCCGTAGGCGGAGGTCAGCAGCTGGTCCATGCGGGCCTGCGCACCCTCGGCCTTCCAGCCCTGGATGGCGGTCTGCTTGACGTCGGTCTGCTTCGAGGCGACGACGAGGTTGCCCTTGTCGATCTCCGGCTTGAGCACGCTCATCGCGCCGTTGAAGAAGACACCGGCGTTGTTGTCGTCCGGAGAGCCGGAGAAGAGCTCGATGTTGTACGGGCCGTTCGGCTTCTTGGCCTTCATGCCGTCCAGCAGGGCCTGGCCCTGGAGCTGGCCGACCTTGAAGTTGTCGAAGGCGACGTAGTAGTCGAGGTCCGGGGTGTTGGTGATCAGCCGGTCGTACGCGATGACCTTCACGCCGGCCTGGTGCGCCGCGGCGACCTGGGTCGACAGCTGCGCGGCGTCGGTCGCGCCGATGACGATGACCTTGGCGCCCTTGGTCACCATGGCGGTGATCTGCGCCTGCTGGTCGGCAACGGTGGTCGACGCGCCGGCGTACTGCACGTCGCTCTTGAAGCCGGCCTCCTTCAGGCCGTTGGTGAACAGGTCACCGGCGAGGACCCAGTTCTCCGAGGTCTTCGACGGCAGGGCGACACCGATCAGGGAGTCGGCCGCGAAGCCCTTGGTCGGGGCGCCGGCACCGCCGGACTCACCGTCACGGCCGGAGCCGCAGCCGGTCAGGGCCAGCGTCGCGATGGCACCGATGGCCACCGTCTTGGCAAGGAGATTGCGCATGAGAGGGTAGTGCCCTTCTGGAGTGGTGATAGGGGAGAGGTCGGTGGCCGTCAGCCGGACACCGCGGTCTTGGCGGGCTCGCGCTCCGCTTCCGACGCAGACGAGGGCGTGCTGGGTGCGTCTCGGCGGAACGAGCGGGTGAGGCTGCCGATGATCGAGAAGCGTCCCTGCTTCTTGTTGTAGACGTCGAGCGCGACGGCCAGCAGCAGGACCAGCCCCTTGATGATCTGGACCTGGTCGCTGCCGACGCCCTTCAGCTGCAGGCCGTTGTTGAGCACGGCCATGACCAGACCGCCGACGATCGAGCCACTGATGGTGCCGATGCCGCCGGCGACGGCCGCGCCGCCGATGAAGACCGCGGCGATCGCGTCCAGCTCCCAGCCGTTGCCGTCCTGCGGACCGGAGGCCGCCGAACGGGCCACGAAGATCATGCCGGCCAGCGCGGCCAGGACCGACATGTTCATCATGACGAAGAAGTTGACCCGCTTGAGCTTGACGCCGGAGAGCTCCGCCGCCCGCGAGTTGCCGCCGACCGCGTAGATGTGCCGGCCACCGGCGGTGTTGCGGGTGTAGAAGGAGTACGCCAGCACCAGCGCCACCAGGATGATGCCGGAGACCGGGAAGCTGGTGCCGACGCGGCCGCTGGCGAAGCGCAGCGAGGCGAAGACGATCACACCGACCATGACGGCCATCCGGAGGACCGAGATCCACATCGGTGCCGGGTCGGCGTCCATCTCCCGGCGGGTCTTGCGGGACTTCAGCTCCCGCCACACCACGGCCACGCAGGCGGCCAGGCCGAGCAGCAGGGTCAGGTTGTTGTAGCCCGTGCTCGGGCCGACCTCGGGCAGGAAGCCCGAGCCGATCACCCGGAAGCCCTCCGGCACCGGGATGGTGTTGGCGTCGCCGATGAACTGGTTGCCGCCCCGGAAGAGCAGCATGCCCGCCAGGGTGACGATGAACGCCGGCACCCCGATGTAGGCGACCCAGAAGCCCTGCCAGGCGCCGATGATCGCGCCGATGGCGAGACCGTAGAGGATGGCGACCGGCCAGGGCAGCGACCACTCCGCCATCGACTTGGCCACCAGGATGCCGGTGATGGCGGCGACCGAGCCGACCGAGAGGTCGATGTGCCCGGCGACGATCACCATCAGCATGCCGATGGCCAGGATGAGGATGTACGAGTTCTGCTGGAACAGCGCGATCAGGTTGTCCGACCGCAGGGTCAGCCCGTCCGTCCAGATCTGGAACAGGACGACGATCGCCACCAGGGTGAAGATCATCCCGAACTGGCGGGCGTTGGAAGTGGTGCCTCCGAAGAGGTTCTTCTGCAGGTCCTTCAATCGGCTCATCGTGTCTGCATCTTCTTCGTAGAGGTCATCTGCTTCATGAGGGTCTCCGGGTCCGCATCCTCACGGGCGATCTCGCCGGTGATGGTTCCTTCGAACACGGTGTAGATGCGGTCGCAGAGCCCGATCAGCTCAGGCAGTTCCGAGGAGATGACGACGACGCCCTTCCCCTGGTCGGCGAGCCGCTGGATGATTCCGTAGATCTCGTACTTGGCGCCCACGTCGATGCCGCGCGTCGGCTCGTCGAGGATCAGCAGGTCGGGGTCGGTGAACATCCACTTCGCCAGGACGACCTTCTGCTGGTTGCCGCCGGAGAGCTTGGAGACGCCCTCGTCGACCGACGGGGCCTTGGTGCGCAGCTCCCGGCGGTACGACTCGGCCGCCTTGTACTCCGCGACCTCGTCGAGGACGCCGTGCCGGGAGATCTTGGACAGCTTGGCGGCCACCGTCGACGCCTTGATGTCGTCGAGCAGGTTGAGGCCGATCGCCTTGCGGTCCTCGCTGACGTACGCGAGCCCGTGGGCGATCGCGTCCGCCACCGACTTCAGCACGATCTCCTTGCCGTCCTTGATGATCGTGCCCGACTCGTACACCCCGTAGGAGCGGCCGAAGACGCTCATCGCCAGCTCGGTGCGGCCCGCGCCCATCAGGCCGGCGAAGCCGACGATCTCGCCGCGGCGTACGACGAAGCTCTCGTTCTTGCAGACCTGGCGCTCGGCCGAGATCGGGTGCCGGACGTTCCAGTCGCGGACCTCGAAGAAGACCTCGCCGATCTTGGGCGTGTGGTCCGGGAAGCGGCTGCTCAGCTCGCGGCCGACCATGCCCCGCACGATCCGGTCCTCGTCGACCGCCCCGGCCTGGACGTCCAGGGTCTCCACCGTCCGGCCGTCGCGCAGGATGGTGATCTGGTCCGCGATCGCCTCGATCTCGTTCAGCTTGTGCGAGATCATGATCGAGGTGATGCCGCGCGAGCGGAAGCCGCGCAGCAAGTCCAGCAGGTGCCGCGAGTCCGCCTCGTTGAGCGCGGCGGTGGGCTCGTCCAGGATGAGCAGCTTGACGTCCTTGGCGAACGCCTTGGCGATCTCCACCAGCTGCTGCTTGCCGACGCCGATGTCCTTGATCAGGGTGTCCGGGTCCTCCTGGAGACCGACCCGGGCCATCAGGTCCAGGGCCATCCGGTTCGCGGCCTTCCAGTCGATCGCACCCCGCTTGCGCGGCTCGTTGCCGAGGAAGATGTTCTCGGTGATCGACATGTGCGGGATGAGCGCGAGCTCCTGGTGGATGATCACGATGCCGGCGGCCTCGCTCGCCCGAATGTCGGAGAAGCGGGTCTCGGCGCCCTGGTAGATGATGTCGCCGTCGTACGTGCCGTACGGGTAGACGCCGCTGAGCACCTTCATCAGCGTCGACTTGCCCGCACCGTTCTCGCCGCAGATGGCGTGGATCTCACCGGCGCGAACCACGAGGTTGACGTCGGAAAGGGCCTTGACTCCCGGGAACTCCTTGGTGATGGAGCGCATTTCCAGGAGGATGGGCGCGTCGCTCATGACTTGCTGCACCTCGCCAACATCATGGATGCCTCTCGCTGGATCGGGCCTCACGAGGTTTTGTTGCGTACCACAACTTATTCACGCGCGACGGCGATCCGCAAGTTTCCGTTGGCCGGCCGTTGTAACAATCCGGCAATATGGAGTCCGGTCCCTGCCCCGGCTGGCGGGGCTGTCTGGTTCCTCGGCGGCCGGGTGACGCGGTAGACATCGGCGGCTGTGGCGCCGGTCTCCCGCCCGGGCCGGTCCACCCCGCCGCCTGGTCGCCGGGGCCACGACCTGCGGGTGAGTGCCGATCCGGGAAACGAAAAATTCCCCGGCGTACCCGCCGGGGAATCCTCGTTCGTCTTGTCGCGGAGCCCGCTCCTGCGATGTTGTGTGCCCCCGGCAGGATTCGAACCTGCGCCCCCGCCTCCGGAGGGCGGTGCTCTATCCCCTGAGCTACGGGGGCTCAGCGACCCGAGAAGAGTACCAAACCCCGTCCCGAACACCGAATCGGTACCCGCTGCCCCCTCCGTGTCCCTCGAATCCCGCGTTGATCATGAAGTTGTTGTCCCGACACACCGTGTCCGCCGACAACAACTTCATGATCAACGCGAAAGAGCCGGGGGGTCAGGCGGCGGCGAGGGCGCGGCCGCAGCTGGGGAGGGGGTGCAGGACGATGCGGCGGGGGAGGCGTCGGGGCCACTCGTTCTTGGGCCACGAGCCGTCCACGATCAGGTGCACGGTGCGCTCCTCGGCGCCGCTGAGCCGCAGCACGAAGTCGCGGGGGAGCGGCGCGTCCACGCCGGGCGTGGTCACCATGAACCGGACCCGGCCCCGGGACGACACCGCGGAGATCACGTCCGCGGCCGGCATGGTGCCGCGCAGGCGTACGCGGCCGATCCAGTAGACCTCCGCGGAGTGCTCCTGGGCGGCCCGGGTGATCGCCGGGTACTCGCTGCGTACCCAGCGCTCGACCGCGCCGACGCAGAGCCCGCAGGCCCGCTCCCGCGGCTCCCGCGGACCCAACCCCCAGGCCCGCAGGTACGCCCCGACGGTGCCGGCGTCCATCGCCAGGTCGAACTGGCGCTGGATCAGCGTGGTCAGGCTCTGTCGCGTCCACAGCTCCTCGTCCAGCCCGAACTCGTCGGGGTGGACGCTCCGCAGGGCGTCGATCAGTTCGAGTTCCTGTTCGCGGCTGAGCGTTCCGGGCTCGCCCTGCCGGTGTCCGCGACGGACGGCTGCCACCGCTCCGTCACCGCCGATGGTGTGGCGCCGGCACCAGCTGGTGACCGAACGCCGCGCGTCTCTCAGTGCAACCCCCACGTCCTGCGCAACGAGCCCGAATCGCAACTGGTCACGATATGTGGGGAGAAAAGTCTCCAACGACCGCAATCGGTCGGAGCGGCCAAAGGTCGCTAAAAGGGAGTAAAGGGACACCCATGCGGGTCGGAGCGGACGGAGGCCCGCGTCCGCCGAGGCGGTACGCGGGCCTCCGTCGAGCCGGGTGCCGGGATCAGCCGCCCAGGCGCTTGAGGGCGTTCTGGAGGTTGACCAGGTCCGTCTGCTGGGTGTTCTTCATGGTCTGCGCGACCTTGAGCACGTCGTCGTCCCCGCCGTGGTCGAGGATGCCCTGGATCATGTGGATCCCACCCAGGTGGTGCTTGATCATCATGCGCAGGAAGAGCACGTCGAGGTCGTGTCCCTGCGCCGCGCGCAGCTGCGCCATCTCCTGCGGCGTCGCCATGCCGGGCATCAGCCCGTCCCGGAGGCTCTCCCGGCCGTCCGGCATCCAGGCCATCGCCGGCTCGGAGCCGGTCGGGTCCAGCCCCCACGACCGCAGCCAGGTCTGCATGGTGCCGATCTCGCCCTGCTGACCGGTGGCGATGTCGCCGCCGACCTGGCGTACCTCCGGGTCGCTGCCCTTCTGGAAGGCGATCAGGCCCATCTCCACCGCCTGGGCGTGATGGCTGGTCATGTCCCGGGCGAAGCCCGCCTCGGCCGAGCTGTCACCCGGTCGGGTGAGGCTCGGCGTCAGCAGGCCGCCGGCGTACCCGAGGAGGAGACCGACCACGACGGCGGCGGTCAGCGCGAGGACGCCGTAGCGGCGCGCGGACCGCCGGCCACCGTCGTCGGTGACCGGGGCCTCGTCGGGTGCGCTGGCCGTCGTCACGGGAGCGGTCATGGCCGTCCTTACTGGGTGGGCTGCGGGTCGCGCGGGGTGGTGCCGGTGGCCGTGATGCCCTGGCCGCAGTTGGCGTTCGGGCCCTCGACCGAGGCGTTGACGCGCAGGGTCTTGATGAAGTCGTCGATCCGGCCGTCGTCGGCGTTGTCGACCTTGAGCTGGTAGCCCCAGGCCTGCAGCGAGATCGGCTTGTCCAGCCCGTCGAACGGGCTGAGCATCAGCTTCTCCTTGCCCTGGACCTTGCTCTTCAGCTTCGTCACCTGGTCGGCCGGCAGGTCGGAGCGGTACGTGATCCAGACCGCGCCGTGCTCCATGCTGTGCACCGCGTGCTCGCTGGCGATCGGGGCGTCGTAGACGTCACCCATGCAGTTCTGCCAGGCCGCGTTGTGCGGGCCCGCGACCGGCGGGTTGACGTCGTACTTGATCGGGCCCTGCTGGTGCTGGCCGCCCTGGACGAGCTTGGCGTCCTTCTTCCGGAAGTCGACGATGCCGTCGATGTCGGCGGCCCGCTTCTCCCACGGCTTGGAGCCCTGGAAGGCCGCGTACGCGCCGTACCCGATGATCGCCGCGGCGAGCACGCCGACGGCCACGAAGAGCGCGATCGGGCCCCAGGGCCGGCCCTGGCTCACCTTGACCGGCGTGATCGGCTTGCGGGGGCCCTTGCCACCCGAGGTCGGGCGGGGGGAGCCCGCCGACTTGCCGGCCCCGGGCTTGGCGCCGGACGCGGGCCGGCCAGCCGCCGGCTTCTTGCCGGTGCTGACCACGGTCGGACGGCGCTCCGGGCCGCCCGGGGTGCTGATGCTCATGGTGCCTCGTCAGGTCGGTCGGTCAGGGGATTGGCGGGCCGGGTGACGCGCAGGGTCGCCGCCGAGTGCCCGAGTCTACCCCCGATAACATGGTTCGGTGACTCCCGCAGAACTCGCCGAGGTCGTCCTCTCCGCAGCCCACGCCGTCTTCACCGAGCGGGGCCTGGACCCGGCCGCGCTCCCGGCGCGGACGGCGGTGGAGCGACCCCGTAACCCCGAGCACGGCGACTACGCCTCGACGCTGGCGCTGCAGCTCAGCAAGAAGGTGGGGGTCCCGCCGCGGGAGCTGGCCGCCGCGCTGGCCGACCAGCTCGGCCGCGCCCCCGGCGTCAAGTCCGTGGAGATCGCCGGCCCCGGCTTCCTCAACATCCGGCTCGACGCCGCCGCCGCGGGCCAGCTCGCCCGGTCGATCGTCGAGGCCGGCGCGGAGTACGGCCGCAGCGACGCCCTCGCCGGCCAGAAGATCAACCTCGAGTTCGTCTCGGCCAACCCCACCGGCCCGGTGCACATCGGCGGCGTCCGCTGGGCGGCCGTCGGCGACGCGCTGAGCCGGCTGCTCCGCGCCACGGGCGCCGACGTGGGCACCGAGTACTACTTCAACGACGCCGGGTCCCAGATCGACCGGTTCGCCCGGTCGCTGCTCGCCGCCGCGAAGGGCGAGCCGGCCCCCGAGGACGGGTACGGCGGCGCGTACATCGCCGAGATCGCCGAGCAGGTCCGCGCCGTCCGGCCGGACGTGCTGGAGCTGGACGACGCCGCCGCCCAGGAGGTCTTCCGGGTCGAGGGCGTCGCGCTGATGTTCGCCGAGATCAAGTCCTCGCTGCGCGCCTTCGGGGTGGAGTTCGACACCTACTTCAACGAGAAGGACCTGCACGACCGGGGCGAGCTGGACCTCGCCCTGGAGCGGCTGCGCGAGCAGGGCCACCTCTTCGAGGCCGGCGGTGCCACCTGGCTGCGGACCACCGACTTCGGCGACGACAAGGACCGGGTGCTGCGCAAGTCCAACGGCGAGTGGACCTACTTCGCCGCCGACTGCGCCTACTACCTGGACAAGCGCGAGCGCGGCTTCGAGCGGGTCGTGATCATGCTCGGCGCCGACCACCACGGCTACATCGGCCGGATGAAGGCGATGGCGGCCTGCTTCGGCGACGACCCGGACCGCAACCTGGAGATCCTCATCGGCCAGCTGGTCAACCTGGTCCGCGAGGGTGCCCCGGTGCGGATGAGCAAGCGGGCCGGCACCGTGGTCACCCTCGAGGACCTGGTCGACGCGATCGGCGTGGACGCCTCCCGGTACGCGCTCGCCCGCTACTCCAGCGACTCGCCGATCGACATCGACGTCGAGCTGTGGACCCGGGCCACCCGCGACAACCCGGTCTACTACGTGCAGTACGTCGCCGCCCGGACGGCCAGCGTCGGGCGCAACGCCGCCGAGGTCGGGCTGACCCGCGGTGACGCCGCCGGCTTCCGGGCCGAGCTGCTCGGGCACGAGAAGGAGAACGAGCTGCTCAAGGCGCTCGCCGAGTTCCCCGCCGTGGTGGCCACCGCCGCCGAGCTGCGGGGGCCGCACCGGGTGGCCCGCTACCTGGAGGAGCTGGCCGGGGCGTACCACCGGTTCTACGACAACTGCCGGATCCTGCCGCGCGGTGACGAGGAGGTCACCGACCTGCACCGGGCCCGGCTCTGGCTCAACGACGCGACCCGGGTGGTCATCGCCAACGGCCTGCACCTGCTCGGCGTCACCGCTCCGGAGAGGATGTGAGCACCTGTGCGCGCACATGAGGCCGGTGCCATGCACGGCGATATCGGCAGCCGGGAGCCGGCGTGGCTGCGTACCCCGGTCGACGTCAACGCCCTGGTGCCGCAGCTGTGGCCGCGCAACGTGACGCGCGCCGACGACGGCGCGCTCGCCGTCGCCGGCCTGGGCATCCACGACATCGCCGCCGAGTACGGCACCCCGCTGTACGTCCTCGACGAGGACGACCTGCGGTCGCGCTGCCGCGACTTCCGCGCCGCCTTCCAGGACGTCGACGTCTACTACGCGGGCAAGGCGTTCCTCTGCCGCGCCGTGGTCCGCATGATCGCCGAGGAGGGCCTGCACCTCGACGTCTGCACCGGCGGCGAGCTGGCCACCGCGCTGTCGGCGGGGATGCCGCCGGAGCGGATCGGCTTCCACGGCAACAACAAGTCCGTGGCCGAGCTGACCCGGGCGCTGGACGCCGGGGTGGGCCGGATCATCCTCGACTCGTTCACCGAGATCGACCGGCTCACCGCGCTGGCCCGCGAGCGCGGGGTACGCCCCGGCGTGCTGATCCGGGTCACCGTCGGCGTCGAGGCGCACACCCACGAGTTCATCGCCACCGCGCACGAGGACCAGAAGTTCGGCTTCTCGCTCGCCGGCGGGGCGGCCGCGGCGGCCGCCTTCAAGGTGCTCGACGAGGGCGTGCTCGACCTGCGCGGCCTGCACTCGCACATCGGGTCGCAGATCTTCGACGCCAGCGGCTTCGAGGTCTCCGCCCGCCGGGTGCTCGCCCTGCAGGCGCAGATCCGCGACGCCCGCGGGGTGGAGCTGCCCGAGCTGGACCTCGGCGGCGGCTTCGGCATCGCGTACACCACCCAGGACGACCCGGCCTCGCCGCAGGAACTGGCCAAGCGGCTGCGCAAGATCGTCGACGGCGAGTGCGCGGCCGAGCGACTGGCCGTGCCGCACCTGTCGATCGAGCCCGGTCGGGCGATCGTCGGCCCGGCGGTCTTCACCCTGTACGAGGTGGGCACGGTCAAGGACGTCGACGGGATCCGCACCTACGTCAGCGTCGACGGCGGGATGAGCGACAACATCCGCACCGCGCTCTACGACGCCTCGTACTCGGCCACGATGGCGAACCGGGCGTCGGTGGCCGAACCGATGCTCGCCCGCGTGGTGGGAAAGCACTGTGAGTCCGGGGACATCGTGGTGAAGGATGAATTCCTGCCCGCCGACGTGCAGCCCGGAGATCTTGTCGCGGTGCCCGGCACGGGTGCGTACTGCCGCAGCATGGCCAGCAACTACAACCACGTGCCCCGCCCCCCGGTGGTCGCGGTGCGGGACGGCCGGGCCCGGCTGATCGTCCGGCGGGAGACCGAAGAGGACCTGCTCGCTTTGGATGTGGGATGACGTCACCTGTGCGTTTGGCGCTGCTCGGCTGCGGGACCGTGGGCAGCGAGGTGGTCCGGTTGCTGCACCAGCAGTCGGCGGACCTCGCCGCCCGGATCGGCGCCCCGTTGGAGATCGCCGGCATCGCCGTACGCCGGGTCGGGCGCGACCGCGGTGACCTGCCGGTCGACCCGGCGCTGTTCACCACCGACCCGCTCGGGCTGATCAAGCGCGACGACGTCGACGTGGTGGTCGAGGTGGTCGGCGGCATCGAGCCGGCGCGCGGCTGGCTGGTCGAGGCGCTGCGGGCCGGCAAGAGCGTGGTCACCGCCAACAAGGCGCTGCTCGCCGAGGACGGCGCGGCCCTGCACGACGCGGCGGCCGAGGGCGGCGCCGACCTCTACTACGAGGCCTCGGTGGCGGGGGCGATCCCGCTGCTGCGCCCGCTGCGCGACTCGCTGCACGGGGACCGGATCAACCGGGTCACCGGCATCGTCAACGGCACCACCAACTTCATCCTCTCGGCGATGGACGCCACCGGCGCCGGCTTCGCCGAGGCGCTGGAGGAGGCCACCGAGCTCGGGTACGCCGAAGCGGACCCCACCGCCGACGTGGAGGGCTTCGACGCCGCCGCCAAGGCCGCCATCCTCGCCTCGCTGGCGTTCCACACCCGGGTCACCGCCGCCGACGTGCACCGCGAGGGGATCACCGAGGTGACCGCCGCGGACGTGGCCAGCGCCCGGGCGATGGGCTGCACGATCAAGCTGCTCTGCATCGCGGCCCGGGGCGCCGACGCCGCCGGCCGGGAGACGGTCAGCGTGCGGGTGCACCCGGCGATGATCCCGCTGACCCACCCGCTGGCCAGCGTCGGCGACGCGTTCAACGCGGTCTTCGTCGAGGCCGAGGCGGCCGGGCAGCTGATGTTCTACGGCCGGGGCGCCGGTGGCGCGCCGACGGCCAGCGCTGTCCTCGGCGACGTGGTGGCGGTGGCCCGTAACCGGCTCGCCGGGGCGCGGGCGGCCAGCGAGTCCGCGTACGCCGACCTGGCGGTGCGGCCGATGGGGGAGGCGCTGACCCGCTACCACATCAGCCTCGACGTGGCCGACCGTCCGGGTGTGCTGGAGGCGGTGGCCGGGGTGTTCGCCCGGCACGAGGTCTCCATCGCCACCGTGCGGCAGGGCCCGGCGGGCGGCGGGCCGGCCGGTCGGGGCTCCGACGCCGAGCTGGTCATCGTCACCCACGTCGCGCCGGACGCGGCGCTCGCCGCGACCGTACGCGAGCTGCGCGGGCTGGACATCGTCGGATCGGTGACCAGCGTGCTGCGGGTGGAGGGCGGGCAGTAGGGCGTCCCGTCTGGTGGGTGGCGGCGGGTGCGCCGGTCGCCACCCCGGTCGGTTGGTCCAGGCTTGAGGCACCCCCGAAGGAACGGGGCGAGGCGAGGAGAGCGACATGTGGCGGGGTCTGATCGAGACGTACCGGGACCGGCTGCCGGTCACCGACGCCACCCCCGTCGTCACCCTGCACGAGGGGAACACCCCGCTGCTGCCCGCGCCGGTGCTCTCCGCCCGGCTCGGCTGTGACGTGCACCTGAAGGTCGAGGGGGCCAACCCGACCGGCTCGTTCAAGGACCGCGGCATGACCGTCGCGGTGTCCAAGGCGGTCGAGGCGGGCGACAAGGTGATCATCTGCGCCTCCACCGGCAACACCAGCGCCTCCGCCGCGGCGTACGCGGCCCGGGCCGGGATCACCTGCGCGGTGCTCGTGCCGCAGGGCAAGATCGCGCTGGGCAAGCTGGCCCAGGCGCTGGTGCACGGGGCGAAGCTGCTCCAGGTCCACGGCAACTTCGACGATTGCCTGTCGCTGGCCGCGAAGCTCGCCCAGGACTTCCCGGTGGCGCTGGTCAACTCGGTGAACCCCGATCGGCTGCACGGTCAGAAGACCGCCGCCTTCGAGATCGTCGAGGCGCTCGGCGACGCCCCCGACATCCACTGCCTGCCGGTCGGCAACGCCGGCAACATCTCCGCGTACTGGATGGGCTACGGCGAGGACCTGGCCGCCGGCAACGCCACCCGGGCCCCGAAGATGTACGGCTTCCAGGCCGCCGGCGCCGCGCCGATCGTGACCGGCCAGGTGGTGCACGAGCCGTCCACGATCGCCACCGCCATCCGGATCGGCAACCCGGCGAGCTGGACGAAGGCGGTCGACGCCCGGGACGCCTCGCAGGGCCTGATCGCGGCGGTCACCGACCGGGAGATCCTGTCGGCGTACCGGCTGCTCGCCCGGGAGGTGGGCGTCTTCGTCGAGCTGGGCAGCGCGGCCAGCGTGGCCGGCCTGCTCCAGCAGGCCGCGGCGGGCCGGGTCCCGCCCGGTTCCACGGTCGTCTGCACGGTCACCGGCCACGGCCTCAAGGACCCGGAGTGGGCCATCTCCACCGCCCCCGCCCCGGTCACCATCGCCAACGACCCCCTCGCCGCCGCCCGCTCCCTCGACCTCGCCTGACCCCGGTCCCCGCTCCGACGGGGTCGAGCGTTGATCATGAAGTTGGCAGCCTGAAACGCTTTCCCGGGCGGTAACTTCATGATCAACGAGCGGGGTGCCGGTGGGTGGGGGCGGCGGTGGGCCGGTGGGGGTGGGGGAAAGTGAATCGGGCACACTCTGGTCACCCCGTCGACCTCCTGCAGGAGTGAGTCCGCTGATGTCGCTGCTCGCCCGATCCAGCCTCGCCAACCGGGGACTGGTCGCCCTGATCGCGGTGGTGACCGCGGCGTTCGGGGCGTTCGCCGTCCCCTCGCTCAAGCAGCAGCTGCTTCCGTCGCTGGAGTTCCCCGGCGCGTTCGTCGTGGCGGTCTACCCCGGCGCCGGGCCGGAGATCGTCGAGTCCCAGGTCACCGAGCCGATCGAGAACAGCCTCCAGGGCCTGCCCGGGCTGGAGAAGGTCACCTCCACCTCGCGGGAGGGTTCGGCGACCGTCTCGGTGCAGTTCGAGTTCGGCACCGACGTCGACGACGCGGCCAACAAGATGCAGACCGCGCTGGGCCGGATCGACGCGCAGCTCCCCGCGGAGGTGGACCCGCAGGTCCTCACCGGGAGCACCGACGACCTGCCCGCGGTGGTGCTCGCCGCCAGCGGCGGCGGCGACGAGCGGGCGCTGGCGGAGAAGCTGCGCAGCACCGTCGTAGGAGAGCTGGAGGGGATCGACGGCGTCCGTACCGTCGAGGTGACCGGCACTCGCGACCAGGTCGTGACGATCACGCCGGACCCGGCGAAGTTCGCCGCCAAGAAGCTGGCCCCGACCGCCATTCCGACGGCGCTGAAGACCAACGGCATCTCCGTGCCGGCCGGCGCGGTCACCGACGGCACCCGGGCGCTCCCGGTGCAGGTCGGCGCCCCGATCACCACCCTGGACGACCTGCGCGGCATCGTGCTCACCCCGAGCGTGCCCAAGGCGCCGCCGGTCCGCCTCGGTGACGTGGCCGCCGTGCAGCAGCAGCTCGCCCCGGCCACCGCGATCACCCGCACCAACGGCATCGAGAGCCTCGGCGTCCAGGTGATCGCCGCCCCGGACGGCAACGCCGTACGCATCTCGCACGAGATCCGGGACCGGCTCGACGCGCTGCGCTCCACCTCCGGCGCCGAGCTGACCGTCGTCTTCGACCAGGCGCCGTTCGTCGAGAAGTCCATCGAGAGCCTGACCACCGAGGGCCTGCTCGGCCTGCTCATGGCCGTGGTGGTGATCCTGGTCTTCCTGCTGTCGGTGCGCTCCACCCTGGTCACCGCGGTCTCCATCCCGCTGTCGGTGGTGGTGGCGCTGCTCGCGCTCTGGGTCGGCGACTACTCGCTCAACCTGCTCACCCTCGGCGCGCTCACCATCGCCGTGGGCCGGGTGGTCGACGGCTCGATCGTGGTGCTGGAGAACATCAAACGCCACCTGGAGTACGGCGAACCCAAGCGGGACGCGATCGTCACCGCGGTCCGCGAGGTGGCCGGCGCGGTGACCGCGTCGACCCTCACCACGGTCGCGGTGTTCGCCCCGATCGCGCTGGTGGGCGGCTTCGTCGGGCAGCTCTTCGCGCCGTTCGCGATCACCGTGACGGTGGCCCTGCTCGCCTCGCTGCTGGTCTCGCTGACCGTGATCCCGGTGCTGGCGTACTGGTTCCTCACGCCGCGCCGGGCCGGGGCGGACGACGCCGAGGTGCGCCGGGCCGCCGAGGAGAAGGAGCTGCGCAGCCCGTTGCAGCGGGCGTACCTGCCGACGATCGGGTTCGCCACCCGCACCCGCGGGACCCGCTGGATCACCGTCGCGGTGGGGCTGCTGGTGCTGCTCGGCACGTTCGGCCTCGCCCAGAAGCTGGAGACCAACTTCCTGGACGACTCCGGCCAGGACACCCTGAACATCACCCAGGAGCTGCCGGCGGGCGCCGGACTGGCCGCCACCGACCAGGCGGCCCGCCGGGTCGAGGAGGTGCTCGGCCGGACCGACGGCGTCGAGACGTACCAGGTCACGGCGGGCGGCAGCGACCAGCCGTGGCTGGCCGGCGGGGGCAACAACACCGCCCGCTGGTCGGTGGCGCTCGACGGCGACACCGACGCCAAGGAGATGAAGGAGATCCTGCGGGAGAAGTTCGACGCCCTCGGTGCCGAGGTCGGCGAGCTCACCTTCGGCCAGGGCCAGGGTGACCAGCTGGAGCTGGTCGTCCAGGCCGCCGACCAGGAGACGCTGGCCAGGGCCGCCGAGGAGGCTCGCGCGGCGATGGCCGGCACGCCGGACGTCGAGGACGTCTCGACCAGCCTGGCGACGCGCGTGCCCCAGGTCGACGTCAGCGTCGACCGGCTCGCCGCGGCCCGGGTCGGGCTGAGCGAGGCGGCGGTCGGGCAGCTGGTGTCGCAGGCGTACCGGGGTGCCCCGCTGGGGCGGGTGACCCTGGACGGCGGTCAGCAGGACGTGGTGCTGCGGACCTCGGCCACCCCGCCGAGGACCGTGGAGCAGTTGCGGGCCCTTCCCGTCGGCCCGGTCAAGCTGGACGACATCGCGGACGTCACCCAGGGCGAGGGACCGCAGCAGGTCACCCGGATCGACGGCGAGCGCAGCGTGTCCGTCACCGGCACCGCCACCGGCTCCAACCTGGGAGCGATCACCCAGGAGCTGCGGAAGCGGATCGACGACATCGACGTGCCCGGCGCGACGGTGACCGTCGGTGGCGCGAGCGCCGAGCAGGAGGACGCCTTCGGCGACCTGGGCCTGGCGGTGCTGGCCGCGATCGCGATCGTCTTCCTGATCATGGTGGCGACCTTCCGCAGCATCACCCAGGCGCTGATCCTGCTGATCTCGATCCCGTTCGCCGCGACCGGCGCGATCGGCCTGCTGCTGGTCACCGGCACCCCGCTGGGCGTGCCGGCGCTGATCGGCGTGCTCATGCTGGTCGGCATCGTGGTGACCAACGCGATCGTGCTGCTGGACCTGGTGAACCAGTACCGGGCGCAGGGGATGGGCGTGGCCGAGGCGGTGGTCGAGGGCGGCCGGCGGCGGCTGCGTCCGATCCTGATGACCGCGGTCGCCACCATCTTCGCGCTGCTGCCGATGGCCCTCGGGCTGACCGGCGAGGGCGGCTTCATCTCCCAGCCGCTGGCCGTGGTGGTGATCGGCGGTCTGCTCAGCTCGACGCTGCTGACCCTGGTGCTGGTGCCGACGCTCTACACCATGGTGGAGCGCACCAAGGAGTCGCTGCGGGCCCGCCGGGCCCGGCGCTCCGGCGGCCCGGCCCCGGTCGAGCCGGCCGCGCCGGCCGCCGCCGGGGACGAGACCGACGCGCCGGTCCCGGCCGCGGTCGCCGCCACCGGTACGCCGGCCGCCGGATCGCCGGCCCGGCCGGCGCCCTCGGCCGCGCTGCTGGACGGCACGGACCAGTTCGAGGTGCTGCGGCTGCCGAAGACCCGGCGCTCGCCGCTGCCGCCGACCGAGGAGTAGTCCGACCCACGCACAGCGCCCCCGGCCCGTACCACCGGCCGGGGCGCTGTGCTGTCGAAACTCCGACAGCCCGCCGTGACCTTGGCCCTGTGCCGGCGTTGCGGCGGCCCCCTACCGTCGGTTGTCGATCATCCACTTCGGACGACCAGACGGGCGGGGCGCGGCATGGCGGGCGGGGACGGCGTGCGGTGGGGACGGCGGACGGTGCTGCGCGGCGGCGCGCTGCTGGCCGGTGGCACCGCGATCGGTGCGGTCGGGATGTCCGAGACCACGTACCTCGCCGACCGGCGGCTCCCGCTCGCCGGCGGGCCGGCCAGCGCCACCGTGGGCAACCGCCGGCAGCAGGTCGGCGGTGGCGCGCTGGAGGTGGTCTGGCATGTCCCGACCGAGGACCGGACGGTGGCGCTGACCTTCGACGACGGCCCGCTGCCACAGTGGACGCCGATGGTGCTGGACACCCTCGACGAGCACGACGTGCCGGCCACCTTCTTCCTGGTCGGCCAGCGGGTCCGCCGGCACGCCGGTCTGATCCGGGACCGGCTGGGCCGGCACGAGGTGGGCAACCACAGCTGGCGGCACCGGGACCTGGCCCGGATGGACGCCGCCGAGGTCCACGACGACCTGCGCCGCTCCCACGACGCCATCACCGACGTCACCGGCCGCCCGCCCCGGGTGGCCCGGCCGCCGTACGGCCACCTCGGCGGCGCGGTCCTGCACGCCGCCGTACGCCTCGACTACCGCCTGGTGCTCTGGTCGCTCCAGATGGTCGAGGGCGAGTTCCCGAACGACCCGGCGGGGCACGCCCGGCGCATCGTGGCCGACGTCGTGCCGGGCACCATCCTGCTCGCCCACGACGTGGGGGCCGAACGCCGCCAGGTCGCGCTGCGCGGCCTGCCGGCGATGATCGACGGGCTGCGGGACCGCGGCTACACCTTCGTCACCGTCTCCCAGCTGTTGCGACGCACCGCCGCGGTGTGAGCGGCCGGGTAAGGTTCGGGCACGTGTCGCCCACCTTCTCGGTCCTCACCCGCAACCGGAACTTCCGCAACCTCTTCCTGGCCGAGCTGGTGGTCTTCGGCGCCGACTGGTTCGTCATGGTGCCGCTGCTGGTGCTCCTGCCGAAGCTGACCGGCAGCGGCGTCTGGGGCGCGCTGGTGCTCGCCCTGGACACCGGGGTGGTCGCGCTGCTGCTGCCGTACACGGGAACAATCGCCGACCGGTTCGACCGCAAGAAGATCATGATGGTGGCGAACGTCGCCGCCCTGCTCGGGGTGCTGCTCCTGCTCGGCGTGCGCAGCGCCGGTACCGCCTGGCTGGCCATGCTGGCGATCGCCGCGGTGGCGGTGGCGAAGGCGTTCTACTCGCCGGCCGCGCAGGCCGCCCTGCCCAATGTGCTCGACCCGGACGAACTGGCCGCCGGCAACGCGATCGCCGGCTCCGCCTGGGGCACGATGACCGTGGTCGGCGCCTCGCTCGGCGGCGTGCTGAGCGCGGCGGCCGGGCCGTACGCCTGCTTCTGGGTGGCAGCGGTCGGCCTGGCGCTGGCCGCGGGCCTGGCCGCGCTGATCCGCCGGCCCCTGCAGGCCCCCCGGGACGCCGACCTGCCGACGCCGCGCACCTGGGCGGCGATCCGGGAGGCGCTGGGCTACATCGGGCACCGGCCGCGGGTGCTGGCGCTGGTCACGGTCAAGTCGGCGGTCGGGCTGGGCAACGGCGTGCTGACCGTCTTCCCGTTGCTCGCCGGCGTGTACGGCGTCGGCCCGGTCGGCGCCGGGCTGCTCTTCGCGTTCCGGGGCGCGGGGGCGCTGGTCGGGCCGATCCTGATGCGCCGGGTGCTCACCAACCGGGCCTGGCTGCTGCCCGGCCTGGCCGCGTCGATGTCCCTGTACGGCCTGGCCTACCTGGGCACCTCGGTGGTCGGCTGGTTCCCGCTGGTGCTGGTCCTGGTCTTCGTGGCCCACTTCGGCGGCGGCAGCAACTGGGTGCTGTCGAACTTCGCCCTCCAGGGCGAGGTGCCGGACCGGCTGCGCGGTCGGGTCTTCGCCACCGACATGATGCTGGCGACGCTGGCCATCTCGGTCAGCCAGCTGGTGGTGGCCTCGGTGGTGGACCTGGTCGACGAGCGGGTGGTGCTCGCCGGCTGCGGCCTGGTGACGCTGGTCTACGCGGTGGGCTGGCGGATCGCCACCCGTCGCCTCTCGCTGTCCGACCCGGCCACGGAGGCGGCGCCGGCGCCGGCTTCCTGACAACCACCGGCCCACCCTCCCGACGGCCGCCGACCGCCCCGTGGCGGCCGGCGTCACCCGGCGGATCAGGTGCGGTCGGGCGGGGGCGCGGGGAGGTCGGTCACGCCCCACTGCGTGGCGGCGGGGGCCGGTGACGGCGGGCCGGGGTCGGCGTGCCCCGCGTCGTCCCCGGCCGGCGGCGTCCAGGCGCCCCAGTCGACGGTCGGAGCGGTGACCGGCCGGCCGGCGAGCACGGCGGCGACGAGCAGGCCGGTGCCGACCGGGTACCCGATCCACGCCACCACGCTCACCGCGATGCTGAACAGTTTGAACCGGCGGAATTCGCCGCCACCGTCGATCGAGCGGAGGCGTCTCACGCCGGGCACCGAAGCCGGGCCAGAAGGGGTCGCGGCGGTGGCGGCAGTACCGGCGTCGGGCACGCCTAGTCGAGGGCCGGCACCGGCGTAGGGTCCGTCAAGCCCAGCACGAGGCCGCCCGCAGCGTCGTTTCGTGGGCGGTGCGGCAGCGGGTCGGTGTGCTGCATGTCGGTGACCCACGGGGCGTGCTGGATCTTTCCGCGGGGCGGCGGCACAACCTGCGGTTGCGGCAGTGGCAGATCGGCCGGCTCCTGCAGGTCCTCACCGACAAGGCCACCCTCGCCGGCATCACCGTCCGGCTGGTCGACGAACGCGGCACCTCCTCCACCTGCCCGGCCTGCGCCCGCCGGGTACCGAAACCCCGCGGGCGGACCCTGTCCTGCCCGCACTGCGCGTTCTCCGGGCACCGCGACCTCGTCGCGGCCGCCAGCATCGCCACCCGAACCCCGGGCGGCGGACCCACCACCCCGACAGCCGTCGTGCTGCCGCAGGTGGTCACGCACCGTCGAGCCGGCCGGCACCTCCCCGGTGCCGGACGGTCCCGACGTGACCCGCGGCGCCCAGCATGGGTGGCGCGAGGATCAGTTGGCCCGCGGATGCCCGCCCCACCACCCGGTGGGGAGTCGCTCGCCCACCCGGCGAGGATCCACAACACCCACCGGACACCCAGTGAACGTTAGTGGACACCGCACTAGCGGAAAAGATCAGTTCCCACGCTCCGGGCGGAACCCCGCCACGTCGGTCCCGGGCCCTAGCATGAGCCGGTGCCGTTGACTTTCGCCTCCGGGCCGGTCCGCGTCCGGGTCCCCGCCACCAGCGCCAACCTGGGCCCGGGCTTCGACGCGCTGGGCCTCGCCCTCGGGCTGTACGACGACGTGGCGGCCGAGGTGACCTCGGGCGGCGTACGAGTGTCGGTGACCGGCGAGGGCGCCGGTGAGCTGCCGGCGGACGACCAGCACCTGGTGGCCCGCGCCATGCGCGCCACCTTCGACGTGCTCGGCGGTCAGCCGCCGGGGCTGGCGCTGGAGTGCGTCAACCGGATCCCGCAGGCCCGTGGCCTGGGCTCCTCCTCGGCGGCGATCGTGGCCGGGGTGCTGCTGGCCCGCGCGCTGGTCACCGACGGGCCGGAGCGACTCGACGACGACGCGGTGCTCCGGCTGACCGCCGAGATCGAGGGCCATCCGGACAACGTGGCCCCCTGCCTGCTGGGCGGCTTCACCGTGGCCTGGACGGAGCCCGGCGGCGCGCGGGCGGTGTCGCTGCCCGTCGCCGGGGGGATCCGGCCCACCGTCTTCGTCCCGGCCGAGCGCGGGCTGACCGCGACCGCCCGGGCGGCGCTGCCGGTGACCGTTCCGCACGCCGACGCCGCGCAGAACGCCGGCCGGGCGGCGCTGCTGGTGCACGCCCTGACCGCCGAGCCGGCGTTGCTGCTGCCGGCGACCGTCGACCGGCTGCACCAGGACTACCGCGCGCCCGGGATGCCGGGGACGGCGGCCCTGGTCAACGCGTTGCGTGCGGCGGATGTGGCGGCTGTGGTCAGTGGGGCGGGGCCGACGGTGCTGGCGCTGGGCGAGCCGCCGAGCGGCTTCCAGGCGGGAACAGACTGGCAGGTCTGGCGGTTGTCGGTAGAGGTGCGCGGCGCAACGGTCGCGCGGGGTAGACTGGGACACGCCGAGCGGGACCCTGTTGCCGCAGGTCGGAAGAGTTGATTACGCTCTAGACTTAGCACAGCCGCGAAGCATGCGATCTCCCTGCGGGTCGGCGCACCCCCGAAGCTCTCGGCGGTAAGCCCGTCACCCCTGCCAAGGCCCACGCCGCACCGCAGTTTCCACAGGTCGCCGCAGACGGCGAGACCTGCTCACCGATGCTGGTGAGTCGGGAAACCGACCAGCTGCTGTGCCACAGACTCCCGCGACGTGTCCATGCGAGGCGGGTGCACCGAGGCCGCCCGGCCACCTGAGCTTGTCGACTCCGGGCAGTCCCGGCCTATCGAGGGAAGGAATCCATTGAGCGACACCACCGACGTGACGTCGGATGTTTCCAACGTCGCTGGCGATGCCACCACCGCTGCCCCCGCCCGTCGTCGACGCAGCGGCACCGGCCTGTCGGCGATGCTGCTGCCAGAGCTGCAGAGCCTGGCCGCGTCGCTCGGCATCTCCGGGACGGCGCGTATGCGCAAGGGCGAGCTGATCAGCGCTATCACCGAGCGGCAGCAGGGCGGCGCCGCCGGCACCCCTCGACCGCGGGCCGAGGTCGCGGCCGCGGCCGCCCCCGCCCGTGAAGAGGTGCACGCCGAGGTTCGCGAGACCGGTGAGCGGGCTGCCGAGCAGGCTGCCGCCGCACCGGCCGCCACCGGCGAGGCCGAGGGCCGTACCCGGACCCGGCGCAGCCGGGCCGCCGCCGAGGGCCGTCCCGCCGAGGGCCGTCCCGCCGAGGGCCGTCCCGCCGAGGGCCGTCCCGCCGAGGGCCGTCCCGCTGAGGGCCGTCCCGCCGAGGCGCGGACCGAGGAAGCTGCTCCCGCCGAGACCGGCGAGCGTGCCGAGCGCGGCGAGGGCCGTGGCCGGGACCGGGCCGAGCGCGGCGAGCGCGGTGAGCGTGCCGAGCGCGGTGAGCGTGCCGAGCGCGGCGACCGCAACGAGCGGGCCGACCGTGGCGACCGGGCCGAGCGCGGCGAGCGCAACGACCGCGGTGAGCGGGCCGAGCGTGACCGCACCGACCGGGGCGACCGCAACGACCGCGGTGGCGACCGGGCCCAGCGCGACACCGACACCGACGAGGACGGCGAGGGCGGCGGCCGGCGTGGCCGGCGCAGCCGGTTCCGCGACCGTCGGCGTGGCCGCGGCGAGCGGGCCGAGGGCGGCGACGGTGGCCGCGAGGGCGGTCGTGAGGGCGGTCGCGAGCCGCAGGTCAGCGAGGACGACGTGCTCGTCCCGGTGGCCGGCATCGTCGACATCCTGGACAACTACGCCTTCGTCCGGACCACCGGCTACCTGGCCGGCCCGAACGACGTCTACGTCTCGATGTCCCAGATCAAGAAGTACGGGCTGCGCCGCGGTGACGCGATCACCGGTGCGGTGCGGGCCTCCGCCCGTGACGGTGAGCAGCGGCGGGACAAGTACAACCCGCTGGTCCGGCTGGACACCATCAACGGCATGGAGCTGGACGAGGCCAAGCGTCGTCCCGAGTTCTACAAGCTCACTCCGCTGTACCCGCAGGAGCGGCTGCGGCTGGAGACCGAGCCGCACATCCTCACCACCCGGGTGATCGACCTGGTCATGCCGATCGGCAAGGGGCAGCGGGCGCTGATCGTGTCGCCGCCGAAGGCCGGTAAGACCATGGTGCTGCAGGCGATCGCGAACGCGATCACGCACAACAACCCGGAGTGCCACCTGATGGTGGTGCTGGTGGACGAGCGGCCCGAAGAGGTCACCGACATGCAGCGCACGGTCAAGGGCGAGGTCATCGCGGCCACGTTCGACCGTCCGCCGCAGGACCACACCACGGTGGCCGAGCTGGCGATCGAGCGGGCCAAGCGCCTGGTCGAGCTGGGGCACGACGTGGTCGTGCTGCTCGACTCGGTGACCCGGCTCGGCCGGTCGTACAACCTGGCGGCGCCGGCCAGCGGCCGGATCATGTCGGGTGGTATCGACTCCACCGCGCTCTACCCGCCGAAGCGCTTCCTCGGCGCGGCCCGCAACATCGAGAACGGCGGCTCGCTGACCATCCTCGCCACCGCGCTGGTGGAGACCGGGTCCATGGCGGACACGGTCATCTTCGAGGAGTTCAAGGGCACCGGTAACGCGGAGCTGAAGCTGGACCGGAAGATCGCCGACAAGCGGACCTTCCCGGCCGTCGACGTCAGTGCGTCCAGCACCCGCAAGGAGGAGATCCTGCTCTCGCCTGAGGAGCTGGCCATCATCCACAAGCTCCGCAAGGTGCTGCACTCGCTGGACTCCCAGGCGGCGCTGGACCTGCTGCTGGACCGGCTCAAGAAGTCCCGCACCAACATCGAGTTCCTGATGCAGATCGCCAAGTCGACGCCGGGGGAGTGACCTCACCCGGGTGAGACCCGCGAAGGGCACGGCCACACCGGCCGTGCCCTTCGTCGTGTCCCCGGCCGGTGGGCTCTGGAATTTTCCTTCAATTCAGTCCCCGGGTATTGAAACTTCTGTGCACCGCCGGGTTGACTGTCGTCCATGCGTACCCGCAGCCGAACTGCCCGCCTTCCCGGCGTCCTGCTGTTGACGCCGCTGCTCGCGCTCGCCGGGGCCGTCCCGGCGTCCGCCGCGCCGCCCGCCGCCGGCACCGCCGCCGAGGACGCGCCCCGCGCCTCGTCGTATCCGGCCGCCGCGGTGGCGCTCGCCCCGACCGCCGTCGCGCTGGCCGACGGACTGGAGACCGCCCGGACCACCCGACCGGTCGCGCCGGGGCTCGACCTCACCTCCTTCGACCGGTACGACGCCGCCGGCTGGCTGCGCGCCGACGCGCTCACCGCCGACCTGGGCGGCGGGCTGAGAGTCGACTACGTCAACTCGGGGGAGGTGGCCCGGGCCGAGCCGCTGCGCGGCGCGGTCGACCGGTCCCGGGCTGTCGCCGCGGTCAACGGCGACTTCTTCGACATCAACAACTCCGGTGCCGCGCAGGGCGTCGGCATCCGCGACGGCGAACTGATCCAGTCGCCGGTCGCCGGCCACCACAACGCGGCCGCGATCACCGGCGACGGCCTTGGCCGGGTGGTCCAGGTGCACTTCGACGGCACCGCGACGCTGCCGGCCGGCCCGGTCACCCTGACCCAGTTCAACAACATGGTGCAGGCCAACGGCGTCGGCGTGTTCACCGCGCTCTGGGGGTCGTACCCCCGGCGGCGGGCCGTCGACGGGGCGGCCCGGGTCACCGAGGTGGCGGTCCGGGACGGCCGGGTGGCGACCGTCGGCGCCGCGGCGGGCGAGGGACCGATTCCGGCCGGGACCACCGTGCTGCTCGGCCGGGACGCCGGCGCGGACGCCCTGGCCGCCCTGCGCCCCGGCGACCCGATCGACCTGACCTGGAAGCCGAAGCCCTCCGAGGGCGGCGAGCTGCGCGCCGCCGTGGGCGGCGGCAACGTCCTGGTCCGCGACGGGGCGGTGCAGACCATCGCCGACCCGACCCTGGCCCCGCGCACCGCCGTCGGCTTCTCCGCCGACGGGCGGCGGATGATCCTGCTCACCGTGGACGGGCGTCAGGTGGACAGCCGGGGCGTCACGCAGACTGAGATGGGCGAGATGATGGCCGGGCTGGGCGCGTACCACGCGCTCAACCTGGACGGGGGCGGCTCGTCCACCCTGCTCGCCCGGGAGCCCGGCGCGGCGGCCGTGCAGGTGGAGAACACCCCCTCCGACGGCACCGAGCGCCCAGTCCCCAACGGGCTGGCGGTCTACGCCCCCGAGGGCAGTGGGCGGCTCACCGGTTACTGGCTGGAGACCGCGAGCGACCCGACCGCCGCGCCCGGCGTCGCGCCGGTGCGGGGCGGCCGGCCCGACCGGGTCTTCCCCGGACTGACCCGCCGGCTGACCGCCGCGGGCTACGACGAGACGTACGGCCCGGCGGATGGCGCGCCGACGTGGCGGGCGAACCCGGCGGCGCAGGGCACCGTGACCGACGGGGTCTTCCGCGCCGGCGCACCCGGCCGCAGCACCGTCACCGCCTGGCGCGGCGATGCCCGGGGCACGGTCGAGCTGACCGTGCTCGGCCCGCTGGCCCGGGTCGACTCCACCGTGGACCGGGTCGGCCTGAACCGGGCCGGCGACAGGGGGCTGTTCGGCGTGGTCGGCTACGACGCCGAGGGCAACACCGCGCCGATCGAGCCGGCCGACCTGAAGCTGGAGTACGACCCGAAGCTGCTGGCGGTCACCCCCACCGCCGACGGCAACCTGTCGGTCAAGGCCCTCGGCGACAGCGGGTCCGCCCTGGTCACCGTCCACGTCGGCCGGCACGCCACGGTGCTGCCCGTGACCGTCGGGCTGACCGACGTGCCGGTGGCCGGCTTCGACGACGCGGCCTCCTGGAGGTTCAGCCAGGCCCGGGCCAGCGGCGCGGTCGCCCCGGCGCCCGGGCACACCGGCACCGGCCTGCGGATGACGTACGACTTCAGCCGATCCACCGGCACCCGGGCCGCCTACGCCGACCCGCCGGCCTGGATCGTGGTGCCCGGCCAGCCGCAGGCGTTCGGCATGTGGATCCACGGCAACGGCACCGGCGAGTGGCCCAGCCTGCACCTGCACGACGCGCAGGACACCCAGCATGTGCTGCGCGGCCCGCTGGTCACCTGGAAGGGCTGGAAGTACGTCGAGTTCGCGGTGCCGCCCGGCGTGCAGTACCCGGTGCGGGTCCGCCGGTTCTACGTGGCGGAGACCAACCCGGCGGCGCAGTACACCAGTGAGGTGGTCATCGACGACCTGGTGGCGAAGGTGCCGCCCACCCTCGACGCGCCGGCCGAGCCGCCCCGTACCGACCGGGTGGTGCTGCGCGACGGCACGGTGGACGGCGCGCCCTGGCGCTTCGCGGTGATGTCCGACGCCCAGTTCGTCGCCGCCGACCCGGACAGCGACCTGGTCGCCCAGGCCCGCCGTACGCTGCGCGAGGTGAAGGCGGCGAAGCCGGACTTCCTGGTGATCAACGGCGACTTCGTGGACACCGCGTACCCGGCGGACTTCGCGCTGGCGAAGCGGCTGCTGGACGAGGAACTGGGCGGCGAACTGCCCTGGTACTACGTCCCGGGCAACCACGAGATCATGGGCGCGCCGATCGACAACTTCCGCGCCGTCTTCGGCGACACCCAGCGGGTCTTCGACCACGAGGGCACCCGGTTCGTCACGCTGAACTCGTCCACCGGGTCGCTGCGCGGCGGCGGCTTCGACCAGGTCCGGATGCTGCGCGAGGCGCTCGACTCGGCCGCCGCCGACCCGGCGGTCGGCTCGGTGGTGGTACTGCACCACCACCCGCCCCGCGATCCGAGCCCCGCCAAGGCCAGCCAGCTCGGCGACCGCAAGGAGGCGGCGCTGCTGGAGCAGTGGCTGGCCGACTTCCAGCACCGCACGGGCAAGGGCGCCCTGTTCGTCGGCGGGCACGTCGGCACCTTCCACGCCGACCGGGTGGACGGAGTGCCGTACGTGATCAACGGCAACTCGGGCAAGAACCCGTCGACGCCGCCGCAGCTCGGCGGCTTCACCGGCTGGACCGAGTTCGGCGTGGACCCGGTGACCCCGGCCGAGGCCGACCGGGCCCGCCGGGATCCGCTGGTCGAGGGGCCGCGCTGGGTCGCCGCGGAGTTCCACGCCCACACCGACCGGCTCGCGGTGAGCGCGCCGGCCGCCGTGCCGGTGGGGACGCCGGCCACGGTGACCGCGACGTTGACCCAGCCGGGCGGCCGTACCGTCCCCGTGGCGGCGCCGGTCAGCGCCGACTGGTCCGCCTCACCGAACGTCCACATCGGAGGGGCCGGCGGGGTGCGGCCCTGGCACGTGGCCCGCTTCGACCCGGCCACCGGGCAGCTGACCGCGCTGCGGGCCGGCGCGCAGGTGCTGCTCGCGGTGACCGTGAACGGCGTCCGGGCCGAGGCGACGATCGCGCTGACGGCGGCGGAGACACCTGGGGAGGCATCCGCCGCCTGACCGGCCCGGCGTACGCCGGGCATCCCGCTCGCCGGTCGGCCCCTGCGGCGAGGGGCCGACCGGCGGTCCGCTCCGGCCCGGTCGTCGGTCTCCTCGGCGAGGGCCGACCGGCGGCGCGTCTCAGAAGTCGCCCTCGGCGACCTGGAAGACGGTCAGCCCGAGCGACCGCCACATCCGCACCACCTGCTGCCGGTCGTCGAAGACCCCGGCCACCCGGTAGCGGTCGCGCACCTCACGCTCGTAGATCTCCTGCTTCACCACGGCGTCCTTGCGGGAGTCGCCCACCGCGCGCAGGTGCAGACCGAGGTACGGCACCCGCACGTGCCGGTCCAGCCAGGCCACCGTGGCGGCACGGGCGGTGGCGTCGCGTCCGGAGCAGAAGATCACCCCGTATCCGGCGGCGTGCATCGCCCGGACCGCCGCGATCACCGCCTCGTTGGGCTCGTCCTCGCCCACCCGGGTCATGTCGTACGGGCTGCGGGAGACGTTCAGCGCGACCGTGCCGTCGATGTCGACCAGCACGATCTCCGGCGGGCCGGCCGGGCTCGCGTCGACCGTGCCGGCCCGGCCGGTGCGGGCCGTCGGCACCGGCAGCGGCAGCTGCCGGTTGGCCAGGAAGCGCTCGTGCAGGCGACGGATGGCCGACTCGCCGACCCGGTCCGCCTCCGCCCGCACGGCGTCGCGGCGCAGACACTCGTCCAGCGGTACGTCGGTGAAGTCGTGCACCTCGAAGTCCGCGTCGTACCGGGCGGCCAGGTCGGCCCAGTCCCGCAGGGTGCGCGAGCGCAGGTTGGTGTCGTCCACGCAGACGCTCACCCCGGCCCGCAGCAGCGCCTCCACCTGGGCCCGCTGGGCGAGCGTCACCTGGTACTCGGCCCGCTGGGTGAACAGCCGCTCACCGTGCAGCATCCGGCGCAGGTCGTCGCGGTTCACCCGGGCCACGGCCGGTTGCAGGGTACGGGCGAAACTGGTCTTGCCGGAGGCGGGCAGCCCGCGGGTGGCGATCAGTCGGGGCATCCTGCCCATCCCACTCGGGTCAGGGATGAATCGGGCACGATCCCACCGTACGCCGGGGGCGGGAATGCTGGTCCCCGGTGGCGGGAATGCGAGCAGGGAGGCGGGCGTTTCCACTGCCGGACCGATCGTGCGGCCCGCCTGCCGGGTCGGCTCACGCCCATGGCACACTGGTCAATCGGCCACCGGTTCCGGTTCACGCCCGAGTCCGTCGCGCATCAGGCGACGGGGAGATCAGCGGCGACCCGGCGACCATCGACGAAAGGACCGAGGCGACATGAAGCCCAACATCCACCCGGAGTACGTGACCACCGAGGTCTCCTGCTCCTGCGGTAACACCTTCTCGACCCGCAGCACCGCCAAGGGCGGCTCGATCCACGTCGAGACCTGCAGCGCCTGCCACCCGTTCTACACCGGTAAGCAGCGCGTCCTCGACACCGCCGGCCGGGTCGCCAAGTTCCAGCAGAAGTACGCCAAGGTTCAGCCGAAGAAGGCCAAGTAGCTCCACCGACGACGCCCGTGTCCGGCTTCGGCCGGGCACGGGCGTTCGTCCGTTCCGCCCCCGGTTACGCCCGTCCGTCCGTCGAAGGAGCATCCCCCGCATGAGCAGCGAGCGCCTGGCTTCCCTCCTCGACGAGTACGCCGAGCTGGAGAAGCGGCTGGCCGACCCGGCCATCCACGCCGACCAGGGCACCGCCCGCCGGGTGGGCCGCCGGTACGCCGAGCTGGTCCCGCTGCACAAGGCCGCCGGTGAGCTGGAGCAGGCCCGCGCCGACCTGGCCGCGGCCCGGGAGTTGGCCGCCGAGGACCCGTCCTTCGCCGCGGAGGCGGAGTCGATCGCGGCGAGCCTGCCGGCACTGGAGGAGCGCCTGGCCGAGCTGCTGATCCCGCGCGACCCGCACGACGCCAAGGACGTGATCATCGAGATCAAGGCCGGCGAGGGTGGCGAGGAGTCCGCGCTCTTCGCCGGCGACCTGCTGCGGATGTACACCCGGTACGCCGAGCGGCACGGCTGGCTCACCGAGGTGATCGACGCGCAGGACTCCGACCTGGGTGGGGTCAAGGACGTCTCGCTGGCGATCAAGACCAAGGGCGTCCCGGAGGGCGGCAACGGCGTCTGGTCGCGGCTGAAGTGGGAGGGCGGCGTGCACCGGGTGCAGCGCGTGCCGGTCACCGAGTCGCAGGGGCGCATCCACACCAGCGCCGCCGGCGTGCTGGTGCTGCCCGAGGCGGAAGACGTCGACGTCACCATCGACCCCAACGAGCTGCGGATCGACGTGTTCCGCTCGTCCGGGCCGGGCGGCCAGTCGGTGAACACCACCGACTCGGCGGTCCGGATCACCCACCTGCCGACCGGCGTGGTGGTCTCCTGCCAGAACGAGAAGTCCCAGCTGCAGAACCGGGAGCAGGCGATGCGCATCCTGCGGGCCCGGCTGCTCGCCGCCGCCCAGGAGCAGGCCGACGCCGCCGCCTCCGACGCCCGCAAGGCGCAGGTGCGCACGGTGGACCGCTCGGAGCGGATCCGCACCTACAACTTTCCGCAGAACCGGATCACCGACCACCGGATCGGCTACACGGCGTACAACCTCGACCTGGCGCTCGCCGGCGACCTGGACGGCGTCCTGGACGCCCTCACCGAGGCCGACCGCGCCGCCCGCCTGGCCGGCGACCCCGAACTGACCCGCCGCTGACCGACCTCCCCACGGGGCGGGCCCAACGACGCACCTTCACGGAAAGTGTGGCTATTCGGCGCCGAATAGCCACGCTTTCCGTGAAAGAGGCCCCAAGCGCTCGGGGGTCAGGAGGCGCGGGGGCGGGTTTTCGCGCGGAGCATCTCGCGGTCGGCGATCTCGAAGGCGGTGCCGAGGGCGTCGCGCAGGGCGCCGTGGGCGCCGTCGACCTCGGCGAAGCCGATGCTCACGCCGACCGGGGTGCCGGGTACCAGGGACTCCCAGTCCTCGGTGCGGACCGCCGCGTGGATCCGCCGGGCCACCTCGGCCGCCTCGGTCATCCCGGCCCCGGAGAGCACCACCACGAACTCGTCCCCGCCGTAGCGGGCCACGAAGTCGCCCCGGCGCATCACCCGGTTGATCACCCCGGCGATGCGTTGCAAGACCAGGTCGCCGGAGTGGTGGCCGTGGGTGGTGTTGACCGCCTTGAACCCGTCCAGGTCGCAGACGCCGATCACCACCCGCTCGCCGCGGGCGGTCACCGAGGCGATGTAGCGCTCCAGCCGGCGCCGGTTCGGCAGGCCGGTGAGCGGGTCGGTCAGTGCCTCGCCCTCGTACCGGGCGGCCTCGCGGCGCATCTCCTCGTGGTCGATCCGGGCGGCGATGCCGTCGATGTACACGTCGCGCAGCCGGTCGTTGCGCTGGGCGGCCAGCCGGAACGCCATCCGGTCGGCCCGGTGCGCCGCCACGTGGTCGCCGGCCCGGGCGTACGCGATGCTGCGCAGCCGGGACGGCTCGGCCGCGCCGAGCGTCTCGTTGGAGACCAGCGCGGTGTCCAGCCGGGTGATCGCCTCGATCGGCCGGCCGTCGGCGACGGCCAGGCAGACCTGCCCGAGCTGCCGCATGTCGCGGGCGCGGGCGCTGTCGCCGCCGTGGGCGAGCAGCCGGACCGGGTCGGTCTTGGTGCCGGTCTCCAGCGGGTCGCCGAGGGCGGCCCGGCGGGCCGCCGCGTAGCCGTACGCGGCCAGGCTGCTGGGGCGGATCCGCTCGCTCCGCCCGTCGCGGACGAACCGGTTCAGGTCGATGGCGATGTCCCGGAGCACCCGCAGGCAGCCGTCACTGTCGCCGTTGTGGTCCAGGGCGACCGCGTTGCGCAGTCGGATCCCCGGCGCGGCGAAGACCTCCTCGGGGAGCCCGGCGGCCAGCCCGTGCTGCCGGGCCCGCTCGATCGCGCCGAGCGCGTAGCCGTGGAAGCTGAGGTACGAGTAGGCCATCGCCAGGTCGTGCCAGCCCCAGGCGGTGTCCCGGTCGCGCTCCTCGGCCGCGCCCAGCGCCCGGGCGGCGCGCACCAGGTGGGTGACGCACCGGTCCAGCGCGCCCTGGTGGTGCGCGGCGAGCGCGGCCAGCGCGTTGAGGTGCCCGTGCAGGTACGGCTCGGGCAGGTCGCGGACGGCGGTGGACGCCTCCTCGATGGCCCCGGTGAACTCCGCCGTCCGACCGAGATTGATCAGCGCGCAGAGACGCTGCACCAGCGCGTCGGCGCGGGTGTTCGGGTCGGTGGTGCTGCGCAGCACCGCTTCCAGCAGGCCGCACGCCTCGGCGGACCGGCTCGCCTCCTGCAGGGCCCGGGCACGCCGGAGAGCGTCAACCTGGTCATCGACCCGGTCGAGCCACCCCACCTGCGAACCTCCTGTCGGTGTGCGTCCGGCCGCACCCACTCGTGACGTGACCCGCGACGCTTCATGATTATGTCGTGACCTTCCTTCCGCGCCACCCCTCCGAAGGGACAGAACGCGAGCGACCCTCGCTCGCCGTGGCCCGCGCCACCCGTGCCCTGACCGCCGCCGGGGTGGAGTCGGCCCGCGCCGAGGCGGAACTGCTCGCCGCGTACGTGCTGGACGTGCCCCGCGGCCGGCTGGCGCTGGCGGACGGCTTCACCGCCGCCCAGCGGGAGCGGTTCGAGGCGCTGGTCGCCCGCCGGGCCGACCGGGTGCCGTTGCAGCACCTGACCGGCCGGGCCGGGTTCCGGCACCTGGAGCTGGCGGTCGGGCCGGGGGTCTTCGTGCCCCGGCCGGAGACCGAGCTGCTGGCCGGGTGGGGGATCGAGGTGGCCCGGTCCCGGCCGGCGCCGCTGGTGGTGGACCTGTGCAGCGGCTCGGGGGCGATCGCGCTGGCGGTCGCCCAGGAGGTGCCGGCCGCCCGGGTGGTGGCCGTGGAGCGGTCGCCCGCCGCGCTGGAGTGGCTGCGGCGCAACGCCGCCGAGCGGGCCGCCGCCGGGGACCGGCCGATCGAGGTGGTAGCCGCCGACGTCACCGACCCGGAGCTGCTGGCCGCGCTGGTCGGCGAGGTGGACGTGCTGCTCTGCAACCCGCCGTACGTGCCCCGGGCGGTGGCCGTACCGCCGGAGGTGGCCGGGCACGATCCGGACGAGGCGGTCTTCGGCGGGACGGACGGGTTGAGCGTGATCCGGCCGGTGCTGGCCCGCGCCGGGGACCTGCTGCGCCCCGGCGGCGCGCTGGGCGTGGAGCACGACGACACGCACGGGGCGGCGGTGCCGGCGCTGCTCGCCGCCGACGGCCGGTACGTCGACGTGACGGAGCACCGGGACCTGGCGGGACGGTCCCGCTTCGCCACCGCGTCCCGGCGGGCGGACGGCCCGCACGCCGGTGTGGCCCCGGCGTGGCAGACTGGCTCCTCGTGATGCTCTACGACTGTCGGTCGCCCGCCGACCGGGACCGCGGCATCGCCGCTGCCATCGAGGCGGTCAAGAACGGCGAGCTGGTCGTCCTGCCGACCGACACGGTCTACGGGATCGGCGCGGACGCCTTCACCCCGTACGCGGTCAAGGCCCTGGCGGACGCCAAGGGCGGCAGCCGGCAGGCGCCGCCGGTGCTGATCGGCTCCCGGCACACGCTGGACGGCCTGGTCTTCTCGCTGCCGCGCGCCGCGCGCGACCTGGTCGAGGCGTTCTGGCCCGGTGCGCTGACCATCGTGGTGGAGCACTCGCCGAGCCTGGCCTGGGACCTGGGCGACGCCACCGGCACGGTGGCGGTCCGGATGCCGCTGCACCCGGTGGCGCTGGAGGTGCTGCGGGAGACCGGCCCGATGGCGGTGGCCTCGGCGAACAAGGCGGGCCAGGCGGCCGCGCTGACCGCCGAGGAGGCCCGCGACCAGCTCGGCTACTCGGTGCGCGCCTACCTGGAGGCCGGGCCCTGCCCGGACCCGGTGCCGAGCACGATCGTCGACCTGACCGGCGAGCTGCCGCGGGTGCTCCGGCTGGGCGCGATCGGGCTGGACAAGCTCCGCGACGTGGCGCCGGACATCCTCGACGAGCGGGGGGCGTGAGTGCCGCCGTTCACCGTCCTGCACGTGTGCATGGGCAACATCTGCCGCTCGCCGATGGCGGAGCGGCTGCTGGTGCTCGCGGTCCGGGAGCGGCTGGGTCGGCTCGGCGTCGATCCGACCCGCTCCGACGAGCTGCTGCACACCCACAGCGCCGGCACCGGCGGCTGGCACGCCGGCGAGGAGATGAACCCGCCGGCGGCCCGGCAGGTGCTCTCGCGCGGCGGTGACGTGGACGGCTTCGCCGCCCGCAAGCTGCGCTCGGATCTGATCGACGCCGCCGACCTGGTCCTCACCGCCACCGCCGACCAGCAGGAGTACGTGGTGGCGCTGCGTCCCGACGCCGCGGCCCGCACCTTCGTGCTCGGCGAGTTCGGCCGGCTGCTCGGGCTGGTGGACGCCGCCGCCCTGCCACCGGCGGAGGCCACCGGCGAGGCGGTGTACGCCCGGGGCGTGGCCCTGGTGGCGGCCGCCGACGCGGCCCGGCAGGGCGCCTCCGCGCTGCACTCCGACGACCTGGACGACCCCTGGGGCCGGGGCGACCAGTGCTTCAGCCGGGTTGCCGACGAGATCGAGGAGACCGTGCACCCGCTCACCGCGGCGCTGCTGCCCTGACCCCCCGTCCGGGTGAACCGGGCGGCGTGTCCGGTGCTCCGCGCCGCGTCCCGCTCGCGAGTTTCCTCCGGGTTTCACGAAATATGAGGGCGGAAGGGGCATAGCGGGTCATTCTGAACGGGTCCTGACGGCTCCTGCGGGGAGTGCTGATGATCCGGGCCCATCTCGACAAGTTGTTCACCGTGGTGATCGCCGGCGTGCTCGCCGGGCTGGTGCTGGCGGCGGCGGCCCTCCCGGTCGCCCTGGTGCTCGGGCTGGGCTTCGGCGCGCTCTCCGCGCCCTACTCCGAGCTGCCGTCGAGCCTGCGCACCCCACCCACCGCGCAACGGTCGAACCTGTACGCCAACGACGGCCGCACCCTGATCACCTCGTTCTACACCGAGGACCGCGTCGAGGTGCCGCTGGCCAAGGTGGCGCCGGTGATGCGCCAGGCCATGGTGGCCGCCGAGGACACCCGCTTCTACCAGCACCGGGGCGTCGACCTGCGCGGCGTGCTCCGGGCCCTCACGGTCAACCGGCGCGACGGCACGACCCGGCAGGGCGCCTCCACGCTGACCATGCAGTACGTGCGCAACGTGCTGGCCAGCGACCCCCGGCTGACCCGGGAGCAACGCACCGCGGCCACCGAGATCAGCGCCGCCCGCAAGCTGCGGGAGATGCGGTACGCCCTGTCGCTGGAGCGCGAGCTGGACAAGGACGAGATCCTCCGGCGCTACCTCAACATCGCCTACTTCGGCGCCGGGGCGTACGGCATCGCGGCCGCCAGCAAGCGCTACTTCTCCACCTCGCCGGCGAACCTCACGCTGCCCCAGGCGGCCCTGCTCGCCGGTCTGGTCCGCTCGCCGGACACCGACGACCCGATCAACGGCGACGCCGACGCGGCGCTGCGCCGCAAGGCGTACGTGCTGGACCGGCTCGTCGACGCGGGGCAGGTGTCGACGGCCGAGGCGGCGCAGGCGAAGGCCGCCCCGTTGGCACTGCGCCCCAGCCAGACCCCGAACGACTGCACCGCGGTGCCGCGGGAGCAGGGCGACTGGGGCTTCTTCTGCGACTGGTTCACTCAGTGGTGGAACGCCCAGCCGGCCTTCGGCGCATCCGCCGCCGAGCGGCAGGACACCCTGCGCCGGGGCGGCTTCCGGATCGTCTCGTCGCTGGACCCGGCCGTGCAGCGGGCCACCCTGCGGCAGGTGCTGGACATCTACCCCGTCACCGACCGGCGGGCCGTGCCGACCGCGGTCATCCAGCCCGGCACCGGCCGGGTGCTGGCGATGGCGGTGAACCGGAACTACAGCGTGGCCGACAACCCCGGCGGCCAAAAGAACCACCCGAACACCGTCAACCAGCTCGTCGCCGGTGGCGGCGGCATCGAGGGCTACCAGGGCGGCTCGACCTTCAAGCTCTTCACCATGCTGGCCGCCCTCGAGTCCGGACTGCCGCTGGACACCGGCTTCGACGCCCCGACCCGGATCGTCACCCGGTTCCCGGTCGACGCGGGACGGGCCAGCTGCGGCGGCAACTGGTGCCCGGTCAACGCCACGCCGGACTGGATGGACGGGCGGCACACCATGTGGAGCGCCTTCGGCCGCTCGGTGAACACCTACTTCGCCTGGCTGATCGAGCGGGTCGGCGCGGACCGGGTGGTGGAGATGGCCGAGCGGCTGGGCATCGGGTTCCGGGCCGAGGACGACGCCCGGCTGGCCCGCTCCGGCGCGCGGAACTGGGGCTCGTTCACCCTCGGGGTTTCCTCGACCACCCCGCTCGACTTGGCCAACGCGTACGCCACGGTCGCCGCCGAGGGGACCTGGTGCGCGCCGCTGCCGGTGGTGTCGATCACCGACAGCGCCGGGCAGGAGGTGGCCGCCGGCCGCCCGGACTGCCGGCAGGTGGTCGACACCGACGTGGCCCGGGCGGCGGTGGACGCGGCCCGCTGCCCGGTCGGCGACCAGACCATGTACCACCGCTGTGACGGCGGCACCGCGGAGCGGCTCCGGCCGCTGCTGGGCCGCCCGGTGGCCGGCAAGACCGGCAGCTCGGAGGGGTACGAGAGCGAGTCGGTGGTCGCGTTCACCCCGCAGCTCGCGATCGCCTCGATGGCGGCGAACCCGGACGACCCGCGCGACGCGGTCGGCAAGGCGGTGCAGGCCCGGATGGTGGACGCGGTGGGCCGGGTGCTCCTCACCGCGCTCAAGGACCAGCCCGTCCGCGACTTCGTCCCGCCCAGCGCGGCGGTCACCTACCGCCAGACCGGCCCCCGCGACGGCAACTGACCCGCGCCGGACCGGGTCAGCCGGTGGCGTGCTCGGCGCCCCGGGCGATGTTGCGGGCCATCCCGCCGAAGACGATGGCGTGGAAGGGGGCGACCGAGCCCCAGTAGGCGTGCCCGGCCAGGCCGCGGGGGAGGAAGACGGCGCGCTGCACGTACCGGCTGCGGCCGTCGGCGGTGGGCTCGACGCGCATCTCCAGCCAGGCCCGGCCGGGCAGCCGCATCTCGGCGCGCAGCCGCAGCAGCTCGCCCGGCACGATCTCCTCGACCCGCCAGAAGTCCAGCGCCTCGCCGACCTGGAGCCGGTGCGGGTCCCGCCGGCCGCGGCGCAGCCCGACCCCGCCGATCAGCCGGTCCAGCCAGCCCCGCACCGACCAGGCCAGCGGGAACGAGTACCAGCCGTGCTCGCCGCCGACCCCCTCGATCACCCGCCACAGCGCGCTGGTCGGGGCGGCCACGTCGCATGTCCGGACGTCGGTGTAGACCGTGCCGCCGGACCACTTCGGGTCGCTGGGCAGCGGCTCGGCCGGCGCGTCCGGGCCGCTCGCGGTGGACCAGCGGGTCTCCACCTCGGCGTCGCGCACCTTGGCCAGCGCCAGCGCCACGGCCTCGTCGAAGCCGGTCAGCCCGCCCGGCGGGTCGGGGATGAACCGGGCGATGTCGTGCTCGTGCGCCACCGCCTCGTGGACCAGGCTCTCCACCAGCGGCCGGGCGATCTTGTTGGGCACCGGGGTGACCAGCCCGACCCAGTACGAGGAGAGCGACGGCGTCAGCGGCCGCACCCGCAGGATCACCCGCCGGCGCAGCCCGGCCACCCGGGCGTACCGCTGCATCATCTCCTCGAAGGTGAGCACGTCCGGGCCGGCGATGTCGAAGGCCCGGTCCACCTCGGGCGGCAGGGCCGCGCCGGCGACCAGGTAGCGCAGCACGTCGCGGACCGCGATCGGCTGGATCCGGTTGCGCACCCAGCGCGGGGTGACCATCCCCGGCAGCCGCTCGGTGAGATAGCGCAGCATCTCGAACGAGGCCGAGCCGGACCCGATGATCACGGCGGCCCGCAGCACCACCGTCGGCACGCCGCTGGCCAGCAGGATCCGCGCCACCTCCGCCCGGGAGCGCAGGTGCGGCGAGGGGACCGCGCCGTCCTGCTTCGGCTCCGGGCCGCCGAGGTAGACGATCCGGCGTACGCCGGACCGGGCGGCCGCCGCGGCGAAGTGGGTCGCCGCCTCCCGGTCGGCCGCCTCGAAGCCGGCCTGCCCGAGCGAGTGCACCAGGTAGTACGCGACGTCGACGCCCTCGAACGCGGCGGGCAGCGTCTCCGGCCGGCGCAGGTCGCCCTCGACCACCTCGGCCCGCGCCGCCCAGGGCACGTCGCGCAGCCGCCCGGCCTTGCGGGCCAGGCAGCGCACCTCGTACCCCTCGGCGAGCAGCCGGGGGGCGAGCCGTCCGCCGATGTAACCCGTGGCGCCGGTGACCAGGCATCTCACGGTTTCCAGTGTGCGGCCCCATAGACTCCTTCGCTGTGGAGAACGCGAGCAACACCTTCTGGGGGCCGGACTTCCAGCAGCTCAGTACCGTCGACCCGGAGATCGCCGGGGTGGTGCTGGGCGAACTGGAACGGCTGCGCGGCGGCCTGCAACTGATCGCCAGCGAGAACCTCACCTCCCCGGCGGTGCTCGCGGCGCTCGGCTCGACGCTGACCAACAAGTACGCCGAGGGCTACCCCGGCCGGCGCTACTACGGCGGCTGCGGCGAGGTCGACCGGGCCGAGGAGATCGGCATCGCCCGGGCGAAGGAGCTCTTCGACGCCGAGCACGCCAACCTCCAGCCGCACTCCGGGGCCAGCGCCAACCTCGCCGCGTACGCCGCCCTGGTGCAGCCCGGCGACACGGTGCTGGCGATGGACCTGCCGCACGGCGGGCACCTCACCCACGGCAGCCGGGTGAACTTCTCCGGCAAGTGGTTCCATCCGGTCGGCTACACGGTCCGGCCGGACACCGAGCTGATCGACTACGACGAGGTCCGTGACCTCGCCCTGGCGCACCGGCCCAAAATGATCATCTGTGGCGCGACCGCCTATCCCCGGCTGATCGACTTCGCCCGGTTCCGGGAGATCGCCGACGAGGTCGGCGCGTACCTGATGGTGGACGCCGCGCACTTCATCGGGCTGGTCGCCGGCCGGGCCATCCCGTCGCCGGTGCCGTACGCCGACGTCGTCTGCTTCACCACCCACAAGGTGCTGCGCGGCCCGCGCGGCGGCATGATCCTCTGCCGGGAGTCACTGGCCGCCCGGATCGACAAGGCGGTCTTCCCGTTCACCCAGGGCGGCCCGCTGATGCACGCCGTCGCGGCCAAGGCGGTCGCGCTGCGCGAGGCCGCGCAGCCCGAGTTCCGGGCGTACGCCGGGCAGGTGGTGGAGAACGCCCGGGCGCTCGCGGCCGGGCTGGCCGCCGAGGGGATGCGCCCGGTCTCCGGCGGTACCGACACCCACCTCGCCCTGATCGACCTGCGCGAGACCGGGGTGACCGGCGCGGAGGCCGAGGCCCGCTGCGACGCCGGGACCATCACCCTGAACAAGAACGCGATCCCGTACGACCCGCAGAAGCCGATGGTGGCCTCGGGCATCCGGGTCGGCACGCCGAGCGTCACCACCCAGGGCATGGGAGTCCCGGAGATGCGTCAGGTCGCCTCGCTGATCGCCCGCGCGGTACGCACCGACCCGGCCTCGCCCGGGGGCGCGGACATGCTCGCCGGGATCGCCGGCGAGGTCGCCGAGCTGGTCGCCGCCTTCCCGGCGTACCCCCGTGGCTGAGCCCGGGGTGCGCGCGCCGGAGGCGGCCGCGGACCGGCGCTGGCGGTTGCGCCACCTGCCGGTGCTGCTGATCGCCTCGGTCCTGCTGGGTGCGGTGGCCGCCCTGGTGGGCGGGGTGGTCGGCGGTGGCGACGCGGCGCTGGGCGCGGCGGCCGGGGTGGCGGTGACGGCGGCGAGCTACACGCTGACCACCGTGGTGCTGGCCTGGGCCGACGCGGTCAACCCGCAGCTGGTGCTCCCGTTCGGGCTCGGCCTGTACGCCGCCAAGTTCACCCTGCTGGGTGTCGTGATGGTGGCCGTGGCGTCGACGGGCTGGGACGGGCTGCTCCCGCTCTGCCTCGGCATCGCGGCGGGCGTGGCGGTCTGGACCGGGGTGCACATCTGGTGGCTGACCCGGGTGCACCGACGCGGGGTCGCCGGCTGACCGGTCTGGCGCACACCGAGCGTGGTGGATCTGTAGCGCCGTCCCACCTGGCGGGCGACGCGCGCGTCTGTCCACCTTCGGTCATTTTCTGGCCGGCCGAAGGGGAGTAGCGTGCCTCCAGACGACGCGCCCGCCAAAGGCCCACACAACGACGGTTGTGCGGGGGGTGAGGCACAGCCTCGTCTTCCCGGCTGATATCGTTCGCCCCGTCATGGCTGATGACCAAACCCCCCGATCCAGCGGCGGCTCAGGCGACGTTCCGTCCGGTGCCGGCCAGGGTTGGACCGCGCTCGGATACCTCATCACGGGCATGGTCTTCTGGGGTTTCATCGGCTGGCTGGTCGACCAGTGGCTCGACACCGGGGGCATCGCCACCGGGATCGGCGTCGTGCTCGGCATGGCCGGGGGAATCATCCTGGTCGTCCGCCGACTCGGCACGCCTACTTAGGAAGGGACGCGGTGTTCGGACAGGCGAACGTCCTGGCAGCGGGCCAGGCGGCATTCCCACCCAGTGTGGAGGACTTCTACCTGCCCAGCATCCTGCCCTGGGGTGCGCACGACTCGTACTGGTTCACCAAGATCACGGCGATGGTCTGGATCGCGGTCGGCGTCCTGATCATCTTCTTCCTGGCCAGCTACCGGAAGCCGCAGCTGGTCCCGACGAAGAAGCAGTGGTTCGCCGAGTCGATCTACGGCTTCGTGCGGAACAACATCGCGGTCGACATGATCGGGCACGCGGGGGTGCGGTTCGCGCCGTACTTCACCACGCTGTTCTGCTTCATCCTGCTGACCAACTTCTTCGCGATCCTGCCGGGCTTCCAGATCTCGCCGAACTCGCACATCGCCTTCCCGGCGATCCTCGCGGTGATCAGCTACGTGCTCTTCATCTACGCCGGCATCAAGCACCACGGCTTCGGCAAGTTCGTCAAGAACTCGCTGATCCCGCCGGCGCCCTGGTACATCCTGCCGCTGCTGATCCCGATCGAGTTCTTCTCGACCTTCCTCGTCCGGCCGTTCTCGCTGGCCGTCCGTCTCTTCGCGAACATGTTCGCCGGCCACATGCTCCTGCTGGTCTTCACGCTCGGCGGCTTCGCGATGCTCAGCGCCAACACCTGGCTGGCTCCGGTCTCGGTGCTGTCCTGGGTGATGACCATCGCGCTGACCTTCCTCGAGTTCCTGGTGATCGTCCTGCAGGCGTACGTCTTCACGGTGCTGACCGCCAGCTACGTGCAGGGCGCGCTCGCGGAAGAGCACTGATCCACTTCGCACCAACCGTTGTCGTCCCGCGTGACCGTCACGCGTGATAACCAGGAGGAACCCACTAATGGACGTCTACGCCGCGGTAGAGGGCAGCACCGCCGCCATCGGCTACGGTCTCGCGGCCATCGGCCCGGGCATCGGTGTCGGCCTGGTCTTCGCCGCCTACATCCAGTCGACCGCCCGCCAGCCGGAGTCGTCGCGGATGACCCTGCCGTACGTCTGGATCGGCTTCGCCGTCATCGAGGCGCTCGCGCTGCTGGGTATCGCCTTCGGCTTCATCTGGGCTGGCGCCTGATCCACCCCTGTTGACCGGGAGGTAACCATGTACCACCTGCTCGCCGCCGAAGGTGGTGAAACGGCGCACAACCCGATCGTTCCGCTGTGGCAGGAGCTCGTGGTCGGGACGGTCGCCTTTGCCGTGCTCTGCTTCGTGCTGATGAAGTTCGTCTTCCCCCGCATGGAGCAGACGTTCCAGGCGCGGGTCGACGCGATCGAGGGTGGCATCAAGCGCGCCGAGGCCGCTCAGGCCGAGGCCAACCAGCTCCTCGAGCAGTACCGCGCGCAGCTCGCCGAGGCGCGCACCGACGCCGCCAAGATCCGGGACGACGCCCGGGCCGACGCCGAGGGCATCCGCCAGGACATCCTCGCCAAGGCGCGGGAGGAGTCCGACCGGATCATCGCGGCGGGCAAGGAGCAGCTCGTCGCCGAGCGGGCCACCATCGTGCGCGAGCTGCGCACGGAGGTCGGCACGATCGCGGTCGACCTGGCCAGCAAGATCGTCGGTGAGTCGCTCGCCGACGAGGCTCGTCGCAAGGGCACCGTCGACCGGTTCCTGAGCGGTCTCGAGAGCGCGGGGGCCCGCTGATGCAGGCCGCCAGCCGGGAGTCGTACAAGGTCGCGGCGGAGCACCTCGACGCGTACGCGCGCAGTGCCGACCCGGTCGCGGTGGCCCACACCGCGAACGACCTGCTCGCCGTCGCCGGCCTGCTCCGGCGGGAGACTCGGCTGCGGCGGGCGCTCTCGGACTCCGCCCGGTCCGCCGCGGACCGTGCCGGTCTGCTCGGCGAGATGCTGCGGGGCAAGATCAGCGATGGCGCGCTCGACCTGCTCGCCGCGCTGGTCTCCGGCCGTTGGTCGGCGCCGTCGGAACTGCTGGACGGCGCCGAGCGGCTCGGCGTGGAGGCCGTGCTGGCCAGCGTCGACGCCGCGGGTGATCTGGGCGAGGTCGAGGACGAGCTGTTCCGTTTCGGGCAGGTCGTCGCCGGCCAGCCCGGGCTCTCCGCGGTGCTGTCGAACCCGGTGGCCCCGGTGGACCAGCGGGCTGTCCTGGTCGGCGAGCTGCTGGCCGGCAAGGCCAAGCTGGCCACCGTCCGCCTCATCGAGGTGGCGCTGGCCGGCTTCGGGGGGCGTTCCTTCACCGGATCGCTCACCCGGCTGGTCGAGCTGGCCGCCGAACGGCGGGACCGCCAGGTGGCGTACGTCACGGTGGCAGCCCCGTTGACTGACGAGGAGGAGCGACGCCTGGGTGCCCGCCTCTCCGCGATGTACGGTCGAGAGGTTTCCGTCAAGCAGACGGTCGACCCGGAGGTGCTCGGTGGGGTGAGCGTGCAGGTCGGCTCCGACCTGTACGACGGCACCGTCCTGCGCCGCCTCAACGAGACCCGCAACGCGCTCGCGAAGCGCTGACCAGCGTCTCCGCAGCCCTGATCGACGCCATTCGGACCGGTCGGTACTAGGTATCCCGGGACCCTGATACTTAAGGAAGCAGAGGATGGCCGAGCTGACCATCTCGACGGAGGAGATCCGCGGCGCCCTGGAGCGCTACGTCTCCTCCTACACGGCCGACGTCTCCCGCGAGGAGGTCGGCACCGTCGCCGACACCGGTGACGGCATCGCCCACGTCGAGGGCCTGCCCTCGACCATGACCAACGAGCTCCTGGAGTTCGAGGACGGCACGCTCGGCGTGGCGTTGAACCTCGACGTCCGGGAGATCGGTGTCGTCGTCCTCGGTGACTCCGCCAAGCTGGAGGAGGGGCAGCGCGTCAAGCGCACCGAACGGGTGCTCTCCGTCCCGGTCGGCGACGCCTTCCTCGGCCGCGTGGTCAACGCGCTCGGCCAGCCGATCGACGGGCTCGGCGACATCGCCAACGAGGGCTACCGCGAGCTGGAGCTCCAGGCCCCGAACGTGATGTCCCGGCAGTCCGTCGACGAGCCGCTGCAGACCGGCATCAAGGCGATCGACGCCATGACCCCGGTCGGTCGGGGCCAGCGGCAGCTGATCATCGGTGACCGGAAGACCGGCAAGACCACGGTCGCCCTGGACACCATCCTCAACCAGCGGGACAACTGGCGCTCCGGCGACCCGAAGAAGCAGGTCCGCTGCATCTACGTCGCCATCGGCCAGAAGGCCTCCACGATCGCCTCGATCAAGGGCATCCTGGAGGAGGCGGGCGCGATGGAGTACACCACCATCGTGGCGTCCCCGGCCTCCGACCCGGCCGGCTTCAAGTACCTGGCCCCCTACACCGGCTCGTCCATCGGGCAGCACTGGATGTACGGCGGCAAGCACGTCCTGATCGTCTTCGACGACCTGAGCAAGCAGGCCGAGGCGTACCGGGCCGTGTCGCTGCTGCTGCGTCGCCCGCCGGGCCGCGAGGCGTACCCGGGTGATGTCTTCTACCTGCACTCCCGCCTGCTGGAGCGCTGCGCCAAGCTCTCCGACGAGCTGGGTGGCGGCTCGATGACCGGCCTGCCGATCATCGAGACGAAGGCCAACGACATCTCGGCCTTCATCCCGACCAACGTCATCTCGATCACCGACGGCCAGATCTTCCTCGAGACCGACCTGTTCAACCAGGGCGTCCGTCCGGCGATCAACGTCGGCACCTCGGTCTCCCGGGTCGGCGGCGCGGCGCAGGTCAAGCCGATGAAGAAGGTGGCCGGTTCGCTCCGGCTCAACCTGGCCCAGTTCCGCGAGCTGGAGGCGTTCGCCGCCTTCGCCTCCGACCTGGACAAGGCCTCCCGCGCCCAGCTGGAGCGCGGCGCCCGCCTGGTCGAGCTGCTCAAGCAGCCGAACTACTCGCCGTACCCCGTGCAGGAGCAGGTCGTCTCGGTCTGGGCCGGCACCGAGGGCAAGCTGGACGACATCCCGGTCGGCGAGGTGCGTCGCTTCGAGTCCGAGTTCCTCCAGTACCTCCGGCACAAGCACGAGGGTGTGCTGGCGGCGATCGCGGACAACAAGTGGGGCGACGACATCATCGGCTCGCTGGAGTCGGCCATCACCGAGTTCAAGCAGGTCTTCCTGGGCAAGGAGGACGAGCGTCGGATCAACGAGGCCCCGGCCGCGCCGCTCGAGGGCGAGGAGAACCGCGAGACGGTGACCCGCTTCCGGGACGGCTCGACCGACCGCCCGGCCGAGAGCTGATCCATGGCTGCCCAGGTTCGCGTTCTTCGCCAGCGGATCCGCTCGGCGAAGGGGATGAAAAAGATCACCAAGGCGATGGAGCTCGTGGCGACGAGCCGGATCGCCAAGTCCCAGGCCCGGGTGGAGGCTTCCCTGCCGTACGCCCGGGCCATCACGGGCGTGCTCACGGCGCTGGCGTCCAACGCGCGGATCGACCACCCGCTGCTCACCCCGCGTGAGCGGGTGCGGCGGGCGGGCGTCGTGCTGGTCACCAGCGACCGCGGCCTGGCCGGCGGTTACAGCTCCAACGCGATCAGGACGGCGGAGTCGCTGATCGCCCGGCTCAAGGCCGACGGCAAGGAGCCGGTGCTCTACGTCATCGGGCGCAAGGGCGTCACGTTCTACCGGTTCCGCAACCGGCCGATCGAGGCGAACTGGACCGGGTTCTCCGAGCAGCCGACGTTCGCCGACGCCCGCACCGTGGGCGAGACGCTGATCAAGGCGTTCTCGGCCGGTGCGGACGACCTCGACGGCGGCGCCGGGGCGGACGGGGTACTCGGCATCGACGAGTTGCACATCGTCTACACCGAGTTCCACTCGCTGATGACCCAGAACCCGGTCGCGAAGATCATCGGCCCGATGCAGGTCGAGGACCGTCCGCGGTCCGAGGGCCTGCTGCCGGCGTACGAGTTCGAGCCGGAGGCCGAGGCGCTGCTCGACGCGCTGCTGCCGAAGTACATCAACACGCGGATCTACGCGGCGTTGATCGAGTCGGCGGCGAGTGAGTCGGCGGCGCGGCGGCGGGCGATGAAGAGCGCCACCGACAACGCCGAAGAGATGATCGAGAAGTACACGCGCGAGATGAACTCGGCCCGCCAGGCCGGGATCACCCAGGAGATCAGCGAGATCGTCGGCGGCGCGAACGCGCTGGCCGCGTCGGGAAGTGAAGTGTGATGACTGCACCAGTGGAGACCAAGACGGCCACGGGTCGCGTGGTCCGGGTCATCGGCCCGGTCGTCGACGCCGAGTTCCCGCGCGACGCCATGCCGGCCCTGTTCAACGCCCTGCGGGTGGAGGTGAAGCTCGCCGGCGGCGGGAAGACGCTGACCCTGGAGGTCGCCCAGCACCTGGGTGACAACATGGTCCGCGCGATCTCGATGCAGCCGACCGACGGCCTGGTCCGCGGCACGGAGGTGAGCGACACCGGCTCGCCGATCAGCGTTCCGGTGGGTGACACCGTCAAGGGCCACGTCTTCAACGCCATCGGCGAGTGCCTCAACCTGACCGAGGGCGAGACCCTCCAGCCCGACGACCACTGGGGCATCCACCGCAAGGCCCCGGCCTTCGCGGACCTGGAGCCGAAGACCGAGATGCTGGAGACCGGCATCAAGGTCATCGACCTGCTCGCCCCGTACGTCAAGGGCGGCAAGATCGGCCTGTTCGGCGGTGCCGGCGTGGGCAAGACGGTGCTCATCCAGGAGATGATCACCCGAGTCGCGAACAACTTCGGTGGTACGTCGGTCTTCGCCGGCGTGGGTGAGCGGACCCGTGAGGGCAACGACCTCATCGCCGAGATGACCGAGTCCGGCGTCATCGACAAGACGGCGCTGGTCTTCGGTCAGATGGACGAGCCGCCGGGCACCCGGCTGCGGGTCGCCCTGTCCGCGCTGACCATGGCGGAGTACTTCCGCGACGTGAAGAAGCAGGAGGTGCTGCTCTTCATCGACAACATCTTCCGCTTCACCCAGGCCGGTTCCGAGGTCTCCACGCTGCTCGGCCGCATGCCGAGCGCCGTGGGTTACCAGCCGACCCTGGCCGACGAGATGGGCGAGCTCCAGGAGCGGATCACCTCCGTCCGGGGCCAGGCCATCACCTCGATGCAGGCGATCTACGTGCCGGCGGACGACTACACCGACCCCGCCCCGGCCACCACGTTCGCCCACCTCGACGCGACCACCAACCTGGAGCGGTCGATCTCCGACAAGGGCATCTACCCGGCCGTGGACCCGCTGGCGTCCTCGTCCCGGATCCTCGCCCCGGAGTTCGTCGGCGCCGAGCACTTCGCGGTGGCCACCGAGGTGAAGCGGATCCTGCAGCGCTACAAGGACCTGCAGGACATCATCGCCATCCTCGGTATCGAGGAGCTCTCCGAGGAAGACAAGATCACCGTGGCCCGGGCCCGGCGGATCGAGCGCTTCCTGTCGCAGAACACCTACGCCGCCGAGCAGTTCACCGGCGTGCCGGGCTCGACGGTCCCGATCAGCGAGACCATCGAGGCGTTCAAGAAGATCAGCGAGGGCGAGTACGACCACTTCCCCGAGCAGGCCTTCTTCATGTGCGGCGGTCTCGAGGACCTGGAGCGCAAGGCGAAGGAACTGATGTCGGAGGGCTGAGAACTCCGCCACAACTGACGAAGGCCACCCCGGTTCGCCGGGGTGGCCTTCGCCCGTTGCGGGGCTGGTCGGACCGAATGTCCGATTGTCGGGAGAGCGATTCCCACGACGGCGGGGTACCGTTTCGAGCGCGACGCCCGCCAATCGGCGTCGATCCGGTGCAACTTTTCGGCTGCGTCCGCCCGTCCCTTGAGTTGTGGGCGTGACGACGAATGGAGAAGCTCGTGGGTAAGGCCGGCAAGGGCGGCGGCAAGCCGTCCATGTGGTCGGGCGTGCCGCGGTGGGCCAGGACGTGCACCATTTTCGGCGCCGTGCTCATGCTGCTCAGCGGCGTGGTGCTGGTCGGCTACGAGGCGCTGCTGGCCCGGTACGAGGGCGCCGTCGGCAAGGCCGACCTCTTCGGCGACCAGGCGGCCGGGGCGCAGGAGCGCAAGAGCGACGTCAAGGGCCCGCTCAACATCCTGCTGGTCGGCACCGACCCCCGCAAGCCGGAGGACCGGCCGCTGGCCGACTCGATCATGGTGCTGCACGTGCCGGAGTCGATGGACCGGGCGTACCTGTTCTCCCTGCCCCGCGACCTGTACGTCGACATCCCGCAGTTCGACAAGGCCGGCTACTCCGGCGGCGCCGGGAAGCTCAACGGCGCGATGTCGCACGGCAGCGTCGTGCAGGGGCAGAACCCGAGCGCCCCGCAGGGCTTCGAGCTGCTCGCCAAGACCGTGCAGAACGTGACCGGCATCGAGCGGTTCGACGCCGGCGCGATCATCAACTTCACCGGCTTCCAGAAGATCGTCGACGCGATGGGCGGCGTCGACATGTACATCGAGCGGGACGTGCGGTCCGAGCACCGCGAGCCCGACGGTACGCACCGCAAGGGCAACCCGAACGGCCCCGGTTACATCGGGCCGCAGGCGGAGTACAAGAAGGGCAACCAGCACCTGAGCGGCTGGCAGGCGCTGGACTACGTGCGGCAGCGCTACCCCAAGAACGGCGTCCCGGACGGCGACTACGGCCGCCAGCGCCACCAGCAGCAGTTCATCAAGGCGATGGTCAAGCAGGCGTTCAGCGCCGACGTGGTGACCAACCCGATCAAGCTGGACCGGGTGATCCGGGCCGCGGGCCAGTCGCTGACCTTCAACGGCCGGGGCAACAGCGTGGTCGACTTCGCCGTCGCCCTCAAGGGTGTGCGCCCGGAGAACGTCGAGCTGATCAAGCTGCCGGGGGAGGGGCTCGGCACCGGCAGCGCGTACCGGGGCGAGCGGCTGCTGCCGGCCGCGGACGACTTCTTCACCGCGCTGAAGAACGAGCAGCTCGACGCGTTCCTGCTCGAACACCCGGAGTTCCGCAACCGGAACAAGTGACCTTCGCGCCACCGCCGGGCCGGCCTTTCGCCGGCCCGGCTCCGCGTGTCACGACACCGGGTGGCGTAGGTCTCGCCACCCGCGTTGGGGCGATCCCGGCCGCGGGACTAGACTTTCGACATTCCGCCGCCGCAGCAAGGAGACAGCGTGGCACAGCAGCTTCACGTCGAGCTCGTAGCCGTCGAGGAGAAGGTCTGGTCGGGCGAGGCCGAGATGGTCGTCGCCCGGACTACCGAGGGTGAGCTGGGTGTGCTGCCCGGGCACGCGCCCCTGCTCGGCCAGCTGGCGGAGCCCAGCCAGGTCCGCATCAAGCAGGTCGGCGGCCAGCAGGTCGCGTACGACGTCGCCGGCGGCTTCCTGTCGGTGACCGGTGAGGGCGTCACCGTCCTCGCCGAGAGCGCCTCCCCGGCCACCCCCGCGCGCTGAGCCGACCCGCCGATGGAGATCGTGGAAGGGATCGGAATCGGCTTTGCGGTGGTCGTCGCCGCGATCCTGATCCTCTTCATCCGGCGGGCCCTGGTCACCCGTAGCGGAGGCATCATCCGGCTCGGCGTCCGAGTCACCACGGTGCTCGACGGCCGGGGCTGGTCGCCCGGCTTCGGGCGCTTCGTCGGCGACGAGCTCCGGTGGTATCGGATGTTCAGCTTCGCCCTGCGACCCAAGCGGGTGCTCTCCCGCAAGGAGCTGGTGGTGGAGCGACGGCGCCTGCCGGAGGGGCAGGAGCGTCTCTCGATGCCCGCCGACTGGGTGATCCTCCGGTGTACCAGTCACCACGCTCCGGTCGAGATCGCCATGGCGCGTTCCACCGTCACCGGATTCCTCAGCTGGTTGGAGGCCGCCCCGCCCGGGGCGGCCTCGCCGCGTGTGGCCTCCCAGGACTGGCCCGCGGCCTGACCCGCGCGCACTCCGGGATTTCCGGGGAGCCCACTCGCTCCGGGCGGTCAGGCTTGATCCCTCCGCGAGTGGGCTCCCCGGAAATCCCTCATGTTGACGCGCCGTGCCAGACGCTTCTTACCTTGCACCGTTACCGGGTTCGTCGGAGGCGACCAGCTCGACTTCGTACCCCTGGATGTCGGTGAGGTAGGCGGCGTAGGTGTTCGGGCCGCCGGCGTGCGGATGGCGGTCCGGGAAGAGCAGCGTCCAGCCGTGCGCGGGCGCGGCCGCGACCAGCCGGTCCACCGCGGCGGGCGGACCGGCGTGGAACGCGAGGTGGTTGAGCCCGGGGGCGAGCCGGTCGTGCGCCCGCCCCGACAGCGCGGGGGACTCCTCCAGCACCAGGTACGTCGGGCCGAGCCGCCAGGACCGGCCGGCGGGCCAGTCCTGGTACGGCGTCCAGCCCAGCTCGCCCAGCAACCAGCCCCAGCTCGCCCGGGCGGCGTCGAGGTCGGGCACCCAGACCTCGACGTGGTGCAGCGCGCCGAGGCTCAGCGCTTACCGCCCGGCACCCATAGCACATCTCCGTCCGGATTTGCCGTTCTTGACAGGATGAACAGCAGGTCGGAGAGGCGGTTGAGATACTTTGCCGGAAGGGAGCTGGTGCGATCCGGGTCGTGCGCGACCAGTGCCCAGGCGGCCCGTTCGGCGCGCCGGGCGACCGTCCGTGCCACGTGCAGCAGCGCCGCGCCAGCGGTGCCGCCGGGGAGGATGAAGGAGTCGAGCTTGCTCAGGCGTGCGTTGTACTCGTCGCACCAGCCCTCGAGGCGCTCCACGTACTCCTCGGTTACCCGCAGCGGCGGGTACGCCGGATCCGGCTCGACCGGAGTGGCCAGATCGGCGCCGACGTCGAACATGTCGTTCTGGATCGACCCCAGCACCGCCCGGAGCTCCTCGTCGAGCTGCCCCAGGGCGAGCGCCACGCCGATCGCGGCGTTGCACTCGTCGACGTCCGCGTACGCGGCGATCCGCGGGTCGGTCTTCGGCACCTGCTCGTTGTTGCTCAGCCTGGTCATGCCGGCGTCGCCGGCCTTGGTGTAGATGCGCGTGAGGTGGACGGCCATGACGCACAGCCTACGGATACCGGACCTGACGATCCCGGCACGGCCGGACCCCGCCCTCGGCTGGCCGAGCGGAACGGGGGCCGGTGACGCCGGCGACCAGGCGGTCAACGACGTCGACGTCATCCGGGTCGGCGGCGACGCCCGGCTGGCCGGCACGGTGCACGTGGTCGGCGCCAAGAACTCCGCGCTCAAGCTGATGGCGGCCGCGCTGCTCGCCCCGGGGCGCAGTGTGATCACCAACGTCCCCCGGATCACCGACATCGCGATCATGGGCGAGGTGCTGCGCCGGCTCGGCTGCGGCGTGCGGTTCGAGGCGGACGATCCGGTCGACCCGATGGTCGCCCGGGGTGGGGCCGCCCGGTCCCGCTCGGTCGTCATCGACGTCCCGGAGCGGCCCGGCGTGGAGGCCGACTACGACCTCGTCCGCCGGCTGCGCGCGTCGATCTGTGTGCTGGGCCCGCTGCTGGCCCGTCGCGGGCACGTCCGGGTGGCCCACCCGGGCGGGGACGCGATCGGCTCCCGGGGGCTGGACATGCACATCTCCGGGCTGACCCGGATGGGCGCGGACATCTCCGGTGAGCACGGCTTCGTCATCGCGTCGGCTCCCGACGGCCTGCACGGCGCGGAGATCGTGCTGGACTTCCCCAGCGTGGGGGCGACCGAGAACCTGGTGATGGCGGCGGTGCTGGCCCGCGGCGTGACGGTGATCGACAACGCGGCCCGGGAGCCGGAGATCGTCGACATCTGCACGATGGCCAACCAGATGGGCGCGCGGATCTCCGGCGCGGGCACCTCCACCCTGCGGATCGTCGGGGTGCCCGAGCTGCACCCGGTGCGGCACGCCACGGTGGGGGACCGGATCGTCGCCGGCACCTGGGCGTTCGGCGCCGCGATGACCCGGGGGGACGTCACCGTCACCGGCGTGGACCCGGCCTACCTGGAGGTCGCGCTGGACAAACTGGTCTCGGCCGGCGCACTGGTGGAGACCCGCGGCGACGCCTTCCGGGTACGCGCCGACGACCGGCCCGCCGCGGTCGACGTGGTCACCCTGCCGTACCCGGGCTTCGCCACCGACCTGCTGCCGATGGCGATCGGCCTCGCCGCGGTGAGTGACGGCGCCTCCCTGATCACCGAGAACATCTTCGACGGCCGGTTCATGTTCGCCAACGAGATGATGCGGCTGGGGGCGGACATCAAGACCGACGGCCACCACGCGGTGGTACGCGGTCGCGACCGCCTCTCCGGCGCCCCGGTACGCGCCACCGACATCCGGGCCGGCGCGGGTCTGATCATCGCGGGGCTCTGCGCCGAGGGGGTCACCGAGGTCTCCCACGTGTACCACGTGGACCGGGGCTATCCGGACTTCGTGGCCGACCTGCGGGCGCTCGGTGTGCGGGTGGAGCGGGGGACCGCGCCGGAGGCCCCGGACCTCACCATCTGATCGGCCCCGCCGCCGCAGCCGGGGCCTTAGCCGTCGTTCAGGCTCGCCGACTGGACTGTCCTGTCATGCCCTCACGGCCCTCGCTGCGCTCGGTGCGTTCGGTCATGACTAGGGTGCTGACAGACAACTCATTCGCAGCGAGGGAGAAGCAGATGGCGGGTCGACTCGCGGTCGTCGGTGCCGGGCTGATGGGTTCGGGCATCGCCCAGGTGGCGGCGCAGGCGGGCTGGCAGGTGACGCTGCGCGACCTGGACGACGCGGCCACCAAGCGGGGCGTCGACGGCATCCGGAAGTCGCTGGAGAAGTTCGCCGAGAAGGGCCGGATCGACGCGTCCGAGGTCGAGGCGACGCTGGGCCGGATCACCCCCACCACCGACCTGGAGGCGGTCGCCGACGCGGACATCGTGGTCGAGGCGGTCTTCGAGCGGTTGGAGATCAAGCACGAGGTGTTCCGCGCGCTGGACAAGATCTGCAAGGCCGACGCGGTGCTGGCCACCAACACCTCGGCCATCCCGGTCACCCAGATCGCGTCGGTGACCGAGCGGCCGGAGGCGGTCGTCGGCACCCACTTCTTCTCGCCGGTGCCGATGATGAAGCTCTGCGAGCTGGTCCGGGGCTACAAGACCAGCGACGAGACGCTGGCGACGGTGAAGGCGTTCGCCGAGGGGATCGGCAAGACGGTCGTCGTGGTCAACCGGGACATCGCCGGTTTCGTCACCACCCGGCTGATCGCGGCGCTGGTCGTCGAGGCGGTCAAGCTGGTCGAGTCCGGCGTGGTGTCGGCCGAGGACCTGGACACCGCCTGCAAGCTCGGTTTCGGCCACGCCATGGGTCCGCTGGCCACCACCGACCTGACCGGCGTGGACGTGCTGCTGCACGCCTCGAAGAACATCTACACCGACACCGCCGACGAGAAGTTCTTCCCGCCGGAGCTGCTCCAGCGCATGGTCACCGCCGGCGACCTGGGCCGCAAGACCGGCAAGGGCTTCTACACGTACTGAGCCGACCTCGACGCCGGGCGCCGGCGGCGCTCAAACCGCCCAGGGCGGGTGGCCGCCGGCGCCTTCGTCCTGCACCAGGCCGTCGCCGCCGGATCGCACCTCGGTACGGCCGGTGAGGTCGCCGGGAGCCTGCTCACGCCGGCGGCGTCGGTATCGCCGTGACGGGTTCGGGTGCGGTCCGTCGCAACCCCGAGGTGAGCGCGACGGTGGCCGCCAGCGACGCTCCGGCCAGCAGCGCGACGGCCCAGTACGCCGGGACCAGGTCCGCGACCGTGCCGGCGAGCGCGGCGCACACCGCCTGACCGGCCAGCATGCCGTTGTGGTGCAGGCCGAGCACCTGGCCACGGGCCTCGGGTGGCGAGTGGGCGATCAGCCGCTCCTGCAACGGCAGCCCGGCGGCGAAGCCGACCGAGGCGATCAGTGCGACGACCATGGCCAGTGGTAGCGGCGGCGACAGCAGGAAGACCAGATAGGGGACTGCGAGCAGCAACCGCAGCGCGGGAACCCACCGCTCCCGGCGGGCCACGGTCAGGAACCGCCCCACCACCACGTCCCCGATCAGCATGCCGAGGGCGGCAGCGGCGAACAGGAAGCCGGCGCGGTCACCGGCGTACGGGACGAAGAGCGCCTCGCACCCGACGATCAGACCGTTGGGTACCCACAGGTTCAGGAATAGCGAGCGGCGGCCCGGGTCTGCCCAGAGTTCCTTGTTCACCCGCACGGTGCGCGCGATCGTCGTCCGCTCGGTGACCCGAACCGGGCGTTCGGACAGCCCGAACCAGCCCACCGCGGCGGCCACCGCCCGGAGCACCGCGGCGAGCAGGAACACCTGGTACGGGGTCAGCAGGACGAGCAGGGCGCCGGCCAGCCCGAACCCAGCGATCTGCATCACCCCGACGCTCGTGTTCATGGTGGCCCGGGCCAGTACGTAGGCGTTGGCCGGCAGGATGTCGGTGAGCAGCGCCCACCTGGCCCCACCGGTGATCGAGCCGACGTACGCGCTGAAGAAGATGATCGTGAAGCGGGCCCACAGCGGCAGCCCGGGCACGGCCTGCACCACCGCTCCGACGGTGACCAGCACCGCAGCGAGGGTCAGCGCCCGGCGGGGCGGCAGGCTGTCCGCGGCCGACAGCAACGTCAGGCTGCCGAGCACGCCGGCCAGCGGTGCGCCGAACATGCTGAGCGCGGTGAGTAGTGCCGAGCCGGTCGACGCATAGGTCAACGCGCCCAGCGCCAGCGCTGACGTGGTGTGCGCTGCGATCCCGGCGCAGTTGGCGAGGAACAGGTTGCGGAACTCACGGGCCGCGAACAGGTCTGCGTACGTTCTCACGGGCACGATCGTGTGGGCCGCCGAGTGGATCTCCTAGAGTTACGTCTGGAGGCGAAACGTGGGCGTCTGGCAGGTGCCATCGGATCTGCTCGCGCGCAGCCGCTTCGCGGTCTCGCCGATGGTCGACACGGTCGCCGCGCTGCACGCGCTGTATCACCCGCGTACGCCCTGGCAGCGTGCCTGGCGAGAGCGCCACATGGAGGCGTTCCGGCGGATGCTGGCCGCCCGGCCCGTGGCCCGGGCGCTGCTGCCCGCGTCGTTCAACCCCCGGTGGACCGCGGACTTCCTCACCATCGCACCCGCCTCGCCGGAACCGACGTTCCCGGCGGAGCTGGCGGCCGTTGAGCAGTTGTCCGACGAGCAGATCCGAGCCGACCTGCTGGCCACCCGCCCGGCGCCGCTCGCCGCCGAGTTGCTGGCGGACGGTCTCACCGGGCAGGTGGTGGAACTCCTCGACTGGGTCTGGACGCACACCGTCGAGCCGGAGTGGCCGGAGCGGGAACGCCGGCTCCGCGCGGACATCGTGGCCCGCACCGCCGCGTTGAGCACGGGCGGCTGGGCCGGGGTGTTCGCCGACCTCAACCGCAACATGCGCTGGCTGGGCGACGGTCGTCTCCAGATCAACGACTACCCGGAGCCGCCGCTGTCGCTGGACGAGGCCGAGCAACTGGTCTTCGTGCCGGCACACTGCCGTCGCGGCTGGGTGGTGTGGGACGTGCCCACCCGGTTCGGGATGGTCTATCCGGCACGCGGAATCCTGGTGGATCCCACCTCACCGGCACCCGACGGTCTCGCCCGGTTGATCGGCGCGAACCGGGCCAACATCCTGGCCAGGCTTGATGCGCCGCTGAGCACCTCGCAGCTGATGGCGGTGACCGGGCTGTCCCTCGGGACGGTGAGTGACCACCTGCGGGTGCTGCTCGACGCGGGCGCCGTCAGCAAACGGCGGTCCGGGCGCGAGGTGCTCTACTGGCGTACGCCGCTCGGTGCCGCGCTCGTCGCCGGCGGGTGAGCGGGCCGGCCGACCGGCGGTGCCGGAACCCTCCGGCGGATCAGCCGTCGCGCTTGGTGGTCCAGCGGAAGGTGGTCAGGCAGAGCACCAGCCCGATCACGCACCAGGCGGCGAGCACCAGGGCGACCCGGCCCAGCTCGAACGAGCCGGTCGGCTCCTGGGCGCCGAAGCTCTCCGGCAGGAAGACCGAGCGCAGCCCCTGGCACATCCACTTCAGCGGGAAAAGCGCGGCCACCTGCTGCATCCAGGACGGCAGCTCGGTGAAAACGAAGAACACCCCGGAGATGAACTGGAGCACCAGCGCGACCGGGGTGACCACCGCCGAGCCGCTGCGCGCGGTGCGGGCCAGCGACGAGATGGCGATGCCGCAGAGGGTGCAGGCGGTCACGCCCAGCACCGACACCCAACCGAAGGTGAACCACTTCGCGGCGGTGCCGGGCAGGTCGAGGTCGAACAGCGCCACCGAGACGGCCAGCAGCAGCACGGTCTCCGCGACGCCGATGGCGACCACCATCAGCACCTTCCCGGCGAACCACACCCACTTCGGCATCGGCGTGCCCCGGTAGCGCTTGAGCACTCCCCGGTCGCGCTCGATCGGGATCCAGATGCCGAGGTTCTGGAAGCTCACCGTCATCAGGCCGGTGGCGATCATGCCGGTGATGAAGTACTGGGTGTAGCTGACTCCGGGCGCGATCTCGTCGCTGAAGATCGCCGCGAAGATCAGGATCATGATGACCGGGAAGCCCATCGTGAAGACGACGGACTCACGGCTGCGCAGGAACTGGGTGATCTCCAGCCGGCCCTGCCGCCCGGCGAGGGCCAGCGGCCCCCGCCGCCGGACCGGCCCGGCAGCGGCCGGCGCGGCCGGCTTCATGGTGGCGGTCATGCGTGTCCGATCATGGTGAGGTAGATGTCCTCCAGGGTCGGCCGGGCCACCGTGAGGCCGGGCACCTCGCCGCCGTAGCGCGCGGCCAGCTCCGCCACCAGCGCCGTCGGCGTCGCGCTCTCGACGCTCTCCAGAGTCCCCTCCGGCGTGCGCCAGGAGACCGTCGCCAGGGCCTCCTGCCGATTGCCCAGCCGGTTCGGCGCGGCGACCTCGACCAGCCGGCCGTCCGCGATGACCCCGACCCGGTCGGCCAGCGACTCGGCCTCGTCCAGGTAGTGCGTGGTGAGCAGGATGGTGGTGCCGGCCGCCGCCAGGTCCCGGATCAGCTCCCAGAACTCCCGCCGGGCCTCCGGGTCGAAGCCGGTGGTCGGCTCGTCGAGGAAGAGCAGCTCGGGGCGGCCGATGATGCCCAGCGCCACGTCGAGCCGGCGCTTCTGCCCGCCGGAGAGGGTGTGCGTGCGGGCCTTCGCCTTGCCGGCCAGGCCGACCCGCTCGACGACCTTGTCCGGGTCGTCGGCGTCCGGGTAGAAGCCGGAGAAGTGCCGGACCACCTCGGCGACGGTCAGCTCGTCAAACTCGCCGGTGCCCTGGAGCACGATGCCGACCCGGGACCGCCAGTGCGGGTCAGGGTGGGCCGGGTCGCTGCCCAGCACCGAGACCTCGCCGGCGTCGCGCTGCCGGTAGCCCTCGAGGATCTCCACCGTGGTGGTCTTGCCCGCGCCGTTCGGGCCGAGCAGGGCGAACACCTCGCCGCGCCGGACGTCGAGGTCGACCCCCGCCACCGCGACGGTGTCGCCGTACGCCTTGCGCAGTCCCCGTACGGAGATCGCGAGCTCGTCATCCATGACGTCCAGTGTGCGACCTGGGACGCCGTCCCGGCCGGCCGGGGTGTGGTGGTGTCGGCCATGTCGCGTCGGCCGTGCCCGGTGGTCCGCTCCATGGACCTGTGTGGTTTTCCACAGCCCGTTTTACTGAACGGTAACTTAAACTCCGGCCATGGACGAGAAGGCACTCTCCGGCCGGCTGCCCGAGCGCGACCGCCCCTGGGTGATGCGCACGTACGCCGGGCACTCCTCCGCCGCGGCCACCAACGCGCTCTTCCGGCGCAACCTGGCCAAGGGCCAGACCGGTCTGTCGGTCGCCTTCGACCTGCCGACCCAGACCGGGTACGACCCGGACCACGAGCTGGCCGCCGGTGAGGTGGGCCGGGTCGGGGTGCCGGTGGCCCACCTGGGCGACATGCGGGCGCTCTTCGACGGCATCCCGCTCGCCGAGATGAACACCTCGATGACCATCAACGCGCCGGCGATGTGGCTGCTCGCCCTCTACGGCACGGTCGGCGCGGAGCAGGGCGCCGAGCTGTCGCGCTGCGCGGGGACGACGCAGAACGACATCATCAAGGAGTACCTGTCCCGGGGGACGTACATCTTCCCGCCGGCGGCGTCGCTGCGGCTGACCGCCGACATCATCGCGTACACGCTGCGCGAGATGCCGCGCTGGAACCCGACGAACATCTGCTCGTACCACCTGCAGGAGGCCGGCGCGACGCCGGTGCAGGAGGTCGGCTTCGCCCTGGCCACCGCCGTCGCCGTGCTCGACGCGGTCCGCGACTCCGGCCAGGTGCCCGCCGAGCGGATGGGCGACGTGGTGCAGCGGATCTCGTTCTTCGTCAACGCCGGCGTGCGCTTCGTCGAGGAGATCGCCAAGATGCGCGCCTTCGGCGCGCTCTGGGACGAGATCACCCGTGAGCGCTACGGCGTGGAGAACCCGAAGCAGCGCCGCTTCCGCTACGGGGTGCAGGTCAACTCGCTGGGCCTGACCGAGGCGCAGCCGGAGAACAACATCCAGCGCATCGTGCTGGAGATGCTCGGCGTCACCTTCTCCCGGGACGCCCGGGCCCGCGCGGTGCAGCTGCCCGCCTGGAACGAGGCGCTCGGCCTGCCCCGGCCGTGGGACCAGCAGTGGTCGCTGCGGATGCAGCAGGTGCTCGCGTACGAGTCGGACCTGCTGGAGTACCCCGACCTCTTCGAGGGCTCGCACGTGATGACCGCGCTGGTCGACGAGATCGTCACCGGTGCCCGCGTCGAGCTGGAAAAGGTGCTGGAGATGGGCGGCGTGGTGACCGCCGTGGAGAGCGGCTACCTCAAGAGCGCGCTGGTCGCCTCGCTGGCCGACCGGCGCCGCCGGATCGAGTCCGGCGCCGACGTGGTGGTGGGCGTCAACCGGTTCACCGAGACCGAGCCGTCCCCGCTGACCGCCGCCGGCGCGGAGTCCGTCGAGCAGGTCGACCCGGCGGTCGAGGCGGCCGCCACCGCTTCCGTACGCGAATGGCGGGCCGGCCGGGACGACGCGGCGGTCGACGCGGCACTGGCCCGGCTGCGGGCGGACGCCGCGACCACGGCGAACCTGATGCCGGCGACGCTGGAGTGCGTGCGGGCCGGGGTGACCACCGGCGAGTGGGCCGGCGCGCTGCGCCAGGTCTTCGGCGAGTACCGCGCGCCGACCGGGCTGACCGGCGCGGCCGGGGTCGGCGGGGACGCCACCCTCGTCGCGGTCCGCGAACGGGTCGCCGCCACCGCGCAGGAGCTGGGCAGCGGCCGGCTGCGGCTGCTGGTCGGCAAGCCGGGCCTGGACGGGCACTCCAACGGCGCAGAGCAGATCGCGGTACGCGCCCGGGACGCCGGCTTCGAGGTGGTCTACCAGGGCATACGGCTGACCGCCGGGCAGATCGTCGCCGCCGCCGTCGAGGAGGACGTGGACCTGGTCGGGCTCTCGGTGCTCTCCGGCTCGCACCTCGCGGCCGTGCCGGCGGTGCTGGACGGGCTGCGCGCGGCCGGCCGCGCTGACCTGCCCGTCGTCGTCGGTGGCATCATCCCCGCCGGGGACGCCGAGGCGCTGCGCGCCGCCGGGGTCGCCCGGGTCTTCACCCCGAAGGACTTCGCCCTGACCGGGATCATCGACGAACTGGTCGGCGTGATCCGCCAGGCGAACGGCCTCACCGCCTGACCGCACCCACCGCCCGCGCGACCGCCCGGTCGCGCGGGCTCACACGGTCTGCGGCTGGTACGTCACGCAGTCGGCCATGTCCTGGTCCGGGGCGACGGTGATCGCCGGGGCGTGGCACTCCAGCTCCGAGTTGTGCCGGCAGTCCGACCGGCTGCACGCGCCCACCTGCGCGATGATCTGCTCGATCCCGCCCCGCACCGGCATCTCGACGAAGGTGTGGCAGTGGGCGTGGTCGCTGCTGCCGACGGTGATGGCGAAGGCGTGGCAGTCGTTGGTGCGGTTGTAGGCGCAGGACGCGACGGTGCACTCCTGCACCCGGGGCATCTCGATCGATGTGGTCATGACGACCTTCCTCTCGACTCCTGTGCCGATGGTAGGCATTTGCCCGACTTCGGCGCGGAGTTCGGCGGGACCGTCACCCGCACAGGCGCCAGGCTCCGTCCTCCTTGACCAGCGTCAACACCTGGGTGCTCGCGCCGCCGGTCTCCGTCGTCAGCCGCACGGTGGCGGTGCCCCGGACCCGGCCGTTGGTGTTGTTGACGGTCAGCCCGGCGACGTCGTAGTCGACCAGGCGCGGCTCGGCCTCCCACCGCCGGCCGAACTCGGCCAGCGACGTCCGCTCCCGCTCCTCCCGGCAGAGCAGGCCGTACGCCCGCTGGTGGTCGCCGCTCCGGATGGCGTCCAGGTAGCTCGTGGTGGCCTCCCGGACCGGCCCGACCGCCTCCTTCGCCGCGCCGTAGACGAAGAAGCCGCCGACCGCGCCGCCGAGGCAGCAGAGCGCCAGCACCGCGCCCACCACGATCAGGACGATCCGCAGGGTACGGCGATTGTCGCGCGGGGGCACCGGGATCGGCTGGTACGTCATGGCCGCAGGCTAGGCGGGTCGCGCAAACCCGCTGCCCGCGCTCCGGCTCACCGGCCGAGCACCTCGGAGAGCGGGGCCGGTTCCAGACCTCGCTCGGCCAGCCCGGCCAGGATGCGGGGCAGCGCCTCGTCGGTCATCGCCGCGTTCGCCTCGGTGACGTGCAGGATGATCACCGAACCGGGCCGGACCTGGCTCAGCACCGCCCGGACGATCGGCTGCCAGGCGGTGGCGAACGGATCGCCGCTGACCACGTCACCGTCCACCACGGTCAGTCCGAGCGGGGCCAACTCGGCCAGCGCCGCCCGGTCGTGGCAGAGGCCGGGGAAGCGGAAGTAGCGGGTCTGCCGGCCGCCGTACCGGCCGATCACCTCGAAGGTCCGCGCCACGTCCCGGGTCATCTCCCGCCGGGGCAGCGGCGTCAGGTGGTAGCAGCGCGGGGTGAACGCGGCGTGCCCGTAGGTGTGGTTGGCCAGCTCGAAGCGCGGGTTGGCGGCCAGCCGGCGGGTCAGCTCCGGGTAGTCCTCGACCCACTTGCCGGTGAGGAAGAAGGTGGCCGGCACCCGCTCCCGTTCCAGCAGCTCGACGATCGCCAGGTTCGCGTACGACGGCGGGTGCGGTCCGCGCAGCTGCCGGCGCATGGTGTCGGTCATGTCGGCGTCGAAGGTGAGCGCGACCTTGCGCCCGGTACGCGGACCATGGTCGACCACCGGCGGCAGGGTGCCCAGTGGCGTCGCACCGGGCAGCCCGGAGTCCTCCCCGGGCTGCCCACCGTTGCCGGGCTGCCCGCTCTGCCCGGGGGCCGGCGGTACGGCGGTCCCGCCCGCCGTGGCCGGTCCGTTGCCGGCCGGCATCTTCAGCACGGCCCGTACCGGGGCCCGGTGGGGCGCGGGACCGACGAGGAGCGCGGCGATGGCGGCCAGGGCGAGGGTGGCGGCGGTGAGCAGGACGCGGGAGTTCTTCGCGAGCACCGGGTGATCATGGCAGTGGGGGCGGTGTCGTGGTGGCCCCCGAACGGCCCCTTCCGCCTGGCGGCCGGTCCGTCGGGGGATCTGCCGCCCGCACCCGCGCCTCGGCCCGGCCACCGGCCGCGCGATGTGCGGCGTGCCCGAGGTGGTCGCACGGCGGGGCTAACCGGGTGTGGTGTCGGCGGGGAAACGCTCGTGCCCCAGCACGGCGAGCAGCCGCAGCTTCTCGTCACCCTCGCTGCGCGGTGGCGCGGTGAGCACGAGCAGCGCCTGGGACCGGTCCTCGGTGAACAGGACCTGGCAGTCCAGCTCGATCGCGCCGAGTTCGGGGTGGATGAGCGTCTTGTGGTCGGCGAAGCGCTGCGCGACCTCGTGCCGTTCCCACAGCTCGGCGAACTCCGGGCTCGCCTTCTGCAGCGCCCGCACCAGCTCACCGGCGCGCGACCGCGGGCCCATCGACCCGTACGCGGCGCGCAGGTTGGCCACCTGGGCGCGGCTCTGCCGGGGGCGGTCGTCCTCCGGGTAGCGCAGCCGCTCGGCGGGGTCGGTGAACCACCGGTAGATCTCGCTGCGGGCGAGGCCCGTGTGGCCCGACCGGTCCCCGAACAGGGCTTCGGCCATCCGGTTCTGCACGAGGACCTCGCCGAGGTTGGACAGGATGAGCGCCGGGGTGTCGTCGAGCCGGTCCAGCACGCGCAGCAGCGCCGGGGCGACGTGCGTCGCCGTCGTCACCCGCGCCGGGGCGTTGTGCCCCGCCACCCGGAACAGGTAGTCGCGCTCACCGGTCGTCAGCCGCAGCGCCCGGGCCAGCGCGGCGAGCATCTGCGGGCTCGGCTGCGGGCCGCGCTGCTGCTCCAGCCGGGTGTAGTAGTCGGTCGACATGGCGGCCAGGGCGGCCACCTCCTCGCGCCGCAGGCCCGGCGCGCGCCGCCGCGCGCCGGCTGCCAGCCCGACGTCCCCGGGCTGCAGCGCCTCCCGGCGGCGGCGGAGGAAGTCGGCCAGGGCTGCACGGTCCATGATCCGAGTATCCGCCTGCCGCCGGGACGAACCAGGGATTGCCGATCCCCCGATGAGCGCTCTCTTCATCCACCCCGGCGGACCGGCGAAGGTGGGTGCATGAACATCTCCGGAAACACCGTCTTCATTCCCGGCTCCACCAGCGGGATCGGCCTCGCCCTCGCCCTCGAACTGCAGGCCAGGGGGAACACCGTCATCGTCGGCGGCCGCCGCACCGATCTGCTGAAGGAGATCGCCGCCGAGCACCGGGGCATCGACACGGTCACGATCGACACGGCGGACCCGGTGAGCATCGCGTCGGCCGCGCGGGAGGTGCTGGCGAGGCACCCGGACCTCAACGTCCTCGTCACCATGGCCGGCATCATGCGCGTCGAGGACTGGCACCAGCCCGAGACGTTCCTCGCCTCCGCCGAGGCCGTGGTGAACACCAACGTGCTCGGCCCGATCCGGCTCATCGCCGCGTTCATCGAGCACCTGCGGGCGCAGCCGGACGCCACGATCATGACAGTCTCGTCGGGCCTCGCGTTCGCGCCGCTCAAGGTCACCCCGAGCTACAACGCGTCGAAGGCCGCGATCCACATGCTCAGCGAGTCGATCCGGCTGCAGCTCGCTGACACGACCGTGAAGGTCGTGGAGCTCGAACCGCCGGCCGTGCGTACCTCGCTGCTGCCCGGGCAGGAGCACAGCGAGTTCGCGGTGCCGCTGGACGAGTTCGTGGCGGAGGTGGTCGGGCTGCTGGAGGCGCAGCCCGAGGCGAAGGAGATCCAGGTCGAGCGGGTCAAGTTCCTCCGGTACGGCGAGGCGCGCGGCGACTACGACCAGGTGGTCGAGACGCTGAACGCCGCCGACCCGCACGGAAAGTAGCGTCGGCGGGGCGTTCCTCTCCCGGTCCTGGCCTTCTCACCGCGACTTCGGTACCTGCCGGTTGAAGCGGGGCCCGAGGGCCGGGACCAGGGCTTCCTCGGTCCTGCGTTGCGCCGGTCGCGCCGGTTTCGGTCGCGCCCGCTCCTGTCGTGCCGATCCGGTCGCGCCAGTCGGGGGATGACACCACCACGAGCGTGATACCTCAGAGGCATCAATATGACGGTGAGGTATCACGCTCATTCGGTGACGGCCGTGCCGACGAGACACGCGCGTGGCGGTTTGGGGACCAGTCGGCGCGACTGTCCGGTTCCGGCACGGCTCGGCGTGCCTGGATGACCGGCCCCGAGTTGGCATCGGCGTGCCGGATGTCCGATTGCAGGGCGCGCTGGGAGGTGCCAGATGTCCGGTCTGGGCTAGCTGGTCCGGGCCGTCCCGTGACCGGGGGCATGCTGGCGGTGGAATGGTGGCCTGGCCGGTGTCGTTACATCACCTGGACGATCGCAGCAGCACCCCCGCCGGCCTGGCCCGACCACGTGGCCGGCCCCGGGATGCGGGCCGCCGGAATGATGGTGGGCCGCCGGTCGTTACACCTGGTCCCGGCGCCGTGAG
>NZ_JBQHDC010000002.1:0-647732 GCF_052068075.1 Micromonospora sp. L31 | reverse complement strand
CGGTCGGCCTGCATCGACGCGGTGGGGGCGGCGTGCGCGGCGAGGGCCGGGCCGGCGATCCCACCGGCGGTAGCGGCGACACCGGCGACGGTCAGGGCGGTCTTGCGGATCAGATCGGTACGCATGAGGGTGCACCTTTCGATCAGGGGGATACGCGCACACCGCCGGGGGACGGCAGCGCGTGAAAGGAAGTCAAAGAAGGGGATTGCCCGGCGGCCGCACAAGAGGCTCTGCTCGGGTGTCCGGGGGATGTAACCAACCGGGGCGGGCCGGCATTCCGCCGGGTCTGACTCTCCGGTTCACCCGTCCGGGCCGGGGGGCCACGGCGGTCTGCCATGTACAACGACCCCACCCGGCCGACCATTCCACCGGCCCGGTGACCTCCGAACCTGACGTCGCGGGTCGAACCGGACAGCTGGCCGGCGAACACCCGAGGTAACCCGGACATTTGCGTCGAACAGGCAAAGCGGGGACGGCATCCCGAGGCATATGACGATCGAGCGATATGCCTGTGAGGCATAAATATGACTCAGAGGCATATCGCTCACTGTGGCAATTGAGGGGCGGGCACGGACTGTAGCCCCGGCCCCCCGCGCCGACCGGACCCCGCGCCCAGCCGGCCACGCAGGCGGCCCGGTCGCCCGCCAAGCCCCCAGACCGCCCGGCTTCTGCTGGCCGACCGCGCGAGCGCAACGTTTCCACCAATCAACGGCGTTGCTGCCGGTGGTGGAAACTCACGCGCGCCGCGAGTCCGGCAGCCACCGGTGGCCGGGACGGCACGCTCAGCCGGCGAACAGCCGACCTGCAGCCCACCGGTCGGGGTGGCGCGCTCAGCCGGCGAGCGGCCGGCAGGAAGCTGACCGGGGGTCAGCGACCCGCCTTCGTGCCCTCGTCCAGGGCGGCCAGGATCGCCTCGGCGGTCCGCTTCCCCACCCCGGGCACCTCGGTGATCTCCTCCACGCTCGCGGCGGAGAGCCGCTTGAGCGAGCCGAAGTGCCGCAGCAGCGCCTTGCGGCGTACCTCGCCGAGGCCGGGAACGTTGTCCAGCGCGGATTCGGTCATCCGCTTGGAGCGACGCTGCCGGTGGAAGGTGATGGCGAAGCGGTGCGCCTCGTCGCGGACGCGTTGCAGCAGGTAGAGCCCCTCAGAGGTGCGCGGGAGGATGACCGGGAACTCGTCGTCGGGCAGCCAGACCTCCTCCAGCCGCTTGGCCAGGCCGCAGAGCGCCACGTCGTCGATGCCCAGCTCGGCCAGCGCCTGGGCGGCCGCCGCCACCTGCGGTGCGCCGCCGTCGACCACCACCAGCTGCGGCGGGTACGCGAACCGGCGCGGCCGCCCGGTGGTCGGGTCGATGCCGGGCCGGTCCGGGTCGGAAGCGGTCTCCTCGCCGATCTCGCCGCTCTCGGCCCGGGCGTCGAGGTAGCGGGCGAAGCGGCGGCGCAGCACCTCGGACATCGCGGAGAGGTCGTCGGTGGCGCCCCGGACGATGAAGTGGCGGTACTCGCTCTTGCGGGGCAGCCCGTCCTCGAAGACGACCATGCTGGCCACCACGTCGGTGCCCTGGATCTGCGAGACGTCGAAGCACTCGATGCGCAGCGGGGACGTCCGCATGCCGAGCGCCTCGCTGATCTCGTCGAGCGCCTTGCCGCGGGTGGTCAGGTCGCCGGCCCGGCGCAGCTTGTGCCGGGCGAGCGCGTCCTTCGCGTTGCGCTCGACCGTCTCCATGAGCGACTTCTTGTCGCCGCGCTGGGGCACCCGCAGCGACACCCGGCTGCCCCGGTGGCTGGAGAGCCAGTCGGCCAGCGCGTCGGCGTCGGCCGGCAGCTCGGGGACCAGCAACTCGCGGGGCACGTCCGCCTCGCCGTGCTCGCCGCCGTACACCTGGGTGCAGAAGTGGTGCACCAGGTCGCCGGTGCTCAGCTCCTCGGTCTTCTCCACCACCCAGCCGCGCTGGCCGCGCACCCGCCCGTCGCGGACGTGGAAGACCTGCACGGCGGCTTCCAGCGGGTCGTCGGCGAAGGCCACCACGTCGGCGTCGGTGCCGTCACCGAGCACCACGGTCTGCTTCTCCATGGCCCGGCGCAGCGCGGCGACGTCGTCGCGCAGCCGCGCGGCCCGCTCGAACTCCAGCTGTTCGCTGGCCTCGGTCATCTCCCGTTCCAGCTTGCGGACCATCGTGTCGGTGCGGCCGGCCATGAAGTCGCAGAAGCCGTTGACGATGTCGCGGTGCTCGTCGGCGGAGACACTGCCGACGCAGGGCGCGGAGCACTTGCCGATGTAGCCCAGCAGGCAGGGCCGGCCCACCTGGCCGGCCCGCTTGAACACCCCCGAGGAGCAGGTCCGCGCCGGGAAGACGCGCAGCAGCAGGTCGAGGGTTTCGCGGATCGCCCAGGCATGCGAGTACGGCCCGAAGTAGCGCACCCCCTTGCGCTTGGCGCCGCGCATCACCTGCAGGCGGGGGTACTCCTCGTCGAGGGTGACCGCCAGGTACGGGTACGACTTGTCGTCGCGGTAGCGGACGTTGAACCGGGGGTCGTACTGCTTGATCCAGGTGAACTCCTGCTGGAGCGCCTCGACCTCGGTGGCGACGGTGATCCAGTCCACCGACTCGGCGGTGAAGACCATCTGCCGGGTGCGCTGGTGCAGGTTGACCGGGTCGGCGAAGTACGAGTTGAGCCGGCTGCGCAGGTTCCTCGCCTTGCCGACGTAGATCACCCGGCCGGTGCCGTCACGGAAGCGGTAGACCCCCGGTGACTCCGGGATGGTGCCGGGTGCGGGACGGTAGGTCGAGGGGTCAGCCACCCGTCAAGACTAATCCGCACCCCCGACACGCTCCCCCGACCCGCGGGGGAGCTCCCCCGCCGCCCGGCCGGTGGATCATGAGGCCGGCATCGCCGACCTCATGATCACGCAGGTCCGCTGCCGGCACCGGCGGTTCAGGCCAGGCTGATCTGGTCGCCCTGGACCTTGAGCGGCTTCGGCGCGAGCGGCTTGGTGGCCGGGCCCTGCTTGACCGAGCCGTCGGTGATGGAGAACTTGCTGTTGTGGCAGGTGCAGTTGATGGTGCCGCCGTCGACGTTCGACACCGGGCAGCCCTGGTGGGTGCAGATCGGGTCGAAGCCCTTGAACTGCCCCGGCTCCGGCTGGGTGATCACCACGCCCTGGGCGGCGTAGACCTGCCCCCCACCGACGGGGATGTCGCCGGTGGTCGCCAGCGAGGACGAGCCCTCGCGGTCGCCGCCCTCCGCGTCGCCAGCGGTGGCGCCCGGTCCGCCGCTGGTCGGCGCGGTCGTCCCGTCCCCGGAGTCGTCGCCTCCGCAGGCGGTCAGGAGGACCGACGCCCCCACCGCGCCGGCGCCCGCGAGCAGGGCCCGCCGCGTCTGCGTACCGGGTCCGGTCAACACCTGGTCGTCACTCATCTCCGGCCTTTCTCTCGACTGCCGCCGCCGGTCGTCGACCTCGCGGCCTCACCTCGGCACACGCAACACTGTGCCGGACGGTTCAATCCGGTCGACCCGCGGCTCGCCGGGGAACGGGACGGGCGGGCCGGTTTCCCGACCCGCCCCGCCGTACCGTCGCTCAGTGCGCCGCGGCCGGCACCTTCCGGGTACGCGACTTCGTGGCGCTGCCGTTGGCCTTGGCCGCCCGGCTGGTCGCCGCCTTGGCGCCCTTGGCCTCGCCGTCGAGCTTGAGCACCTGGCGCAGGAACTGACCGGTGTGGCTCTCGGCCACCTCGGCGACCTCCTCCGGGGTGCCGGTGGCCAGCACCGTGCCGCCCCGGTGGCCGCCCTCCGGACCCATGTCGATCAGCCAGTCGGCCGTCTTGATCACGTCGAGGTTGTGCTCGATGGTGATCACGGTGTTGCCCTTGTCGACCAGGCCCTCCAGTACCATCAGCAGCTTGCGGATGTCCTCGAAGTGCAGGCCGGTGGTCGGCTCGTCGAGCACGTAGACCGTCCGCCCGGTGGAGCGCTTCTGCAGCTCGGAGGCGAGCTTGACCCGCTGCGCCTCACCGCCGGAGAGCGTCGGCGCCGGCTGGCCGAGCCGGACGTAGCCCAGGCCGACGTCGACCAGCGTCTTGAGGTGCCGGTGGATGGCCGGGATGGCGGAGAAGAACTCCGCCGCCTCCTCGATCGGCATCTCCAGCACGTCGGAGACGGTCTTGCCCTTGTAGTGCACCTCCAGCGTCTCCCGGTTGTACCGGGCGCCCTTGCAGACCTCGCAGGGGACGTAGACGTCCGGCAGGAAGTTCATCTCGATCTTGATGGTGCCGTCGCCGGAGCACGCCTCGCAGCGGCCGCCCTTGACGTTGAACGAGAAGCGGCCCGGGCCGTACCCCCGGACCTTGGCCTCGGTGGTCTCGGCGAAGAGCTTGCGGACGTGGTCCCAGACGCCGGTGTAGGTGGCCGGGTTGGAGCGCGGCGTCCGGCCGATCGGCGACTGGTCGACGCCGACGACCTTGTCCACGTGCTCCAGGCCGCTGACCCGGGTGTGCCGGCCCGGCACCAGTCGGGCGCCGTTGATCTGGTTGGCCAGCACCGCGTAGAGGATGTCGTTGACCAGCGTCGACTTGCCGGAGCCGCTGACCCCGGTGACCGCGATGAGCTGGCCCAGCGGGAAGGAGACGGTGAGGTTGCGCAGGTTGTGCTCGCGCGCGCCGTGCACCACCAGCTCCCGCTCCGGCGTCTGCGGGCGGCGCTGCCGGGGCGTCGGGATCGACCTGCGCCCCGACAGGTACGCCCCGGTGACCGACTCCGGGTTCTCCAGCAGCGCCGGCACCGAGCCGCTGTGCACGATCTCGCCGCCGTGCTCGCCGGCGCCCGGGCCGATGTCGACGATCCAGTCGGCGACCCGGATGGTGTCCTCGTCGTGCTCCACCACGATCAGCGTGTTGCCCAGCCCGCGCAGCCGCAGCAGCGTCTCGATCAGCCGGTGGTTGTCCCGCTGGTGCAGGCCGATGGAGGGCTCGTCGAGCACGTAGAGCACGCCGACCAGGCCGGAGCCGATCTGGGTGGCGAGCCGGATGCGCTGCGCCTCGCCGCCGGAGAGGGTGCCGGCCGGGCGGTCCAGGGAGAGGTAGTCCAGACCGACGTCGAGCAGGAACTTCAGCCGGGCGTTGATCTCCTTGAGCACCCGCTCGGCGATCATCTTCTGCCGGTCGGTCAGCTCGATGCCGGCGAGCAGCTCGGCCGCCTCGCCGACGGACAGGTTGCAGACCTCGGCGATGCTCTTGCCGGCCAGGGTGACCGCGAGCACCTCGGGCTTGAGCCGGGCGCCGCCGCAGGCCGCGCAGGGCACGTCCCGCATGTAGCCCTCGTACTTGTCCCGCGACCACTCCGACTCGGTGTCGGTGTGCCGGCGCTCGATCCACTGCACCACGCCCTCGAAGCCGGTGTAGTAGGAGCGCTCGCGGCCGTACTTGTTGCGGTAGCGCACGTGCACCTGGTCGTCGGAGCCGTGCAGGATCGTCTTTTGCGCCCGCGACGGCAGCGCCCGCCAGGGCGTGTCGACGTCGAAGTGCTGGCTCTCGCCGAGCGCCTCCAGCAGGCGGAGGAAGTATTCGAGGTTGTGCCCGGTGGCCCAGGGCTGGATCGCGCCCTCGCGCAGGGTGCGCTCCGGGTCGGGGACGACCAGCTCGGGGTCGACCTCCTTCTTGGTGCCCAGGCCGGTGCACTCCGGGCAGGCACCGTACGGCGCGTTGAAGGAGAAGACCCGGGGCTCCAGGTCCTCGATCGCCAGCGGGTGGTCGTTGGGGCAGGCCAGGTGCTCGGAGTAGCGGCGCTCCCGGCCGGGGTCGTCCTCGGCCAGGTCGACGAAGTCGAGCAGCACCAGGCCGCCGGAAAGGCCCAGCGCGGCCTCCACCGAGTCGGTGAGCCGCTGCTTGGCGCCGGCCTTGACGCTGAGCCGGTCGATCACCACCTCGATGGTGTGCTTCTCCTGCTTCTTGAGCTTGGGCGGCTCGGTCAGCGGGTGCACCACGCCGTCCACCCGGGCCCGGGCGTAGCCCTTGGCCTGGAGCTCGGCGAAGAGGTCGACGTACTCGCCCTTGCGCCCGCGCACCACCGGCGCGAGCACCATGAAGCGGGTGCCCTCGGCCATGCCGAGGACCCGGTCGACGATCTGCTGCGGGGTCTGCCGGGAGATCCGCTCCCCGCAGACCGGGCAGTGCGGCTCGCCGATGCGGGCGAAGAGCAGCCGGAGGTAGTCGTAGACCTCGGTGATGGTGCCGACGGTGGAGCGGGGGTTGCGCGAGGTCGACTTCTGGTCGATCGAGACCGCGGGGCTCAGGCCCTCGATGAAGTCGACGTCGGGCTTGTCCATCTGGCCGAGGAACTGCCGGGCGTACGACGACAGCGACTCGACGTACCGGCGCTGGCCCTCGGCGAAGATGGTGTCGAAGGCCAGGCTCGACTTGCCGGAGCCGGAGAGCCCGGTGAAGACGATCAGGGCGTCCCGGGGCAGGTCGAGACTGACGTCACGCAGATTGTGCTCGCGCGCGCCACGGATGATCAGTCGGTCGGCCACTGTCCGTGTACTCCCGGGTGAAGAAAGTGAGGCGGATCTGTCCGCTCGGAGCGTGATCTGAGCGGTTTACGGGCGCAGAAATGACGCCTCGGCAACTCTAGCCCCGAGGTACGACAACTTTCCGCGCCCGCACATTCCCCCAGCTCACACCGGTCGGGCCGGGGTAACCCACGCCGGTACGGGGTTCAGAATCCGCCCGGTGACGCCGGCGGTGCCGGACGCGCCGTCCGCCGGCGGCCACCCCGCCACCCGCCGCGCCGCTCGGCCGCCAGCCGGGTCTCCCGGCGGCGGCTCTCGTACGCCACCTCCCGCTGCAACCGGCTCCAGCTCTCCCAGCGCCGCGGGGGCAGCTCCCCGGTCTCCAGCGCCTCCCGCACCGCGCAGGCCGGCTCGGCCTCGTGCGCGCAGTCGGCGTACCGGCAGCCGGTGGCCAGCTCGGCGATGTCGGAGAAGGCACGGTCCAGCCCGGCGGAGCCGTCCAGCAGGCCCACCGCCCGTACCCCCGGGGTGTCCAGCACCGCTCCGCCGCCCGGAACCGGCACCAGCGCCCGCCAGGTGGTGGTGTGCCGGCCCTTGCCGTCCACCCGGCGGATCGCCTGGGTCGGCATGACCGCGGCCCCGGCCAGCGCGTTGACCAGGCTCGACTTGCCGGCCCCGGAGGGACCGAGCAGGCCGAGCGTCAGCCCGGGGGCGACGAGCGGACGCAGCGGCTCCAGCCCGGTGCCCCGCTCGGCGCTGACCGGCAGCACCGGCACCCCCGGCGCCACCGAGGCGAGCTGCCGGGCCACGGCCGCCGGATCGGCGGCCAGGTCGACCTTGGTGAGCACGACCACGGGCCGCGCCCCGGACTCGTGGGCCAGGGAGAGCAGCCGCTCGATGCGGGCGACGTCCGGTTCCGGGTGCACCGGCTCGACGACCGCGGCGGCGTCGAGGTTGGCGGCGAGCACCTGGCCGCTGGCGTCCTTGCCGGCGGTCCGGCGCACCAGCGCGGTGCGGCGCGGCAGCACCGTCTCGACGGTGACCGGGCCGTCCGGCCAGGTGGCGAGGAGCACCCAGTCGCCGGCGCAGGGCAGGGCGGTCAGGTCGCGGGCCGCGGCGGCGAGCACCGCCGGGCCGAGGCTGGCGCGGACGGGTCCGTCCGCGCAGAGCACGGTGCAGACCCCGCGGTCGACCCGGGCCACCCGGCCCGGTCGGCGGTCGGGGCGCCGTCGTGCGTACGCCGCCCGGTCGGCGTCGAGGCCGAGGGCGGTCAGATCGATGGTCATGGCATCCTCATCGGAGTCGGAACTGGCCGTGGTGGTACACGCGTGCTGCTGCTACCGGCATGGCCACCACCTCTCCTCCGATGTCCGGGTCCGCGTTCGATGCCGACGGTAGGTGCCGCGGCGACGCGCCGAAAGCGATTTCCCCGGCGACGGGCCGGCCCGGTACCGCTAGGGTCGGTGCGTGACCACTGATCCGCTTCTGCTGACCGGTGAGGTGGACGACGCCACGGCCCGGCTCCTGCGCGCCGCGGCCGCTCTCGACGACGCGGACGTCGCGGCGCCCTCGCTGCTGCCCGGCTGGACCCGCGGGCACGTCCTGGCGCACCTCGCCCGCAACGCCGACGGCTTCGTCAACCTGCTGACCGCCGCCCGTACCGGCGAGCCCATCCCGATGTACGCCAGCCCGGAGGCCCGCGCCGCCGACATCGAGGCCGGCGCGTCCCGGCCGCCGACGGCCCACCTGGACGACCTGCGCCACTCCGCCGAGCGGTTCGCCGAGGCGGTCGCGGCCATGCCCGTCGAGGCGTGGTCGGCCACGGTGCAGACCCGGCGCGGCCCCTGGAAGGCCGCGATGCTGGTCTGGGGGCGGCTGCGCGAGATCGAGGTGCACCACGTGGACCTCGACGTGGGTTACCGGGCGGCCGACTGGCCGGCGGCGTTCGCCCACCACCTGCTGCACGAGGTGGGCGCCGGCCTGGCCGCCCGCACCGACGTACCGGCGATGGTGCTGCGCTTCGACGGCAGCCGACACGAGCTGGTCGTCGGTGAACGTGAGGCCGCGCCGCTGGTCAGCGGCCCGGTCGCCGAGCTGGCCGCCTGGTTGATCGGGCGCAGCCGCGGCGAGGCGCTGACCGTCACCCCCGACGGACCCCTGCCGACTCCACCGGAATGGATATAGCCACGTCATGAGCTACACCGGAGACGTCACCGCCGGCGGCCCGCCCGCGGTGCGGGAGCTGGACCGGCTCACCGTCACGAAGCTGTCGGTGGGCCCGATGGACAACAACGCGTACCTGCTGCGCTGCAAGGGCACCGGCGAGCAGGTGCTCGTCGACGCGGCGAACGAGGCCCCGCGGCTGCTCGACCTGGTCGGCGACGGCGGGTTGGCCGCGGTGGTCACCACGCACCGGCACATGGACCACTGGGTCGCGCTGGAGGAGGTCGTCGCGAAGACCGGCGCCCGCGCCCTGGTGCACGCCGACGACGCCGAGGGCCTGCCGATCGAGGCGGAACGGCTCGCCGACGGCGACACCGTGCCGGTGGGCGACTGCGCCCTGGAGGTGATCCACGTCCGGGGGCACACGCCGGGCTCCATCGCCCTGCTCTACCGCGACCCGGCCGGCACCCCGCACCTGTTCACCGGGGACAGTCTCTTCCCGGGTGGGGTCGGCAACACCGACCAGGATCCGGAGCGCTTCGGCCAGCTCATCGACGACGTGGAGCAGAAGCTCTTCGACCGGCTGCCGGACGAGACCTGGTTCTACCCGGGGCACGGCAAGGACAGCACGCTCGGGGCGGAGCGCCCGTCGCTGCCGCAGTGGCGGGCCCGCGGCTGGTGAGGCGTCCGGCGTCGGTCAGCCCGGCTGGCCGGCGTCGGTCAGGGCGCGCAGCCGGCGCCGGGTGCCCAGCAGCACCACGCCGGCCAGCGCCAGGCCGACCGCCATGGTGACCAGCATCGGGCTGCCCTCCCCCGGCAGCAGCCCGGCCAGCGACCGGGACGCGGTGCCCAGCGCCAGGTAGAGGCCGGCCCAGAGCGCGGCGCCTGCCGTCGCGCAGGCCACGAACCTCCGGTACGACATCCGCAGCCCGCCCGCGGCCAGCGGCAGCAGCGCGTTGAACACCGGCAGGAAGGGCGCGACCAGCACCATCCGCCCGCCGCCGGAGCGCAGGATCCCCTCGGCCGCGGCCCAGCGGGCCTCGCCGATCCAGCCGCCGACCCGGCTGTGCCGCAGCCGCTCGCCGTACACGCGGCCGGCGAGGAAGCTCAGCGACCAGCCGGCGACGCAGCCCACCACCACCGCGGCGACGGTGGCCGCGCCGGTCGCCGGGCGGCCCACCCCCACCGCCGCGAGAACCGCGACGTCGCCGGGGACCAGCACCCCGAGCAGCGGTACGGCGTCGGCGAGCATGACCAGCCCCAGCGCCCCCATCAGCAGGGTGGTGGGCAACTCCCCGACCTGGGCCAACGTGTCCAGCATGGCCATGACGCTATGGGCCGCGGGCGATCCGCACATCGGGTCCGGTCCCCCACCCCGCCCTGAACCCCGGCTCGGGGTCACCCCTGAGCCGGCCGTCGGGTCAGCGCGGCCGGAGCACCTGCACCCGGCGTACCGGCGAGTCGACGTACGGCTCGGTGGTGGGCACCGGATAGCTGGCCACGACCTCCAGGGCCCCGGCCGGCAGGTGCCCCCGGTCGGGGTCGCCGACCAGCACCACCGCCCCGGCGGCGGCGGCCCGATGCAGGAACGGCAGCACCCGTCCGGCCAGCCCCGCGTCGTAGAGCACGTCGCCGGCGAGCAGCAGGTCCACCCCGGTACCGTCGCCGTCGAGCAGGTCGCCCTCGGTGGCCGTGACCGCCACCCCGTTGGCCCGGGCGTTGACCGTCACCGCCGCCACCGCCCACGGGTCGACGTCGTTGGCGACGACCTCGGACGCGCCGGCCAGCGCGGCGGCGATGGCCACCAGACCGGAGCCGGCGGCCAGGTCGAGCACCCGACGTCCGGCGGCCAGCTCGGGGTGGTCGAGCAGGTACCGGGCGAGCCCCTGCCCGCCGGGCCAGGCCGACGCCCAGTACGGCGGCGGGAGGGTACGGCCGGCCGCCGCCTCCATCCGGGCCCACCAGACGATGGCGTCCTCGGCGAGGTGCAGCCACACCTCCGGCACGAACGGGGTGGGCACCAGCCGCAGCCGGTCCAGCCCGTCGCCCGGCGCGCCGATTTCGCGCGTCAGGACGCTCAACGCCGCCGTGCTCGGTCCGCCCACCGGTCGAGCATGCCGGAGCCGACCGGGCATCGCGCGGCTTTCGCGTCCGACTCGCGATTTTTCCGTTTGCCGCCATGCGGCACTTCAGCCAGCGAACGGGGGGTTCGCCGGTTACGCTCGGGGGAGTACAGGGCGATCATCCGCCGACGCGCGGGTGCTCACCCGTCTTGAACAGGGAGAGATGCATGGCAACCGGCACGGTCAAGTGGTTCAACTCGGAAAAGGGCTTCGGCTTCATCGAGCAGGACGGCGGAGGCCCGGACGTCTTCGTCCACTACTCGGCCATCGCCTCCAGCGGCTACCGCGAACTGAACGAGGGCCAGAAGGTCGAGTTCGAGGTGACCCAGGGGCAGAAGGGTCCGCAGGCGGACAACGTTCGTCCGCTGTAGTTCCGTGCCGGTGGCGGCGGTCGGGGTCGGCCGCCGCCACTGCGCGTCCCCCCGGGCCGGTCGGACGCGGCCGGCCGGTGTCCGGCCTGCTCAAGCGACCATGCGTCGGGCGAGTTCGTCGGCGACCTGTTTGGCGATGGTCGGCGGGATCGCCGCGGCGATCTTCTCCGGCGTGAGGCCGGCCAGGACACCCTGGACGATCGCCGGCTCGTCGGTGAAGTCCTTGTTGGCGAGCGCGGTCAGCGCCGTCTGCAGCGCGGTGAGTTGCGCGCCGAGCGACTTCAGGGTCGGGTGCTGGACGACGAACGCGGGGTCCGTGTGGTCCTCGCCCAGCGCCATCCGGGTGTAGATCTGGCCGACCGGGTTACGTCCGTCCAGCACGGTCAGGTTGCGGTGGACGGTCTGCAGCCAGTTGTGCTCTTCGGGGGTCATGTCGTCGTCCTCCAGGAGTCCGATGGTGGTGAGATAGCGCCGGAACAGCGGTCGCTGGTCCCGGTTCGCCTTCGTGGAGTCGCGGAAGTAGCTGAAGTGGGTGTGGTAGAGGTGCGAATCGTCGCCGCTGCTGCGCCTGCCCAGCCGGTCCCACCGGCGGACGACCGTCCCGTCCGGTGAGTAGATGATTTCGCGCAGGTCGCGGCTGTCCGGCGTGTTCGCCACGCACTGGGCGACACACCAGGTGGAGAACGTGCGCAGGTTGTGCGTCCGGCCGCCGGAGCGGACCTCGAAGATGCCGACGTCCATCGCGGAGGCGTACAGGGTGAGCCCGGTGGAGTCCCGGGTGGACTCGACCACCGAGTAGTCGTTGGTCACCACCCGGTCGGAGCCGCAGTGGTAGCCGCCACGATGTGCGGGATCGCCGACGATGCCGACCTCACCGGGTTCGAGGTCGTCGTCGCGAGACGTGTCGGGGTCGATGTTGAGGTTGTCGAGCAACAGGCGGCGGGCGGCCAGCAGGTTGGCCGGAGCCGTTGTCATGGGATCCCCCTTCCGTAGGGTCAGGGGCCGGGCACGACAGTGACACCGCGTGGCGGTGTCCGGATGCGGGAGCGAGCCCGACCAGGAGATGCACTTCGTCGGGCGTTGGCTGAACGATAACCGGACGAACGGACAACGCCCAGCTCAAATGGCTTCTCTTCAGATGAGACGAAGCTGTGAGCCGGCTGGGACCACCGGCCGTAGGACAGCGCGCCACCCGCGCCGCCGCCCCCGGATGAGCCATAGTCCACAACGGAGAGTGACCGGAACGCCGGACGGCGGGTGCGCGGAACCCTTGGCTGAAAAACCTCGCCCCGGCGGCGGGTCAGCTCGTCGGGCGGCGGGCCGACTCGGCCCGGACGGCGTCCCGGTGCGCCCGCATCGAGTCGACCATCGTCGCCATGAAACGGTGCACGATCTCCAGTTCCTCGTCGCTGAAGCGGGCCATCACCTCGTCGGTGCGCCGGCCGAGCGGGCCGAAGAAACTCATCGCCAGCGCGGCGCCCTGGTCGGCGTAGTGCAGGAAGACCTTGCGCCGATCGGCCGTGTCCCGGTCGCGGCGGATGTGCCCGGCCCGCTCCAGCCGGTCGATCAGTGCGGTCACCGAGCCGGAGGAGAGGTTGAGCTGCTCTCCCAGCCGCCCGGGGGTGATCGGGTCGCCGGTCAGTTCCGCGTCCATGACGGCGATCAGGGCGTGCAGGTCGGTGGGGTTGAGCCCGTGCAGGCCGGCGAAGGCGTGCCCGATGTGCTGCGCGTCCACCGAGTACCGCCGCAGGTCGTTGGTGATCTCGGCGACCAGCTGACTGCGTCGGTCGTCCCGCCGTCGATACATGCCCTGCGCTGCCACGTCTGGTCGTTCCCCCTGTCGGACCGCCGCCCGGGTGCAGCATAGAGCAGCCCTCGACAATCTCGCTTGTCAAGATACTCGACAACTTGCACCAATGCTCTCGCCCGACAAGACTCTTGACAGTCGAGATTTCAAGTTGACGGACCGTGAGGGCATCCGATGTCTGTGTTCACCCGCGTCGCCCGCGGCCGGCTGACCGCCTGGCTCACCGTGCACCGTCATCGCGTCGTTCTTCGCCAGCCTCGGCGCGGCGTGGCTGCTCTTCGACCACGTCCTCGGGTTCCCGGCGCTGGACAGCGGGGTCCTGCTGATCGCGTTCGTGTTCCTGGTGGCGCTCGGCGTGGACTACAACATCTTCCTGGTCACCCGGGCCCAGGAGGACGCCCGCAGCGCGGGCACCCGGGACGGCATGCTCTCCGCGCTCCGGGTCACCGGCGGGGTCATCACCAGCGCCGGCATCCTGCTCGCCGCGGTCTTCGCCGTCCTCGGCGTCCTGCCGCTGATTACGCTGACCCAGGTCGGGATCATCGTCTGCATCGGTGTGCTCCTCGACACCCTGCTGGTGCGCACGGTCCTCGTCCCGGCACTGGCCTTCCTGCTGGGCGACCGGTTCTGGGCGCCGGGCCGCATCCACCGCGATCCCACGCCCGACGCGCCGGTGGAGCCGGAACCCGTCACCGCACGGCACTGACCGTTTCCGGGGCCGGGGCGCGTCGCGCCCCGGCCCCCGCCGCGCCCCCGCTAACGCCGGCTCGGCTTCTCGCGACGCTGTTGGGGCGGTGGGGCGCCGGTGGCGCGTACCGCCCGGTCCCGGGTGGCCCAGGCGACCACGAACACCGCCGTCCAGGCCACCCCGAGCAGCACCGAGGTGACGGTCCCGCTGGCCGTGCTCCAGCCCAGGTAGAGGCGGGCCCCGCCGAGCACGGCGATGCCGGCCGCCGCCGCCGTCCAGGCGGCCACCGCCACCGGCCAGCGGGCGTCGCGGGAGACCAGCCAGGCGAGCGTGCAGAGGCTCGCGGCGACCACCGCGTTCTGCGTCGGGAACATGACAGCCGCCCGGGCCGACGGGGTGGCGTCGGCGACCACCGCCAGCACCACCAGCGGCAGGAAGGCCCCGACCGTGCCGAAGACGCTGAGCAGGTCCGCCCGCCAGGGCCGGTGCCGCCAGGCGAGCACCCCGGCCACCACCGCCACCAGCACGATCAGGAACGACCCCCGCAGCACGGAGACCGTGGTCAGGGCGGCCTGCATCGCGCCCGGGGTGCGGCGGTGGGCGAACCAGTCCGCGATCGCGCCGTCGACCACGGCCAGCCCGCTGAAGCGCACCACCGCCTCCAGCAGCCAGGCGACGGCGAACCCCGCCGCCGACAGCAGCAGCAGGCCGGCGCCGAGGTTGAGCAGCAGCGCCCAGCCCGGCCCGAGGTGCATGGCGATCAGGAAGAAGAGGATGCCGTACCGGCCGGTGACCCAACGCACAGGCGGCAGGGCGGCGGCCCGGGTCAGCAGCGCCCGCGCCGGGTCGGGATGGCGTCCCAGCCACCGCCCGGCCAGCACGATCGCGGCCAGCACGGCCAGCAGCACCAGCACCACCCCGGTGGCCCGGCCCAGCAGCCGGGAGACCGTCTCGTACGACTCGCCGGCCAGGTAGCCCAGCAGCACCGAGCCGCCCACCCAGGTCGTCACCCCGGCCAGGTTCCACGGCGCGAACCGCCGGTACGGCAGGCCGGCCGCACCCGCCAGCCGGGGCACCAGGGTCCGGGCGAAGGCGATCCACCGGGCCGCGAACACCCCCCGCCCGCCCAGCCGGCCCAGCAGCGCGTCGGCCCGGGCCCACCGCTCGGGTCCCACCCGGGTGCCCAGCCCGCTGGCCCGCAGCCGGGGGCCGTACCGGCGGCCGGACCGGAAGGCGAGTGTGTCTCCCATCACCGCCGCACCTGTCATGACGAGCAGCGCGGGAACAAGCCGAAGCGTCCCCGCGTAGGCTAAGAAGCCGACCAGCAACAGGGTCGCCTCGCCCGGCACCAGCAGACCGAAGATCACCGCGGTCTCCCCCGCGACGATTGTCGCGGCGATCACATAGATCAGCAGGGACGGCAGGCCCTGCAGCGAGGTCAGCAGGTCATGCATCCGGTCCCCATGAACACGGGGGCCAGCATGCCAGCCGCGCGAACGGTCGGAACAGCAGTTCCGGCACAGATCCGGGCCATCTGGGGGTTACCCCGACACGTGCCCCGGCAACCGTAGACAGGAGTATGGAGGGTATGCAGCTTCGCACCGACCTCCGCAACGTCGCCATCATCGCCCACGTCGACCACGGCAAGACGACCTTGGTCGACGCCATGTTGCGGCAGGCCGGCGCCTACGGCGCCCGCGGCGAGGTAACCGAGCGGGTCATGGACTCGATGGACCTCGAACGGGAAAAGGGCATCACCATCCTCGCCAAGAACACCGGCGTGCGGTACATGCCGGCGGACGGCTCCGACCCGGTCACCATCAACATCATCGACACCCCCGGCCACGCCGACTTCGGTGGCGAGGTGGAGCGCGGCCTCACCATGGTCGACGGGGTCGTCCTGCTGGTCGACGCCAGCGAGGGCCCGCTGCCGCAGACCCGGTTCGTGCTCCGCAAGGCGCTCAAGGCCCGCATGCCGATCATCCTGGTGATCAACAAGGTGGACCGCCCGGACGCCCGGATCAAGGAGGTCGTGGACGACACCTACGAGCTCTTCCTGGACCTGGACGCCGACGAGGAGCAGATCGACTTCCCGATCGTCTACGCCTGCGCCCGCGACGGCATCGCCTCGCTGACCCAGCCGGCCGACGGCTCGGTGCCGGACGACAGCAGCTCCCTGGAGCCGCTGTTCCGCACCCTGCTGGACACCATCCCGGCGCCCGCGTACGAGGACGGTGCACCGCTGCAGGCGCACGTCACCAACCTCGACGCCTCGCCGTTCCTCGGCCGGCTGGCGCTGTGCCGGGTCCGGCAGGGCACCATCAGCAAGGGCCAGTCGGTCTCCTGGTGCCGCACCGACGGCAGCACCCAGCGGGTGCGCATCTCGGAGCTGCTGATGACCGAGGGGCTGGAGCGCAAGCCGGCCGACTCGGCGGGCCCGGGCGACATCATCGCGGTCGCCGGCATCCCGGAGATCATGATCGGTGAGACCCTCGCCGACGCGGAGAACCCGATCCCGCTGCCGCTGATCACCGTCGACGAGCCGGCCATCTCGATGACCATCGGCACCAACACCTCGCCGCTGGTCGGCCGGGTCAAGGGCGCCAAGGTCACCGCCCGGATGGTCAAGGACCGGCTCGACAAGGAGCTGGTCGGCAACGTCTCGCTGCGGATCCTGCCGACCGAGCGGCCGGACGCCTGGGAGGTGCAGGGCCGTGGTGAGCTGGCGCTGGCCATCCTGGTCGAGCAGATGCGCCGGGAGAACTACGAGCTGACCGTCGGCAAGCCGCAGGTGGTCACCCGGGAGATCGACGGCAAGATCTGTGAGCCGGTCGAGCGGCTGACCATCGACGCCCCGGAGGAGTACCTGGGTGCGATCACCCAGCTGCTGGCCACCCGGAAGGGTCGGATGGAGCAGCTGGTCAACCACGGCACCGGCTGGATCCGGATGGAGTGGCTGGTCCCGGCGCGCGGCCTGATCGGCTTCCGCACCGAGTTCCTCACCGACACCCGGGGCACCGGCATCCTGCACCACGTGTTCGAGTCGTACGAGCCGTGGTTCGGCGAGCTGCGGACCCGGCAGAACGGTTCGCTGGTCGCGGACCGGGCCGGCGCCGTCACCTCGTTCGCCATGATCAACCTTCAGGAGCGCGGACAGCTCTTCGTCGAGCCGACCACCGAGGTGTACGAGGGCATGATCGTCGGGGAGAACTCCCGCTCCGACGACATGGACGTCAACATCACCAAGGAGAAGAAGCTCACCAACATGCGGGCGTCGACCTCCGACGAGACCGAGAAGCTGATTCCGCCGCGCAAGCTCTCCCTGGAGCAGGCGCTGGAGTTCTGCCGCGAGGACGAGTGCGTCGAGGTCACTCCGAGCGCGGTCCGGATCCGCAAGGTCGTGCTGGACCAGCAGCTGCGCGGCCGGGCCGCCGCCCGCCGCAAGCACGCCGGCTGACCCACCGCACGGCACACCACCGGAGCCCGGACCGCCCCTGCGGTCCGGGCTCCGCCCGTTCCCGCTCCGCACCGGCCGTCGGTCACGACCGGCGGTGTTTGACGGCGAGCAGGGCGAAGAGGTCCGGCACCGGGCCGGACCCGGACTCGGTGGTCCGGGTCAGCGTGAGGCCGGCGGCGGTGACCGCGTTGAGCAGGTCGGCCAGGGGTACGTGCCAGGCGCCGACCCGGGCCCGCACCCCGTGCGTCGACCAGACCCGGAAGCTGCGTTCCCGCTCGGCGTAGCCGCCGTCGACGACGATCCGCCCGGGGTCGGACCGGTCGGCGAACGGGCCGATGAAGCACGGGTGCACGCCGACGTGGACGAAGCGCCCGCCGGGCGCCAGCACCCGGGCCGCCTCGGCGATCACCGCCGGGTAGTCGGGCACGTCGGTGTGGGCGAGCACGCAGGCCACCGCCGGCAGCGCCGAGTCGGCGACCGGCAGCGCGGCGGCGTCGCCCCGGGTCACCGACAGCCGGGCGCGGGCGTGCCGGAGCTGCCCGCCGGAGAGGTCGACGCCGACCGGCTCCCAGCCCGACCGGCGCAGCTCGGCGGCGTGCGCGCCGGTGCCGCAGCACAGGTCGAGGCAGCGGCCCGGGCCGGGGCCGAGCAGGTCGGCGAGCTGCCGGCGGACCCGGGTCATGTAGTCGGCGGCGGTGTCGGAGGCGAACTGTTCGTACCAGTCGGCGTGGGCGTCGTACGCGGCAACCGTCATGTCGGCACGGTAGGTGCCCGGGCCGGGGTCGCGCTGTCCCGCGCCGGGGATGATCGGCTACGGTCACCGGCATGACCTGGGATGATCTCGACGCGCGGCTGGAGCGGGTGCCCGGCACCGTCTCGGCGTACGTGGGGCGGCTGGGCGCGGAGCCGACCTGGACCCGCCGGCCCGACGCCACCCACTACGCGGCCAGCACGATGAAGGTCGCGGTGCTGCTCGCGCTGCACCGGGCCGCCGAGGCGGGCGAGCTGGACCTGGACGCGCCGATCCCGGTGGTCAACGGGTTCGACTCGGCGCAGCCCGGGACGCCCCGCTTCGCCTGTGCCCAGCACTACGACAACGACGACGCGGTGTGGGCGCGGGTGGGCGGGAGCGCCCCGCTGCGCTGGCTCGCCGACCGGATGATCACCCGGTCCAGCAACCTGGCCACGAACATCGTGCTCGGCCGGGTGGGCCTGCCGGCGGTGGCCCGCGCCTGGGCGCTGGCCGGGGCCCGGCACAGCGTCACCGGCCGGGGCATCGAGGACTTCGCCGCCCGGGACGCGGGCATCACCAACCTGGTCACCGCCGCCGACCTCGCGGCGCTGCTCGGCGGGCTGGTCACCGGGGCCGCCCGCCCGGGGCCGCTGGCCTCCCCGGCCGCCTGCGCGGCGATGATGGACGTGCTGCTGGCCCAGGAACACCGCGAGGACCTGGCCGCCGGCCTGCCCGAGGGGACCCGGATCGCGCACAAGAACGGCTGGGTACGCGGCGTCCGGCACGGCGCCGGCGTGGTCCTGCCGGACGACGCCCCGCCGTACGTGATCGTCGTCTGCACCACCACCGACCTCGCCGACGGCGGCGCGACCGGCGAAGAGGTCGAGGACGACGCCTGCCGGCTGATCGCGGAGGTCTCGGCGGCGGTCTGGGCGGCCCGGCACGACCTGGCCGGCTGACCCCGGGCGGGTCACTCCAGCAGGTTGTCCCGCAGCGCGTCGCGCACCTCGTCGGTGACGCCCAGCCCGTCGCGCAGGTACGCGTCGAACGAGCCGTGCACCCGGCGCACCTCCTCGTAGGCGGCGTCCAGGTACTCCGGGCGCACCTCCAGCACCGGGCGCACCGTCTCCGGGTCCAGCGCCGGTTGCCGCCCCACCATCGCCTCCAGCAGCACCTCGCGCAGGCTCACGGTCAGCTCGTTGTGGCACAGGTAGTCGGCGCGGATCGCCGCGGGGTCCACGTCCAACGCGGTGAGCAGCAGCACCGCCAGCCAGCCGGTGCGGTCCTTGCCGGCCGAGCAGTGGAACAGCAGCGGCAGGTTGTCCGCGTCCGCCGCCAGCCGCAGCGCCGTGCCGAACCCCGCCCGGGCCGCCTCCCCGGTGACGAACCAGCGGTAGATCGCCGCCATCGCCGCCGGAGTGCCCTCCCGGGCCAGCTCGTCGTACGCCTCCAGGTCGTGGCCGAGCAGCAGCGCCGAGACGTACGTGAAGACCGGGTGCGCCGGGTCGAGGACCGGCAGGTGCACCACCCGCGGCTCCCCCACCAGCCGGTCCGCCGGGGCGACCACCATCTCGGAGGCGTCCCGCAGGTCCACCACGCAGGCCGGGGCGAGCTTGCCCAGCACCGGCAGGTCGGCGTCGGTCAGCCGGCCCAGCGCCGGGGTGCGGATCAGCCTCCCGGCGCGCACCCGGCGCCCTTCGGCGGTGGGCAGTCCGCCCAGATCACGCGCGTTCGGCGCACCCACCAGCTCCCAGTCCCGCCTGCCCATTCGGCCTCCCCCTGCGCTGCCCGTCTCCGTATAGGGTGCCGCACATGACGATCGCCGCGGTACGCACCCACCGGCTTTCCGCGCCCCTGCACACCCCGTTCGTCACCGCGCTGCGCCGCACCACCACCGTGGACACCCTGGTGGTCGAGGTGATCGACTCCGACGGGCGGTCCGGGTTCGGCGAGGCGCCCCAGGTCTGGAAGGTGACCGGCGCCTCGGTCGCCGGCGCCGAGGCCTGCGTACGCGACATGCTGGCCCCCGCGGTCGCCGGCCGGGACGCCGACGACCTGGTGGCCCGCTGCGCCGAGGTGCGCACGGCGGTGACCGGGAACGAGTCGGCCAAGGCGGCGCTCGACGTCGCGCTGCACGACCTGGCGGCCCGGCGGCTCGGCGTACCCCTGGTGCGGCTGCTCGGCGGCACGACGCTGCGCGTCCCGACGGACGTCACGCTGGCCGCCGGCGACGCGGTGGAGCTGGCGGCGGCGGCCAAGCAGCGCCGCGCCGAGGGCTTCGACGTGCTCAAGCTCAAGGTCGGCACGGACGCGGCGACCGACCTGGACCGGGTCCGCGCGGTGCGGGCGGCGGTCGGCCCCGGGATGCGGATCCGGCTGGACGCCAACCAGGGCTGGACCCCGCGCGAGGCGGTGCGGGTGATCCGGGGCATCGTCGACGCCGGGCTCGACGTCGAGCTGGTCGAGCAGCCCGTGTCCCGGTGGGACCTGGACGGCCTGGCCTGGGTCAGCGACCGGGTGGAGGTGCCGATCCTGGCCGACGAGTCGGTCTTCGGCGTCCGCGACCTGGTCGAGGTGATCCGCCGTCGGGCCGCCGACATGGTCAACGTCAAGCTGGCCAAGTGCGGCGGCCTGCACACCGCCCGCACCCTGCTCGACCTGGCCCGCGCCCACGACATGGGCACCATCGTCGGTTCCATGATGGAGAGCGCGGTCGGCATCGGGGCGGCCGCCAGCCTGGTCGCCGCCTACCGCACCAGCGCCGTGTCGGACCTGGACGCCGCCTGGTGGCTGGCCTGGTCGCCGGTGCGGGGCGGGGTCCGGTACGACGGCGCCACCGTCGTGCTGCCGGACGCGCCCGGGCTGGGCATCACCTCCGTCACTGAAGCAAAAGTGCAGGCCCGCAGTTGATGATCGTTGGTTTCTTTCATAGGGTCGGATAGGCGCCCGCCCGAACCGGAGGTCGACGTGAAGCTGCAACCGGGCCGCGAGGCCGTCGTCCGGGTCGCCGTCGCGACGCTCTGGGCCACCCCCGAGGCGGTACGCCCCGTCGACCGCCCCGCCCTCGCCCCACGCACCGACATCCCGGCCTGGGTCGCCGGGATGGACACCGACCAGCGGGTCGGCGAGTGCGTGCTGAGCCAGCTGCTGCTCGGCGAGCGGGTGCTGATCACCGAGCTGCGCCCGGACGGCTGGGCCCGCGTGGTCGCCGTCGAGCAGCCCGCGGCGGAACTCGACCCGCGCGGCTACCCCGGCTGGCTGCCCACCGCCCAGCTGGCCCCCGCCGACCCGAACACCCCCGCCGGTGAGCCGCTGGTGGTCGACGCCGGCGTCACCGCCCTGCACGCCGCGCCGGACGGCCCGGTGGTCGTGCCCGGCGTCGTCCTCGGCACCCGACTGACCCCGGCCGGCGGCCCGGTCGACGGGTGGCGTCCGGTGCACGCCCCCGGCCACCCGGGGCCGCTGTGGATCTCCGAGGCGGACGTGGTCCCGCTGCCCACCGGCCGGCCGGAGCCCGGCGAGGTGCTGGCCGTCGCGGAGCGCCTGCGCGACGTGGTCTACATCTGGGGCGGGGTCTCCAGCCACGGCATCGACTGCTCCGGCCTGGTGCACCTGGCCTGGCGCCGGTTCGGGGTGACCCTGCCCCGCGACGCCGACGACCAGGCCGAGGCCACCGCGCCGGTGCCGCTGGGCGAGGAGCATCCCGGCGACCTGTACTTCTTCGCCCGCCCCGGGCGCCCGATCCACCACGTCGGCATCGTCACCGCCGAGCCCGGCGGCGACCGCCGGATGCTGCACGCCTGCTACCGGCAACGGCGGGTGCTGGAGGAGCAGCTCCCCGCCGACCGGGCCGCCACCCTGGTCGCCGTCCGCCGGGTCTGACCCGCACGCGAGAGGGGCACCCCGGCGAACGGGTGCCCCTCTTCTGTGTACGCGGGTGCGGCTCAGCGCCGGGCGTCGGCCAGCTCGCGGCGCCGGTCCCGGGACGACTTGATCAGGCTGGCGGCGGTGGCCACGGCGAGGGTGCCGAGGATGACCGTCAGGGAGAGCCAGATCGGGATGTGCGGCGCCCACCCGACATGCTCCCCGCCGTTGATGAACGGCAGGTTGTTCTCGGCCAGGGCCTCCAGCACCAGCTTGACGCCGATGAAGCCGAGCACCACCGCCAGGCCGTAGCTGAGGTAGATCAGCCGGTCCAGCAGGCCGCCGAGGAGGAAGTAGAGCTGCCGCAGCCCCATCAGCGCGAAGACGTTCGCGGTGAAGACCAGGTACGGCTCCTGGGTGATGCCGAAGATCGCCGGGATCGAGTCCAACGCGAAGATCAGGTCGGTGGTGCCGATGGCGATCATCACGATCAGCATCGGGGTGAACAGTCGCCGGCCGGCCTGGTGCGTGGTCAGCTTCGCGCCGTCGTAGTCCTTGGAGATCGGCAACGCCTTGCGGCTCCACCGGATCAGCATGTTCTCGCTGAACTCGTCCTCGTCCGGCTCGCCCTGCCGGGCGAGGTTCACCGCGGTGTAGATCAGGAACGCGCCGAAGATGTAGAAGACCCAGGAGAACTGGGAGATCAGCGCCGCGCCGGCGGCGATGAACCCACCCCGCATCACCAGGGCCAGCACGATGCCGACGAGCAGCACTTTCTGCTGGTACGGCCGGGGCACCCCGAACCGGGCCATGATGATCACGAAGACGAAGAGGTTGTCCACCGAGAGGCTGTACTCGGTGAGCCAGCCGGTGTAGAACTGGCCGGCCGCGCTCGCCCCTGAGGTGAGCCAGAGCCCGGCGCCGAAAATCAGGGCCAGGGCCACGTAGAAGCCGACCCAGAGGCTCGACTCGCGGACACTGGGTTCGTGCGGTCGTCGACCGACGATGAGAAGGTCGACGAGCAGGACCGCCGTCATCGCGACGAGGGTCCCGGCCCACACCACTCCGGACACGTTCAATGCATTCCTCCGGCAGACACGCGACGTCGGGCACACCGTAACGCCGGTTGGCGGCGAGACGAGCGGCGACGCGGACTCTGGTGACTGTCGGAGGTCTCTTCCGTCAGCGACCCGCGGGCGGGGCGATGACCGACGGCGCCGGGTCGGGCCGCCGGGTTCGGCGGTCGACCGTGCTGACGACTCCGTCGCGGGGGAATACTCCCCTCCTCGCGGGCCATTGTTCCCCATCCCGGCCGGGCACCGCATCTCCAGGTACCTGGATTGCCGGCAGTATCACCTTCCGACACGATCCGTGGCACGCTTTCTACGCCGTCCTAGGAGGCTAGGTGTCATCCTGGGGATCGGCGCCGCCTGCGGTGGATGCGCTGCTCAGCGGGGTGGCAGCAGCGGATCGGCGAGCGACCAGCCGGCGGCCAGCAGCGCGTCGCAGGCCGCCACCGCCCGGGCCAGCCGCTCCGGGTGCGGCCCGGTGAGTTCGATCACCGGCACCCCGCAGCCGGCCAGCTCGGCCCGGAACCGCTCGGTCATCCAGGCCCGCAGGTGCGCGCCGTCGCGCAGCCCGTCGTCGGTGAACGGCACCCCGACGTGGTCGGTCAGCAGGTAGAGCGCGGGCCGGCGGGCCGCCGCCCGGACCGGCTCCGACGCCGAGCCCAGGTAACGCTCCTCCCACACCGCGGTCGCCCGGGCGTCGGTGTCGCAGACCAGCAGCGGGCCGCTGGACCGGGCGGCGGCGTCCTCCGCCGCCTGCTGGGCGCGGACCACCTCGACGAAGTCGTCCCGGTCCCAGGTCACGTCGAAGACCGTCGCCGCCGGCCGCCCGGCGCGCAGCCGGGCCAGCTTGCGGGCGGTCAGCTCCCGGCCGTACTCCGGCACCCAGGCCGTGCCGTAGTGCGCGGCCAGGGCGGCGGCCATCGTGGTGGTGCCGGTGGACTCCGCCCCGACCACCACCACCCGCCGGACGAACCAGGCCCGCACCGCCGGGCTCAGCCGGTCCCAGTGCCCCGCCGGGTCCGCCCGCACCGCCGTGCCGGAGACCGGCACGACCCGCCGGTCCGGGTCCACGCAGACCGCCGTGGCGTCGAACCGCCGGGCCAGTTCCCCGCCGTACGCCTCCGAGGAGAACACCGCGTCCACCGGGCGCCCGCCGAGCGCGGCCCGGAAGACCGCGCAGTGCGCGTCCCAGGCCGCCGGGTCGGCGTAGTCCACCGGGTGGTCGTCGTAGCGGCCGACGAACCGGACCCAGGGGGTGTGCGCGTGCGCCTCGCGCAGCCAGTCCAGCCGCAGCGCGAGCGGGATGGACTCCCGGCGCGACGGCGCGACCACCACGGTCACCGCCGCGCAGCGGCCGGCGGCGGCCTCGATCAGGGCATGGTGCCCGGCGTGCGGCGGGTAGAACTTGCCGACCACCATGCCGTGCCGGAACTCCGGCCGGGCCGGGCCGCTCACGCGGTCGCGGGGGCCGGACCGGGCGGCACCAGGGTCGGAGCGCCGGCCGCGCGCAGGTCGGCCCGCCAGGCCCGCAACCCGAGTACGCAGAGCGCCAGGAAGACCAGGTAGAGCGCGCCGGTGAGCCAGAGCCCCTTGTACGCGTAGAGCGGGATGTAGACCAGGTCGGCCACGATCCAGAGCCACCAGCTCTCCACCAGCTTGCGGGTCTGCCCGTAGGTGGCCAGCAGCGACAGCGCGGTGGTGAACGCGTCGGCCAGCGGCACGGTGGAGTCGGTGGCCCGGTCCAGCAGCGCCCACAGCCCGCCGGTGAACAGCACCCCGGCGACCGCCAGCCCGGCCCACTCCCGGCCGCTCGTCCGGCTGACCGCGAGCCGGCTGCGCCGCTCGCCGCCAAAGAGCCAGTGGTACCAGCCGTAGAGGCCGAGCAGCACGTAGACGACCTGGAGGCCGGCGTCGGCGTACAGGCCGGCGGTCCAGAACAGCACCATCAGCAGCAGCACGTTGGCGATGCCCACCGGCCAGTTCACGATGTGCTGCCGGGCGACCAGCCAGACGTTGAGCACGCCGGTGGCGAAGCCGAGCAGCTCCGCCCAGGTCGTTCCGACGCCCCCGACGCTGAACGCCACCGTGGTCAACCAGTCCAGCATGATCCGCCCCTCCCCTGGCCCGAGCGATCACCCTAGGGCCTGTGTCAAAGTCCTCGGTCGAGCCGAGGCGGAGTCCAGGCGGCGATCCGGCAAGGCGGAGATCCGTCCGGATACCGGTGTTGTATCCGGACGGATCTCCAACGCGGCCGGTCGTCGTCTGGGCCCGCCGCAGGCCGGCCAGGGGCTTTGACACAGGCCCTTGGGCCGGGGCGGCCGGCGGAGAAGACCCCTCCGTCCGGTTCCACCGCCGGGCGTGCGAGGCTTCGGTCATGGTGCTTGAGGTCGCGCTCATCGACGTACTGCCCGGACACGAGGACGAGTTCGCCGCCGCCTACGCGCAGGCGGCCGGGATCATCACGGCCGTCGAGGGCTGCCGGTCGGTCCGGATGACCCGGGGCATCGAGACCCCGACCCGGTTCGTGCTGCTGGTTGAGTGGGACTCGGTCGAGGCGCACGAGCAGAACTTCCGGGGCACCGAGGCGTTCGACAAGTGGCGGGCGCTGATCGGCCCGCACTTCGCCGGCCCGCCCCGGGTCGAGCACTTCGTCGACGTCCCGGCCTGATCCGGCGGATCCACACCCGTCATTGTCGTACCCCCCGATTACCGTGCGAAGCACGCGCGGCACACCGGCCCCGACGCGTTCGGGGGTGCCGGGTCCGGTGGCCGCGCGGCGTCCTGCCGGCCTACCGCTGACCGGCCAGGTGACCGACCCGGCGGGCGGCTTCCCGCGGCACCGCCGAGCGCCCGTTCACCCGCCGGCCGGCTGACCCGCCGGCTCCCCCTCGGCGCCGCCGGGGCGCGCGCCGTTGGCGACCTCGCCGGCCCGGTCGCGCAGCAGCGCGGCGGTCTCCTCCGCGCTCAACGCCACCGCCGACAGCCACCCGGTCATCCGCTCGTAGCGGGCGACGTCGGCGTCGGTCACCAGCCGCACGTCGTTGGTGAGCGTCTCCAGCATCACGGTGCGCGGGTCGGCCGGGTCGGGGAAGGAGTAGCAGGAGTAGGCGGTCAGCGCGTGCACCGCCCCGGGCGGGGCGGCCGTGCGGGGCACCACCCGGATCGTCACGTTCGGCAGGTCGGCCAGGGCGAGCAGGTGCGCCAACTGCTCCTGCCAGATCTCGACCGGGACGCCGGCCGGGTCGCAGACCCGTTCGTCCAGCAGGCCGGTGTAGTGCGGCGGGTCGGGGCGGCGCAGCACCTCCTGGCGGGCCAGCCGCGCCCGCACGTCGGCCTCCACGTCCACGTCGGGGTGCAGCAGCCGGCCGGCGAGGACCCGCAGGCGGGCGTACCCGGGGGCCTGGAGCAGACCGGGTACGACGGCTGGCTGGTACTCCACGATGGCCGCCGCCCCCGCCTCCAGTTCGGCGTACGTGCGCTGCCGCTCGTGCATCTCGCCGAGCGCCTTCCACCACCCACGGCTGGTCGCGGCATCCCGGGCGATGACGATCAGCGCTTCCCGCTGCGGCGACGGCACCTGGTAGACGTCCAGCAGGTCGAGCACGTCGGCGAGGTCGGGCCGGCTCTGCCCCAGCTCGATGCGGGACAGCTTCGACGTGGAGGCCCAGCCCAGCAGCCCACACACCTGTTCCAGGGTGAGCGCCTCCCGTCTGCGCAGCTGGCGCAACTCGGCGCCGAGGCGCGCACGGCGAATGACAGGACTCGATGACAACGGCATCCCGGCCTCCCCACGACGGAGGGTACGCAGGACCGTCACCCAGGGCAATACCTTGCTTGCGCACCGCAACCGCCCGGCGACCCCCCGTCGGGTGCGACCCCCGCGCCGCCGGGCGGAGCGCACCGGTCAGGGCCGGTACGTGCCGAACGACCAGACGTTGCCGGCGAGGTCACGGGCGGTGTAGTCGCGGGAGCCGTAGTCGGTGTCGAACGGCTCCCGGACGATCTCCGCGCCGGCCGCCCCCGCCCGGCCGTGATGGGCGTCGACGTCGTCGACCGCCACGTAGACGACGTAGTCGTCGTCGGCCGGCCGGACCCGCAGACCGCTCCCGGTGGCCAGCATGATCAGATCGCCGCCGTAGCCGAGTTGGGCGTGCGCGACGGACCCGTCGGGCGCGTCGTGCACCTCGTGGACCTGGAAGTCGAACGCCGCGCAGAGCCAGTCGATCGCGGCGCGGGCGTCGGGATACCGGAAGACCGGGTAGATGGTTCGCATGGCCCGAGTCTGCCGCCGGCCCGGTCAGCCGGGATTGGACGAAAGCGATCCGGAGCGCGCCAGCGTGGCCGGCGTCGTACCGGCGAACTCGCGGAAGTCCCGAATCAGGTGGGACTGGTCGTAGTAGCCGCAGCGGGCGGCCACCTCCGCCCAGCCGCCCGGACCCACGGGGGCGTCGGCGCCCGGCCGGGGGACCAGGTCGCGGGCCAGCGTCGCGTACGCCCGCTGGAAGCGCAGCAGCCGGGCGGTCGCCTTCGGCGTCAGCCCCAGCTCCGCGCGGAACCGGACGGCGAGGTGCCGGCTGCTCCAGCCCAGCTCGTCGGCGAGCGCACCGACGCCGATCCGGCCGCCGGTGCCGGCGAGCCGGCGCCACGCCCGGCCCAGCGTCGGATCGAGCGGGGCGGAGCCGGCCAGCCGCGCGCCGAGCGCCGCGTCGAGCAGGGCGAACCGGCGCGGCCAGTCCGGCGCGTCGGCCAGCCGGCAGCGCAGCCCCTCCAGCCACCGGTCCGGCAGGTCACCGACCGGCACGGCCCGGTTCGCCAGCTCGCCCAGCGGCAGGCCGAGGACCCGGCGGGCCGCCGGTGGGGTGAGCACCAGCTGCACGCCGAGCCCCACACCCAGGGTCGAGGTGGTGCAGTGGCCGTCGAAGGGCCCGGCGACGAACGAGTCCACCCCGTACGCCCCGCGCCCGGCCGCCCGCGGGTCGACCACGTCGAGCGGGGCGCCCCAGCCCAGCACCAGCACCACGAAGGCGCCTGCCACCTCGCGGCGGACCAGCGGCAGCGGGGCGGGCTCGCGGTAGCCGAGGTACCGGTCGACGAACGGGCGCAGGCGGGGGTCGGGCAGACCGACGAGGACCTCGATCCCGCCCATCCCCCACTCCCTCTACTTCACGCCCGCGGCGTCCATCCCGCGCAGTTCCTTCTTGAGGTCGGCGACCTCGTCCCGGATCCGGGCGGCCAGCTCGAACTGCAGCTCCCGGGCGGCGGCCAGCATCTGGTCGTTGAGCTCCTGGATGAGCTGCGCCAGATCGGCGCGGGCCATCCCCTCCCGGGACGGGCCGGCCGCGCCGGCCCGACTGCGGCTGCGGGTCTCCTTGACCGGGGCCTTGCCCCGGGAGAGCTGGCGCACCGCCCCGCCGACCCGGCTGTTCTCGGTGTCCTCCGCCTCGCGGTAGATGTCGTCGAGGATGTCGTGGATCTTCTTGCGCAGCGGCTCCGGGCTGATGCCGTTCGCCTCGTTGTGCGCGATCTGCTTGGCCCGGCGCCGGTCGGTCTCGTCGATCGCGGCCGCCATCGACGGAGTGATCTTGTCGGCGTACATGTGCACCTGGCCGGAGACGTTACGGGCGGCACGGCCGATGGTCTGGATGAGCGACCGGCCGCTGCGCAGGAAGCCCTCCTTGTCGGCGTCGAGGATCGCGACCAGGGACACCTCGGGCAGGTCGAGGCCCTCCCGGAGCAGGTTGATGCCGACCAGCACGTCGTACTCGCCCTTGCGCAGCTCGCGCAGCAGCTCGACCCGGCGCAGCGTGTCGACCTCGGAGTGCAGGTACCGCACCCGGATGCCGTTCTCCAGCAGGTAGTCGGAGAGATCCTCGGCCATCTTCTTGGTCAGCGTGGTGACCAGCACCCGCTCGTCGCGCTCGGTGCGCAGCTTGACCTCGTGCATCAGGTCGTCGATCTGGCCCTTGGTGGGCTTGATCACGACCTCCGGGTCGATCAGCCCGGTCGGGCGGATCACCTGTTCGACGAATTCGCCCTGCGCCTGCTCCAGCTCCCACGGGCCGGGGGTGGCGGAGAGGTAGACCATCTGGCCGACCCGCTCCAGGAACTCGTCGAAGCGCAGCGGCCGGTTGTCGGCGGCGCTGGGCAGCCGGAAGCCGTGGTCGATCAGCATCCGCTTGCGGGACGCGTCGCCCTCGTACATGCCGCCGATCTGCGGGATGGTCACGTGCGACTCGTCGATCACCGTGAGGAAGTCGTCGGGGAAGTAGTCGAGCAGGCAGTGCGGCGGGCTGCCGGGCAGCCGCCCGTCCATGTGCATGGAGTAGTTCTCGATGCCGGAGCAGAAGCCGACCTGGCGCATCATCTCGATGTCGTAGGTGGTGCGCATCCGCAGCCGCTGCGCCTCCAGCAGCTTGCCCTGCCGCTCCAGCTCGGCCAGCCGCTCGCCCAGCTCGGTCTCGATGTCGCGGATCGCCCGCTCCATCCGCTCCGGGCCGGCGGCGTAGTGGGTGGCCGGGAAGATGACCAGCTGGTCGACCTCGCGGACCACGTCGCCGGTGAGCGGGTTGAGGTAGTAGAGCTTCTCCACCTCGTCACCGAACAGCTCGATCCGGACCGCCAGCTCCTCGTACGCCGGGATGATCTCCAGGGTGTCGCCGCGGACGCGGAAGGTGCCCCGCTGGAAGGCCATGTCGTTGCGGGTGTACTGGATGTCGACCAGGCGACGCAGCAGCTGGTCCCGGTCGAGCTCCTGCCCCACCGCGACCCGGACGGCACGGTCCAGGTATTCCTCCGGCGTGCCCAGGCCGTAGATGGCGGAGACCGTGGCGACCACGATCACGTCCCGGCGGGTGAGCAGCGACATGGTGGCCGAGTGGCGCAACCGCTCGACCTCCTCGTTGATCGAGGAGTCCTTCTCGATGTAGGTGTCGGTCTGCGGGATGTACGCCTCGGGCTGGTAGTAGTCGTAGTAGGAGACGAAGTACTCCACCGCGTTGTGCGGGAGCAGCTCGCTGAACTCCTTGGCCAGCTGGGCGCAGAGCGTCTTGTTGGGCGCGAGCACCAGGGTGGGGCGTTGCAGCCGCTCGACGAGCCACGCCGTGGTGGCGCTCTTGCCGGTGCCGGTCGCGCCGAGCAGCACCGTGTTGCGGTCGCCGCGCCGGACCCGACGCTCAAGATCGTCGATGGCAGCCGGCTGGTCGCCGGCCGGCTGGAACTCGCTGACGACCTGGAAGCGGCCGTCGAGCCGGGGAATGTCGAGCGCCATGACACCAACCGTACGCCGAGGGTCCGACACTCCGTCGCGACTACGGGCGGTCCGTGATCGGCTTCAATATTCCCATTGTGGGCCACATCCCACCGCGCTAGCCTGAACACCGTAGGCCGCTCGCGGCGGCCGACCGGGCAGGCGGCCGGGCCCTCACGGGGCTCCCGCCCCCGGCACAGGAGGGTCGCAGCACCCGGACATCGCCGGCGTGCGCACCCGACGTGGTCGCGCCCATGGCGCAGACCGGCCGCCGCGAGCGCCCCTGCCTCGGCACCGTCTTCCTCGTCACCCACGCCGCCGCCGGGCGTTCAACCACTCGTGGAGACCTCCCCCGACCGGCCGCCGCCCCCGTCCACCCCGACGGGTCCGCCCCCCGACATCCCCGTCGCCGCGCGGCCGCCCACCCGTACCCCCGGCGCCAACGGCGGACGCGGCTCGGCCGGCCACGGCACCGGGCGTCGACGGCCGGGCCGGCGCCGGCGCGAGGCCGCCCGGCACGCGCGGCGCACCCCGCCGGTCCTGGCCGCCGTCGCCGGCTCCCCGGAGGAGCCCGCCCGCCGGCGCACCACCCTGGTCGCCCTCGGCGTGGTCGCCGCCGCCTCGGCCGCGGCGCTGGTCGCCGGCCTGCTGAGCTGGGCGCCCGCCCCCGGGGAGCCGGCCCGGGCGCTGACCGCGGCCGAGGCCGAGCGGCTGGCCGCGACCCGGGTCACCAACCTCCGCGACGTGCGCGCCGGGGTCCGGGTGACGGTCGGCACCGGCGCCGCCCGCACCGACCTGGTCGGCTGGATCGACTGGGCGCGGCCGCTGGCCTACCTCGACGTGGGCGGTCCGGGCGCGGGCGCCGACCGGGGACTGGTGCAGGCGACGCCCTCGGTCGTCGTGCTGCGCCCCGACCCCGCCGCGGTCCCCACGCCGGCATCCCCTCCGCTGGTACCGCCGACGGACCGCTGGCGACTGCGCGACCTGCCCGCCGGCCGGCCACTCGCCGGGGCGCTCGACGTGCTCTTCGGGCTCAGCGCGGACCGGGCGGAACCGGCCGACCCACTGCGCCACGGCGCGGGGCGCTGGGTGGGACGGGAGACCCTCGCCGGCGAGCCGGTGGACGTCCTCCAGGCCCCGCTGCCCAGACCCACCGCCGCCGCCGACCCGACCGCCCGTCCACCCGCCCCGCCGGCGGCAAGCGACGGCGACCCCCGCTGGTGGGTCGACGGCGACTCCCGGCTGCACCGGTGGGAGGGCCGGCTGCCCGGCGGACAGCCGGCCGCCGTCGAGCTGGAACGCAACGACCGGCCCACCATCTGGCCGGTCGACGCGCTGGGCGGCCGACCCGGGCTGCCCCGCGCGCTCACCGACACCGAGGCCGAAAGGCTGGCCCGGCTGCCCGCCCAACTGCGAGCCCAGCCCGGTGCCGCGGTCAGCGTCGCCGTCCCGCTCGGCACCGCCGCCAACCTGCGCGGCTCGGGATGGTTGAGCTGGTCCGGCGGGGTGGCGTACCTGTCGGTGGCCGAGCTGGACACCCTCGGCCGGCGCACCCTGCTGCGGCGCGACCGGGGCGGCTTCGCCCGCGCGGAGGTGCCGGTCGAGCCGGGCGCCGGCGCCACCGGGGCCGCCAACGGCCCGCCGCTGCCACCACCGGCCGAGGCCGGCTGGCGGACCGGCGCCCGCCCGTTGGACGACCTCGACCTGCTGGTCGACGCGGCGCTGCGGGCGGACACCGCGCCCGCCCGGCCGACGGCCGCCGTGCGGCTGCGCACCGACCGGGTCGCCGGCCGGGTGGTGGACGTGGTCGAGCTGCGCGTGCAGGGCCTGCGGCTGCGTTACTGGCTGGACCGCACCGGCCTGCCCCGCCGGCTGGAGCTGCGCACCCGGGCGGGCGCCTGGGCCCAGCTCGACCTCACCCCGGCGCCGGTGCCGGCCGGGATCGTGCCGCCCCGGCCCGGACCGCCCGCCGCGGAGGCACCGGCGACGCGGGCCGGCACGGCAGGCCGCCGCTGACCGGTCAGGGCCGCCACCCGGTCTGCGCGGCCCACTCCTCGGCCCGCAGGTGCTCCTCGTCGAACCACGGGTCCTTGGCCGTCGCGTACGCGCCGCTGTCCGGGGCCGAGGCCGCCAACTCCCGCTTCAGCAGCAGGTAGGCGGCCCGCTGGTCCGGGTCGGCGCGCAGGTGGTCCCGCATCAGCAGGGCGTACCGCCAGCCGGGCGAGTCGGCCACCCGCAGGTGCAGATAGGCCGGGCGCCCCGGGTCGGCGCTGCCGTGGAACCGCTTGGCCCACCGCCCGCTGCCGGCCGGGCGTGGGCTGTCCCACCAGTCGCCGGGCAGCCGCGGGAAGCCGGCCCGGGCGAGCCGCTCGGCGAGCGGCCCGTCCGCCTCGTCTAGCGACGACACGGTCACCTGGATGTCGATCACGTCCTTGGCGGCCAGGCCGGGCACGGCGGTCGAGCCGATGTGGTCCACCCGCAGGTCCGCCGGGGCGACGGCGTGCCGGATCCGGGCGGCCAGCCGGGCGTACTGCTGGGGCCAGGTCGGGTCCGGCTCGGTCAGCACGACCCGCTCCGGCCGGGCCACCCGGCCCGCGCGGACGTTGCGCTCGTAGGGCAGCAACCGGTCCCGCCAGAGGGCGTCCACGGCGGCCCGCAGCTCCTCGAGGGTGCCGTCGTTGCTGAGCACCACGTCCGCCGCCGCGCGCCGGCGAGCGTCGTCGGCCTGCGCGGCGATCCGCCGCTCCGCCTCCGCGCGGGGCATCCCCCGGTCGCGTTCCAGTCGCTCCAGCCGGGTCGCGACGGCCGTCTGCACCACGACCACCAGGTGGTACGTCGGCGCCAGCCCCACCTCGACCAGCAACGGCACGTCGTTGACCACCACCGCGTCCGAGGGCGCGGCGGCGGCCAGTTCGGCGGTACGCGCCCGCACCCGGGGATGGGTGATCGCCTCCAGCCGCCGGCGGGCCACCTCGTCGCCGAAGACCACCGCGCCCAGCGCCGCCCGGTCCAGCGCGCCGCCGGCGTCGAGCACCCGGTCGCCGAAGGCGGCGACGATCTCCGCCAGCCCCGCAGAGCCCGGGGCGACCACCTCACGGGCGATCCGGTCGGCGTCGATGACCACCGCACCCCGCTCGGCCAGCCGGGCCGACACGGCGCTCTTGCCGGAGCCGATCCCTCCGGTCAGTCCCACCATCAGCACCGGACCAGTCAACCGGATCACCACCCCCACCACAAAACCGCGTGGGCGGGGGCGGCGATGTCCCCCGTTTGCGGCGTGTGGCGGTGTCCGGGACTCGGGAAACCACCACACGCCGCAAACGGAGTGGATCAAGTCGCCCTGGCGGCAGCCCCGACCCAGAGCAGCGACGGCGTCTGCGGCAGCAGCCGCTTGGCGGGGCGTCGACGGCGCCGGTCCGCGTGGGGTGGCGGTGGCGTCGCGGATTGCGGCGTGTGGCGGTGTTCAGGGCCCGGGACACCGCAACACGCCGCAAACGGAGTCGATCAAGCCGCCTCTGGCGGCAACAGCCGGCCACGGCGTGGCCGGAGCGGCTGAGCTTCGCCGCGCACAGCGATGCGCACAGCCAGGCGCGCGGCCAGGCGCGCGGCCAGGCGGGGTCAGGCGTGGCTCCCGCGTGAGCGGCGAGGGAGGACTGTCCGGAGACGCGCGAGGGCCCCGCCCCCGCGACCCGGTGATTACCGGATCGCGGGAACGGGGCCCGTCGTCGTCACTGACGGCTCCAGGTCGCTGCGCGGCGTCAGCCGCGCCGAGCTGGAGTTGTCACAGGATCACTTGCCGCCGGCGAGCTTCTCCCGCAGAGCGGCGAGCGCCTCGTCGGTGGCCAGGGTGCCGGCCGGCTCCTCGGCCTGACGGCTCGGGGCCGTGGTGGTCGTGGTGGTGGTGCCACCGGTGACGGCCGGAGCCGGGTTGGCAGCGGCCTCGGCGTCGGCCGCGCGAGAGGTCTGCACCTGCTTGGTGTGGGCCTCCCAACGCTGACGCGCCTCGGCGTACTGGTTCTCCCAGGTCTCGCGCTGCTTGTCGTACCCCTCGAGCCACTCGCCCGTCTCCGGGTCGAAGCCCTCCGGGTAGATGTAGTTGCCCTCGGCGTCGTACGTCGCGGCCATGCCGTAGAGGGTCGGGTCGAAGTGCTCCTCGCCCTCGACGAAGCCCTCGTTGGCCTGCTTGAGCGACAGCGAGATGCGGCGGCGCTCCAGGTCGATGTCGATGACCTTGACCATGACCTCGGAGCCGACCTGCACGACCTGCTCCGGGATCTCCACGTGGCGCTCGGCCAGCTCGGAGATGTGGACCAGGCCCTCGATGCCGTCGTCCACCCGGACGAAGGCGCCGAACGGCACCAGCTTGGTGACCTTACCCGGCACGATCTGCTGGATCGCGTGGGTGCGGGCGAACTGCCGCCACGGGTCCTCCTGGGTCGCCTTCAGCGACAGCGAGACCCGCTCGCGGTCCAGGTCGACGTCCAGGACCTCGACCTCGACCTCCTGGCCCACCTCGACGACCTCGGACGGGTGGTCGATGTGCTTCCAGGACAGCTCGGAGACGTGCACCAGGCCGTCCACGCCGCCCAGGTCGACGAACGCGCCGAAGTTGACGATCGAAGAGACGACGCCCTTGCGGACCTGGCCCTTCTGCAGCTTGTTGAGGAACTCGGTGCGCACCTCGGACTGCGTCTGCTCCAGCCAGGCACGGCGGGACAGGACCACGTTGTTGCGGTTCTTGTCCAGCTCGATGATCTTGGCCTCGAGCTCGCGGCCGACGTACGGCTGCAGGTCGCGCACCCGCCGCATCTCGACCAGGGAGGCGGGCAGGAAGCCGCGCAGCCCGATGTCGAGGATGAGACCACCCTTGACCACCTCGATGACCGAACCGCGGACGACGCCGTCCTCGTCCTTGATCTTCTCGATCGTGCCCCAGGCCCGCTCGTACTGCGCCCGCTTCTTGGAGAGGATCAGACGACCCTCCTTGTCCTCCTTCTGGAGGACCAGGGCCTCGATGTGGTCACCGACCGAGACGACCTCGGCGGGGTCCACGTCGTGCTTGATCGACAACTCCCGAGAGGGAATGACGCCCTCGGTCTTGTAGCCGATGTCGAGCAGGACCTCGTCCCGATCGACCTTGACGACGGTGCCTTCGACAATGTCGCCGTCGTTGAAGTACTTGATGGTCTCGTCGATCGCGGCGAGGAAAGCCTCCTCGGAACCGAGATCGTCGTGGGTGACCCGGGTGGCGCTCGAGGGGGCCTCGATGCTGCTCGTCATGTGGGCGGTTGCTCCGGTCGGATGGGTTGTCACAGCAGGCGTGGTGTCGCGGTGACCATTTCGCGCCAGCGGATCCGCCATCGGGCACACCGAACGATCGCCAAGTGAAGATCATTAGTGGCTCCGGTGACCGCGCACCTGCTCCCTGCCGAGGCACACGATCCGCGAGCGCATCGTCTAGCCTACCCGCTGCATTACCACAGCGTGCAAGGCCTCCCGTGTCCTCGCGACCTCGTCAGCTGCGAAAGCGGAGATTTCGGTGGAAAAGCGTCTCGACTGTCTCTTGCGTCACAGCCGTCCCACCACGCAGAGAAGGTAGCGCACCGCGGCGACGCCCGCAGACCGCCCTCGCCTTCGTGCCGATCGCGGCCGTATCCGCCGGCCGGTCGCCGTCGGCGTCGACCGGGCCAGGGCCTAGCGTGAGCGGGTGGACGACGACAGGGTGACCCGACGGCGGGTCGGCGACGCGGAGACCCGCCGGGCCAACCGGGGCTGGTGGGACACCGACGCCGACGACTACCAGGCCGAGCACGGCGCCTTCCTCGGCGACACGGACTTCGTCTGGTGCCCGGAGGGCCTGCGCGAGGCCGACGCCCGGCTCCTCGGTGACGTCGCCGGACGCCGGGTGCTGGAGGTGGGCTGCGGCGCCGCGGCCTGCGCCCGCTGGCTGGCCACCCAGGGCGCCCGGCCGGTCGCCTTCGACCTCTCCGCCGGCATGTTGCGGCACGCCGCGCAGGCGGCCGACCGCACCGGGGTACGGGTACCGCTGGTGCAGGCCGACGCGTTGGCGCTGCCCTTCGCCGACGGGGCGTTCGACATCGCCTGCACCGCCTTCGGCGCGATCCCCTTCGTCGACGACTCGGCCGCGCTGATGGCCGAGGTGCACCGGGTGCTGCGCCCGGGCGGCCGGTGGGTGTTCTCGGTGACCCACCCGATGCGGTGGATCTTCCTGGACGACCCGGGCGAGGGGGGCCTGACCGCCGTGCACTCGTACTTCGACCGCTCCCCCTACGTCGAGCAGGACGACTCGGGCGTGGCCACCTACGTCGAGCAGCACCGCACCCTCGGCGACCGGATCCGCGAGCTGGTCGGTGCCGGGTTCCGGCTGCGGGATCTGGTGGAGCCGGAGTGGCCGGCGGGGCACGAGGGGATCTGGGGGCAGTGGAGCCCGCTGCGCGGGCGGCTCTTTCCCGGCACCGCCATCTTCGTCACCGACAAGCCCGCCGGCTGACCACGCCGCAGGCCAGGTGGCGTCGTTTCGGGGCATCGACGGCGGGTACCCGCCCGGCATGGCCGAGCAGAGGGAATTCCGCGAGGGTGACCACGTCTCCTGGGCCAGTCACAGCGGCCGGGCGTACGGCGTGGTCAAGGAGAAGCTGATCGATCGGACGCACGTACGCGGGCACGCCGTCAACGCGACGGAGGACCATCCGCAGTACCGGATCCGCAACGACGACTCGGGACGCGACGTGGCCCACCGACCGGAGGCGTTGCGTCATGAGCAGAGGTGACGACGGCCGGGACACGTACCAGGAGTTCGCCGAGGCGGTGAACATGAAGCCCGGCGAGATCTCCTCCTGGCTGGAGACCGAAGAGTCGAAGCAGGTCGGCTGGCACAAGGGCGGCCGCTCCGGAGGCGGCGAGTCGGTGGGGCACGAATCCGGCCGGAAGATCATCGACCTGTTGCGGCGCAAGCGCGGCGACCTGTCCGAGGGCGACTACAAGCACATGCGGAAGGTGGTCGGCTACGTCCGCCGGCACATGGCCCAGCGCCCCTCCGGCGACGTGCGCGACACCAAGTGGCGCTGGTCCCTGATGAACTGGGGCCACGACCCCCTCAAGGGCCCGCTTCCGCCCCCGGGTGGCCCGTCCCGACGGGCCCTCGAGCGGCACGGCACCCCGCCGAAGGAGCGCCGGGGACCCGGACGCTGACCCACCACTCAGATCACAGCGCCGAACAGCACCGACCACAGAAACCCCGTCGGGTTCCGGGGGGAGCCCGCCCCGCGCAGGGATCAAGCCTGACCGCCCGGAGCGGGGTGGGCTCCCCCCGGAACCCCCAACCGCAACAAGAGCGTCAGTGGTCGGCGCTGTTCCAGTCCCGCCCCTCGCCGACCGACACCTCCAGCGGCACCGACAGCGGGTACGCCGCACCCATCTCCCGGCGCACCAGCGCCTCCAGGGTCTCCCGCTCGCCCGGCGCCACCTCGAAGACCAGCTCGTCGTGCACCTGGAGCAGCATCCGCGAGCGCAGCCCGGCGTCGCGCAGCGCGGTGTCGACGCGCAGCATGGCGACCTTGATGATGTCGGCCGCGGAGCCCTGGATCGGGGCGTTGAGCGCCATCCGCTCGGCCATGTCCCGGCGCTGCCGGTTGTCGCTGACCAGGTCGGGGAGGTAACGCCGGCGACCGAGGATGGTGGAGGTGTAGCCGTCCTGCCGGGCCCGGGCCACCACCTCGTGCAGGTAGTCCCGGACCCCGCCGAACCCGGCGAAGTAGTTCTCCATCAGCCCGCGCGCCTCCTCGGCGCTGATCCCGAGCTGCTGGGAGAGACCGAAGGCGCTCAGCCCGTACGCCAGGCCGTAGTTCATGGCCTTGATCTTGCGGCGCTGGTCGGGGGTGACCTCACCGACCGGCACGCCGAAGACCGACGAGGCGGTGGCGGCGTGGAAGTCGTGGCCGGAGTTGAACGCCTCGATCAACGCGTCGTCCGACGACAGGTGCGCCATGATCCGCATCTCGATCTGGCTGTAGTCGGCGGTGAGCAGGCACTCGTAGCCCTCCCCCACCACGAAGGCCCGGCGGATCCGCCGCCCCTCCTCGGTGCGGATGGGGATGTTCTGCAGGTTGGGCTCGGTGGACGAGAGCCGACCGGTCGCCGCCACCGTCTGGTTGAAGGTGGTGTGGATCCGCCCGTCGTCGGAGACGGACTTGAGCAGGCCGTCCACGGTCGACTTGAGCTTGGCGACGTCCCGGTGGCGCAGCAGGTGCTCCAGCACCGGGTGCGGGTTCTGCGCGTAGAGCCACTGCAGGGCGTCGGCGTCCGTGGTGTAGCCGGTCTTGATCTTCTTGGTCTTGGGCAGGCCCAGCTCGCCGAAGAGGATCTCCTGCAACTGCTTGGGCGAGCCGAGGTTGAACTCCCGGCCCACCGCCTCGTACGCGCCCTGCGCCGCGGCCTTCACCTCGGCGGCGAAGTGCGCCTCCAGTTCCGACAGGTACTGCGTGTCGGCGGCGATGCCGATCCGCTCCATGCCGGCGAGCACCCGCATCAGCGGCAGCTCCACCCCGGCCATCAGCCGGTTGGGCTGCTCACCGTCGCGGGAGAGCTCCGCGTCGATCGCGTCGGCCAGGTCGAGGGTGGCCCGGGCCTGGAGCATGAGGTTCTGCTCGACGACGCCCTCGTCGCCCAGCCCGTCGAGGGTGAGCTGGCCGGTCTCCGGGGCGTCGACCCGCAGCTCGCGGTGCAGGTAGCGCAGGGCCAGGTCGGTCAGGTCGTAGGAACGCTGGTCGGGGCGGGCCAGGTAGGCGGCGATCTGGGTGTCCCGGGCGATGCCCTCCAGCGACCAGCCGTGCGCGGCCAGCGCCAGCACCGCCGGCTTGCTGTCGTGCAGCACCTTGGGGCGCTGCGGGTCGGCCAGCCAGCCGGCCAGCGCCGACTCGTCGCCCGGCTCCAGCCCGGCCGGGTCGAACCAGGCCGCCGCGCCGCCCGCGGTGGCGAGCGCCATGCCGGTGACCGAGGCGGTGTGCCGGCGGTTCGGGCCGGTGCCGAGCTTGACCGCCAGCCCCACCGGGGTGCCGGCCGGGGCGTGCGTGGCCAGCCAGCCGGCCAGCGCGCCCGGCTCGGTCAGCACCGCGCCGGCCAGGTCGAACCCGGCCTCGGCCTCCGGCTCGACGGCCTCCAGGTACTGGTAGAGGCGGTCGCGCAGGATGCGGAACTGGAGGGTGTCGAAGACCTGGTGCACGGCCTCCCGGTCCCAGCCGGTCCAGCGGGCGTCCTCGGGGCGCAGCGGCAGGTCGAGGTCGGAGACCAGGCAGTTGATCTCGTAGTTGCGGATCACCCGGGACAGCTGGGCGCGCAGGTTGTCGCCGGCCTTGCCCTTGATCGCGTCGGCGCTGGCCACCACCCCGTCCACGCCGCCGTACAGGTTGATCCACTTGGCGGCGGTCTTCGGGCCGACGCCGTCGACGCCGGAGAGGTTGTCGCTGTCCTCGCCGACCAGCGCGGCCAGGTCGCGGTAGCGCTCGGGGCCGACGCCGTACTTCGCCTCGACGGCGGCCGGGTCCATCCGGGCCAGGTCGGAGACGCCCTTGCGCGGGTAGAGCAGGGTGACCCGCTCGCCGACGAGCTGGAGGGCGTCCCGGTCGCCGCTGCTGATCAGCACCTCCATGCCCTGGTCGCGGGCCTGGCAGGCGAGGGTGGCGATGACGTCGTCGGCCTCGAAGCCCTCCTTCTCCACCACCGGGACGCGCAGCGCGTCGAGGACCTCCTTGATCAGGCTGACCTGGCCCTTGAAGTCGGTCGGGGTCTCCTTGCGGCCGGCCTTGTACTCGGCGTACTTCTCGGTGCGGAAGGAGCGGCGGGAGACGTCGAAGGCGACGACGATGTGCGTCGGCTGCTCGTCGCGGAGCACGTTGATCAGCATCGAGGTGAAGCCGTAGACCGCGTTGGTCGGCTGCCCGGTCGTGGTGGAGAAGTTCTCCACCGGCAGGGCGTGGAAGGCCCGGTATGCCATCGAGTGTCCGTCGACGAGGAGCAGGCGCGGGGTCGTAGCTGTCACGGCAGCGACTCTAGTCGCAACGCCCGACATCTCCGGGCGGCGGCACCGCGCTCGTAGGAGGGAAACCGACACGCGGGCAGACGCCGGACGGCCGCCCGCCCCCTGGGGGACGGACGGCCGCCGACGCTACGACGCGGCTCAGGCCACGCCGAGGTACGCCTCCTTGACCGCCGGGTCGGTGAGCAGGTCCTGACCGGACCCCTCCTTCACGATCCGACCGGTCTCCAGCACGTACCCCCGGTGCGCCCGGGAGAGCGCCTGCTGGGCGTTCTGCTCCACCAGCAGGATCGTGGTGCCCTGCTGGTTGATCTCCGTGATGATGTCGAAGATCTGCCGGATGACCATCGGGGCCAGACCCATCGACGGCTCGTCGAGCAGCAGCAGCTTCGGGCGGCTCATCAGCGCCCGGCCGACGGCGAGCATCTGCTGCTCACCGCCGGAGAGCGTGCCGCCGGCCTGCTTGCGGCGCTCGGCCAGCCGCGGGAAGAGGGTCAGCACCCGGTCCAGGTCGGCGGCGATGCCGGCGGAGTCCCGCCGGGTGTACGCCCCCATGTCCAGGTTCTCCATCACGGTCATGCCGGGGAAGATCTGCCGACCCTCGGGCGACTGGCACAGCCCCCGGACGACCCGCAGGTCGGCCCGGAGCTTGCTGATGTCCTCGCCGTTGAAGGTGATCCGGCCCCCGGACAGCGCCCGGGTCCCGGAGATGGCCCGCATGGTGGTGGTCTTGCCGGCGCCGTTCGCGCCGATCAGGGCCACCACCTCGCCCTCGTTCACGGTCAGGCTGATGCCGTGCAGGGCCTCGATGCGGCCGTACGCGACGCTCACGTCGTCCAGCTCAAGCAGCGTCATCGGCGGGCTCCCCCAGGTATGCGGCGATCACCTTCGGGTCCCGGCTGACCTCGGCGGGCGCCCCTTCGGCGATCTTGCGGCCGAACTCCAGCACCACGATCCGGTCGGTGACCCCCATGACCAGGCGCATGTCGTGCTCGATGAGCAGCACGGTCAGCCCCTTGTCGCGGATCTTCCGGATCAGGGTGAGCAGTTCCTCCTTCTCCGCCGGGTTGAAGCCGGCGGCCGGCTCGTCCAGGCAGATCAGCTTCGGCTCGGTGGCCAGCGCCCGGGCGATCTCCAGCCGACGCTGGTAGCCGTAGGGCAGGTTGCGGGCCTCGTCGTTGGCCCGGTCGGCGATCCCGACGAAGCGCAGCAGCTCCAGCGCCTTGGCCTCGGCGGCCCGCTCCTCCAGGATGTGCCGCGACAGGCCGAAGGTCTTCGCGCACGACCGACGCACCTGCTGCCAGGTCCGCTTGATCCCGTCCGGGGCGGTGACCTGCGGCAGTTCCTCCGGCTTGGGCCGGACCCGGTAGAGCCGGAACAGCGCCCCGGGCACGCTCGTCTTGTGCCGGGAGTCGGTCCCGACCATGACGTTCTCCAGCGCGGTCATCTCCGGGAACAGGCGGATGTTCTGGAACGTCCGCGAGATGCCCATCCGGCTGATCTGGTGCGGCTTGCGCCCGGTGACCCGCTCGCCGCGGAACCGGACCGCGCCCGAGGTGGGCTTGTAGACGCCGGTCATCACGTTGAAGCTGGTGGTCTTGCCGGCGCCGTTCGGCCCGATCAGGCCGAGGATCTCGCCCTCGTAGATCTGAAAATCGATCTTGTCGAGGGCGACCACGCCGCCGAAGCGGAGCGTGACGTCGTCGACTTCGAGCAGCACCGGCCGGGGACCCGGCTGGGCCGGGATCTTCGGCGTGGCGGTGCTGGTGGTCTCGTCAGACATGAGCGGGCGCCTCCTCTGCCGCCGCCGCGCGGTCCTTCAGCTCACGGGCCCGCCGCCGGCTGGGGATGAGGCCCTGCGGACGCAGGATCATCACCAGCACCATGGCCAGGCCGAAGGCCAGCCACCGGTAGTCGGCGATCTCCCGGAACCGCTCCGGGAGGTAGGCCAGCAGCACCGCACCGAGCGAAACCCCGACCATGTTCCCCGAGCCGCCGACCACGACCATGGCGACGAAGAGGATGGAGAGGTTCGCGTTGAACTGGGTCGGGTCGATGAACGCGTTCCGGCTGGCGAAGAGGAACCCGGACAGGCCGCCGAGCGCCGCGCCGATGGCGAACGCCCACAGCTTGAACTTGAACGGGTAGACACCCATCACCGCGGCGGCGTCCTCGTCCTCGCGGACGGCCAGCCAGGCGCGGCCGACCCGGCTGTGCTCCAGCCGGCGCACCGCGAAGACCATCAGCAGCACCACGGTGATCGCCAGCCAGTACCACGGCTTCGCGTCGATCAGGCCGAACCATTCGTTCTCCGCCGCCGGCGGACCCTCCGGGCCCGGGATCGCGGAGATGCCCTGCGGGCCGTTGGTCACCCCGTTGGCGTTGCGGGCCACGATCCGGATGATCTCGCCGAAGCCCAGCGTGACGATCGCCAGGTAGTCACCGCGCAGCCGCAGCGTCGGCCAGCCCAGCAGCACCCCGAAGACCATGGTGAGCACGATCGCCAGCAGCAGGCAGATCGACCAGGTGACCGCCCAGGTCGGCGGCAGGTCGAACTCGTTCTGGATCCACTTCACCACCGGCGAGTTGACCGAGCCGAACAGCGCCACGCTGTACGCGCCGACGGCGAAGAAGCCGATGTAGCCGAGGTCGAGCAGGCCGGCCAGGCCGACCACCACGTTCAGACCGATCGCGACCAGCACGTAGATGGCGCAGACGAAGAGCACGCCGGCCCAGTTGTTGCCACCGGCGATCGAGTCGGTGCGCAGCCAGGTCAGGCCAGGGATGCCGAGCAGCGGCAGGTAGTACAGGAAGCCCACCAGGGCCACGAGCGCCGCGATCCGCTGCCACTTCGGCAGCGCGCCGAACCGGTCACCGACGGAGGTCAGCATGCCGACCCGGCGGCGGTCTGCGTTCCGAATCTTGTCGATCATGCGCGGGCCCTCCCGAGCGACTCACCCAACAGGCCGGTCGGGCGGAACATCAGCACCACGATGAGGACGATGAACGCGATGACGTCCTCCCAGTTGGAGGCGAAGAGCGTGGCGCCGTAGACCTCGACGACGCCGAGGAACAGACCACCCACCAGCGCGCCCCGCAGGTTGCCGATACCGCCCAGCACCGCGGCCGTGAACGCCTTGAGGCCGAGCACGAAGCCGATGCTGTTCTGGGTGAAGCCGAAACGCATGCTCCACAGCAGCGCGGCCGCGCCGGCCATGATCCCGCCCAGCACGAAGATCAGCATGATCACGCGCTCCTGGTTGACGCCCATCAGCGCGGCCGTCTCCGGGTTCTGCGCCACCGCCCGCACGCCCCGGCCGTAGCGGGTGCGGTTGATGAACCAGTCGAGGAGGGCCATCATCACCACGGCGGAGACGAAGACGATCACCTGGATGTTGGTGATCGACGTGCCGCCGATCTGGAACAGGGTCTCCTGCTTGATGATCGTCGGCATGCCGACGATCTGCCGGGCCCGGCCGAACAGCGACGGCAGCGCGCCGCCCGCCACGTCGGGCAGGAGCAGGCCGAAGACCTCGACCAGCACCAGGGAGAGGCCGATCGCGGTGATCAGGAAGATCAGCGGCGGCGCGTTCTTGCGCCGCAGCGGGCGGTACGCGATCCGCTCGATCGCCAGGGCCGTGCCGCCCGAGGCGACCGCCGCGGCGATCAGGCCGAGCACCAGGAAGAGGATGGCCTGGCCGGCCGGCGGGTTATTTTCCACCCCGAAGGCGGTCCACACGCCCAGCACCGCGAAGGTGCCGACCATGAAGACCTCGGAGTGGGCGAAGTTGATCAGTCGCAGTACACCGTAGACGAGGGTGTAGCCCAGGGCGATCAGGGCGTAGATCGCCCCCTTGGACAACCCGTCGACGGTGTGCTGGCCGAGGTGGCCGAAAAGTTCGTCGAAATTCACCGGGGTCTCCTTGCATCGAGTGCGGCCGGGGACGACACCCCGGCCGCACTCCAGTGCCATGACGTCAGCTGAGCTTGAGCTCCTGCAGAGGAGTGATCTCCGTGCCCTTGATCTGGTACGCCCAGATGACGACCTTCGACGGGTCGACATCGCCCTTGTCGTCGAACTTGATGTACTTCGAGACGCCCTGCTTGTCGTAGGACTTCACGTAGGCGAGGATGTCGGCCCGGCTCTTCTTGCCGTCCTTGAACGCGTCCAGGTAGACCTGCGCCGCGTCGAAGCCCTCCGCGCCGTAGGAACCCGGCGCCTGGCCGAACTCCTTCTGGTAGTCGGCGGAGAAGGTGCCGCCGGCCTTGTCGGCCGGGAGGCAGGGGCAGGTGATGATGGCGCCCTCGGCGCCACCCGACGCGCCCTGCGGGAACGCCGGGTCGTACAGACCGTCCGGGCCGACGAACTTGGCCTGGACACCGGCCGCGCGCATCTGCTTGACCAGCGGGGCCGCCTCACGGGTGTAACCGCCGTAGAAGACGAAGTCCGCCTGCGCCGCCTTGATCTTGGAGATCGTCGCGTCGAACTGCGACTGCTTCTCCTGGATCTTGTCGGTGCCGGCGAGCTGCAGGTTCTTGCCCAGCTCGGCGGTGATGCCCGCGCCGTACGCGCTGCCGTCGTCGATGGCGAAAACCTTCGCCGCGTTCTGCGACTTCATGTAGGTCGCCACGGCGCCCGCCTGGGTGCCGTCGTGGCCGACCACCCGGAAGAAGGACTTGTTGCCCTTCTGGGTCAGGTCGGTCCGGGTCGCCGACGGGCTCACCATGGCCAGGCCGGCGGCCTGGTAGATCGGCATGGTGGCGTCGGACTCGCCGGAGAAGTGCCCACCGATGACGCCGAGGAACGAGTTGTCACCGGCGATCTGGTTCGCGAACGGGGTCGCCACCGCAGGGTCACCCTGGGTGTCGAACTCCTGCATGGTGACCTTGCAGTCCTTGTTCTTCTCGTTGAACTGCTTGACGGCGAGCTTCGCGCCGTTCAGCGACGGGATCACCAGGCCCGCGTTGTCACCGGTGAACGCGCCGAAGATAGCGATCTTGCCACCGCAGTCGCCGGACGCGGTGCCGCTGCCACCGCCAGAGTCCTGGCAACCCGCGGCGCCGACCATCGCCGCAGCGATTGCGGCGGCTCCGAGCACCCGTACATAGCTACGCCTCACGGCTTCCTGACCTCCTCCAGAAGCAGATGGCGACGGCACCGAGAAGGACGGCGAGAGTACAGCCCGCACCACCACCCCACCCGGCAGGGACGCCCCTGCGTTACGGCTCGTGATGGCGGAGCGTACCGACACTCATACGGTCGAGGAAGGGCTTGGGGCGTGGTCTGCCAAACCGTTACGAAGACGCGCGCGATGGATACGGACGCCGTAACAGGTGGTTCCCTGAGCGGTCCTTAAGCCCCAGCTACGCCCTCACCGCGGGACGGCGAGCATCGGGGCCGACCAGGCCGCGGAGCGGACACCGTCGTCAGCGAAGATCCACAGCCGCTCCCCCACCGCCGCCAGCGCCACGTCCCGGTCCGCCCCGGCCGGCACCGGACCGGGCAGCTCCACCCGCCGCCAGGACCCACCCCGGTCGACGGACGTCCAGACCGAACGGGACTTCCCGTCGGAAACCGCCGCCACCAGCCACCCACCCGCCGTGACCAGGCCGTCCACCGACGGCACCTGCGACGGCGCCGCCCCGCCGAAGCCGCCGGCGGCCGCCCACCGGTCACCGTCGCGCCGCCAGGCGCCGAACGCCCCGCCCCGCAGCCCGACCGCCACCGCCGCACCGTCGACCAGGACGACCCGCTGCAACTCCTCGTAACGGTCGGTACCGGGCAGCGCCGTCCGCCGCCAGGTGCGGCCGTCCGCCGACGACCAGGCGACCGGGTCGCGGTCGATCCGGCCCGCCGGCAGCACGCCGCCCACCGCCAGCCACCCCCCGGGTACGCCCACCGCGTCGAACGCCCAGCTGACCCCGCGCCCGTCGCTGGCCAGCTCCGGCGCCCCCTCCACCAGGGCGAAGTCCGCCGCGTCCGGCGACACCCAGGCCGCCGCGCCGCTGGACCGGTTGCCGACGATCAACCAGCCGGCCGGCCCGCCCGTCAGGCGGGACACGTTCACCGCCTTCGGCCCGCCGTACGTCTCGAACGAGGCGGACACCTCGACCAGCCCACCGTCGGGGCGCTGCCGCCAGGTGCTCACCCGGGGATAGCCGTGCGCGCCGCCGACCTTCGCGCCGATCACCGCCAGCGCACCGTCGCGGCAACCGGCCGAATAGAGCACGTTCTGCTTGCCGTAGAAGGAATCCGCGGCGATCGGCACGACCGTCCAGTTCGTACCGTCCCGGCTGGTCCAGGCGGCCGGCCGGGTGCCGCCGGCGACGTCCGCGACGCCGCCCACCGCGTACCACCGGCCCGCGCAGGCGGTCGCGTCGCGCAGCAGCGCGCGGCCCGGCGGACCCGGCAGGGTCAGCGCCTGCCACGCCGGGCGGACCGGCTCCTCGGCAGGGCGTGGCGCGGGCGCCGGATCACAGGCGGCCAGCAGCACGGCGAGGACGCCGAGCACCGCGAGCACGCGCCGAGTGGACACGCGTCGATGCTAGCCACCGACGGTGGTTTCCGGGGACCCGGCGGGCCGACCGGTGTCAGGCGGTCGGCTGGGCGACCTCGCCGCCGGCGGTCTCCGCGAGGATCCGCTCGGCGACCTCCTTCATGGTCATCCGGTGGTCCATCGCCGTGCGCTGGATCCACTTGAACGCCTGCGGCTCGGTCATCCCGTACGTGGTCATCAGCGCGCCCTTGGCCCGCTCGACGGTCTTGCGGATCTCCAGCCGGTCGGTGAGGCCGGCGACCTCCGACTCCAGGGCTGCGATCTCCGAGTAGCGCGACAGCGCGATCTCCACCGCCGGCACCAGGTCGCTCTTCTGGAAGGGCTTCACCAGGTACGCCATCGCGCCCGCCGCCCGGGCCCGCTCCACCAGGTCGCGCTGGCTGAACGCGGTCAGGATGATCACCGGGGCGATGCGGGCGCCGGCGATCCGCTCGGCGGCGGCCAGCCCGTCCATGATCGGCATCTTGATGTCGAGGATGACCAGGTCCGGCTTGAGCTCCTCGGCCAGCCGGACGGCGGTCTCGCCGTCGCCGGCCTCGCCGACGACCTCGTAGCCCTCCTCGACCAGCATCTCGGCCAGGTCCAGCCGGATGAGCGCCTCGTCCTCGGCGATCAGTACCCGCCTGCGCTCGGCGTCCGTCTGCGTCTCGGCCACGAGCCACTCCTACCATCGATCTCGGCACGGCTACCACCCATGCTCTCGCATGAGACTAGTCGGGTACAGTGAGCCACACCCTCCGCAGGGGTGACGCCGGGATGATGGAATCGGCAGACATGAATGCCTCAAAAGCATTTGCCCGAAAGGGCGTGCGGGTTCGAGTCCCGCTCCCGGCACTTCTGTCATACACCTGTTCGATGATGCGCGTGTGCACCCTCCTGAGATAAGGGCCCGCGCCCGCAGTCAGTACCTTGCCGGTGTCAGCGTGGCAGCCACCGCCCGCGCCCTAGGTCTCCCCTACCGCACCGTCTGGCACTGGTGCAAAGACCGGCCCGAGCCGAGACAGCACGGCACCCAGCTACGGTGCTTCCGATGCAGGTCCGGCGTCGACAATCCGACAAAGCCGGCCGCCTATGCCTACCTGCTCGGCCTCTACCTCGGCGACGGCCACCTCGTCACCACGGCGCGGGTGCCGGTCCTCCGGATCTACTGCGCCAACGCCTGGCCGCACCTGATCGAGCTTTGCGAACAGGCGATGCGCGACGTGCTGGCGAACTCGGTGCAACGGGTACAGAAGCAGGGCTGTATCGGGGTGCAGAGCTACGGAACGCACTGGCCCTGCCTGCTCCCGCAGCACGGCCCCGGCAAGAAGCACGAAAGGCCGATCGTCCTCGCCGACTGGCAGCGCCAGATCGTCGAGGCCCACCCGGGTGACTTCCTGCGGGGTCTCTTCCACTCCGACGGCTGCCGGGTCAGCAACCGGGTCACCGTCCGCGGCAAGGGCTACGTCTATCCGCGCTACATGTTCTCCAACGAGTCCGCCGACATCATGCGGCTCTGCCAGTGGGCCCTCGACCTGCTCGGCATCGCCTGGAAGATGAACCGCAGCAACTCCCTCTCCGTCGCCCGCCGGGAGGCGGTCGCGGCCCTCGACCGGCACGTCGGCCCGAAATCATGAACGCGACATGACGGATCCCAGGAGACGCACCGGTCGCACCGGCCACGCGTGACGAGTGCGACAGGCACGGCAAGCGCCGGTCAGATCACGCCGAGCGCCCGCTCCAGGTCGGCCCGCAGGTCCTCCGGGTCCTCCAGCCCGACGGAGATCCGCAGCAGCCCACCGCCCGGCTTGGCCTCCCCCGCCACCGGCCGGTGGGTGAGCGAGGCCGGATGCTGGATCAGGGTGTCCACCCCGCCGAGCGACACCGCGTGGGTGATCAGTTCGCACGCGCCGGCGACGGCCGCGGCGGCGGGCGCGCCTCCGCGTACCTCGAAGGCGAGCAGGCTGCCGCTGCCGGACATCTGGCGGCCGACCAGGCCGGCCGGGTCGTGGACCGAGGGGTGGTGCACCCTCACGACGGCCGGGTGGCCGGTGAGCCAGCCGGCGAGCTTCTCCGCGCCGGCCTGCTGGGCGCGGACCCGCAGCGGCAGCGTCTGCAGGCCCCGGTGCAGCAGGTACGCGCCGAGCGGGTGCAGCACGGCTCCGGTGACGGCGCGGACCTGGCGCAGTCGGGCGGCCCAGTCGGCGTCGCAGGCGACGACGCCGGCGAGCACGTCGCCGTGGCCGCCGATGCTCTTGGTGGCGCTGTGCAGGACGAGCGCGGCGCCGTGCCGGGCGGGCTGCTGGAGCACGGGCGTGGCGACGGTGTTGTCGACGAGCAGCGGGACGTCGCCGGCGGCGGTGGCGAGCGCGGCGATGTCGACCAGGTCGAGGGTGGGGTTGGCGGGCGTCTCGACGATCACCAGGGCGGTGTCGGGGCGGACGGCGGCGGCGACCTCGTCGGGGCGGGCCCAGGTGACCTCGGTGCCGAGCAGTCCGGTGGCGAGCACGTGGTCGGTGCCGCCGTAGAGGGGGCGGACGGCGACGATGTGCCGTTTGCCGTCCCGGGTGGCGGCGAGCAGCGCGGCGGTCAGGGCGGCCATGCCGCTGGCGAAGGCGACGGCCGCGGCGGTGCCTTCCAGTTCGGCCAGGGCGGTCTCGAAGCGGGCCACGGTGGGGTTCCAGAGCCGCTGGTAGACGGCGCTGGCGCCGGCCGGGAGGGTGCCGCCGGTGGCGAGCAGCTCGTACGCGTCGCCGCCGCCCTCGACCGAGGGCAGCGGGTTGGTGGTGGAGAGGTCGATCGGCGGCACGTGGACGCCGAGGCCCGCGAGATCGTCGCGGCCGGCGTGCACGGCCCGGGTGTCCACGGTCGTCATGCCGGAAGCGTCGAACAATAAGCTGTCTCCGGGCAATAGAATCGAAGATGATTCTGCAGGAGCCGCTATCGTTGTCGCAGCATTCGCGGAAGGATGTTCACATGCCCCCTGCGCCGAATGATGTGCGGCCGTTCGCCGCGCTGGACGACGTCGACCGAGCGATCCTCACCGAGCTGGCCGCCGACGGCCGGCTGCCGAACAACGCCCTCGCCGAGCGGGTGGGAGTGGCCCCCTCGACCTGTCTCACCCGGACCCGGGCGCTGCGCGACTGTGGGGCGATCCGCGGCTTCCACGCGGAGGTGGACCCGGCCGCGGTGGGGTTGCCGTTGCAGGCGCTGGTGTCGGTCCGGCTGATCGCGCACGAGCGGGCTGCGGTGGACGCCTTCCGGGCCCGGTCGGTCCGGCTGCCCGGGGTGGTGTCGGTGTTCCACGTGGCCGGCGCGGAGGACTACGTGCTGCATGTGCGGGCGGCGTCCGGGGACGCGCTACGCGACTTCGTGCTCGACCACCTGGCGGTGGATCCGGCGGTGCAGCACACCCAGACCAGCCTGATCTTCGAGCAGGCACGCGGCATGGGCTGACCGGCGGGCGCCGACGGGATGGACCTCGCCACCCGTACCCGACGAGGGGAACAAATCCGGCGCGCGGCGGGTTGGCCACAGCCGTGATCGACGTACCGATGTCTGTTCTTGATCTTGCGCCCGTCGCCCGTGGGGCGTCCGCCTGGGAGGCCCTGCGGGCCACCACCGAGCTGGCCCGCCGCACCGAGGAGCTGGGCTACCGCCGGTTCTGGGTGGCCGAGCACCACAACATGCCGGCGATCGCCAGCTCCGCGCCGGCGGTGCTGCTGGCGCACCTGGCGGCGCACACCTCGACGATTCGGCTGGGCTCCGGCGGGGTGATGCTGCCCAACCACGCGCCGCTGGTGGTCGCCGAGCAGTTCGGCACCCTGGAGGCGCTGCACCCGGGCCGCATCGACCTGGGCATCGGCCGCGCGCCGGGCACCGACCAGGTGACCGCGCTGGCGCTGCGCCGGACCATGGAGGGGCTGTCGGCGGAGGGCTTCCCACGCGAGCTGGCGGACCTGATGAACTATTTCAGCGGCGACGAGCCGGGGCCGATCACCGCCACCCCGGGGCTCGGCCAGTCCCCCGCGGTCTGGCTGCTCGGATCCAGCGGCTTCAGCGCCCAGCTGGCCGGGCTGCTCGGGTTGCCGTTCTCGTTCGCGCACCACTTCAGCGCGCAGCACACCCTGCCCGCGTTGCAGCTGTACCGGGAGAACTTCCGCCCGTCGCGCTGGCTGGAGCAGCCGTACGCGATGGTGGCGGTCAACGTGGTGTGCGCGGAGACCGACGAGCGGGCCGAGTGGCTGGCCGGGCCGAGCGCGCTGTCGTTCCTGAAGCTGCGCTCGGGGCGGCCGGAGCCCCTCGCCACGCCCGAGGAGGCGGCGGCGTACCCGTACAGCGAGTTCGAGCGGGAGTTCGTGCGGCAGCGCCGCGACGGGCAGGCCATGGGTTCGCCGGAGACGGTTCGCCGACAGCTCGGCGACCTGCTGGCGCGCACCGGCGCGGACGAGCTGATGGTCACCACGATGGTGTACGACGTGGCCGACCGGGTGCGCTCCTTCGAACTGGTCGCCGACGAGGTGGCCGGCGGACTCACGCGGAATGCCTGAAACACGCTCTTCATACCCACGTCACCCCACCGTCGCGTGCCGCGCCTAACTTGGTGATCGGTGGTGGTACGGCACTCCCGGTCGGGACGGGTCGGGGGTGCTGCGGTGTGGAGCACCGGGTCGCCAGTGGTGCGGATTCCGCGGCTGGCGACCCGGTGCCTACCGGATCGGGGCTTCGGCCTCAGCGCAGGTAGATGTCCGGCGTGGGCGGGGTGCCCATGCCGTCGCCGATGAAGTAGCCGGTGTGCGGCGGCTGGTTGTAGGCGGTGTTCTGCCAGGCCACCGAGACCCGGTACTGCGGGTCGTGCATCAGGGTGGGGATGCGCAGGCCGGTCGGGGTGGGCGTGCTGTAGATCCGCAGTGCGCGACTGTCGGTGGTGGGCCAGACGACCTCCTCACGCCAGTCACCCAGCAGGTCGGCGGAGATCGACGGCGTGGCCTTGGTGCCGTTGATCGAGGTGACGCCGCTGCCGGTGAGCAGCCGGGTGTCGCCGCCGGTGCCGTACTTGGTCACGTACGTGCGGTCCAGCGGCGGTGAGCGGACATCCATCGACGTCCGTGTTTCGGCTCCGCGCACCGAGATTGCTAGGACAACCCCTTCCCGCCTGCAACGGCAGCCGGTCACCCCTTGCCCACGCCGGATCGGTTTGGTCGACTCGTCGGATGGCTGAGCACATGGACCCGGAGGAGTTCCGCCGCGCCGGGTACGCGGTGGTGGACTGGATCGCCGACTACTGGACGACGCTCGGGAAGCGTCCGGTCACCTCGCAGGACCCGCCCGGCGCGGTGGCGGCGGCGCTGCCCGCGAGCCCGCCCGAGCACGGCGAGCCGGTCGAGGCCGTGCTCGCCGATCTGGACACCCTGATCACTCCTCGGCTGACCCACTGGCAGCACCCCGGGTTCTTCGGCTACTTCCCGGCCAACACCTCCGGCCCGAGCGTGCTCGGCGATCTGGTCAGCTCCGGGCTCGGCGTGCAGGGCATGCTCTGGGCCACCAGCCCGGCCTGCACCGAGCTGGAGACGGTGATGCTGGACTGGCTGGCCGGGCTCATGGACCTGCCGCAACGGTTCCGCTCCACCGGTCGGGGCGGCGGGGTGATCCAGGACTCGGCCTCCTCGGCCACGCTGGTCGCCACCCTGGGCGCGCTGCACCGGGCCAGCGGCGGCCGGTGGCGCGCGGTGGGCATCGACCGCCGGTACCGGGCGTACACCTCCACCCAGGGGCACTCCTCCATCGAGAAGGCGGCGCGGATCGCCGGGCTGGGCGAGGACGGTGTCCGCCCGATCGAGGTGGACCCGGAGACGCTGGCGATGCGCCCGGCGGCGCTGCGGGCGGCGATCGAGGCCGACCGCGCCGATGGCGACGTACCGGCGATCGTGGTGGCCACCATCGGGACGACCTCCACCACCGCCGTGGACCCGCTGCCGGAGATCGGTGCGATCTGCGCCGAGTACGGCGTCTGGCTGCACGTCGACGCCGCGTACGCGGGCGCGGCGGCGGTCTGCCCGGAGCTGCGCTGGTCGCACGCCGGGCTGGAGCACGCCGATTCGTACTGCTTCGACCCGCACAAGTGGCTGCTCACCGGCTTCGACTGCGACGCGTTCTGGGTGGCCGACCGGGGCGAGCTGATCGAGGCGTTGACGGTGATGCCGGAGTTCCTGCGCAACGCCGCGACCGAGTCCGGCGCGGTGATCGACTACCGGGACTGGCAGGTGCCGCTGGGCCGGCGCTTCCGAGCGCTGAAGCTCTGGTTCGTGCTCCGCTGGTACGGCGTCGAGGGGCTGCGCGCGCACATCCGCGCGGGCGTCGCGCTGGCCGACCGGTTCGCCCGCCGGGTGACCGCCGACGACCGGTTCGACCTCGCCGCACCGCACCCGTTCTCGCTGGTCTGCTTCCGGCTGCGGGCCGGCGACGAGGCGAGCGCCGCGCTGCTGGCCCGGGTCAACGACACCGGCCGGGTGCACCTGACGCACACCCGGGTCGGCGGGCGGTACACGCTGCGCCTGGCGGTCGGCTCGCCGCTGACCGCCGAGGAGCACGTCGACGAGGCGTGGGAGCTGCTGGCGTCCGCGGCGAGCGACGTGCTCGCCGGCTGACCCCGCCGGGGGGTCAGTGGTCGGCGGCGGCGAGTCGGGGCACGGCCTCGACCGGCGCGACGGCCGCCTTCTCCGCGGCCTGGGCCGGCGCGGTCACGGCCCGCGCGGCCGGCCCGGTCGCGGGGTGGGCGGTCGCGGACAGCGCCGCGTCGACGGTGCTGCGGGCCCGACGGGTACGGCGCAGCGCGCGCACCGCCAGCGCCAGCGCGACCGCCCAGCCGACGGCGAGCAGCGCGTAGACCGCCGGGCGGGCGGCGCCGCCCAGCTCGCCGGCGCGCATCAGGGTGCGGGCGTTGGTCAGCACGATCACGCCGCCGATGGTCGCGCCGAGCAGTTGGGCCGGGACGATGCGCACCAGCCAGGCGGCGACCGGCGCGGCGATCAGGCCGCCGACCAGCAACGCGGCCACGGTGGGCAGCAGGAAGCCCTGGCTGCCCAGGCCGATCAGGAAGCCGATGCTGGCCGCGCCGGCGACCACGAACTCGGCGGTGTCGACGGAACCGATCACCTTGCGCGGCTCCAGCCGGCCGGAGACCAGCAGCGCGGGCGTGGCCACCGGGCCCCATCCGCCGCCGCCGGTGGCGTCGACGAAGCCGGCGACCAGGCCGAGCGGGCCGAGGAACCGGCCGCGCAGCCCACCGGCGTCGGCCCGGGGGCGCAGCGGCCGGGAGAAGCGGACCAACAGGTACGCGCCGAGCACGAAGAGGATGCCCGCCATCCACGGCGCGGCCGACTCGGTGGAGATGGCGCTGAGGAAGGTGGCCCCGGCGAAGGCGCCGAGCGCGCCGGGGACGGCGATCCGGGCGACCACCCGCCAGTCGACGTTGCCGAACCGCCAGTGCGCGACGCCGGCGGCGAGCGTGGTGCCGATCTCGGCCAGGTGTACCGAGGCGGAGGCGGTGGCCGGGGCGATGCCGGCGAAGAGCAGCAGGGTGGACGAGGTCAGCCCGTACGCCATGCCGAGCGCCCCGTCGACGAGCTGGGCGGCCAGCCCGACCAGAGCGAGGACCAGAAGCTTGCGCACGCGCGCCCCTCCGAACTTTTCGGCATCTCCTATCGACTTGGTCGACAATGCGGCACGACGGGGGCTGGGTCAAGCCCCCTATCGGTGGGTGGGACGGCACCGGACGGTGCGGCCGGGCTCAGCTCCAGGCGCGGGGATCGGCGGCCAGTTCGGTGATCCGGCCCGGCAGCTCCCCGGCGGCCACGTCGGCGATGCTCACCTGCTCCAGGATCTCCCGCTCGCTGGCCCGCAGCGCGATCCAGACCTCCTGCAACGCCCGGGCCGCGCCGTGGTAGCCCAAGTCCTCGGGGCGCTGCCCGCGCACGTGGGCCAGCGGACCGTCGATGACCCGGATCACCTCGGCCAGGGAGATCTCCGCGGCCGGCCGGGCCAGCCAGTAGCCGCCCTCGGGCCCGCGCTGGGCGTGCACGATGCCACCCCGACGGAGCTGAAGCAGGATGCTCTCCAGGAACTTCGGTGGGATCTCCTGGGCCCGGGCGATCTGCTCGGCGGTGACCGGCCGGGACCGCCCCGCACTCGCGCCGTCGGCGACCGAGGCCAGCTCGGCGGCCGCACGGAGGGCATAGTCGACCCGGGCGGAGAGACGCATGACCGCAAGGTTAGTCGGCAGGTCAGCCGGCCGGCCTGCCGCCCCTCACCCTTTTGATCACTCGCCGACGCGGCGGAGCAGGCCCTCCTGCACGGCGCTGGCGATGTGCCGGCCCTCGGTGGTGAACATTCGGCCGGTGGCCAGCCCACGGGCACCGGAGGCCGACGGGCTCCAGCAGTCGTAGAGGAACCACTCGTCGGCCCGGAACGACCGGTGGAACCACAGCGCGTGGTCGAGGCTCGCCCCGACCACGCCGCCCGGACCCCATACCTCGCCGTGCACCGAGAGCACCGAGTCCAGCAGGGTCAGGTCGGAGGCGTACGTCAGGGCGCACGCGTGCAGCAGCGGGTCGTCCGGCAGCTTGCCGTCGATGCGCATCCAGACCCGCTGGTTCGGGTCGGCGGGGCGGTCGCCGGGGCGTACCCAGCCGGGCTCGCCGACGTAGCGCACGTCTATCGGGCGCGGGATCTGCCCCCAGATGCCGAGCCGCTCCGGGTAGCGGGAGAGCCGGTCGGTCATGGTGGGCACGTCGTCCGGCCCGGGCACGTCCGGCGGGGTGGGGGCCTGGTGGTCCAGGCCCTCCTCCTGCCGCTGGAAGGAGGCCGACATGAAGAAGATCGGCTTGCCGTGCTGGAGGGCGACCGAGCGGCGCACCGAGAACGACCGGCCGTCGCGGACGTTCTCCACCTGGTACTCGATCGGCTCCACCGGATCGCCGGGGCGCACGAAGTAGCCGTGCAGCGAGTGCACGAAGCGCTCCGAATCGACGGTACGACCAGCGGCCACCAGGGCCTGGCCGGCGACCTGCCCGCCGTACACCCGCTGCGGGCCGACCGGCGGGCTCATCCCCCGGAAGGTCATCTCGCCGGTGTTGTCGAGGTCGAGGACCTCCAGCAACTGGTCGACCGCGGCCTGCCCGGCCACCTGGCCCTCGGTCACTGCAGGGCCCGCGCGGAGGCCGCGTCGACCAGCGAGCCGAGCTGGTGCACCCGCAGCGTGTTGGTGGAGCCGGGGGTGCCGGGCGGGCTGCCCGCCACGATCACCACGTAGTCGCCGGGGTTGGCCCGGTTGAGGCCGAGCAGCGCCTGGTCGACCTGGCGGAACATGTCGTCGGTGTGCTCGACGAACGGCATCAGGAAGGTCTCCACGCCCCAGCAGAGCGCGAGCTGGTTGCGCACCTCGGGCACCGGCGTGAAGGCCAGCAGCGGCAGGTCGCAGTGCAGCCGGGAGAGCCGCTTGACGGTGTCGCCGGTCTGCGAGAAGGCGACCAGCGCCTTGGCGCCGATGGCCCGGGCGATCGAGGAGGCCGCGACGGTGAGCGCGCCGCCGTGGGTACGCGGGTCGTGCTGGAGCCGGGGCACCCCGATCGAGCCGGACTCGGTGGTGGTGACGATCTTCGCCATCGTGCTGACGGTGAGCACCGGGTACTTGCCGACGCTGGTCTCGCCGGAGAGCATCACCGCGTCCGCGCCGTCGAGCACCGCGTTGGCGACGTCGGAGGCCTCGGCGCGGGTCGGTCGGGAGTTCTCGATCATGGAGTCGAGCATCTGGGTGGCCACGATGACCGGCTTGGCGTTCTCCCGGCAGAGCTGCACGGCGCGCTTCTGCACCAGCGGCACCTGGTCCAGCGGGAGCTCGACGCCCAGGTCGCCGCGGGCGACCATGACGCCGTCGAAGGCCAGCACGATCGCCTCGAGGTGGTCCACCGCCTCGGGCTTCTCGACCTTGGCCAGCACCGGGCGGTGCACGCCCTCCTCGGCCATGATGCCGTGCACGAGCTTGATGTCGTCGGCCGACCGGACGAAGGAGAGCGCGATCAGGTCGACGCCCAGCCCGAGGGCGAAGCGCAGGTCCTCCGCGTCCTTCTCGGACATGGCCGGGACGCTGACCGCCACGTTGGGCAGCGAGACGCCCTTGTTGTTGGAGACCGGGCCGCCCTCGGTGACCAGGACGCGGATGTCGTTGCCGGTGACGTCGCTGACCTCGACGGCGACCCGGCCGTCGTCGATCAGCAGCCGGTCGCCCGGCTTCACCTCCTGCGGCAGCTTGCGGTAGGTGCAGGAGACCCGCTCCTTGGTGCCCACGATGTCGTCGCCGGTGATCACGACGGAGTCGCCGGTGCGCCACTCGTGCGGGCCGTCGGCGAACTTGCCGAGGCGGATCTTGGGGCCCTGGAGGTCGGCCAGGACGGCGACCGGGTGCCCGGCGGCGTCGGCCGCCTCCCGCACCAGCCGGTACACCGACTCGTGGTCGGCGTGACTGCCGTGGCTGAAGTTCAGCCTGGCCACGTTCATGCCCGCCTCGACGAGCCCCCGGATCCGCTCCGGGGACGAGGTGGCAGGGCCAAGAGTGCAGACGATCTTCGCGCGGCGTGTCACGCCCATCAGGCTAGTCTCTCCTCCGGGTCGGCCGGCGGGCCGACCCCTTTCGGACTGCGGAACAGTTGTCCACCCGACGCGACCGCGGAGGGCGCGTGGCCGGCGGGCGCGGAGCCGCACCGGGGGACGTCGTGAGTGGCGGGCATCGGCGACCGCGCGCCGGGAATCGTACCGCCCGCCCGCATCCCCCGCCGGAGGCGCTCCCACGCCCGCGACGGGTGCCCGCCGCGCCGCCACTCACCCACCGCCGGTGGTCGCCGGCAGCGTGGGTACGGCGGAGAAGACCGTCGGTCGGGGCGGGGTGGTCGGCGTCGGCGGGCCGGAGCAACCGGTCGCCGAGCAGCTCACGCAGGTCGGCGGCGGCGCGGGGAAGGTCGGGGATGGCGGCTGGCGACAGTCGGTCAGCTCTGGGACTTGACCAGCGGGAACTCCAGCGAGCCGGCTGGGCAGAGGAAGGTCAGCACGTCCACCTGGTAGAGCCCGGCCTGCACGGCCGGGTCGGCCTCCATCACGCTGCGCACGTCGTCGACCGAGCCGGTGCGGGCCAGGCCGATGCCGATCGGCGGGGCCGGCTCCCGGGCGGGGCCGTCGATCGACCCGGAGACCAGCACGATGCCCCGGCGCTGCAACGCGTGCATGTGCTCGAAGTGCTCGGCCTGCAACCGTTGCACCGTCTCGCTGGGCAGGGCCCGACCGGCCGGCCCCGGGTAGAGCACGATGCACTCGTACGTGTCGAGCGCGAAGTCCAGCTGCGGCATACCCGTCATGGCGCCCCCTCCCACGCTGCCGGCGTCGGCACCGCGCCGGTCTCCCCCGACTCGGCACAGCGTCGCACGCGGCGGCGGGCCGCAGCGGCCGCTCGGGCCAACTGCCCCGCCGACGTACCCGGTTGCCGACCGGCTGGGTCGTTCGTCCAGCCGGTCATCACCGGCGACAATGGCCCCGGCCTGACAGCACGACGGGCGGACGGGGTGCTCCCGTCCGCCCGTCGCTGGTTCACAGGGCGAAGCAGTTGGGGCGAACCGGGGTGTCGGTGAGCACCTGCCGGACCACGGTGTAGGTGGTCCCGTCCAGGATCAGGCTGAGGTGACCGACCAGCCGCAGCGGGCACCAGCTCTGGATCAGCACGTTGGTCGCGCCGTCCGACAGCGCGGCATTGCCGATCGGCCAGACCAGTTCGTCCTGCCAGGTCCGCACGGTCGCCCAGCGGATGGCCCCCGGGGTGTCGTCCCCTCCGTTGAGGGCGGTGAGCAGGTCCGAGCCGATGGACATCTGCTGGCAGGCGACGATGCCGGCGCAGCTGCCGAGGCCGATGAACTTGAGGATGTTGGCGGCGTAGGTGCCCTGCTGGGGGCTGCCCAGGCTCACGTACCGGCCGACGGCGTCGGCGCCGCCGAGGAACTTGACGTACCAGCGGGAGACCAGGCCGCCCTCGGAGTGGGCGACCAGGTCCACCTTGGCCGCGCCGGTGCTGGCGCGGACCTGGTCGACGTACGTCTTGAAGGCGCGGGCGGACTCGCGGATGTCGCCGAAGCCGAGCCCGGGGATCTGGAAGATGGAGACCCGGAAGCCGTCGGCACGCAGCCGCGCGGCGATCGGCTCGTACGCGATGGAGACGCCGATCAGGCCGCCGACCACGATGACCGGGTTGGCGTTCGCGTTCGCGGCGGCGGCGGTGGACGTGGTTGCGGCGCTGGCGGTGGTGGTGCCGGCGGTGGTGGTGCGGTCGGGGGCGGCCGCGGCGGCGGTGGCCGGGACGAGCAGTGTGGCGACGGCGGTGGTGGCGGCGAGGATCGTTCGGAGCAGCATGGCTGCACCTCCGGTGGGAGGTTCCCGGGGAGCCGGGACGGTGGGTGGTGGGATCCGATCGATCGGTGGGACGATGATGCGCGTCACAATTCACACACGTCAATGACAAGTTACGCGCCGGTAACCTGATGTTGCACCGGAGGTGTCTTCCGGCAAAGCGGGCGAAGCACGACGGGGCCGACCGCGAACGCGGTCGGCCCCGGTGGGGTTCCTGGTCAGGCGGTCGGGCCGGTCTCCCCGTCCGCCGCCTCGCGCAGCGCCCGAGTGGTCTGGTCGAGCAGCTTGGTGGGATCCGTCCGGCCGTTCACCTGGATCTCCGCCTCGGCGTCGCCGACCTGGATGCGGATGGTCACCTCGGTGCGCTGCTGGTCCACCCAGGACTGCACCAGGTTGAACAGGCCGGGCAGCAGCCCCTGGGCCACCACCGCGATGATCACCGCGTCGCTGAAGCCGGGCCGGCCGCCCTGGCCGGCGGCGGCGTCGCGCACCGCGGCGCGGAACTCCGGCCGGCGGTGGATCCAGGCCAGCAGCGGCACCCGGGGCGGCCGGGCGGTACGCGGGGTCAGCACCATCCGCACGGGTCGCCCCGGCCGGGTGGACGGTTCGGTCATGTCGGCTCTCCCTTACTCGCCGCTGGGCCGGAACGTCAGCTTGCCGTCCACCACGGACAGCAGCCCGACCACCTGGATCTCCTCGTCCTCCGTGAACGGGGTGGTGCCGAAGAAGCCGGTGGTGGTGCCGGTCGCCCGGGCCGACCCGCGGCCCTCGAACGGCGTCGACACCTGCGCCGTGGTCGGGCCGGTCAGGGTGAGCTGCACCGTCGGGTACCGGGTGATCTTCCAGGCGATCTTCTTCACCGTCTCCCCGGTGTAGTACCGGAACGGACACCCCTGGGGCGCGGCCACCGTCTGCGCCGCGCAGGCGTCCAGGTACGCCTTGACGCTCTCCTCCGCCGTGGCCTGGGCCGCCGGGGCCAGCGTCGGCGTCAGGTCGGGGGCCCCCGCGCTCTCCTGCCCGGGCAGGACGTAGACGACCTGCGACGGCGTCTCGCTGAGGGCGTTGCGCTGGCCGCCGACGGTGTACGCCCCGGGCAGCAGCGCCAGCTCGACGCCCTCTCCAGCCGCCGGTGCGGGTTGGCCGTTGACGGTCAGGCCCGCCGCGCCGGGCAGGCTGAGCCGCGCGGGTGGCGCGGCGATCTGCCACCGGTGGAACAGCCCGAGGGTCGCCGACTCGTCCCGGCGCAGCGGCAGCTCGGCGCTCAGCTTCTGCCCGGCCAGGGTGTAGGCGACCTTGGCGACCGCCTCGTCGCCGTCGCGCTCGACCGACGTGACGTCCACGTCGGTCGGCGGCTGGTAGCCCTCCCCACCGACGATCCGGGCGAGCTGCTCGCCGTCGCCCGCCGCCGCCCTGGCGTCCGGGGTCAACGCCGCCAGGGCGCCCCGGCCGTCCCCGTCGTCCAGCGCCGAGAAGTAGGCGTCCACCGCCGCCTGCGGGCGGAACAGCAGCCACTGCGCGGTGGTGAGCGCGCCGCCGCCGAGGCAGCCGATCAGCGCCAGCGTGCCGACCAGCAGCCAGGCGCGCCGGGAGCCGACCGGCCCCGGCCGCCCGAACAGCTCCTCGGTGCCCACCCGGGCGGGGCTCCCGTCGGCGGCCGTCGCCTCGTCGGCGGTGGCCGGCGTGAGTCGCTCGAGCCGGTCGAGCCGCAGCTCGGACGGCGGGTGGGTGGCGCACACCGCCTCGTCCCACCCGCTGCGGCCGGTCTCGAAGGACCGACGCCGTTCCAGCATCGACCGCATGCCGGCCGCGTGGCCGGCGAGGACCGCCCCGGCGTCGGCCCGGTACTCGGCGGCCCGGACGTCGCGGCGGTGGCAGGGCAGCACCACGAACCGCATGGTCAGCAGCACCGGCCAGAAGACGATGAAGACCAGCAGGTCGGTGGCCGGGTGCGGGAACCGGCGCATCAGCCAGGTCGGCACCGCGTGGACCAGCACCAGCGGCAGCCCGACCCCCCGGACGAACGCGCTGGTCACCTCGTCACCGGTACGCCAGTGCACCAGTTCGTGGCTGAGCAGCGCCGCGACGTCCTCGTCCGGCTCGTCGAGCAGACTGGTGGTCACCACGATGTGCCGGGCGTAGGCCCGGGCGTTGGTAAGCACCGGGTCGTCCTCGATCAGCAGCCGGGGCACGGTCGGCAGGCCGAGGCGGGTGGCGCACCCGGACAGGATCGGCCGCAGCCGCTCGGCCTCCCGCCGGCTGAGCTGACGCGCGCCGGAGACGCTGAGCAGCCACGGCTCCAGCAGCACCCGGCCCAGGGTGTAGACCAGGCCGACCAGAGCGGCGGCCACCACCATCCCGACCAGGCCGGTGAACAGGTTCGCCGGCTCGTCGAAGGCGTCCCGCCAGGGCAGCACCAGCACGACCAGGAAGCCGGCCAGGAAGCCGACCGCGAAGCCGGCGAAGCCGCCGACCACCCCGCCGGACCGGTTGAGGAAGGCGTCGAGCAGGGGACCGACCAGCGGCGCGTCGCGCACCACCGACGGCAGGGCGTCGCCCGCCTGGGTACCCCCGGCGACCAGCCCGAGCACGCCCAGCGCCAGCCCGCCCCACACCGCGGCCAGCAGCGCCAGCGGCACGTAGAACCAGGTGGCCAGGAAGCTGCCGAGCACGCCTCGCCAGTCGCGCAGGATGCCGGCGCGCAGCCACACCAGCGCGTTCGGGTACCCCGGCGGCCGGTCGGCCAGCCGCCGGTCGAGTCCGCCCGGTCCGGCCGGGCGCGGCTCGGTCGCGCGCTGCTCGACCGCGGGTCTCACCTGCGGGTCAACGTCCGGGTCGCTCACGGGAGACTCCTCGACGACAGACGCCACCACCCGGGACGGCGAAGGGGCGCACGTTCCACGGGCACGGCGCATCGGACGGCGGCCGGGCCGACCGTCGACGGTATGTGCGCGGGCAGGAATGCGGTGCCGAAATCGATCAGTGGATTTCGACGTCGCAGGACATTACCTGTCGCGAATGGATATCGCCACCACCAAATCGGCCTGGCCCGCTGCCGCCGGCGCGCCGCGGTGGCCCGATTCCCCGTTCCACCAGGGCGTTCGCCGCTCGCCGCCCGGGTCGCTGGCGGCGTCGATCGATGCGAAAACAGGGGTTGGCGGAGGCCTTCGGCGAATTGGCCGGGAAACCGCGCTGATTGGTCGCGAACCCGCCAGGATATGCAGAGGAGTGCAGGCGGTACCGCCCTGTTCCGGATCAGCTATCCGACATCGGGGCGCGGCATTGCCGGCTGGGCGGGGCCGGGCTCAGCTGCCCAGCGCCCGGACCTTGGCGATGGTCTCCTGGACCTGCTGGGTGGCCGGCCCGGCGCCCTGCGCCGCCTGGGTCAGCGCCTGCCGGTAGGCGTCCAGCATCCCGATCAGCGGTCCGGCCGCGACCCCTTCCAGGGCACCGGCGACCAGTTCCCGCGCCTCGGCGGCGTCCTGCGCCGCGGCGGCGGTCTTGGCCTTCGCCTCGTCCAGCTTCTGCGCCGCCGCCGCCAGCCTGGCGATGACCTGTGCTGCGCTCACGCGCCCTCCCCTGGTCGTTCCGCGTCGATCGACGCGGCCACCGGCGTGGACCACAATGGAGGGTACGAGATAACCTGCCCTCCGGCGATCACACGACGACGAACCGATTGTCGACTACCGCTCGGCGACGAACACGCCAACGCCGCCGACTCCCTCGACGAGCCCTTCGATCTTGAGCGCGTTGATCGCCTGCCGGACGACGATTGCCGAAACGCTGTGCTGACGGCACAGCTCGGACGTCGACGGCAGCTTGTCTCCCGGCGCGAGTTCGCCGGACTGGATCTGAGCGCGGATGCCATCGGCTATCTGCGCCCACTTGGCTTTGGCGGGCATTGGTGTCTCCCAGGTCTGCACCGCCATTTGATCACGTGAAACTTTGTATAGCAAGCAATGTCTGGTCCACTGCTTGCCCTTGCATGACCTGTTATATATGCTCTATCTCGGCCGGCTCCCAGGTCTGCAAACCGGAGTTGGTCCTTCCCCACCGCGCAGAGCGCCCGGTCGGCCGGTCCCCCTGGACGGCCGGGCGTGCCGCGGCCTGCCCGCAGGCAGCGCCCAGGCTGAAGCGAACCCCACCAAGGAGACGCCACCGGACGGGAGTACTCGATGCACGACCAACCCGAAGAGAACCGCTCGATGAACGGGGACGAGGACGGAGCGGGTGGAACACCATGGGTGTCACACAGCTCCGGTGACACCCATGGTGTTCCACCGACCGGCCGCGCCCGTCCTGCACCCGTGGACCGGGACGACCGGGCGGGGCGACCGGGCGACGACCAGCCATCCGGGCGACCAGGCCGTCCGGAGTCGCTGGTGTCCGCACAGGACGTCGAGGACGCCGACGACATCCTCTTCGCTCATCCCCCGCGGGTGGTCACCCGGTGGCTCTGCGGCTGCGGCGAGGACTACCCCTGTCCCGACGTCCGCTTCGCCCGGCCGGTCAGGGCCGTCCACGCCACCGCCACCGGCGTCGACGACAGCCGGTGAACGCCAGTGACCTGCGCAGGTACGCGGCCGAGCAGGCTGCCGACGCGCGGCGGACCATCTCTGAGCACCGCACGGAGGCGTACACCGGGGTGTGCCGGACGTGCGGACGGCCCGGGCCGTGCGACGAGCAGCGGGCGGCGCGGACCCGGCTGGCGCACCACGACGGCACGCTGGACGCCCTGCGCGCGCGGGCCGGGCGCGGTCAGCGCAGGAAACGGACGAGCAGCAGGCTGGCGCAGTACGCGGTCGGCACCAGCGCGACGCAGATGACGAAGCCGAGCGGGACGAACCGCGGCGGCTCCACGGTGGCCAGGGCGGGCCGCCCCCAGCGGCCGAGGATCAGCCAGCCGGCGGCGAAGGAGAGCACCGGCAGCCCGGCGCAGATCCAGGCGCCCAGGGTGAAGCCGCTGACCAGCCCCACGCCGGAGGCGACCACCAGGACCAGCATGAGCAGCACGCCCGCGGCGGCGCAGGCGACGTAGACGGCCACCGCCCGGGCCGTCGGGGACCAGGTCGGCAGCAGCTCCGGCCGGGCGGCGAGGGCCTCGACCTCCCGGGTCCGCAGGTCGGCCTCGTCGACCAGCCGGCGGGCCTCCTCCAGCACGACGGCCGGATCGGCGTCGGGATCGACAGCATCGTTGGCGACCGGGGGGCCGGTGACGGCGTCCGGCCCGTCCGGAGCGGCCGCGGTGGCCGGCGGAAGACCGATCGCCTCGCCGAGCTGGTCCAGCCGCTGGCCCTGGGCGGCGAGCCGCTGGCCGACCTGGGCCACCCCGGCGTGCAGCCGCCGCCGGCGTTCCGCCTCGGCGGCGGCGCCCCGCTCGCCCTCGCGTACCTGCACGGAGAGCTGGCGCACCGCGGCGGCGTACTCGTCGAAGGTGGACACTCAGCGCTCCTCGTCCTCGGGCCGGTACCCGGGGCGGACGAACGGCACGATCAGCGCGGTCCGCTGCGCGTGCCGGTCCACCAGCAGCGCCCGGTCGGCCCGTGGGGTGTACGCCAGGTCGGTGACGCCCAGGTGCAGGCCGAGGTCGGCGCCGGGCACGTTGAGCGCCACCAGGCAGGCCACGTCGTCGCGGTTCTGCGAGCCGCCGAGGTCGTCGGCGAGCCGGCGCAGCCCGCGCCACCAGCCGAGCAGGTGCACCAGGTGGCCGGGGCCCTGGCGCAGCAGCGCCCGCAGGTCGTCGTGACCGGAGCGGAAGGTGTCCGGGTCGGTCCGGGCGAGGGTGGCGCCGGCCGCGTCCACCCCGAAGACCACCAGGTACGTCCGGCCCCGCTGCCCCGGGTCGGCGGCCAGCTCGCCGATCCGCCCGCGTAGCCCGGCCGCGTCGACCACGGTGACCGGGTGCCCGGCGGCCTTGATCCCGGCGGCGGTCTCGTCGGCCAGCTCGTCGGCGGCCTCGACCAGCGGCGCGAGCACGAACTCCGCCTCGCCCGGGGCGTGCTGGCGGGCCAGGCTCAGCGCGGCGGCGCGCAGCACGTGCGCCCCGGTCGCCGCGGTGCCCACCACGGCCAGGTGCCGCCCGGGGCCGGCGTCCAGGGCGAACCGGGCCGGGCTGCCCGCCACGTCGACCGTGCGGCCGACCAGCGCCGACGGGCGGCGCGCGCCGGGCCGCAGCGCGGCGGCGGCCGGCTCGTCCTCCAGGTGCGCCGGCTCGTAGCCGCGGAAGACCGCCGGCGGCGGCCAGCCCTCCGGCCGGTCGTCCCAGAGTTCGTAGCGCAGCCGGGCGACCTGCCGGGCGTCGGCGTGCGCGTCGGGGAAGCGGACCAGCACGTCGGCCCCGGGCGCGCCGGCGGCGGTGTTGACCACGGCGGTGCCCACGGGGCCGGCGGTGCCGGTCGCGGCGCGGGGACCGAGCACGGCCTCGCCGCCGGGCAGCGCCACCCGCAGCGCGAACTGCCCGAAGAGCGTCTCGGCGCGGCCGTAGAGGGCCTCGACGCCGGTGGTGCTCTGGCTGGCCAGCACCAGGTGCACGCCGTACGAGCGGCCCTTGCGGGCCAGTTCCTCCAGCAGGTCGACGGCTTCCCGGGCCAGCCGGTCGTTGCCGGCGAGCAGCACGTGGAACTCGTCCACCACGGTCACGATCCGGGGCACCGCCGCGTCCGCCGGCAGGTCGGCGAGCTTGGTGATCCCGTGCCGCTTGAACTCCTCGGCCCGGCGGCCCAGTTCCCGGCGCAGCTCGCGGAGCACGGCGAGGCCGTACTCGCGGTCGGACTCGACGCCGACGGTGCGGGCGTGCGGCAGGAACGACGGGTCCCGTTCGGTGGGCACGAACTCGGTGAAGCTGACGCCCTCCTTGAAGTCGAGCAGCCAGAGCTGGAGGTCGGCCGGGGAGTAGCGGGCGGCCAGTCCATAGAGGACGTCGACGAGGAAGACGGTCTTGCCGGCGCCGGTGCGCCCGCCGACCAGCCAGTGCGGGGTGGCGTCGTCGAAGGCGAGGGTGACCGGCTCCCGCCCGGCCCGGCCCACCACCGTGCGCAGCCCGGCCCGCGCGGACTCCGTCCAGCGCCGCTCGGGCAGCAGGTCCGCGACGTGCAGCGCCGCGTCGCGCCGCACGGCTGCGGCCAGCCGCCCGGCGAGCGAGCGGACGGCCTCCTGTGGCGGGTCGCCGTCGAGCAGCACGGGTACGGCCAGCCCGGTGCCGTCGTCGCCGAACGGGTACCCGGGCGGGTCGCCGACCCAGGCGTACCGCTCGTCGAGCCGCAGCGTGGTGGTGGCGCCCAGCGGTGGGGCCTGCCCGGGCGGCGCCACCGGATGGCCGGCGAGCAGCACGCAGACCGCGGCGGCGGGCCCGGCGTGGGTGAGCGCGGCGAGCCGGGCCAGCTCGCGCGGGGCCGGCACCGAAGCGGCCACCACCAGCAGCAGCTCGTGGTCGTCGCGGTCGGCCTGCTGGGCGGCGCGGGCGTGCGCCTCGGCGGCGTCGAGCAGCGCGACGATCTCGGCCTCGGTGGTGGCGGTCGCGCCGAGCACGCCGGCGTCGCGCAGCGGCCGCAGCGGCAGGAAGGTGGCACCCAGCGCGGCCGGGTCGATGCCGACCACCCGGACGGCGCCGGGCGGGGCGGTGGCCAGCAGTCGCAGCACCAGCACCCGCAGCAGCACCGCCACCCGGGGGTCGCGGGCGTCGGCGCTGATCGCCAGGTGCCGGCCGGCGCCCAGCGGCAGCAGCAGCGGAAACCGGCCGTCGGCGGTGGTGGCGTCGCCGACGCGCACCGGCGCGGGTTCGCCGGCCGGCCGGGTCGCCGGCGCGGTGGGGGCGGTCAGGCCGGCGGCGAGGCGGCCGAGCCGGGCGACGAGGTCGACGGTGCGTTCCGGCACGGGCTGCCCGGCCAGCCGGTCGAGCAGCGCCCGGGCCCGGGTCCACCGGTCACGGGCCCGCCGGTGGGCGGTGACCGCCTGGCCGTACGCCGACGCGAGCCTGCCCACCGTCTGCTCCCCCACCACGTCCGTCCGGTCGAGGGAACCCTAACGGAGCCGGGCCGGCGACGCACCAGGCGTCGCGGGTGAGCCGTTGGTCCACTGTTCACCTGCCGGTCCGCCGCCGCGCCGCCGGGTGTTCCGCCGGTCCGGATTGCCTGCTGGCGGACGACATGGTGAAAGAACTGGAAGGTGACGACGTGACCTCCTCCCCCATCTCCCGCCGCAACCTGCTGCGCAGCGGCGCGGCCGGCGGCCTCGGCATCGTGGTGGTTGGCAGCCTGGAGGCGATCGCCGGACCGGCCGCCGCCCGGGCCGCCTGCCGCCCGGCCGTCGGCTACGGCGAGCTGGTCCCGGACCCGGCCGGCCTGCTGGCGCTGCCGCCCGGCTTCTCGTACACAATCGTGGCGCAGGCGGGCAGCACGCTGCTGGAGAGCGGCCACCCGACCCCCAGCGATCCCGACGCCAACGGCTGCTTCCGGTCCCCCACCGGTTCGGTGCTGGTGAACAACCACGAAATCGGCGGCAGCGAGCCGTACCCGGTGCCGGCGCTGCCGGGCCTCACCTACGACCCGGGCGCCCGGGGCGGCACCACCACCATCGAGGTGGACGCCGCGGGGCGGCGGCTGCGTGAGTACGTCAGCGTGGCCGGCACCCACAACAACTGCGCCGGCGGGATCACCCCGTGGGGCACCTGGCTGACCTGCGAGGAGACCGAGCAGCGAGCCGGCGGGAGGTTCCTCAAGGACCACGGGTACGTCTTCGAGGTGGACCCGCACGACCGGGAGCAGAACCTCGACCCGGTGCCCCTGACGTTCCTCGGCCGCTACGCCCACGAGGCAGTGGCGGTCGACCCGTACACCCACTCGATCTTCCTCACCGAGGACGCGGGCGGGCCGAACGGCCTGTACTTCCGGTGGACGCCGCCGTCGGGCTTCCGGGGCGGCAAGGGCGCGCTGCGCGCCCTTGCCCTGCGCCCCGACAGCGGCACCGCCGGCGAGCTGCAGGCGATGAACTGCTTCCAGGACAGCCGGCACATCGCCGACCTGTCCGAGGCGACCACCCCGGGCACCCGGTACAAGGTGCGGTGGATGGACGTGCCGGACCGGGACGCGAAGACCGTCTCGGTGCGCAAGCAGTTCACCGACGAGCAGGTGACCCGCAGCCGCAAGCTGGAGGGCGCCTGGTGGGCCGACGGGGGCGCGTACTTCGTCGCCAGCTTCGCCCGGCATGCCGACGGCAGCGTCAACGAGCACGACGGCCAGGTCTGGTTCTACGACCCGCGCTCGGAGACGGTCACCCTGAAGACGATCTTCGGGGTCAACCCGGACCCGTCGGTCGCGGGCGGCTACGACGGCCCGGACAACATCACCGTCTCGCCCTACGGCGGGGTGATCCTGGCCGAGGACGGCGATGGGCTGTCCCACCTGGTCGGGGTGACCGCGCAGGGCAAGGCGTACCCGCTGGCCCGCAACGAGCTGAACGACAGCGAGTTCGCCGGCCCGACGTTCAGCGCGGACGGCACGGTGCTGTTCGCCAACATCCAGTCCCCCGGCTACGTCTTCGCGATCACCGGGCCGTGGGGGCGGCCGAGCAACGCCGACCCGGCCTGATCCCGGCGGCGGCTGCGGCCGGCGTCCCCGACCGGGACGCCGGCCGCCCGGCCCTCACGCGGGACGGCACGCCGGATCGGGCGGGCCGTCGGCGGCGCCGCAGTAGTACACCTCCACCGGCTCCGCGGCCACGTCGGGCACCTCCGCCACCCGCAGCAGCGCGATCCGCTTCGCGACCGGCTCACCGGAGTCCGGGGCGTACCGGACCACCCCGGCGACGCCCGGGTAGCCGCCGGCGGCGTTCTGCCGCAGCACCTCGGCGTGCACGCCGGCCGGGTTGACCGCGCGGGGTTCCCAGCGCCGGCCGGTGTCGGCGTGCCGCAGCCGGGCGGCGAGGCTCTCCAGGGCCCGCACCATCATCATCGACGCGTCGTAGGCGAGGCTGACCCGCTCCCCGACCGGCGGGCCGGCGTCGTCCCGGCAGCGCGGCGGCTCCAGCAGGTCGTCGGCGCGCACCCAGCTCAGGAAGGTGCCCCGGGCGTCGTCGCGGCGGGCCTGCGCGGCCCGCAGCGCGCCGCAGGTGGCCAGGGCGGCCTTCGACACGTACGTCACCGGCAGGTTGCCGGGCGCGCTGGCCCGCAGCCCGGGGTTGGCCATGTAGCGGTTCACCGAGTCGTCGGCGAGCAGGTGCCGGGGCGGGTTCGCGCCGCACTCCTTGAGCGCGCGCAGGAACCCGTCGAACTCCGACCAGCGGCCGGCGAAGACCAGCACGCCGGGGTAGCCGCACTCCTGGGTCAGCCGCCGCCCGGTACGCCACTCGTCCAGCCGGGTGAGCCGGTCGCCGAAGCGTTCCCGCAGGCCGTCCACGAGGGTGGAGACGTAGAGGTCGTCGGCGAGCGAGCTGCCCTCCCCGGTGGTGTGGTACACGTGCGCCTCGGTCACCTTCAACACCTGCCGGGCGTACGTCTCCAGCATCCGGGCCTGGTCGGAGTTGGGCGCCGACATCTGCAGGTAGAGGCTGGAGTTCTGGTCCATCCGGTCGGCCGACAGGGTGGGCGCCAGCACCGGCAGGCCGACCCGGTTGAGCTCCCGCAGCGCGGCGGCGGTGCTGGTCCGGCTCTCCACCAGGCCGACCACGCCGAGCAGGGTGGGGTCGTCGCGGGCCAGACCCTCCAGCATGGTCACCGCCCGGCCGGCGTGGCGCATCTGCCGGCCGCCGTTGGCGACGACGATGTGCAGCAGGGCGGCGCCGTCCGCGGCGGCGGACTCCTTGAGCAGGGCGTACTGGGCGGTCGCCATGCCCTCCAGCTCCTCCCGCTCGGAGACGTAGGACTCCTCGTCCGCGCGGGTCCGGTTGCCGGTCAGCGAGCCCAGGTAGACCAGGGTCAGGTACGGACGGCGGTGCTCGCTGCGCCGCCAGACCTCCTCGGCGGCGCGGTTCTGCGCGAAGATCCGCCGTTGCACCGCCCGGAGCCGGTCCTGGCCGGGGTCGCTGTTGAAGAGCTGCCCCGCGCTGTCGCTGTAGCCGACGCACTCACCATCGACCATCTGCACCCGGACCTGCCCAGTGAGGGACGGGTGACAGTCGGGCGCCCACCGTCGGTCGGCCCACGCCCCGGCGGCCAGCAGCAGCACCAGGACCACCGCCGCCGGCAGGAAGCGCCGCGACCACCAGGGCGGGTCCGGCGCCACCAGCGCCCGGGGGGTGACCCCCGGCGGGGGTACGACGTCCCCGGCGTCCAACCGCAGGACGAGCAGCCAGGCGGCGGCCCGGCGCAGTCGCCGGGTCTCCGGCAGCGCCTCGGCCCACTCCTCGTACGCCTCGTCGGCCTCGCGCAGCGCGCGGGTGGCGGGCAGTTCCGGCGGCGGCTCGTCGGCGACCGCCACCACCAGCAGCGGGTCGTTGCGACCGGTCTCGTTGCGGACGTCGTTGAGCAGCCGGACCAGGGTGTGCCCGACGGTGCCCACGGCGACCCCGTCGAGCAGCAGCACCGGGTACGCGGTGCGGCGCCAGTCCCCCGGCCGCCAGAACCGCCGGCGGTACGCCTGCCGCAGGTCCTCCAGGAAGGCGTGCAGCAGCAACTTGTCCACCTGGGCCGGCTGTTCACCGTCCCGCCAACCGGCGGTGAGGCGTTCGGCGAAGCCGAGGAAGGTCACCGACTGCCGGGGCGCGAGGTACTGCTGCCGCATGAACCACCGGTAGCGCCGACCGACCACCGGCACCCGCCCGGAGACGGCGATCCGGAACACCGCGCTGGGCACCGCGCGGCGCAGCAGCCAGAGCAGCACCTGCAGGGCGGTGCCGAAGCCCGACTCGCCGGTCACCGGGGGTTCCTCGGCGGAGCGCCGGCCCCGCCGGTCGCGCAGCCGCCGCACCAGCGCGGCCCGGCCGCTGTCGGCGGCGTCGACGCCGTCGGCGAGGGTCTGGTGCATCAGCCAGTCGGCCAGCGGATAGTGCCGGAACCGCAGCCGGGCGGTGCCGAACGCCTCCAGGGACAGCTGCCGGTGCAGCTCGCGCAGCACGGCGGGGATGTCGTCGGCGCCGGGCCGGGTGGCCGGGTCGAGCACGGCGTGCGGCACCCGGCGGCCGGCGCCCTGGCCGACGAAGCGGCGCAGCAGCCCGGCCACGTCGCCGGCGCCGGCCGCGCGGACCAGCCAGAGCAGCGGCAGCCGCCGGTCACCGCGCCGGGGCCGGCGCAGCAGCCGGGCCAGCAGGGAGAGCAGCTCCGGCCCCCCGGTGGGGAGCCGGTCCTGGGCCGGCCGGGGTCGCTGCCGGGTGGTTGGTTCTCGCATTGCGCACCTCCGCCGGGTCCGGGCAGCCACGGACTCTCCATTGTCGGCGATGGATGCAACGGCGGCCGGCGGCCCGGGTACGGGACCGCCGGCCGCCGGGGCGCGTCGGTCAGCCGAGCACCGCGTTCAGCGCCGGCAGGTAGCCGTACCGGTAGCCGGCGGCGTTCGGGTGGTAGGCCTCGATGACCCCGGAGACGTCCCGGATCCACGGGTCGGCGGCGCAGACCCCGTGACCGGCGAAGAAGGGACGGGTATCGGCGAAGGTGGCGCTGGCCGCGCGGGCCCGGTCGGCGATGACCGTGGCGAGCAGGTCGGCGGCCTCGTTGAGGATGGTGCGCTTGTACGTGCTCATGGCCAGCAGACCGCAGTAGTTGGTCTCGAACAGCCGCGGGTAGCCGAGGACGACGAGCCGGGCGTTGGGGGCCCGGCTGCGGATGGCGGCGTAGGTGGCGTCGAGCCGGCCGGGCAGTGTCGAGGTCGCGAAGCTCTTGGACTCGTTGACCGCGTTCACGCAACTGGTGGTGCTGCCGAACCGGCAGCTGGTGATGACATCGGCGAAGCCGGCGTCGTTGCCGCCGATGGTGACGGTGACCAGCGTGGTGCTGGCGCTCAGCGAGTTGACCTGGCTGTTGATCACGTCGGCGGTGACCGCGCCGCCGCAGGCCGGGAACCGGAAGCTGGTCACCGCGTTGGCGGCGGCCCAGAGCGGGGCGTACGACTTCTCGCTGCGCAGGCAGGTGGAGAGGTCGTACGGGCCGGCGCCGACCCCGGAGGAGTAGGAGTCGCCGAGGGCGACGTAGTTGACGGTGGCCGCCTGGGCGGTGCCGGGGACGAGCACGACGCCGAGGACGGTGGCGAACAGGGCGACCAGCGCGGTGACGGCGCGGGCCAGGGCGCGGTGGGGCATCAGGGACCTCCACGGAGCAGGGGTGGTGGGATCCTCGTGACCGCGCGCTGGCCAGGGGTGTGGGTCTTGTTACTAGCGAGTAATACTATCGAAACATTTAGATCAAGTGAACAGCTGATCTCGTCGGGCGGGGCGGACACGTTCACAAACGTCGATTAGGTTCGTCCTGCGAACACCCCGACGGAGGGAGTCCACCTCGTGCGACGTGTTTTCACGGCGGCCATCGCCGCCCTGACCGTCACCACCGCCGGCACCCTGGTGACCGGCACCCCCGGCCAGGCCGCCCTACCGGGTTGGGGCCGGCCGGTCCCGGTCGCCGCCGCACCGGCGCCCGGCAGCCCGGGCCTGGGCGACAGCTACTTCCCCGACTACGGCAACGGCGGGTACGACGTCAGCCACTACGACGTCCGCCTGCGCTACGAGCCGGCCACCGACCGGCTCACCGGCACCACCACCATCCTGGCGACGGCCACCCAGGACCTGTCCCGCTTCAACCTCGACTTCCTGCTCGACGTGGAGTCCGTCCGGGTCAACGGCTGGTCGGCCGCGCACACCCGCGAGGGCACGCACGAGCTGGTGGTCACCGCGCCGCGCGCCATCGTGAAGGGCCAACTGCTGACCATCGTGGTCAGGTACTCCGGCGTGCCGTCGGAGACCCTGGTCGGTGGCTACACCGGTTGGACCCGGACTGACGACGGCGCGCTGGCGGTCAACGAGCCCGAGTCGGCCTGGTGGTGGTTCCCGGCCAACGACCACCCGCTGGACAAGGCCACCTTCGACATCTCGGTGTCGGTGCCCACCGGGGTCGAGGTGATCAGCAACGGCGTGCAGCCCCGCCCGCCGCTGGCCGAGCCCGGCAACCGGATGCGGTGGGGCTGGCGCAGCACCAAGCCGGCCGCCACCTACCTGGCGTTCCTGGCGATCGGCCAGTACGACATCGTCACCGACAGCGCGCCGAACGGGCAGCCGGTGATCAACGCGTACAGCGCCACGCTGGGCGAGCGCGGGCCGGCCGCGCGGGCCAGCATCGAGCGGACCGCCGAGATCGTCGACTGGGCGAGCGGGCTGTTCGGGCCGTACCCGTTCGAGGCCCAGGGCGGCGTCGCCGGGCCGATCGACGGCATCGGCTTCGCGCTGGAGACGCAGACCCGCCCGGTGTACGGGCCGGGCTTCTGGCGCCGCGGCGCGAACACCTACGTGGTGGTGCACGAGAACGCCCACCAGTGGTTCGGCGACTCGGTGTCCGTCGCGCAGTGGCGGGACATCTGGCTCAACGAGGGCTTCGCCTCGTACGCCGAGTGGCTCTGGTCGGAGGAGCAGGGCGAGGGCACCGCGCAGGAGCTCTTCGACTTCACCTACGCCGCCTATCCGGCGGACTCCGGGTTCTGGCAGGTGCGGCCGGGTGACCCGGGCGCCGACCGGGTCTTCGACGACGCGGTCTACGACCGGGGCGCGATGGCGCTGCACCAGCTCCGGCTGGCCGTCGGCGACGAGGCGTTCTTCGAGATCCTGCCGGCCTGGACCGCCGAGCACCGGTACGGCAACGGCACGGTGGCGCATTTCCAGGCCCTCGCGGAGCGGATCTCCGGACTGGACCTGGACGAACTCTTCACCACCTGGCTGTTCACCGCCGGCCGTCCGGAACTGACCACGGCCGCCCGCGCGACGGCGGCGGCCGCCCCGGCGCAGCCGAAGTCGTGGACGAAGATCCGCGAGGCGCACCAGCTCCTGCAACGCTGACCCCCGGCCCGGCCGGGTGCCCGCTCCCCTTCCGGGGGGCCGGGTACCCGGCCGGTGCGCCGTTTCGGCGGCGACGCCTCGCCGGGCGGGCGCAGGTTGCGCGAACACCCGGGCGCGCGGCACCGCTCGGCGCGGAAGCCGCTCGGGGCAGGGCCGATGGGCGCGGAGGCCGGCAGGTGCAGAGGCCGCTCGACGCGAGGGCTGCCTTGGGCGCACACCGTCAACGGGACGCTACCGACCTGATGACGTAGCCGACTCACGGCGCCTGGAGGGGCGTCAGGCCGCCGGCGCCGACACCGGCGGCGCGCCGGCGGCCTCGATCGCCCGGATGTGCCGGTAGGCGAACCAGAGCGGCGGGAAGGCGCCGACCGCGAAGGAGAGGTCGACCAGCGTCCAGAACCACGGGATGTCCCGGATCGGCCCGCAGATCAGCGCCAGCGGCACGATCCCGGCGCAGGCGATCATGCCGAGCTGTACCACCCAGACGTTGCGCACCGGATCCCGTAGCGGTCCCCAGAAGGCCACCGCCAGCACCAGGTGGGCGAAGGCGAGCCAGTCGGTGCCGTAGAGCATGAACGGGTAGCGGTCGCCGGTCTCCACCAGCCCGGTGTGCACCCGCTCGATCCAGCCGACCAGCGCCGGCAGGTCGTCGGCGAGCGGGTCGAGCGCGCGCAGCAGCCAGCGCACCTCGATCTCCAGCGGGAACGCCGTCGCTCCACTGAGGAAGAGACCCACCAGCACGATCCACAGCCACCGGCGGATCCGCCGCAGCCGCTCCTCGGTATCCATGGCCGGAGCGTAACGATGATCTTCGCGCCGCTCGGTCCCGTGGACGCCTGATCCACCGGCGAACCTCATGACCTGGCTCACCGGTAGCCGGTCCCGGCCACGCCCGGTGACTCCACCAGGAACGGCCACGCGGCCACCGGAGGAATCCGCATCGCCACTGTGAATCGTCTACGACATCAGGTCCGTAGCGTCCGGACACCGCTCGGGGTCGCACCGGGTGAGGTCCAGGGCGCAGCCGGGTCGGCGGGCTCGCCCGAGGCAGGTGTGCAGGCGACACCGACAGTCCTTCCGCCCGCGCCCTGCCCCGGCGTCGAGCCGCCTCAGGGCAGGCAGTCGCCCGGGGGCGCCTCGATCAGGGCCGCGCCGCCGGCCAACCGGGGGCGCGGGCGGGACCGGGCCGGCGCCCCGCCGGCGCAGTCGGCTGCGGCCCGGACCAGTCGGCTGGACGGCAGCCGCCCCGCCCCCGGCCGGCGCACCGCCGCCGGGTACCAGCCGGGCGGCGGGCTCCCCGCCGGGCGGGGCGTCGTGGCCGGGCGGGCGGTCGCCACGGGCCGGGTCGCGGGCCGGACGACGCGGGTGGCGATGGCGGCGACCCGGCGGGCCGGGCGGCGCACCACGGGCGCGGCCAGCACCAGGGTGACCCGGCGGCGCAGCCGGTGGTCGCGCAACCCGTCGAGGGCGACGCCCGCGGCGGCCGTGGCGACGGCCGCCACCGCGCCGGCCAGCACCAGGGTCTGCCGGGGGCCGGCGTGCTCGGAGAGCCAACCGAGCAGGGGCGCGCCGACCGCCGCGGAGACCGAGCCGGTCACCGCCAGGGCGGCCAGCACCCGACCGCGCATGGCGTAGTCGGTGTCGAGCTGGGCGCGGGCGCCGACCGTGGTGTCGATGACCACCGCCGCCGCGGCCACCGGGAGGATCACCGCGGCGAAGCTGACCGTGCCGGGAGCCAGCCCGGCGGCGATCTGCAGCACGCTGGCCAGCAGGCCGGCGCAGATCAGCACCCCGTAGCCCAGCTCGCGGCGCCGGGCCGCCACCAGCGCGCCCAGCACCGTGCCGACCGCGAAGACGGTGGAGAGCACGCCGTAGCCCGACGCCCCGGCGGCCAGCGGGCCGTCACTCATCGCCGCCATGGTCACCTGGTAGTTGCGGCCCAGGCTGCCCAGCACGAACGACAGCGCCAACGCGACCAGCACCACCGGCTGGCGCAGCAGGTAGCGGAAGCCGGCCCGGATGCCGCCGTCCGCCGGCACCGCCTCGGCCGCCGCCGGCTCGCCGGTGTGCCGCTCCCCCTCGCGTACGGCGAACAGGGCGCCGACCACCGCGACGAAGCTGGCCGCGTTGACGGCGAAGAGCAGTGCGGGGCCGACGGCGGCGACCACGACGGCGCCGGCGCTCATGCCGAGAATGCGGCCGGCGGAGTTGGTCAGCGAGCCGAGCGCGAGGGCGTTGCCGAGGTCCTCCCGGTCGACCAGCGTCGAGGACCAGCGGCCCGACACCGGCCCTTCGATCGCCGACACCGCCCCGGTCACCAGCGCGATCGCGTAGATCGCCGGGAGGCCGCCGACGCCGGTCACGGCGACCACCGCCAGTCCCGCGGCGAGCAGAGCGTGTACCGCCTGGGCGGCGATCAGCACCGGCTTCGCCCGCAGCCGGTCGGCCAGCGCCCCGCCCCAGACGCTGAGCAGCAGCGTCGGCAGGGCCTGGAGCAGGACGGCCAGGCCCATCGAGGTCGCCGAGCGGGTCTCCTCGAGCACGTACCAGTTGACGCCGAGCACCTGCATCCAGGTCCCGATCACCGATACGAAGCCGGCACCGGCCCAGATCCGGTAGTTGCGGTGACGCAGTGCGGCGAACGTGCTTCCGAGGGCCACGAGGGCCTCCCCGTCCAGACGACGACATGACGAAGCCGAACCCAGGGCGGGATCGGCAGCGGCCAAGTCTGCCGCGCGCTAAACCGATTTGCGGCTTTCGTGAGCGGACTCACCGGGTCGACGGCGCCGGCGTGGGGCAGGCCCCGCCAGCCCGGCAGGACCCGGGACGGACCGGACGGCGACGACGGACGCCCCGGTCGGGACGGGCGCGTCCGGACCGGGGCGTCGGTGCGGCGGGGTCGCCGCCGGGGTCGTCAGCGGGCGGCGAGCGGCTGCCGCGCCGGGTCCACCGGGGCCGCCAGCTCGCCGACCCCACCCAGGTACGCGTGGATCGCCGCGGCGGCGGCCCGCCCCTCGGCGATGGCCCAGACGATCAGCGAGGCGCCCCGGTGCATGTCACCGGCGACGAAGACGCCGTCGGCGTCGGTCTGCCAGTCGGGTCGGGCGTCGACCGCGCCCCGGGCGTTGCGGCGCACCCCGAACTGCTCCAGCAGCGGCTGCTGCTCGGTGCCCTCGAAGCCGATGGCGAGCAGTACCAGGTCGGCCGGGAGTTCGCGCTCGGAGCCGGGCAGCGGGGTGACGATCCGCCGGCCGTCCCGCTTCTCGACGCTGACCTCGGCGATCCGTACGCCCTTGACCTGGCCGGTGCCGTCGTCGACGAACTCCTGCACCGCGACGGCGAAGACGCGCTCGCCGCCCTCCTCGTGCGCCGGGTAGCTGCGCAGCACCCACGGCCAGGTCGGCCACGGGTCGCGGGCGGCGTCCCGGGTCTGCGGGGGCTCCGGGTAGAGGTCGAGCTGGTGCACCCCGGCGGCGCCCTGCCGGTGGGCCACCCCGAGGCAGTCCGCGGCGGTGTCCCCACCGCCGATGATCACGACGTGCTTGCCGGCGGCGTCGATCGGGGTGCCGTCGGACAGCACGGCGAGGGCCGGTCGCCCGTCGCCGGCCGCCGCCACCACGCGGTTGGCGGCGACCAGGTGCGCCATCGCCTGGTGTACGCCGCGCAGCTGCCGCCCGGGGGTCTCCGGGGTGTCCCGGCCCTGGAGCGCGCCGCAGGCCAGCAGCACCGCGTCGTGCTCGGCGCGCAACTGCTCGGCGGTGACGTCCACGCCGACGTCCACCCCGGTGCGGAACTGGACGCCCTCGGCGGCGAGCTGGGCCAGCCGCCGGTCGATGTGCTGCTTCTCCAGCTTGAAGTCGGGGATGCCGTACCGGAGCAGGCCACCGATCGCGTCGTCGCGCTCGTACACGGTCACCGCGTGACCGGCGCGGGCGAGCTGCTGCGCGGCGGCGAGGCCGGCGGGGCCGGAGCCGACCACGGCGACCGACCGGCCGGTCGGCGCCGGCACCGGGCGGGGCCGCAGCCCGCCCCGGGCCACCGCCGCGTCGGCGATCTCCACCTCGACCTGCTTGATGGTGACCGGCTGCCCGCCGCCGATGCCGAGCACGCAGGCGGCCTCGCAGGGCGCCGGGCAGAGCCGGCCGGTGAACTCCGGGAAGTTGTTGGTGGCGTGCAGCGACTCCACCGCGGCGTCCCAGTTGCCGGTGCGGACCAGGTCGTTCCAGTCCGGGATGCGGTTGCCCAGCGGGCAGCCGTCGTGGCAGAACGGGATGCCGCAGTCCATGCACCGGGTGGCCTGCTCGCGGATCAGCTCCTCGCCGGCCGGCGGGTAGACCTCGCGCCAGTCGCTGATCCGCACCGGCACCGGGCGGCGCGCCGGCAGCCGCCGGTCGTAGCGCAGGAAACCGTTCGGGTCAGGCACGAGCCACCTCCTGGGCCGCCACCCGCGGGGCGGGCGGCACCGGCGCGGTCAGCGCAGACATGACCGCGTCGTCGACGTCACGGCCGGCGGCTTCGGCGGCCCGCATGATCTCCATCACCCGGCGGTAGTCCCGGGGGACCACCGCGGTGAACTCCTCCACCGCCTCCGGCCAGCGCTTGAGCAGCTCCGCGCCGAGGACCGAGTCGGTCTCCGCGACGTGCCGCTGCACCAGCTCGTGCAGCAGGTCGCGCTCGGCGTCGCGCAGCGACACCAGGTCGACCAGCTCGGCGTTGACCCGGTCGGTGTCCAGCCGGTGCACGTACGCGGTGCCGCCGGACATGCCGGCGGCGAAGTTGCGGCCGGTCTCGCCGAGCACCACCACGGTGCCGCCGGTCATGTACTCGCACCCGTGGTCGCCGACGCCCTCGACGACGGCCACCGCGCCCGAGTTGCGCACCGCGAAGCGCTCCCCCACCCGGCCGCGCAGGAACAGCTCGCCGCCGGTGGCTCCGTACAGGATGGTGTTGCCGGCGATGATCTGGTCCTCGGCCCGCGCCCCGGCGGCGGCCTCCGGGTCGGCGAACGGCGCGGCGGCGTCCGGGCGGACGACGATCCGGCCACCGGAGAGCCCCTTGCCGACGTAGTCGTTGGCGTCGCCGTGCAGCCGCAGGGTCACCCCGCGCGGCAGGAACGCGCCGAAGGACTGGCCGGCGGTGCCGCGCAGCACGAACTCGATCGTGTCGTCGGGCAGGCCGGCGCCGCCGAAGCGGCGGGTGACCTCGCCGCCGAGCATCGCGCCGACGCTGCGGTGCTCGTTGCGCACCGCCACCTCGACCCGGACCGGGCTGCCGTCGCGCAGCGCCGGCTGCGCCAGGGCGATCAGCTCGTTGTCCAGGGCCAGTTCCAGGCCGTGATCCTGGGCCCGCACGCCGCGCCGGGCGGCGTCCGCCGGCAGCTCCGGCACGTGCAGTACGCGCCCGAGGTCCAGCCCGTGCGCCTTCCAGTGCTGCACCGCCGGGGCGACGTCGAGCAGCTCGGCGTGCCCGATCGCCTCGTCGATGCTGCGGAAGCCCAGCTCGGCGAGGTAGCCGCGGACCTCCTCGGCGAGGAAGAGGAAGAAGTTCTCCACGAACTCCGGCTTGCCGGTGAACCGCTCGCGCAGCACCGGGTTCTGGGTGGCGATGCCGACCGGACAGGTGTCCAGGTGGCAGACCCGCATCATCACGCAGCCCTCGACGATCAGCGGGGCGGTGGCGAAGCCGAACTCCTCGGCGCCGAGCAGCGCCGCGACCAGCACGTCCCGGCCGGTCTTGAGCTGGCCGTCGACCTGCACGGTGACCCGGTCGCGGAGCTTGTTGAGCAGCAGCGTCTGCTGCGCCTCGGCCAGGCCCAGCTCCCATGGGGTGCCGGCGTGCTTGAGGGAGTTCAGCGGGGACGCGCCGGTGCCGCCGTCGTGCCCGGAGATCAGGATGACGTCGGCCTTGAGCTTGGCGACGCCGGCCGCGACGGTGCCCACGCCGACCTCGCTGACCAGCTTGACGTGCACCCGGGCGGCCGGGTTGACGCACTTCAGGTCGTGCACCAGCTGGGCGAGGTCCTCGATCGAGTAGATGTCGTGGTGCGGCGGCGGGGAGATCAGGCCGACGCCCGGGGTGGCGTGCCGGGTACGGGCGATCCACGGCCAGACCTTGTTGCCGGGCAGCTGCCCGCCCTCGCCGGGCTTGGCGCCCTGCGCCATCTTGATCTGGAGGTCGTCGGCGTTGACCAGGTATTCGCTGGTCACGCCGAAGCGACCGCTGGCGATCTGCTTGACCGCGGAGCGGCGGGCCGGGTCGTACAGCCGCTCGACGTCCTCGCCGCCCTCGCCGGTGTTGGACTTGCCACCGAGCCGGTTCATCGCGATGGCCAGGGTCTCGTGCGCCTCCGCCGAGATCGACCCGTACGACATGGCGCCGGTGGCGAACCGCTTGACGATCTCGGTGGCCGGCTCGACCTCGTCGATCGGCACTGCCGGGCGCACCCCGGTACGCAGGGTGAACAGCCCGCGCAGCGAGCCGGCCCGCGCGGCCAGCTCGTCGACCTTGGCGGTGTACTGCCGGAACACGTCGTACTGGCGGCTGCGGGTGGCGTGCTGGAGCAGGAAGACCGTCTCCGGGTTGAACAGGTGCAGCTCACCCTCGCGGCGCCACTGGTACTCGCCGCCGACCTCCAACCGGTCGGAGGTCTCCGCGCCCGCCGCCGGCCAGGCCAGCGCGTGCCGGGCGGCCACCTCGGCGTGGATCTCGTCCAGCCCGATGCCGCTGATGGTGCTGGGGGTGCCGCGGAAGTAGCGCTCCACCAGCCGGGTGTGCAGCCCGACCGCCTCGAAGACCTGCGCACCGCAGTACGACGACACCGTCGAGATGCCCATCTTCGACATGATCTTCAGGACGCCCTTGCCGAGCGCCTTGACGTAGTTGCGGATCGCCTTGCCGGGGTCCACGCCGACCAGCGCGCCGGTGGAGATCATGTCCTCGACCGACTCGAAGGCCAGGTACGGGTTGACCGCCGCCGCGCCGTACCCGATCAGCACGGCCGCGTGGTGCACCTCGCGGCAGTCGCCGGACTCGACGATCAGCGCCACCTGGGTACGGGTCTGCTCGCGGACCAGGTGCTGGTGCACCGCCGCGGTGAGCAGCAGCGACGGGATCGGCGCCAGGTCGGCGTTGGAGTCCCGGTCGGAGAGGACGAGGATCCGCACGCCGTCCTCGATCGCCTCCGAGACGTGCCGGCAGATCTCGGTCAGCCGGGCCTTGATGCCGGCGCCGCCGTCACGGACCCGGTAGAGCCCGGAGACCCGGACGGCCTTGAAGCCGGGCAGGTCGCCGTCCTCGTCGATGGAAAGGATCTTGGCCAGCTCGTCGTTGTCGATCACCGGGTACGGCAGCACGATCTGCCGGCAGCTCGCCGGGCCCGGGTCGAGCAGGTTGCCCTCCGGGCCGATGGTCGACGACAGGCTGGTCACCAGCTCCTCGCGGATGGCGTCCAGCGGCGGGTTGGTGACCTGGGCGAAGAGCTGGTGGAAGTAGTCGTAGAGCAGCCGCGGCCGGGTCGACAGCGGGGAGATCGGGGTGTCGGTGCCCATCGAGCCGAGCGGCTCCGCGCCGAGCCGGGCCATCGGCGCGAGCAGGATCTTCAGCTCCTCCTCGGTGTAGCCGAAGGTCTGCTGGCGGCGGCGTACCGAGTCGTGGGTGTAGACGATGTGCTCGCGCGGCGGCAGGTCGGTCAGGTCGATCAGCCCGGCGTGCAGCCACTCGGCGTACGGCCGGGCGGCGGCCAGCTCGGCCTTGATCTCGTCGTCCTGCACGATCCGCCCGTTGACGGTGTCGACCAGGAACATCCGGCCCGGCTGGAGCCGCCCCTTGGCGACCACGGTGGCCGGGTCGAGGTCGAGCACGCCCGCCTCGCTGCCGAGCACGACGAGTCCGTCGGAGGTCCGCCACCAGCGGCCCGGGCGCAGCCCGTTGCGGTCCAGCACCGCGCCGACGATCTCGCCGTCGGTGAAGGCGACCGAGGCGGGCCCGTCCCAGGGCTCCATCAGGCTGGCGTGGAACCGGTAGAAGGCCCGCTTGTCCGCCCGCATGCCCGGGTCGTTCTCCCAGGCCTCCGGGATCATCATCAGCACCGCGTGCGGCAGGCTCCGCCCGGCCAGGTGCAGCAGTTCGAGGACCTCGTCGAAGTTCGCCGAGTCGGAGGCGCCCGGGGTGCAGACCGGGAAGATCCGCCGGATGTTGCCGGGGATCTCGGGGCTGCGCAGCAGCGCCTCCCGGGCCTGCATCCAGTTCCGGTTGCCGCGGATGGTGTTGATCTCACCGTTGTGCGCGATGAACCGGTACGGGTGGGCCAGCGGCCAGGACGGGAAGGTGTTGGTGGAGAACCGGGAGTGCACCAGCGCGATCGCGCTTTCCACCCGCTCGTCGGTCAGGTCCGGGAAGTACGCCGGCAGCTGGTCCGGGGTGAGCATGCCCTTCCAGGTCATGGTCCGGGAGGACAGCGACGGGAAGTACGCCGGCACGCCCCGCTCGGCGCTCTCCCGCTCGGCCTGCTTGCGCACGCAGAACGCCACCCGGTCCAGGTCGAGGCCGGTCAGCGGCGAGCCGGCCGGACCGGCCGGGGTGTCGGTGAGCCGGTGCGCGGCCAGGAAGAGCTGACGGATCCGGGGCATCGCCGCGAGCGCCGTCTCGCCCAGCCCGCTCGGGTCGACCGGCACGTCCCGCCAGCCGAGCAGGTCGGCCCCCTCCACCAGGGCGTACTTCTCCACCACCTGCCGGGCGCGGGCCTCCGCCGCGTCGTCGTCGGGGAGGAAGACCAGGCCGGTGGCGTACTGGCCGACCGGCGGCAGCGGGAAGTCGACCACCGCGCGCAGGAAGGCGTCCGGGACCTGGATCATGATCCCGGCGCCGTCACCGGTGTTGTGTTCCGCGCCCCGGGCGCCCCGATGGTCCAGGCGACAGAGCGCGCCGAGGCCGCCCGCCACCACCGCGTGGGAGCGCCGGCCGTGCAGGTCCGCGACGAAGGCCACGCCGCACGCGTCGTGCTCGTTGGCGGGGTCGTAGAGACCGGCCGGGGGCGGGGCCGACTGCGGGCTGTGAGGGTACGGAAAGGCCACCGGGCCTCCTGTCGTCACTCAGGTTGGATCATGGTCGGGACGACGTCGGCCCTTGGCGGTTTATTGAGTCTACGTTAGGGAGACCCGCGCAAGGCCAGTGCAGATTGATCACACCTTCCAGACTCTGGGACAGGTAGTCTCGCGCGGTGGATCCCCTGCGCAGCGAAATCCTCGCCCGGCTGGAACGCTTCTACGACGCGGTGCCCCGCGACGTCGCACGCGGCGAGGAGCACGGCGCGCTAGTCCTCTTCGTGCGGGAAGGGGTCGGCTGGCCGTTCTACGCCCGACCCCGCCTCGACGCCACCGCACCCCCGTCGCTGGCCGACGTGACCGCCGTCCGCGAGCGGCAGCGCGAGCTGGGCCTGCCCGAGGCCCTGGAATGGGTGCACGAGACCACGCCCGACCTGCTGGCGGTGGCCCGGGCGGCGGGGCTGAGCGTGCTGGAGGCGCCGCTGATGGTGCTCGACCCGGCCGCCCTGCCCGACCCGGCGACGCTCACCGACGTACCGGTGCGGGTGCTGGACCCGGACGCACCCGGCTTCGCCGCCGACGTGGCCGCCCGCCGCGCGGTCGCCGCGGTCGGTTTCGCCGCCGCCGGCACGGCCCGCGGCGACGCGGGCCCGGCGGAGCGGGACGCGGCGATCACCGAACTGGACGTGGCGGCGCTGGACGAGGAGCGGACCCGGCTCGCCGACGGCCGCCGGCTGTCGGTGCTGGCCGGCACGTCCGAGGAGGGGGCGCTGGCCAGCGGGATGGCGATGCGGGTCGACGACGTGGCCGAGATCGCCGGGGTGGCCACCCTGCCGGCCGCCCGCCGCCGGGGCCTCGGCGCGGCGGTCACCGCCACCCTCGCCGACGAACTGCTGGCCGCCGGCACCGACCTGGTCTTCCTCTCCGCCGGCAGCGAGGAGATCGCCCGGGTCTATCTCCGGGTCGGCTTCCGCCGCGTCGGCACCGCCTGCATCGCCGAACCCACCGCCCTCATCTGACTCCCGACCCCCGGCCTCCGGCCGCCTACGTTGATCATCAGGTTGGCGGGCGCGACACGCCGGGCGGCGTCAAGTGGTGAGTGCAATCGTCAGGGGGCGGTGAGGGGGCGCGGTGGGTCAGGGGGTTGGGGGGCGCCACTGGGCGGCGGACGAGGCGGCGCTGGAGAGTAGGCGGGGGCTTATCGTGCCGAGGGCGGCGTCGCGGGCGCGCAGGGCCAGCCGGCCCCGGGCCTGCAGGACCGCCGACATCCGGCGGGTCTGCCGGACCACCGTCGCCGCGCGCGGGCGGCGCAACCGGTCGTACGCCTGCACGGCGTCGGGCAGTCGGGATTCGCGCAGCAGCGAGGAGAGGGTGGCCGCGTCCTCGAAGGCGAGGCAGGCGCCCTGCCCCAGGTGTGGCGGCATCGCGTGCGCCGCGTCGCCGAGCAGCACCACGCCACCGGGGCCGGCCGGAAAGCCGTACGTCCGGGGCAGCGGGCGCAGCTCGCGGACCTCCTGCTGCACCAGGTCGGCCGGTTCGGTGGCGTCGAGCAGCTCGCCGATCGGCGCGGGCCAGCCGGCGTACCAGCGCTTGAGCAGGGCGAGCTGGGTCTCCGGCGGCTCGGGCCGGGGCGCTCCGGCGGCGGTGGCGACCCAGTAGATGCCGCCCCGGCGGGAGGCGCCGGAGGAGCCGCGCTCGCCCAGCGAGGCGGCTACGAAGCGGTAGCCCGCCCCCAGCACCTCCCCGCCGAGCGGCTGGTCGGCCGGCAGCCGGGGCGCCCGGTACCAGGGGATCACCGCGCGCCAGGCCGCGCAGCCGGAGCTGATCACCGCCGAGGAGGGGGCGAGCTGGCGGCGTACCGCGCTGTCGGTGCCGTCGGCCGCCACCACCAGGTCGGCCTCGAACAGGTGCCCGGCGGTGCCCACCGCGGGCCGCTGTCCGGGGCGGACCCGGACGGTGTCCACGGCCACGCCGGTGCGCAGCTCCACCCGGTCGCCGAGCCCGGCGATCAGCGCGTCGTGCAGGTCCTCCCGGTGCACCACCACCGGCATCCGGTCGGCCGGCGTCGGGCGCGGCTGCACCAGCCAGTGCCCGTCCGGCCGGCGCACCCCGGCGTCGGGCAGCGGGGTGGCGATCGCGTCCAGGCCCGCGCCGAGGCCGAGCGCGTGCAGCGCGCGTACCCCGTTGGGCCAGAGCACCACGGCCGTGGCTTCCGGACGGACCCGGTCCGCCCGTTCCAGCAGGGTGACCTGCCAGCCGGAGCGGGCCAGCGTGCCGGCCACCGCCAGCCCGCCGAGCCCGGCGCCGACCACCACCGCGGTGCGCATCCCCGCCCCGCTCAGCTGTCCCGGTCGGCGGGCCGGGCGCCGGCGGCGCCCGCCCGGTCGTCCCGCTCCGGGACGTCCTCGTCGCCCACGGGCGGCGCCTCGTCGTCGGCGTGCGCGGCCTCGTCGTCGGCGTCGGTCGGGGTTTCGTCGTCGGTCGCCGTGGTCTCCTCGGCGGCGGGTTCGTCGGGGACCTCGCCGGTCTCCCGGTACGCCTGGAACTGCTCCTCGCTGACCGTCCGGTAGCCCTCCGGGGCGACCGCCCGGGGCCCGTTCTCGGTGCGGGAGAGGTCGACCTGGGAGATGTCCCCACCGGCCGGCGGCACTTCAGTGGTCGGCACGCCCACCGGGATCAGGTACTCGCGGGGGCCGCGGACCCGGAGGAAGTAGATCAGCGCGCCGAGGAAGACCAGGGCGGCGGTCCAGACGTTGAGGCGCACGCCGAGGATCTGGTTCGCCTCGTCGGTGCGCATCAGCTCGATCCAGAACCGACCGACGGTGTAGCCCATCACGTAGAGCGCGAAGGCCCGACCCCTGCCCAGCTTGAACCGGCGGTCGAGGGCGAACACCAGGGCGGCGACGCCGACGTTCCACAGCGCCTCGTAGAGGAACGTCGGGTGGTAGAGCCCGGGCTGCAGCACCGGCTGGCCGGCGGGGTCGCGCTGCGCCTGACCCGGGTCGGCCGGGTCCATCTTGTGGATCTCCAGCCCCCAGGGCAGCGTGGTGCGGCCGCCGTAGAGCTCGTTGTTGAACCAGTTGCCGAACCGGCCGACCGCCTGGGCCAGCGGCAGGCCGGGGGCGAGCGCGTCGGCCACCACCGCGAACGGGATGCCGAGCTGCCGGGCGGCGATCCAGGCGCCGACCGCGCCACCGGCGACCGCGCCCCAGATGCCCAGCCCACCCTCGTGGATGTAGAACACCTTGAGCCAGTCCCCGCCGGCGCCGAAGTACTTCTCCGGCGAGGTGATCACGTGGTAGATCCGAGCGCCGACGATGCCGGCCGGGACCGCCCAGACCGCGATGTCGAGCACCGCGCCCGGGGCCACGCCGCGCTGGCGCAGCCGGCGCTCGGTGACCCAGCAGGCCAGCACGATGCCGAGGATGATGCAGAGCGCGTAGGCCCGGATCGGCACCGGCCCGAGCTGCCAGACCGCGGTGGTCGGGCTCGGCAGGGCCGCCTGGGGGCTCAACGAGGCGAGGGTCACGGCTGCAAAGGCTACCGTTGCCGACCGCATCCGCGGCACCCCGGTCCGGCGAGGTTCGCGCGCCGGCTGACTTCCGGTTTGCCGGCCCGTACGCTCTTTGTCCATGAGCACGCTCACCTGGGCGGTCGCCGCGGTCCTGACCGACGAGGCCGGTCGGGTGCTGCTGTGCCGGCGCGACCGGGGCGGGCGGTGGGCGTTGCCCGGTGGGCGGCTGCACCGGCCGGGGTGCCCGACCGCAGCGGTGGCGGGCGAGGTCCGGCGGGAGACCGGGTTCGCGGTCGATATCGTCGATCTGGTCGGCCTCTACCACCTCAGCGGCTCGCCCTGCGGCGGGCCGTCGACGCCGGACCCGCAGCCCGACGTCCTGGTGCACGTGTTCCGGGCGCGTACCGGCCGGGACGCGGCCGAGACGCCGCCGGCCGGCTGCACGCTCTCCTGGCACCTGCCGGAGCGGCTGCCCGCGGAGGTCACCCCGGTCACCCGGGCCGCCGTCGCCGACGCCCGGGCCGGGTGCTCAGGGGTGCTGCGCGACCTGCGCCCCGACCCGGCCACGACGACCCCGGTGGGTCCGCAGTCCCGGGCGGGCGATTCCGTGCCGCCCGCGCCGCGCACCGGGTCGGCCGTCCGGCCCACTCCCTGACCGGGCGCCCGAGGACGCCTCCCCGTTTGCGGCGTGTCGCGGTGTCCCGGCTTCGGGATACCGCGACACGCCGCAAACGGTGTCGATCATGCCGGCCGTCGCCGAACACCGGCCCGGTCGCGAGGGCGCGGGCACGGTCAGGGAACACCGCCACGGGCACGGGCGGCCGGGGCGCCGGGACGGGCCGCCGGGACGGGCCGCCGGGGCGCCGGGACAGGAAGCCGGGGCGCCGGGACAGGCGGCGGCGACGGGGGCGGTGCGGGTCAGCGGACGGGGTGGCGGACGCCCTCGGCGAGTTCGGCGCTGAGCGTGCGCAGGGCGGTCAGCCCGGCGGCCGGGTCCGGGGCGTCGAGCACGCAGCGGACCAGGGCGCTGCCCACGATCACGCCGTCGGCGTAGCCGGCGACCGTGGCGGCCTGGGCGCCGGTGCCCACGCCGAGGCCGACGCCGACCGGCAGGTCGGTGACCTCGCGGAGCCGGGAGACCAGGACCGGCGCGGCCTCCGAGGTCTGCGCCCGGGCGCCGGTGACCCCCATGATCGCGGTGGCGTAGACGAAGCCCCGGCAGTGCTCGACGGTCATCTTCAGCCGGGCGTCGGTGGACGACGGCGAGACCAGGAACGTGCGGTCCAGGCCGTGGGCGTCCGAGGCGGCCAGCCACTCGCCGGCCTCGTCGGGGATCAGGTCCGGGGTGATCAGGCCGGTGCCGCCGGCGGCGGCGAGGTCGCGGGCGAACGCGTCGACGCCGTACTGCTCGATCGGGTTCCAGTAGGTCATGGTGACCACCGGGGCGCCGGTGGCGGCGACCGCCTCGACGATCCGCAGGGTGTCCGCGGTGCGGACCCCGCCGGCCAGGGCGATGTCACTGGCCTTCTGGATCACCGGCCCGTCCATCACCGGGTCGGAGTAGGGGATCTCCACCTCGATGACGTCGACGCCCGCCTCGACCATGGCGGTCATCGCGGCGATGCTGCCCTCGACGGTCGGGAAGCCGGCCGGCATGCAGCCGACCAGCAGGGCCCGCCCGTCGGCGCGGGCCTTGTCGAAGGCCACCCCGATCCGACTCACGCTGTCACTCCTTGTCGAGGATGCCGAAGTACTCGCCGGCGGTGTGCACGTCCTTGTCACCCCGACCGGACAGGTTGACCACGATGACCGGCTCCCGGCCGAGTTCGGCGGTGAGTCGGGGAGCGATCCGCAGCGCGCCGGCCAGCGCGTGCGAGCTCTCGATCGCCGGGATGATCCCCTCGGTACGGCAGAGCAGCTCGAACGCGGCCATCGCCTCCGCGTCGGTCACCGGCTCGTACGTGGCCCGGCCGCTGTCGTGCAGCCAGGCGTGCTCCGGCCCGACGCCCGGGTAGTCCAGCCCGGCGGAGATCGAGTGCGACTCGATGGTCTGGCCGTCGGCGTCCTGGAGCACGTACGTGCGGGTGCCGTGCAGCACGCCCGAGCTGCCGCCGGTGATGCTGGCCGCGTGCCGGCCGGTCTCCACCCCGTCGCCGCCGGCCTCGAAGCCGTACAGCCGCACGTCGGTGTCGCCGACGAAGGCGTGGAAGATGCCCAGCGCGTTGGAGCCGCCGCCGACGCAGGCGGCGACCGCGTCCGGCAGCGCGCCGGTCAGGTCGAGGCACTGCTGGCGGGCCTCCTCGCCGATGCCCCTGACGAAGTCCCGGACCATCTCCGGGAACGGGTGCGGGCCGGCGGCGGTGCCGATCAGGTAGTGGGTGTCGTCGACGTTGGCCACCCAGTCCCGCATGGCCTCGTTCATCGCGTCCTTGAGGGTGCGCGAGCCGGTGGTGACCGGGACGACGGTGGCGCCGAGCATCCGCATCCGGGCCACGTTGAGCGCCTGCCGCTGGGTGTCGACCTCACCCATGTAGACCACGCACTCGAGGTCGAACAGGGCGGCGGCGGTGGCGGTGGCCACGCCGTGCTGGCCGGCGCCGGTCTCGGCGATCACCCGCTTCTTGCCCATCCGCCTGGTGAGCAGCGCCTGACCCAGCACGTTGCGCACCTTGTGCGCCCCGGTGTGGTTGAGGTCCTCCCGCTTGAGCAGCACCCGGGCGCCCACCTTGGCGGAGAACCGCTCGGCGGAGTACAGCAGCGACGGGGTGCCGGCGTAGTCGCGCAGCAGGGCGTGGAACTCGGCGAGGAACGCCTCGTCGGTCATCGCCTTGCGGTACGCGGCGTCCAGCTCGTCCAGCGCCGCGACCAGCGCCTCCGGCACGAACCGGCCGCCGAAGCGGCCGAAGTGACCGGCGGCGTCGGGAAGCTGACCGGCCGGGGCCGAGGCGTTGGCGCTCATGCCGTCACCTCCCTACGGTCGGCGACGCCATGAGGCACTGGCGCACCGCGCCGGATGATTCGCTCGCTGCGCTCGCTCAAGGCGGTGTCCTCTCGCTGCTGACGTCTCCCGGGCGCGGGCTCAGCGCACCGGGCGGGGCGTGGCCGGGTGGTTGCCGGCGTTGACCAGCTCGGCGACCGCCTCGCGGGGGCTCTTCTGGGTGACCAGGCCCTCGCCCACCAGCACGGCGTCGGCGCCGGCCGAGGCGTACCGGATGAGGTCGTGCGGGCCACGCACGCCGGATTCCGCGATCTTGACGACGCTGCTGGGCAGGCCGGGCGCGATCCGCTCGAAGACCGACCGGTCGACCTCCAGGGTACGCAGGTCGCGGGCGTTGACCCCGATCACCTGCGCGCCGGCCTCCAGGGCGCGGTCGGCCTCCTCCTCGTCGTGCACCTCGACCAGGGCGGTCATGCCGAGCGACTCGATCCGCTCCAGCAGACCCATCAGCACGTTCTGTTCGAGGGCGGCGACGATCAGCAGCACCAGGTCGGCGCCGTGCGCGCGCGCCTCGTGCACCTGGTAGCTGGAGACCACGAAGTCCTTGCGCAGCACCGGGACCCGGACGGCGGCCCGGACGGCGGCCAGGTCGTCCAGCGAACCGCCGAACCAGCGCCCCTCGGTCAGCACGCTGATCGCCCGCGCGCCGCCGGAGGCGTACTGCCCGGCCAGGTCGGCCGGGTCGGCGATCTCGGCCAGCCGGCCCTTGGACGGCGAGGAACGCTTGACCTCGGCGATCACGGCCACCCCGGGCCGGCGCAGGGCCGCGTACGCGTCCAGCGGCGGCGGGGCGGCGGCGGCGAGCTCGCGGATCCGCTCCAGCGGAACCTGCTCCTGCCGCCGCGCCACGTCCTCCCGGACGCCGGCCAGGATCTCGTCGAGCACGCTTCCGGACGCCGCCGAACCGGCCTCGTCCCCCTCCGCGTGCCCATGCTCAGCAGTCACCAACGGACTCCCCTCTCCGGGTGTCATGGGCCGATGCTAGGGGGCGCCTGGTGACGACGGGTGCCGGGGGTATGGCGCTCCTCACGAAATGGGCTGTGGCATGATGGCCGACTTCTGGTGAACGCGATGTCACGCAGCGCCACGATGTCCATCGACCGGCCCTTACGCCCCGCTCCGGGTCGTCGCGCGAGCATCCACCGTGGCCCATGGACCATGAGAGCACGGCCGCCCGGTCCCCGCATCACGGCGACGCCCGTCGATGCTGTGACGAAGGTCAAGGAAGAACGGCCCTACCCTGGTCGTTCGCTCCGACGGACAGTTGATCCGCCCGTCACCACGGTGAAACGTGAGCCGGGCAGCGTGTCCACCGGGCAGACTCGATGACGCGCCTGCCGAGACGTCGGACTCCTCCTGTTGGGGTGACCTCATGAGCACGACCGGGCCGAACTCCACCGCCCTCGGACTGACCACCCTTTCCCGCACCGTCGCCTCGTTGGCCGTCGGCGTGGTGCACACCCTGGAACGCGCCGTGGTCGGCGAGGGTCGGGTGCGTACCGCGCGCGGCAACGCCTGGGAGGCGGTCTGCGCCGACCGGGCCCGCGCCGACCAGCGGGCCGAGCTGGACCGCCTGGTGGCCGAGCTGGCCGCCGCCCGGGCCGCGGCCCGGGACCGCCGCGAGGTCCGCGAGCGCCAGTCGGTCAGCTGACCGTCGGATCCTCGCCCCGGTCCAGCGCGTCCCACGCCTCGCGGGTGCCCCGCTCGGTGGCCGGGCGCCCGTCCGCCCCCGCCGGCGCCCCGGCGCCGGCGTTGCGCTCGTACCGGGCGCCCATCGCCGGCCAGCGCTGACCGCGCGCCGCGGTGAGCGCGCCGCCGAGCGCCGCCAGCACCCCGCCGAGCAGGCAGAGCGCCGGCCAGTGCCGGCTCACCTCGCCGTCGAACGCGGCGACCAGCCCGTACCCGCCGCCCGCCGCCACCGCCGCGCCGAGCAGGGCCAGCAGCCCGCCCAGCAGGCGCCGGACCCGGCCCCTGGTGGCCAGCACCGCACCGCCCCCGGCCAGCCCGACCAGCGCCAGCGCCGACAGCCACGGCAGCAGGTCCGCGCCGGTGCGGCCCGGCCGCGCCGACGGCAGCGATCCGCGCGGGGTCACCTCCACCGACCAGGTCCGGGTCGCCGCCCAGAAGGCGAGGCCCGCCCCGGCCAGGCAGAGCAGCACCGCGTACGTCAACTCGCGCCGGCCCGACGCGGCCGGCGTACCCGCCTCGGCGGGCGTGTCCGGACCGCTCACCGGGCCACTCATCGGGCCGGCCGGAGGGTTTCGGCGGCGGCAATGGCGGCGAGCACCGCGGCGGCCTTGTTCCGGGTCTCCTGGTCCTCGCCGGCGGGATCGGAATCGGCCACCACCCCGGCCCCGGCCTGCACGTACGCCCGCCCGTCGCGGATCAGCGCGGTGCGGATGGCGATGGCCATGTCCAGGTCGCCGCCGAAGCCGAAGTAGCCCACGGTGCCGCCGTAGATGCCGCGCCGGACCGGCTCCAGCTCCTCGATGATCTCCATGGCGCGCACCTTCGGGGCACCGGAGAGGGTGCCGGCCGGGAAGGTCGCGGCGAGCGCGTCGAAGGCCGTCCGGTCGTCGCGCAGCGTGCCGACCACGGTCGAGACGATGTGCATCACGTGGCTGTACCGCTCGATGGTGGCGAACTCCGGCACCTCCACCGTGCCCGGACGGCACACCCGGCCCAGGTCGTTGCGGCCCAGGTCGACCAGCATCACGTGCTCGGCCCGCTCCTTGGGGTCGGCGAGCAGCTCGGCGGCGAGCCGGGTGTCGGCGTCCGCGGTGGCGCCGCGCGGCCGGGTGCCGGCGATCGGGTGCAGCAGCGCCCGCCGCTGGCCGTCCGGACCGGCGTTGACCTTCAGGTGCGCCTCCGGCGACGAGCCGACGATGTCGAAGCCGTCGAAGCGCAGCAGGTACATGTACGGGCTGGGGTTGGTGGTGCGCAGCACCCGGTAGACGTCCAGCGGGTCGGCGCGGGTGTCCCGCTCGAAGCGCTGGGCGAGCACGATCTGGAAGCACTCGCCGGCGCGGATCGCCTCCTTGGCCGCCTCGACCGCCTTCGGGTAGCCGCCCTCCGGGGTACGGCTGACCACCTCGCCGGCCGGCGGTCGGCCCACGGTGGAGATCATGGGCGGAATCGGTCGGGACAGCGCGGTGGTCATCGCGTCGAGCCGCCCCACCGCGTGGTGGTACGCCGCCGCGACCAGCGGCTCCCGATCCGGCGCGTCCAGCGGCGGCAGCACCGCGTTGGCGACCAGGATCGCCGAGCCGTCGTAGTGGTCGAGCACCACCAGGTCGGTCGCGAGCATCATGCCCAGCTCCGGCACCCCGAGGTCGTCCTCGGTCAGCTCGGGCAGCCGCTCGAAGCGCCGGATCAGGTCGTAGCCCAGGTAGCCGACCATGCCGCCGGTCAGCGGCGGCATGTCGCTGGCCGGGTCCCAGACCGGGCCGGCCAGGGCCTCGACGGTCTCGCGCAGCACCTCGACCGGGTCGCCGGAGGACGGCACGCCGGCGGGGGGCTGGCCGGTCCAGACCGCGACGCCGTCCCGCTCGACCAGGGTCGCGCCGCTGCGCACGCCGATGAACGAGTACCGCGACCAGGACATCCCGGCCGAGCCGACGCCCTGCTCGGCGGACTCCAGCAGGAAGGTGCCCGGGCCGCCGGCGAGCTTGCGGTAGACCCCGACCGGGGTCTCCGCGTCGGCCAGCAGCCGCCGGGTCACCGGCACCACCCGCCAGCGGGCGGCCAGCTGGGTGAAGCTGCCCAGGTCGGGGCTCAGGGTGCCGTCGGTCATCGCCGGGCCTGCCTCTCGTCCGCGCCGGCGCGGTCCGGCCGCGCCCCGCTGTCCGCGCTCACCGCTGGGTCCCCGCGCCGCTGACCGGCAGCTCGGTGAAGAAGCAGGTGCGGTGCCCGGTGTGACAGGCCGCCCCCACCTGGTCGACGTTGACCAGCAGCGCGTCACCGTCGCAGTCCAGCGCGACCGAGCGGACGTACTGGTGGTGCCCGGAGGTGGCTCCCTTGACCCAGTACTCCTGCCGGCTGCGCGACCAGTAGGTGGCCCGGCCGGTGGTCAGCGTGCGGTGCAACGCCTCGTCGTCCATCCAGGCGACCATCAGCACCTCGCCGGTGTCGTGCTGGCGCACCACCGCGGCGACCAGGCCGTCGGGGGTGCGGCGCAGCCGGGCGGCGACGGCCGGATCGAGACGCGACGGGCGCACCGCGCCAGCGTCGGCGTCGCTCGGGGAAGAGTCAGTCACGGGCACAGTGACCCATTGTCCCGCACGCGGTGCGGGGACCTGCGGGGCGTACCCGCCCCGGCGGGCGGGCCGGGCGAGCTGGGCGACGTAGCGGTCGAGCCGCCCGTCGGCGAGCGCCGCCGCCAGGTCCGGCCCGGCCACCTCCGCGACCCGGTCGGCGTACGGGCGGACCAGCGGGAGGACCCCGGCGACCAGGCGCGCCGCGGCGGCCCCGAGCTGGCCGGTGGAGGCGGGGCGCAGCCCGAGGCAGAGCAGCATGTCGTCGCGGTAGCCGGGCGGGGCGACCGGCAGCGTGAGCGCGGCGGCGAAGGCGCCCCGCCGGGACACCACTCGGACGCTCGGGTTGGCCAGCCGCAGCACCGAGGGGCAGAGCCGGGCCAGGTCGGCGGCGGCCAGGCGTACCCCGAGCTGGTCGCCGGCGGCGCGGGCGGCGGCCACCTTGCCCAGCGTGGCGACCAACTCCTCCAGCCGGGGCTCGCCGGCGGGCTGGCAGAGCACCGGCAGGTCGATCCGGGGCCGCCAGCCCTCCTCCGCCCAGAGCAGCCGGACCGGCGCGGTGACCGGCAGGCCGAACGCCCAGTCGGCCGGCTCGCCGAGCCGGTCCACCCAGGAGCGGACGTCCCGGGCGGCCACCGACACGTGCACCAGCCGGCCGTCCACCTCGACCAGGTACGCCTGCCGCGCGGCGTACGGGGTGGGGCCGGGGCCGGTGGACCGGCCCGTCTCGCCCGAGGTCGGCGGGGCGGGGCGGTCGTCGTCGGCGACGAGCACGTCGAGGTCGACGTCGCTGTGCGCGGTGGCGGCCCGTCGGGCGTGGCTGCCGCGCAGCAGGATCCCGACGACGGGGCGTTCGGCGCCCTCGCGCAGCCGGGTCGCCCAGTCGTCGAAGAAGGTGCCCGCCAACAACGGAGCGTGATCCACCGCGCCATCCTGCCGCTGCGCCCCATGGGGCCGCAATGCCCGATGACGGACACGGTGTCCGATGACGGACACCCTGTCCGATCAGGAGGCTAGTGCCCCACGGTTCGCATTGATGCCTCGGGATACCTTTCGCCGGCCACCGCGCCGGCGGGAACCGCCGCGCCCAGCCGGTCCCGCTGTTCCGGGGTGAGCCGGATGGCGGCCGCCGCGGCGTTCTCCTCCAGGTAGCGGACCCGCTTGGTGCCGGGGATCGGCAGGATGTCCTCGCCCTGGGCCAGCAGCCAGGCCAGCGCGGCCTGGGCCGGGGTGCAGCCGATCTCCTCGGCCACCGCGCGCACCGCCGCGACCAGCCGCAGGTTGGCGTCGAGGTTGCCCTCGGCGAAGCGCGGCACGCCGGCCCGCCAGTCGTCGGCGGCGAGCTGGTCGCGACCGCTGATCGCCCCGGTGAGCAGGCCCCGCCCGACCGGGGAGTACGCCACCAGCACCACTCCCAGCTCCCGGCAGGTGGCCAGCATCTCCCCCTCGACGTCCCGGGTGAACAGCGAGTACTCCATCTGGACCGCGGTGACCGGGTGCACCGCGTGCGCCGCCCGCAGCGTCGCCGGGCTGACCTCGCTGAGCCCGATCAGGCGGACCTTGCCGGCCTCGACCAACTCGGCCAGCGCGCCGACGGTCTCCTCGATCGGGGTGCGCGGGTCGCGCCGGTGCAGGTAGTACAGGTCGATGGTGTCGACCCCGAGCCGGCCCAGCGAGGCGTCGCAGGCCTCCCGGGCCCAGGCGGCGCTGCTGTCCACGTACGCGCCGGGGGTGCCGGTGCCACCGAAGCTGTCGCCGCTGGTGCGGTTGCCGAACTTGGTGGCCAGGAAGACCTCGTCGCGGCGGGCCCGCACCACCGGGGCGAGCAGCCGCTCGTTCGCGCCGGCGCCGTACATGTCGGCGGTGTCCAGGTGGTTGACGCCCAGGTCCAGGGCCCGGTGCAGGGTACGGGTGGACTCGGCGTCGTCGCGACCGCCGTAGGCGAAACTCATCCCCATGCAGCCCAGCCCGATGGCCGAGACCTCGGGGCCGGTGGCCCCCATCCGGCGGCGGATCATCGGCCCTCCTCGGCCCGGCGGTAGAGGTCGATCTTGTAGTTGAGCACCTTCAGGTCCTCCTCCAGTTCGGCCATCCGGGCCAGCACCCGGGCCCGGTGCGCCTCGAACAGCGCCCGCCGGGCGCCGAGCGTGCGGTCGCCCTGCCGGGCCAGTTCGGCGTACCGGCGCATGTCGCGCACCGGCATCCCGGTGCGGCGCAGCCGGGTGAGCAGGAGCAGCCAGTCCAGGTCGGACTCGGTGTAGCGGCGGCGCCCCGCCGAGTCCCGGCCGACCGGGGCGACGAGCCCCTCCTGCTCGTACCAGCGCAGCGTGTAGGTGGTCAGGCCGACCCGGGCCGCCGCCTCGCCCACGGAGAGGGCCGGTTCCTGCGTGCTGATGTCCACGCCACCCAGGCTTCCAGTTCGAGAGCACTCGAAGTCAACCGTTGCGTCGGTCCGGGTATCTCATCTAGCGTTGAGTTCAACAGCTGATGAGTTTTGGAGGTGGGCGGTGGAGAACGCGATCACGGTCCGCGACCTGGTCGTTGACCGGGGCCGGCGGAGGGTGCTGCACGGCATCGACTGCACCGTCCCCCGGGGCTCGGTGACCGGGCTGCTCGGGCCCAGCGGCAGCGGCAAGACCACCCTGATGCGGGCGGTGGTGGGGGTCCAGGTGATCGACTCGGGCACGGTCACCGTGCTGGGCCGGCCGGCCGGCTCGGCCGACCTGCGCCACCGGGTCGGCTACCTGACCCAGGCGCCCAGCGTCTACGCCGACCTGACGGTCCGGGAGAACGCCCGCTACTTCGCGGCGCTGCAGGGCCGGCACGCGGCCGACGCCGACCGGGCGGTCGCCGACGTCGGGCTGGCCGACGCCGCCACCCAGCTGGTCGGCACCCTCTCCGGCGGGCAGCGCAGCCGGGCCTCGCTGGCCTGCGCCCTGGTCGGCGACCCCGAGCTGGTCATCCTCGACGAGCCGACGGTCGGCCAGGACCCGGTGCTGCGGGCCGACCTGTGGGCCCGGTTCCACGAGATGGCGGCGGCCGGCACGACGCTGCTGGTGTCCAGCCACGTGATGGACGAGGCGGCCCGCTGCGACCGGCTGCTGCTGATCCGGGAGGGTCGGCTGGTCGCCGACGACACTCCCGACGCGGTCCGGGAGCGCACCGGGGTCGACGACCTGGAGGAGGCGTTCCTGCGGTTGATCCGGTCGAGCGAGGCGGGCCAGCAGCCCGCCGCCAAGGAGGCGTGATGAGTGCGAGGATTCTGGCCGTCACCACCGGGCGCATCCTGCGCCAGCTGCGGCACGACAAGCGCACGGTGGCGCTGCTGGTGGTGGTGCCGACGGTGCTGCTGACCCTGGTCTACTACATGTACGCCGACCAGCCCACCGTCCCCGGGCAGCCGTCGACCTTCGACCGGATCGCCCTGATCATGCTGGGCTTCTTCCCGTTCATCGTGATGTTCCTGGTGACCAGCATCGCGATGCTGCGCGAGCGCACCACCGGCACGCTGGAACGGCTGCTCACCACGCCGCTGCACAAGCTCGACCTGCTCTTCGGCTACGGCATCGCGTTCGGGCTGGCCGGGGCCGTGCAGGCGACCATCGCCGCGGGCGTGGCGTACTGGCTGCTCGGGATGGAGACCGCCGGCAGCGCCGGGCTGGTCATCCTGGTCGCGGCGCTGAACGCCGTGCTGGCCGTGGCGCTCGGGCTGTTCTGCAGCGCCTTCGCCCGCACCGAGTTCCAGGCGGTCCAGTTCATGCCGGTCGTGGTCGCCCCGCAGCTGCTGCTCTGCGGGCTCTTCGTGCCGCGCGGCCAGATGGCCGGCTGGCTCCAGGCGGTCAGCGACGCGCTCCCCCTGTCGTACGCGGTCGAGGCCCTGCAGGAGGTCGGCGCGCACGCCGAGCCGACCGGGACCATGTGGCGGGACGTGGCGATCGTCGCCGGCGCGGCGGTGGCGGCCCTGGTGCTCGCGGCGGCGACCCTGCGGCGGCGCAGCGGATGACGCCGCGCCGCACCGGCCGGCGCCCCGGCAACCCGGACACCCGGCAGGCCATCCTCGCGGCGGCCCGGACGACCTTCGCCGAGCGCGGCTTCGACGCGGCCTCGATCCGGGTCATCGCCGCCGCCGCGGGGGTCGATCCGGCCCTGGTGCACCACTACTTCGGCAGCAAGGAGGAGCTCTTCCGGGCCACCGTCGAGATCCCGCTGGACCCGGCGGAGCTGCTCCCCGTCGTGCTGGCCGGCGGGGTGGACGGCGTCGGCGAGCGGCTGGTCCGGACGTTCCTCGGGGTGTGGGACTCGCCGGCCGGCAAGGCGGCGGTGGCCCTGCTCCGCTCGGCGGTGAACAACGACTGGACGGCCCGGCTGCTGCGCGAGTTCCTGGTCACCCAGGTGCTGCGCCGGGTGCTCGACCACCTCGACGTCCCGCCGGCGGAGCTGCCGCTGCGCGGCTCGCTGGTGGCCACCCAGATGATCGGCCTGGCCATGATGCGGTACGTCATCCGGCTGGAGCCGGTGGCCTCCACCGACCCGGAGACCCTGGTCGCGGCGCTCGGCCCGACCGTGCAGCGCTACCTCACCGGCGACCTGGCCTGAGCGGTCAGCGCCCGTCGGCCGCCGAGCGGGCGCTGGCCGCGCGCGGGCAGAGCATCGGGTGCAGCAGCCGGGACAGCTCCGCCGGGTCGGCCACCGGGTGCGGGAAGGCCAGCCGGGCCCGCCGCCGGTCGCCGGGCCCGCCGTACGCGACCACCAGGCCGTACCGGTCCAGCCGCACCACCCGGGGCCGGCCGCCGGTCAGGTCGAGGTGGTCGCGCAGGTACGCGGTGACCTGCGCCTCGTGGTGGTCGGTGAGGTCGGCAAGCAGCTCGGGCTCGATCGCGTGCAGCGGGTCCGGCTCAGCGGCGGCGTACTCCCCGGGGTCGACGCGGCGCACGGAGTCGGCGCCCTCCAGGCGGGCCTCGACCACCTCGAACCGGTGCAGCCGGAACCGGGTGCCGACGTCGAGCAGGTCACCGGTCGGGTCGACGGCCGCGAAGTCGGCCGCGCCGCGCCGGGCCTCCGCGCCCCGCAGCGGCGCCGCCCAGCCGGAGATCCAGGCCCGGCCGAGCGACGGCGCGCCCGGCGCCGGGGGCAGGTCCAGCACGTCGAGCACCACGGCGACGTCGTCGTCGGCCCCGGGGTCCAGCTCGGCGGCGAGGTCACTGACCACCGGCACGAGCATCAGCACCCCTCCCTCCGGGTCGGTGGCGTGCCGGACGTGGTACGGGCCCGGGCGGTGCGCGAGGTGCACCAGACCGGGCAGCCGACCGGCGACCAGGGTGCGGACGATCTCGGCGGGGCTCGGTCCCATCGGGGCACCTCCAGCATAGGTTAGGCTTACCTAAGTAGCAGCCTAGAACACCCGAGCGGAGACGTCCACGTGAACCACCCCCGCCCCAAGGCCCGCCTCTCCCGGGCCCTCGGCATCCCACTGACCCGCAAGTGCGTCCAGTACCTCGAACGCCGCCCCTACCCGCCGGGCGTGCACGGCCGAGCCCGCCGGCGCACCTCCGACTACCAGGTCCGGCTGCTGGAGAAGCAGCGGCTGCGGCACCAGTACAACGTCAGCGAGGTACAGCTGCGCCGCGCCTTCGAGGAGGCGGCGCGGGGCGCCGGCAAGACCGGCGAGACGCTGGTCGCGCTGCTGGAACGGCGGCTGGACGCGGTGGTGCACCGCGCCGGCCTGGCCCGCAGCATCTACCAGGCCCGGCAACTGGTCGCCCACGGGCACCTCACCGTCGACGGGCGCAAGGTCGACCGGCCGTCGTACCGGCTGCGGCCCGGTCAGGTGGTCGCCGTCCGCGAGCGCAGCCGGCAGCTGCCGCCCTTCCAGCTCGCCGCCACCGGGGCGAACGCGGACGAGGGGCCGGGCCGGCCGTACCTGTCGGTCGACCTGACCGGCCTGCGGGCCACCCTGCTGCGCGAGCCGGCCCGGCACGAGGTGCCGGTGATCTGCGACGAGCAGCTGGTGGTCGAGCACTACTCCCGGTGAGCCGACCGGATCCGGCGCGCGACGCGCCGGATCCGGCTCAACGGTTCAGCGGGTCTGCTCCAGCCAGGAGGCGTAGAGCAGGGCGTAGACCGACTCCGGGTCGCGGACCAGCTCGTCGTGCGGGCCGCGCTGCACGATCCGGCCCCGGTCCACCACGATCACCTCGTCGGCCGCCTGCGCGGTGGAGAGCCGGTGCGCGATGGCGAGGGTGGTCCGGCCCCGGGTGACCGCGTCCAGCGTGCGCTGCAGGCGTACCTCGGTGGCCGGGTCGACGGCGCTGGTGGCCTCGTCGAGGACCAGCAGGTCCGGATCGGCCACGTACGCCCGGGCGAGCGCGACCAGCTGCCGCTCACCCACGCTCAGCGACTCGCCCCGCTCGCCGACCGCGGTGGCCAGCCCCGACGGCAGGCCGTCCAGCCAGTCGGCCAGCCCCAGCTCGGTGAAGGCCGCGGTGAGTTGCGCGTCGGTCAGCTCGGGGCGGGCGAAGCGGACGTTGTCGCCCACCGTGGCGTCGAAGAGGAAACCGTCCTGCGGCACCATCACCACCCGGGCGCGCAGCGAGTCGAACCGCACCCGGTCCAGCGGCACCCCGGAGAGCAGCACCTGCCCGTCGGTCGGGTCCATCAGCCGGGTGAGCAGCTTGGCGAAGGTGGTCTTGCCGCTGCCGGTCTCGCCGACCACCGCCACCCGGCTCTTCGCCGGGATGTCGAGGGTGACGTCGTGCAGCACCGGCGGGCCGCCCGGGTACGCGAACGTCACCCCGGCGAAGCGGATGTCCAGCGGGCCCGGCGGCAGCTCCTGCCCCTGCTCGCCCGGGTCGGCCACGTCCGGCGCGACGTCGAGAACGTCCAGCACCCGACGCCAGCCGGCGATGGCGTTCTGCGCCTCGTTGAGCACCTCGGTGGCGATCTGCACCGGCTGGATGAAGAGCGTGACCAGGAACAGGAACGCGGTGAGCTGGCCGATGGAGAGCGAGCCGTCCACGCCGAGCAGCACCCCGAGGACCACCACTCCGGCCAGCGCCAGGCCGGCCGCCAACTCTCCCACCGAGCTGCCCAGGATGCTGATCCGGATCGCCCGCTGCTGGGCGTGCTGCTGCCCCTCGATCGCGGTGTCGAGCCGCCGGGCGGTGCGCCCCGCGATGCCGTACGCCCGGATCACCGGCGCGCCGACCACGCTCTCGGCGATCGTGCCGAGCAGGGTGCCCGTCCGCTGCCGGACCACGCCGTAGGCGGCGCCGAGCCGACGCTGGAGCTGCCGGATCACCAGCACCGCCGGCGCGAAGGCGACGAGCACCACCAGGGTCAACTTCCAGGAGTACGCCAGCATCACGGCCGTGGTGACCAGGAGCTGGCCGAGGTTGACGAGCAGGATCACGCCGCCCCACTGGAGGAACTGGGTGATCTGGTCGACGTCGCTGGTCACCCGGGAGACCAGCGACCCGCGCCGCTCGGACTGCTGGTGCAGCATCGACAGGTCGTGCACGTGCCGGAACGCCCGGGTCCGGACGTTGGCCAGCGCGGTCTCGCTGACCGTGAACAGCCGGCGCATCATCAGGTACCCGCAGCCGGTGGTGACCACCAGCACCGCCGCGGTGATCGCGACCACCCGCCACACCACGGCCAGGTCCAGGCCGCCGACGATGCCGCCGTCGATGCCCCGCTGCACGGCGACCGGCACGGCAACCCGGCCGACCATGTACACCAGGGCCAGCGCGAGGGTGCCGGCCAGCCCGATCCGCAGCTCCGGGGAGAGCGCCAGGCCGCGCCGCAGCGTCCGCCAGGTCGTCTCGGGACGCTCCTGCGGCTCCTCGCGCCGCTCCGGCTCCGCCGTTGTCGCGCTGGCGCTCACCGGGCCGACCTTTCGTTCGCGACTGCGGGGCTCCGCTCCGCTGCACTCCTCGCGCTCACCGGTCCACCTCGATCTCCAGGCCCGAGGTCAGCGGCGCGACCTCGTCGTACGTGCGGTTCTGCTCGCGTTCGTGCTCGGCCTGCTCGTACGCGGTCACCAGATCGGCGTAGCCGGGCACGGTGGCGAGCAGCTCGGTGTGCGTGCCCCGGGCCACCACCCGCCCCTGCTCCACGTAGATCACCTCGTCGGCGAGGGCGATGGTCGCCCGCCGGTACGCGACCACCAGGATCGACGCGGCGGCGCCCTGCCCCCCGGTCGGAGCGCGCAGCCCGGCCAGGATGGCCGCCTCCACCCTCGGGTCGACGGCGCTGGTCGCGTCGTCGAGCACCAGCAGCCGGGGCCGGCCGGCGAGCGCCCGGGCCAGGGTGAGCCGCTGCCGCTGCCCGCCGGAGAGCGAGGTGCCCCGCTCGCCGACCATGGTGTCCAGCCCCTCGGGCAGCGCGGCGACGAAGCCGTCCGCCTCGGCCAGCCGCAGCGCGGCCCACACGTCCTCGTCGCCGATGCCCGGCCGGTCCAGCGTGATGTTGGCCCGTACGGTGTCGTCGAAGACGAACGGCACCTGGGCGACCAGGGCGACCGTCGCCGCCAGCGAGTCCGCGGCCAGCTCGCGCACGTCGACGCCGTCCAGGGCCACCGTGCCGGCGTGCGGGTCGACCAGGCGCACGGCCAGCGAGGCGATGGTGGACTTGCCGGCGCCGGTCGGGCCGACCAGGGCGACCGTCTTCCCGGCCGGCACGGTGAAGGTGACCTCGCCGAGCACCTCCGTGCCGGGCAGGTGCGCCTCGGCCGGCTCGTAGGAGAAGCAGACGCCGGCGAAGGCGAGCGTGGCGGGTGTCGGCTCGGCCCGGTCGAGCCGACGCTCGCCGTACGGCATCTCGCCGGTGGCGTCCAGGACCCGGCGGACCCGGTCCCAGCCGGCGACGCTGCGCGGCAGCTCGGCGAGGACCCAGCCGATGGCCCGCACCGGGAAGGCCAGCACGGTGAAGAGGAAGGCGACGCTGACCAGCTCGGCGACGCTGATCGCGCCCGCCCGCAGCCGGAACGCCCCGACCACCAGCACGGCGAGGGTGCCGAGGCTGGGCAGGGTCTCCAGCAACGGGTCGAAGACGCCGCGCAGCCGGCCGACGGAGATCAGCGCGTCGCGCAGCTCGCCGGCCCGGGCGGAGAACCGGGCGGTCTCCTCGGCCTCGCGGCCCATCGTCTTGACCACCAGGGCGCCGTCGAAGCTCTCGTGGGCGATGCCGCTGACCTCGGCGCGCAGCCGCTGGGCGCGGGCCTGCCGGGGCGCCATCCGCCGGGAGTAGACCACGTTGAGCGCGAAGAGCGCGGGGAAGACGGCCAGCCCGACCAGGGCCAGCGCCCAGTCGGTGAGGAAGAGCGAGACGACCGCCCCGACCAGCATGACCAGGGTGCCGACGGCGAACGGCAGCGGGGCGATCGGGTACCAGGCCGCCTCCACGTCGGAGTTTGCGTTGGACAGCAGGGTGCCGGTGGCGTTGCGCTGGTGCCAGGCCAGCGGCAGGTCGAGGTAGCGGCGGGTGACCCGGCGCCGGTACGCGGCCTGGAGGCGGAACTGCATGTAGCCGGCGCCGAGCCGGCGGCCGAAGATGCCCACCACCCGCAGCACGCTGATGCCGAACAGCGCCGCCGCGGCCAGGACCAGCGCACTCGTCCCGACGTCGCCCCGGGCGACGGCCGGCACCACCACCTCGCCGACCACCGCGCCCACCACGTACGCGCTGGCGATGACCATGAGGCCGAAGAGCACGCTGCCGCTCACCGCTACCGCGAAGATCCGCGGTTGTTCCCGGATCGCCCGCCCGAGGACCCACAGCCCTCTGCCGAGCACGTCCCGACTTGTCCCGCTCGCCACACTGTCCCCCGCCGTAAGCCGCACTGTTCCCCCTCATCCTTACCGCTCCCGGCCACCTCCGCCGACCCGGACCCGGTATGTCCGCCGTCACGTGCGCTCCGGCACGCTCCGGCGCACCCCGGTCACCACGGCCCGCGCTCCGGCGCGCCGACACCGGCCGGCGCGCCTACCATCTCCCTCATGCCGCGGTACGCCCGATCGGAGCGCGAGGCGCTCGTCGATCTCATGCTGGAGCTGGGACCGGACGCACCGACCGTCAACGAGGGATGGACGACCCGCGACCTCGCCGCCCATCTGGTGGTGCGCGAGCGCCGCCCGGACGCCGCCGGCGGCATCGTGCTGCCGCCTTTGCGCGGGTACGCCGAGCGGGTGCGCCGGCGGATCGCCGCCCGCCCCTGGGCGGAGCTGGTCGGCCTGGTGCGCCGCCCGCCGCTGTGGAGCCCGGTGAGCAACCCGCTCACCGACGAGCTGGCCAACACCCTGGAGTTCTTCATCCACCACGAGGACGTCCGCCGGGCTGCGGCGGGATGGCAGCCGCGTGACCTGCCGGCCGGCCTGCGGGCGCGGCTGTGGAAGCCGGCCTCCCTGATGGCCCGGGCGGCGTTGCGCCGGTTCCCGGCCGACCTGCTGGTGCAGGCGCCCGGTCACGGCGAGCTGTCGGTGGGGCGGGGCGGCGAACGGCTCCGGCTGGTCGGGTCGCCGGGCGAGTTGGCGCTCTTCCTCTCGGGCCGGCAGCGGGTGGCCCGGGTCCAGGTCGACGGCTCCGCTCCCCTCGCCGACCGGCTCCGCCACGCCTCGCTCGGCCTCTGACCTCCCGGCCGGTGGAACCGGTCAGGAGGAGTTTTCCCACCATGCGCGCCCAGCGATTCCCGCCAATGTGAGGTGTCGTACTCTTCTGCGCGCCGATCCCGTTCCGGGCGGCGGACAGGGGGGCACCATGCGCGGCATCGCCGGGTCGGGACTGCACGAGCCCCCCTTCCCCGCCCGGCGGCACCCCGCCACCGGCCGGGTCGGCGCGGAAAGCCTGAGCTGGGCCCGGAGCCTCGGGCTGGTCGAGGACGGGCCGCGCTGGCACCGGCTGCGGGCCGCCGACGCCGCCGAACTCGCCGGCCGGGCCTGCCCACGGGCGCCGGTGGACCGGCTGCGGCTGCTCACCGACCTGATCACCTGGCTGTTCGTGGTGGACGACAGCTGCGACGAGGACGACCTGGGGGCCGAGCCGGGCCGGCTCGCGCCGACCGTCGGCGCGCTGCTGGACGTCCTCGACCGGCACGGCGCCGACGGCGGGGCGGCGCCCGCCGACGGTCCGCTGGGCGCCGCGCTGGCCGACATCTGCTGGCGGGTACGCGAGCACCGCCGCCCGGCGCTGCTGCTGCGGCTGGTGGCCCAGTTGCGCGAGTACCTGCTGGCCCTGCTCTGGGAGGCGGCCAACCGGCAGCACCGGCGGGTGCCGGAGCTGCCCGAGTACCTCCAGCTGCGCCGGCACACCGGCGGCGTACGCCCCAGCCTCACCCTGACCGACCTGGCGTACGACGTCCGGCCGGGCCCGGGAGGGCGCACCGACCCGGCGGTGCTCGCCCTCGACGACCTCACCACCGACCTGGTCTGCTGGTGCAACGACCTCTTCTCGCACCGCAAGGAGCTGCGCGGCGCGCCCGACCCGCACAACCTGGTCACCGTCATCGCGGCCCGCACCGGGCAGGACGTCGACAGCGCCGTCCGCACGGCGGCCGGACTGTTCAACGACCGGCTGGACCGCTACCTCGCCGGCGAGGCGGCGCTGGCCGGTGAGCCGGCCATGGCACCCTTCCTGGAGGTCCGCCGGTCCTGGATCCGGGCCACCTACGACTGGTCGCTGCGGGCCGTCCGGTACGCCTGAGCGTTCCAACCCGCGGGACACAGTCGGCTCACAGCTTTCGGGGCTAGCCGAGGCCCCGGTGCAGGCAATACTCTTCGGTAACCGCAGAACGGCGTGACCCCCGTCACGTCCATCCACCCCCTGAAGGCGGCTACAGCGATGGCTCTCGATGTACCATACCGTTCCATCCCCGACATGTTCCTCAAGCGCGTGGCCGCCAGCCCCGACCGGCACGCGTTCGCCCACCCGGGCCCGGACGAGTCCGGCCCCGTCTGGCTGACGTGGGAGCAGGTCGGCCAGCGGGCCAAGGCGGTCGCCGCCGGCCTGCACGCACTGGGCGTCGGCCAGGAGGATCCGGTGGCGATCCTGGCCAACACCCGGCTGGACTGGGTGATCGCCGACTTCGGCATCATGTGCGCCGGCGGCGCGACCACCACGGTCTACCCCACCACGGAGCCCGAGGACGCGGTCTACATCATCGCCGACTCCGGCTCCCGGGTGCTCTTCGCCGAGAACCCGGCCCAGGCTGCCAAGATCGCCGACGCGGAGCTTCCCGCGCTCACCCACGTGGTGCTCTTCGACGGCGCCGTCGACCCGGCCGCGGCCGTACCCCAGCTCACCCTCGCGGAGCTGGAGGAGCAGGGCGCGGCGCGACTGGCGGCCGAGCCGGACCTGGTCGAGCGGCTCGTCGCCCCGATCGGCCCGGAGCACCTGGCCACCCTGATCTACACCTCGGGCACCACCGGCCGACCCAAGGGCGTCGAGCTGCTGCACGGCGGCTGGTGCTGGGAGGGCGTGGCGCAGGCCGAGATGGGGCTGCTGCGCGACGACGACCTGCAGTACCTCTGGCTTCCGCTGTCGCACTCGTTCGGCAAGACGCTGCTCTGCGGCGCCACCCACGTCGGCCTGCCGACGTACGTGGACGGGCGGATCGACAAGCTGGTCGACCTGCTCGGCGTGGTCCGGCCGACGCTGATGTGCGGCGCGCCCCGGGTCTTCGAGAAGGTCTACAACAAGGCGGTCACCACGGCCCAGAGCGCCGGCGGCGCGAAGGCGAAAATCTTCGCCTGGGGCGTCCGCGTCGGCAAGGAGAAGGTCGCGCTGGAGCAGGCCGGCCAGCCGGTCCCGGCGGGGCTGAAGCTGAAGTACGCGCTGGCCGAGAAGCTGGTCTTCAGCAAGCTCCAGGCCCGCCTCGGCGGCCGGATGCGGGTGCTGGTCTCCGGCGCGGCGCCGCTGAGCAAGGAGATCGCCACCTTCTTCGCCGCCGCGAACCTGCCCATCTCCGAGGGGTACGGCCTGACCGAGACCAGCGCCGGCAACTTCGTCAACCCGCCGGAGGGGCTGCGCATCGGCACCGTCGGCAGGGCGATGGGCGACCTGGAGTGCCGGCTCGACACGGACGGCGAGATCCTGGTCAAGGGCACGCCGGTGATGCGCGGCTACCACAACCTGCCCGAGGAGACGAAGGCCGCGTTCACCGAGGACGGCTTCTTCCGCACCGGCGACATCGGCAGCCTCGACGACGACGGCTACCTCCGGATCACCGACCGCAAGAAGGACCTGGTCAAGACCTCCGGCGGCAAGTACATCGCCCCGTCGCACATCGAGGGCATGTTCAAGGCGATCTGCCCGTACACCTCGCAGGCGATCGTGGTCGGCCAGGCCCGCAACTACTGCACCATGCTGGTCACCCTGGACCCGGACGCGATCAAGGGCTGGACGGCCGGCGGCCCGCTGGAGGGCCGGGACTACGCCGATGTCGTGGCCTCCCCCGAGGCGAAGGCCATGGTCGAGGAGTACGTCGCGCAGCTCAACGCGAAGCTCAACCGGTGGGAGACGATCAAGAAGGTCACCATCCTGCCGCGCGACCTGACCATCGAGCACGGCGAGATCACCCCGTCTCTCAAGATCAAGCGACGCGGCGTGGAGACCAACTTCGCCGCCGAGATCGACAAGATGTACGAGGGCACGCTGGCCGAGCTCTGACCGCCTCGGGTGGCCGTGGCCGGTTCCTCCGCCGGGCACGGCCACCCGGGGCCGTCCGCTCACAGGTGCTCGCCCCGCCACCTGCTCTGCTCGGCCTCCGACGCCTCCTGCTCCGCCAGCGCCACCTGCCGGGTCCGGCGCCGGCGCGGGCCGTCGACCATCGTCTGCGCCCCGGTGGAGGCCACGCCGACGAGCGCCAGCAGCCCCAGCGCGACCAGTTCCGGCACCCGGCTGGACAGCGGCCCGAGGGCCGCGAGCAGCACCACCGTCGCCAGCGGCACCCACCGCACCTCACCCCACGTCCGCCACCCCAGCCCGGCCAGGCCGAGCAGGTAGACGGCCACCCCGCCGTGCAGCACCAGCACCCAGAAGCCGCCCAGCGGCTCACCCCAGGCCGGCGTGCTCGGGTCCGCCGCCTCGGCGAGCATGTCCTTGAGCCCGAGGGCGACGAAGATGATCCCGGCGATCAGCGGCAGGTGCAGGTAGGTGTAGGCGTCCCGGGCGAGGCGCGCCCGGGCGGCGGGTTCCCGGGTGCCGTGCAGCGCCTGCTCCATCGCCAGGGCCAGGGTGTCGAAGTAGGCCCACCACAGCGCCGAGACGACCGCGATGCCGAGCACCGCGGCCACCATCACCGGCCAGCTCAGCGGCAGCTCGGTGAGGAACCGCGTGCCGAAGCCCAGCGCGATGACCGACTCGCCGAGCGCGACCAGCACGATCAGCGCGTGCCGTTCCGCCCAGTGCCCGGCCGACACCACCGCCCAGTACGCGCCGCGCAGCAGCACGCCCGCCCCGTACTCGACCAGGACGGCCGACGACCACAGCAGCAGCCGGAGCCACCCCTCGACGGTGCCGTCGGCGACCCGGTGCGGCACCAGGGCGGCGGTGACCAGCAGCGCGGTCGCGATCACCGGCGGGCTGGCCAGCAGCAGCCACCGCCGGCGGCGGGCCGGGTCGGGCCACTCCACCCAGCCGAGGACCGACAGCTGCGACATCCGGACCACGAAATAGCAACCGGCGAAGACGAGTGGGCCGTTCAACCCGCCCGGCCGGTCCACGAACGCCGTGGGCATGCTCAGCGCGAGCAAAAAGGTGGCGGCCAGGGTGACGAAACCGATCAGCGGCAGCACGCCCTGGTCGGTGCGGACCGCGTTGCCGACCGTGGCGAACCCGGTCCAGCACCACCAGAGCAGCGACAGCACCAGCAGGCAGCCGATCAGGTTGGCAACCGACGGCCGGCTCGACGTCACCGTGGTGACGGTGAGGAAGGCGAACACGAAGACGACGTCGTAGTACAGCTCCAGCCGGGTGGTCCGGGACCCGGGCGCGCCGGGGCGGACCCCCCGCGACCAGCGTTGGCCTCCGCCCGCCGCGCCCGGCCGCCGGTCCGCTGCCCCCACCCCCGCAGTGTCCCAGCCGGCCCGGCGCGGCCGGGGTGGATCGCGCAACCCCCACCCGGGCGGGCGGCCGGTCTAGTGGTCGGACGCCGGCGCGGACCCGTGCTCGGCGAGGAAGGCGTCGCGCAGCTTGCGCCGGGCGTCGCCGAAGAGCACCACCTCGACCGCGATCATCCCGACGCAGACCACGGCGAGCAGCCCGAGGGCGGCCAGCGCCGGCAGCCGGTCGGCGACCGGGATCAGCAGCACCAGCAGCACGGTGGTCACCGCCCGCGGCCGGTTGACCGAACGCATGTTGCGCAGCCGGAAGCCGAGGTGGCCGAGGAGGTAGAGGATCACCCCGCCGTAGAGGGCGTACAGGCCGATGCCGTGCAGCGGGTCGGTCAGCTCGTGCTCGGTGCCGTCGCCCACGTACGACAGGACCTTCTTGAGGCCGAGGGCGAGCAGGATGATGCCGGCCACCATCGGCAGGTGCAGGTACGTGTAGGAGTCGCGGGCCAGCGCGGCCCGCTCGGCGCCCTCGGCCCGGGCCAGCACCCGCTCGGCGGCGATCGACACCACGTCGAAGTAGGCCCACCAGAGCGCCGCCGCCACCGCGACGCCGAGGAACGAGGCGACGATGATGGGCCAGGAGATCGGCAGCGCGGTCACCCCGACCCCGATCGCCACCAGCGACTCGCCGAGCGCGACGATGATGATCAGCCCGTGCCGCTCGGTCCAGTGGGCGGCCGAGTAGACCCGCCAGCCGCTCGCGCCGATGGCCATGATGCCGCCGTAGTCGAGGGCGAGGGCGAGTCCCCAGAGCGCCGTCCGGATGACGTCCTCCTGGCGCGGGGAGTCGGCGAGCTGCTGGGGCAGCAGGGCGGCGGTGAACAGCAGGGTGGCCCCGGCCAGCATCGGCAGGGCCGCCCGCAGCAGTTGCCGGCGCAGCGCGGCGTCGTCCCGGGCCCGGGCGGCGCGCCAGTAGATCACCAGGTGCAGCACCCGGACCACCAGGTAGCCGGCCGCGAAGACGGCCGGCCCGGAGAGCCCGCCGGGCAGGTCGGTGAACGCCTCGGGAATGGTCACCGCGACGACGAACATGGTGCCCATCACCGCGAACAGCGCCACCCGGACCACCCCCTCGTCGGCGCGCACCGTGTTGCCCAGCCAGGCGTAACAGCACCAGCACCACCAGAGCAGGGCCAGCAGGAGCAGCCCGTGCAGCATGCCCCACCAGGTCAGGTCCTTCGCCATCAGCGCGGTCACCTGGGTGAGCGCGTAGACGAAGACCAGGTCGAAGAAGAGCTCCAGCGGGGTGACCGAGGCGCCCTCGGTCACGGCCCGCATCCGCGGCGCGCGCCGCGTCGTACCGCCGTCCGTCACGGCGCACAGTCTGGCAGCCGGGACCGTGGCGTGGCGGCCCCGGTGCGTCCGCCGCGCCGGGCTCAGGCGATGACCGTCGCCTCCCGCCACTGCGGGCGCCCGGCCCGGTCCAGGTCGTAGCGGACCGCGGCGAGCCGGCCCACCGCCTCGACCAGGTCGGCGGCGGGCAGGGTGAAGGGCAGCCGCAGGAAGCGTTCCAGCGTCCCGTCCAGGCCGAACCGGGGGCCGGGCGCCAGGCGTACGCCGACCTCCTCGGCGGCCCGGGCCAGCGCGCTGGAGATCGGCCCGTCCAGCTCGGCCCAGAGGGTGACACCGCCGTGCGGCGCGGTGACCCGCCAGTCGGGCAGGCGCTCCGCGAGCGCGTCGAGCAGGGCGTCGCGCTGCGCGGCGAGCTGGGCCCGGCGGGCGGCGACGATGGTCGGCGCGTCGGCGAGCAGGTGCACCGCGACCAGCTGGTCCAGCACCGGGCTGGCCATGTCGACGCCGACCCGGGCCGCGGCCAGCCGCTGCACCTGCGGCGCGGAGGCGCGTACCCAGCCGATCCGCAGCCCACCCCAGTACGGCTTGCTCATCCCGCCGATGCTGATCACCCGGCTGTGCCGGTCGAAGGTGGCCGCCGGCGGGGGCAGCTCGGTGCCGTCCAGCGGGAGATCCACGAACGACTCGTCGACGACCAGGTCGGTGCCGGCGGTGTGGGCGGCGGCGACCACCCGTTCGCGCAGCTCGGCCGACATCAGGTGACCGGTCGGGTTCTGGAAGTCGGGGATCAGGTAGGCCAGCTTGGGTCGGACCTGGCGGATGCTGCCCAGCAGCAGGTCGGCGTCCCAGCCGGCCCCGTCGACGGCCAGCCCGTGGGTGGTGATCCGGGCCCGCCGGGCGGCCAGGGCGGCCAGCGCGTTCGGATAGGTCGGGGACTCCACCAGCACGCTGCCGCCGGGTGCCAGCGCCAGCCGGAGCACCAGGTCCAGCGCGTGCTGAGTACCGCTGGTCACCATGATCTGCTCGGCGCTGGTGGGCAGCCCCCGCGCGGTGTACGACCGGGCGACCGCCTCCCGCAGCTCGATGATCCCGGTCGGGTGGTAGCCGGCGCCGCCGAGATAGCGGGGCAGGTCCTCGGCGGCGGCGCGGGCGGCCGGCACCAGCTGCGGCGGGGCGGCCAGCGCGGCGACGCCCAGGTCGATCATGTCGCGGTCGTCCAGCGGGGTCCACAACCCGGTGCTGGCCACCCGGTGGGTGCCGGGCAGCATGGTCCAGCTGCCCGCCCCGCGCCGGCTGGCCAGGTGCCCGGTCTCGCGCAGCTGCCGGTACGCGGCGGTGACCGTGGTCCGGCTGATCCGCAGCGCCTCGGCCAGCTCCCGCTCGGCCGGCAGGCGTACCCCGAGGGGGAGCCGGCCGTCGGCGAGCAGGCCGCGGACCGCGGCGGCGAGCGCGGCGTAGTCCGGGCTGCGACGGCGGCCCGGCAGCGCGTGCCACTGCCCCAGCAGCCGAGCCAATTGGGCCCCCCGCACCTGGCTGGTCACGACCACCCCTCCCAAATTGGCTCTTCTCTCGCCACGATTGGCACCTAGGGTGGCATGCATGGCAGCGATTGGCAATCTGCGGCACCGGCCGGTCCGACGGCTCACCCAGCTCTACGTCGGGCTGGTCCTCTACGGCGTCAGCATGGCGCTGATGATCCGCTCCGGCCTCGGGCTGAACCCGTGGGACGTCTTCCACCAGGGCCTGTCCCGACAGACCGGCATCTCGGTCGGCACGGCGAGCATCCTGGTCGGCGCGGTGGTGCTGCTGCTCTGGATCCCGCTGCGGCAGCGGCCCGGGCTCGGCACGGTCAGCAACGTGGTGGTGATCGGCCTGGCCGTGGACGCCACCGTGGCGCTGCTCCCGGAGGACCTGCCGCTGCCGGCGCGGATCGGCCTGCTGATCACCGGCATCGTCGCCAACGGCGTCGCGACCGGCCTCTACCTCGGCGCCGACCTCGGCCCCGGCCCGCGCGACGGCCTGATGACCGGGCTGGTCGCCCGGCGTCCGGGCAGCTCGGTCCGGCTGGTCCGCACCGGCATCGAGGTGACCGTGCTGGCCCTGGGCTGGCTGCTCGGCGGCACGGCGGGCATCGGCACCGTCGCGTACGCCCTCGCCATCGGTCCGCTGGCCCAGTTGTTCACCCCGCTGTTCACCGTCCCGCCTCGGTCCACCCCCGACACCCCGGTGGCCACCCTCGCTGAGCTGCGCTGACGTCACGGCGGGAAAGTAGGTGTTTCCTCCGCCGACCCCGCCGGGCATCATTCGTGCATGGGGGAGAGCGGATGGCGCTGGAACGACGCCTGGATCTTCGTGTCACTGGTGATCGCGAGCGGCGCCGGACGGCACCGCCGCGCGGCGGACACCCGACGGCCGGAGGGCGTCCGGCTGACCGACGTCCTCTCCACCGCGGAGCACCTCAACCAGGCGATCCCGGAGCGGGAGGACGTCGAGGCGGCGGTCCGCCGGCTGGCCGGCGCCGGCCTGGTCAGCGTCTCCGACGGCTGGTTCCGGATCACCCCGGACGGCGAGCGGCTCTGGCGCACCCGGCCGAGCGCGGGCGTGGGGACCACGGTGGACACCGTGCAGGGGGTACTGGTCCGGCGGCACACCCCCGGTAGCGCCGAGTGGCACCTGCCCGAGGAGGACCACGCCGCCGCCGTCCAGGAGTACATCGTCCGGTCGATTCCGGCCCCGCGCCGCTCGCCGGAGGGGCGGACCGGTCGCTGAGCCGCGGCGGCGCGGCGGCGCGGAGGCGCCGGCGGTGGGGCCGGCGGCGCGGGCGGGCTGGCGCGGCGGGGTGACGGCGGGGCCGCGCCACGCGCCTCAGCGCACCGGGTGGCCGGCGGCCTTCAGCGCGTCCTTGACCTCGCCGACGGTCAGCTCGCCGAAGTGGAAGACGCTCGCCGCGAGCACCGCGTCGGCGCCCGCGCCGATGGCCGGCGGGAAGTGCGCCACCTCGCCGGCGCCGCCGCTGGCCACCACCGGCACGTCCACCACCGCGCGGACCGCCTGGATCAGCGCCAGGTCGAACCCGGCCTTGGTGCCGTCGGCGTCCATCGAGTTGAGCAGGATCTCCCCCGCCCCCAGCTCGGCGCCGCGCCGCGCCCACTCGACCGCGTCCAGGCCGGTGCCTCGGCGGCCGCCGTGGGTGGTCACCTCGAACCCGCTGGGCGTGGTGCCCGCCGGAGCCCGGCGCACGTCCAGCGAGAGCACCAGCACCTGCCGGCCGAACCGGTCGGCGATCTCGGCGATGAGCTCCGGGCGGGCGATCGCGGCGGTGTTCACCCCGACCTTGTCCGCGCCGGCCCGCAGCAGCGTGTCGACGTCGGCGACCCGCCGTACGCCACCGCCCACGGTCAGCGGAATGAAGACCGACTCCGCGGTGCGCCGGACCACGTCGAGCATGGTCCCCCGGTCGCTGGAGGAGGCGGTGACGTCGAGGAAGGTCAGCTCGTCCGCGCCGGCCCGGTCGTACGCCGCGGCCAGCTCCACCGGGTCGCCGGCGTCGCGCAGGTCGACGAAGTTGACCCCCTTGACCACCCGCCCGGCGTCCACGTCCAGACACGGAATCACCCGTACCGCCACCGTCATGTGGCGAGCCTATCCAACGGGCACGCGGCGGCGACCGACCTGTGAGGCCGGCCACCGCCGCGCGCCGGATCGGGACTCACACCCGGACGAGCATCTTGCCCAGGTTCTCGCCGCGCAGCAGGCCGAGGAACGCCTCGGGGGCGTTCTCGATGCCGTCGATGATCGTCTCGTCGTACGCGAGCTTGCCGTCGCGCAGCCAGCCGGCGACGTCCCGCACGAACTGCTCGCGCAGGTTGCCGTGGTCACTGACGAGGAAGCCGCGCAGGGTGAGCCGCTTGCCGATGACCATCGCCAGGTTGCGCGGGGCGGCCGGCGGCTCGGTGTCGTTGTACTGCGCGATCATGCCGCAGATGGCGGCCCGGCCGTGCAGGTTCATCGCCGAGATCGCCGCCTCCAGGTGGTCGCCGCCGACGTTGTCGAAGTAGACGTCGATGCCGTTGGGCGCGGCCGCCCTGAGCGAGTCGCGTACCGGGCCGTCGTGGTAGTCGAAGGCGGCGTCGAAGCCGAGCGCCTTGAGCCGCTCGACCTTGGCCGCCGAGCCGGCGCTGCCGACCACGTGCCCGGCGCCCTTGAGCTTGGCGATCTGGCCGACCAGGCTGCCGACCGAGCCGGCGGCGGCGGAGACGAAGACGCTCTCCCCCGGCTTCATGCCGGCCACGTCGAGCAGCCCGGCGTACGCGGTCAGACCGGTCATGCCGAGCACGCTCAGGTACGCGCTCACCGACGCGATCGTCGGGTCGACCGGGCGGGCGGCCTTGGCGTCGAGCAGCGCGTACTCCCGCCAGCCGAGGCCGTGCAGCACGGTGTCGCCGACCTTGACGCCGTCGGCCTCGCTGGCCACGACCGCGCCGACCGCGCCGCCGTCGAGCGGCGCCCCGAGCTGGAACGGCGGGACGTACGACTTCACGTCGTTCATCCGCCCCCGCATGTACGGGTCGACGGACATGAACTGGTTGCGGACCACGATCTGGCCCGGGCCGGGCGTCGGCACCTCGGTCTCGACGAGGCGGAAGTTGTCGGCGGTCGGCCAGCCCTGGGGGCGGGAGGCCAGGTGGATCTCGCGGTTGGTGCTCACGGTGTCGTCCTTTCGTACGCGGGGGGAAGGGCCGGGCGGCGCTCAGGCCGCGGCGGCCTCGCGGACGGTGAGGGCGACCTCGATGTTGCCGCGGGTCGCGTTCGAGTACGGGCAGACCTGGTGGGCCTGCGCGACCAGCTGCTCGGCGGCGGCGCGCTCGACGGCGGGCAGGTCGACCAGGAGGGCGACGGTCAGCCCGAAGCCGCCGCTGCCGTTCGGGCCGATGCCGACCTCAGCCTCGACCACCGAGCCGGAGACGTCGGCCTTGGCCCGGCGGGCGACCAGGCGCAGCGCCGAGTGGAAGCAGGCCGCGTAGCCTGCGGCGAAGAGCTGCTCGGGGTTGGCCGCGCCACCGGCGCCGCCCATCTCCTTCGGGATCGCCAGGTCCAGCTCGACGGTGCCGTCGGAGGTGCGGACGTGGCCGTCGCGGCCGTCGCCGCTGGCGAGGGCGGACGCGGTGTAGAGCACCTGCATGGTCACTGCTCCTTCTGTCGGTGGATCGTCTCGGTGACCCGGGTGAGGGTGTCGCGCAGGGCGATCAGCTCGGCCTCGGTGAGGCCGGTGGCGCGGGCGACCTGCAGCGGCACCTCGTCCATCCGCTGCCGCAGGGCCCGACCGTCGGCGGTGAGCCCCACCTCCACCCGTCGCTCGTCGCGCGCCGACCGGGACCGGACCACCAGGCCCGCCGCCTCCAACCGCTTGAGCAGCGGGGAGAGCGTGCCGGAGTCCAGCCGCAGCGCGGCGCCGAGCTCGGAGACCGTGGGGGCGTCCTCGCGCTCCCAGAGCACCAGCAGCACCAGGTACTGCGGGTAGGTCAGGCCGACCTCGTCGAGGATGGGCCGGTAGACGTCGGTGAGGGCGCGCGACGCGGCGTAGAGCGCGAAGCACACCTGTCGACGTAGCACCAGATCATCGGTCACGGGAAAACTGTAGCCCACGATTGAATTGTGCACAACCGATCTGGCCGGGATGTGGCCCCGCCCACCCGGTCGCCGGGCGGGGCGGCCGGGCTCAGCGCTCGCCGAGCCAGGCCTCCAGCTCCACCTCGACCAGCTGGTCGGGGTCGAGCAGGCCGGCCACCACCACCATCGTCGCCGCCGGACGGACGGCCCCGAACACCGCGTTGTGCGCCCGACCCACCTCGTCGGCGTAGCTCCGGTCGGTCACGTACAGCCGGGTCCGGACCACGTCGCCCGGCTCGGCGCCCACCTCGGCGAGCGCGTCCAGCCCGATCCGCAGCGCCTGCGCGGTCTGCGCCGCGGCGTCGCCGACGTGCGTCACCCGACCGTCCACGGTCGACGTGCAGCCCGCCGTCCACGCCAGGTCGCCCGCCCGGACCACCCGGGCGTAGCCGTAGACGGCCTCCCACGGGCCGCCCGAGCCCAACCGGGTGACGGTCACGCGGCGGCCAGCGTTTCCAGCGCCTGGGCCACGGTGAACGCGCCGGCGTAGAGCGCCTTGCCGGCGATCACGCCCTCCACCCCGATCGGCTCCAGGGTGGCCAGCGCCCGCAGGTCGTCCAGGGTGGACACGCCGCCAGAGGCGATCACCGGGGCGTCGGTGCGCGCGCAGACCTCACGCAGCAGGTCCAGGTTCGGCCCGCGCATGGTGCCGTCCTTGGTGATGTCGGTCACCACGTACCGGGCGGCGCCCGCCTTGTCCAGCCGCTCCAGCACCTCCCACAGGTCACCGCCGTCGCGGGTCCAGCCCCGGGCGGAGAGGGTACGGCCCCGCACGTCCAGCCCGATCGCGACGCGGTCGCCGTACTCGCCGCAGACCCGGTCGCACCACTGCGGGTCCTCCAGCGCGGCGGTGCCGATGTTCACCCGGGCCGCCCCGGTGCCCAGCGCCGCCTGCAACGACTCGTCGTCCCGGATGCCGCCGGAGAGCTCCACCTTCACGTCGAGCTGCCGCACCACCTCGGCGAGCAGGTGCGCGTTGGAGCCCCGACCGAACGCCGCGTCCAGGTCGACCAGGTGGATCCACTCGGCGCCGTCGGCCTGCCAGGCCAGCGCGGCCTCCAGCGGATCGCCGTACGCGGTCTCGCTGCCGGCGGCGCCCTGCACGAGCCGGACGGCCTGGCCGTCGGCGACGTCCACGGCGGGCAACAGGGTGAGGCTCAACTTCTCTCTCCTCGCATCAGATCCGACGGTCCAGCGCGATCACGACGATCGCCGGCAGGACCAGCAGCAGCAGGACGACCAGCACCAGGCGCAACGCCAGATCGTCGACGAACGTCCAGATCCCGAACAACGCGGCCAGGCTCAGGCCGACGATCGCGGCCCGCTCCCCCCGGCTGCGGCGGCCCACCCGGCCGGTGCGACCCCGCCGCCACTGCGGCGTCAGCCGGCGTACCAGCGTGCGGGTGCGCTGCCGGCGGGCCAGCCGGCGCTGGCGCACGACGCGTCCCCGGGCGGCCTCGGCCTCCCGGACGGCGCGGCGGCGGGCCCGCTCCTTGCTCACTGGTTCACCTCAGTTCGCGACTGCGGGGCTCGCAAACCCGGCTCACTCCTCGCGCTCACGCCGTGCCCCGCGGTGTCCCGGCGGCCGGCGTGCCCCGCGCCGGGCCGGCCGGCTCAGCCAACTCAGCCAACCGTGGCCAGCCAGTTGCGCAGGAGGGCGGCCCCGGTGTCGGCCGACTTCTCCGGGTGGAACTGGGCGGCCGACAGCGCGCCCCGCTCCACTGCGGCGACGAAGTCGGTGCCGTGGTGGGCGGTGGTGACCAGAGCCCCGGCGGCGGCCAGCCCGGCGACGTCGTTCACCCCGTACGAGTGGACGAAGTAGAACCGGCTGTCGGCGGGCAGCCCGCCGAGGAGCACCGAGCCGGCCGGCGCGTCGACCGTGTTCCAGCCCATGTGCGGCAGCCGGTCGGCGGGCAGTTTCGTCACCCCGCCGGGCAGCAGCCCGAGCCCCTTGGTGACCACGCCGTGCTCGTCGCCGTGCTCGAAGAGCACCTGCATGCCGACGCAGATGCCCAGCACCGGCCGGCCGGCGGCGACCCGCTCGGCGATCACCGGGCCGGCGCCGAGCGCCTCGATCCCCGCCATGCAGGCGGCGTAGGCGCCCACGCCCGGCACCACCAGGCCGTCGGCCTCGGCGGCGGCGGCCAGGTCGTCGGTGACGGTCACCTCGGCGCCGGCGCGCTCCAGGGCGCGCTCGGCCGAGCGCAGGTTGCCCGAGCCGTAGTCCAGCACCACGATCCTGGTGGTCATCAGCCCTCCCCGGGGAGCAGCCAGAGCACCCCGCCGACGGTGGCGAGCGTGGCAAGCAGCGCCATGATGACCACCGCGCCGCGCGGCGCGCCCTGCTTGTGCAACGACCACGTCCCGCCGACCAGCACACCGGCCAGGATCAGCAGCAGCGTCGGCAGCACCGGCCCCATCAGAGCTCTCCTTCAGTCGCGACTGCGGGGCTCCGCTGCGCTGCACTCCTCGCGCTCATCAGAGCGCACCCTTCGTGCTGGGCACCACGCCGGCCGAGCGCGGGTCGATCGCGGTGGCCTCGCGCAGCGCCCGGGAGACCGCCTTGAACTGCGCCTCCACCACGTGGTGGGCGTCCGGGTGGCCGCCGGGGCGGGCCGCCCGCAGCACGTCCACGTGCAGGGTGATCCGGGCCGACTGGCCGAAGGACTCCCAGATGTGCCGGGTCATGCTGGTGGGGTAGACCGGGCCGATGTACGGCGCGAGCGCCGGCTCGTCGTGCAGCACGTACGGGCGGCCGGAGAGGTCGACGGCGGCGCGGACGAGGACCTCGTCCATCGGCACGGTGGCCGAGCCGTACCGCCGGATGCCGGCCTTGTCCCCCAGCGCCTGGTCGAAGGCGGCGCCCAGGGCCAGCGCGGTGTCCTCCATCGTGTGGTGGGCGTCGATCTCCAGGTCGCCGACGGTGCGCACGGTGAGGTCGAAGCCGCCGTGCCGGGCGATCTGGTGCAGCATGTGGTCGTAGAAACCGACGCCGGTGCTGATTTCGGCCTGGCCGGTGCCGTCGAGGTCGATCTCGACCAGCACCTTGGTCTCCTTGGTGATCCGCTCCACCCGGGCGGTGCGACTCATGTCAGCTTCTCCATTGCGGTGAGGAAGGCGTCGGTCTCGGCCGGGGTGCCGGCGGTGACCCGCAGCCAGCCGGGCAGGCCGACGTCGCGGACCAGCACGCCGGCGTCGAGCAGGGTGCGCCAGGCGACGGCCTGGTCGCCGACCACCTCGAAGAGCACGAAGTTGGCGTCGCTGTCGGCGACCCGGTGGCCGCGGGCGCGCAGCTCGGCGACGATCCGGTCGCGCTGGGCCTTGATCGCGTCGACGGTGCCGAGCAGGGCGTCGCGGTGGGCCAGCGCCGCCCGGGCGGCGGCCTGGGTGAGCGCCGAGAGGTGGTACGGCAGCCGGACCAGCTGCACGGCGGCCACCACCGCCGGGTCGGCGGCCAGGTAGCCCAGCCGGCCGCCGGCGAAGCCGAACGCCTTGCTCATCGTCCGGGTGACCACCAGCCGCGGGTGGCCGGGCAGCACGGCCAGCGCGCTCACCGTGCCGGGGCGGGCGAACTCGGCGTACGCCTCGTCGACCACCACCATGCCGGGGGCGGCGTCGAGCACCGCGGCGACCACCGCCGGGTCCAGCGCGGTGCCGGTGGGGTTGTTCGGCGAGCAGAGGAAGACCACGTCCGGCCGGTGCTCGCGCACCTGGGCCACCGCGTTGTCGACGGTCAGCCCGAAGTCGGCGCCCCGGACCCCCGGCACCCAGCCGGTGCCGGTGCCCAGCGCCAGCAGCGGGTGCATCGAGTACGCCGGGGTGAAGCCGAGCGCGGTGCGCCCCGGGCCGCCGAACGCCTGGAGCAGCTGCTGCTGGATCTCGTTGGAGCCGTTGGCCGCCCAGACCTGCTCGACGGTGAGCCCGTGGCCGAGGTACGCCGCCAGGTCGGCCCGGAGCGCCACCGCGTCCCGGTCCGGGTACCGGTTCAGGTCGCGCAGCTCCGCGGCGAGGGCCTTGCCGATCGCCTCGACCACCGGCTCGGGCACCGGGTACGAGTTCTCATTGGTGTTCAGCCGGACCGCCACGTCGAGCTGCGGCGCCCCGTACGGCCGCAGGCCCCGCAGGTCGTCGCGGAGCGGCAGGTCGTCCAGGGTGGTCACGCCGGCCCCCCGGGGAAGCGGGCCGCGACGGCCTGGCCGTGCGCCGGCAGGTCCTCCACGTTGGCCAGGGTCACCACGTGCGGGGCCACCTCGCGCAGCGCGTCCTCGGTGTACTCCACCAGGTGGATGCCGCGCAGGAAGGACTGCACCGACAGCCCCGAGGAGTGCCGGGCGCAGCCGCCGGTGGGCAGGACGTGGTTGGAGCCGGCGCAGTAGTCGCCGAGCGACACCGGCGACCAGGCGCCGACGAAGATCGCCCCGGCGTTGCGGACCCGCATCGCCCACGCGCGGGCGTCCACGGTCTGGATCTCCAGGTGCTCGGCCGCGTACGCGTCGACCACCCGCAGCCCGGCGTCGAGGTCGTCCACGAGGACCACGCCGCTCTGCTCACCACTGAGCGCGGTGCTGACCCGCTCGGCGTGCTTGGTGGCCGGCACCTGCCGGGCCAGCTCCCGCTCGACCGCTTCGGCCAGCTCGACCGACGGGGTGACCAGCACGCTGGCGGCGAGGGGGTCGTGCTCGGCCTGGCTGATCAGGTCGGCGGCGACGTGCGCCGGGTCGGCGGTGTCGTCGGCCAGGATGGCGATCTCGGTCGGGCCGGCCTCGGCGTCGATGCCGACCACGCCGCGCAGCAGCCGCTTGGCGGCGGTGACCCAGATGTTGCCCGGACCGGTGATCATGTCGACCGGGTCGCAGTGCGCGCTGCCCTCGGCGTCGACCGCCGCGCCGTACGCCAGCATCGCCACCGCCTGGGCGCCGCCGACGGCGTACACCTCGTCGACGCCGAGCAGCGCGCAGGCCGCCAGCACCCGCCCGTCGGGCAGGCCGCCGTTGTCCTGCTGCGGTGGGCTGACCACCACCAGCGAGCGCACCCCGGCCGCCTGGGCGGGGACCACGTTCATCACCACGGTCGACGGGTACATCGCCAGGCCACCGGGGACGTAGAGGCCCACCCGGTCGACCGGCACCCAGCGCTCGGTCACCGTGCCACCGGGGACGACCTGGGTGGTGTGGTCGGTGCGCCGCTGGTCGGCGTGCACCCGGCGGGCGCGCGCGATCGACTCCAGCAGCGCGGCGCGCACCTGCGGGTCGAGCGTCCCCTCGGCCTCGGCGATCGCCTCGGCCGGCACCCGCAGCACCGCCGGGGAGACCCCGTCGAACCGCTCGCTGGCCTCCCGGATCGCCGGATACCCATGCTCCCGGACCGCCTCGACGAGCGGGCGGATCCGCTCGACGGCCACGGAGACGTCGAGCTGGGCACGGGGCAGCAGGCGGCGCGGGTCACGGACACCGCCGCGCAGGTCGATCCGATTCAACACCCTTGCGAGTCTAGGCCGCTTCGTCAGGATCTTTCCGCGCCGCCCGTACCGCGGGAGGCGTGAGCCGGGCCACGCCGCGGGCGTCCGGTCCGACTAGGCTCGACGCGTGACTGCGCGGCTGCCGGTGTTCCCGCTCGCAACGGTGCTCTTTCCCGGACTCGTGCTGCCGCTGCACATATTCGAGGAGCGTTACCGCGCGCTGGTGCGCCACCTGGTCGGGCTGCCCGAGGGGGCGCCCCGCGAGTTCGGCGTGGTGGCGATCCAGGCCGGCTGGGAGGTCGCCCCGGCACCCGGCCGGTCGACCCCCGGCGGCGGTGACGTGACGCTGCACGAGGTGGGGTGCACCGCCGAGCTGCGGCAGGTCACCGAGCTCGACGACGGCGGCTTCGACATCGTCACGGTGGGCCGGCGGCGGTTCCGGATCGCCGACGTGGACCGCTCCTCGGCGCCGTACCTGACCGCGCAGGTCGAGTGGCTGCCCGAGCCGGGCGGCACCGACGAGATCGCCGAGCTGCTCGCGGCCCGGGTGATCGCGGTCTTCCGCCAGTACCTGGGGCTGATCCGGCCCGATCCGGAGGAGATCTCCGAGCAGCTGCCGGAGGACCCGACAGTGCTGTCCCACCTGGTCGCCGCGACGGCCGCGCTCACCGTGGCGGACCGCCAGCGACTGCTCGCCATCGACGACACCGCCACCCGGCTCCGCGCCGAGCTGCGGCTGCTCAACCGCGAGGCGGCTCTGCTGCGTCAGGTGCGGGCGGTTCCGGTGCCGCTGTCGGAGCTGGCGTCGCCCCCGGCCCCCAACTGAGGCCGCCGGGCTCCGGCTCCGGCCGCAGCGACGGCCAGCGCGACCAGCCGGCCAGCAGGGTGTACGTCACGGCCGCGGCGAACGCCGGCAGCAGCACGTCCCCGAAGGGCACCGGCAGGAACCCGAACAGCCACTCGATCCCGCCGGCGCGCAGGTCGGCCGGCTTGCTGAAGGCGGTGCCGTCCGGGGCGTTCTCCAGCAGCCGCCGGTAGCCGGAGAGCCCGACCCGGCGGCCGACCTGCCAGGCGACCAGCGCGGCGCCGAGCGCGCCGAACGCCGCCCCGGCCAGCACGGCGGGGCCCCGGCGGCGGCGCAGCACGACCCAGAGCCCGACCGCGGCGAGCAGCCCGAAGCCGAGCCCGAGCAGGCTGAACCAGCCGTCGGCGGCGATCGGCTGCTCCGGCTGCGGCTGGGCGTAGATGGCGCCCTCGGCGGTCTTGAGCACCGGGGTGTCCGGGGCCACGGCGGCCCAGAGCAGCCCGAGCGGCACGCCCAGGACGGTCAGTGCGAGCACGGTGGCGAGGGTCGCCGCGACGGAGCGGCGGGGCCGGTCGGCCGGCTGCTCCGGGAGGCCGGCGTACGCCGGGGGCCAGGCCGCGGCCGGTCCGCCCGGTTGCGGCCAGGGGCCACCCGGCGTGGCCAGCTCGACCGGGCCCGGCTCGCCGGGCCGCGATCCGGCGTCGGGCGCGCCGGAGAGCGGCGTCCAGCCGTCGTTCACCGTGCGGGCCGGCGGGGCGGGGCCGGCGGGCGCGGCGGCACGGTCCGGCTCGTCGGGACGGTCGACGGACCGGTGCGGATCGGGGGTGTCCGGGCTCACCCGGTGATCCTCTCAGGCGGGGCGGCGACGGGGGGCGCCGGTGGCCGGACACTCCCTCAGCGGGCGAACGGCTCCAGCATCACCGCGGCGGCGCGCAGCCACGCCTGCCGGGTCTCCGGCTGGAGCTGGGGGTACTCGATCGAGGAGCCGGTCTCCAGCGCCGGGTCGTACGGCACCACGGCGACGGCCCGGGTACGGGTGGCGAAGTGCCGTTCCAGGTCGTCCTGGAGCTGGGAGCGGCCGGGCGTCGGGCAGGAGATCAGGGTGACCGCGTTGTCGGCCAGCTCCCCCATCCCCTCCTCGTGCAGCAGGTCCAGCATCCAGTCCGCGCTGAACGCGGCGTCCTCGCGCGGCACGGTGGTCACCACCAGCTGGTCGGCGGCGTGCATGACGGTGCGCCAGTTGGCGCTCTCCACGTTGTTGCCGGTGTCCACGCAGACCACGTCGTGGGTGCGGCGCAGCAGCTCCAGCACCCGCTTGACGGTGAACTGGTCCAGCCGCTGGGCGAACCGGGGGCTCTCCTCGCCGGCCAGCACGTCGTACGAGCCGTCGGAGGCGTGCCGCAGGTAGTCGTCGAGGGACTCCAGCAGTTCGGCGCCCTCCCGGATCTCGATGTGCGCCAGGTCGCTGATCAGGTGCCGGATCGTCCGGGCGTGCCGGGCGCTGCCGGCGCGCAGCCCGAGGGTGCCGCGCAGCTCGTTGTCGTCCCAGGCCAGCACGCCCCGACCGCGGACGCTGCCGACGGTGGCGGCGGCGAGCACGGTGGCGGTGGTCTTGTGCACCCCGCCCTTGGGGTTGGCGAAGGCGAGCACCCGGGGCGTGCCGAGGTCGCGGCGCAGCACGCCGGCGGCCCGCTCCTGCTCGTCCTGCGGGGCCTGCGGGCGCCACTCGATCCGGGCCGGTTCGATCCGCGCCGGCGAATAGCCCCGGTCGGCGGTCACCGCGGGCGGGTACGCCGGCTCGGCGGGCACGGCCGGCTCCGGCGGATAGGTCGGCTCGGGCCGGTACGACGGCTGCGGCGGGTACGCCGGGTCGGCCGGGGCGTAACCGGGTCGGAAGCCGTCGTCGAGCAGCGGGGCGTACCGCGACTCGACCGGCGGCGGCTCGTGCCGGTAGCCGTTGTCCAGCAACGCGTAGCGGGACTCCGCCGGCGACTCGGGCGGGTAACCGGGCTCGGCCCGGTAGGCCGGCTCCGGCGGGTACCCCGGCTCACTCCGGTACGACGGCTCCGGCTGGTACGACGGCTCCGGCTGGTACGACGGCTCCGGCTGGTACGACGGCTCCACCCGGTACGCCGGGTCGATCCGGTAGGTCGCCTCGGCCCGGTAGCCGGGGTCGGTGCCGTACCGGGGCTCGACGGGCGGCACGGCGGCCGAGGCCCGCCCGGACCAGCCGGTGCCCGACCCGCGCCGGGGCAACGCCTCGCGCGCCGGTGGGGGCTCCTCGGGACGGCGGTCGGCCTCCGCCGGCTCGCCGGCGCGACCGCCGCGGGCGCGGTCGAGCAAGGCCCGCCATCGCGGTGCCGGTTCGGCCGACCGGCCCCAGCCGGTCTCGCTGCCGTCCAAGGCTCGCCCTCCCCGCGCCATCGATCTCCGCCTGACAGGCTACGAACGAAACCCTATTCGGACCACACCTGTTGCCGCACATCCCCCATGGGCAATCCTCACCCGCCCGGCGCCGGTGCACCCCCACCGCCGGTGTCCGGCGAGGTCGGAGGCGGTGTGGGCGCCCGCGAGCCGGCCGATCCGCCGGGTGAGGGATCGATCACGTCCCGTGCCTGTTCCGACGAAACGCCCACCGACGGGAAGTCCAGCGCGGTGTCGGCCGGCGGCCGCACCACGTCCCGCTGTTCGGGCAGCGGCGGGAGGACCACCGCCCGGTCCAGCCGGCGCAGCTCCGGGGCCGGGTCCACCGCGCGCACCCCGGGCCGGCCGGCCAGCGTCCGCAGCACGGCCGGGTCGGCGCGCACCACCGCCGCGTAGACGCACGCGCACCCCGCCCGGTACGCCCGCGCCTCCCGCGCGGCGACCTCCGCGCCGGTGGCGTACACCCGGCGCAGCTCGCCGTCGGCGGTGCCGGCGGCGCGGGCCCGCTGGTCGGCGGCCTCCCGGTCCTTGCGCTCGGCCACCGTCGTCATCCCGGCGACCACGTCCTGCGGCAGCAGCTGCGCCGCCAGGCGGACCACCTCGGTCTGCCGGTCGGGCAGCGGCACCCGCGTCACCACCTCGGAGACCGGCGCGTCGGCGAGCACGCCGGGCACCTGCGCCGGCGCGAGGTAGCCGGTGAACGAGACCAGCGCGTACGTCCCGGACGGCGATCCGGACGGCGGCAACGCGGCCAGTTCGGCCGCGGCGGCGCGCACGTACTCGGGGATCCGGTCGCCGGGCCGTACCCCGACCCGGGTGACCTCGCCGACGGTGCGGTCGCCGACCGGCTCCTCCCGGCCCCCCGCCCAGCCGGCGGTGAGCAGCACCGCCCCCACCGCGGCGAGCGCGGCCGAGGTGAGCCAGCGCGGCCGGGCACGGCCGGGCCGGCCCACCGGCGGTGTCGGCCGGTCGGCCGGTGGCGGTACGGCGGCGCTCACCGGCGCGGGCCCCCTGTCGGCTCGGATCGGGTGCGGTTCGGTCGGCTCGGACCGGGTGCGGTCAGTCGCGCAGGATCGCCAGCGCCTGGGCCAGGTCGTCCGGGTACTCGCTGACGAAGGTCACCTCGTCGCCGGTACGCGGGTGCAGGAAGCTCAGCGACCGGGCGTGCAGCCACTGCCGGCCCAACCCGAGCCGGGCCGAGAGGGTCGGGTCGGCGCCGTAGGTGATGTCGCCCACGCAGGGGTGCCGCAGCGTCGAGAAGTGCACCCGGATCTGGTGCGTGCGACCGGTCTCCAGGCGCACGTCGAGCAGACTCGCCGCCGGGAACGCCTCGATGGTGTCGTAGTGGGTGATGCTCGGCTTGCCGCCGGAGACCACCGCCCAGCGGTAGTCGTGGTGCGGGTGCCGGTCGATCGGGGCGTCGATGGTGCCGCGCAGCGGATCGGGGTGCCCCTGCACCACGGCGTGGTAGCGCTTCTCCACCTCGCGGTACTTGAACGCCCGCTTCAACGCGGTGTACGCCTGCTCGCTCTTGGCCACCACCATGATTCCGGTGGTGCCGACGTCGAGCCGGTGCACCACGCCCTGCCGCTCGGCGGCGCCGCTGGTCGAGATCCGGTGCCCGACGGCGGCGAGGCCGCCGATCACGGTCGGCCCGGTCCAGCCGGGGCTGGGGTGGGCGGCCACGCCGACCGGCTTGTCCACCACCACGATGTCGTCGTCGGCGTGGACCACGGTCAGGCCCGGCACCGCCTGCGGCACCACCGTCGGCGGCGCGACCGGGGCGGGCAGCGTCACCTCCAGCCAGGAGCCGGCCTTCACCTTGTGCGAGTTGGGCCGCGCGGCCCCGTCGACCAGCGCGTCACCGGCGTCGACCAGGGCCGCCGCGGCGGTGCGGGAGAGCCCGAAGAGGCGGGACACCGCCTGGTCCAGGCGCATGCCGTCGAGCCCGTCCGGGACGGGCAGGGAACGCTGGTCACCGCCACCGGCGGCGAAGGCCGAGGTCACGCCCGCTCCCGGGGCTGAGCGCCGGTGGCGTCCCGGTCGTTGGCCGCCGCGTCGTCGGCGGCGCCCTGCGTACCGGCCCGGCTGCCGTCCCGCTGCCGGCCGGTCAGTTCGAGCAGCACGGCGAGGAGCACCCCGGAGACCAGCGCGCTGTCGGCCAGGTTGAACACCGGCCAGACCTGCCCGTACGGGTCGAAGAGGCTGACCATGTCCACCACGTGCCCGACGAAGTGGCCGGGGGCGCGGAAGATCCGGTCGGTGAGGTTGCCCAGCGCGCCGCCCAGCACCAGGCCGAGGGAGACCGCCCAGGGCAGGGACCGCAGCCGTACCGCCATCCAGACGATCCAGCCGACCACGCCGATGGTGATCAGCGGGAAGATCCAGGTGTGGTCGGCGCCGATGCTCCAGGCCGCCCCGCTGTTGCGGGTCAGGGTCAGGTAGACCGCGCCGCCGAGCAGGCGTACCGGCCCCCGGTCGTCGAGCGTCACCAGCGCGAGGTGCTTGGTGAACAGGTCGGCCAGCAGGGCCGCGAGGGCGATGCTGGCCAGGACCACGACCGCCTTGCGGCGAGGCGTACCGTCGCCCGGCTCAGCGGTGCCGGATCCGGCGGTCGGTGCTGTGGTCATCGACTCCCCATCGACTGTCCGACGGTGAGCGGTTCACCGTCTCGCGTGTGTCACCGGGGAGCGGACGTCAGCGCCGCTCCTCCAGCTGCTTGCAGGTCACGCAGAGGGTCGCCGACGGGAAGGCGGCGAGCCGCTCGACCGGGATCGGGTTCCCGCACCGCTCGCACCACCCGTAGCCACCCTCGTCGAGGCGCTCCAGGGCCCGCTCGACCTGCGTGATCCGTTCCCGGATGCTGTTGGCGAGAGAGATCTCCTGCTCGCGCTCGAACGTCTTGGTGCCGGTGTCGGCCTGGTCGTCCCCGGCCGAGTCGGTCAGCCGGTCGCGCTGCAGCTCGGTGATCTCGCTCAGCGTCTGATCGTACTCGGCTCGCAGCTCGTCCCGTCGGGCCGCCAGGGCCGCCCGGATCTTCTCGGTCTCCGCCGCGCTGCGGGTGGCCTTCACCGCAGGCTTGCGGCCGGCGGTCCTGGTGTCGGCTGGCTTCGCCATCGTCAGCTCCCTCAGCCGCGTAGCGCGGCGGTCGGCGGTGTCCGGACAGGGGTCACCGGCCTGGCGCCCCCACGTAACAAAACGGGCGCACGGCAACGAGGGCCGCGCACTCCGGAGGTTGGCAAGAATACGGAACGTACAGGCGTCCGACAACGTGGCGCACCGTCGTGCCGCTATTCAGCCCCTGGTAAGCCCTAATTGGGGCAAAGGGAACGCTAGCAGATCAGCCATCCCGATCCTCGCCGTACTCGCCAAACCACCTGGCCAGTCGACCCCGCCGACTGACCGCCCGCAGCCGCCGCTCGACCTCGTCCCGCACCCCGGCGGTCGCCACGATCAACAGGCTGTCGCCTGTCTTGAGCCGGGTGTCCGGGCCGGGCACGAAACCCGCCCCGTCGCGCAGCACCAGGGTCACCGAGGCGCCCACCGGCAACCGCAGCTCGTCCACGTGCACGCCGGCCAGCCGGGAACCCGGCGGCACCTCCAACTGGAGCAGGTCCGCCCGCATCCGCTCCAGCGGCGCCGTCTCCACGTGGATCTCGGCCAGCTCGGCGGGCGCGGTCACCCGCAACCGGCGGGCCGCCGGCGCCAGCGTGCCCGCCTGCAACACCGTGAAGATCACCACCAGGACGAAGACCGCGTCGAAGAGCCGGTCCGCCCCGGGCACCCGCTCGGAGAGCGGGATGGTGGCCAGCACGATCGGCACCGCCCCGCGCAGCCCCGCCCAGGACAGGAACGCCTGCTCGCGCAGGTTGACCCGGAACGGCAGCGCGGCCACCAGCACCGACAGCGGCCGGGCCAGCAGCAGCAGGGCCAGGCCGGCGACCACCGCCGGCAGCACCGCCGCGTTCAGCCGGCTGGGCGTGGCCAGCAGCCCGAGCAGCACGAACAGCCCGATCTGGGCCAGCCAGGCCAGCCCGTCGGCGAAGCCCAGGATGGCCTGCCGGTGCGGCAGCCGGGCGTTGCCGAGCAGCACCCCGGCCACGTACACGGCGAGGAAGCCGGAGGCGTGCAGCACCGCCCCGGCGGCGTACGCCAGCACGGTGAAGCCGACCGCGGCGATCGGGTAGAGCCCGGACGACGGCAGCGCCGCGCGGCGCAGCGCGAAGCGGCCGGTCAGCCCGGCGGCGAGCCCGACCGCCGCTCCGACGCCCAGCTCGTAGCCGACCAGGAACACCTCGTACCACCACGGGTGACCACCCTCGGCGCCGCGGGAGAGCAGCACCACCAGGATCACCACCGGGGCGTCGTTCATCCCGGACTCGGCCTCCAGGGTGGCCACCAGCCGGGGCGGCAGGCGCAGCCGGCGCAGCGTGGCGAAGACCGCCGCCGCGTCGGTGGAGGAGAGCACCGCGCCGTAGAGCAGGGCGAGCCGCCAGTCCAGGCCGAGCAGCAGGTGCACCACCAGGCCGACGACCAGGATGCTGACCAGCACCCCGACGGTGGAGAGGGCGGCGGCCAGCCCGAGCACCGGGCGCAGGGTGCTCCACCGGGCGGTCAACCCGCCCTCCGCGATGATCACGATCAGCGCGCAGAAGCCCAGCACCCGGGTCAGCTCGGCGTCGTCGAAGCGGATGCCGAGGCCGGCCTCCCCGATCGCCACCCCGAGCGCCAGGTAGACCAGCAGACTCGGTACGCCGAGGCGGGTGGAGAAGCGGACCGCGCCGACCGCCACCAGCAGGACGGCGGCGCCGAGCAGCAGCGCGAGGTCCAGCCCCGGCGTCACGGGCCACCGACCCGCAGCGCCCTCACCCGTCCGATCCGTCGCGCAGCCGGCGGAGCACGTCGGTCAACCCGGGGGCCGGACGCTCGACGGTGAACAGCTTGTCGCGGCTGGCCGCGCCGGTGCGCAGCGACACCGCCGCCGGTCGTACGCCCAGCGCCCCGGCCAGCGCTTTGCGGGCCGCCTCGGTGGCCCGCCCGTCCACCGCCGGCGCGTTCACCGCGATCACCAGCGCGGGGCCGTGCGGGCCGTCGAAGCGGCCGCCGACGCGGGCGCGGGAGGCGCCGGGCTTGACGCGTACCGCCACGGTGAGCGGCTCCCCGGTGGGCATCGACGCGACTCAGCCGGGTCGGGTGTCGGCGAGCAGGGCGGTGTCCGGCGCGCAGTCCGCGCACGGGGTGAAGCCGAGCGAGACCGCCTCGGAGACCGGCAGCGGCTCGTCGTCCCGGCCGAGCAGGCGGGGGCAGGAGCGCAGGTGGTAGCGGGGGCGGCCGTCGACGACCCGCACCTCGGTGTCGAGCCGGGCCACCCACGCGGCGTCGGCGGGGGACACGTCCTGGGCCTCCGGTTCGTCGTCGACCTCGGCCGGTTCCGCCGCCCAGCCGCCGGCCGCCCCGTCGCGCCAGGGGCCCGGGGCCGGACTCACCGAGTCCCACGGGCCGGCGTCGTCGACGTCGCGGGACCGCCCGGCGGTCGGCGCGGCCTCCCACGCCGGGTCCGCGTCCGGTGCGCGGCGCGCGGCCACGCCGTCGGAGTCCCACGGGCTCTCGGCCTGCGGCTCCCACGGGTCGGCGTCGCCGGTCACCGGCGGCTCGGGCGGTTGCCGCCACCCGTCGCCACCGGTGCCGCTCGTCGGGGGAACGTGCTGGACGGGGATCTCCGGCTCCACCGGGGCGTAGGGCTCCGGCGGGGTCGTGGCGCGGGACGTACCCGCGAAACCCCGGCCCGCGCGCGGCCCGGGCCGGCCCGTCGTCGCCTTGGCGGCGGCCACCTGGCGGGCGCCCGCGATCAACGCGACGGCGGCCAACAGGCTGGCCGCGATGGAACTGATCAACAGAGTGCTGGAGCCGTCAGCGAGACCGAACACCAGCAGTACGACCGCGACGAGGATGAGCAGCAGACTTGCGACTATCACGGCTCACCCCCGCCGCGTCGTGTCGGTGTGGCGCGGTCGGCGACCGTCGGGCGACGGCCGCCGACCGTGGATCAGCGACCGGCTTCGAGAGCGCCGGAGCGACCGCCGCCGTACGAGCCGGCGAGGCTCGGGGCGGCCAGCCCGTTGCCGGTGGCGGCGCGGCTGCCCTCGGCGCGGGTCATCTCGGCCTCCAGGCCCTGGCCCCGGCCGTCGAGGTCCCGCAGCTGGCTCTCCAGGTACGCCTTGAGCCGGGTGCGGTACTCGCGCTCGAACTGCTTGAGCTCCTCGATGTGCTTCTGCAGCGCGGTGCGCTTGGCGTCCAGGCCGCCCATGGCCTCCTGGTGCCGCTGGCGGGCGTCCCGCTCGAGGGCGTCGGCCTTGGCGCGCGCCTCGCGGGTGACCTCCTCGGCCTTGGACCGGGCCTCGGAGAGAAGCTGGTCGGCCTCGCGGCGGGCGTCCGACACGTGGTCGTCGGCGGTGCGCTGGGCCATCATCAACACCCGCAGCGCCTGCTGCTCGCCGTCGCCGCCGCCGGCCGGGCCACCGGCGGACCGGACCTGCTCCAGCTCGGCCTGCATGGCCCGGGCGGCCTGCTCGGCCGCGGCCTTGTCGCGCTGCACCCGGTCGAGCTGGGCCTTGACGTCGTTGAGCTCGGCCGCGAGACGGGCGTCGCCGCCGGGGCCGGCGGGAGCGCCACCACGGCCGCCGCGCTCCACCTGGGCGCGCAGCTCGTTGTTCTCCTCGATCAGACGGGCAAGCTCACGCTCGACCTCGTCCAGGAAGGCGTCGACCTCCTCCTCGTCATACCCCCGCTTGCCGATCGGCGGCTTTTTGAAGGCGACGTTGTGGACGTCGGCCGGGGTCAGCGGCATCGAAACTCCTCGGGTCAGTTGCGGCCGCGTAGCGGGCTGGGCCACCGGACGTTCATCCGATGATCAACCGCTTCAACACGAACTCCATCAGCACGAACAGGATAACCAGGAGCACAAGGGAGGCCAGGTCGATGCTCACGGTACCAATTCGCAGTGGAGGGATCACACGCCTCAACGCCTTGAGAGGCGGATCAGTGACGCTCCACACGGATTCCAGTCCCGCCGATGCCCCGCGCCCCGGTTGCCACCGGCGACCGTACTGCAGGACGGCGCTGAGGACGAATCGGGCCAACAGCACAATTAGGAAGAGGTACAGGAGCAGGTACAGCGCTTGGAGCACGATCGACAACACGGCAGGCGACGTCCCTCGGTCGGGCGGACTTAGCTCAGGCTGAAAAAGCCGCCCTCAGCGATCTTGGCCTTGTCCTCCGCGGTGACCTGGACGTTGGCCGGTGAGAGCAGGAACACCCGGTTGGTCACGCGCTCGATCGTACCGCGCAGCCCGAACGCCAGCCCGGCGGCGAAGTCAACCAGCCGACGGGCGTCGGCCTCGTCCATCTCGGTGAGGTTGATGATCACCGGAACGCCGTCGCGGAAGTGCTCGCCGATGGTCCGCGCCTCCCGGTAGGTGGTCGGGTGCAGCGTGGTGATCTGGTAACGCTGCTCCTCCTCGGCCACCACCGCGCGCTCGCGCGCCTGGGTCTGCGGCGCCAGGGCCAGGTTGTCCCGGGTGTGGTAGGTCAGCGCACCCGAGGTCTCCCCCGCGCCGGACCGGGTGATCGAGCGGACGCTGGACCGCTCGACCCGCTCCGGACGCTCGTCGTCGGCCCGGTCGGCCTCCACAGCCCGGCTCGCGCCGCGCTCGCTCAGCCGGCCCCGCTCGCCGAGCCGCGGGCGCGGCGCCGGCGGCTCCTCCGACTCGTCCTCGTCGTCGTCGGCGAACTCCTCGGAGTACCGGCTCGACCGGTACCGCGAGTCGCGGTAGCCCGGCTTGTCGTAGCCGTCGTCGTAGGCCCGCTCGTCATCCTCCTCGACGAGACCGAGCCAGACCCCCGCCTTGCGCAGTGCACCCATCCCGCGCCCTTCCGTCCGCCGTGCGGCACGCACCCCCGTGCCGTGTCGCCTGATCACGAATGGACAATCCATGCCCACCGGATCGGAGCGGCAATCCCCCGACAGGCGATTCGCGGCCGCCCGCCGTGGCCCCCGACAACGGGACGCCGTTCCTGAAACAACACAGATGTAATTTGCTTCTACCGCGGTCAGGCTACCGCAGCGTGGGACGCATTCCGAGCAACGCGCTGCCGACGCGGACATGTGTCGCGCCATATTCGATGGCCGGTTCGAGGTCGCCGCTCATTCCGGCGGAGAGCGCGGTCGCCTCCGGGTGCCGGTCGCGGAAGCGCGCCGCCACCTCGGCGAGCCGGGCGAACGCCCGCTCCGGCTCCCAGCCCAGCGGCGCCACCGCCATCAGCCCGGCCAGCCGCAGGCCGCCGGCACCGGCCAGCGCCTCGGCCACCGGGCCCAGGCCGCGGTCCGGGTCGGCCGAGTCCGGCAGCGCGCCGCCACGCGCCGGGTCGCCGTCGATGCTCACCTGCACCAGGGCGTCCAGCGGCCGGTCCCGGCCGGCGGACGCGGCTGCGGCCAGGGCCCGGGCCAGCCGGACGCTGTCCACCGAGTGCACGACGTCGGCGTAGCGGACCACCGAGCGGGCCTTGTTGCGTTGCAGCTGGCCGATGAAGTGCCAGCGGACGGCCACCCCGGCGGCGGCCACCTCGGCCGCCTTCGGGGCGGCCTCCTGGTCGCGGTTCTCCCCCACGTCGGCCACCCCGAGCCCGGCCAGCGCGACCACGTCGCCGGCCGGGTACGTCTTGGTGACCGCGATCATGGTGACCTCGGCGCGGTCCCGTCCCGCGGCGGCGCAGGCGTCGGCGATCCGGGCGCGGACCCGGGCCAGCCCGGCCGCGAGTTCGGCACGCCGGTCGGGCCGTACCGTGGCTGGTTCGTCGGTCATCGGCGGAGCTCAGGAACCGTTCTTGAGGAAGTCGGGCACGTCGACGTCGTCGAAGAGCACCCGGCGCGGCGACTGCTGCTGGGCCGGCAGGGTGGTCGGCGGCGCGACCGGCGGGTTCTGCGGCGCCGGCTGGTTCTGGTTGGTCTTGCGCGGCGCCTCGGCCGCCTTGTACGACGGCGCGCCGCCGTCGAAGCCGGCCGCGATGACGGTGACCCGGACCTCGTCGCCCAGCGCGTCGTCGATGACCGCGCCGAAGATGATGTTGGCGTCCGGGTGCGCCGCGTCGGTGACCAGCTGGGCGGCGTCGTTGATCTCGAACAGGCCCAGGTCGGAGCCGCCGGCGATGGAGAGCAGCACGCCCCGCGCGCCGTCCATGCTCTGCTCCAGCAGCGGGCTGGAGATGGCCGCCTCGGCCGCCTCCACCGCGCGGTTCTCGCCGCGGGCGCTGCCGATGCCCATCAACGCGCTGCCGGCGCCGCTCATCACGCTCTTGACGTCGGCGAAGTCCAGGTTGATCAGACCCGGCGTGGTGATCAGGTCGGTGATGCCCTGGACACCGGAGAGCAGCACCTGGTCGGCGGTGCGGAAGGCGTCCATCATGGAGATGTTGCGGTCGCCGAGCGCCAGCAGCCGGTCGTTCGGGATGACGATCAGCGTGTCGCACTGGTTGCGCAGCTCGTCTATGCCGGACTCGGCCTGCACCTGGCGGCGCTTGCCCTCGAAGGAGAACGGCCGGGTCACCACGCCGATGGTGAGCGCGCCGAGCTTGCGGGCGATGTTCGCCACCACCGGCGCGCCGCCGGTGCCGGTGCCGCCGCCCTCGCCGCAGGTCACGAAGACCATGTCGGCGCCCTTGAGGACCTCCTCGATCTCGTCGCGGTGGTCCTCGGCGGCGTTCTTGCCGACGTCCGGGTTGGCGCCGGCGCCGAGGCCCCGGGTCAACTCCCGGCCGACGTCGAGCTTGACGTCGGCGTCACTCATCAGCAGCGCCTGCGCATCGGTGTTGATCGCGATGAACTCGACGCCCTTGAGCCCAACCTCGATCATCCGGTTGACGGCGTTGACGCCGCCGCCCCCGATGCCGACGACCTTGATGACCGCCAGGTAGTTGTGCGGAGGTGTCATCTCCGGTCCTTTCCCTTCGAGATTGGCATCGCCCCGACCGGGTACGGCGTGACCAGACCGACGGTCGACGACAGCTGTCACCACAGAGGATCAGGAGTAAACCCTCACCCTCTACTAGAGGCTTACAGTTATGTCAACCACTGATCCTCTTCGGGGCAACGTAAGCGCCCCCACGCCGAGAGCCAAGGACCTGCCCGGCGTGTCGCCGCCATTGGCGGGACGGCTCACGTCCGGCGTCGGCGAATCACTTGAAGGTCACCACGTCGGGCGCGCTGACGTCGATCGTGTCGGCCTTGCGACCCAACAGCGCGGTGGCCACCCGCGCCTTGTCCGCCCCCCGGGTCGCGTCCCCCCAGACGACCGTCCGATCGCCACGGAGGGTGAGGCTGATCCGGGCCAGCCCCTGCACGGTGAGCTCGGTCAGCTCCGCGCGCAGCGGCGGGGTGAGCACCGCCAGCACCTCCAGCGCGGCCCGGGTGCCCGGGTCGTCCGGGCCGGGGGTGGCCAGCCGGACCACCGGCAGGCCGTCGGGGGCGCGCGGCACCGTCCGGAACACCACCCCGTCGGCGTCGAGCACGACGAACTGCCCGTCCCGGGGCACCGCCGCGACCCCGGTCCGCTCCACCACCGTCACCACCAGCGTGCCCGGCCAGTCCCGTGTCACCGTGGCCCGCTCGACCGGGGCCAGCGCGCCGATCCGGCGGCCGGTCGCGGCCAGGTCCACCCGGGCCAGTGGGACCCCGTCCGGGACCCCCGCGGCCTCCCGCACCTCGACCGGGGTGACCAGCTCCGCGCCGACCACCCGCACCTCGCGGACCCCGAACAGCCCGGTGCCGAGCACCGTCCAGGCGACCAGCGTGGCCACGGCGAGCACCGCGGCGGCCACCGCCCAGGGCAGGGCCGCGCGCATCCGCCGCTGCCGCGCCCGGGCCATGAACCGCCGGGTGGACGGCGGGACCGCGTCGCTGCCGGCCCGGACGAGCTGCCAGCGCCGGACCGGGTTACGCCGGGGGCCGCCGCCGTCCGTGCCGGCGGTACGGCCCCGCGCCGGACCCGGGCTCATCCGGCGGCGGAGGCCGCGCCGTCCGGGTCGACGGCCACGCCGAGGGCCGTCGGGTCGGCGGCGCCGCCGGAGGCCCGCGCGGTGAGGGCGTCGATCAGCTGGTCGCCCATCAGGGAGATTGGCGGGGCGCCCATGGTCACCACCACGTCGCCGGGGCGGGCCCGCCGGGCCACCTCCACCGGAGCGTCCTCCCACGAGTCGACGAACACCTTGTGCGCGGCGTCCAGCGGCACCGCCTCGACCAGGGCCGCGGAGCCCTCCCCCGGCTGGCGCAGCTCACCCGGCCCGAAGACCTCCAGCAGCACCAGCTCGTCGGCGATGCCCAGGGCCCCGGCGATCTCCGCCTGGAGGTCCCGGGTGCGGTAGAGCCGGTAGGGCTGGAAGACCACGATCAGCCGGCCGTCCCCGGCCACCTCGCGCAGCGTCTGCAACGCCAGCGTCATCGAGGTCGGGTGGTACGCGTACTCGTCGTAGACCAGCACGCCGTCCGCGACGCCCTTGCGCTCGAAGCGCCGGCGTACGCCGGGGAAGGCGCCCAGCGCCGCCTCGGCCGCCTCGACGGGCAGCCCGAGCAGGTACGCGGTGAGCACCGCGGAGGCGCTGTTGAGCCCCATGTGCCGCCCCGGCACCGGCAGCCGGATCTCGCCCAGCGAGCGGCCGTCGACCTCGGCCAGGAAGCGCACCCCCTGCGCGGTGGAGGCCATGTCGTCCAGCCGCAGGTCGGCGTCGGGAGACAGGCCGTAGGTGTGCACCCGGCGGCCCTCCGCGCGCAGCGTCTCGGCCAGCCGGCGGCCGCCCGGGTCGTCGGCGCAGGTGATGATGAAGCCGTCCGGGTCGGTGAGCCGGGCGAACTCGGCGAAGGTCGCCTCCAGGTTGGCCAGGTCGCCGTAGGTGTTGAGGTGGTCCGCCTCGATGTTGGTGATGATCGAGACGTACGGGCGGTAGATCAGGAACGAGCGGTCGCTCTCGTCCGCCTCGACCACGAAGTACTCGCCGGTGCCGTGGTGCGCGCCGGAGCCGACCTCGGAGATCTCCCCGCCGATGACGAAGGACGGGTCCGTCCCGGCCTGCTGGAGCACCATGGTGACCATCGAGGTGGTGGTGGTCTTGCCGTGGGTGCCGGCGACCGCCACCGTCCGGCGGCCGGTCATCGCCGCGGCGAGGGCCTCCGAGCGGTGCAGCACCCGCAGGCCGCGCCGGCGGGCCTCGACCATCTCCAGGTGGTCCTGCGGAATGGCCGAGGAGTAGACCACGGTGTCCACGCCGTCGAGGTTGCTCGCCTCGTGGCTCATGTGGATCGTCCCGCCGAGCGCCCGCAGCCCGGCCAGCGACGGCCACTCGCGCAGCTCGCTGCCGGAGACCGGCAGGCCACGGGTGAGGAAGAGCCGGGCCAGGCCGCTCATGCCGACCCCGCCCACCCCGATCAGGTGGATCCGGCCCAGGTCCTCGGCGGTGAGCGTGCCGGCCGGGGTGAACTGCGCGGTGTTCATGCCAGGTACCTTCCCGTCGCGGTGGCCGGCGTCATCGCGCCACCGTCGTTCGCGACTGCGGGGCTCGCAAGCTCACTTTTCGCGCTCACCGAGCCACCGCCTCGTAGACGAAGTTCAGCAGCGCGACGTCGCCGTCGCGTCGCCCGTACCCGGCCGCGGCCGCGCCCATCGCGGCGAGCCGGCGGGGGTCGCGGACCAGCGGGATGACCGTCCGCTCCAGCCAGTCCGGGGTCAGCTCGGCGTCGTCGACGAGCAGCCCGCCGCCGGCCTCCACCACGGGCAGCGCGTTGCGCTTCTGCTCCTGGTTGCTGTGCGGGTACGGCACGTAGATGGTGGGCAGGCCGATGGCGGCCACCTCGGCGCAGGTCATCGCCCCGCCCCGGCCCAGCATCAGGTCGGCGGCGGCGTAGCCCAGCTCCATCTCGGACAGGTAGGGCAGGGCCACGTACGGCACCGGCAGGTCGGTGGGGACCGGCACCGGCTCGTTGCGGGCACCCATCACGTGCAGCACCTGTACGCCGTTGCGGGCCAGTTCCTTGGCCGCGCCCGAGACCGCCAGGTTGATCGAGCGGGCGCCCTGCGAACCGCCGGCGACGAAGAGCACCGGCAGGTCGGGGCGGAGTCCAAAGTGGGCGCGAGCCGCGTTGCGCATGGCGACCCGGTCCAGCCCGGCGATGCCCCGACGCAGCGGCACGCCGACCACCCGGGCGTCGCGCAGCGACTCGGCCTGCGCGGGCTGGTGCGGGAAGCCGACCGCGACGTTCTTGGTGAACTTCATGCCGAGCCGGTTGGCCACGCCCGGTGGCACGTTCACCTCGTGGATGACGATCGGCAGCTCGCGGCGCCAGGCGGCGAGGTAGCCGGGGACGGAGACGTACCCGCCGAAGCCGACCACCGCGTCGGCCTGCACCTCGTCGATCACCTTGCCCGCGGCGCGGGCCGCCTTCCACATCCGGTCCGGGGTGCGCACCAGGCTCATGTTGACCGAGCGCGGCAGCTGGTACGCCGGGATCTGCCGCAGGTCGTAGCCGGCCGGCGGGATCAGCTCGTTCTCCAGGCCCTTCGGCGTGCCCAGACAGGTGATCCGGACGCCCGGGTCGTGTCGGCGCAGGCAGTCGGCGAAGGCGAGCAGCGGGTAGATGTGGCCACCCGTACCCCCTCCACAGAGCACCACCGAACGCAGCGGACCCATCAGCGTCTCCTCTCGCTCGCCGTACCGCCCCGGGTCCGGCCCTGCCGGCCACCGCGCGGTGCGGCCTGGTCGTCCTCCCGCCGCGCTCGCGACCGGGGCACGGACCCTCGGGCAGCCGGTGGCGTCGCCGGGCGGCGGCGCCGGCCGGGAAGCGGCGGCAACGGGGCCCAGAGTAGTCGGACCCACCGGGCGGGCGGACGGGCATGCAGGGCTCGCGCGGCGTCGGGCTCGGCGCGGGCGAACGAGGCGAGGATGCCGACCGCCGCCAGCGTCACGACCAGGGCGCTGCCGCCGTCGGAGATGAACGGCAGCGGCACGCCGGTCAGCGGCAGCAGGCCGATCACGCCGCCGATGTTGATCACGGCCTGGCCGACCAGCCACGCGGTGATCGCGGCGGCGGCGAGCCGGCGGAACGGGTCTTCGACCCGCCGCGCGACGCGCAGCCCGGTGTAGGCGAGCACGGCGAAGAGCACCAGGATGACGGTGCAGCCGACCACCCCGAGCTCCTCGGCGATCACCGCGAAGATGAAGTCGTTGTGCGCCGCCGGCAGCCAGCCGAACTTCGCGCTGCTCTTGCCCAGCCCGACGCCGAACCAGCCGCCGTGCTCGATGGCGTTGCGGGCCTGGACGAGCTGCCAGCAGCCGGTCTCCAGGCAGGTGGCCGGGTCGGGCGGGCTGATGAACGAGGTCAACCGGGCCAGCCGGTAGTTCTCCTCGCCGACCGCGCCGGAACCGGCGCCGAGTGAGGCCACCGCCACCAGCACGCCGATGCCGAGCAGGCCCACCGCGGAGAGCGCGGCGAACACCCGCATCCGCACCCCGGCCGCCCAGAGCAGCCCGACCACGATCGCCAGCAGGCAGAGCATGGTGCCCAGGTCGTTGTAGCCGACCAGCACGAAGAGCAGCCCGACCACCGGGAAGAGCGGGGTGGCCAGCTCCTTCCACCAGCCGAGCGCGGCGCCCTTGCGGGCGATCACGTGCGCCCCCCAGAGCACCAACGCGAGCTTGGCCAGCTCGGAGGGCTGCACCTGGATCGGGCCAAGGTAGAGCCAGAGCAGGTTGGCCCGCAGCGGCCCGAGCGCCTTGATCTTGAACAGCGAGTCCAGGGCCAGCAGCAGGTTGAGCACCAGCAGCAGCACCACCGCCGCACCCAGCACCGGCCGGCCGAGCGAGCGGAAGGTGCTGGCCGGCAGCCGCTGGCAGGCCCAGAACGCGACGATGCCGATCACCGCGAAGACGGCCTGCTTGGTCACCGACGCCGAGGCGTCGCCGGCCTCGGCGTAGTCCCTCACGCTGGTCGCCGAGAAGACCATGGCCAGGCCGATCAGCAGCAGCAGGCCGGCGCTGGAGAGCAGCAGGTAGTAGGAGGCCAGCGGGCGGGCCAGCAGGCCGCGCAGCGCCGCCAGGCCGCCGGCCGCGTCCAGGCCGGTGATCGACGCCGGCGGGTCGGCGGTACGCCCCGCGCCCGCGCCCCGCCGTGCCTGGGTCTCCGCCGTCGTCGTCGTGCCGGTGCCGCCTCGGTCCTCCCCCACGAGCCCATCATCGCCGCTTCGCCGGGCCCGTTCCCGCCGTTCGGCCCGGTCGGCGTGTCGGAATGCGGAACGGGGGCCCCTCGGCTATGAGGGACCCCCGTACGCGACGCTCGCGGCGCGCCCCGGCCGACACCGGCCCGGCCGGGCCCGGCCGGGCCGGTGTCGGCGACTCAGCCCATGCTGGCCAGGAAGTCGCTGTAGAACAGGCCGAGGGCGATGGCGACGCCGATCCCGGCGATAATCCAGAACCGCACCACGATGTTGACCTCGCTCCAGCCGGCGAGTTCGAAGTGGTGCTGCAACGGCGACATCCGGAACACCCGCTTGCCGGTGGTCCGGAAGGAGATGATCTGGATCACCACCGACATGGTGATGATCACGAACAGCCCGCCGATGATCGGCAGCAGCAGGATCGTCCGGGTGGACATCGCCATGCCGGCGATCAGACCGCCCAGGCCGAGCGCGCCGGTGTCGCCCATGAAGATCCGGGCGGGCGAGGTGTTCCACCACAGGAAGCCGACGCAGGCGCCGGCCGCCGCCCCGGCGATCAGCGCGATCTCCAGCGGATCCCGCACCGCGTAGCAGTAGTTGTTCGGGTTGGCGGTGTAGGTCGGGTCGGCGCACCAGTGCCGGTACTGCCAGAACGCGATCAAGGCGTACGCGGCCAGGACCATCACCGAGGCGCCGGTGGCGAGGCCGTCGAGGCCGTCGGTGAGGTTCACCCCGTTGGTGGCGGCCATCACCACGAAGATGATGACGATCACCGAGGCGATCTTGCCGATCTCCAGCGCCGGGATGTCCCGGATGAAGCTGAGCGTGGTGGCCCCGACGGTCTCGGTGTTGGTCGCCGCGCCGCTGGCGTCGGTCATCGTGCTCGGGAAGTAGAGCGCCACCACCCCGAAGATCGCGCCGACCAGGATCTGCCCGAAGAGCTTGCCGCGCTTGTTGAGACCGCCGCTGTGCCGCTTGCGGACCTTGAGGAAGTCGTCGATGAAGCCGACCGCCCCGGAGAAGACCATCAGCCCCAGCAGCACCAGCGCCGTGATGGTCGGCTCGACCTGGGCGATCTGCGCGTCCGGCAGCGTGGTCAGGGCCAGGTGACCGGCGACGTACGCGATCACCGTGGCCAGGATGAAGACCACGCCGCCCATCGTCGGCGTGCCCTTCTTGCCCTGGTGCATCGCCGGGCCCTCGGCCCGGATCGGCTGGCCGGCCTTGAGCCGGGTGAACACCTTGATCGCGATCGGGGTGCCGAGCAGCGAGATCAGGAACGCCACGCCGACGGCGATGATCACCGCCCTCATGCGGCGTCCCCGTTCCCGGTGGCGCCGGCGCGCAGGGCGTCGGCCACCTCCCAGGTGCGGTACCGGGAGCCCTTCACCAGGACGACGTCGCCCGGTCGTAGCTCGCTGCGCAGCACCTCGACGGCCGCCGCCTGATCGGTGAGCAGCACCGACTCTCCTCCCCAGTCACTTACCGCTGTCGCGCCCTCGTGGATCGGCGCCGCCGGCTCACCCACCACGAGCAGCCGGTCCACGCCCAACTCCGCCGCGAGCCGGCCCACCTCCCGGTGCCCGTCGCGTTCGAAGTCGCCCAACTCGGCCATGTAGCCGAGCGCGGCAAAGATACGCCCTTCGCGGCGCATGCCGGCAAGGGCGCGCAGCGCCACCGCCATCGAGGCCGGGTTGGCGTTGTACGAGTCGTCGATCACGGTCACCCCGTCGGGCCGGTCGAAGACGTCCATCCGGCGGGTGGAGACCAGCCCCAGCTCACCCAGGGCGCCGGCCACCTCGGCCAGCGGCATCCCGAGCTCGCGCGCCACCGCCGCCGCGGCCAGCGAGTTGGAGACCTGGTGCCGGCCGGTCAGCCCGAGCCGCACCGGGGCGCTTCCCTCCGGGGTGACCAGGGTGTACGACGGCCGGCCCCGGTCGTCCAGCGACACGTCGACCGCCCGGACGTCGGCGTGCGCGGCCTCGCCGTACCGGACCACCCGGGCGCCGGTGCGCGCGGCCATCGCGTCGACCAGCGGGTCGTCGGCGTTGAGCACGGCCAGCCCGTCGGCCGGCAGCGCCTCGACCAGTTCCCCCTTGGCCAGGGCGATGTTCTCCACCGAGCCGAACTCGCCGATGTGCGCGACCCCGACGTTGAGCACCACGGAGATCCGCGGCGGCACCACGTCGCACAGGTAGCGCACGTGCCCGATCCCCCGGGCGCCCTTCTCCATCACCAGGAAGCGGGTCTCCGGCGTGGCCTGCAACGCCGTGTACGGGTGCCCCAGCTCGTTGTTGAACGAGCCGGGCGGGGCCACGGTCGGGCCGAGCCGGACGGTGAGCTGGGCGATCAGGTCCTTGGTGGTGGTCTTGCCCGACGAGCCGGTCAGCCCGATCACGGTCAGCTGCGGCAGCCGCCCGACCACCGCGCGGGCCAACCGGCCCATCGCGGTCAGGGCGTCTCCCACCAGCACCATCGGCACCCCGGGCACCTCTCGGGTGCCGAGCACCGCCACCGCGCCGGCGTCCACCGCGCCGGCCGCGTAGTCGTGTCCGTCGACCTTCTCGCCGGGGAAGGCGACGAAGAGCGCCCCGGCGGTGACCTTGCGCGAGTCGAACTCGACCGGGCCGGTGACCCGGGCCGCCGGGTCGGCGCCGACGAGGCGGCCGTCGACGGCCGAGGCGACCTCGGCCAGGCTCAGCGGGATCACCGTCGACCCGCCAGGTCCCCGAAGCGGGCGCCGAGCGCCTCCGCCAGCTCCACCCGGTCGTCGAACGGGTGCACCTCGCCGGCGACCTCCTGGCCACGCTCGTGGCCCTTGCCGAGCACCGCCACCACGTCGCCGGGCTCGGCGAGCCGGACCGCCTCGGCGATGGCGGCCCGCCGGCCCGGGGCCTCGATGATCCGGGCGGGGGCACCGGCCGCGTACGCCCCGGCGAGCACCTCGGCCCGGATCGCGGCCGGGTCCTCGGTGCGCGGGTTGTCGTCGGTCACCAGCACCACGTCGGCGCCCCGCGCCGCGGCGGCGCCCATCACCGGCCGCTTGCCCCGGTCCCGGTCACCACCCGCGCCGATGACGCAGATCAGCCGACCCGCGCTCAGCTCGCGCAGCGCGGCCAGGGCGGCCACGATGGCGTCGGACTTGTGTGCGTAGTCGACCACGCCGCGCACCGGACCGGCGGCGCTGACCAGCTCCAGCCGCCCCGGGACGCCGCCGCAGGCGGCCACCCCCTCGGCGGCGACCGCCGGGTCGACCCCGGCGGCGACCAGGCTGGCGATGGCCAGCAGCGCGTTGGCCACGTTGTGCCGGCCGGGCAGGGCCACCCCGGCGGGCAGCGCCAGGCCGTCCGGGCCGTGGACGGTGAAGCGCTGGGCGTACCCCTCGCCACCGACCTCGTCGGCCCACCAGGTGGCCGCGTGGTCGCCGGCCGCCGAGTAGCTGATGGTGGCGGGCTTGAACAGCGGGCGCAGCGCCGGGTCGTCGAAGTTGAGCACCTCGGCGGCGCAGCGGCCGTCGAAGAGCCGCGCCTTGGCCGCGAAGTAGTCGGCCGAGTCGGCGTGGAAGTCGAGGTGGTCGGAGCCGAAGTTGGTGTAGCCGCCGACGGTGAACCGGACCCCGCCGACCCGCCCCATCGCCAGGGCGTGGCTGGAGACCTCCATGACCAGCGCGGTCACCCCGCGCTCGCGCGCGGCGGCGAGCATGGCGTGCAGGTCGGTCGCCTCCGGGGTGGTCCGCACGCTGTCGATCACCAGATCGCCGAGCCGGGTCTCCACGGTGCCGATCAGGCCGGTGGTGTGCCCGGCGGCGCGCAGGCCGGACTCCACCAGGTAGGCGGTCGAGGTCTTGCCGGCCGTGCCGGTGACCCCGATCACGGTCAGCCCCTCGGTCGGGTCGCCGTAGACGGCGGAGGCGAGGTCGCCGAGCACCGCCCGGGGGTCGGGCACCACCAGGGCGGGCAGGCCGGCCGCGGTCACCGCGGCGGCGCCGGCCGGGTCGGTCAGCGCGGCCACCGCGCCGGCGGCCGCAGCGGCCGCGGCGAACTCCGCGCCGTGCCGGCGGGCGCCGGGCAGCGCGGCGTACAGGTCGCCGGGACGGACCTCCTGGCTGGCGTGGGTCGCCCCGGTCACCGCCACGTCGGCGGCGGCCTCCGGCGGCGCGACGGCGAGCCGGGCGGCGAGGTCGCCGAGCCGGACTCCGGGCACGGTACGGGGACGTGGATTGCCGGGCACGGCGTCAGACCCTACCCGGTCGTCCGGTTCCGACCGCACAGCCGCCCCGGTGGTTCGTCCCCACTCACCGATGATGTCCCGCCGTGGCTGTTCACTGCGGAAAGACCTCGAACTTGGGGGCCTTGCCGCCCGACGGGGGAACCCGGTAATGCCGCAGGGTGAAGCCCATCATCTCGCGGAAGGCGGGCGCGGCCACCGTGCCGCCCTCGCCGCCGGGGCTCCACACGAAGACCGCCACCACGTACCGGGGCTTCTCCGCCGGGGCCATCCCGATGAACGAGCCGACCTCGCCGGGCTGCTTCTCGCCGTCGACCAGCCGCCAGCCGGTGCCGGTCTTGCCGGCGACCCGGTAGCCGGGCACCGCCGCGGCCACGCCGGTCGCCCCGTCGACGGTGGTGACCGCCTCCAGGATGGTGCGCAGCGCGGTGGCGTTGGCCGGGCTGAGCACCGGTCGGGTGACCGGCGGCCCGGCGGGCGTCCGCTTCCCGTCCGCCCCGCTGATCACCTCCTTGATCAGGTGCGGCTGGACGTACGTGCCGTTGTTGGCGATGGTGGCGTACGCGGCGGCCATCTGCAGGGGCGTGGCGTCCACGCTGTGCCCGATCGGCACCGACCCGTGCGACGAGTCGCTCCACTCGTCGGCGGGCAGCAGCCGCCCGGAGGCCTCCCCCGGCATCCCCTCGCCGGTGGGCTGCCCCAGCCCGAACCGCTTCTGGTAGTCGATCAGCCGGTCCCGGCCCAGCTCGTCGGCGATCTGAATGGTGCCGACGTTGGACGAGAAGGCCATCATCCCCGGCAGAGTCATCCGCCGGCCGTTCGCCGGGTGGGTGTCGGGGAAGGTCGTGTCGCCCTTGGTGATGGTGTTGGGGACGGGCAGCGTGGTGTCGGGAGTGATCACGCCCTCCTGCAACGCCGCGCCGAAGGTGATCGCCTTGTGCACCGAGCCCGGTTCTACCACGAAGCTGGTCGCCGCGTCCTCCCGGTCGGTCGGCCGGCTCGGCTCCGGGTTGGCCGCGTTGTAGCTGGGGTGGCTGGCCTGGGCCAGCACCTCGCCGGTCGCCACGTCCAGCACCACGGCCGCGCCGACGCTGCCCCGGGTCTGCGCCATCTGCCGGCCGAGCACCTGCTGCACCTGGTACTGCAGGTCCCGGTCGATGGTGAGCACCAGCGAGCTGCCCGGCTTGGCCGGGGTGGTCTGGCTGTAGCCGCCGGGAATGGGGGCGTCCAGGTCGCCCTGGCCCGCCTCGTAGACGCGCCGGCCGTCCTTGCCCTGGAGCACGTCGTCGTAGCGCGCCTCCAGCCCCTCCAGGCCGTTCATGTCCTGGCTGACGAAGCCGACCAGGTTGGCGGCCAGGTCGCCGCCGGGCACCTCGCGCCGCTCGTCGCGGTGGGTGCCGATGCCGGCGAGGTCGAGCGCCTCGATCTGCTTGGCCTTCGGGATGTCGACGCCCCGGGCCAGGTACTGGAACTGCGACTCGCCGCCGCCGGGCAGGCCGCGCCGCTTCATCTTCTCGGCCAGCTCGGAGGCGGGCACGCCGAGCAGCGGGGAGAGCAGCCGGGCCGTGGTCGCCCGGTCCTTGACCTCGGTCGGGTCGGCGAAGACGTACCGGGCCTCGACGCTGCGGGCCAGCGGCGCGCCGGTGCGGTCGACGATGGCGCCGCGCGGGGCCGGCAGGTCGACCCGGGTGAGCCGGGAGTCGATGCCCCCGCCCGCGTACGCCGGGGTGTCCACCGCCTGGAGGAAGACCAGCCGGATGCCGATGGTGACGAAGAGCGCCAGCACGAGCATGGTGCCCAGCCGCAGCCGGCGGCGCGGCTCGGCCAGCTTCGGCGGCCGGCGCGGCTTGCGGGCGGGGCGGCGGGCCGCCGGACGCTCCGGCCGGCGCGGGGTGCGCCCGCCGGCCCGGCGGCGCGGCGGCGCCAGCTCCTCGTCGTCGTCGTCGGTCCAGGCCGGCCGGGCCGGGACGGTGCGGATGACGCCGGCCCGGGCGACCGGGGCGGCCTCCCGCCGCCCGGCGCGGGCCCCCGCCCGGCCGCCGTCGAGCACCTGCAACGCCGGGCGGAACGGGTCGCCGGAGCGGCTCGCCCGGGGAGTACGCCGCTGGCCGGACCGCTCGTCACGGCCGCCGGCCCGCTCCTCGCCGCTCTCCCGGATGGTCCGGCCCCGAGGGGTGTACGCCCGGGCGTCGGAGATCCCGCCGATCCCCGGCTCGCCGGTCCGCGGGTCCCCGCCCCGGCCGGCCCGGGACGGGCCGCGCCGGGAGCCCGTGGTGGGGTCCCGGCGCGGTTCGTCCGATCTCGGCGGCACTGCTATCCCCCGTTGCCCTGCTGGCTGGTGATCGCCGGCTGCCCGTCGGCGGGCTGCGGCACGCCGATCACCCGGCCGTCCGGCAGCCGGATGTACGCCGGCTCGCCGGCCTCGACCAGGCCGAGCTTGCGCGCCTCGGCGGTCAGGTTGCCCGGCGCCTTGGCCGCCTCGATCTGCTTGTTCAGCTGCTGCTCGTCCACGTCGAGGCGGGCCTGCTGCTGCTGGAGCTGCTGGAGCTTGAAGGCGTTCTCGTTGATCTTCGTGTTGACGGCCAGGATGCCCAGCACCCCGCCGACGACCAGCACCACGATCAGCGCCGCGAACGGCGCCCGCGGCACCCGCACCGGCGGCGGCGGAGCGACCCGCAGCCGGGGCCGGGCGGCGGTGGTTTCGGCGACCTTCTCGGCCGGCCGCAGCGCGGCGTTGCCCTGGACCGGGAACTCGCGCGCCCCCCGGGCGCGAGTCTCCCCCTGCCGGCCGGCGAGGTCCGCCGGCTTGTCGCCGCGCGTGGTGCGCTGCGCCGCGGTCCGGCCCCCCGACCGCGGTGCGCGCTGCCCGACAGCCTCCCGGCCGTCGCGCTTGTTGACGTTCATGTCCCCTCCCCCTCTTCGTCCGTCCCTCTGCCGTCCCCCGGCGTCGACCTGCGGTCCACTGTGGAACCCGACGTCGACCCCGTCCCCGGTTGGTGCATCGCCTTGACCCGGCGGCGGTACCGTTCGCGGTCGGTCCGCCCCTGCTGCTCGGTGGCCGGGTCGAGTCGTTCCGCGGCCCGCAGGCGCACCGAGGCGGCGCGCGGGTTCACGGCGACCTCCGCCTCCCCGGGAAGCTCGGCGCCCCGGCTGAGCAGCCGGAACGTCGGGCCCGATCCGGGAAGTTCCACCGGAAGGTCGACCGGGCCCTTACTGCGGACCCGGTCGGCGAGCGCCTGCTTGGTGAGCCGGTCCTCCAGCGAGTGGTAGGACAGGACCACCATGCGGCCGCCCACGTTGAGCTTGTCCAGAGCGGCCGGCAGCGCCGCCTCCAGCGCTGCCAGCTCCCTGTTTACCTCGATCCGTAAAGCCTGAAACGTTCTCTTGGCCGGGTGTCCACCCGTTCGCCGGGCTGGTGCCGGAATGCTCTCCCTGACCAGCTCGGCGAGCCGGGCCGAGGAGGTGATCCGGCCACGCTCGCGCTCCCGGATGATCGCCGAGGCGATCCGCCCGGCGAACTTCTCCTCGCCGTAGACCCGCAGCACCCGGGCCAGGTCCGGGTGGGAGTAGGTGTTGACCACCTCCTCGGCGGTCACCCCCCGGGTCTGGTCCATCCGCATGTCCAGCGGCGCGTCCTGGGCATACGCGAACCCGCGGTCGGGCGCGTCCAGCTGCAACGAGGAGACCCCCAGGTCGAACAGGATCCCGTCGATGCCCGGGTAGCCGAGCTGCTCCAGCACCTCGGGCAGCTCGTCGTAGACGGCGTGCACCAGGTGGATCCGGTCGGCGAAGCGAGCCAGCCGGACCCGCGCGTGGGCGAGGGCCTCGGTGTCCCGGTCCAGGCCGATCAGCACCGTCCGCGGGTGCCGTTCCAGCACCGCCTCGGCGTGCCCGGCGAGCCCCAGCGTCGCGTCGACGTGCACCGTCCGGTCACCCCGGTCCAGCGCGGGGGCCAGCAACTCGAGACACCTCTCGAGCAGCACCGGCACGTGCGTGCCGCGTAGCTCCCCCATGTCGACCCCCACTGGTTGAAAGTTCCGTTCGGTCCTGCGACCCTGCTCGTCGGACGACGCCGTGCCGTCGTACCGCCAGATCCCCATCCGCTCCCGCTTCGCCTCCCGAGGCCGCGGCCCCGGAGACTGATCGTGCGCCTGGCACCGGGGAAGGGGTGCCAGGAACTCGAAAGCGGCTGGAGATCTCGCAGTACGTCGGGCGTCGTCACGCCCTACAGGCCGCCGGGCAGCACCCCCTCCTCGATGTCGGCGAAGTCGTCTTCACTCTCGGCGAGGTAGGCCTCCCAGGCCGCCTTGTCCCAGATCTCCACCCGGGTGCTCGCCCCGATCACCACCAGGTCCCGGTCGAGCGCGGCGTACGACCGGAGGTGGGCCGGGATGGTGACCCGTCCCTGCTTGTCGGGGACCTCGTCGTGCGCGCTGGCGAAGAAGACCCGGCTGTAGGCCCGGGCCGCCTTGTGCGTCATGGGCTGCGCGCGCAACTGGTCGGCGATCCGCTGGAACTCGGGCGTGGGGAAGACGTAGAGGCAGCGCTCCTGCCCTTTGGTGATCACGACACCCCCCGCCAGCTCGTCCCGGAACTTCGCCGGAAGGATCAACCGGCCTTTGTCGTCCAGGCGCGGAGTGTGGGTGCCGAGGAACATCGGCCCTACCCCCTCGCCCTTTAGCGGCGTTCGCGGCGCCGCTGACCCCCCGGGCCGGTGGGCCCTCCCGGCCTCACCATCGCGCCCCACTCTACTCCACTTCCCTCCACCTGCAACCAGAAACGCCCGCGTGGCGCGCCGCTCCGCCGGGCAAAAGCGCACGTCAGGAGGGGTGGAGCGGAGTGGAGGGCCGGAGCGCCCCCCGCGCCGCGTCCGCTACCCGACATGGGTCGACTCCGACCGGCGGAGCGCGGGGCGACCGGACGCCCGAGAAGGGTCCGGCCGAACGGTTCGCCGTCGGCGGCGATCTGGTGGGCGTGCGGGTCCGGTAACCTCGCTCGGGTGACGGACGCGAAGATGCCCCTGCGGGCAAAGGTGGCCAGCTCCGTGTCCCGGACGGCCGCGGCCCTGTCGCGCGCCGCCGGCCGGGGCGACGGCTCGGTGATCGGCGGCTGGATCGGGCTGAAGATCGATCCCGACCTGCTGGCCCACCTCTCCGCCGGCCGCGCCATCGCGCTGGTCTCCGGCACCAACGGCAAGACCACCACCACCCGGCTCGCCGCCGCCGCCGTCGGGGTGCTCGGTCGGGTGGCCACCAACTCCTTCGGCGCCAACATGCCGACCGGCCACACCTCCGCCCTGGCCAAGGCGGGCAGCACCCCGTACGCGGTGCTGGAGGTCGACGAGCACTACCTCGCGCAGGTGCTGGAGGCCACCGAGCCGCACGTGGTGGCGCTGCTCAACCTCTCCCGCGACCAGCTGGACCGGGCCAAGGAGGTCGCCATGATGGCGCAGCTCTGGCGCGCGGCGCTGGTCCGGCACGCCGACGTGCGGGTGGTGGCCAACGCCGACGACCCGATGGTGGTCTGGGCGGCCACCCCGCCGGCCGACCCGGCGCGCGGGGTCAACCCGCCGCACGTCACCTGGTTCAGCGCCGGCCAGCGCTGGCACGACGACTCCTGGGTCTGCCCGGAGTGCGGCTCCACCATCCAGCGCTCAGGAGAGCAGTGGTGGTGCACCGGCTGCCCGCTGCGCCGGCCCGAGCCGCAGTGGACCGTGGAGGACGAGGGCGTCCTCGACCCCACCGGCGCCTGGCACAAGGTCGCCCTCCAGCTCCCCGGCAAGGTCAACATCGGCAACGCGGCCACCGCGCTGGCCGTCGCCGCCGAGTTCGGGGTACGCCCCGTCGACGCGGTCTCCCGGCTGGGCACGGTCACCTCGGTCGCCGGCCGCTACGCCCAGGTCGACCGGGACGGGCGCAACATCCGGCTGCTGCTGGCCAAGAATCCGGCCAGCTGGCTGGAGGCGTTCGACATGGCCGACGTGGCGCCGACGCTGCTCTCCATCAACGCCCGCGACCCCGACGGGCTGGACACCTCCTGGCTCTTCGACGTCGACTTCGCCCCGCTGCGCGGTCGGCAGGTGCTGATCACCGGCGACCGGGCGTACGACCTGGCGGTCCGGCTCGACGTCAACGCCGTGCCGTTCCAGCACGTGCGGACGTTCGACGAGGCGGTCCGGGCGGTCCCGCCGGGCCGGCTGGAGGTCATTGCGAACTACACCGCCTTCCAGGACATCCGAGCGGAGTTGGACCGTGTCAACTGAGAGCCTGCGCATCGTCTGGATCTACCCCGACCTGCTCTCCACCTACGGCGACCGGGGCAACATGCTGATCCTGGCCCGCCGGGCGCAGCTGCGCGGGATGCCGGTCGAGGTGCTGGAGGTCCGCTCCGACCAGCGGCTGCCCGCGACCGCCGACATCTACCTGATCGGCGGCGGTGAGGACGGCCCGCAGGCGCTGGGCGCCCAGCGGCTGATCGCCGACGGCGGCCTGCACCGGGCGGTCGCCCAGGGCTCGGTGGTCTTCGGCGTCTGCGCCGGCTACCAGCTGCTCGGCACCTCCTTCTTCGCCAAGGGCACCAAGTGCGCCGGGCTGGAGCTGCTCGACCTCTCCTCCGACCGCGGCCCCACCCGGGCCGTCGGCGAACTGGCCGGCGAGATCGACCCGCGGCTGGGCGTACCGGCGCTGTCCGGGTTCGAGAACCACGGCGGGCGCACCCACCTCGGCCCCGGCGTCTCGCCGCTGGCCCGGGTCACCGCCGGGGTCGGCAACGACGGCGCCACCGAGGGCGCCTGGCGCGGCAAGCTGCTCGGCACGTACTCGCACGGGCCGGCGCTGGCCCGCAACCCGGCCCTGGCCGACCTGCTGCTGCGCTGGGCCACCGGGGTGCACCAGCTCCCGCCGCTGGACGACACCTGGGCCGACCGGCTCCGCTCCGAGCGCCGCGCCGCGGTGGCCGCCGCCGACCGGGCATGATCCACGCCGTCCGGCGGCTGCTCGGCCAGCCGTCCGGGCGTCGCTTCGCCGCGCTGCTGCTCCTGCTCGCCGGCTTCGGGGTGCTGCTGCTGGTGGCGCCCCGGCCGGACGTCGCCCGGCTGCCGCGCCTCGCCGACTCCCTCGGCGGGTACGCCCCGCTCGCGGCGATCGCCGCCGGGGCGGTGCTACTGGTCGCGCTGGTCCCGCGGACCTTCGTCACGCTCGCCTCCGGCGCCATCTTCGGCCCCCTGGAGGGCGCCGCGTACGCGCTCGGCGCGGCCCTGCTCGCCGCGGCGATCGGCTTCGCGGTCGGCCGGGTGCTGGGCCGGGAGTTCGTCGCGGAACACCTCCGGGGCCGGCTGGCCCGGCTCGACGGCTGGTTCGCCCGGCAGAGCGTGCTGGGGGTGATCACCGTCCGGCTGCTGCCCATCGCCGGCTTCGGCCTGGTCAGCTACGGCTACGGCACCACCGGAGCGCGGGTGCTGCCGTTCCTCGCCGGCAGCGTTCTGGCCTCCGCCCCGACCGCGTTCGGCTACGCCGCGATCGGCGCGGCGGTCAGCTCACCGGGCGAGGTCAACTGGTACGCCGCCGCCCCCGCCAGCCTCGGCCTGATCGCCAGCGCCGTGCTGATCCACCGCTGGTGGCGGGCCGAACGGCAGCGCCGGCTCGGTGCGACGGAGCCGCGACCGTGACGGGTGGGAACCGGCCGCCGCGCCGCGCCGAGGTGACCGGCGCTGCCGAGGAGGTGCTGGCCGGCGGGTTCATCGCCGAGGTGGTCCGGATCGGCGACACCGTCCGCCGCACTCCCCCGGCCAACGCCGGGTTCGTCACCGCCCTGTTGGCGCACCTGGACCGGGTCGGCGCGCACGTGGCGCCCCGTCCGCTGGGCACCGACGAGCGGGGCCGGCAGGTGCTCAGCCACCTCGCCGGGCGGGTGCCGTGGCGGGAGCGGGAGGACCGGTCCTTCTTCTCCGACGCCGCGCTGACCCGGCTGGCCGAACTGATCCGGGGCCTGCACGACGCCTGCGCCGGCACCGCTCTGGCCGGCGGCGCGGAGACGGTCTGCCACCGCGACCTGTCGCCGAAGAACACCGTGCACCGGGACCTGCCCGCCGGGCTGCTGCCGGTGGCGTTCCTGGACTGGGACCTCGCCGCGCCGGGCCGCCGGATCGACGACGTGGCGTTCGCCGCGTGGCACTGGGGGGAGCTGGGCGAGGGCGCCGACCCGGCTGAGCTGGGCCGGCGCTGCCGGCTGCTCTGCGACGCCTACGACGCGGCCGCCGCCGGACCGGATCCGGTACCGCTCCCCCGGGATGAGCTGGTCACCGTCATGCTCGACCAGATCGAGGGCACCTGGCGGGGCATCGACGCCGGCGCGGACCGGGACGAGCCCAGCATGCGCCGGCTGCGCGCGGCCGGCGCGGTCGACGGCGTACGCCGCTGGCAGGACTGGCTGCACACCCACCGGCGCGCGGTGGAGTCGACCCTCCACGCCTGAAGCCACCCGCGCCATCGGCCGGGTGTCGTGCCGGCGTGTCGCGGCCCGGAGTGGACGTGCCCGACGAGCGACATACCTGAGAGGCATAAATATGCCTCTGAGTCATCACGCTCGTCGGGGCGTGCGCCACCACGGAGGTCACGCTCCGTGTATCGCCTTCCGGGCGCCGCTCGCCCGTTGGGACCGCGCGCCGACCTTGGTGAAGAGCCCGGCCACCCCACCCCGGCCCAAGATCCGCCCACGTTCACGGAAAGAGTGGCTGTTCCGCGCGGAACAGCCACTCTTTCCGTGAAACTGCCAGCCCCGGCCGGGGGGATGGGTCAGGCGACGATGGAGACCATGCGGCCCTTGACGACGATGACCTTGCGGGGTTCCTTGCCGGCCAGCGGGCCGGCGACCGCCTCCAGGGCCGCCGCTCGGACGGTCTCCTCGGACGCGTCGGCGGGGACCTCGACCCGGCCGCGGACCTTGCCGTTGATCTGCACCGGGTACGTCACCGTCTCGGCGACCAGCAGCGCCGGGTCGGCGGTCGGGAAGTCCGCGTACGTCAGGGAGCTCTCGTGCCCCATCCGCCGCCACAGTTCCTCGGCCACGTGCGGGGCGAACGGCGCCAGCATCAGCACCAGCGGCTCGGCCACCTCGCGCGGGGTCTCCGACAGCCGGGTCAGCCCGTTGGTCAGCTCGATCAGCTTGGCGATCGCGGTGTTGAACCGGATCGCCTCCATGTCACCGCGGACCCCGTCGACGACCTTGTGCAGCAGCCGCCGGGTCGCCTCGTCGGCCGGGGCATCGGTGACCCGCAGCGCGCCGGTCTGCTCGTCGACGATCGCCCGCCAGACCCGCTGCAGGAACCGGTACGACCCGACGACCGCCCGGGTCTCCCACGGGCGGGACACCTCCAGCGGACCCATCGACATCTCGTAGACCCGGAACGTGTCGGCGCCGTACGCGGCGCACATCTCGTCGGGCGTGACGACGTTCTTCAGGGACTTGCCCATCTTGCCGTACTCGCGCTTGACCTGGGTGTCGCCCAGGTAGAAGCCGCCGTCACGCTCGATCACGTCCTCCGCCGGCACGTAGGCGCCCCGGGCGTCGGTGTACGCGTACGCCTGGATGTAGCCCTGGTTGAACAGCTTGCGGAACGGCTCGAACGACGAGACGTGGCCCAGGTCGTACAGCACCTTGTGCCAGAAGCGGGCGTACAGCAGGTGCAGCACGGCGTGCTCGGCGCCGCCGACGTACATGTCGGTGCCGCCGCAGTCGCCCTCGCCGCGCGGGCCCATCCAGTACCGCTCGTTCTCCGCGTCGACGAACCGCTTCGAGTTGGTCGGGTCCAGGTAGCGCAGCTCGTACCAGCAGGAGCCGGCCCACTGCGGCATCACGTTGGTCTCGCGGGTGTAGCGCTTCGGGCCGTCACCCAGGTCCAGCTCCACCTCGACCCAGTCGCGCCGCCGCGACAGCGGGGTCTCCGGGTTGCTGTCGGCGTCGTCGGCGTCGAAGGTGCGCGGCGAGAAGTCGTCCACCTCGGGCAGCTCGACCGGCAGCATCTCCTCGGGCAGCGCGATCGCCGCGCCGGTCTCGTCGTACACGATCGGGAACGGCTCGCCCCAGTAGCGCTGCCGGGAGAACAGCCAGTCGCGCAGCCGGTAGGTGACCGCGCCGGCGCCGTGCCCGTTGGCCTCCAGCCACTCGATGATCGCCGCCTTGGCGTCGGCGACCCCCAGGCCGTTCAGGTCCAGGCCGCGGTCGGGCGCGGCGCTGTTGATCGCCGGACCCTCCCCGGTGTACGCCTTGCCGTCGAAGCCCTCCGACGGCTGCACGGTCCGCACGATCGGCAGCTCGAAGACCTCGGCGAACGCCCAGTCCCGCTCGTCCTGCGCGGGCACCGCCATGATCGCGCCGGTGCCGTAGCCGGCCAGCACGTAGTCGGCGATGAAGATCGGGATCTGCCCGCCGGTGACCGGGTTGACGGCGTACGCGCCGACGAAGACGCCGGTCTTCTCCTTCGTGTCGGCCTGCCGCTCGACGTCGGTCTTGGCCGCCGCCGCCTTCCGGTACGCCTCCACGGCCGCGCGCGGGTTGGCGTGCCCGCCGGTCCAGGCGTCCTTCGTCCCCGCCGGCCAGGCCGCCGGCACCAGCGCGTCGACCAGTTCGTGCTCCGGGGCCAGCACCATGTAGGTGGCCCCGAAGATGGTGTCCGGGCGGGTCGTGAACACCCGGATCGGCTCCCGCTCGGTGGGGAAGTCGATGTGCGCGCCCTGGGAGCGGCCGATCCAGTTGCGCTGCATCAGCTTGATCGGCTCGGGCCAGTCCAGGGTGTCCAGGTCGTCCAGCAGCCGGTCGCCGTACGCGGTGATCCGCATCATCCACTGCTTCAGGTTGCGCTTGAAGACCGGGAAGTTGCCCCGCTCGGAGCGGCCGTCGGCGGTGACCTCCTCGTTGGCCAGCACGGTGCCCAGCCCGGGGCACCAGTTCACCGGGGCCTGTGAGACGTACGCCAGCCGGTGGTCGTCGACGATCGTGCGCCGCTCGGCCACGGTCAGCTCGGCCCAGGGCCGGCCGTCCGGGGTGGGGCGGTTGCCGCCCTCGAACTCGGCGATCAGCTCCGCGATCGGGCGGGCCCTGCGCACGTCCGGGTCGTACCAGGAGTTGAAGATCTGCAGGAAGATCCACTGGGTCCAGCGGTAGAAGTCGGTGTCGATGGTCGCTACCGAGCGGCGCTCGTCGTGGGCCAGCCCCAGCCGGCGCAGCTGCGCCTTGTACCGCTCGATGTTCGCCACCGTGGTGGTCCGCGGGTGGGTGCCGGTCTGCACCGCGTACTGCTCGGCGGGCAGGCCGAACGCGTCGAAGCCCATCGCGTGCAGCACGTTGCGCCCGGCCATCCGCTGATAGCGGGCGAAGCAGTCGGTGCCGATGTAGCCCAGCGGGTGGCCGACGTGCAGGCCGGCGCCCGACGGGTACGGGAACATGTCCAGCACGTACAGCTTCTCCGCGCCGGCCCGGGGGTGGTCCGGGTCGGCCAGCGGGCCGGTCGGGTTCGGGGCGTGGAAGGTGCCCTCACGCGCCCAGACGTCCTGCCAACGCTGCTCGATCTCGTCGGCCAGGGCCGCGGTGTACCGGTAGGGGGGAATGTCGCCCGCCGGTGCGGCTGCCTCACTCATGGCGTCTCCTCGCTTCGCTCGTCGCCGCCGGCCGTGCCCGGCCGGGCTGGGTGCTGACCTCGCTCGGCGTGGTCATGGTTCGGTATGGGGAGTGGATCCGCTCCCGGTGCGGCCCGCCCGGGCGGGCCCGGGGCACACGCCGGCCGGCGGAGGGCACAAAAAAGCCCCTCGCGCAGGAGGGGCCGCCGTGCTGTCGCGCGTCAGCGCATCAGCACGGCCCGGTAAGAAGCAGGAAGACTCCGGCCATGTCCGGCAGTGTACCCCGCCCGCCGGGCGCGCGGGTGGCCCGCCACCGCGGGTCGGCGCCGGGCCGGGCGGGGCCACCCCCGCCGGGCCCGCGCCGGTGCCCATCGTGATCATGGTGGGCACCGACAGCGACCGTCAGGTCCCCCGTTGCGGTGGATATTCGGGGCGTAACCGACCGTCTACCTGCGGGGGTCGGCGACAACGAGAAACATGGTTAGCCTGAGAACCAGTGAGATTTCTGCGGCAGACGTGGCTCGGCGTCGCGAACCCAACGGCGGGTCCAGGTGCTCTATACAGAGCTGCCGTTCCGGCGACGAGGAGGAGGCCCGTGACACAACAGACCTGGGACGAGGTGGGCGGCCTGCTGCCGCACGACCAGTTCCGCGCCGCCAGCGAAGCCATCGTGGCCAACATCGAGCAGGTCATCGAAGGCAAGACCGCGACCGTGCGCCTCGCCCTGGCCGTCCTGCTCGCCGAGGGACACCTCCTGATCGAGGACGTGCCGGGCGTCGGCAAGACCAAGCTGGCCAAGGCCCTCGCCCGCTCGATCGACTGCTCGGTCCGGCGCATCCAGTTCACCCCCGACCTGCTGCCCAGCGACGTCACCGGGGTCAGCGTCTACAACCAGGAGACGCACGACTTCGAGTTCCGTCCGGGCGCCGTCTTCGCCAACCTGGTGGTCGGCGACGAGATCAACCGGGCCTCGCCGAAGACCCAGTCCGCGCTGCTCGAGTGCATGGAGGAGCGGCAGGTCACCGTCGACGGGGTCACCTACCAGCTCCAGACGCCGTTCATGGTGATCGCCACCCAGAACCCGATCGAGATGGAGGGGACGTACCCCCTGCCGGAGGCGCAGCGCGACCGGTTCACCGCCCGGATCGCCATGGGCTACCCGGACCCCGGCGCCGAGCTGGCCATGCTGGACGGCCACGGCGCCACCGACCCGCTGCAGGAGCTGCGCCCGGTCTCCGACGCCGCGACGGTGCGCCAGCTGATCGCCACGGTCCGGCAGGTGCACGTCGCGGACGCGGTCAAGCAGTACGCGGTGGACCTGGTCACCGCCACCCGCGAGGCCCCCGACCTGCGCCTCGGCGCCTCCCCCCGGGCCACGCTCCAGCTGCTGCGCACCGCCCGCGCGGTCGCCGCGCTGGAGGGTCGCGACTACGTGCTCCCCGACGACCTGCAGGCGCTGGCGGTGCCGGTGCTGGCGCACCGGATCATCCCGACCGCCGACGCCCAGCTGGCCCGGCGCACCACCGACGCGATCGTCTCGGAGCTGGTGCACCGGCTGGCGCTGCCGCAGGAGCGCAAGCGCACCCCGTACGACACGCCGCGGCCCGCCGCGGGCAACGGCCGCGGGCCGTACGAGCCGCGGAGGCCGTGAGGTGCGCGACGGGCTGCGCGGCCTGACCACCCGCGGCCGCTCGTTCCTGGCGGCCGCGGTCGCGGCGGCGGTCTCCGCCGGCATCCTCGGCGAGAAGGACCTGCTGCGGGTGGCCGTGCTGCTCGCCGTCCTGCCGCTGCTCGCCGCGCTCTACGTCGGGCGCAGCCGCTACAAGCTGGCCTGCAACCGGTCGCTGGAGCCGCACCGGGTGCCGGTCGGGGCCAGCTCCCGGGTGGTGCTGCGCCTGCAGAACATGTCCCGCCTGCCCACCGGCACCCTGCTGCTGGAGGACCGGCTGCCGTACGCGCTGGGCAGCCGGCCCCGGGTGGTGCTGGAGCGGCTCGGCGCGCACCAGGCCAGCTCGGTCGCGTACACGGTCCGCGCCGACGTGCGCGGCCGGTACGAGGTGGGCCCCCTGGTGGTCCGGCTGACCGACCCGTTCGGGCTCTGCGAGCTGACCCGGGCCTTCCCCAGCACCGACCACCTGACCGTGATCCCCCAGGTCACCCCGCTGCCGACGGTCCGCCTCCCCGGCGAGTACGCCGGCAGCGGCGACAGCCGGGCCCGGTCGGTGGCGGTGCACGGCGAGGACGACGCCGCCACCCGGGAGTACCGGGTCGGCGACGACCTGCGCCGGGTGCACTGGAAGTCGACCGCCCGCACCGGCGAGCTGATGGTGCGTCGCGAGGAGCAGCCCTGGGAGAGCCGGGCCACCGTCGTGCTGGACACCCGGGCGTTCGGCCACCGCGGCGACGGCCCGACCGCCAGCTTCGAGTGGGCGGTCTCCGCCGCCGCGAGCATCGCGGTGCACCTGCGCCAGTCCGGTTACAAGCTGCGGCTGGTCACCGGCTCCGGTGCGGACGTGGACGCCACCGAGGGCGCCGGGGACGGCCTGCTCCTGGACCACCTGGCGGACGTCCGCCTCGACCAGCGCGGCGAGGTCGCCACCCTGGTGCAGCGAGTCCGGCAGCGCTCCGACGGCGGCCTGATCATCGCCCTGCTCGGTGCGGTGAGCACCGCCGAGGCCGAGCTGCTGGCCGGGCTGCGCGGCAACGGGGCGACCTGCGTCGCCTTCCTGTTGGACAGCTCCACCTGGCTCAACCTGCCGGAGAAGGCCCGCGCCGAGTCGGAACGGGCACACGGCGCGGCCGCGCTCGCCCTGCTCCAGGGCGGCTGGCGGGTGATCGGGGTGGACCACGGCGGCCGGCTGCCGGCGCTCTGGCCGCAGGCCGCCCGGGGCTCGCAGGGCTTCGCGTTGCGCGCGGCGCTCGCCGAGACGGTCGCCGGCGGCGTCCGATGACGGAAAGGGTGACGTCGTGATCGCGTCCCGGAACCTCGGCTTCGTGGCCGCCGCGGCGACTCTGCTCGCCGCGGCGCCGCTGTCTTCGATCTTCCAGCGCTGGACCTGGCTGATCGAAGCCGCCATCGCGGTGGCCGTGGTCGCCGGGGTGGCCGCGCTGACCCGACTGGTCCGGGCTCCCCTGTGGGGCCAGGTGCTGGGCATGCTGGCCGGCCTGCTGCTCGCCCTGACCTGGCTCTTCCCGGGCGGCACCGAGCTGGTCGCGTTCCTGCCCACGCCGGCCACCCTGGCCCACTTCGGCGAGCTGTTGCAGGGCTCGTTGCAGGACATGCGCTCGTACGGCGTCGAGGTGCCGGACACCACCCCGCTGCTGTTCATCACCGTGCTCGGGGTGGGCTCGGTGGCGATCATGGTGGACGTGCTCGCGGTGGGGCTGCGCCGTCCGGCGCTGGCCGGCCTGCCGATGCTGGCCATCTACTCGGTGCCGGTGGCGGTCTACGTGGACAGCGTGCCCGCGCTGCCGTTCGTGGTCGGCGCCTCCGGCTACCTGTGGCTGCTGGTCACCGACAACGTCGACCGGGTACGCCGGTTCGGCCGCCGGTTCACCGGCGAGGGACGTGACGTCGACGTCTGGGAGTCGTCCCCGTTGGCCGCGGCCGGCCGCCGGCTGGCGGTGGTGGGCGTGGCGCTGGCCGTGGTGCTCCCGCTGGCCGTGCCCGGGATGACCGGTGGGCTGCTCGACCAGGTCAACTCGACCGGCAACGGCACCGGCAACGGGCGGCCCGGCCAGGGCGGCAGCCCCGGCCGGATCGACCTGTTCGCCGCGCTCAGCGGCCAGCTCAACCAGAGCGAGGTGGCCGAGATGGTCAAGGTGACCACCACCGAGGCGAGCCCGTTCTACCTGCGCTTCGGCGTCGCCGACGAGCTGCGGCCGGACGGCTTCCGGGTGCGCCCGCCCAACGGCCGGCGGGTGGACCGGGACCTGCCCGCCCCACCGGCCCGCCAGGGCGCCGAGCAGCAGCGGTACCGGGCCACGGTCGAGGTCACCCGCAACCTGGAGATGCCGTTCGTGCCGGTGTACGCCGACCCGGTCAACGTCGACGGGCTCAGCCGCAACTGGCTCTACGACTCGAACCTCGGGGTGCTCTTCTCCAACCAGGACAACTCCCGGGGCAAGCGCTACTCGTTCGAGTACGTCCGCTCGACGTTCACCCCGTCGGCGCTGCGCCGGGCCCGCTCTCTGCCCGCCGAGCACCCGATCGCCGTCCAGCAGACCCGGCGGCCGGCGGTGCAGCAGGTCGACCTGCTGGTGTCCCGGCTGGTCGAGGGGAAGCGGAACGACTACGACAAGGTCCGGGCGATCTACGACTACTTCTCCCGGGAGAACGGCTTCAGCTACTCGCTGAGCACCAAGGGTGGCACCAGCGGCGAGGAGATCGTCGACTTCCTCACCAGCAAGGTCGGCTACTGCCAGCAGTACGCGGCGGCGATGGCCTGGCTGGTGCGCTCCGCCGGCATCCCGGCCCGGGTGGCGTTCGGCTTCACCAACGGCACCAGCGCCGGCGAAGACGCGTACGTGCTCACCAACCGCAACCTGCACGCCTGGACGGAGGTCTACTTCGACCAGCTGGGCTGGGTCCCGTTCGACGCGACCCCGGCGTACGCGGTGCAGGGCGCGAACCGCTCGGCCTGGGCCCCGGACAGCGACGCCCCGGACCCGGAGCCGTCGGAGACCAGCGCGCCGGGCGCCTCCCCGGAGGACCCGGCCGCCACGGCCGGGCCGGACCGGGAGGACGCCGCCGACCGGGACACCGACGCCGGCTTCGACGCGGCCGGCGGCGCCCCGACCCGGCGCGCGCCGAGCTGGCCCTGGTGGACGGCGGGTGCCGTGCTGGCGCTGATCGCCCTGCTCTGCCTGCCGGCCCTGCGGCGGATGGCGCTGCGGCGTCGCCGCCACGGCCGGCCGGTCCGGGCGGTCGCCGCCGTCGCCGGCGCCGGCGGCCCGGACGGGGCGGGCGGGGCGGCCGCCGACGCGCCCGGCATGGTCGTGCTGGGCGCGGACCACGACCGGGCCCGCGCCGACGCGCACGCGGCCTGGGACGAGCTGCTGGACACGCTGGTCGACTACCGGGTACGCGTAGACCGCACCGAGACGCCCAGGGCCACCGCCGAGCGGCTGGCCCGCGAGGCCGTCGCCGACGACACCGCGTCCGCGGCGGCGGTACGGCTGCTCGGCCGGGCGGAGGAGCGGGCCCGTTACGCCCGCGACCCGCTCACCGGCGAGCCGTTGCACCCGGCGTTGACGGCGGTCCGGGGCGCCCTCGCCGCCCGGTCGGACCGGCGCACCCGGTTCCTGGCGACCGTGCTGCCGCCGTCGGTGCTGCTGCGCTGGCGGCTGGCGGTGGCGGACTCGTCCTCCCGGCTGGTGGCCAGCGGCGGGCGGACCCGCTCACGGTTGCTGCGCTGGAACCCGCGCCGGCTGCTCGCCGACCGCGCCACCCGCCGGGCCTGACCCGGCCCGCACCCGGCCACGTGCTCGGGGCCGCCCCGGCCCCGAGCACTTTCAGAGAAGGCGTGGCTATTCTTCGCCGAATAGCCACGCCTTCTCTGAAAGTGCGTGAGGACAGCTCGGCGTGCCCGGGTGATGCCGCGCCGCCAACCTCGGGCGCTGGACATTGCGTCTGCGGCGCCGCGCCATGTCGTCGACATGGGCGGCATTCCGGGCCTTCGGACCCCGCCACGGCGCCGACACCGAGTCGGTCACGACCGACGACGGTGGCTTGGCTCCGGCAACCTGATCGAGGCCGGGGCCGGGGCTCGGAGCGGGGTCGGACGTGCGGAAACGACGGAGGTGGCCGGACCCGTCCGGCACCCACCGTCGTGGCGACGCCCACCCGCCTCAGGGGCGGTGAGCGTTCAGCGATGTCCCTCCGGACGCTGCCGCCACCGGTCCTCCATGCGGTCCAGCAGCGACGGCCGTCGACCACCCGCGCGCCCGCGCGGACGACGGCGACTCGTCGTGCCACCCACCACGTGCAGGTCGGGTGACTGCGACCGGCGATGCGACTGCACCGCGTAGCCCAGCGCGGCCAGCATGACGACGAAGCCCGCCACTGCCAGCGGCGGAGTCTTGATCACCGCGCCGTAGACCAACAGGGCCAGGCCGACGACGACCACGCCGGCAGCGACGAGCAGGCGACGCCGCGCGTGGAAACGCGGGTCGCTGGCGCGCACGGCCGAGGCGAATTTGGGGTCCTCGGCAAGCGACCGCTCGATCTGCTCGAACAGCCGCTGCTCGTGCTCCGAGAGCGGCACGGCACTCCTCCCCGGTCACGTTGGTCGGCCCGCTCGGGCCGACAGACCGTGGCAGCCAACCGGCTGCTTGCCGTCAAGTCTACGAGGGGGCTCGCGCGTCGGAAAGCGGGACGACCTACGGCCGGGTCGGATTTTCGCCTCGACGGGTATCACGCTTGCCGAGCAGACTGGCCGGACCTATGACGGACCGCCCGAAACGGGCAGCCGCGGCGTCGGCGGCAGCTTCCGCCTCCCGCCAGCCGCGCTCGGGCGCGCCGAGGGTCAGCTGCTGTGGCGTCTCCGTCACCCCGGCCAGCCCCTCCACCCGGACGCCGACCAGTCGGACGCGCTCGGCGGGGTCGAGAACGGTGTAGAGCGCCCAGGCGGTGTCGAAGATCTCCCGGGCGGTGTCGGTGGACACGTCGAGGGTGCGGGACCGGTTGACCGTGCGGAAGTCGGCCAGCCGTACCTTGAGCGAGACCGTCCGGCCGACCTGCCCGGCCCGGCGCAGCCGGGCGCCGACCTTGTCGCTGAGGGCGAGCAGGGTGCGGCGGATCTCCACCGGGTCGGCGACGTCGGCGTCGAAGGTCGTCTCGGCGCCGATCGACTTCTCCACGTGCTCGGGGCTGACCGTGCGCGGGTCGCGCCCCGAGGCCAACTCGTGCAGGTGGCTGGCGGACGCCTCGCCGACCGCCTTGCGGAGCATGCCGTACGGCGCCTCGGCCAGGTCGCCGATGGTGTTCAGGCCCAGCCGGCGCAGCGTCTCGGCGGAGCGCTCCCCCACCCCCCAGAGCGCGCCGACCGGCAGCGGGTGCAGGAACTCCAGCACCCGGTCGGCCGGCACCACGAGCAGGCCGTCCGGCTTGGCCCGGGTGGAGCCGAGCTTGGCCACGAACTTGGTCGGGGCCACCCCGACCGAACAGGTCAGCTGCTGCTCGGCCGCCACCCGTTCGCGGATCCGGCGGGCGATCTCGGCCGGCGGCCCGAACAGTCGCCGGGCGCCGGCCACGTCGAGGAACGCCTCGTCCAGGGAGAGCGGCTCGACCAGCGGGGTGACGTCCCGGAAGATCTGCATGACCGCGCGGGAGGCGGCCGTGTACTGCGCGAAGTCGGGCGGGAGGTAGACCGCGTGCGGGCAGAGCGCCCGGGCGCGCATGGTGGGCATGGCGCTGCGGACGCCGTACCGCCGGGCCTCGTAGCTGGCGGAGCTGACCACGCCGCGCGGCCCGACGCCACCGACCACCACGGGCCGGCCGCGCAGCTCGGGGCGGCGACGCACCTCCACCGAGGCGAAGAAGGCGTCCATGTCGACGTGCAGGATGGGGCTGCCGGAGTCGTCGGCGTCCGGCCCGAAGCGCGGGTCACCGCCACGCGGCAACGACTGGCTCCGACCCATTCCCGCAGGTTAGCCCGCCGGTACGACAGCCCGACCGGTCAGCCCCGCACCACCAGCAGCGGGATGGTCAGCTCCGCCGCCGTGTCCGCCCCGTGGTACGCCACCAACCGGGACACCGCCGGCGGCTCGGAGCGGCTGGCCAGCACGGCGTACGTGCCGTGGCAGGTCACCACGACGTCGCCGACGCGTCGCAGGTGCTCCTCCGGCACCGGGCCGAACCGCCCGGCGGCCACCGCCTCCGCCCGGGTCTCCACCCGGGCGGCCGGGCCGAGCACCGCCGACCAGGCGGCCACCACGTCGCCGACGGCGCCCGGCTCGACGTGCAGGTAGCGCACCCGCGGCTCTCCGGCGACGACCCGCACCCCGGCCCGCAGCCGGGAGTCGGTGTCCAGGTCGAAGCGGTGCGCGGCGGGCACGTCGAGCTGCCCGTGGTCGGCGGTGACCAGCAGCGCGGCGTCCGGCGGCAGCCCGTCGACGAGCCGGGCGAGCAGCGCGTCCACCTCGGCGGCGGCGATCCGCCAGGGCGCGGAGTCGACGCCGGTGAGGTGACCGTGCCGGTCCAGGTCGGGGTGGTAGCCGGAGACCAGGGTCGGCCCGGGGCCGGCGGCGAGCGCGGCGAGCATCGTCGCCGCCAGGGCGTCCACCCCGGTGGCGCCCCGGTAGTCGCCGCCCCGGTTGGCGGCCAGGGTCAACCCGCTGCCGGCGAACTCGGGGCGGCTGACCACGGTCACCGCGACGCCGGCCGCCCGGGCCCGCTCCCACTGGGTACGGACCGGCTGCCAGGTCAGCGGCTCCGGGTCACCGGCCCACTCGATGTGGTTGAGCACCCGGTCGGTGCCGGGCACCCGGACGGTGAAGCCGAGCACCCCGTGCGGCCCGGGCGCGACGCCCGCGCCGAAGCTCACCAGGCTGGTCGGGGTGGTGGAGGGAAAACCCGAGGTCAGCGGCCGACCGACGGTGGCGGCGAGCCCGGCCAGGGTCGGCGCGTACGGCGCGGCCGTCGGGATCTGGTACCAGCCGAGCCCGTCGACCAGGAGCACGGCGATCCGCCGCACCCCGGCCAGCCGGGGGGTGAGCCCGAGCAGGTCGACCGCGCCGGGCACGCCGAGCACCGCCAGCGCGCTGGGCACCACGTCGGCGAGGCTGCCACCGCCGTAGCGGGGCGCCACGACGTCCAGCGGATCGGCCGGTGCGGCGGAGGTCATGCCGTCATGCCGGCCGGCGGGCGAACAGGTGCAGCTGGGCGGCGAGGTCCCGGTACGGCGACCGGGCGGCGAGGGCCCGTTCCAGCTCGACCAGGCTGCCCGGCTGGCCGTCGGCCACGGCGGCGGGGAGCAGGTCGGCGAGGACGCGTACCCCGTGGATCTCCTCGACGGTGAGCCCGGCGGCGCGCAGCAGCGCGGCGGCGCCGTCGGCGTCGAAGCGCCGGCGCAGGGTGTCGCGCGGCCCGGCGGAGCCGTCCGGGGCGGCGGCGAGCGCGGCGGCGACGTCCAGGTGGCCGGTCATCGCCCGGGCCAGCACGGCGGCGGCCCGGCCGGCGACCAGCACGCTGGCCGCGCCCCCGGGTCGCAGCGGGGCGGCCAGCGCGGTGACCACCGGCGTCGGGTCGTCGACCACCTCCAGCACGGAGTGGCAGAGCACCAGGTCGGCGCTGGCCGGTTCGACCAGCCCGGCCAGGGCGTCGCCGTCGCCCTGCACGGCGCGTACCCGGGCGGCGACCCCGGCCTCGGCGGCCCGGCGGGTCAGCGCGGCGAGCGCGTCGGGGCTGGCGTCGACCACGGTGACCCGGTGCCCGGCCTGGGCGAGCGGGACGGCGAAGCCGCCGGTCCCACCGCCGACGTCGAGCACGGTCAGCTCGGCGCCGGCACGTCGGTCCAGCTCATCGGCGAGGACCGACCAGATGACAGCGGTACGGGGGGTCAGCGGCGGCCCGGTGAACCGGCCTCGGGTGGTCTGCTCCACCCGGTCGAGCCTAGTCACCCGCGCCACCGGACCCCCCGCAGGCGGTACCGCGCTGGTCAGGACTCGCCGCCGGCGGCGGGGTCCTCCTCCGCGCGGGACCGGTTCGCGTTGGCCACCGGGCCGTCGTGGACCTGGTACTCGCGCGTCTCCACGTCCTGCGCCGGCGCCCATCCGGCCGCGAGCCGGGTGCGCCGGGCGTTCGCCACGCCGCCGGTGTGCATGCTGTTCGACGTCATCGCGTCTTCCCCCTTGCCGCGAGCGGGCCACTCTGCCCGCACGTGCCGGCAGTCTCCCGCCTGGCGTCCGAGGAAACCGTAATGTGGATCACTGGAATCAGCGGAAATCCCGGGACGCCGGGCTGACCGGTGGCTCGATGGCGTCCAGCCGGTCCGCAGTGAGGCTGGTGACTCCCTCGTGCCGCTGCAACCGGCCTCGCACCACCAACGCCGCGCTGGTGCGGGCAATTCGACGGTAGCGCTGCCACAGCCCCGGGGAGCAAGTGACATTGAGCATCCCCGTCTCGTCCTCCAGGTTGAGGAAGGTGACCCCGCCGGCGGTCGCGGGCCGCTGCCGGTGGGTGACGATCCCGCCGACCCGGATCCGCCGGCCCGGCTCCACCCGGCCGAGCCGGGCGATCGGCACCGCGCCGAGGGCGTCGAGCCGGTCGCGGATGAACCGGGCCGGGTGGCTCTCCGGGGACAGCCCGGTCGCCCAGACGTCGGCGACCAGCCGGTCCACCGCCTCCATCCCGGGCAGGGTGGGCGCGGCCGTCCCGGTCACCGTGCCGGGCAGCCGGCCCGGCCGGTCCTGGGCCGCCGCGCCGGCGGCCCAGAGCGCCTGCCGCCGGGTCAGCCCGAAGCACGCGAAGGCGTCCGCGGTGGCCAGCGCCTCCAGCTGCGCGGCGGTGAGCCCGACCCGCCGGGACAGCTCCGGCATGTCCCGGTACGGCCCGTGCGCCGCCCGCTCCGCCTCGATCCGCTCGGCCACGTCCTCGCCGAGGGTACGCACGCTGCCGAGCCCGAGCCGGACGGCCGGCCCGCCCAGCCCCCAGGCGTGCGGCGGCTCCCCCGGCTGGCTCCCCCACCGGGTCTCCGGCGTCGACTCCAGCACCGCCTTGGCCCCGCTGGCGTTGATGTCCGGCCGGCGTACCTCCACGCCGTGCCGACGAGCGTCGTCGACCAGGGTCTGCGGCGAGTAGAAGCCCATCGGCTGGGCGTTGAGCAGCGCGGCCAGGAACGGCCCCGGGTGGTAGCGCTTGAGCCAGGAGCTGGCGTAGACCAGGTAGGCGAAGCTCATCGCGTGGCTCTCCGGGAAGCCGTAGCTGGCGAAGGCGGTGAGCTTGCGGTAGACGTCGTCGGCCAGCTCGCCGGTGATGCCCCGCTCGGCCATCCCGGCGTAGAGCCGGTCGGCGATCTGCGCCATCCGCTCCACCGAGCGCTTGGACCCCATCGCCCGGCGCAGCTGGTCGGCCCCGGCCGCGTCGAAGCCGGCCAGGTCGATCGCGAGCTGCATGAGCTGCTCCTGGAACAGCGGCACGCCGAGGGTCTTCTCCAGCGCGTTGCGCATCAGCGGGTGCGGGAAGGTCACCGGCTCCTGGCCGTTCTTGCGCCGGATGTACGGGTGCACCGAGCCGCCCTGGATCGGGCCGGGCCGGATCAGCGCCACCTCGACCACCAGGTCGTAGAACTCGCGGGGCTTGAGCCGGGGCAGGGTGGCCATCTGGGCGCGGCTCTCCACCTGGAACACCCCGACCGAGTCGGCCCGGCAGAGCATGTCGTAGACCTCGGGGTCGTCCAGCGTCATGTCGCCCAGGTCGAGGGTCATCCCGATCATGTCGTAGCCGTAGTGCAGCGCGGAGAGCATGCCCAGGCCGAGCAGGTCGAACTTGACCAGGCCGACGGCGGCGCAGTCGTCCTTGTCCCACTGGAGCACGCTGCGGCCGGGCATCCGGCCCCACTCCACCGGGCACACCTCGATCACCGGCCGGTCGCAGATCACCATGCCGCCGGAGTGGATGCCCAGGTGCCGGGGGAACGTCTGCAGCTCGTTGGCGTACGCGACCACCTGCTCGGGGATGTCCTCGACGTCGACCGACGCCACCGAGCCCCACCGGTCGATCTGCTTGCTCCAGGCGTCCTGCTGGCCGGGTGAGAAGCCGAACGCCTTGGCCACGTCCCGCACCGCCGAGCGGGGCCGGTACGAGATGACGTTGGCGACCTGCGCGGTGTGCTCCCGGCCGTACCGGGTGTAGACGTGCTGGATCACCTCCTCCCGGCGGTCGGACTCGATGTCCACGTCGATGTCGGGCGGGCCGTCGCGTTCCGGGGCGAGGAAGCGCTCGAAGAGCAGCCGGTGCCGGACCGCGTCCACGTTGGTGATCCGCAGCGCGTAGCAGACCGCCGAGTTCGCCGCCGAGCCCCGACCCTGGCAGTAGATGTCCTGCTCACGGCAGAACGTGACGATGTCGTAGACCACCAGGAAGTAGCCGGGGAAGCCCAGCTCCTCGATCATCTTCAGCTCGTGCTCCAGCTGTGCGTACGCCTCCGGGTGCGCCTCGGGCGGGCCGTAGCGTTCCCGGGCGCCCTGCATCGTCAGGTGGCGCAGCCAGCTCATCTCGGTGTGCCCCGGCGGCACCGGGTACGCCGGCAGCTGCGGCGCGACGAGCTGGAGGTCGAAGGCGAGTTCGGCGCCGAACTCCGCGGCCCGGGCCACCGAGCCCGGGTACGCGGCGAACCGCGCCGCCATCTCCGCGCCGCTGCGCAGGTGGGCGGTGGCGGCGGCGGGCAGCCAGCCGTCGATCTCGTCCAGGCTGCGCCGGGCCCGGACGGCGGCCAGGGTGGTGGCGAGCCGGCGCCGGGCCGGGGTCGCGTAGTGCACGTTGTTGGTGGCCACCGTGGGCAGCCCGGCGGCGGCGGCCAGCTCGGCCAGGGCGTCGTTGCGGTCGGCGTCGACCGGGTGGCCGTGGTCGGTCAGCTCCACCGCCACCGTCTCGGCGCCGAAGAGGGCGGTGAGCCGGTCCAGCTCGCGGGCCGCCGCGTCGACGCCCTCGGTGAGCAGCGCGCCCGGCACGTGCCCCTTGCGGCAGCCGGTCAGCACCAGCACGTGGTCGCGCAGCTCGGCGGCGACCTCCTCCAGCTCGCCGTAGACCGGGCGGCCCTTCTCCCCGCCGCGCAGCTGGGCGCGGGCGATGGTGGTGGCCAGCCGGGCGTACCCCTCGTGGCCGTGGGCGAGCACCAGCAGGTGGGCGCCGTGCGGGTCGGGCTCGCCGTTCTGCGGGCCCGGCAGCCCGAGGGAGAGTTCGGCGCCGAAGATCGTCGGCAGGTGCAGCGCGCGGGCCGCCTCGGCGAAGCGGACCACGCCGTAGAAGCCGTCGTGGTCGGTGACGGCGAGCGCGGTGAGCCCCAGCCGGGCGGCCTCCTCGGCCAACTCCTCGGGATGGCTGGCGCCGTCGAGGAAGCTGAAGTTGGTGTGCGCGTGCAGCTCGGCGTAGGGCACCGTGCCGTCCGGGTGGGGCAGCTCGGGCGCCTCGTACTGCTGGCGCTTGCGGCTCCAGGCCGGGGCGTCGCCGCCGTCGGCGTCGACCGCGAGCGGGTCGACCACGTGCAGGTGCCGCTCCTCGCGCGACCGCCCACCCCGCGGCCGCCCGCCGCCGCCCGACCCGCCGCCGCCCGACCCGCCGCCGGGCCGCCCGGAGAGCACCCGTTCCAGCTCTGACCAGGGCAGCTTGGGGTTGTGGAAGCTCATCGGGCCGCCCCCGCGGGCGACCGGGTCCCGACGGCCGGCTCCACCGGGGCAGCCGCCCCCGACCCGGAGCGGACCGACCGGTCGGGCGCGCCAGCTCCGCAAGGGAACCGCCCCGGACCGGACGGGACCGGCTCAGTCATAGATCGCCTCCACCAGCCACTGGCCGGCCTCCACCGCCAGCAGCAGGGCAGCGCCGTCGGCCAGGCAGACCTGGAACCGGGCCCGGCGCCGGGCCTCGGCCGGCGCCCACCAGCGCTCGTCCACGGGCCACGGGCCGGCCCAGCCGACGATCTCGACCGGTCGGGCCGTGCCGACGGCCAGCCGGGCCGGCGCGGCGCTCACCGCCAGGCGCGCGCTGACCACGACCGGCTCGCCGGCGGCGTCGTGCACGGTCGCGGCGAGCGGGGTGGGCAGCACCACGGCCGGTGCGGGCGGCGGCAGCCGGCCCGGCCACGGCGGGACGGCGCTCCCCCCGCCGGCCGGACCGCCGCCGCCAGCGCCACCGGCAGCGCCGCCGCCAGCGCCACCGGCAGCGCCGCCGCCAGCGCCACCGGCGACCCGGCCGGTGCCCGTGGCCCGACCCCCACCGTCGGCCCGGTGGGCGCCCAGGGCCGGCTCGCCGGGCAGCGGGGGTGGGCCGGGGCGGGCGGGGAGCCGTTCGTCGCCCCAGGGGACCAGGTGGGTCTGGTCGGCCGGGGAACGACCGCCGCCGAGCACGGCGGTGACCACCGACTCCGGGCCGAGGATGCCCTGCACCCGGCTCAACGCCCGATACGCCCGCTCCCGCTCCTCGCCGGTCTCCCCCCACAGGCCGGGTTGCAGCCCCGCCTGGGCCAGCACCCCGTCGGGGACCAGCCGCAGCCGGACGATCCCGGCGGTCGGCCGGGCCGGGCGGGCGCCGGCCCGGCCGGTGCTGCCGGAAAGCCAGCCGTCGAGCTGCCAACGGACCCGGTCGGCGATGGCCGCGGCGCTGAGCAGGCCGTCGTGCCGCCAGACCCGGTGCAGCTCCTGGCCGTGCGCGGTGACCGCCTCGATGCCGAGCCGGGTGCAGGCCAGCCCGTGCGCGGCGAGCCGGTCGTGCAGCCGCTCGGCGAGCGCGCGGGCGGCGAAGGCGGCCGCGTCGACCCGGTCGAGCGGCTCGTCGTGGTCGGCGGTCACCGCCAGGTCGACCGGGGGCTGCCGGACGGCCAGCGGGCGGTCGTCCCGCCCGGCGGCGAGCCGGTGGGCCAGCGCCCCGTCGAGGCCGAACCGGGCCAGCACGTCGCCGGCGGGCAGCGCCGCGAAGTCGCCGAGGGTACGCACGCCGAGCCGGCGCAGCAGGTCGGCCAGCGCGGGACGACCGAGCGCCTCGACCGGCAACCCGGTCAGGAACTCCGGCGTCCCGCCCGGCGGTACGACCCGGCCGGCGCGCGCGGCCAGCCCGGCGGCGAAGACCCCGTCGGCGATGCCGACCTGACTCTCCACCGCGCAGGCCTGGGCCACCTGCTCGACGATCCGTTCGGCGGCCGCCTCCTCACCGCCGAGGTAGCGGCTGGGACCCCGGGCGGCCACCGCGCAGGCGCCGGGGCGTACCACCTCGACGCCGGCGACGACCTCCTCGACGGCGGCGACCACCGGTTCGAAGGCGCGGGCGTCCCGCCCCGGGTCGTGGTCGACGACGGTCAGCTGCGGGCAGCGCCCCTGCGCCTCCCGCCGGCGCAGGCCCCGCCGCACCCCCTCGGCGCGGGCCTGCTCGGAGCAGGCCACCACCCGGTTGGCGTGCAGCACGGCGACCGGGCCGGTGGCGGGCACCCCGTCGACGATCTCGGCGGCGATGACCGGCCAGTCCGGACACCAGAGCAGCAGGGTGCGCACCGGCGTGCCGGTCACGCGGACCCGACCACGGTGAGCGCGCCACGCCGGGGGCGGCCGACGCCGTCCGCGACCGCCGGCCGGGGGATGACGCGGGTGAGCCCGTCACCGGGCAGCCAGACCTTGATCTCCTTGGGCCGGGCGGCCGCCCCGCGCCCGCGCGCCGACACGGTCACCTCACGGCGGCGCAGCCGGCCCCGGCCCGACCCCAGCCCCTCCCAGACCCCGCGGACCACCTGGAGAGTGACGTCCGCGCCGTCCCACCGGCCGTACGGGACGAGCACGCTGCCGCGCTGCCGGGCCCGGGCGGCGAGCCGGTTGGCGACCGAGGCCGAGACAGTCTGCGGCACGGCGGTCACCACCACGTCGACCCCGTCGATCAGCGCCGCCACGACGGTGGGCCACTCCGGGCCGGGGTCGGGCACCAGGGCGAGCCGGTCCAGCGCGATCCCGATCTCGGCGGCCGCGCCGGCCCCGAAGGTCGGCACCCCGACCACCGCGCACCAGGAGCCGGCCCGGGACGCCTCGGCGAGCAGCGCCAGGACCAGGGAGGTGCCGCCGCTGCGTCGGGGTTGGCCGGCGGAGACCGCGATCGTGCTGCCCCGGCGCAGCCCGCGGTTGGGGAGCAGGCCGGTCAGCTCGGGCGCCACCGGGAGCACCCGGTGGCCGCCGGCCGGATCCGGCGCGCTCGCCGGGCGCACCAGATCGGCCAGTGCGGCGGAACCGACCACCATGCGGCCCGCCATGGGACCAACCCCCCGTCGTGTTTCTGCTGGATCAGGTGTCGCTGTCGGATGGGACGCCGGATGTGCCCGGCGGGGGAACCCGGGCGGGTGCCGGGTCAGGCGGCGAGGCCGTCGAGGGTCGGTTGGTGAGCCAGGCCGAGCGCGGTCTCCACCACCGAGACGAACTGCTCGGCGGCCCGGAGCAGGTCGTCGGCCTCCCGGGCGCTCACCACGCGGGGTATCCCCGCCTCGGCGGCGGCCCGCTTGCCGGCGCCAGCGGCGAAGTAGGCGGACCACTCGTCGAGCTCGGGGGCGACCGTGGAGAGCAGGACCCAGACGCTGGTGATCCGGTGGCGGCGGGCGGGGGCGGGGCGGGCGCGGGCGGCGAGCAGGGCCGCGGCCGCGCGCAGCGCGGCGAGGTGGGCGGCGGCGTAGCGCAGCCCGTCGGGGCGGGTCTGGGCGGCCTCGCTGAGCCCGATCCGAGCCACCGCGAGGAGCTGGGCCGGGGTGCGGTGCGGCAGCACGTGCGCGGGCACCGTCGGTGCCTGGGCCGGGTTGGTCGGCATGACTGTCTCCTCCGCGTGACCGGGGCGGGCGCGGCGCGCGGCGGAAGGATCCGTCGGCGGGCGCCCGGAGCGGGTGGTGCGGAGGAAGACGCACCGGATGGGGGCCGGCCGGGTGTGGACGCTTCCCCACACCACACCCGGCCGGCGAACCGGCGGGTTCGTCGTCCGCCGCCCGGGGGTCGTGGGCGGCGGACGACGATCCTGCCTTGACGGGACCGGGCTCGCGACTGCCCGGAACCCGGTGCGGTCCGCGAAACCGCACCTCTCCCGGAAGCCGGAGCCGCGAAACACCGCTCCCGGGTGTTGGAACGGGCGTACGACTCAATCGAACACTCGTTCTAACTGCTCTGACAGTACACCCTCCCTCCGACGAAAACGCAACGTGTGGCGTCCGGCGGGTACGCCACCGCCGCGCTCGTCCGGGGCGCGGACGCGCGGGACCGGCTGGCCACCCTGGACGGGCACGAGGCGCTGGTGGTCGACGCCGCCGGCAGGGTGGCACCACCACCACCGCCGGCTGGCCGGGGCGGGGCCGGCACGCGCGATCGGCTGGCCGGGGCGATAGGGGCTAACGGTGGGTGACGACCCACCTCGACTCTGCCGTCATGACCGTGCGTGACGGCTTCGTCCGGTGTGGCTCCGGCCCGCCCGGCGTCCCGCCGGCCCGTCTCGTCGTTGACCAGGGCGGGCGCCCGAAGACCGCCAGGGGCGGCACCAGCTCTCGCGCCCCCTTTGCTCTGCTGCCGCCGACGCAACAGTGACACCGCGTGCCTGTCGCGTCCGGGGCAGCAGAGCAAAGGACGAACGGGGGGTGCGGCCTGCCGGAAGCCCGGGTGACGCCGCGTGACGGTGACCGGGTCGTCGTCGCCCGCCGCCCCGACACCCACCACATCGGCCGGACCGGCCGGACCGGCCGGCTCCACCGGATGCCGCCCGCCGCGCACGGCACCCGCCACGCCGACCGGACCCAACCGGCTCCACCGGGCCGGGGCGTACCGGGAAGAATGGGGGCATGCAGCCACACCCGAACGTGCAGGCGGTGCAGGCGGCCCTGGACGGCGCGGGCGCGCGTGACAGCGCGGGCGCGCCCAGCCTGGTCCGTCTGCTGCCCGAGGCGGTCCACACCGCGGCCGCGGCCGCCGCGGCGCTCGGCGTCGACGCCGGCGCCATCGCCAACTCGCTGGTCTTCGAGGCCGACGGCGAGCCCCTGCTGGTGCTGACCTCCGGCGCGCACCGGGTGGACACCGCCGAGCTGGCCGCCCGGCTGGGGGTCACCCGGCTGCGCCGGGCCACCCCGGAGTTCGTCCGGGAACACACCGGCCAGGTGATCGGCGGGGTCGCCCCGGTGGGCCACCCGCGCCCGCTGCGCACCCTGGTCGACACCGCTCTGCAGGAGTACGCCGAGATCTGGGCGGCCGGCGGGGTGCCCCAGGCGGTCTTCCCCAGCACGTACGCGGACCTGCTGCGGATCACCGCCGGCACCCCGACCGAGGTGGCGTGAGCGAGCCCGGTGGGGCGACTGCCGGCGACACGGTTCCCGAGCTGGTCACCCTGCACGTGTGGCGGATCTCCCGGGCCGCGCTGCCCCGGGCGCTCACCCGGATGGCGCTCGACCCGCGCCGGCTGCGCGCCACCCCCGGCGTACGGTTCGGCAAGCTGCTCGGCACCGGGACCGGCACCGGCTTCGGGCCCGGCGACGCCGACCTGACCCGGTGGGCGGGGCTGATCGTCTGGGACTCCCCCGACGCCGCCGACGGCTTCGACGCCTCCCCGGTCGGCCGGGCCTGGGCCCGGATCGCCCGGGCCGCCGTCCGGGTCGACCTGCGCCCGGTGAGCAGCCGGGGCGAGTGGTCCGGCCGGCGCCCGTTCGGCGACCCGCCCGGCGGCCGGGTCGGCGGACCGGTGCTGGCGCTCACCCGGGCCCGGCTGCGGCCCCGCCGGGCGGCCACCTTCTGGACGGCGATCCCCCCGGTGGCCGCCGCGCTGCACGCCGCGCCCGGGCTGCTCGCCCGGTTCGGCGTCGGCGAGGCCCCGCTGGGCTGGCAGGGCACGGTCAGCGTGTGGCGTGATCCCGCAGACCTCGTGGCGTTCGCGTACCGTCACCCGGAGCACCGCGCCGCGATCAGCCGCACCCCCACCGAGGGGTGGTACGCGGAGGAGCTCTTCGCGCGGTTCGAGGTGCGCGACGTGGTCGGCGACCGGACGGTGCTGGGGTGGGTCGCCGACGGCGACGCGGCAACGGTGAAGGGACACGCATGAGGTTGGTGCGGTGGACGCCGGACGATCTCGTCCGGCGGCTGGACGACGTGGTCGCCGTCTACGGGGAGGCGATGAACTACCGCACCGACCTGCTGGAGGCCCGCCGCGGCTACATCGCCACCCACGTGCGCCGCCCCGGCTTCCGCGCCGTCGCCAGCCTCACCACCGACGGCCGGCTGGCCGGCTTCGGGTACGGCTACCTGGGCGCGCCCGGGCAGTGGTGGCACGACCAGGTGCACCGGGCACTGGACCCGGAGGCCCGCCGGCGCTGGCTGACCGACTGCTTCGAGGTGGTGGAGCTGCACGTCCGGCCACCGGCGCAGGGGCACGGCCTGGGCACCCGACAGTTGACCGCCCTGCTCACGCTCGCCGAGGGCGCCACCACCCTGCTGTCCACCCCTGAAGCCGACGAGCAGACCTCGCGCGCCTGGCGGCTGTACCGGCGGTTCGGCTTCGTCGACGTGTTGCGGCACTTCCAATTCCCCGGCGACGAGCGGCCCTTCGGCGTGCTCGGCCGGGACCTGCCGCTGGCCGTGGCCGACCCGGCCGCCACAGTGCGGTCCGGCCCGGCCGCGCCGTGATCCGACGGCGAGCCCCCTGGGCGTTGCTGACTGTCCTCGTCCTCGCCCAGATCTGCTACCCGCTCACCACCGGCACGACCCGGGCCCGGCTGACCGTGGCCACCGTGCTGCTGGGCTACCTGCTCGCGGTCGGCCACGCCCTGCTGCGCCGCGGCCCGCGTACGGCGGGGGCGCTGGTCGCGGTGGCCACCGGCGGCGGCTTCGCAATCGAGGCCCTGGGGGTCGCCACCGGCTTTCCGTTCGGCAGCTACGACTACTCCGGCGAACTCGGTCCGAAGCTGGCCGGGGTCCCGCTGATCATCCCGCTGGCCTGGACCTGGATGGCGTGGCCCGCCTGGCTGGCCGCCGTCCGGCTGACCTCGTCCGGGCCCGGGCGGATCGCGCTGGCCGCCGTCGGGCTGGCCGCCTGGGACCTCTTCCTCGACCCGCAGATGGTGGCCGAGGGCTATTGGGTGTGGCGCGACGCCGACCCGGCCCTGCCCGGGCTGCCCGGCATCCCGGTCAGCAACTACCTGGGCTGGCTGCTCTTCGCGGTGCTGCTGATGAGCGCGCTGCGCCCGCTGGCCGGGCCGTCCGTCGCGGTCACCGACTCCCGGGACGACCCGATGTTCGCGCTCTACCTGTGGACGTACTTCTCCAGCGTGCTGGCCCACGCGGTCTTCCTCGACCTGCCCGCCTCGGCGGCCTGGGGCGCGGCCGGCATGGCGGTGGCGGCGGTGCCGCTGGCGGTGACGCTGGTCCGCGCCGGCCGGCACGGCGACGACCGGCGGGCACCCCGCCGACCGGCGCGTCCCGGCGTCGACGCCACCGCATGAGCGCGGCGGTCCTCGCCCTGGTCCTCGCGCTCGCCGCGTTGACCGCGCACACCGGGGTCAACGCGGGCCGCTGGCTGCGCCGCCCCGCCGGCGGGCCGGTCGAGGTCACCGAGCCGGTGGCGGTGCTGCTGCCGCTGCGCGACGAGGCGGCCCGGCTCACGCCCTGCCTGCGGTCGCTGCTCGCCCAGCGGGGGGTGCCGCGGCTGCGGATCGTGGTGCTGGACGACGGGTCCACCGACGGGACCGCCGACGTGGTCCGCGCCGTGGCCGGCGACGATCCCCGGGTCACCCTGCTCACCGGGGTCACCCCGCCACCGGGCTGGCTGGGCAAGCCGCACGCCTGCCACCAGCTCGCCGGCCGGGCCGATCCGACCGCCACCGCGCTGGTGTTCGTCGACGCCGACGTGGTGCTCACCCCGTACGCCGTCGCGGCGGCGGTCACCGAGCTGCGCGCCGCCGGGGCGACGCTGCTGTCGCCGTACCCCCGGATCGTGGTGCGGACGGCGGCCGACCGGCTGGTGCAGCCGCTGTTGCAGTGGTTGTGGCTGACCTTCCTGCCGCTGCGCGCGATGGAACGCTCGCCGCGGCCGTCGCTGGCCGCCGTCGGCGGGCAGTTCCTGGTGATGGACCGGGCCGGCTACGACCGGGCCGGCGGGCACGCCGCGGTGGCCGACAAGGTGCTGGAGGACATCGAGCTGGCCCGGGCGGTCAAGCGCTCCGGCGGGCGGATCGCCCTCGCCGACGGCTCCCGGTTGGCCGCCTGCCGGATGTACGAGGACTGGCCGCAGTTGCGCGACGGCTACACCAAGTCGCTCTGGGCCTCCTTCGGTCACCCGGCCGCGGCGGCGGTCGTGGTGGCTCTGCTGCTCCTGCTCTACACCGCTCCCCCGCTGGTCGCCGTCGCGGCTCTGGTTGCCGGCGCGCCGTTGTCGGCCGCGCTCGCCACCGGCGGCTACCTGCTCGGGGTCGCCGGGCGGGTGCTCAGCGCCCGGGCCACCGGTGGACGGGCCTGGCCCGACGCGCTGGCACACCCCGTGTCGGTCGTGGTCCTCGGTTGGCTGACTTTGCGGTCGTACCATCTGCGGAAGCGGCGACGTCTGTCCTGGCGGGGCCGCCCGGTCAGCTAGGAGGACGCGGCATGGCGCGGATCGTGGTCGTCGGCGCCGGGGTGGGCGGCCTGGCCGCCGCCGCCCGGTTGGCCGTCACCGGGCACGAGGTCACCGTCTTCGAAAGCGCCGACACCGTCGGCGGCAAGCTCGGCCGGTACGCGCACCACACCCCGGCCGGCTCGTTCCACTTCGACACCGGCCCCAGCCTGTTCACCCTGCCCCAGGTCTTCCACGATCTGTTCGGGGCCACCGGGGCCAAGCTCGACGAGTACCTCGACCTGGTGCCGCTGGACCCGATCGTGCGGCACGTCTTCCCCGGCGGCGGGCCGGTGCTGGACTCCTGCGCCGACCCGGCCGAGTTCGCCGCCCGGATCGGCGCGGCCCTCGGCGACCGGGCGGCCGCCGACTGGCAACGGCTGTGGCGCCGGGCCGCCCGGGTCTGGGAAGCCTCGCACCGGGACATCCTGCGCCGGGCCGTCGGCTCGCCGCGCGACCTCGCCGCGCTGGCCTGGCGGCTGGGCGACCTGGCCGCCATCGGTCCCGGCCGCAGCCTGCGCGGGCTGGGCCGGTCGCAGCTGTCCGACCCGCGGCTGCGGATGCTGCTCGACCGGTACGCCACCTACACCGGCGCCGACCCGCGCCGCGCCCCGGCCGCGCTGGTCGCCGTCCCCTACGCCGAGCTGACCTTCGGCGGCTGGTACCTGCGCGGCGGGCTGGGCACCCTGGCCGACGCGCTGCTGTCGCGCTGCCTGGATCTCGGCGTGGTCGTGCAGACCGGCGCCACGGTCACCCGGATCGACGCCGCGGGCGGCCGGGTGCACGGGGTACGCCTCGCCAGGGCCGCCGCGCCCGTCCCCGCCGACGTGGTGGTGGCCAACACCGACGCGCTCACCCTCTACCGGGACCTGCTGCCCAGCCCGCGCCGGCTGGCCGGGCTGACCGACCGCAGCCTGGCCGGCTTCGTGCTGCTGCTCGGGGTACGCGGCGACTCCGGGCTGGCCCACCACAACGTGTTCTTCCCGCGCGACCACGACGCCGAGTTCGACGCGGTCTTCGGCGACCCGGGGCGGGGCGTACGGGCGCGACCGGCGGTCGACCCGACCGTCTTCGTCACCGTCGCCGACGACCCGATGGTCCGCCCGGACGGGCACGAGTCGTGGTTCGTGCTGGTCAACGCCGCCCGCCACGGCACCGCCGCGGGGGCGGTGGACTGGCGCCGGCCGGGGCTGGCCGAGGCGTACGCCGACCGGATCCTCGACGTGCTCGCCGAGCGGGGCGTCGACGTCCGGGACCGGCTGGTGTTCCGGGAGGTGCGTACCCCGGCCGACCTGGACGCGGCGACCGGCGCGCCGGGCGGCACGATCTACGGCACCGCGGGCGGGCTGCTGCGCCCGGCCAACCGGGGCCCGGCCCACGGGCTCTGGCTGGTCGGCGGCTCCAGCCACCCCGGCGGCGGCCTGCCGATGGTGGCCCTCTCCGCGCAGATCGTCGCCGAGGAGATCGGCCCGGCCTGGTAGCCGCCGTCAGCCGGCGTCGACCAGGGCGCGGCGCACGGTCGACAGCAGCTGCCCCAGGCCGAACCCGGCCAGCAGCACCCAGACCGCGGTGGCCATGGCGATGGTGCCGGCGGCCAGATCCGGGTCGATCAGGCCGGTCAGGCCGGCCAGCAGCAGCCCCACCAGGGCCACGCAGACCCGGGTCGGGCGCTCCCCCACGGTCACCGCGCCGATGTCGCGCATCCCGGCGGCGACCGCGCGGGCCCGCACGTACTCGTGCAGCCAGGACAGCGCGCCGCCGGCGACCACCAGCGCGCCCGGCGCGCCGACCAGCCAGAACGCGGCCAGCCAGGCGACCTCACCGAGCCGGTCGGCGAGCGAGTCGTAGACGTAGCCGAGGCGGGTGGTCCGGTTGGTGGCCACCGCCACCGCCCCGTCGACGCTGTCCGCCACCGAGGCGAGCAGCACGAACAGCGCGCCCACGATCGGCCCGTTGACCGACCGTACGGAGAACAGCGGCACGCAGAGGCAGAGCAGCACACCGGCGACGGTCACCGCGGTCGGGGTGATCCGGAGCCGGCCCAGGATGTATCCCACGTGGTAGGCGAAGCGCAGCCAGGCCCGGACCACCGGCGCGGCGGCACGCGGGTCGAAACCGCCGTGCAACCGTGCCCAGGCGGTGGCGTAGTCGTCCCACTTCAGCTGTGTGCCCACCATCGGTCAACCGTCGTGGCGTGGTTCAGGTGGCGGGGTGCCCGCGTTCACACCCGGGCGCCGGCCTGGAGACTGCGCCAGACCTCCCGGGTGGCGGTGGACCGGTTGAGGGTGATGAAGTGGATCCCCGGCACCCCCTCGTCCAGCAGCCTGGCGCACATCTCGCTGGCCTGCTCGATGCCGAGCCGACGCACCGCCTCCGGGTCGTCGGCCACCCGCTCGAAGCGCTCGGCGAGGGCGGGCGGGAACGGCGCCCCGGACAGCTGCACGGACCGCTCGATGGTGCCGATCTGGGTCACCGGCATCACGCCGGCCAGGATCGGGGTGTCGCAGCCGGCGGCGGCGACCCGGTCCCGCAGCCGCAGGTAGTCGTCGGCGTCGAAGAACATCTGGGTGATCGCGAACTCGGCGCCGGCCCGGCACTTGCGGACGAAGTGGGCGGTGTCGCTGGCCACGTCCGTCGAGCGCGGGTGCTTGTACGGGAAGGCGGCCACGCCGACGCTGAAGTCCCCGGCGTCGCGGACCAGCCGGACCAGTTCCTCGGCGTAGAGCACGCCCTCGGGGTGGCGGACCCATTCGCCGCCCGGGTCGCCGGGCGGGTCGCCGCGCACGGCGAGCACGTTGCGCACCCCGACGCCGGCCAGCCGGCCGATGACGTTGCGCAGCTCGGCGACCGAGTGGTTGACCGCGGTCAGGTGGGCCATCGGCAGCAGGGTGGTCTCGGTGGCGATCCGCTCGGTCACCGCCACCGTGGTGTCCCGGGTCGACCCGCCCGCGCCGTAGGTGATGGACACGAACGAGGGACGCAATGATTCCAGCTCCCGGATGGCCTGCCAGAGCAGCCGCTCGCCCTCGGGCGTCTTGGGCGGGAAGAACTCGAAGGAGAAGGTCGGCTGGCGCTCACGGATCAGCTCCCCGATCGCCGGCTGGGGATTGGGGAGGACGGAGGGAAGACCGAGCGCCACGACCCGACTCTAGCGGGCGGCGGCCCGCCGACCCACGATCTTCCCATCGCGGTATCGACGACGGTCTCCGAATGCCGGCGGGCCGCTCGGTACGGCGACGCACGGCGGGTCCGACGCGACGTCGTACCCCCGGGGTAGACAGGGGCCAGCGCGGGTGGCGCCGGTCGGGGCCGGCGCCCGGGGGCACGCGCGGGGGTCAGCACCGACCGACGGCGCGCCGTCCCGTCCCGCGGGGCGGCCGGCGTCGCCGCGCCGACGCCCGACCGGAGGACCGATGACCCCGCCCGACCCGCGCCTGCTCGGGCCGCTGATCGCCCAGCTGCGGCTGGCCCGCGGCTGGAGTCAGCAGCGGCTCGCCGCCGAGCTCTGCGCCGCCTCCGGCGCGGCCACCGTGACCCGGCACGAGATCTCCCGCTGGGAGCGCCAGGCCCGGGTGCCGGGCGACCGCTGGCTGCGCCGGCTCGCCCTCGTGCTCGACGCGCCGGCCGGGCTGCTGGTCGAGGCCGCCGGGCGCAGCCGGCACCACGGCCCGGTGGGCGCGGGCGGGTCCCGGTCCCGGTCGGCCCTGCTCGCGCTGGCCCAACGCTGGGTGGCCGACCCGTACGCTCCGCTGCTGGTCGCGCCGGCGGCGCACCGGTCCGCCCCGGCGGGCGCACCCGGCCGGTCCGACCCGGGCGGGCCGGCCGGCCCCGGCGAGCTGGCCGAGCTGCGCCGGCTCGACGACCTCACCGGCGGCGCCGACCTGGCGCTGGCCGCGGCGTACCGGCTGCGGCGGGCGGCCCGGGCGCTGGCCGGGGCGGGTCCGGCCGAGCGGCGGCGGCTGCTGCCGGTGCTGGCCGAGACGGCCCAGCTCGCCGGGTGGCTGCACGCCGACGCCGGCGACCCCACCGCCGGGCTCGACGCCTACCGGCTCGGCCTGCGGGCCGCCGCGGCGGCCGGTGACCCGGCGCTCGCCGGGCACGTGCTCGGGTCGGCCAGCCATCTGCTGGCCGGGGCCGGCGACCCGGAGGGCGCGCTGTTGCTGGCCCGCACCGCGTACGCGGGGGCCCGGCGGTCGGCCGGTCCGGGGCTGCGGGCGCTGCTGCTGCACCGGGTGGCGCTGGCGGCCGCGCTGGGCGGGCGGGCCCGGGCCGCCCGGCAGGCCCTGGACGCGGCGCGGCGGACGGCCGGCGCGGTCGAGCCGGGTGCCGAGCCGGCCTGGCTCTACTGGCTCGACGACACCGAGCTGGCGGCGATGACGGGCCGCGCCCTGGTCGCGCTCGGCCGACCCCGGCCGGCCCTGCCGCTGCTGCGCGCCGCCCGGCGCGGTGGCCGGCCCCGCCGGACGGCGGTCTACGGCGGCTGGCTGGCCCGCGGCCTGCTCCAGCTCGGCGAGGTGGAGCAGGCCTGCGCGGTGGCCGGGGCCGCGCTGCTGGACGCGGTCCGCGCCGGGTCGGCGCGGGCCGCGACCCCGCTGGTCGAGCTGGAGCGGCGGCTGGCCGCGCACCGCACCGAGCCGGCGGTACGCCGCTACGCCGCGCTGCTCGCCGACGCCCGCGGCTTCCTGCCCCGCGGCCCGGTCACCGCCCCCTCCCGACCGCCCGCGCCCGGGCGGCGGGGCGGCACGGCGGGCGTGGCGGGCGCGACGCGCCGGCCCGGTGGGGGGACGCGGCCAACCCCGACCGGCTAGCGTCGGTACGTGACCCACGCTGCTCCCGTCTCCCCCGTCGACCGCGCCGGTCTGCGTCAGCGCGTCGACAAGGCCCTGGCCGAGTTCCTGGCCAACCAGCGCACCTGGATGACCGGCGTCGACGACGCGCTGGTGCCCGTCGCCGAGGCGATCGAGGCGTTCGTGCTGGGCGGCGGCAAGCGGCTGCGCCCGGCGTTCGGCTACTGGGGGTACCGGGGCGCTGGCGGGGTCGACTCCGACCACGTGGTGACCGCGCTGGCGGCGTTGGAGTTCGTGCAGGCCAGCGCCCTGATCCACGACGACCTGATGGACCGCTCCGACACCCGTCGCGGCGAGCCGGCGGTGCACCGGCGGTTCGCCGCCCGGCACCGGGCGGCCGGCTGGGGCGGCGACCCGGACGGGTTCGGCGACGCGGCGGCGATCCTCCTCGGCGACCTCTGCCTGGTCTGGTCGGACGAACTGCTGCACTCCGCCGGCCTGGATCCGCGGACGGTGGCCCGGGCCCGGCCGGTCTTCGACGAGATGCGCACCGAGGTCACCGTCGGGCAGTACCTGGACGTGCTGACCCAGGTCACCGGGGACACCTCGCTGGAGCGGGCCGGCAAGGTCGCCCGGTACAAGTCGGCCAAGTACACGGTCGAGCGGCCGCTGCTGCTCGGCGCCGCGCTGGCCGAGGCGTCGGCGGACGTACGGGCGGCGTACTCGGCGTACGGGCTGCCGCTGGGCGAGGCGTTCCAGCTCCGCGACGACGTGCTGGGGGTCTTCGGTGACCCGGCGCAGACGGGTAAGCCGGCCGGCGACGACCTGCGCGAGGGCAAGCGCACCTACCTGGTGGCGGCGGCCGTGGAGGCGACCGACGACGCCGGTCGGGAGCTGCTGCTCGGCCAGTTGGGCGATCCTGGGCTGGACGAGGCCGGAGTGACGCGGCTGCGGGAGCTGATCAGCGCCAGCGGCGCGCTGGCCCGTACCGAGCAGCGGATCGTCACCCTCACCGACGCCGCGCTGGCCGCGCTGACCACGGTCGACCTCGACACCGAGGCCCGCCAGGCCCTGGTCGACCTCGCCATCGCCGCCACCCGCCGCGCCGACTGACCCCCTGCCCCCTCCCCTTGCCAGAGTTGATCATGAAGTTGTCGCCCCGACACACCGGTGCCGGCGGCAACAACTTCATGATCAACGGGGCGTTGGGACCCGGGGAGGGTCAGAAGCCGAGGGCCTGGGCGCGGCGTTTGACCTCGCGGGCGTGGTCGCCGCCGAGGGTGGCCGCGGCGGTGCCGCCGGAGAGGGTGTCGTCGGGCTCGTAGAGCCAGCGCAGGGCGGCCTCGTCGTCGTAGCCGGCGTCGGCCAGCAGGTTCAGCACGCCGGGCAGGTGCTTGAGCGCCGTCTTGTTCGCCACCAGGTCGACGGGAATCCGGCGGACGCCGTCGCGGCGGACGGCGATCAACTCCCGGTCACGGATCATCTGGTGGACCTTGCTGATCGACAGCTCGAGGCGCTCGGCCACCTCGGGCAGGGTCAGCCAGGCGGCCGGGTCGGACGGGCCGGCGAGAGCGGCGCCGGAAGCCTGGTCGGCGGGTACGGAATCGGTCACCCGACCACCCTGCCACGTCGCCCCGACCCGGGCGCAACGGCACCCCGGGTGGCCTGCGACAGCACGGCGGGACGGACCGGATCGTGTCCCGGCTGTAGCATCCTGTTCAACCTTCACCCTCCGGACACATAGACTGCCTGCCGATGGACACACAGGTCGCCGACACGTTGCTGGGCTCGCTGCTCGACGGGCGTTACCGCATTCGCGGGCGCGTCGCGCGCGGCGGGATGGCGACCGTGTACACCGCCACCGACGAGCGCCTGGAGCGCACCGTGGCGGTCAAGATCATTCACCCGACCCAGGCGCCGGAGGCCCGCGGCCGGACGGCCGGGTTCATGGCGCGGTTCACCGACGAGGCGAAGACGATCGCCCGGTTGACCCACCCGAACGTGGTGGCGGTCTACGACCAGGGCACCCACGGCGGGCTGCCGTACCTGGTGATGGAGTACGTCCGGGGCCGCACCCTGCGCGACGTGCTGGCCGAACGGCGCCGCCTCAACCCGGACGAGGCGCTGGCGATCATGGAGCAGATGCTCGCCGCGATCGCCGCCGCGCACCGGGCCGGGCTGGTCCACCGGGACGTGAAGCCGGAGAACGTGCTGGTCGCCGAGGCGCCCACCGGCGGCGTGGCGAACCTCGTCGACAGCGTGGTGAAGGTCGCCGACTTCGGCCTGGCCCGCGCGGTCGAGGCCAGCGCCGAGGAGGAGAACGGCAACCAGCTCATGGCGACCGTCGCGTACGTGGCGCCGGAGCTGGTCACCGACGGGCACGCCGATCCGCGCACCGACGTCTACTCGGCCGGCATCGTGCTGTTCGAGATGCTCACCGGGCGGGTCCCGTACGACGGGGACCGGCCGGTGGACGTCGCCTGGCAGCACGTCGACCGGGACGTACCGGCCCCGTCGACCCTGGTACCCGCGCTGCCCAAGGCACTCGACGACCTGGTGGCGCGGGCCACCCGGCGCGACCCCGGCGCCCGCCCGACCGACGCCGGCGCCCTGCTGGCCGAGGTGCAGGTGGCCCGGGACGACCTGGGCAACCCGAACACGCACACCGCCGTGCTGCGCCCGGTGGGCGACGAGACCTCGGCGGTGGCGCAGCCGACCATGGTCGTGGCGGCGGTCCACCCGGTCCAGCGGCCCGCCTGGGCACGGCTGCCCGAGGGGGGCCAGCAGCGGCCGCACCGCCGTCGGGCCGCCCCGGAGTCGGACCTCGGGGCCCGGTTCGCGGCGCTGCGCACCCGCCTGATGGGCAGCCCACGCGGCCGGCTCTCGGTCGCCGCCGCGGTGGTGGCGCTCGGCCTGCTCGCCGCGCTGGGCGGCTGGTGGGTCGGGGTGGGGCGCTACACGGTCGCCCCGGAACTGGTGAGCCTGAGCAAGGCCGAGGCGCAGGCGCAGGCGGACCGGGCCGGTTTCACCCTGGTCTACGCCGAGCCCCGCTACGACGAGAAGACCCCCCGGGACAGCGTCGTGGCGCAGGATCCGGTCTCGGCCGCCAAGATCCTCAAGGGTGGCACCATCACGCTCACCCTGTCGCTGGGCCCGGAGCGGTTCCCGGTGCCGGACGTGGTGGGCAAGGAGTTCGAGCTCGCCGAGGTGGATCTGACCAGCGCGAAGCTGCTGGTGGCCAAGGGCACCCCCCGCTACGACGACAATCTGCCGGCCGGGGTGGTGCTGGAGACCAACCCGAAGGTCGGCGCCGAGGTGAAGCCGGGCACGAAGATCACCCTCATCCTGAGCAAGGGCCGGGCGCCGATCTCGGTGCCGAACCTGCTCGGCAAGAACGTCAACGAGGCGCGGGCGGCGCTGGCCCAGCTCGGCTTGGTGCCGGTGGAGACGTACAAGGACTCGGACAAGCCGAAGGACGAGATCCTCGGGCAGAGCCCGGCCAACGGCGCCGGAGTCGAGAAGGGCGCCCAGGTCCGGCTCGAGGTCAGCAAGGGTCCGGCCCAGGTGATCATGCCCCGGGTGGTCGACCTGCCGTGCCCGCAGGCCAAGCAGCAGCTGGAGAGCCAGGGCTTCCCGGTGACCGTGCAGTTCAACCCGAACGGAATCGTCCGGTTCCAGAACCCGCCCGAGAACTCCCCGGTGCCGCCGGCCACGCCGGTCACCATCGGGTGCCTGTGACCATGCGACCCGTCGGCTCGCACACCCCCACCTCGGGCGGACTGGCCCGGGCGGCCCTGCCGTACGTCGACGCGGCCGGCTCCGAGGTGGTGCAGGTCTACGTCTCCAACTCGCGCGGCTGGGCGCTGCCGGCCGGCGACCCGGCCCAGGACGCGCTGTTCCGGGACGGCTGCGCCGAGCGGGACGTCCCGGTCTTCATCCACGCCTCACTGCTGGTGAACCTCGGCTCCCCGACGCCGGCGACGGTCCAGCGGTCGGCGGAGACCCTGGCGCACGCGCTGCGCCGGGGCCGGGCGATCGGCGCCCGGGGCGTGGTGTTCCACGCGGGCAGCGCGGTCGACGCGGGGCACGCCGAGGCCGCCATGCGGCAGGTCCGCGAGACGCTGCTGCCGTTGCTGGACGAGGCGGCGGCCGCGGGCGGGCCGATGCTGCTGGTCGAGCCGAGCGCGGGCGGGGGCCGCTCGCTGGCCTCGCGGGTCGAGCAGCTGGGCCCCTACCTGGACGCGGTGGACCGGCACCCCGGGCTCGGGGTCTGCTTCGACACCTGCCACGCCTGGGCCGCCGGGCACGACCTGGCCGCCGAGGGCGGCATGACGGCGACCCTGGACACCCTGGTGGCGACCGTCGGGGCGGACCGGCTGCGGCTGGTGCACGCCAACGACTCCAAGGACCTGTGCGGTTCCACCCGGGACCGGCACGAGAACATCGGCAAGGGCAGCATCGGCGAGCCCGCGTTCGCCGAACTGATGGCCCACCCGGCCACCGCCGGCGTCCCCGTGGTGGTGGAGACCCCCACCGAGAAGCACGAGGGCCACGCCGCCGACATCGCCACCCTCAAACGCCTCCACCCCTGACCCACCCCCGCGGCCCCGCGGCCCCGCTCGGGCGGGCGAACGCGGCCGAGCCCCGGGCCGGGTCGGCGCGGGGCTCGGGTGCGGAGGTGGGTCAGGCGCGCAGCAGGCGGGTGAGGATCTCCACCGCGCGGTCGATCCCGGCGTCGTCGACGTCCATGTGGGTGACCAGGCGAGCGGTGCGCGGGCCGAGCACCGAGACCAGCAGGCCCTCGGCACGGGCGGCGGTGGCCAGGGCCTTCGCGTCCAGCGGGTGCTTGGTCAGGTCCAGCGGGACCAGGTTGGTCCGGACCGGCGCGGTGAGCACCCCGAACGGGGCGACCGCCTCGGCCAGCCGGGCGGCCTTGGCGTGGTCCTCGGCGAGCCGGGTGACGTGGTGGGCCAGCGCGTACCGGCCGGCGGCGGCGAGGACGCCGACCTGCCGCATGCCGCCGCCCATCCGCTTGCGGATGAACCGGGCCCGGTCGATCTTCTCGGCGCTGCCCAGCACCAGCGAGCCGACCGGGGCGCCGAGGCCCTTGGACAGGCAGACCGACAGCGTGTCGAAGAGCGTGCCGTACTCGGCCAGCGGCACCCCGTCGGCGACGTGCGCGTGCCAGATCCGGGCCCCGTCGCAGTGCAGCGCCAGCCCGTGGTCGTCGGCGACCCGGCGCAGCTCGCGCAGGGTGGTCAGCGGGATCACCCCGCCGCCGCCCCGGTTGTGGGTCTGCTCGACGGCGATCGCCCGGGTGGGCACCGCGAAGTACCCGTCGGGCCGCACCATGCCGGCGACCACGTCCGGGTCGATGTCCGCGCCGACCGCCGGCCAGGTCCGCGAGGAGATCCCGCCGTACGCGGCGGCGGCGCCGATCTCGTACGTGACGACGTGCGCGTCGGCGTCGCAGAGCAGCTCGTCACCGGGGGGCACGACGAGCTGGAGGGCGATCTGGTTGGCCATCGAGCCGGTCGGGGCGAACAGCGCCGCCTCGTGCCCGAAGAGCGCGGCGACCTCGGCCTCCAGCGCGGCGACTGTCGGGTCCTCGCCGTAGACGTCGTCGCCGACCTCGGCGGTGGCCATCGCCTCCCGCATCCCGGCGGTGGGCCGGGTCACCGTGTCGGACCGCAGGTCGATGAACTCAGCCACGCAGCATCTCCGCCACCAGGAAGGCCAGCTCCAGCGACTGCTGGGTGTTCAGTCGCGGGTCGCAGGCGGTTTCGTACCGATCGGGCAGGTCGAGGTCCTCGATGCCCTGGGCGCCGCCGAGGCACTCGGTGACGTCCTCGCCGGTCAGCTCCACGTGCAGGCCGCCCGGGTGGGTCTCCAGGCCGCGGTGCACCTCGAAGTAGCCGAGCACCTCGTCGACGATCCGGTCGAAGTGTCGGGTCTTGTAGCCGTTGGACGACTCGTGGGTGTTGCCGTGCATCGGGTCGCACTGCCAGACGACCTTGGCGCCGGCGGCGGTCACCTTGGCCACGATCGGCGGCAGCGCGTCGCGGACCTTGTGGTTGCCCATCCGGCTGATCAGGGTGAGCCGGCCGGGGACGTTGTCCGGGTTGAGCTTCTCGCAGAGCTCGATGGCCTCGTCCGGCGTGGTGGTCGGGCCGAGCTTGACGCCGATCGGATTGGCGATCCGGGAGATGAAGTCGATGTGCGCCCCGTCGAGCTGCCGGGTCCGCTCGCCGATCCAGAGGAAGTGCCCGGACAGCCCGTACGCCCGGCGGTCGGAGACCCGGGTGAGCGCCCGGTCGTACTCCAGGGCCAGGGCCTCGTGGGAGCAGTAGAGGGTGACGGTACGCAGCGCCTCGTCCTCGGTCATCCCGCAGGCGCGGATGAAGGCCAGCGCCCGGTCGATCTCCCGGGCGATCGCCTCGTAGCGCTCGCCGGCCGGCGAGTTCTTGACGAAGCCCTTGTTCCAGTCGTGCACGGCGTGCAGGTCGGCCAGCCCGCCGGCCAGGTACGCGCGGAGCATGTTCATCGCGGCGGCCGAGTTCGCGTACGCCCGGATCATGCGCTGCGGGTCGGCGATCCGCGCCTCCGGCGTGGCCTCCAGCGCGTTGATCATGTCCCCGCGGTACGCGGGCAGCCCACGGGCGTCGGTCGGCAGGGATCGGGGCTTGGTGTACTGGCCGGCGACCCGGGCGACCTTGACCACCGGCAGCGAGGCGCCGTAGGTCAGCACGATCGCCATCTGGAGCAGGGTGCGGGCGTTGGCCAGCAGGTGGCTCTCGGTGTTGTCGGCGAAGGTCTCGGCGCAGTCGCCGCCCTGGAGCAGGAACGCCTTGCCCTCGCAGACCAGCGCGAGGCGCTGCCGGAGCTGGTCGACCTCGTAGGGCGCGACCACCGAGGGTACGACGTCGAGCACCTTGCAGACCTCGGCCACCTGCGCCGGGTCGGGCCAGGGCGGGGTCTGTTCCCGGGGCAGGTCCCGCCAGCGGTCCAGGCCGAGGGCCGCGTCCTCGGCGGAGTCGACGGTGGGTCGGCTGGTCTGCAGCCCGGGGCTGCTCACGGCGGGGTAGCTCAGCTGATGCCACTCATGGCGCATGAGGGAAAGCGTACGGCGACGGTCGGGGTGACCGGCCGTCGAGGGGGACGGTTCCGGCAGATGGGAGGGTCAGGGGTTGACCGACGGCTCCGGGGTGTGCCCGCCGGGCGCTTCGCCGGAGATGCACCAGTCGGCGCCGCTGCGGGTGACCGTGAACAGCAGCGACCGGGGCACGTCCCGGGCGCCGACCGAAACGGTCACCGAGGCGCTGACCTCCTGCCCGCGCGGGCCGGAGCGCACGTCGGTGATGGCCGCCTTGGGCACCTCGAAGTGGTCGGCGAAGTCCCCGTTCGGGCCGGTGGCCGCCGCGTCGAAGGCCTGCTGCATCGGCGCGCAGAGCTGGCTGCGGCCGGCCGCGACGTCCTTGGCGGCCATCGCGTCGAGGTAGGCCTGCACCCGCTCGCGGGACTTGGTGGCCGCCTCCTCGGCGGGGGCACGCCCGACCGCGGGGCCGTCGCCCGCGTCGTCGTCGCCGCCGATCCCGCAGCCGAGCAGGGACAGCGGCAGCAGTGCCAGCGCGGCGACGCCGGCGGCGCGGTGCCTCGGGCGCATGGGTCCTCCCCTCGCTGCGGACATCGAGAGATGCCGAGCGGCGAGTCTGTCACATCGACCGACCTGCATGGCACGCCGTCATGGCCCCGCCGCTCTCCAGCCGACAACCCGCACGATCGAAAAGGGGTGACGGATACCCGACGACGGCCCCCGGCGGCCGGCCGGGGCACCGTCGCCGCGCGCACCCGACGGAGGCTGGCTAGTCTGCGGTGGTCGACGCGCCCGGGCGCGTCGCCGTGGCAGGAGGTGACCACCCATCCTTTCCGTGGCGTCGGTCGACACCGGGTGGCTGCCACCGGCCGAGCGGTTCGACTTCTGGCAGGACCTGGTCGCCCGGGAGTCGGCGCCGGCCCGGATCAGCAGTGACCACGCCGCCGACTTCACCGCCTCGGCTCGGGTGGTCGACCTGGGCGTGGTCCGGCTCGGGGTGTGGCGGTACCCGTCGCTGGAGCTGCGCCGGACGCGCCGGATGATCCGCAGCACGGATCCGGAGCTGTACCAGCTGGCCCTGCCGCTGTCCGGGCACGGCGCGATGTCGCAGCAGCGGCGTCAGGCGCCGCTCGCCCCGTCCAGCTTCGCCTTCGTCGACACCGTCCGCCCGCACGGGTCGTCGCACCGGGCCGACGGGACGGCCGCCGGTCCGCTGCGCACGCTGACCGCGCTGGTGCCCCACGCAGCACTGCCGCTCCCGGCGCACCGGATCGAGGAGCTGCTCGCCGCCGAGCTGCCCGCCGGCAGCGGGATGGGGCTGCTGCTGGCCCGCTTCCTGCGTCAGGTCGCCGACCACCCCGAGCAGTACGCGCCGACCGACGCCGCCCACCTCGACCAGGTCGCCCTGGCGCTGATCGCCGGCACCCTGGCCGGCCGACTCGACGACGAACGCGCCCTGCCGCTGGACGTCCGGGTCACCGGGCTGCGTACCCGGATCGAGGCGTTCGTGCAGCGGCACCTGGCCGACCCGGAGCTGACCCCGGCCGCGGTGGCCGCGGCGCACCACCTGTCGCTGCGGTCGCTGCACCGGCTCTTCGAGGGCACCGGCACCACGGTGGCCGGCCTGATCCGCGCTCGCCGTCTGGAGCGCTGCCGGCGCGACCTGGCCGATCCCCGGCTGGGCGGCCTGGCCGTGCACGAGGTGGCCGCGCGCTGCGGGTTCCGCGACCGGGCCCACTTCAGCCGGGCCTTCCGCGCCCGGTACGGCATGTCGCCGGGCGAGCACCGGGAGCGGGCCGCCCGACGGTGAGCGCACGGGGGCGGGGAGGGACCGTGGGTGTCCCTCCCCGCCGTGTGGGTGGTGCGTCGGCGCTCGGCTCAGCCGAGACCGCCCTTGATGGCGCCGATCAGCTCGCCGTTGCCGGTGTCACCGGAGAGCTCCCAGAAGAAGGCGCCACCGAGGCCCTGGTTCTTCGCGTAGGTCATCTTGCCGCCGATGGTGGACGGGGTGTCGTAGCTCCACCAGTTGCTGCCACACTTGGCGTACGCCGTGCCGGCGATGGTGCCGGTGGCCGGGCACGTGTTCTTGAGGACCTTGTAGTCATCGATGCCCTGCTCGTAGGTGCCCGGGGCGGGGCCGGTGGCGGTGCCGCCCGGAGCGGTCTGGGTGACCCCGGTCCAGCCCCGGCCGTAGAAGCCGATGCCGAGCAGCAGCTTGCTGGCCGGGATGCCCTTGGCCTTGAGCTTCTGGATCGCGGCGTCGGACCAGAAGCCCTGCTGCGGGATGCCGGTGTACGACGTCAGCGGCGAGTGCGGGGCGGTGGGGCCCTGCGGGTTGAAGGCGCCGAAGTAGTCGTAGGTCATCGGCATGATCCAGTTGAGGTACGACGAGGCCCCGGCGTAGTCGGTGGCGTCGATCTTGCCGCCGTTGCTGCCGTCCGCGGTGATCGCGGCGGTGACCAGGGCCGACGAGCCGAACTTCGACCGCAGCGCGCTGACCACGTTCCTGAAGGCGTTCGGGCCGCTGGAGTCACAGGTCAGGCCGCAGGCGTTCGGGTACTCCCAGTCGACGTCGATGCCGTCGAAGACGTCCGCCCAGCGCGGGTCCTCGACCAGGTTGTAGCAGCTGTCGGCGAAGGCGGCGGGGTTCTGCGCGGCCTGGGTGAAGCCACCCGACCAGGTCCACCCGCCGAAGGACCAGATCACCTTCAGGTGCGGGTACATCTTCTTGAGCTTGCGCAGCTGGTTGAAGCTGCCGCGCAGCGGCTGGTCCCAGGTGTCCGCGACACCGTCCACACTGTCGGCCGCGGTGTACGCCTTGTCGTAGTCGGCGTAGCTGTCACCGATGGTGCAGCGCCCTCCGGTGGTGTTGCCGAAGGCGTACAGGATGTGGGTCAGCTTGGCCGCGGACCCGCTGGTGTGGATGTTCTTGACGTGGTAGTTGCGGCCGTAGACGCCCCACTCGGCGAAGTACCCGACGACCTTCTTGTCCCCGGTCGGCGGCGGGGTGGTGGGCGGGGGCGTGGTGGGCGGCGGCGTGGTCGGCGGGGTCGTGGTGGGCGGGGTGGTGGTCGGCGGCGCGGTGGTGGTCGGCGGCGGGGTGCTGCCGCCGCCGCACGGCGCGCCGTTGACGGTGCAGTTCAGCGGCGCCTTGAACGCCCCGGTGCCGTTGTAGCCCCAGCTGAAGCTGGCGCCGGGGCCGAGCGGGCCGGCCCAGCTCTTCTTGACCGCGACGTAGTGGTTGCCGCTGCTGGTGACGTCGGCGTCCCAGAAGCTGCTGATGGTGGTGCCCGACGGCAGGTCGAACTCGATGCGCCAGGTGTCGACGCTGGCGCTGGAGCCGTTGGCGACGGTCACGCGGGTCTCGTGGCCGGTCCCCCAGTCCTGCGCCTTGGCGAACGTGGCGGTCACGCTACCGGCGCCGAACGCCGAGGTCACCGGCACCGCAGCGACGGTCAGCGCGACCACGGCGCCGGCCCAGAGGGCGCGGCGGAGCGATCTGTTCATGTGGCACCTCCTCCAACAGTTAGGAAACTTTCCAGAAGATGGGGAGACGCTACTCACGCTGTCATCACTTCGTCAAGATGTGCATTTATCGATTTCCCCGTGGGTCGCGGTGGCGCGTCGGCCGGGACGCGTAGCCTCGCGACATGACCGTCTTCAACATCGAGATCGACGCCCTGGCCGGCGGCCCGGCCGACCTGGCCGCGTACCGGGGCCGGGCGCTGCTGGTGGTGAACGTGGCCTCCCGCTGCGGCCTCACCCCGCAGTACGCCGGCCTCCAGGAGCTCTACACCACGTACGCCGACCGGGGCCTGGTGGTGCTCGGGGTGCCGTGCAACCAGTTCGCCGGGCAGGAGCCGGGCACGGCCGACGAGATTGAGGACTTCTGCCAGGTCAACTACGGGGTCACCTTCCCGCTGACCGAGAAGGTCGACGTCAACGGCCCGGCGCGGCACCCGCTCTACGCGGAACTGGTCGGCACCCCCGACGGCGAGGGGCACACCGGGGACGTGCGGTGGAACTTCGAGAAGTTCCTCGTCGCGCCGGACGGCACGGTCGCGGCCCGGTTCGCCCCGACCGTCACCCCGGACTCCGCCGAGCTGCGCGCCGGCATCGAGAAGGTCCTGCCGGCCTGAGCCGCCGCCTGAACCACCGCCCGCCCGGCCAGTGCGGGCCGGGGCGCGGCGTCACACCGGACGAAGGCGCGACCGTGCCGCCCACCGGTCAGTGGGCGGCGCGGCGCCGCTGGGAGCGGCGGTGGCGCGTCAGCCGGCCGCCGAGCGGAACACCGGGTAGTAGCCGCCGGACTGGCCGGCCGCCGTCGGGTGGTACGAGATGCCGATGTTGGCGTAGTTCAACGCGTGCAGCCACTTCTCCCCGTAGCTGCACAGCTGGTGCCCGACGAAGATCGAGCGGACGTCGGCGAAGGTGAAGCCGGCGGCGGCCGCGGCGCTGCGGGTGATGTCGTCGACCAGGTTGATGCCTTCGTTGATCTTCGCGCGGGAGGTGGCGCTGAGCCCGACGCAGAACGTGCCGAGCTGGTAGAAGACCGGGTAGCCGACGACCACCACCCGGGCGGACGGGGCCCGGCTGCGGATGCCGTTGTAGACGCCTGCCAGCAGGCCGGCCAGCTGCGCCCGGGCCTTGTCCTCGGCGGCCTGCACCGCGGCCACGCACTGCGTCTCACCCTGCAGCACGCAGGTGGTCATGATGCTGGAGAAGCCGACGTCGTTGCCGCCGACCGTGATGCTGACCAGCGTGGTGCTCGCCGAGAGCGCGGAGAGCTGGGTGTTGGTCACGCTGGTGGTGGTCGCCCCGGAGCAGGCCACCGAGCGGTACGAGGCGGGCCTGATGTTGGTGTTGTACAGCGCCGGGTACGCGCTGGTGCTGCGCTGACAGGAACCGCTCTCGGCGGTGTAGTTCCCGGCGCCGACGCCGGAGGCGTACGAGTCGCCGAGGGCGACGTACTGGTCGCTGGGGGATGCCTGGGCGGGCACCGCGATGCCGAGCGTGACGCCGAGGGACGCGGCGAGGCTCAGGGCGAGGGTCACGAAACGGGATCTCCGCACGTCGCACTCCTGGGGGTGGGAAGTGGTGGTGTGAGATAGATATCAATTGATCGGTGCGGGTCGGAAGATCACCGATTGCGCGGCAGGTGAAGATAGATCCTTAGCGATACAAACCATTGCCAGTGATGCGATCGACGATGAAGGATTCCTCCACGGGACGATCCGTGCGCGCCGCCGGCCGAATAACCAAGCACGGCGGTGGGGAATGCCGACGTCCACACCGGAGTTGGCAACGGACATGACAACTGTGGGACTGATCGGCAGCGGCAACATCGGTGGCACCGTGGCCCGGCTGGCGGTGGCCGCCGGTCACGACGTGGTGCTCAGCAACTCGCGCGGACCGGAGACGCTGCAGGACCTGGTGGCGGAGCTGGGCCCGCGGGCCCGGGCGGGCACGCCGGCCGAGGCCGCCGCGGCGGGGGACCTGGTCGTGGTCACCATTCCGCTGCGGGCCTACCGCGAGGTGCCCGCCGCGCCGTTGGCCGGCAAGACGGTCATCGACACCAATAACTACTACCCGGAGCGGGACGGGCACTTCCCGGAGCTGGACGACGAGTCGACCACCACCAGTGAGCTGCTCCAGGCGCACCTGCCGAAGTCCAGCGTGGTCAAGGCCTTCAACAACATCTACTTCGCGCACCTGCACGCCCTGGCCCGCCCGGCCGGGGCCGCCGACCGCAGCGCGCTGCCGATCGCCGGCGACGACGCCGGCGCCAAGGCCGCGGTGACGGCGTTCCTCGACTCGCTCGGGTACGACACCGTCGACGTCGGGCCGCTGGCCGAGGGCTGGCGGTTCCAGCGGGACACCGCCGCGTACGCCGCCCTCTACTCCGCCGACCCGGCCGACTGGGAGCGGCCCGCCGCGAGGAACGCGGAGCAGGTCCGGGCCGCGCTGGCCGCCGCCCGCCGCTACGCCGACAGCTGAGCGGCGACGCTCCATCCGGTGGCGGTGCCGGTCCGGCACCGCCACCGCTGCGGGCCGGCCCCCGTCGCGGCGTTCCGGCGGCCCGGGGCCTCAGCCGGAGCAGACCCGGCCGGTCGGGACGCCGAGCGGACGGGCCGGCGTCAGGCCGGCGAGCTCCACTCGTCGGCGAGCACCGACCAGACCTCGAGGTCGATCCGACCAGCCGGACCCGGGTAGAGCTGCCGCAGCGTGCCGTCCCGGCGCATGCCGAGCCGCCGGGCCACGGCGATGCTGCGCGTGTTGGTGGCGTTGGTGCGCCACTCCACCCGCTGGATGCCCCGCTCGCCCACCGCCCCGGCGGAACCGGTCAACGGCAGGGCGAACACGGCGACTCCTCAGGACGCGGGCAGGCTCAGGCGCAGGGTGGGGCCGGGGGTGTCCCGGAAGCCGAGCGAGCGGTAGAGCGCCTCGCCGGGCACCGACGCCCGCAGGTCGATCTTCAGTACGCCGCGATCCCGGTACCAGTCGAGCAGGCCCGACATGCACGCCCGGGAGTAGCCGCGCCGCCGGTACCCCGGGTCGGTGACCACGTTGAAGACGTACCCGGTCAGTCCACTGGGGTTGCCCGGCCCGCCCAGGCGACGCTCGATGGTGCCGGTCGCGCAGGCGGCGAGCACGCCGGGCCGGTCGGGGGCGTCCACCACGAAGACGGCCATCAGGTCCGCCGGGTCGGCGAGCCGCTCGCGCAGCACCTCCCGGGCGGCCGGCTGCCACGGCCCGGGCGGCGGCTCCGCCCCCTGCATCGACGCCAGCATCACCCCACGCAGCCGGACGATCTCCGCCGCGTCACCGGGTCCGGCCCGCCGCACCTTGATCATGACCGGACGGTACCGCACCCCCGGCGGCCGGGCGTGGCAGGTGATTCCGCTGGTCGGGAACGGCGACGACACGCGCGTTGACAGTTGCGCCGCAGTCCCGCAAACGAGACTCTATGACCGGTCCCCCTGACACGCCTCGGAGGCGACGTATGCCCCAGCTCCGTACCGCGCCCCGCCGGCTGGTCGCCGCCGCCGGGGCGCTGCTGCTCGGCGCCGCGCTGACCGCCGCCGCCCCGCCCGCCCGGGCCGCCGCCCCGCAGGACGTCGGATACGTACGCCTCGCGCACCTCTCCCCCGACACCCCCGCCGTGGACGTCTACCTCTCCGCGCCGGGCGCGGCCGAGCCCCAGGTCTTCCCCGCCGTCGGCTATGGCGTGGTCTCCGAGTACCTGACCCTGCCCGCCGGCCGGTACGCGGTGGCGATGCGCGAGGCGGGCGCCCCGGCCAGCCAACCACCGGTGCTCACCACCGAGGTGGCCGTCGAGGCCGATGCGGCGTACACGGTCGCCGGGGTGGGCCGGCACGCCGACCTCGGCCTGCGGGTGCTCGCCGACGACCTCAGCGCCCCGGCCCCCGGGCAGGCGAAGGTCCGCGTCGTGCAGGCGTCGGTCCGGGCGCCGGTGATCGACGTCGCGGCGACCGACGGGCCGGCCATCGCCGACGCGGTCCGCTTCGCCACCACCACCGACTACCGCGAGGTCGAGCCGGGACGCTGGCGGCTGCGGCTGGGCGGGGACAACGGCCCGACCACGGACGCCGAGGTCACCCTGACCGGCGGCCGGGTCTACTCGCTGCTGGTGCTGGACGGCCGGCGCGGTGGACTCGCCACCGAGCTGCGCGAGGACGCCCGGGGCGGGGCGGTCACCCCGGCCGGCGGGGTGCCGGCGGGAGCCGGTGGGCTGGCCGGGCGCGGGCTCGGGGCGTACCCGATGGTGGCCGGCGCCCTGCTCGCGGCGGCCGTGGTGGTCGGGGCGGCGCTGCTGGTGCGGCGCCGGCGGCGACCGGTCTGGTGACCAGCCGGCCCGGCTTCACGATCCGGCGGCACCGCGACCGCCGGGCGCCGCTGGCCGCGCTGGTCGCGGCCGGCGCGGCGGTCTGCCTCGCCGCCGGCACCGGCGTCGGGCTGGCCGGCGAGGCCGCGCCGGTGCCACCGGCGAGCTGGCGGCCGGGCTGCGCCGACGGTTGCGCGACGACCGCCGCGCCGCTGCCCGCGCCGCACGGTCCCCCCACCCGGGTACGCGTCGCGCGGATCGGCGTCGACGCCGACCTCGCGGTGCTCGGGCTGGACGCGGCCGGCCAACTGGTCCCGCCGGCCGACCACGACCGGGCCGGCTGGTACGGCGGTGGCCCCGCGCCCGGCGACCCGGGGCCGGCGGTGATCGCCGGTCACCTCGACTCCCGCCGGGGACCGGCCGTCTTCGCCCGCCTCGGTGAGCTGCGCGCGGGCGACCGGATCGAGGTCTGGCGCGGCGGGCAACGGCTGGCCTTCCGGGTCACCGGATCGCTGCGCACCCGCAAGGACGCCTTCCCCACCGCCACCGTGTACGGCCCCACCCCCGGCCCGGAGCTGCGCCTGGTCACCTGCGGCGGTGCCTTCGACCGGCGCACCGGCCACTACCGGGACAACGTGGTGGTCTTCGCGGTCGCCGAGCCGTCGGCCGACCCGCTCCCCCGCTCGGCGGCCGACTGAGCGTCCGGGCGGTGCGTCAGACCGGTCGGCGGCCGGCGAAGCCGCACTCGGCGCGGTGGTACCAGCGCACGTCGGTGTCCCCCTCCAACCAGCACCACAGCACCGGCCGGCCGTCGCGTTCGCCGGGGAAGTCCAGCAGCACCGGGGCGATGCCCTTGACCTGGATGTCGTGCGAGTTCAGCTCCTCCAGCACGGTGTGCAGCCGGGCCTCCAGCCCCTTGATCTCGGCTCGGCCGCCGAGGGCCGAGACCCCCGAGGCCGCCAGGTCGGCGCGGAGTTCGGCGAGGTCGGCGCGGAGCCGGATCAGCTCGTCGACGCGGGGGCGCAGGGTGGCCACCAGGTGCCGGGCCTGGGCGAGAGTGAACACCCGGCAAGTATGGGCCACCGGGACGTCCTCGACCGGACGAGCCCGCGCTCGGACCACCCCGGAACGGGTGTGCCCCGGCCGCCCGCCGGCGGGGCTCAGTCGGCCTGGGCGGCCAGCTCGCGGGCCCGGTCGCGGGCCGCCTCCAGCGCCGCCAGCATGGCCGCGCGGACGCCGTGGTTCTCCAGCTCACGGATGGCGGAGATGGTGGTGCCGGCCGGTGAGGTGACCGCCTCGCGCAGCTTCACCGGGTGCTCCCCGGAGTCGCGCAGCATCACCGCCGAGCCGATCGCGGTCTGCACGATCAGCTCGTGCGCCACCTGCCGGGGCAGGCCGAGCAGGATGCCCGCGTCGATCATGGCCTCGACCAGCAGGTAGAAGTACGCGGGACCGGAGCCGGAGAGCGCGGTGACCGCGTCCTGCTGGGACTCGGGCACCCGGATGGTGGCGCCGAGCGGGGTGAACATCTCCTCGGCCAGCTCCAGGTGCGCGCCGGTGGCGTGCGCGCCGGCCGAGATGGCGGTCATCGCCTGGTCGACCAGGGCCGGCGTATTCGTCATCACCCGGACCACCGGGGTGCCGTCGGGCAGCCGGCGGGCGAAGAAGCCGGTGGGCAGGCCGGCGCAGAGGGAGATGACCAGCTTGTCCGGCGGGACCTTGGGACCGATCTCCTCCAGCAGGGTCGCCGCGTCCTGCGGCTTGACCGAGATCGCCAGCACCGCCGCCTCCTCGACCGCGGTGAGGTTGTCGACCACCCGTACGCCGTACCGGGCGGTCAGCTCCTCGGCGCGCGCCGGACGTCGGGCGGTGGCCAGCAGCCGTTCCACCGGCCAGCCGGAGCGCAGCAGCCCGGAGAGCATCAGCTCGCCGATCTTGCCGGCGCCGATCACGGCGACCGTGTGCCTGCCCGCTGCCATCGCTGTGGTACCCCTTCCGTCACGGTGGCCGGCGGCGCGGCGGGTGATCCGCCGCGCCGCCGGTACCGGTCGATCAGCTGCCGAAGAAGACCTCGGCCTCGGCGTACCGCTCCAGCGGCACGGTCTTCAGCTCGCGGGTGGCCTCGGCCAGCGGCACCCGGACGATGTCGGTGCTCTGCATCGCGACCATCTTGCCCCAGTCGCCCTCGTGCACCGCGTCGATCGCCTGCAGGCCGAGCCGGGTGGCGAGCACCCGGTCGAAGGCGGTCGGGGTGCCGCCACGCTGGATGTGGCCGAGCACGACGGTGCGGGCCTCCTTGCCGGTCTTCGCCTCCAGCTGCTCGGCGAGCCACTGGCCGATGCCGCCGAGGCGGACGTGCCCGAACGAGTCGAGCTCCTGGTTGTGCAGCACCATCTGGCCGTCCAGCGGCTGGGCGCCCTCGGCGACCACCACGATCGGGGCGTACTGGTGCTGGAAGCGCTTCTCGACGTACCCGGCGACCTGGTCGACGTCGAACTGCCGCTCCGGCAGCAGGATCACGTTGGCGCCGCCGGCGAGGCCGGCGTGCAGGGCGATCCAGCCGGCGTGCCGGCCCATCACCTCGACCACCAGGGTGCGGTGGTGGCTCTCGGCGGTGGTGTGCAGCCGGTCAATGGCCTCCATCGCGATGTTGACCGCGGTGTCGAAGCCGAAGGTGTAGTCGGTGGCGCCGAGGTCGTTGTCGATGGTCTTCGGCACGCCGATCACGTTGACGCCCAGCTCGTGCAGCTTGGTGGCCACGCCGAGGGTGTCCTCGCCGCCGATCGCGATCAGGGCGTCGACGCCCTGCGCGGCGAGGTTCTCCTTGATCCGCTCCACCCCGTTTTCGATCTTGAACGGGTTGGTCCGGGACGAGCCGAGGATGGTGCCGCCGCGCGGCAGGATGCCGCGGACCTCCGCGATGCCCAGCGGCCTGGACAGGCCCTCCAGCGGGCCCTTCCAGCCGTCCTGGAAGCCCACGAACTCGTGACCGTAGGTGGCGACGCCCTTGCGGACCACCGCCCGAATGACCGCGTTGAGACCTGGGCAGTCGCCGCCGCCGGTGAGCACGCCGATACGCATGATCTGCTCATCCTCCTGGAGCATCAGGTGAAGCCCGGATAAGCCCCAGGATATGTGTCAGATCAGACCATCGGCGCCATTGCCGGCCCGGGGCGGGCCGTCAGTGCGCACTGTAGTCGGCGCGGGTGTCCGCCGACAGCGCGCCCCGGCCCGTCCCACCCGCCGAACCGGGCTACCGGTCAGTAGCTGACCTCGTGGTTCTCGCCCGCCTTCGGCGGCCTGCCGGTCACCGCCGCCCGGGCGAACCCGAGCAGGTTGACCACCGCGCCGCCCGGCGAGTCCCAGTACTCGGCGGAGTTGGCGTGCACCTTGATCAGCGTCAGGCCGGGGGTGTCGAGGCCGTCCGGGAACCAGGTCTTCAGCAACGGGTTCCACACCTGCTCGGCCTTCGCCCGGTCGTAGCTCTCCTGGGCGGTGCCGGAGACCGACACCCAGGCGTCGTGCCGCTGGTCGGAGAAGGCGACGTTCACCTCCGGGTTGACCCGGATCTGGCGCACCTTCGGCGAGTCCGCGTAGGCGAAGAACCACAGGTCGCCGTCGAACTCCGCCTCCTGCAACCCCATCGGCCGGCTCACCATCCGCCCGTCCACGCCGATGGTGGTCAGCATGCAGATCCGAGCCTGCCGGATCAGCTCGGTCACCCGGCGGCGGGCGTCGGCGGCGCTGGTCGGGTCACTACTCATCGTGAACTCCCTCGCATCGGCTCGTCGAACCGGTGCCCCGGACAGAACGGGTCAAACCCGCATGGCCTCACCGGCCCGTCATCGCCCGCCACCGCGCCAGGTTGTGCCGGGCGTCGACCAGGGCGTCGTGCCGGTCGGCGTCGGCGTCGGGCAGCTTCGGCCGACCCCGGTCGTCCCAGAGCTGGCGCAGCTCCTTGGTGAAGCGGGGGATCTCCCGGGGCAGCGCCGGCATCGCCCCCCAGAGCTGCGCCAGCACCACGTGGTCGTACGCGGCGTACCAGGCCCAGAGTTCGAGCTGCTCGCCCGGGCGGTCGCGGATCGGCTCCAGCAGGAAGTCGTAGAGGTCGTCGCGGATGCGCTCGCGCGAGCGCCAGGCGCGGTCGGCCGGGGACGGCAGCTTGTCGAGCACGTTGCGGCGCACCCAGGGCACGGCGCGGGAGTCGTCGAACTGGGTGGAGACCGCGTAGAACTCGCGGCCGTACTCGTCGACGACACCGATCGACACGAGGTCGACGATCTGGCCGTCCTCGATGAATTCGCAGTCGTAGAAATAGCGGTAGACCATCGCGTCAATCCTCGCGTACGCCCGGCGGCCTCCGCCGCCCGGGTCCGTTCCCGACCGGCTCCCCACCCTTGCCACGGGGGCGAAACCGCACCTCAGCCGGCACCCCGACCCCGGCCGGCGGCGTCACGCAGACGATTTGAGGGGTGTACAGCAAGCGACTGGACCGTCATGATCTGATGTGTACCGCTACCGGACGCCGAATTGGTGTCAGTTCACCTCTTCAGGGGCCGTCAGGTTCACCCGGTGAGCGAGTTGTGGTCCTTGACCGGGGAGGGGTTGGGCCGTGGAGATGCGCCTGCCGGAGCCGGGTGACGCCCTCACGGGCGTGGAGATGTTCGCCGGGCTGGAGCCGGAGGTGCGGCAGCGGGTGATCGCCGCGGCGGTGCCGCGCACGTACCGCAAGGGCCAGCTGCTCTTCGTGGAGAACGACCCGGGCGAATCGCTGATCGTGCTGCGCCGGGGGGCGGTGGCGGTGTTCCGCACCGCGCCGACCGGCGAACGGGCGGTGCTGTCGGTGATCCGGCCGCCGGACGTGCTCGGCGAGGTCTCGCTGCTGGACGCCTCCACCCGCTCGGCGTCCGCCGAGGCGATCGAGGACAGCGCCGCGCTGGCCCTGTCCCGACCCGCCTTCATGGAGCTGGTGCACTCCAACCCGCGCATCCTGGACGCGGTGATGCGCTCGCTGGGTGGCCTGATCCGCCGGCTGACCGAGCAGAACGCCGACCATGTCTTCCTGGACCTGCCCGGCCGGGTGGCCAAGACCCTGGTCCGGCTGGCCGGCGAGAGCCAGGCCCCGATGATCACCATCGAGCTCAACCAGAGCCAGCTCGCCGAGATGGCCGGCGGCTCCCGGCAGAGCGTCAACCAGGCGATCGGCTCCTTCGCCAGCCGGGGCTGGCTGCGGACCGAGGGTCGCCGGATCGTCGTCACCGACGTGTCCGCGCTGCGCCGCCGGGCCGGGATGAACGACCGCTGACCGCGCGACGCGGCCGGGCGCTGCCTGCGCCGGCCGCGTCGGCTCACTGCCCCCGGCTCACGGGGTGGTGCTGGTCGGCCCCGCCCAACTGGTGGTGGTGCCGGTCGGCCCGGCCCAGTCGGTGCCGTCCTTGCCGCCACCGGACTGCTCGCTGACGATCCCCTCGGCCTGGAGCACGGCCAGCGTGGCGGCGTCGACGTCGACCGACTCCCCCGCGGAGTGGGCGACGCCGTCACCGTCGGTCCAGTCGCTCTCGAGCTTCACATACACCATGATCTCTCCCCTTGATCATTGATGGGATTTCGGCCGCCTGAATGTAGCTCTCCCAACCGGCCGGAGGAGTGTCCACAAGCCAACAGCCCGGTACCCGACAGCGCCGGCAACGGCGATACTCACGGTGGACACCGGGCGACGACCGGCAGGCAGACCCACCCAGTGGAGGGCGTCATCTCCGCGCAGTGTGACCGTTGTGGACGTACCGCCGCCGACGGCGACCGCTTCTGCGGTGGCTGTGGGACGGAGCTGGGTGCGCTCTGCCCGCACTGCCTGCGGCCGCTCGCCACCGACGCGGTGTTCTGCACCTCGTGCGGCGCGCCCCGCGCCGGCTCCGGCCGGCCCGTCGCGACCCCGCAGGAGGACCGCCGCCGGGTCAGCGTGCTCTTCGTCGACCTGATCGACTTCACGCCGTACGTCGAACGGGCCGACCCCGAGCAGGTCCGCGGCATGCAGACCGGCTTCTTCTCCGCCGCCAAGCGGGTCGTCGGGCAGTACGGCGGCGTGGTCGAGAAGTACATCGGCGACGCGGTGATGGCGCTGTTCGGCGCCCCGGTGGCCACCGAGACCGACGCGCTGCGCTGCGTCCGGGCCGGGCTGGAGCTGCAACGGGTACTCACCCGGTTCGCCCCCACCGGCGCCGACGAGCTGCGCTTCCGGGTGGGCGTGGCGACCGGCGAGGCGCTGGTCGACGTGGCCGCCGCCCGCGACGGCGGGCAGGCCATCGTCGCCGGCGACGTGGTCAACACCGCCTCCCGGATGCAGTCCGTGTCGCCGCCCGGCGGCGTGCTGGTCTGCGGCACCACCCACGCGCTGACCAAGGACGCCATCCGGTACGCCGAGCAGCCGCCGGTCACCCTGCGCGGGCGTTCCTCGCCGACCGAGGTCTGGCTGGCCCTGTCCCCGGTACGCCGGCAGCCGACCGACCGGGAACCCGACACCACCCCGCTGATCGACCGCGAACACGAGCTGGGCCTGCTGGTCAATGCCCTGCACCGGTCGCTGCGGGACCGCCGCCCCCAGGTGGTGACGCTCTTCGGCCGGGCCGGCATCGGCAAGAGCCGGCTGATCCGGGAGCTGTACCGGCACTCCGGGCGGCTGGTGGACGAGCCGGTGAGCTGGCGTACCGGGCGGTGCCCGCCGTTCGGCGAGAACGTCACGTTCGCCGCGCTGGCCGACATCGTCAAGACCGAGGCCGGCATCCTGGACACCGACCCGGCCCCCACCGCGTCCCGCCGGCTGAGCGCGGCGGTGGCCGAGCTGGTCGGCCCGGGCGAGCGGGACCGGCTGGTCGACGCGCTGCGCCCGCTGGTCGGGCTCGCCGGCGTCACGCTGCCCGCCGAGGAGACCGAGTCGGCCTGGCGTCGCTTCCTGCTGGCGCTGGCCGCCCGCCGCCCCACCGTACTGGTCTTCGAGGACCTGCACTGGGCCGACGACGCGATGCTGCGCTTCGTCGAGCTGCTCGGCGCCGGCGCCCGGGACGTGCCGCTGCTGCTGCTCTGCACCGCCCGCCCGGAGCTGGTCGACCGGGACCCGAGCTGGGCGGGCACCATCACCGGCTCGGTGACGATCACCCTCCCGCCGCTGCGCGACACCGGCATCGCCTCGCTCTACGCGCACATGTTCGGCCAGGCGGCCTTCTCCGCCGACATGCTCAGCCCACTGATCGAGGTGGCCGGCGGCAACCCGCTCTACGCCCACGAGTACGTGCGGATGCTGATCGAACAGGGCGCGCTGCGCCAGTCCGGGCGGGGCTGGTCGCTGGAGAAGCACCTCGACCTGCCGATGCCGGAGAGCGTACACGCGGTCATCGCCAACCGCGTCGACCTGCTCGACGCCAAGGACCGCGCGGTGCTGCTGGCCGCCTCGGTGGTCGGCGTGCAGTTCTGGCCGGGCGCGGTGGCCGCCGCGCTGGGCCAGCCCGTCGAGTCGGTGGAGCGGTGCCTGCGCCGGCTGGAGCAGCGCGACTTCGTCCACGAGCAGGCGGCGTCCACGATGGCCGGGCAGCCGGAGTTCCGGTTCCGGCACGTGCTGGTGCGCGACGTCTGCTACCAGCGGCTGCCGCGTACCGAGCGGGTGGCCCGGCACGAGCGGACGGCCGGCTGGCTGGACGCGCTGTCGCAGAGCCGGGACACCGACCTGGCCGAGGTCCTGGCGCACCACCGCTGGGCGGCCCACGAGATCGGCCGCACGCTCGGCATGCCGATCCAGCGGTACGCCGGCCCCGCGCGGGCCGCGCTGCACCGGGCGGCCCGCCGCGCGTACGCCCTGCACGGGCTGGACGCCGCAGCCAGCCACGCGGGCCGCGCCCTCGGCCTGGCCGACGACAGCGACCCGGTCGACCGGCTGCAACTGGAGCTGCTGAGCACCGAGATCTCGTTCTACCGCGACGGCAACGCCTTCCTCTCCGGCGGCGGCCCGGAGCAGCTGCACGCGCTGGCCGACCGGCTGCTCGCGCACGGCGACGACGCCTGCGCCGCCCGGGCCTGGACGCTGCTCGGCCAGGCCGCCTGGCTGCGCGCCGACCGCAGCGCCGCGGTGGCCTGTCTGGACCGGGCGGTCGCGCTCTTCGGGCCGCTGCCGGACAGCGCCCAGAAGGCGGACGCGCACGCCGAGCTGGGCCGGCTGCACATGCTCAACTACGAGCGGGACGCGGCGGTCGCCGCCGCCGAGACGGCGGCCGGGATCGGCGAGCGACTGGGCCTGGCGGAGATCCGCACCAACGCCCGGATCACCGCGGCCACCGCCCGGTACCAGGCCGGCGACCGGGCCGGCCTGGACGAGCTGCACGCGCTGGTCGAGTTGAGCCGGACCCAGCAGCTGCTCGCCCTGCCCCGGGCGCTGCAGAACCTCGCCTTCGCGCTGCGCGAGGAGGGCGACTGGTTGCGCTCCGACGCGCTGCTGTCGACCGCGCCGGCCGCCCGGGGCAGCGGGCAGACCCTCGCCACCAGCTACTCCGGCGAGGCGATGCGGGCGTACTTCGACGGGGACTTCGGCCGGCTGCTGGCCGCCGCCGACGCGTTCGTGGACACCCCCACCGGCGGCTGGGACATGCAGGTGCGCGGCCTGCGCTCGTGCCTGCTGGTGCTGCGGGGCCTGCCGGTGCCGCCGGCGCCGCGACCGCTGCCGGCCGCCGGGGACGGGCCGGCCGCCGTGGGCGCCGAGCGGCACCGCGACGACGTGGCGGCGGCGCTGGAGACGGCCCGCCGCAGCGGGTTCCACCGGCCCTACTGGACGATGCTCGGGATGGCCGCGCTCTGCCGGGCGTTGCAGGGGCGACTCGACGAGGCGGCCGCGCTGGTGGACGAGCTGGCCGACGCGTGGACGGCCGTGCCGGCGCTGGCCAGCGGCGAGTGGATCGCCGCGGCGGCGTACGCGGCGACGCTGGCCGGCCGGGACGCCGCCGTACGGGTCCGGGCGATGCTGGACCAGTTGGCCCACCGCACCCCGTGGTCGGAGGCGGCGCTGCGCACCGTGACCGGGGCGCTGGCCGCGGCGGACGGCGACCACCGGCGCGCCGGCGAGTTGCACCTGGCCGGGGCGGAGATCTACGCCCGCATCCCGGACGTCACCGACCGGGTGCTGGCCCTGGCGCTGGCCGCGGCGGAGCTGACCCTGGCCGGCGACCCGGCGGCCCGGGCGCCGCTGGCCGAGGTGCGCACCTTCGCCCTGCGCAACGACGCCCCGGGCCTGCTGGACCTGGCCCGCGGCCCGGTCCCGCAGGCCGGCCCCGCCCTGGCCTCCTGACCCCCGGCCGCCACCCGCCCGGCGACGCCACTCGCCGGCTCCCACCGCGCCCCGCCGCGCCGTTCCCACCCCACCCCGCCGGGCCTTGATCGGCACGAGATGCGGCGAGTCGCGGTGTCCAGCCGGTCCAGCCGCCCCGCCGGGCCCGTGATCGACGCGGTTTGCGGCGAGTCGCGGTGTCCGGCCGAGCGGTGACCGCGACTCGCCGCAAACGGAGTTGATCAGCCCGCCGCGAGCCGGGGTCGGTCACGCCGGGTGGTGGGGCGGTGGTGCGGCCGGCCGGGTCGGTCAGGCGGCGATCGGCTCGCGGGTGACCGGTTCGGTGGGGGGCTGGTTCTTCAGCTTGGCGGCGTACATGTCGATGTACTCGCGACCGGAGAGCTCCATCAGCTCGTACATGATCTCGTCGGTCACCGCCCGCTCGACGAAGCGGTCGCCGGCCAGGCCGGCGTAGCGGGAGAAGTCCAGCGGCGGGCCGAACCGGATCCGGACCCGGGCGATCTTGGGGATCAGCTTGCCGGGCGGCTGGATCTCGTCGAGGTTGAGCATCGCCACCGGGATCACCGGGGCGCCGCTCTCCAGCGCGAGCCGGGCCACCCCCGTCTTGCCCCGGTAGAGCCGCCCGTCGGGCGACCGGGTCCCCTCCGGGTAGATCCCGGCGACGCCGCCGGCCCGCAGCACGCTGAGCTGGGTGTCCAGGGCGGCCTGGGCGGCGCGGCCGCCGGATCGGTCGACCGGGATGCAGCCGGTGCCGGCGAAGAACGCCTTGGTGAGCCAGCCTTTGATGCCCTTACCGGTGAAGTATTCCGCCTTGGCCACGAAAGTGACTTTTCGCGGCACGATCAGCGGGGTGAAGATCGAATCCGAGAACGACAGGTGGTTGCTGGCGAGGATCACCGGACCGGTCTCCGGAACGTGGTGCAGCCCCTCCACCCGGGGACGGAAGATCAGCCTGAGCAGCGGGCCGAGGATGATGTACTTCATCAGCCAGTACAGCAACGGTGTCCTTCCGGAGCAGGGGCGGGCGACACCACCGGAGAAACGGGCCGGTGGGCCGCCGGGCGGACCCGGCGACCGCGCCGGGAATGGCCGTCGGCGGGCGGGATCGTCGGCCATGAGCCTACGAACCGGGAGCGGCACGCCACAACGCACTCCCGGAACCGGGTCCGGACGTGTCACGATTCAGGGCACGGCGTACGGGGCGCCGACACAACCGCACCGTGAGGTGCGCCGAGGAGGATGTCCGGTGTCAGCGGGTGGGGCCCGCCGGGGGCGGCGGGACAACGGGCTCGACGCGAGCGAGTACGCCGTCGCGGGCGACGTCGATCCGCGCGTCGGCGAGCACCTGCTCGACGTGCTCGCCGCCGGCGGGATCGCGGCCTACCTCCAGCCGTCGGCCGACCTCAATCCGATCACCCGCACCACCACCGTCCCGGCCCGCCCGGTCGACCGGCTCTACGTGGACCGCTCGCACCTGACCACCGCCCGGGACTACCTCACCCAGCTGGCCGACGAGTCGACCCCGGAGCCGCCGCGCGGCGAGCCGGACGTCGACGCCGAGTGGGACCGGATCGTGGCCGCCTTCCACACCGCCCCGGCCGCCGGCAGCCACCCCTGGCCCGCTGCCGAGGACGTCGACGACGACCCGACCGACCAGACCGACCCGACCGGCGCGGCCGGCGCGCCGGCGACCCGCGCCGAGGAGGCCACCGGCCCGACCGCCACCGACGTGCGGCGGCTGCCGTACGCGGCGGACATCTCCGGCGTCTCGGTGGACCGGCCGCGGGCCGAGGAGCCCTCGCTGCTGGACGGGCTGGACACCTTCGGCGCCGACCTGCCGGGCGAGGAGGACGAGGGCTACACCCCGCCCCCGCCCCCGCCGCTGCCCCGGGTGTCGAAGTACGCGGTGGTGGGCGTCCTGGCGATCGTGCTCGGCTTCGTACTCTTCCTCAACCCGGCGCTGCTGCCGGTGGACGCCTCGGTGGTGACGCTGCTCGGGTTCACCGGCATCCTCGCCGGCTTCGTCACGCTGATCTGGCGGCTGCGCCCCGGCGACGAGGACGACGAGGATCCGGACGACGGCGCGGTCGTCTGACGCTCCCCCGTCCTTTCGGCACGCTTCGCCCGTATCCCGGGACGCCCACGCCCCCGCCGCCGAGGTAACAGTGGTGTAACTTACGGTCAGTAGGAATACCGCTGTCCGTCAATTTCCCCTCCGGCTGCCCGGTTGTTCCTCCCTCGCGGTGGTCGGCCCGCTGCGGATCGGAATGCCCGAGATGCGACAGAATTCCAGTTCCCTCGTCGTGGTGGCCAATCGGCTCCCCATCGACGACAGCGTGGCGCCCGACGGCGCCTGCGAGTGGCGCCGCAGCCCCGGTGGGCTGGTGAGCGCGCTGCACCCGCTGCTGCGACACACCCCGGCCACCTGGGTCGGCTGGGCCGGCGGCACCGGTCCCGCGCCCCGCCTGCCCGACATCGACGGCGTCCGTATGCACTCCGTCGCGCTCACCGCCGAGGATCTGCGCGACCACTACGAGGGCTTCGCCAACGCCACCCTCTGGCCGCTCTACCACGACGCCGTCGAGCAGCCGGTATACCACCGCCGCTGGTGGGAGGCGTACCAGCGGGTCAACCGGCGGTTCGCCGAGGCGGCCGCGGCGGTGGCCGAGCCGGGCGGCCTGGTCTGGGTGCAGGACTACCACCTGCAACTGGTCCCCGGCCTGCTCCGGGCGCTCCGGCCGGACCTGCGGATCGGCTTCTTCCTGCACGTGCCGTTCCCGCCGCCGGAGCTGTTCATGCAGCTGCCCCGGCGGGCCGAGCTGCTGCGCGGCATGCTCGGCGCCGACCTGATCGGCTTCCAGCGGGCCCAGGCCGCGCACAACTTCGCCCAACTGGTGACGAAGGTGCTCGGCCTCCCGGCCACCGACCGGCGGATCGGCGTCGACGACCGGGTGGTGCGGGTCGGGGCGTACCCGGTCTCGATCGACACGGCCGAGATGGCCGCGCTCGCCGGCCGTCCCGACGTGACCGCCCGGGCCCGCCGGCTGCGCCACGACCTCGGCGACCCGCAGCAGGTGATCCTCAGCGTCGACCGGATGGACTACACCAAGGGCATCGAGCAGCGGCTCAAGGCCTACAGCGAGCTGCTGGCCAGCGGTGACGTCAAGGTCCGGGACACGGTGCTGGTCCAGGTGGCGGTGCCCAGCCGGGAGCGGGTCGGCCAGTACCAGATCCTGCGGGACCGGGTGGAGCGCGAGGTCGGCCGGATCAACGGCGAGTTCGGCCGGGTCGGCGAGCCGGCCATCCACTACCTCAACCAGCCCTTCGACAGCACCGAGCTGGCCGCCCTCTACCGGGTCGCCGACGTGATGGCGGTGACCCCGCTGCGGGACGGGATGAACCTGGTCGCCAAGGAGTACGTCGCCGCCCGGGTCGACGACACCGGCGCGCTGCTGCTCAGCGAGTTCGCCGGCGCGGCGGCCGAGCTGGAGCAGGCGTACCTGGTCAACCCGCACGACCTGGAGGGCCTGAAGCAGATGCTGCTCACCGCGCTGCGGGCCGGCCCGGACGACGTCGGCGACCGGATGCGCGCGATGCGGGCGCACCTGCACCGCCACGACATCCACGCCTGGGCCCGCTCCTACCTCAGCGCCCTGGACCAGACCGGCTCGCTGCTCACCCGGCTGGGCAGCACCGGCTGACCCGGCCGGGTCACACCCGCTGCGGGTCCTTGACCAGCCAGTCGAGGATCGCGTCGATCGGCTCCCGCCACCGGGCGTCGAGCATCAGGTCGTGCCCCATGCCGGGGAAGAGCAGCGGAGCCGAGCCGTACCGGCGGGCGGCCCGGGTCAGCGCGGCCGGCGGCACCACCCGGTCGTCCGGGCTGCCCAGCACCAGCACCGGCGGGCGACCCACCGGCGGCTCCGGCTCCCGGCCGGCCAGCAGCTGCCACTGCGCGCGCCGCCCGGCCCGGCCGAGCCGCGCCACGTGCCGGCGGGCGTCCGCCTCGGGCAGTTCCCTGCTGAACAGCTGCCGGCGGTGCAGCCGCAGGCCGCCGCCGAACAGCGCGGGCAGCGTGCCGACCGGGTTGCGGCGCAGCGCCACGCCGGCCGTCGACCAACCGCCCAGCACCGGCGCGACCAGCACCGCGGCCCGGGCCGGGTAGCGGGCCAGCGCGTGGGTCACCACGAGCGCCCCGGTGCCGTGCCCCACCAGCACCGCCTGGCGCGGCAGGCCCGCCGCCACCTGGACCACGTCATGGGTGTACGCCCGCAGCGTCGCCTCCGGCGCCGGCTCGCTGCCGCCGTGCCCGCGCAGGCTCAGCGCGTACGCCGCGAAGCCGCGCGACGCGGCGTGCTCCAGCCAGTGCTCGGCGAACGCCCAGGCCCCGTGCCCGAAGCCGGGGACGAAGAGCAGCGGGGGCCGCCCCTCCTCCAGCTCCGGGGCCGCGCCCAGCACCTCCCGCCGGGCCGGGCGGACCGGGCGGGCCCACTCCCGGCCCCGCATGATCCGCAGCCGCTCGCTCACCGGGCCTGCCTTTCGTTCGCGCCTGCGGGACTCCGCTGCGCTGCGTTCCTCGCGCTCACCGGTCACCCTCCAGCTCGTGCAGGGCGCGCTGGACGGCGCGCAGGTAGTCGGCGTGGCCCACCTCGAACCAGTGCCGGCTGCTGTCCTTGACCTTGCCGGAGTACCGCTCCCCGGCGCGGGCCTCCACCTTCGAGGCGAACGCGGCGGCCCGCTCCGGGCGGCCCAGCCGGGCCTGGAGCAGCCGGGCGAAGAGCACCGCCTGCCAGTGCGACAGGGTGAAGATGCCCGAGTCCGGCTGCACCAGGCCGGCCACCGCGAGCGTCGGGTACCCGGGGACGAGGGCGTTGAGCCAGAGCCGGGGGCGGCCCGAGGCCTCGTCGTCGCCGAGCACCTTCGGGTCGAGGAACTCGAAGCGGGGCAGGTAGCCGGTGGCGAAGACGACCAGTTCCGGGTCGATCTCCCGCCCGTCGGTGAGGGTGACCCCGCCGGCGTGGAACCGGGCCAGCTCCGGCACCGGGGTGATCTCGCCGTGGCCGACGTAGTAGACCAGCTGGCTGTTGGCGATCGGGTGGGTCTCGTAGACCCGGTGGTCGGGCTTCGGCAGGCCGAACCGGGTCAGGTCGCCGACGGTCAGCCGCAGCGTCCAGTGGTAGAGCCACTGCCGGACCCGCAGCGGCACGCGCAGCGCGAGCAGGCCGTCGTTGACCTGGTCGGCCGGGCGGCCGAGGACGTACTTGGGGGCGTACCAGTAGCCGCGGCGGGTGGAGTGCCAGCAGCGCGACGCCTGCTGGGCGGCCTCGACCGCGATGTCGCAGCCGGTGTTGCCCGCGCCGACCACCAGCACCCGCTTGCCGCGCAGCTGCGCGGGGTCCTTGTAGGACGAGGCGTGCATGACCTCGCCCCGGAACTCCTCCAGCCCCTCGTAGCGGGGCAGCTTCGGCGACCAGTTGTGGCCGTTGGCGACCACCACGGCGGCGTAGCGGGAGGTGCGCTCCGGGCCGTACCCGCCGGTGCTGCGGGTGGTGACGTCCCAGCGGTCGCCGGCCACCGGCTCGACCCGGACGACCTCGGTGCCGAACCAGATGTGCTGGCGCAGGTCGAAGTGGTCGGCGTAGCGCTCGAAGTAGGACAGCAGCTGGCTGTGGTGCGGGTAGTCCGGCCAGGAGTCCGGCATCGGGAAGTCGGGGAACTGGGTGAACGGCCGCGACGAGATCAGGTGGGTGCTGGCGTACACCGGGCTGCGGTCGTGCCGCCAGTTCCACGCGCCGCCGACGCCGGTCTCCCGCTCGTAGCAGTCGACGCCGAAGCCGTGCTCTTTCAGGTTCTTCACGGCGGTCAGGCCGCTGGCGCCGGCGCCGATGACGCAGACCGTGTCGCCCCGGTCGGAGACCGGGCGGCCGTCCCGGCTCGGGGTGAGCGTGGTCTCCGGATCGGGCCGGCCGTGCTCGGTGGAGGGGGGCACCGGGGAATCTCCTTATGTGCGGCACGAACGCCGGTTCGACGGGCATCCTCCCCGTACCCGGAGCCGGTTGTCCAGCCCGGCACTCCGATCGCGGACCGACGCCGGGCTCAGGCGGTGGCCGGCAGGAGCAGGTCGACCAGGACCGGGAAGTGGTCGCTGGCCCGCCGGGTGAGCGGGGTGTCGACCACGTCGTAGCCGACCACGGTGACCCGCGGATCGACGAAGAGCGCGTCGATTCGCCGGCGCGGGTTGGCGCAGGAGTAGGTGTGCCGGTCGGCGGCGTCGGCGGCCACCGCCGCGTCGGTCAGTCCCTTGCCGACGGTGCGCCAGGCCTCGCCGTCCGGGCCCTCGTTGAGGTCCGCGCCCAGCACCACCGGCAGGTCGGCGCCGGCCAGCTCGCGCTTGAGCAGCGCAGCCTGGCCGGGCCGCTCGGCCGGGTCGGTGGACAGGTGCGAGCCGGCCAGCAGGAACCGCGCGCCGCCGACCGCGCACTCGGCGTACGCCGCCCCGCGCAGGTGCCGCCCGGGGGTGAGCGGGAACCGCTGGCAGCGGGTGGCCAGCACCCGCACCCGGAGGCTGGTGAGCAGCAGGTTGCCCAGCGACGGCAGGCCACCGGCGGCCACCACCAGGCCGAAGGACTCGGCGAGGGTGGCGCAGCGCTGCCGCCAGCGGAACCGGCGCGGGGCCTCCTGCACGATCACCACGTCGGGGGCCGCCGCGCGGACCACCGCCGCCAGCGCGGCCGTGTCGTCACGCTGGCTGTGGATGTTGTAGGACACCACCCGCAGCCGCACCGCGCCGGCGGGGGCCGGCGCGACGGTCACAGCCGGCGGGCGAGGTCGGCGGCGCCGATGACGCCGGCGGTGTTGCCCAGCTCGGCGGGGCGCACCTCGGCCACCGGGAGCCGGCTGCGCTGGGCCAGCGCGTCGGTGAACGAACGCCGGGTCGGGCCGAGCAGCAGGTCGCCGGCCTCGACGACGCCGCCGCCGACCACCAGCACCTGCGGGTCGAGGATCTGGGCCATGTCGGCGAGGCTGGTGCCGAGCCAGCGTCCGACCTGGGCGAACGCCTCGGCGGAGACCGGGTCGCCGGCCTTCGCGGCGGCGGTGACCATCGGGCCGGTGACCGCCTCGGCGTCGCCACCGGCCAGCTCCAGCAGGGCGGTGGCGCGCTGCGGCTCCTGCCGCGCGGCGGCCCGGGCGAAGCGGACCAGGGCGCTGCCGCTGGCGTACTGCTCGATGCAGCCGAGCCGGCCGCAGCCGCACTGGTGGCCGTCCGGGACGGTCAGCATGTGGCCCAGCTCGGCCGCGATGCCGTTGGCGCCGCGCAGCAGCTCGCCGCCGAGCACGATGCCGCCGCCGACGCCGGTGCCGATGGTGAACATGACCATCGAGTCGTCGGCGTCCCGGGCCGCGCCGTAGCGGAACTCGGCCCAGGCGGCCACGTTGCCGTCGTTCTCCACGATCACCGGCAGGCCGGTGGCGGTGCTGACGTACTCGCGCAGCGGTTCGTCCCGCCAGGCCAGGTTGGGGGCGAAGAGCACGGTGGAGCGGGAGGCGTCGATCCAGCCGGCCGCGCCGATGCCGACCGCGCCGATGTCGTGGCCGGTCGCCAGTTCGGTGACCAGCTCGATGATGACGTCGCGGGTCTTGCCGACGTCGTCCGCGGGGGTGTCCCGTCGGGCCTGCACGAGAACCTTGCCGGTGTCGTCCACGACACCGCCGGCCACCTTCGTGCCACCGACGTCGACTCCGATGGTCAGCGTCACCGCTGCCACTCCCCTCTGCTGTGCTGCCCGACATCGGCCGGACCGGCCGAATGCGATGTCGGATGTCCCGTGTTCAGGCCTCGTCGCCCGGTGCGTCCCCGCCCGCGCCGGCCGGCGCTCGCGAGGCGGGCACCACCGGACGGTCGGCCGTCGACCGGACCTGGGCCGGCGCGACCGGCCCGGCGTCGTCGACGGGCGCGGCGGCGGCCGGCACGACCACGTCCTCCGCCCGCGTGGCGGCGGACCAGACGTCCCGCTCCGGCGCCGACGGAGAATCATGCCCGGTACGGGTCGCCTCGCGCCACACGTGGTCGGCGTCGGCGTCCGACCCGGCGGCGGGTCCGGGCGCGCCGGCCGCTCCGGCCGCCCTCTCCGGGGCTTCCCCGCTGTCGGCGGGAGCGAACGCGCGCATCAGACTGGCGATCCCGGCGGCCAGATCACCCGCACCGGTGGCGAGCCGCTCGGCGAATTCCGGACTCGGATCGCGTAGCGCCGCGATACCGCGGCAGACCGGGCAGACGCAGCATTCCGGCGATCCGGTGGCGAATCTCCCGGTGCCTCCGGCGCCCCCGGCCGGGCCGGACGCTCCGCCACTGTGACCGAGGACACCGGAGAGGATCCCACCGAGCGGACCCCACGGAGCGCCGCCGGAGCCGGCGTTGGCCAGCCGTGCCGTGGCGAGCAGCGTGGCGACGAGCCGCTCGGCCTCCTCCCGGGCGGAGCCCGGTTGCGTACCCGCCATCGTCGGCTCCTCTACCGTGCCGCCGGCTGCGTCACTGTGCCGCACCGGTTGCTTCTACCCGGCGCTTGAGCTGCTTCAACGCCGTATCCATGATCATTTTCTCGGCCTTGCGGCGAAACATGCCGAGCATGCCGACCGACAGCTCGACCTCGAGGGTGTAGGTCACCGTCGACGTCCCGTCCGGGTTGCCGACGATGTCGTACGACCCGCGCTGGGACTTCTGCATCTTCGACGGCGCCACCAGGTGCCACTCGATCCGGGACAGGTCCTCGGCGTACTCGTACGCCAGCACGTACTCGTCGGCCATCACGCCGGCGTCGATGGTGAAGTGGACCTGGCTGGCGTAGCCGTCCTCGTACTCCTCGACCACCTCGGCCCGGCGCACCGCCTCGGTCCACTCGGGGTAGCTCGCGAAGTCGCAGATGACCGCCGCCACCCGGTCCGGTGACGCGCCGATGATGATCGACTGGGTGGAGGAGTCCGCCATGGGGGGGAGGCTACCCGGAGCGACCCCGGCGCGCGGCGCTTGACCCCGGCCATGCCCGGCGCGGCGGCGCCGACGGCCCGCGACGGCGGCGTCCCACCAGTCGGGCGGGCAACCTCCCTACCTCGCCCACCCGGGCGTGCGGGTAGGTTTCGACAAAGCCGACCCGCCACGGCGGCCGGCCCGGCCAGTGCGAGCACGAGGGAGTGCAGGTGCGCGAGTTCTCCGTCCCGCCGATCGTCACCATCGGCGACGCGGCCAACCTGACCGACCCGGTCTGGGACAACGCCGAGGCCGCGCCGGACGCGGTCCAGTTCGTCCGGCCCGCCGCCCGCGCCGAGGGTGCCGCCCAGGTGGACGTGACCTGCCGGCAGTTCCGCGACGAGGTCGTCGCCGTGGCCCGCGGCCTGGTCGGCTCCGGCATCAACCCGGGCGACCGGGTCGCGCTGATGAGCCGCACCCGCTACGAGTGGACCCTGCTCGACTACGCCATCTGGGCGGCCGGCGCGGTCACCGTGCCCATCTACGAGACCTCCAGCGCCGAGCAGGCCGCCTGGATCCTCGCCGACTCCGGCGCGGTCGCCGTCGTGGTGGAGTCCAACGCGCACGCCACCCTGGTCGCCGGCGTCCGCGACCGGCTGCCCGAGCTGCGCCAGGTCTGGCAGATCGAGCTGGGCGGGGTGGACGAGATCGTCGCGGCCGGCGCGTCGGTCGAACCGGAGGAGATCGAGCGGCGCCGCAAGGCGGTCCGCTCCGCCGACGTCGCCACGATCATCTACACCAGCGGCACCACCGGCCGGCCCAAGGGCTGCGTGCTGACCCACCGCAACATGTACGCCGACATCGCCAACGCGGTGCCGGTGCTGCCGAACCTGTTCCGGCCCGGCGCGTCGACCCTGCTCTTCCTCCCGCTGGCGCACGCCTTCGCCCGGCTCATCCAGATCGGCGTGGTGCAGGCCCGGGCCACCATGGCGTACTGCCCCGACACCAAGAGCCTGGTCGCCGAGCTCCAGGCGTTCAAGCCGACCTTCGTGCTCTCCGTGCCCCGGGTCTTCGAGAAGGTCTACAACGGCGCCCGGCAGAAGGCCGAGGCGGACGGCAAGGGCAAGATCTTCGACCGGGCCGAGCGGGTGGCCATCGCCTACAGCGAGGCGCTGGAGACCCCCGACGGCCCGGGCCTGACCCTGCGCGCCCAGCACGCGCTCTTCGACAAGCTGGTCTACCGCAAGCTGCGCGCCGCGCTCGGCGGCCGCTGCCGGGACGCGATCTCCGGTGGCGCCCCGCTCGGCGCCCGGCTCGGGCACTTCTTCCGCGGCATCGGGGTGACCATCTGCGAGGGCTACGGCCTGACCGAGACCTCCCCCGCCGCCGCCGCGAACCTGCCCACCGCCACCCGGGTCGGCACGGTCGGCCGGCCGCTGCCCGGCGTCACCATCCGGATCGACGACGACGGCGAGATCCTGATCTCCGGCGACCTGATCTTCCAGGGCTACTGGCGCAACGAGGCGGCGACCGCCGAGGCGATCACCGCCGACGGCTGGTTCCGCACCGGCGACCTGGGCCACATCGACAGCGACGGGTTCGTCAGCATCACCGGCCGCAAGAAGGAGATCATCGTGACGGCCGGCGGCAAGAACGTCGCCCCGGCCGTGCTGGAGGACCAGGTGCGGGCGCACCCGCTGGTCAGCCAGTGCCTGGTGGTCGGCGACCGGCAGCCGTTCATCGCCGCGCTGGTCACCGTCGACGAGGAGGCCCTGCCGAAGTGGCTGGCCGCGCACGGCCTGCCGGAGGACACCCCGGTCGGGGAGCTGCTCGACCACGAGGAGCTGCTGGTCGAGATCCAGGGCGCGGTCGACGTGGCCAACCAGGCGGTCTCCAAGGCCGAGGCGATCAAGGTCTTCCGGATCCTGCCCCGGGACTTCACCGAGGCCACCGGCGAACTGACCCCGTCGCTCAAGGTCAAGCGGCAGGTCGTGCACAAGACGTACGCGTCCGAGATCGCCGAGATCTACCGGAGCTGACTACCATCCGTCACGTGCCCGCCTCCACACCCGTCCGGCCCCAGCCGCATCCCCTCGCCGTCGCGGCGCGCGGGGTCATGCTCGTCCTGGTCGGCGTCCTGACCCTGGTCGTCACCCGCGACCCCGCCCAGCTCTGGTGGATCGCCCTGCTGGCGGCCGCCGGCCTGCCGGCGGTGCTCGCCCCCGAGCACCGGCTGCTCGGCCCGCTCAGCCGGGTCGCCGAGGCGGTGGTGCTGGGACTGGCCGCCAGCCAGGTCGCCGTCGAGTCCGCCCTCGGCGGATCGGTCGGTGGGCTCGGCGCCTCGGCGGTACTGCCCTACCTCGCGGTGCCGGTGACGGTGACCGCGCTGCGCCGCCGCTTCCGCGAGGGAGCGGCGCTGCTCGGCGTCGCCGCGGCCACCCTGCTGATCGCCGGGGCGTTCACCGAGGTGGACGGCGGGCGGCAGCTCGGCCAGCCCGGCTACCTGGCGGTCTGCGCGCAGTGGCTGATCCTGGCCGGGCTCGGCCTCTACGCGGCCGGCACGCTGCACCAGGTGATGCGGGTCCGGGGCGAGGGCAAGCCCCAGCCGTACGCGGAGGCGACCCGGCTGCTGACCCAGCTGCGCACGGTCGCCCGGCAGCTGCCCGGCGCGACCCTCGACCCGGGCGGCATCTCCGAGCACCTGCTGGAGGAGCTGCGCACCGTCGCGCCCAACAACCGGGCCGCGGTGCTCTCGGCCAGCGGCGGCGGCCGGCTCGTGGTGCTCGCCCAGGTCGGGGTGGACCGGGTGGACTGGGAGACGACGCTCGACGCGGACTCCGCCATCGCCGACGCGTGGGCCAGCCAGCAGCCGCAGACCGCGGCCCGGTCGCAGGCCCGCTCGCACCGCGGCGGGGACGTCTCGGCGCTGATCGTGCCGCTGGTCGCCGGCGTGCGCACGGTCGGGCTGGTGGTGCTGGAGGCGGACGCCGCGCACGCGTACCCGCCGCCGGTGGTGTCCCGGGTGACCGCGCTGACCGGCCCCGCCGCGCTGCGGCTGGAGGCGGCGCTGCTCTTCGACGAGGTGCGCTCGCTGGCCACCAACGAGGAACGGCAGCGGCTGGCCCGGGAGATCCACGACGGGGTCGCCCAGGAGCTGGTGATGGTCGGCTACGGCATCGACAACGCCCTGGCCACCGTCCACGACGACGCCGACGAGACCGCCGAGGGGCTGCGTACGCTGCGCGGCGAGGTGACCCGGGTGATCACCGAGCTGCGGCTGAGCCTGTTCGAGCTGCGCAGCGAGGTGGACCGGCACGGCGGCCTGGCCGCCGCGATCGCCGAGTACGCGCGCACCGTCGGCGCCTCCGGCGGCCTGCGGGTGCACCTGTCGTTGGACGAGTCCACCGCCCGGCTGCCCGCCGCCACCGAGGCCGAGTTGCTGCGCATCGCGCAGGAGGCGGTCACCAACGCGCGCAAGCACGCGGGGGCCTCGAATCTCTGGGTCACCTGCGAGGTGGACCCCCCGTACGCGCAGATCGAAGTGTCGGATGACGGTCACGGCATCGGTGACCAGCACGCGGACGGGCACTACGGTCTTGCGATCATGGCCGAGAGAGCGGAACGTATCCGGGGCCGGTTGGAGATCAGGCCGCGGCAGCCCAGCGGCACAACCGTGGCGGTGGTGGTCGGTTCCTCGCCCCGGCGCGATAACGTGCGTGGCAGCGCAGCAGCAGAAGGGGAGTAACCCGAGGATGACCACAAGCCCGACACCGGCCACTCGTACCAAGGTCCTCCTTGTCGACGATCACGACCTGATCCGCAAGGGGCTTCGGCACGCCTTCGAGCGCGACCGGCAGTTCGAGGTCGTCGGCGAGGCCGCCACGGCGGCGGAGGGCGTACGCCAGGCTGGCGCGCTGCAGCCGGACGTCGTGATCATGGATCTGCGCCTTCCGGACGGCAGTGGCCTCGAGGCCACCCGGGCCCTGCGCAAGTCCAGCGCGTCGATGGGGATCGTCGTGCTGACCATGTACGCCGGTGACGACCAGCTCTTCGGCGCGCTGGAGGCCGGGGCGAGCGCGTTCGTGCCGAAGACCGCGCCGGCCGACGAGGTGGTGGCCGCCGCCCGGCACGCCGCCTCCTCCCCCAGCGCCTTCACCGCGGCCGACCTGGCCGAGGCGATGAAGCGCCGGCTGGCCCCGTCCGGTCCGCAGCTCTCCCCCCGCGAGGGGCAGGTGCTGCGGCTGCTGGCCGACGGCATGAGCGTGGCCGGCATCGCCAAGCAGCTCTTCGTCAGCGAGTCCACCGCCAAGACCCACATCTCGAAGCTCTACGAGAAGCTGGGCGCGGCCAACCGCGCCCAGGCGCTGATGACGGCGCTGCGGCTGGGCCTGCTCGAGGCCCCGGACGCGCCGAAGTTCTGAGGGCTCCGGCCCGTCGTCGAGAGGTCCGCGCCGCCCACCGGTCGCGGACCTCTCGCCTGTCCGGGGCACGGCCGCGGCAGCGCCGCCAGCGCCCTGAGTGAGCGTGCCGTCGCGCAATGACCGTGGTCTTTGCACCGGGGCGAAGCGAGGGCAGAATACCCGGGTGGCCCGCGCGGGCGACGATCCTCGCGTTTGTCGACTAAAGGGGTGGGCATGCAGCGGCCGGACTGGGCACCCGACGACATCGACATCGAGCGCCCCAGCGTCGCCCGCATGTACGACTACTACCTCGGCGGCTCGCACAACTTCGCCGCCGACCGGGCGGCGGCCCGGGCGATGATGGAAGCGGTCCCCGAGGCCCCGCTGATGGCCCAGGCCAACCGGGCGTTCATGCGTCGGGCGGTGCAGTACCTGGTCGACTCCGGCGTCCGCCAGTTCCTCGACATCGGCTCGGGCATCCCCACCGTCGGCAACGTGCACGAGATCGCCCAGCGCGCCGCGCCCGACTCCCGGGTGGTCTACGTCGACGTCGACCCGGTGGCGGTGGCCCACAGCCGGGAGATCCTCCAGGGCAATCCCGGCACCGCGGTCGTCCAGGAGGACCTGCGCCGACCGGCCGCGATCGTGAGCCATCCCGAGGTGACCAAGCTGCTCGACCTCTCCCGGCCGGTGGCCGTGCTGATCGTGGCGGTGCTGCACTTCGTCCCGGACGCCGACCGGCCCGAGGAGATCCTGCGGACGCTGCGCGAGACGCTGGCGCCGGGCAGCTACCTGGTGATGTCGCAGGCCACCGACGAGGACCGGGGCCACACCGGCGAACGGGCCGAGGCCGAGCGGGTCTACCGCCGCACCGACAGCCCGCTCTCGATCCGCAGTCGGGCCGAGCTGACCGCGCTCTTCGACGGCTTCACGCTGCTCGAACCGGGCGTGGTGTGGGTGCCGCAGTGGCGGCCGGAGTCGCCGGAGAGCGCCGAGGACGCCGCGCAGGCGGTCTTCATGGGTGGCGTCGGACGCCTCGGTGGGTGAGACACCGGACCTGCCGGCGCACCCGTCGTGCCCCGGCGCGTTCGCCCGGGCCTGGGCCAAGGCGGTCTCGGGCACCAGCCACCTGCCGATGACCCAGGCGCAGCTGGAGCTGCTGCTGCAACGGCTCACCGAGCGGTTGGCCGGGGCACTGCGGGCCGAGCCGTTCGACCCGCGCGTCGGGCACCAGGTGGGCGCGGAGCTGGTCGCCGCCCACATCGCCTCGGCCGAGGGTCTCGGTCGCACCGTGGAGGTCATCCAGCTCCGCCTGATCCGCGACCTGGGGCTGGTCGCCGACGACGTCGAGGACCGGATGGCCCGGCTGCTGGCCACCGTCGCCACCGGGTACGCCCGGGCGCTGCGCGACCGGACGCTCGACGAGCAGGAGTCGATCCGCCGGGCCGCGACGGTGGCCCGGGCCCAGGCCGAGCGGGCGCTGCGCGACAGCGAGACCCGCTTCCGCCACCAGGCCACCCACGACCCGCTGACCGGCCTGCCCAACCGGGTCCTGTTCACCGAGCGGCTCACCGCGGCGATCGGCGCGCCGAGCCGGGGCGCCGACCGGGTGGGCGTCTGCTTCCTGGACCTCGACCGGTTCAAGGTGGTCAACGACTCGCTCGGGCACCAGGTCGGCGACGCCCTGCTGGTGTCGGTGGCGCGGCGGCTGCGCGCGGCGCTCGGCGAACACCTGCTGGCCCGTCTCGGCGGCGACGAGTTCGTCATCCTGGTCGAGCGCACCGCCCGGGTCGACGACGCGGTCGCGGTCGCCGAGGCGGCGCTGGCCGCGCTCGCCGAGCCGGCCCTGGTCGACGGGCACGAGCTGACCGTGACCGCCAGCATCGGCATCGTGGAGCGCCCGGTGGCCGGCACCACCCCCGGCGAGCTGATGCGGGCGGCCGACAGCACCCTGCACTGGGCCAAGGCGGCCGGGGGCGCCCGCTGGTCGGTGTTCGACCCGGACCGGCACCGCGCCGACCTGGCCCGGTACGCCCTCGCCGCGGCGATCCCCGCCGCGATCGACCGGGGTGAGTTCTTCCTCGACTACCAGCCGCTGACCTCGCTGCGCGACGGCACCTTGCTCGGCGTGGAGGCGCTGGTCCGCTGGCGCCACCCGGAGCTGGGCGTGCTCCGGCCGGGCAGCTTCATCGGGCTGGCCGAGGAGACCGGCCTGATCGTCCGGCTCGGCGGCTGGGTGCTCGCGGCGGCCTGCCGCGAGGCGGAGAGCTGGGGCGCCCGGGGCCCCTTCGTCAGCGTCAACCTGGCCGTCCGCCAGGTGCACCGGCCCGGCCTGGTGCAGGAGGTGCGCAGCCTGCTGGCGGCCACCGGCCTGCCGCCGGAACGGCTCCAGCTGGAGATCACCGAGAGCACCATGATGAGCACCGCGGAGGAGCCCGTCCGGGCCCTGCGGGTCCTGGCCGACCTCGGCGTACGGGTCGCCATCGACGACTTCGGCACCGGCTACTGCAACCTGGCGTACCTGCGGGACCTGCCGGTGACCGAGCTGAAGGTGGCCGGGGAGTTCGTCACCGGGCTACGGTCGCCGGCGGTCGACCCGGCCAGCCGCACCGACGAGCGGATCCTCGCCTCGCTGGTGTCGCTGGCCCACGCGCTGGACCTGACCGTCACCGCCGAGGGGGTGGAGACGGCCGGGCAGGCCGAACGGCTGCGGGCGATCGGCTGCGACGCCGGCCAGGGCTGGTACTTCGGGCGGCCGGGGCCGGCCGAGGGCTGCCTCGGCCGCTCCCCCGCGCTGTCCACCGTGGCCGGTGTCGAGCCGGTCGCCTCAGCCGGGTAGGGACGGCCCGGCGGCGGTACGCCGCGGCGTCCGGCCCGGCACCGGCAACTGGCTGTCGTCCCCGTTGAGGTACGTCAGCACCGCCAGCACCCGCCGGTTGTCGTCGTCCGACGGCGGCATCCGCAGCTTGCTGAAGATGTTGTTGATGTGCTTGCTGACCGCCTTCTCGGTGACGAAGAGCCGCGCGGCGATCGCCGCGTTGGACCGCCCCTCCGCCATCAGGCCCAGCACCTCGCGCTCACGGGCGGTCAGCTCCTGCAACGGCTCGGCCCCGGACCGGCTGGCCAGCAGTTGGGAGACCACCTCCGGGTCCATCACCGTGCCGCCGCCGGCCACCCGGCGTACCGCGTCGACGAACTGGGCCACGTTGGAGACCCGGTCCTTGAGCAGGTAGCCGACGCCACCGGCGCGGTCGGAGAGCAGCTCCCGGGCGTAGAGCTGCTCGACGTGCTGGGAGAGCACCAGGATCGGCAGGCCGGGGATCTCGGCGCGGGCTCCGATGGCGGCCTGCAACCCCTCGTCGGTGAAGGTCGGCGGCAGCCGCACGTCGAGCACCGCCACGTCCGGGCGGTGGGTGACCAGGGCCGACAGCACCGACGGTCCGTTGTCGACGGCCGCGACCACCTCGAAATCGAACGCCTCGAGGATGCGGGTCAGCCCGTCCCGGAGGAGGGCGAGGTCTTCGGCGATGACAACTCGCAAGGCAGCTCCATGGTCACGACTGTGGGCCCGCCGGGCGGACTGGTCACCACCATCGTTCCATCAAAGGCCGCGAGCCGTCGTCCGATCCCGGCCAGTCCGCTGCCCGCCGCCGGGTCGGCGCCGCCCCGGCCGTCGTCACCCACCACCATGGTCAGTCGACCGTCGCCGTAGCTCAGGTGGATCCAGGCTTGCGCGGCGCCGCTGTGCTTGGTGACGTTCGCCAGCCCCTCGGCCACCGCGAAGTACGCCGCGGACTCCACCGGCGCCTCCGGGCGGCCCGGCAGGTCCACCTCGACCGCCACCGGCAGCGGCACGGCCAGCGCGAGCGCCCGGACCGCACCGTCCAGGCCGCGCTCGGCGAGCACCGGCGGGTGGATGCCACGCACCAGGCCGCGCAGCTCGACGAGGGCCTGACCGCTGGTCTCCCGCGCCTCGGCCAGCAGCTTCCCGGCGGCGGTCGGGTCCTGCTCCAGCAGCTGCTCGGCCAGGCCGATGCTCATGCTCAGCGCGACCAGCCGGGCCTGCGCCCCGTCGTGCAGGTCCCGCTCGATGCGGCGCAGCTCGGCCGCCTGGGCGTCGACGGTGTCGGCCCGGGTGACGGTGAGCTGGCGGACCCGCAACGCCAGTTCCGCCGCCCGGGTGGGGGCCAGGAAGAGCCGGGCGAAGCGCAGGTGCAGCCAGACCAGCCAGGGGGCGACGGCCAGGCCGCCGAGCAGCAGCAGCCAGCCCTGCGGCAGCGCGGCCAGCGCCTCGGCCAGGTTGGTCATCGGCCAGAACAGGCCGTAGCCGTAGGAGTCGGCGATGAGGTAGACCAGCAGCGGCACCCCGAGCGAGCCCTCCAGCCCGTACAGCGGCAGGGCGAACGCGAGCAGGCACGCCCCGCCGGTGACCGCGCCGGGGACCAGCCAGGCGAAGTCCCGCCAGGTGGCCGGGTCGCCCACCACCCACCGGAAACGCCGCCAGGTGCCGAACTGCGCCCCCTCCGGCAGCGGCCGGTACGGCGTGGCGATGGGTACGCCGCCCCACCGGGCGAGCCGGCGCTGCAACCCGGTCGACAGCCGCACCAACGCCGTCGCCATCGGGAACAGCGCGAAACCGATGCCGAAGGCGGGGATGAGCAGCAGCGACACCAGCGACAGCACGAACAGCGCGACGTTGGTGGTCAGGGAGAGCACGGCGACGGCCAGGCCCTGGAGGGCGGCGGTCGCGCCGGGCCGGACCGTCTGGCGGGCGAACTCTCGTACGGGGCTGTCCACGGTTTCCATTCTCGGTCACGACCGCCCGGTGTTCGGTGGTGCTAGGACCACCGGCGTCGGGGACGTGGCACTCCTGTCCGCACGCCCGCCGGCCAGAAGGATCTAAGGCAGGAAGCGAACCCGATCCTCGGAGGAACCCGACATGTCCCGGCAAAGACTGGCCGGTCTGCCGTCCGGCCGACGCAGCAAGTACGCCCTGATCGTCTTCTGGCTGGTCCTCGTCGCGGTGGCCGGCCCGCTCGCCATCAAGCTGAGCGAGGTGCAGAACAACGACACGCTCGGCATGCTGCCCGCCAGCGTGGAGAGCAGCCGGGCCGTGGAGCGGGCCGAGGCGGCCTTCCCGGACTCGAAGAAGCCCGTGGCCATCGCCGTCTACGTCCGCGACAGCGGCCTCACCGACGCCGACCGCGCCAAGGCCGAGGCCGACCGGGCCGTCTTCGTCCGGTACGCCGACGGCGGCGCGGTGTCGCCCCCGGTGCCCAGCGAGGACGGGAAGGCGCTGCTGGTGTCCTTTCCGGTCGCCGGTGACGACACCCAGCGCCCGGAGGCGGTGACCGACGTCAAGGAGCGCCTCGCCCTCAACCGGCCCGCCGGCCTGCGCACCGCGCTGACCGGCGACGCGGCGGCGGAGAGCGACGTCCTCGACGCCTTCGGCGGGATGGACACCACGCTGCTGCTGGCGACCGCGGCCACCGTCGCGGTGCTGCTGCTGGTCACCTACCGCAGCCCGGTGCTCTGGCTGATCCCGCTGATCACCGTCGGCATCGCCAACCAGTTCGCCGGCGGCATCGTGTACCTGATGGCGAAGTACGGCGGCGTGACCGTCGACTTCCAGAGCCAGACCATCCTGACGGTGCTGGTCTTCGGCGTCGGCGTGGACTACGCCCTGCTGCTGATCGCCCGGTACCGCGAGGAGCTGCGCCGGCACGCCGACCGGCACGAGGCGATGCGGGTGGCGCTGCGCCGGTCGTTCGGCGCGATCTGCGCCTCGGCGGCGACCGTCGCGATCGGACTGCTCTGCCTGCTCGCCGCCGACCTGCCGTCCACCCGTGGCCTCGGCCCGGTCGGGGCGGTCGGCATCGGCGCCGCCCTGCTCGCGATGACCACCCTGCTGCCGGCGGTGCTCGTCCTGTGCGGCCGGTGGCTCTTCTGGCCGTTCGTGCCGCGCTACACGCCGACCGCCGTCAGCGCCGACGTCACCGCCGACCACGGGATCTGGCGCCGGATCGCAGGGCTGGTCGGGGGCCGTCCCCGCGCGGTCTGGATCGGCACCGCGGCGGCGCTCGTCGCGCTGACCTTCGGCATCGGCAACCTCAGCATCGGCCTGCCCAACGAGGAGTCCTTCACCTCCGAGGTCGGCTCGGTGACCGGCCAGCGGCTGATCGCCGCGCACTACCCGAGCGGTTCCGCGTCGCCGGCGGAGATCCTGGCCACCGCCGGTGCGGCCGACCAGGTGATCGCCGCCGCCCGGGCGGTGCCCGGCGTCGCCCGGGTCGACGAGCCGGAGCGCTCGCCGGACGGCGCCTGGGTACGGGTCCCGGCGGTGCTGGCCGACACGCCGGACAGCGACGCCGCCATGGAGACCGTGCAGCGGCTCCGCACGGCGGTGCACGAGGTGCCCGGCGCCCAGGCGCTGGTCGGCGGCAGGACCGCGGTGCTGGTGGACGAGGAGCGCATCGTCAGCCGCGACAACCGGGTGGTCATCCCGCTGATCCTCGCCGTCGTCCTCGTCATCCTGGTGCTCCTGCTGCGGGCGCTGGTCGCGCCGCTGCTGCTGATGGTGAGCGTGGTGCTGTCGTACGCCGCCGCGATGGGGGCCGCCGGCTTCGTGCTGGACGCGCTGGGCTACACCAAGCTCTTCGTGGGCATCCCGCTGCAGGCGTTCCTGTTCCTCGTCGCCCTCGGCGTCGACTACACGATCTTCCTGATGACGCGGGCCCGGGAGGAGGCGACGCAGCTGGGCCACCGGCCGGGCGTCCTGCGGGCGCTGACCGTCACCGGCGGCGTCATCACCAGCGCGGGGATCGTGCTCGCGGCCACGTTCGGCGCGCTGGGCGTGCTGCCGCTGGTGCCGTCGATGCAGACCGGGGTGATCGTGGCCGTCGGCATCCTGCTCGACACGCTGCTGGTCCGCAGCCTGCTCATCCCGGCGCTGGCGCTCGACCTGGGCGCCCGCACCTGGTGGCCGGGGAAGCTGTCCCGGCGGACCGCCCGGACCGCCCCGGCGACCCCGGCCGAGCGGGTGCTGGCCGGTCCCTGAGCCCGGGCACGACGCCGCGAGACCGGGCGGGCACGGACGCGACAGCGTCCGTGCCCGCCCCAGCGCCGATCGCCACCAGGCACCCCGTCGACCACCGCGTCTTCCCGTGCCCCACACCGTGACTGACCGTGACGCCCGTGCCCTTGGATACGGCGAAGAGCGATATGCCTGTCAGGCATATTTATGACTGACAGGCATATCGCTCATCGGGAAATGTGCCGGCTCGGCGACGACCCGCCGGCTCGGCTCGCGGCCGCTGGCTTCGACGGTGGCCAGCGGCGCGGCACCGGGAGCTCGGGCGGCCGTTGCGGTGAGCCGGATCCCGGTTCCACACCCAGCCGATGAGCCGGGCCGCTCGTTCCACGCCCCACCGGCTGTAGCGGCCCCCAGAACCGGCCGGCGGGTGGTCAGCCGGCGAGCAGGGCGGCCATCCGCTGCGCCTGGGTCTCCCAGCGCCACTCCCGCTCCACCCAGGCCCGGCCGGCCGCCCCGAGCTGCCGGGCCAGATCCCGGTCGGCGAGCAGGGTGGCCACCCGGTCGGCGAGCTGGGCGACGTCCCGGCCCCGCACCACGTACCCGGTCTCCCCCTCGCGGACCGCGTCCGGCGCGCCGCCGGAGTCGCCGGCCACCACCGGCAGGCCGGTCGCGGAGGCCTCCAGGTAGACGATGCCGAGCCCCTCGACGTCCAGGCCGCGGTTGCGGGTGCGGCAGGGCATCGCGTATACGTCACCGGCGGCGTAGTGCGCGGGCAGCTCGGCGGCGGGCACCGAGCCGGTGAAGACCACGTCGCGCTCCACGCCGGTGTGCCGGGCCAGCTTCTCCAGCGCCGCCCGGTACGGCCCGCCGCCGACCACCAGCAGCGCCGCGTCCGGCACCCGGCGGTGGATCTCCGGCATGGCCCGGATCAGCATGTCCTGCCCCTTGCGGGGCACCAGCCGGGACACGCACACCACCACCGGCCGGTCGGCCAGGCCCAGCCGGACGCGGACCGGCTCGCCGTCGACGGCCGGGTGGTAGGTGTCCACGTCGACGCCGGGAGCCAGCCGGTGCAGGTCGGTCACCCCGTGCAGCGCCCGTTCGAGCCGTACCCGGGTGTAGTCGCCGAGGTAGGTGACCACGTCGGTGCCGCGGCCGATCCGGCGCAGCGCGGCCCGGGCGGCGGGCAGCGCCGCCCAGCCGACCTCGTGGCCGTGGGTCTGCGCGACCACCCGGCGGATCCCCGCCCGACGGCGCAGCCCGGCCGCCAGCAGGCCGAGCGGGGCCGCGGCGCCGAACCAGACGGTGTCGCAGTCGTGCTCGCGGGCCAGCCGGGCGGCCCGCCGGGCCACCAGCGGGGTGGGCAGCAGCACCCGGGTCCGCTCCCGGACCACCTCGAAGGGCTGGTCGGCGTCGAACTTCGCCGCGCCCCGCCAGCTGGAGGCGTAGACCACCACGGAGCCGGAGGGCTGGCGGACGGCGAGGTTGTGCACGAACGACTGGATGCCGCCGGGGCGGGGTGGGAAGTCGTTGGTGATCAGCAGCGTCCGGCTCATCTGCCGGCCTCCCTGGCATAGGCGCGGGCGGCGGCCATCCGCTCCACGGTGGACGGGTGTGACGCCGACCAGAGGTACTCCCAGCGCGGCGGGTCGGGATCGGCCAGGTTGACCCCGGCCAGCCGGCGCTGCATCGCCTCGAAGGTGGCCGGGTCGCCGGTCAGCGCGAGGGCGTGCGCGTCGGCGCGCGCCTCGACCCGGCGGGAGATCAGCGCCTGCGCCGGCGCGGCGACCAGCCCGGCCACCGTCACCAGGGCGATCAGCAACGGGAACGCGCGCGGCTCGGCGACCGAGTCGACCCCGGCCAGCCGCAGCAGCGGCCCCCAGGAGCCCAGCAGGTAGAGCGCGACGACCGCGAGGGCGGCGCCGAGCGCGCCGGTGAGCGTGCCGGTCCAGACGTCCCGGTCCTTCGCGTGCCCCAGCTCGTGCGCGACCACGCTGGTCACCTCGGCCGGGGTGGCCTCACGCAGCAGGGTGTCGTAGACCACCACCCGCCGGGTCGGCCCCAGCCCGGAGACGTACGCGTTGACCGCCTTCGTCCGCCGGGAGGCATCGGCGACCAGCACGTCGCGCACCGGCACCCCGTCGCGGGCCGCCATCGCCATCAGCTCGGTGCGCAGCGGACCCTGCTCCATCGGGGTGAACCGGTTGAAGACCGGCTCCACCAGCACCGGCAGCACGAACGACAACAGCACGACCAGGCCGGCCGCCCCGGCGGCGCCGAACGCCCACCACCAGCGCGGGGCGAGCCGGGTCACGGTGTAGAAGCCGAGCAGCGCGATCGCACCGATGACGGCGCTGACCGCGTACGACTTGAGCAGGTCGACGGCCCAGCCGCTCCAGCCGTGGGTGCTCAGCCCGTACCGGGTGAGCACGGACTGCCGCCAGGCGGCGAAGGGCAGGGTGAGCAGGTCGGCGAGGAGCACCACGGCGAGCCCGCCGAGCACCGCGCGGGCGGTCCAGTGACCGCCGAAGGGGCGCCCGGCCAGCTCGACCAGGCGGGCGCCGAGCGGGGTGAGCCCGAGCAGCAACGCCACCAGCAGCCCGACCACCAGCGCGCCGTACGCGCCGGGGCGCAGCGCGGAGCGGAACTCGCGCGCGTGGGCCACCTGGTCGACGGGGAGTTCACCCAGCGCGGCGACCTGGTCGGCCCGGGGTGCCGGCGGTCGGCTCCACGGCACCAGCACGACGCTGGCGACCAGCAGCGCCAGCACCAGCCCGCCGAGGGTCAGCACCGCCCACCCGCGGGGGGTCACGCCGGCACCTCGTCCGCCGGCCCGCCGCCACCACGCCGTAACCGCGTCATGCCGCCGCTCCTCCCGCCGTGAGCGCCCATCCTATTGCCCGCCGCCGTCGGGGCCGGCCGACGGGAGCCGTGCCGGTGGCGGCGTGCTGGTCAGGCCACCCGGCGCCGGCGGGCGGCACGGGTCGGCGCGGCCTCGTGGGCCAGCACCGCCACGTCGAAGCCGGCCCGGGCGAACACCTCGACCGCCCGGAGCTCGGCCGGCCCGAGGTCGGCGGCCGGCGAGTCGGCGTCGAGCAGGGCGGTCACCAGGCAGCCGTTACAGCCGGCGCCCCGGATCCCGCACCTGTCGCAGTCGATGAGCATCGTGCCTCCCTGACGGAGTGCGGCGCGGCGGGGGCGACAGCCTGGTCACCACCCGCGCACCGTCGGTCAGGTCGGACACTAGTCACCGGGTACGACAGAACCGGACAACAGTGATCAAGAGTCAGGAACGGGCCAGCCGGCGCAGCAGCGAGTCCGCGCCGAGCGGATACGCGCCGTGCCGGCGCACGCCGTCGGCGACCTCGCGGTCCGACGAGACCACCACCACCGGCCGGCCGGCCGGCTCGGCCCGGACCAGGCGGCGGATCAGCTCGTCGGCGGTCTCCCCCTTGCGGGAGAAGAGCACCCGGACGCCGCGCGGGGTGGGCGGCAGCCCGTGCATCCGCTCCGCGCCGTCGAAGACCACGGTGACCTCGTCGCCGGTCTGCGCGGCGATCCCGCCCAGCCCGGTGATCAGCCGTTTGCGCTGCTGTTCGAGGGACATCTCGCCGAAGCCGCGCTTGGTGACGTTGTAGCCGTCCACCACCAGGTGCGCCCGGGGCAGGGCGAGCAGCTGGTCCAGCCGGGCCGGGTCGTCGGTGTCCCGGGCGCGGGCGGCGGTGCCGGCGGGCGTGACGGCCGACGAGTCGGCGAACGCGTCGGCCACGAAGTCGGCCGGCAGCTTCTCCACCGGGTCCAGCGCCAGCTCCCGGCGCAGCCCGACGGCGGCCTGGCCGATGGTCTCCAGCAGCAGCCAGAGCCGGGCGTCGTCGACCGAGCGGGCCTCCTTGGCGCTGGCCCGGGCGACCCCGGCCGCCGCCTCGGCCTCCGCCAGCCGGGCCCGCGCCCGGCGCAGCTCGGCGTCGCTGTCGGCGGCCGCCCGGGCCGCCCGGCCCCGCTCGGTGGCGAGCAGCTCGTTGGCCCGGCGTTCGCGCGCCTGCGTCTCCCGCAGCGTCCGCTGGACCTGGCGGTTCTCCTCCCGCAGCTGCCCCAGCTCCTCGCGGACCCGGGCCAGCTCGTCGCGGAGCTTCTCCGCCTCGACCCGGGCCACCGCCCGGTCGTGCTCGGCGCGGGTGGCCCGCTGCTCGGCCTCCCGGACCAGCTCGGCGATGACGGCGCTGTCCGCCTCGGCCCGCACGGCGGCGCCGCTGGCCTCGATCAGCTCCCGCCAGCCGCGGGGCCGGGCCAGGTACGCCAGCGCGGCCACCTCGACCGGGTCGGCGGCGGCCGGCGCGGTGCCCTCGACCACCGCGGCGCCCAGGTCGCCGGCGTCGGCGAGCACCCGCGCGGTGACCCGCTGGCGGAACAGCGGGTCGGCGGTGAGTTGGGCGGCGATCACCGGCGCGCCCAGCCGGGCGCGGCGGTTCGGGGCGAACTTGGCCACCCGGCGCAGCGGCACCGGCAACTCGTCGGCGGGCAGCCCGGGCAGCACCGCCGCGGTGAGCGTGACGATGCGCTGGCGGACCGGCTCGGGGAGGGTGGGCTCCGGCTCGGGCGCCCCCGCACCCGGTTCCGCTCCGCCCTCGGGCGCGGCGGTGGACGACCCCTCCTCCGGGAGGTGGTCGTCGTACGGCTCGGTGAGGGGCATGGGGCAAGTCTCCCACCGCGACCGGGCCCACCGCCGGGTGAGTGAGCCGATCTCTCATCCTAGACCGGCGGTGACGGCTGGGGCGCCTGCGACAGCAGTGTCGGACCGGCCCGCTAGCCTGCCGCGCGTGGCACCTGGCGAGTACGTCCAGCAGACGCTGGCCGGTCTGGATCCGACAGCGGGCGGCGGGGTGGACCCGGCGCTGCCGCTCTACGCGACGACCTTCGTGGTGGTCGACCTGGAGACGACGGGCGGCGCCCCGGACGGCGGCGGCATCACCGAGATCGGCGCGGTCAAGGTGCGCGGCGGCGAGGAGCTGGGCGTGCTGGCCACCCTGGTCAACCCCGGGGTGCCGATCCCGCCGTTCATCACCGTGCTGACCGGCATCACCCAGGCCATGCTGATCCCGGCCCCGCCGATCGAGCAGGTGCTGCCGAGCTTCCTGGAGTTCATCGCGGACGCCGTGCTGGTCGCCCACAACGCCCCCTACGACGTGGGCTTCCTCAAGGCGGCCTGCGCGAAGCACGGCTACCGCTGGCCCAACCCGCGGGTGCTCGACACCGCCGCCCTGGCCCGCCGGGTGCTCACCCGCGACGAGGTGCCCAACCGCAAGCTCGGCACCCTCGCCGCCTACTTCCGCACCGCCACCCAGCCCACCCACCGCGCGCTGGACGACGCCAAGGCCACCGTCGACGTGCTGCACGGGCTGATCGGGCGGCTGGGCGGGCACCGGGTGGACACGGTCGGCGAGGCCATCGAATTCGCCCGCGCGGTCACCCCCACCCAGCGCCGCAAGCGGCACCTCGCCGAGGGCCTGCCCAAGGTGCCCGGGGTCTACATCTTCCGGGCCGCCGACGACCGGCCGCTCTACGTCGGCACCTCCGGCGACATCGCCACCCGGGTGCGCAGCTACTTCACCGCCGCGGAGAAGCGGGCCCGGATCTCGGAGATGCTGGCCGCCGCCGAGCGGGTGGAGGCGGTCGAGTGCGCCCACCCGCTGGAGGCCGAGGTCCGCGAGCTGCGGCTGATCGCGGCGCACGCCCCGCCGTACAACCGGCGCTCCAAGTTCCCGGAGCGGATGGTCTGGCTCAAGCTGACCGACGGCCCCTATCCGCGGCTGTCGGTGGTGCGCAGCCTCGCCCCCGGCGACACCGCCTACCTGGGGCCGTTCCGCTCGAAGCAGGCCGCCGAGCTGGCCGCCGCCGGTTTCCACGACGCCGTCCCGCTGCGCCAGTGCACCCACCGGCTCTCGCTGCGCACGGTCACGCCGGCCTGCGCGCTGGCCGAGCTGGGTCGCTGCCCGGCGCCCTGCGAGCACCGGATCACCCCGGAGGAGTACGACCACCGCGCCGCCGCCCCGTTCCGTACGGCGACGGCCAGCGACCCGCAGGTGGTGGTCGACGCCCTGCTCGCCCGGATCGAGACGCTGTCGGCGGGCCAGCGCTACGAGGAGGCGGCGGTGGTGCGCTCCCGGCTGGCGGCGGTGCTGCGGGCGAGCGTACGCATGCAACGGCTGGCCGGGCTGACCCGGATCGCCGAGCTGACCGCGGCCCGGCGTGCCCCCGGCGGCGGCTGGGAGCTGGCGCTGGTCCGGCACGGCCGGCTCGCCGGGGCGGGGGTCTCCCCGCCCGGGGTCCATCCTCGACCGACCATCACCGCGATCCGGGCCACCGCCGAGACGGTGGAGCCCGGTCACGGGCCGGTGCCCCGCGCCTCCGCGGAGGAGACCGAACGCATCCTGTCCTGGTTGGAGCGACCGGAGACCCGGCTGGTGGAGATGTCCTCCGAGTGGTCCTCGCCGGTGTCCGGGGCGGGCCGCTTCCGCGACCTGCTGGCCAAGGCCGAGAACGGCGGATCCCACCAACTCTCGACCGAACGCTCATGAGCAAGTGACCGATCGGACGACGGTGACTGACTTAGGCTGTTAAGGGAGTGCAGTCCTGCCCGTTTCGTGGGCCTGCTTCCGGTTACCAGAGATGGTGATCGCGGAGCCGGGGTGAGGAGGTGTCCCTCGTGGACGTCGACGCCGGACACGGCGCCGCCCTGGGGGGCGCGCTCCCGACCCAGCCCGGGGAGCTGCCGCTGGCCCGCCGGCTGCGGTCCCTGCTCACCTGGCCGACCAACGACACCGACCCGGTCAACCACCTGGTCCGCACCCACCGGGGCATCCACGCCAACGCCGAGACGTCGGTGCTGCGCCGGGCCTACACGATCGCGGAGAACATGCACCGCGGCCAGTTCCGCAAGAGCGGCGAGCCGTACATCACCCACCCGCTGGCGGTCGCCCAGATCTGCGCCGACCTCGGCATGGACACCACCACCCTGGTGGCGGCGCTGCTGCACGACACGGTGGAGGACACCCGCTACACGCTCCAGGCGCTCTGCGAGGACTTCGGCCGCGCGGTGGCCCACCTGGTCGACGGGGTGACCAAGTTCGACAAGGAGTTCTACGGCAACGCCGCCGAGGCGGAGACGATCCGCAAAATGATCATCGCGGCGGGCAAGGACGTCCGGGTGCTGATCATCAAGCTGGCCGACCGGCTGCACAACATGCGTACCCTCGGCGTGCGCTCGGCGGCGTCCCGCGAGCGGATCGCCCGCAAGACCCAGGAGGTGCTCGTCCCGCTCTGCGACCGGCTGGGCATCCAGACCCTCAAACGCGAGCTGGACGACGTGGTGCTGCTGCACCTGCATCCCGAGGAGCACGCCCGGATCGCCCGGCACGTGCACGACCGGCCCGGGTGGGACGCCTACCTGGACGACGTGGTCGCCCAGACCAGGACGGCGCTGCGCCGCAGCCGGGTCGACGCCGAGGTGAGACCCCGGCCCCGGCACCTCTACTCGATCTGGAAGGACACCGTCGCCGGTGGCCACACGGCCCCGTTCGACCTGCCCCGGATCGTGATCGTGGTGGACGGCCCAGCCACCGACTGCTACGCCGCGCTCGGCGCGGTGCACGGGCGCTGGCGGCCCGTCCCCGGCCGCTTCAAGGACTTCATCGCCTCCCCGAAGAACAACCTCTACCGGTCGCTGCACACCAGCGTCTGCGGCCCGCAGGACCGCACCGTCGAGGTGCTGATCCGCACCCGCGAGATGCACCGCTCCGCCGAGTACGGCGTCGCCGCCGACTTCCGCTTCCCCCGCTCCTCCGGCGACGCGGCCCAGGCCGAGCAGCTGGCCTGGCTGCGCCGGGTGCTCGACTGGGAGCAGGAGGCCCCCGACCCGGCCCAGTTCCTCCAGTCGCTGCGCTGCGACCTGGCCGAGACCCAGATCCAGGTGGTCGCCGACGGCCGGCAGGTCGTGCTCCCGGCCGGGGCCACCCCGGTGGACTTGGCGTACGAGCTGGGCGCCGAGTGGGGTGACCACTGCCTGGCCGCCCGGATCAACGGCCGGCTGGCGCCGCTCTCGTCCGAACTGGACGAGGGCGACGTGGTGGAGATCTTCACGGAGAACGACGCGGAGAGCGGCTTCGAGGCCGACTCGGCGCCGCGCGGGCCCCGGCGCGAGTGGCTCGGCTTCGTCAAGTCGCCGCACGCGCAGATGCAGATCAGCCGCTGGTTCGCCGAGCACACCGAGCCGGGCATCTCGATCGCCGACAAGGTACGCCTCGGCCGGGCGACGATCGGGCTGGCGCTGCGCAAGCACGACCGGGGGCTGGCCAGCGACCTGCCGCTGCTGCGGCTCTCCGAGGAACTCGGCTACCCCGACCTGGAGACCCTGCTGGTGGCGGTCTTCGACCGGGCGGTCGAGCCGGACACCGTCGTCCGGCAGCTCATCGACCTGGTCGACCATCGCCAGTGATCCCCGCCCGGCCCAGCCGTCCCGGGGCGGGTGGTGGGGCCGGGGCGCGGGTGGGGGCCCGAGGGCCTAGCCTGGAGTCATGATCCCCCGCTCGCGCGCCACCGGCCGGGCCGTCGCCTACAAGGTCTTCTACCGCCTTCCGGTGGGGATGCGCCGCCGCCTGGTCCGGCTCGCCGTGCCGAAGTACGTCGTCGGCGCGGTCACCCTGGTCCGGGACAGCGAGGCCGAGGGGACCGGCCGGCTCCTGCTGCTGCGCCAACCGCCCGGGTACAGCTGGACCCTCCCCGCCGGCCTGCTCCAGCGCGCCGAGGCCCCGGTCGTCGGCGCCGCCCGCGAGCTGTACGAGGAGTCGGGCATCCAGCTCTCCCCCGACCGGCTCCGCCCGGCCGTGCCGAACGCCCTGGTGCACGCCAAGGGCTGGGTCGACATGGTCTTCGAGGCGGAGGTGCCGGCGTCGACCACCGAGCTGACGGTGGACGGCGCGGAGGTCTACGAGGCCGCCTGGCACCCGCTGGACGACCTGCCCCGGCTCAGCCGGGCCACCGCCTTCCTGCTCGGCCACTACGGCATCGGTCCGCTGGCCGGGCAGATCCCGCCCACCGGCCGAGCGGCGTGACCCCGATCCCCGACCGGCCGTCGCCCCGGCCGGCCGGTCACCCGGCGCCCGTGCCGCCGGCGGGGATCTGCGCCGTGGTGCTCGCCGCCGGCGAGGGGACCCGGCTGCGGCCGCTCACCGAGCGGGTGCCCAAGGCGCTCTGCCCGGTCGGCAACGTGCCGCTGCTGGACCGCGCGCTGGCCCGACTCGCCGGCCTGGGCATGGCCGGTCCCGGAACGGTCGCGGTCAACGCCAGTTACCTCGCCGACCAGGTGGTCGCCCACGTCGGCGCGCGGGCCCACCTCTCCGTCGAGCCGGACGGCCCGCTGGGCACCGCCGGGGGCGTGGGCAGGCTGCGGGACTGGATCGCCGGGCGCGGCGTGCTGGTCGGCAACGCCGACGCGTACCTCGCCGATCCGGCGGCCGCCCCCGGGCCGGACGTCGCCGCGCTGCTCGACGGCTGGGACGGGCGGAGCGTACGCCTGCTCGGCCAGCCCGCCGCGGACCCGGCGGCCCCCGGCACGTTCGACGGGCACGAGTTCACCGGGTTCTCCCTGCTGCCGTGGCGGCTGGTCCGGGAGCTGCCGGCGACCTTCGGCGACCTGGTCCGGGCGGTGTGGCGGCCGGCGGAGGCGGCCGGGGCGCTGGAGGTGGTGGCGTACCCCGGCACGTTCTACGACACCGGCACCCCGGCCGACTACCTGGCGGCCAACCTGCACGCCGCCGGCGACGGCGAACTGCTCGATCCCGGCGCCACCGTGACCGGCCGGGTGCGCCGCGCGGTGGTCGGGGCGGGCGCGGTGGTCCGCGGCGACGTGGAGCGGGTGGTGGTCTGGCCCGGCGCCACCGTCGACGAGGGCGAACGGCTGTGCGACGTGATCCGGGCCGCCGACGCGCTGACCGTGCCGGCGGCCTGAGCGGCCCGCGCCGGACCGGTCCTGCGCCGGCCGGTGAACATCTAGCATGAGCCACGACGTCGACGAACGGAGAAGCGTCCAGTGATCACCGCGATCGTCCTGATCGACTGCGCCACCGACTCGATTCCCGAGGTGGCCGAGACCCTGGCGAACCTGCCCAGCGTCAGCGAGGTCTACTCGGTGGCCGGGCACGTCGACCTGATCGCCATGGTCCGGGTCCGGGAGTTCGAGCAGATCGCCCAGGTCATCGCCGGCAGCATCTCCAAGGTGCCCGGCGTGCTCAACACCGAGTCGCACATCGCGTTCCGGGCGTACTCCCAGCACGACCTGGAGGAGACGTTCGCGATCGGGCTGGCCGGCGCCGACTGACCGGTGAACGCGCGGTGGCCGGCCCACCCCGGAGGGCGGACCGGCCACCGTCGGCCGTGCGGTGACGTCAGCTGGTGCCCGGAGCCGGCGTCCCGGTGGTGCCACCCGGCGACTCGGGCGTGCCGCCCGGGGTCGGGGACTCGGTGGGGCCGCCCGGCGCCGGCGTGGTGGTGCCGGTCGGGCTGGGCGTGGCGGTGGCCTCCGGCACCGGGATGCCCAGCTGCCGCGCGAGGTTCACCAGCTCGTCGTAGTGCGCCTGGAGCACCGGCAGCGCGGTCTGCGCCAACTGGATCACCGACTGCTCCTGACCCTGTGAGATCTCGGTCTGGGTGGCCTGGATCGCCTGGATGTGCGCGGCGAGCTGCGCGGTCACCCACTGGCGGTCGAACTCCTCGCCCCTGGCGTTCTCCAGCCGGTCGAGGATCTGCCGCTGGTCGGCGGTCGGCTCATTCGGCAGCTGCACACCCAACTGGGAGGCGGTCTGCTGGACCGACTGGTCCAGCTGGGTGTGGTCGGTCTTGAACATCTCGCCGAGCCGCTTGACCTCCTGGTTCTGGCCCTTCTCCCGGGCCAGCTCACCAGCTCTGATCTCGAACAGGTTGGACTGGTGCACCGCCTGCAGGTACTGGCTGTCCTGCGTCGACGGCTGTGCCGCGGCCTGCGCAGCCGCGGCAGGCGCCAGACCGACCAGCACCAGTGCGGCCAGCAGGCCGAGGCGCTTGATTCCCAACATGTTTCCCTCCCCGTTGACGTTGGACCGCACGGATACCCGGCTGGCGGGGGTTATTCCTGCGTTTCCACCCGTCAGTGGGCGGGTCGCGGGGTGGGCAGGGCGGACCCGGACGAACGTCGCGGAAATGGACGTGGCGCCCGCCGGAGAACTCCGGTGGGCGCCACGATTGGGGTACGTCGTCAGCGACGGCTCTCGCCGCTGCCGATCTCCTCCCGCTCGGGGCGGGGCTCGACCGGCGGGTGCCCCGGCGAGACCGGCGCCTCGGCCGGCTTCTCGATCGGGTAGAAGAAGCCCCGGATGGCCGGGCCGAGCGCCCCGAGCCGGTTCATCTTCTTCGGCACCACCCAGCCGACGTAGTCCAGCTCGCCGTGCCCGTCGTGGCCGTCGGCCGCGCTGAGCGGCTGGTGGACCTCGACGAACCGGCCGTCCGGCAGGCGCCGGATGATGCCGGTCTCCACACCGTGGGCCAGCACCTCCCGGTCGTGCTGCTGGAGACCGAGGCAGAGCCGGTACGCCACGTAGTACGCCAGCGGCGGGACCACCAGCAGGCCGATCCGGCCCGCCCAGGTCATCGCGTTGAGGCTGATCTGGAACTTGTCCGCGATCACGTCGTTGCCGCCGGAGAGGGTCAGCACCACGAAGAACGACACCGCCATGGCGCCCGCCGCGGTCCGGGCCGGCACGTCCCGGGGCCGCTGGAGCAGGTTGTGGTGCTTGCGGTCCTTGAGGTGCCGCGCCTCCATGAACGGGTAGAACAGGGAGATCGCGACCAGGATGCCCGGCAGCACGACCGTCGGCCAGAACAGCGGCGGGATGACGTACCCGTCGCCGATCGGGATGGTGATCTCCCAGGCCGGCATGAGTCGGGTCGAGCCGTCGAGGAACATGACGTACCAGTCGGGCTGGCTGGCGGCCGAGACCACCCACGCCTCGTACGGGCCGAAGTACCAGATCGGGTTGATCTGGAAGAGGCCACCCATCAGCGCGATCACGCCGAAGACGACCATGAAGAAGCCGCCCTGCTTGAGCGCGTAGCGCGGGAACATCCGCTCGCCGACCACGTTCTCGTTGGTCCGGCCGGGGCCGGGCCACTGGGTGTGCTTCTGCTTGAACACCAGGCCCAGGTGGACAGTGATCAGCGCCACCAGCAGACCCGGGATCAGCAGCACGTGGGCGATGAAGAAGCGGCTGATGATGATCTCGCCCGGGAACTCCCCGCCGAAGATCGACGAGGTGACCCAGGAGCCGATCACCGGGATCGACAGCATGATGGCCGAGGCGATCCGCAGACCGGTGCCGGACAGGCCGTCGTCCGGCAGGGAGTAGCCGGTGAAGCCGGCCAGGAAGCCGACCCAGAACAGCAGCGAGCCGATGATCCAGTTCGTCTCACGCGGCTTGCGGAACGCGCCGGTGAAGAAGACCCGCAGCATGTGCACGACGATCGAGGCCATGAACAGCAGCGCCGCCCAGTGGTGCATCTGCCGCATGATCAGACCGCCCCGGACGTCGAACGACAGGTCCAGGCTGGAGGCGTACGCGGCGGACATCGGCGTGCCCCGCAGCGGGGCGTAGCTGCCGTCGTAGATCACCTCGGTCATCGCCGGCTCGAAGAAGAAGGTCAGGAAGACACCGGTCAGCAGCAGCACGACGAACGAGAAGAGCGCGATCTCGCCGAGCAGGAAGGACCAGTGGTCCGGGAAGACCTTGTTGAGCAGCTTGCGCAGTGGGGTGGCCACCTGGAACCGGTCGTCCACCGCCCCGGCCGTCTTGGCCGGCACCGCTGCTACGTCGAACTTTCGGCGCTTCATGGCCGCTCCCAGAAGTCGGGGCCGATGGTTTCGGTGTAGTCGGACTTCGCCACGAAGAAGCCCTCCTCGTCCACCTCGATCGGCAGCTGCGGCAGCCGACGGCTGGCCGGACCGAAGATGGGCCGGGCGTTGTCGGTGATCAGGAACTGCGACTGGTGGCACGGGCAGAGCAGCCGGTTGGTCTGCTGCTCGTACAGGCTCGCCGGGCAGCCGGCGTGCGTGCAGATCTTGGAGTACGCCGCGTAGTTGCCCCACATGAAGTCCTGGCGGCCCAACCGCGCGTTGGCCTCGCGGGACTCCTGGGCGTCCGTCTCGCGCAGGTGGATCAGCAGGGTCGGCGAGTCGGCGTGCTTGTTGCTCACGCCGTGCTCGATGCCGGGGAAGACGGTCAGCTGGCCACCGGCGCTGATGTCGGCCGGGCGGATCGGCCGGCCGTCCTCACGGACCAGCCGGATCTTGCGGCCGCCCTCGGCCGGCGCGAAGCCGGTGGTGAACATCTGGTTGTTCTTGTGCGGCTGCGAGATCAGGCCACCGATCAGCGGGGCCGCGACGACCGCGCCCACCGGCAGCAGGCCCGCCGCCAGCGAGACGCCGAGCAGCGGACGACGCCGCACGCCCATCTCGTCGGCCAGGTAGAGCATGGTCTCCCCGGTGATCTTGCGATCCTCCGGCGCCCCCGGCTGGTCGTGCCGGCCCTGGATCGAGACCTCCTTGGGCAGCAGCTTCTTGCCCCAGGTGAGGATGCCGAAGCCGACGGCCAGGAGCGCGACGCCCAGGGTGACGCCGAGCAGCGGGGTGTACCACTTGTCACCGCCGCGGCCGGCCTCCCACTTCCACGGCCACCAGATGTAGATGACCAGGAAGGCGGTGGCCGCGAGGCCGGTGAGGAGGAAGAAGCTGGCGACCGTACGGGTCAGCCGGCGCTCGGCCTTGCTGCCCGGCGCGACCTGCTCCTCGTAGTGGACGATCTCGATGTCGTCCCGACGCGCGCCCTCCAGGACGACGTCGAACCGGGACAGCCGGGGGTCCATGACGTCGAGCGGCTCCGGACCCTGCGGGGCCTGGTGCTCGGTGTGGGTGCTCATGCCGTCACCTCGCTACGGGCGGTGCCGACGCACGGCACCACGGCAATGGTACTGACGTTCGACCGGGTCACGACTTGCCCGCAATCCACAGGCTGGCGAAGACCAGCGCGACAATGCCGAACAGGAAGGCCGCCAGACCCTCGGTGGAGGGGCCGTACCGGCCGAGGTTGAACCCACCCTGGTCCTGGTCGTGCTTCAGCGTCTCCTGGATGTAGGCGATGATGTCCGCCTTCTGCTCCGGGGTGATCTGGTTGTCGCCGAACACCGGCATGTTCTGCGGGCCGCTCAGCATGGCGGCGTAGATCTGCCGGTCGCTGGCCGGGCGCAGGCTCGGGGCGAACTTGCCCGAGGAGAGCGCCCCGCCGCCACCACCGAAGGCGTGGCACTGCGAGCAGTTGATCCGGAACAGCTCGCCGCCGGTCGCCAGGTCGGCGCCCTCACGCAGGTGACCCTCGGGGACCTGCGGGCCGCCACCGAGCTCCTGGACGTACTGGGCGAGCTGGCGCACCTGCTCGTCGGTGAAGACCGGGGGCTTGCGCTGGGCCTGGGCCTCCTGTCGGGCCATCGGCATGCGGCCGGTGGCCACCTGGAACTCGACCGAGGCGGCGCCCACGCCGACCAGGCTCGGGCCACGACCGTCGACACCCTGCGCGTTGCGACCGTGGCAGGTCACGCAGCTCACGTCGAACAGCGCCTTGCCCTCGGCGGCGGCGCCGGTCAGCGGCGGGTTTTCCTGCGCCTGCACGCCAGGGGCGAAGACGGTGTAGGCGCCGCCGGCCAGCGTCAGCGCGGCGATCAGCCGGACCGCGGCGCCCAGCCGGCGGCGGCCCCTGCTGCGCGCTACGGGCCGCCCGCGCAGGCGCGCGAGCAGACCGCGTCGGCGGTCGTTGTCAGAAGTCATGACCTGTGTCCTTAACCGGTTGGACCTTGTCTCAGGGGACGGAGCAGCGGCGCGGTTCGTGACGCGCCAAGATCACTGGAGCCAGTAGATCATGGCGTAGAGCCCGATCCACACCACGTCGACGAAGTGCCAGTAGTACGACACGACGATCGCCGAGGTGGCCTGCGCCGGAGTGAACCGGCCCATGGTGGTGCGGATCATGAAGATGACGAAGGCGATCAGGCCGCCGGTCACGTGCAGGCCGTGGAAGCCGGTGGTGAGGTAGAACATCGACCCGTAACCGTCTTCGTTGATCTTCACGCCCTCGTGCACCAGGGTGCGGTACTCGTTCACCTGGCCGAGCACGAAGATCAGGCCCATCACGAAGGTGATCGTGAACCAACGCCGCAGGGCGTGGACGTCGCCCTTCTCCGCCGCGAAGACACCGAGCTGGCAGGTCACCGAGGACAACACCAGGATCACCGTGAAGGTGGTCGCGTAGGGGATGTTGAGGTGCTCGGTGTGCTTCTCCCACTGCTCCGGCGCCGCCGCGCGGATGGAGAAGTACATCGCGAACAGCGCCGCGAAGAACATGAGTTCGCTGGAGAGCCACACGATCGTCCCGACGCTGACCATGTTGGGTCGGGTCAGGGAGTGGATCCGGCTCTTGTCAATGGCTGGGGCCGCAGTCACGCGGTCATTATTGCCCTTGACCGGGGCGGGCGATCAGCGGGGGGCCAAACCCGGGCGGGGGATGGCCCGATCGTGGTGGTCCGGTTCGCCTGGCCTAGCCTGAAAAGCGTGCTGCACGTCAATTCGATCTTCGCCGCGACCTCGGCGGGCCCGTCGGCGGTCCTCGCCGCCGGAGGCGAGGCCGTCCCGCCGCCGTTCACCGTCACCCGGGTCTTCACCGAGACCCGGCTGGACAGCTGGCTCGCCCTCGGGCTGGTGCTGGCCGCCGGACTCTACCTCTACGGGGTCTACCGGTTGCGGCTGCGCGGGGACGCCTGGCCGGTCCTCCGGACGATCTGCTTCCTCGGCCCGGGCCTGGGCGGCATCGCCGCGGTCACGGTCAGCGGCCTGCACGCGTACGACACGGCGCTGCTGTCGGTGCACATGGTCCAGCACATGGTGCTGTCGATGATCGCGCCGATCTTCCTCGCCCTGGGCGCCCCGGTCACCCTGGCCCTGCGCACCCTGCCGGTACGCCCCCGCAAGCGGCTGCTGGCGATCGTGCACAGCCGGGTCGCGAAGGTCTACAGCTTCCCGCTGGTGGCGTTCAGCATCTTCGTGGTGAACCCGTTCGCGCTCTACTTCAGTGGCCTCTACCACTACACGCTGGAGCACGCCTGGGCGCACGAGCTGGTGCACGCGCACTTCATCGCCACCGGCTGCGTGTTCTTCTGGCCGCTGCTCGGCCTCGACCCGCTGCCGGGGCGGTGGCCGTACCCGGCGCGGGCGTTGCTCATGCTGCTCTCCGTGCCGTTCCACACGGTGCTCGGCCTCACCATCATGCAGAGCACCACGCTGCTCGGCGGCGACTGGTACCCGTCGCTCAACCTGTCCTGGTCGAACCCCTGGAACGACCAGGTGGTCGCCGGCGGCATCCTCTGGGCCGGCGGCGAGTTCGTCAGTGTGACGATGCTCGCGGTGCTGGTCGTGCAGTGGATCCGGCAGTCCGAGCGGGAGGCCCGCCGGCTCGACCGCGAGCTGGACCGCCAGGAGGCCCGCGACCGCGCCGCCGACGCCGCCGCCACCGCAGCGACCGCGACCCCCGCTCCGGGCAGCCCGGCCTGAGCTGCGCCGACGCGGCGTCCGCGCCGCCCGGCCGGGCGGGATGTCGGGTACGCCACACCGGCGGGTACCATCAGCGGGCAGCTACGAGGTGGGAGCCAGTCCAGCGATGAGCGATCGTCAGTGCACCGTCCTGCTCTACAGCGACGACCCGCAGGTCCGTGACCGGATGCGGCTGGCCGTCGGCACCCGCCCGGCGCCCGGCCTCGAGATCGAGTTCGTCGAGGCCGCCACGTACGCCGAGTGCATCCGACTGGTCGACGACTACGAGATCGACCTCATGCTGCTCGACGGCGAGGCCAGCCCGGGCGGCGGCATCGGCATCGCCCGCCAGATCAAGGACGACCGGGACGACGCCCCGCCCACCTGCGTGGTCATCGCCCGCTCCGCCGACCGATGGCTCGCCGCGTACGCGCAGGTCGACGCCACGCTGGTGCACCCGCTCGACCCGGTGACCACCGGCACCACGGTCGCCGAACTGCTGCGTACGCACGCCGCCGCCTGAGTCTGCGCGCTCGGCGGCGCCTCCGGCGCCCGGGCTGACGGGCGCCGCCCCCGTCCCACCCGCACCCACGCCCGCTCGGGAGGCCCACCATGGGCGAACGGACCTGGCCGCACCTGCTCAACGCGCTGCTGCGCGGCGACGAGCTCTCCACCGCGGACACCGCGTGGGCGATGGACGAGATCATGACCGGCGCGGCCGCCCCGTCCCAGGTCGCCGGCTTCGCGGTGGCGCTGCGGGCCAAGGGCGAGACCCCCGCCGAGCTGGCCGGCCTGGTGCAGGCGATGCTCGGCCGGGCGGTGCCGGTCGAGCTGCCCGAGGAGCTGCGGCGCACCGCGCTGGACGTGGTCGGCACCGGCGGTGACCTCGCCCACACGGTGAACATCTCCACGATGACCGCGCTGGTGGTGGCCGGCGCCGGGGTCCGGGTGGTCAAGCACGGCAACCGCGCCGCCTCCTCGCTCTGCGGCACCGCCGACCTGCTGGAGTTCCTCGGCGTGCCGCTGGACCTGGCGCCCGAGCAGGTCGCCCGCTGCGTCGAGGAGGCCGGGATCGGGTTCTGCTTCGCCGGCCGGTTCCACCCGGGGATGCGGCACGCCGGCCCGGTCCGCCGCGAGATCGGCGTACCCACCTTCTTCAACTTCCTCGGCCCGCTGACCAACCCGGCCCGTCCCCGGGCCGGCGCGGTGGGCTGCTTCGACGCGCGGATGGCACCGGTGATGGCCGCCGTCTTCGCCGGGCGGGGCGACTCGGCGATCGTGATGCGCGGCGAGGACGGCCTGGACGAGTTCACCACCGCCGCCCCCACCCGGGTCTGGGTGGCCCAGCAGGGCACCGTCAGAGAGGCCGTGCTGGACGCGACGGACCTCGGGGTGCCCCGGTCCACCCTGGCCGACCTGCGGGGCGGGGACGCGGCGTACAACGCCGGGGTGGCCCGCCGGCTGCTGGCCGGGGAGACCGGCCCGGTGCGGGACGCCGTGCTGGTCAACTCCGCCGCCGCGCTGGCCACCCAGGGGCCGCTGGACGGCGACCTGACCGAGGCGCTGCGGGCCGGGCTGGGCCGGGCCGCCGAGTCGATCGACTCGGGCGCGGCGGCCGCCGTCCTGGAGCGCTGGGTCGAGGTGGCCCGCAGCCTCTGAGCGGGTGGCGCGGCGGAACTGTCGGAGGGGCGTGCCAAACTACACGGGAGTAATTTTCCGTTTTCCGCCGATGGCTCCGATGGTCGTCGGCGGGCACCGGAGCGAGAGGAGACGCCCGTGTCGGACCGCGAGCTCTACTGCGACACCTGCGAGGGCGTGCAGCCGTTCGAGGTCCCGCCCTGCGTCGACGGTCACGACCTCGACTGCCCCGAGCTGATCTGCACCGGCTGCGGCGCGGCCGTGCTGATCGCCACCTTCGCCTTTCACGCCCCGCGCCTGGCCGACCGGCGCCCACGGGCGACATCCCGGTCGGGCCGCCGCGCGGCCTGACCCGCGGCCCCGCCCTCATCGCGCGCTCTCACTCGCCGTGCCCGCCGGGCCGTTGGCCCCGCCGGCAACCGCACCCTCGGCTCACCGATCCTGTCGACCTGATGTCGTGGACGACTCAGGGGGTCGGAACACGCGTAGGCCCGCGTCCCGGAGCGGGACGCGGGCCTACGGGCGAAGCCGTCGGATCAGTGCTCGGCGGTACGCCGGGTGCCGGTGTAGTACTCGAAGAGCAGGCCGCACGCGGCGAAGATGACCGCGACCAGGCCGACGCCCACCAGCCAGAACTGCCAGTACACCAGGCCCATGCCGGCCACCGCGGCGGCCAGCGCCAGGCCGAACGGCCAGTAGCTGCCCGGGCTGAAGAAGCCGATCTCGCCCGCGCCGTCGGCGATCTCGCCGTCCGGCCGGTCCTCCGGCCGCAGGTCGATCCGGCGGGAGACGAACCAGAAGAAGCCGCCGCACATCGCGCAGAGCAGGAACGACAGCAGCAGGGCCACGGTGCCGACCCACTCGACCCGGCCGCCCGAGTCACCCCAGGTCCAGACGCCGTAGAGCACCGTCGCGCCGAGCAGGAACGCGGCGATAACCAGGAAAATACGCCACTCGGTCTTCATGTCGGCTCCCTCAGTTCCTCGGGTCGGAGTGCGACTTGTCGGGGTTGAAGGTGGCCACGTTGCGCCGCGTCTTGAACGGCTCGGTGGTCTTCGCGTACGGGTCCTCGCCGATGGCGCTGAGCGCCTCCTGCGTCGACTTGCCGTCCCGCTTGGCCGCCAGGAACTGGTCGTACTTCTCGGGGGAGACGACGCGCAGCTCGAAGTTCATGAAGGCGTGGTAGCTGCCGCAGAGCTCGGCGCACCGGCCGACGTACGCGCCCTCGGACTCGAGCTTGGAGATCTCGAAGACGTTGCGGACGTTGCCCGGCATGACGTCCCGCTTGAACAGCAGCTCCGGCACCCAGAACGAGTGGATGACGTCGCGGCTGGTCTCCTCGAAGCGGATCGACCGGTCGGTCGGCAGGACCAGCACCGGGATGACCTCGCTGGTGCCCAGCACCGACGCCACGGTGTTCGCCTCGGGGCCCTGACCGTCGCGGTAGTTGAACTGCCAGTTCCACTTGAACGCGACGACCTCGACGGTCACGTCGGGGTTCTTCGTAATCCGCACCACATCGGTCTGCACGACCGCCGTGTAGTAGAAGAGCACGGAGACGATCAGGATCGGCGCGATGGTGTAGAGGAACTCCATCGGCAGGTTGTACCGGGTCTGCACCGGCAGCTCGTTGCCCCGCTTGCGGTAGCGCACGACGCACCAGAAGATCAGGCCCCAGACGAAGACGCCGACCGCGAGCGCGGCGATGCAGGAGGCGATCCACAGGTCGTACATCCGGTGCGACTCCGGCGAGATGCCGCCCTGCGGCCAGCCGAAGCCGTCGACCGCGCTGCCGACGTTGCAGCCGGTGAGCAGAACCAGCAGCGCCGCTCCGCCGAGACCGAGCCCGGCGAGTCGACCAGCACCACGCCGCCGGCGCCCACCGGCTCCTGGGGAAGCGCTGTGCCGTACGGCCGAGGGCCGTACCTCCGAACTCCTTGCGACCACCTGGTCCTGCCTCCCTAGCGCGCCGCGGTGGGTTTCCCTGAAGCACCGACGGCAAAGGCGTCACCGACGGTCGCAGATTACTCGACCATGACGGGCTCGACCGTGTTGGGGTCACTGTGCGCCCCCATCGGGGGGCTCGTGGGCATACCGACCCGATAGCGTGGGCTGTCGTGAGCCCTACCCCCGTCTACCTGGATGCCGCCACCGCCGCGCCGCTGCACCCGGTCGCCCGGCAGGCGCTGCTCGCCGCCCTCGACGACGGCTGGGCCGACCCGGCCAGGCTGTACACCCAGGCCCGCCGGGCCCGCCAGCTCCTCGACGCCGCCCGCGAGGCCACCGCGGCCACGCTCGGGGTCCGCGCCGACGAGCTCTCCTTCACCCCCAGCGGTACGACCGCGGCGCACGGGGCGGTGCTGGGTGGCCTGGCCGGTCGGCGGCGGGTCGGGGCGACGCTGGTGCACTCGACGATCGAGCACTCCGCGGTGCTGCACGCCGCCGAGCGGCACGTGGCCGGTGGTGGCGCCGCGGTCGCCGTGCCGGTGGACCGGCTCGGCCGGCTCGACCTGTCCGCCTGGTCCGACGCGGTACGGGCCCCCGGGGTCGCGCTGGCCGCGCTGATCGCCGCCAGCCACGAGGTGGGCACGGTCCAGCCGGTGGCGCGGGCGGCCGCCGAGTGCGCCGACGCGGGTGTCCCGCTGTACGTCGACGCGGCCCAGGTGGTGGGGCGGGCGCCGGTGCCGGCGGGCTGGTCGGTGCTGACCGCCAGCGCGCACAAGTGGGGTGGGCCACCCGGGGTGGGGCTGCTGGTGGTGCGCAAGGGCACCCGGTGGGAGTCGCCCTGGCCGGCCGACGAGCGGGAGTCGGGGCGTACCCCGGGGGTGGTCAACCTGCCGGCGGTGGTGGCGGCGGCGGCGAGCCTGCGCGCGGCGGCGGCCGACGCCGCGGCCGAGGCGGCCCGGCTGGCGCCGCTGGTGGACCGGATCCGAGCCCGGGTGGCGGCCGAGGTGCCGGACGTGGAGGTGGTCGGCGACGCGAGCGACCGGCTCCCCCACCTGGTCACCTTCTCCTGCCTCTACGTCGACGGCGAGGTGCTGCTGCACGCGCTGGACCGACGCGGCTTCGCGGTCTCCTCCGGCTCCTCCTGCACCTCCTCGACGTTGCGCCCGTCGCACGTGCTGGAGGCGATGGGGGTGCTCTCGCACGGCAACGTGCGGGTCTCGCTGCACCGGGAGACGACCGAGGCGGACGTCGAGCGGTTCCTGGCCGAGCTGCCCGGGATCGTCGCCGAACTGCGCGCCGAGGCGGGGGTGGTGGGGCTGTGACCGACCCCACGGAGGTGCTCGACTGCCGGGGCCAGCGCTGCCCGCTGCCGGTCATCGCGCTGGCCCGCCGCCTGCCCGAGCTGCCCGTCGGCGCGGTGCTGCGCGTCCTGGCCGACGACCCGGCCGCCGCCGTCGACATCCCGGCCTGGTGCCGCATGCGCGCCCAGGACTTCGTCGCCGCCCACCCCGACACCACCGCCTACGACGTCCGCCGCACCCACTGACCCCCTCCCCCCACCCCCAGACCTGTGCACTTTGAGGGGGGCGCCGGGGTCAGGTCAGGTAGGTGAGGATGGCGGGGAGGGGGTCCAGGTCCACGGCGGTGTCGACCACGAGGCGGGGGCCGATGACCGGCTCGTACTCGGCGCGGCGGAGCAGGGTCTGGTCCCAGGTGGGGAGCAGCGGGTCGGGCTCGGCGGGCAGCCGCGCCTCGACCCGGCGGCGGTGCTCCGCCTCGTCGCCGCAGTGCACCTCGATCAGCCGTAGCGGCACCCCGGCCCGCTCGGCCAGGTCGTGCCAGAGGCCGCGGGCGCTGGCCACCGGGTTGACCGCGTCGACCACCACGGTCAGGCCGAGCCCCAACTGCACCTCGGCCAGCCCCGCCACCGCCTGGTACGCCGCCATCCCGGGCACGTCGCCGACCAGCCCGTGGTGGGCCAGCGCCCGCTCGACCGGGTCCACCGGCAGCACGGGCGCGCCCAGCGCCGCGCCGACCCGCCGGGCGAGGGTGCTCTTGCCCACCGCCGGCAGGCCGGCGAACGCGACCAGGACGGGCCTCACGGCAGCAGGTACGGCCGCACGTCCTCGGCGGCGGCGTCGCCGTACGACTCGGCCAGGCGCTTCACGAACAGGTCGCGGCGGACGTCGTACTCCTGGGTGCCGACGGTCTCCAGCACCAGGGTGGCCAGCAGCGAGCCGACCTGCGCGGCCCGCTCCAGGCCGAGGCCCCAGGAGAGCGCGGCGAAGAAACCGGCCCGGAAGCCGTCGCCGACGCCGGTCGGGTCGACCGCCTGGATCTCCCGGGCGATCGGCACGTGGATCGTCCCGAAGTCCCGGCCGGCGATCTCCGCGCCGTCCTTGCCCAGCGTGGTGACCCGCACCTTCACCCGGTCGAGCAGCTGCTCGTCGGTGAGGCCGGCCTTGCTCTGCAGCAGGGACTTCTCGTAGTCGTTGGTCATCAGGTAGTCGGCGCCGTCGATCAGGCCGATCACGTCCGCGCCGTCCATCCGGGCGAGCTGCTGGGACGGGTCGGCGACGAAGGCGTACCCGCGCTCCCGGCACTCGGCGGAGTGGCGGATCATCGCCTCCGGGTCGTTGGCGCTGACCAGCACCAGGTCGAGACCGCCGAGGCGCTGGGCCACCGGGGACAGCTCGATGTTGCGGGCCTCGCTCATCGCCCCGGCGTAGAAGGAGGCGATCTGGCACATGTCGGTGTCCGTGGTGCAGACGAACCGGGCGGTGTGCGCCACCTCGCTGACGTGCACCGACTCGCAGTCGACGCCGTGCCGCTCCAGCCAGGAGCGGTAGTCGGCGAAGTCGGCGCCGACCGCCCCGAGCAGCACCGGGCGCAGCCCGAGCTGCGCCATGCCGAAGGCGATGTTGGCGGCCACCCCGCCGCGACGCAGCACCAGGTCGTCCACGAGGAACGACAGCGACACCTTGTGCAGCTGGTCGGCGATGAGCTGGTCGGCGAAGCGACCGGGGAAGCTCATCAGGTGGTCGGTCGCGATCGAGCCGGTCACGGCGATCTTCATGTCAACCCTCGGGGTCGGGAGCACGGCGCCGGTCAGCCTACCGGGCCGCCCCGGGAGCCGGTCCAGGGTCGGTCGACAATGCGCCACCCGCCGCTCATCCGGACGTCACCCCCCGCGGAGGCGCACAGACGGCGGCGGGGCCGCCCCGAAGGACGGCCCCGCCGGACGCAGGTGCTGGTCGACTCAGCTGAACGAGTCGCCGCAGGCGCAGGAGCTGCCCGCGTTGGGGTTGTCGATGGTGAAGCCCTGGGCGTCGATCCGGTCGGCGAAGTCGATGGTGGCGCCGGCCAGGTAGGGGGCGCTCATCCGGTCGACGACGACCTCGACACCGTCGAAGTCGGTGACGACGTCACCGTCGAGCGACCGCTCGTCGAAGAACAGCTGGTACCGCAGGCCGGAGCAGCCGCCCGGCTGCACCGCGACCCGGAGCCGCAGGTCGTCGCGGCCCTCCTGCTCGATCAGGGCCTTGACCTTCTGCGCCGCGACGTCGGTGAGGACGACGGAAGTAGGGGCCTGGGCCTCGGTCGACTCGGTCTGCGCTGGCGTGGTCACGTGGAAATCTCCCTGCGCGGTATGGGTCCGGACGCACTGGCCAACGTCGCGCGTCGTCCAGTGATTCCCGGTGTGGTCCAGATCCGATCGTACGCCGTCCCGGCCGGCGCGACCCGGGGGCGTGACCAGACGGTCGTCACCCGCGCCGCAGGTCCGCACCTCCGGCCGGGTGCTCACCGGCTCCACTGCCCGGCCAGCCGGGCGCCCAGCGCCCGTAGCCCCTCGGCCGGGCGGCTCATCGCGGCCTCGACGCCGCCGCGTTCCTCCCCGCCGAAGTGCTCCACCAGGCTGTACGTCTCGGTGACGCCGACCGAGGCGGCCTCCCGCCGCCCCGTGCTCACCCGCCCCGCCAGCACCACGCAGGGCACCCCGCGGTCGCGGGCGGCCCCGGCCACCCCGGCGACCACCTTGCCGCGCAGCGACTGGTGGTCGAAGGACCCCTCCCCGGTGATCACCAGGTCGGTGGCGTCGAGGGCGGCGTCCAGCCCGATCGCCCGGGTCACCAGGTCGATGCCGGACTCGCAGCGTCCGCCCAGGGCGAGGATCGCCGCGCCGAGGCCGCCGGCCGCGCCGCCGCCCGGGAGCGCGCCCAGTCCGGGTGGGCAGCCGGGCAGGTCCCGTTCGAGCACCGCCGCCCAGCGCTCCAGCGCGGCGTCGAGCAGCAGCACGTCCGCCCTGGTGGCGCCCTTCTGCGGGCCGTAGACGTTGCTCGCGCCGTGCAGCCCGAGCAGCGGGCTGTCGACGTCGGTGGCGGCGACCAGGGTGGCCCCGCGCAGCCGGGGCGCGCCGTCGAGGGTGGCGACCGCGGCCAGCGCCGCCCCGCCGTACGGCAGGGCCCGGCCGGCGTCGTCCAGCGGCGTCGCGCCGAGCGCGGTGAGCAGGCCGGCCCCGCCGTCGTTGGTGCCGGAGCCGCCCAGCCCGACCACCACCGTGCGCGCCCCGTGCTCGACGGCCGCGGTGACCAGCGCCCCCAGCCCGTACGAGGTGGTCGCCTTCGGGTCCCGCTCGGCGGCGGAGAGCAGGTGCAGCCCGCAGGCCTGGGCGCTCTCCAGGTAGGCGGTGCCGTCGTCGGTGAGCAGGATCTCACCGGTGGCCGGCCGGCCGAGCGGGTCGACGGTCGGCACCGGGATCCGCCGCCCGCCGAGGGCGTCGGCGAGCACCGCGACGAAGCCCGGCCCGCCGTCGGCGAGCGGTCGGATCAGCAGCTCGTCGCCGGCGGCGACGGCCCGCCAGCCCTCGGCGACGGCGGCGGCGACCTCCGGGGCGGCGAGGGTGCCGGCGAACTTGTCCGGACAGAGCAGCACGCGCATGCCTGGCAGTGTGGCAGCCCACACCGGCGGAGGCTGCGCGGCAGCCACGCTGTGGGACCATGGGAGGCGTGACTTCGACCTGGGTGGAACCCTCCAACACCGCCACTGCGCTGCTGCTCCTCGGCCGCGGCAGCGATCCCGCCACCGAGCGTGGCGTGGAGTGTCCGGGCGACCTGCCGGCGCCGAGCGACCCCGACCTGGTGGCCCGGGCGGCGGCGGCGAAGGCTGCGCTCGGCACCAAGGTGTTCGTGCTGGGTCACCACTACCAGCGCGACGAGGTGATCCAGTTCGCCGACGTGACCGGCGACTCGTTCAAGCTGGCCCGGGAGGCGGCGGCCCGGCCGGACGCGGAGTACATCGTCTTCTGCGGCGTGCACTTCATGGCCGAGAGCGCCGACATCCTCACCTCGGACGCGCAGAAGGTGATCCTGCCCGACCTGGCCGCCGGCTGCTCGATGGCGGACATGGCGGTGCTGTCGCAGGTCGAGACCGCCTGGGACGTGCTGACCGAGCTGGGCGTCGCGGCGGACACCGTCCCGGTGACGTACATGAACTCCTCGGCCGACATCAAGGGCTTCGTCGGACGCAACGGCGGCGTGGTCTGCACCTCGTCGAACGCCAAGCGCGCCCTGGACTGGGCGTACCAGCAGGGGTCGAAGGTGCTCTTCCTGCCCGACCAGCACCTGGGCCGCAACACGGCGGTGCTGGAGATGGGCCTCTCGCTGGACGACTGCGTGCTGTACGACCCGCACAAGCCGGGCGGCGGGCTCACCGCGCAGCAGCTGCGCGACGCGAAGATGATCCTCTGGCGGGGGCACTGCTCGGTGCACGGCCGGTTCACCCTCGACAGCGTCAACGACGTGCGCGCGCGGGTGCCCGGGGTCAACGTGCTGGTGCACCCGGAGTGCCGCCACGAGGTGGTCACGGCCGCCGACCACGTGGGCTCCACCGAATACATCATCAAGACCATCGAGGCGGCTCCGGCCGGCTCGGCCTGGGCGGTCGGCACCGAGCTGAACCTGGTCCGCCGGCTGGCGCTGGCCCACCCGGACAAGCAGATCATGTTCCTGGACAAGGCGGTCTGCTACTGCTCGACGATGAACCGGATCGACCTGCCGCACCTGGTCTGGGCGCTGGAGGAGCTGGTCGCCGGGCGGGTGGTCAACCAGATCACCGTGGACCCGGAAACCGCGCACCACGCCCGGGTGGCGCTGGACCAGATGCTCGCGCTGCCGGGTGCCGACACCCCGCCGCCGACCGCCATCTGATCACCCTCGGTCACATCGCTGGTACGGAAACGCACCGGAATCCCCGGTTCGTGCCGTGCCTGGCGATGTGACCGATTCCATTTTCGTCACCGAGGGCTATGCTGCCGGGGCGAACGACATCGCGGACCGTTTTGCGCCGGTCCCATTCCGGGTAGCTGGACAGCCGGCACGACAGCTGGACAGCCAGACCCCCCTCGACACACAGCACCACCCGACGCGCGCTGGAGGTTGCGTTGACCGACGACGTCCTGGTCGTACACGGAGGCACGCCGCTGGAAGGGCGGATCCGCGTGCGCGGCGCGAAGAACCTGGTCTCGAAGGCGATGGTCGCCGCCCTGCTGGGCGACACCCCCAGCCGGCTGTTCGACGTGCCGCGCATCCGTGACGTCGAGGTGGTCCGCGGGCTGCTCGGCCTGCACGGGGTCAAGGTCACCGACGGCGCGGAGGAGGGCGAGCTGGTCTTCGACCCGGCCAACGTCGAGAGCGCCAGCACCGACCAGATCAACGTGCACGCGGGCTCCAGCCGGATCCCGATCCTGTTCTGCGGCCCGCTGCTGCACCGGCTCGGGCACGCCTTCATCCCGGACCTGGGCGGCTGCCACATCGGGCCGCGCCCGATCGACTTCCACCTCCAGGCGCTGCGCGAGTTCGGCGCGACGGTCGAGAAGACCCCGGAGGGGCTGCACCTGTCGGCGCCGAACGGGCTGCACGGCACCAAGTTCGCGCTGCCGTACCCGAGCGTGGGCGCGACCGAGCAGGTGCTGCTCACCGCGGTGATGGCCGAGGGCGTCACCGAGCTGCGCAACGCCGCCGTCGAGCCGGAGATCATCGACCTGATCTGCATCCTGCAGAAGATGGGCGCGATCATCAAGGTCCACACCGACCGGGTGATCGAGATCCAGGGCGTCAAGCGGCTCAGCGGCTACACCCACCGGCCGATCCCCGACCGGATCGAGGCGGCGAGCTGGGCGGCGGCGGCGCTGGCCACCCGCGGGCACGTCGAGGTGCTCGGCGCCCAGCAGGTCGACATGATGACCTTCCTGAACATCTTCCGCTCGGTCGGCGGCGCGTACGAGGTGACCGACGCCCGCGCGCCGAAGCTCGGCGACCCGGGCCAGGAGGGCGGCATCCGGTTCTGGCACCCGGGCGGCGAACTCAACGCCGTGGCGCTGGAGACCGACGTGCACCCGGGCTTCATGACCGACTGGCAGCAGCCCCTGGTCGTCGCGCTGACCCAGGCCCGTGGCCTGTCGATCGTCCACGAAACGGTCTACGAGCAGCGGCTGGGCTACACCGAGGCGCTGAACACGATGGGCGCCAACATCCAGGTCTACCGGGACTGCCTGGGCGGCACCCCGTGCCGCTTCGGCCGGCGCAACTTCAAGCACTCCGCGGTGATCGCCGGGCCGAGCAAGCTGCACGCGGCCGACCTGGTCATCCCGGACCTGCGCGCCGGGTTCAGCCACCTGATCGCGGCGCTCGCCGCCGAGGGCACCTCCCGGGTGTACGGCGTCGACCTGATCAACCGCGGTTACGAGGACTTCGAGGCGAAGCTGGCCAGCCTGGGCGCGCACGTCGAGCGGCCGTAACCGAACTCCCCTGAGCTCCGAACGAGCGCCCGGTGCACCGTGATGTGCACCGGGCGCCGTCGTTTGGCTACCCTTCACCTCGTGCCGTCGCTGTTTCGCCGCAAGTCCGCCGACCCCGACTCCTCCGCCACCGACGTGGTGACCGAGGAGCAGCCCTCCGCGCACCCCCGGGGCTACACCCCGAGCAAGAAGGAACTGGGCCGAGAGACCCCGAAGCGGCCGGTCGCCGGTCGTCGCCCCGCCGGGCCGACGAAGCCGCTGACCAAGGAGGAGGCGCGGGAGCAGCGCCGGCTGGCCCGCGCCGAGGCGGCGGCGGAGTTCCGCCGCGAGGGCGGCCCGCGCGACCGCGGCCCGGAGCGGCTGCTGGCCCGCAACGTGGTCGACTCCCGGCGTACGGTCGGCACCTGGTTCTTCGGTGGTGCGCTGATCGTGCTGATCGGCTCCAACCAGGCCATGCCGCCGGCGATCCGGCTGGCGTCGAACATCGTCTGGGGTGCGCTCGCCCTCGGTGTGGTGATCGACTCGATCCTGATCTCTCGCAAGATCAGGAAGCTGGTGCGGGAGCGCTTCCCGAACAGCGGCGAGCGGATGGGGTCGCTCTACCTCTACGCGATCATGCGCTCGATCACCTTCCGCCGGATGCGGGCGCCCGCGCCGCAGGTCAACATCGGCGACAAGATCTGACCCCACCCGGTCCGGACCTGGCCCCTTCCCGGCGTAAGCGGGGAGGGGCTTCGTCATTGCACCCCGAGCAGGCGCAGCAGGGCCGTGGTGCCGGCCGCCGCGACCACCACCAGGACGAACGGTGCCCGCCGCCAGGCGAGCAGCACCCCGACCAGCACGCCCGCCGGCCGGGCGTAGCCGGCGAAGCCGCCCGCCTCGGTCAGCGCGGCGGTCGCGGCCAGCGCGGCCAGCAGGGCGGCGGCCCCGACCGGCAGCAACCGCCGGGACCACTCGGGCAGGTCCAGCCGGTCCCGCAGCAGCACTCCGGCGACCCGGAAGCCGTACGTTCCCGCGGCCAGGGCAAGGATCACGGCGATCAGCACGAGGTCTCCTCCGTCCGGACGGCCTGTCCCGGGCCGGCTTCCCGGGCGAGCCCGTCGGCGGGTCCGCTTCCTGCGAGCGAACCGACGGTGGCCGGGGCGTCCGCTCCGCTCTCCGGGCCCGGGCCGACCGCTGCCTGGCCTTGCCGGTGGCGGCGTACCAACGGCACGACCAGGCCAGTGAGCGCGAGCAGCACCGGCAGCCCGGCCGGCAGCACCGGCGTGGCGAGCACCGCAAGCGCAGCGCCGGAGAGCGCGACCTGACGGGTCTCCCGGTCCCGCAGCGTTGGCAGCAGCAGGGCGGTCAGCCCGGCCGGGAACGCGGCGTCCAGCCCCAGGGTGGTCGGGTCACCGACCGCCCCACCAGCGAGCACGCCGAGCAGGGTGCCGGCGTTCCAGGCCAGGAAGAGCAGCGCCCCGGCGAGCCAGAACGCCCGGTGGCGCGCGGGGCCGGCCGGTCGGGCCAGCGCGAACGCGGTCGCCTCGTCGGTCATCAGATGGCTGCCGACCAGCCGCCGCCAGCGCTGCCCGCCGAGGCTGTCGCCCAGGGTCAGGCCGAACGGCAGGTGCCGGGCGTTGAGCAGCAGGCCGGCCAGGACGGCGGCGAGCGGGCTGCCGGCCGCCACCAGCCCCACTGCCATGAACTGGGCTCCGCCGGCGTAGACCAGCACCGACATCGCGACGGTCGCCCAGGCGGGCAGGCCGGCGGCGACGGCGACCGCGCCGAAGGAGGCGCCGACCGCGATCATCGCCGCGCCGATGGCGGCGACATCGCGGAGCATGCCGCTGCCGGCCGTTCGCTCTACCGTACGCATGGTCCATTATGATGAACACAGCCCCCGTGTTCGTCAAACCGAACAAACAGACCTCTGGAGCGAACAAATGGCCGGAGAACCCGCTCCGCCGTTGGCCACCATCGCCGCCGCCCTGCGTCGCGAGCGCGAGCGGGCCGGCATCTCGCTGACCGAGCTGGCCCGCCGCGCCGGCATCGCCAAGTCCACCCTGTCCCACCTCGAATCCGGGGTGGGCAACCCGAGCGTCGAGACGCTGTGGGCGCTGGGAGTCGCACTCGGCGTACCGTTCAGCCGCCTGGTCGAGCCACCCGCGGCCACCGTCCGGGTCATCCGGGCCGGCGAGGGCCCCCGGGTCCGCTCGGAGCACGCCGACTTCGCCGCCACCCTGCTCGCCGCCGGCTCGGCGCACAGCCGGCGCGACGTCTACCTGATGGAGCTCGAGCCGGGGGCGGTCCGCATCGCCGAACCGCACACGCCGCGCAGCGTCGAGCACATCGTGGTCGCCGCCGGCCGGATGCGGGTCGGCCCGGAGCCGGACCTGGTCGAACTCGGTCCGGGCGACTACGCGACGTTCCCCGGCGACGCGCCGCACCGGTACGAGGCGCTGGCGCCCGGCACCTTCGCCGTCCTCGTGATGGAGCACCCCTGACCGCCGCCGCGGCCGGGCCCAGGGTCAGCCGGTGACCGGGGCCGCCCGGCTCGCCGGGGACCGGTAGAGCCGGGTCACCACCTCCTCGATGTCCGGCTCGACGATCGAGATGTCGCGGAGTGTGGCCAGACCGGCGAGCCCGGCCACCACCTCCGCCGCGCCGGCCGACTCGCAGGCGTAGACCAGCCGGCGCCCGTCCGCCTCGATGCGTTCCAGCGGCGCGCCGGGCAGCGTCGGCGGGGTGGCCAGCGCGGTGTCCAGCTCGGCGACGACCAGCCGGCGGGAGCCGTACCGGCTGTGCAGGGCGGCGATCGAGCCGTCGTGCACCACCCGGCCGTGGTCGATCACCACGAGCCGCCGGCAGAGCCGCTCGATGTCGGCCAGGTCGTGGGTGGTGAGCACCAGCGTGGTGTCGCCGGCCCGGCGCAGCTCGCCGAGGAAGTCGCGGACGGCCTGCTTGCTCACCACGTCCAGGCCGATGGTGGGCTCGTCGAGGAAGAGCACCCGCGGGCCGTGCAGGAGGGCGGCGGTCAGCTCCCCGCGCATCCGCTGCCCGAGGGAGAGCTGCCGCACCGGGGTGTCCAGGAACTCGTCGAGGTCCAGCAGCGCGCGGCAGCGGCGCAGCCGGGTCGCGTGGTCGCCGGCCGGCACCCGGTAGACGTGCCGGAGCAGGTCGAACGAGTCGCGCAGCGGCAGGTCCCACCAGAGCTGGGAGCGCTGACCGAAAACCACGCCGATGCCGAGGGCCAGCCGGGTGCGCTGGGCGACCGGGCGCAGCCCGCAGACGCGTACCTGCCCGGCGGAGGGGGTCAGCACGCCGGTGAGCATCTTCAGGGTGGTGGACTTGCCCGCCCCGTTCGGGCCGATGTAGCCGAGCGTCTCGCCGCGCTCCACCCGCAGGTCCACGCCGTCGACGGCGGTGACCGTCCGCTTCTCGCGGCGCAGCCGGCCGACCTTGACCCGGACCGTGAACTCCTTGCGCAGCCCCTGCGCGTCGATCACCAGGCTCATGACCCCGTGCTCCGGTAGTGGCGGACACCGACGCGCCAGGCCGCCGCCGCGCCGGCGGCGGCGACCAGCGCGACCCCGGGCGCGGCCCAGCCGGCCCAGGCCGGCAGGCCCAGCGGGTCGGCCCGGCCGAGTAGCGCCAGCGCCGGCTGGTAGCTGACGAAGGCGAATCCCAGCCCGTACGCGAAGGCCGCCCGGAACCAGCCCTCGAAGATCGTGACCGGGTACGAGGTGAAGTCCCGTCCACCGTAGGTGACCGAGTTGGCCAGCTCCCCCGACTCCACCCAGTAGAACGAGACGGTGGCGGTGGCCACGAAGAGGGAGCCGAAGAAGACCACCCCGGCCAGCGGGGCGACGACGGCCAGCACCACCCGGCCGGGCGTCCAGTCGATTCCGGCGGTGGCCAGCGCCACCACCAGCACGGCCAGGCCGAACAGCGCCCGGGACACCTTGCGCAGCGGCAGGTCCATCAGCAGCAGCTGGGGCAGCGCGCCGAGCGGTCGCAGCAGCACCGCGTCGAGCAGCCCGGTGCGCACGTACCGCGGCAGCCGCTCGATGTTGCCGACCAGCAGGTCGGCGGTGGCGAAGGCGCAGGAGGAGAGGCCGACCATCACCAGCGTCTCGCGAAGGGTGAAGCCGCCCAGCTCGTGGGTCACCCCGTAGAGCACCAGGACGGTGACCACGTCGAAGACGGTGGCCCCGACGTTGCCCAGCAGGTCCACCACGAACGACGTCCGGTACGCCGTCTGCGACCTCGCCTGCGCCCGCAGCAGCGCCCGGTACGCGGTGGCCGCGCCGCCAACCTCAGCCACCCTGCACCACCAGCCGCCGTTCGGCCCGGCGCTGCACCAGCCGGCAGGCGGCCAGGATCAGCACCGCCCAGCAGAGCTGAAGGGCGACCAGCCCGAGCTGGGTGGCCGGCGGGTCGCGCTCGACCAGCACGTCCAGCGGGGTCTGGAGCAGGCTCGGGAAGGGCGTCCCGAGCCAGAGGGCGAGCTGGAGCGGCTCGGGCAGGAAGCGCAGCGGGAAGTAGAGCCCGGCCAGCACACCCGATCCGAGCGTCCAGAGGATCATCGGGCCGCGGACGTCCTGCAACCAGTACGCCGTGGCGTTGACCAGGTACCGGCAGCCGAAGCAGAGCACCAGCGCGGTGACCACGGAGACACCGAAGAGCGGCAGGGTCGACCAGCGGGTGGGCAGGTACACGTCGAAGAAGAGCGGGCCGATGAGCAGCGGCGGCAGGAAGCGGGCCAGCACGGCGTACCCGGCGCGGCCCAGGTCGGTGGCGAGGTAGCTGGTCACCGGGTGCACCGGGCGGAGCAGGTCGCCGGCGATGTCACCGGTGCGGATCCGGTCGGCCAGGTCGCTCCAGCCCCACAGCAGGATCACCGCCAGCAGGCCCTGCGCGACCCAGACGAAGGTGGCGAGCTGGGCCCGGTCGTACCCGCCGACGCTGCCGGCGGTCCCGGCCGCCGCGAGCAGCACGTAGCAGTGCAGGAACCCGAAGACGGAGTTGGTGACGGCACCGGCCAGCGCGGCCTGACGATAGGTGGCGTATCGTCGGAAGCCGGATCGGGATATCGCCCAAAATGTCCGAAACCATAGGATAACGTTTGAGTCCGTGGACGGTGCCACAGTGGCGGTGACCGAGCCCACGCCGTTACCCTCCATCCGCAGCCATGCCGTGCCGGGTCGGGCGACTCTACCGGCAGGTGGAGGCCCCGGCACGACAATTTCCAACGAGGTGACACCGCCGTGAGCGAGCGACGCGAGCCGGGCATCGGGCCGCGCCGCACGGGCGGCGACGAGGGCCCTCGATGACGGGCGGCTACCGCGACCGCTGGCACGACCCGGCCGAGCCCTCCTGGGTCGTCGAGCCGACCACCGAGTGGCAGCCGCAGTTCCCCGGCCAGCGCTACCCCGGCGACATCGGCGCCCGGCACCTCCCGGCACCGCCCCCGCGCGGGCGGGCCGCCGTGGTCGGCCGGGCCGAGGTGCCGCCGCTCGCCCCGACCCGTCCCGACGGGACGTACCTCGGGCGGTCCTGGGACGACCACGACGAGGAACCGCCGCGCTGGGGCGGCCCCCCGGTCGCCGATCCGCAGCCCCACGCCGACGAGGCGCACCGGCGCGACGACGACCTGTACCGGCGGCCGGCCTCCGACCTGACCTGGCAGCGCGAGCGCCGCCGGCCGGAGCCGGAGGCCCCGGCCCCGCGCACCGCCCGTACCGCCTGGGCCGACCGCCACCCCGATGTCGCCGATCGGCCACGCGAAGGTGCCGACCGGCCACGCGAGGGCGCCGACCGACCGCGCGAGGCGGCGTGGCACCGCGACCGGGGCGCCGCCGACCGGTACGACGGCCGTCCGCAGCGCCCCGCCCCGGGCGTCGCCCCGGTCTCCCCCGGGCCCAGGCACGAGCCGGCCCGTGGCGTCGAGCCCGGCTGGGTGCCCGAACCCGACGAGGCGCCGCCGGCGCGCCGGCCCGGCACCGGGTACGACCGCCGTCCGGCCGACGACGGCCGCCGGCGGGACGGTCACGAGCAGTTCCCGGCCGACCGGCGGACCCGCCCCGACCAGGAGGTCCCCGGCCGGTACCGCGAGCCGGACGAGCGCCGCCCGGCGCGCCACGACGAGCGCCCGCCGGGCCCGCCCGGATACGACGACCGCCCGCCCGCCCGCGATCACGCGGGCCACCGACCCGGACCGAACGGTTACGCGGACCGCCCCACCCCGAACGGGTACGCCGAACAGCGGCCGGCACCGAACGGGTACGCCGAACAGCGGCCCGCGCCGAACGGGTACGACGACGCGCGCCGCCCTTCGTCCCGAGGGTCGGACGAGCGCTGGCAGCGCGGGTACGACGAGCGCCGCCACCCCGAGGAGCGGGGACCGTCGCGCGAGGCGGCCGCCCGCGCCGAGGCGTACCCGGACCGCCGGCCGCGCGAGGCGACGCCGCCCGCCGAGGCGTACCGCGAGCAGTGGAGCCGGCCCGGCGCGGACCGCGACGGCCGGGGCGGCCCCGGCCCGGAACACGGCCGGCACCCGGAGCAGCGGCCCGCCCGCCCCTCTTGGCACGAGGAGCGGCCCGCCGCCCACGGCCCGGTGCGTCCGATCTCTCCCGCGCCGGTCTCCGGGGCGCCGTCGTCCGGCGGCCCGGCCCCGGCCACACCCGTCTCCCCCGCCCCCACCTCGGGCGCGCCGGTCTCCGGCGCTCCCGTCCGCCCGGTCGCCGATTCGCGTGCCCCGCACGGCCGGGACCAGTTCCCGCCCCGCGCCGCCGGCACGCCGCCCTTCGCCGGGACCATGCCCCCGGTCTCCGGTCCGCCGCGCCCCGCGCCACCGGCCACCGGCGGCTCACCGGGCCGGACCCGCGACGACCGACCCACCTCGGCCCCGCCCGGCCCGGACCGGGACGCGCCGATCTCGTCGCCCCCGGCGGCCCGGCCGCGGTCTGAGTTCCGGCCCGGCCAGGAGGGCGTGGCGCGCCCCATCGCGCCCGGCGATGCCGGCCCGACCGCCCAGCGCCCCGTCCCGGCCGACCACCGGCCGGCGTCCGCGCCTCCGGCCGACGCGCGACCGGTCTCCGGTGCCCCCGGTGCGGGGTTCCGGTACCCCGCCGACGACCGGGTGCCGCCGGCGCACGGCCGGCCGTTCCCCGGCCAGCAGCCGACGCCCGGTCCGACGCCCGACCGACGCCCGGTGTCGGGAGCGCCCGTCGGGCACCAGCCCGTGCCGGGACCGTCCGTCGGCCACCGGCCGGTCTCCGGGCCGCCCGTCGGCCCGCCCCCGCCGCCCGAGGCCCGGGTCGCCCCGCAGCGGCCCGCCGGCCCGGCCCCCGCGCCGTCCACCCCGGCGAGCACGGGCTCGGCCGCCGGCCCGTCGCTGGAGATCACGCCGGACAAGCCGCGCCGCTACATCCCGCCGGCGCCGCAGCCCACCGCTCCCGTGCCGCCGGTGGCCCGCAGCACGGCACCGAACAGTTCCGAGGCGTGGTTCCGGCCTGCCCGCCCGACGCCGGCCGACGAGGCCGACGACCGCCCGGTGTCCGCCCCGTCCGGCGCGGCGGGCCCGTCCGCGCCGGCGGCCCGCCCGTCCCCGGACGCGGACCGGCCGACCCCGGTCGATCCGCCCCGGGACGCGTCCCGGTCGGCAGCCCCGGTGTCCGCGCCGCCCGGGCAGCCGGCCGAGGCCACCCACCCCTCGGACGAGCGGTCCCCCGTGCCGTCGCCGGACGACGATCCGTACCGGCCGGTCTCCGCGCCGCCGGCGTTCCGGCCGGTCGCCGACCGGGCCGCGTCCGACGTCACGGCACCGGCAGCGGCGCCTCCGGTCGCGGCCGGCTCCGGGCCGGCCGCCGCACCGGTCGAGCCCGCGGCTCCGACGCCGGAGCGGGACACCGCCGACGAGATTGCCGCACCGCTGCCGGCCGAGGCCACCGCGTCCGCGCCGGGGACCTCCGCCGCGCCGGCACCGGTCCCCGCGGCCCACCATGACGCGGCGGCGGTCCGGCCGCGCTCGGCACCACCGGTGCCTTCGGACGCTCCCGCCGGCCCGGCTTCCGACGACGCCCACCACCCCACCTCCGCGCCCTGGGCCGAGATCCCGGGGCCGTCGGTCCCGGTGTCCGCGCCGCCGGCGGACGCCGCTGTGGAGTCGCCCCGGCCCATCTCCGCACCTCCCGCCGATGCCCTGGAGCCGGTCCGACCGATCTCCGCGCCACCGGCCGAGGCTCTGGAGAGGGCCCGACCCGTCTCCGTGCCACCGGCCGACAACTGGGCGGCCGGTACGGCCGAATCAGACGCGTCCGACGCAGCCGAACCGGCCCGACCGGTCACCGCAACGCCGGCCGAGCCCGACCCGGCCGCAACGGTCGGACCGGACGCCGTCAGCACGTCGACCCGACCCGTCTCCGCACCGCCGGCCGGCACGCCCGAGCGGTCCGCCCGGCCGGTGCCGGAAGTCCCGTCGCCGGTGGCCGACGCCCCGTCCGGCGAACCCGAGTCCCCGCCTTCCGGGGTGGACACCGACGAGGAGCCCGTCCATCCGGTCTCGGCTCCGCCGTCGCCGACCGGTGCGGGTCCGACCGCACCCGAGGCGTCGACGCCGCCCGCCACCGCTCCGGAGCAGTCCGCCGGGCTCGTTCCGACGCCCCCGGTCGCCGCCGCCACCACCGAAGCGGCACCCGACCCGGACCCGGCCGACACGGCCACCCCGCCGGCCGACGTGACTGCGCCGCTGGTCGCCGAGGCGGAGCCGGCCCCGGCGGACCCGCCGGCCACCACCGCCCCGGAGACCACCACCACCGTGCCGGACGAACCGCCGGCCGACCCGGAGCAGGTCCTGGCCGCGTACCGGTGGCGGCTGGACCCCGAGACGCTGCGCGAGGTCGTCGACGACGCCGACGAGCTGCGGACGCTACGCCGGCGGCTGACCGAGAAGCTCGGCGCGTCCCTGGACAACCGGGCCCGGGCGCGGCTGCTCAGCCTGCGCGCGGTGGTCTCCCGGGTCGTCCACGACCTGGACGACGCGCTCGCCGACGGCCGGCTCGCCCTCACCTACGCGGAGGCGACCGGCGAGCTGCGGCGAACCGCGCTGGCCCGGGCCCGGCTGGCGGAGGTGCTGCGCTGGAAGGGCGAGTTCGCCGAGGCGGACCGGCTCTTCGCCGAGGCCAACTCGGCCGAGCTGCCGGACCGGCTGCGGGCGGCGCTGCACGAGCACGCCGGCCGCTCCTGCTACGACCAGGGCCGGCTGATGGAGGCCTGCGAGCACTTCGAGCGCGCCCTGGACCTGCGCCGGGCCGACGACCCGGAGCTGACCGAGCGGATCCGGGTCTGCCTGGACGCGGTGCACACCCGGGCCGCCGCCCGGGCCGGCTTCGGGCCGTACCCCCGCAGCCGGGAGGAGGTGCTGCGTGGGCGCACCTCCCCGGTGCCCACGCTCGACGGCGGCCTGGGCCGGTGGGGGTACGCGGACGCCGACGGCGAGCTGGTCCTCGACTACCGGTACGCCGAGGCGCAGCCGTTCCGCGAGGGCCTGGCCTGGGTACGCCGCCCCGACGCCCCGGGCTGGGAGCTGATCGACGAGGCCGGCCGCACCCTGATCGGCCCCTCGTACGCGGCGGTGCGGGCCTTCTCCGACGGTCTGGCCTGGGTCTCGCGCCGCGGCGAGGCGGACTGGATGGCGATCGACTCCGAGGACACCGTGGTGGTGCCGGCGGGCTTCGAGGACGCCCGGCCGTTCACCGCCGGGGTCGCCGCGGTGCGCCGGGGCGGCTGGGGCGCGGTGGACCGCAACGGCCGGCTGGTCGTCCCGACCCGCTACCACGGCTTCCGCACCGCGCTGGCCGACGGCCGCCGGCTCGACGGCTTCACCGACGAGGGGCTGGCCGTGGTGGAACTGGGCGGCTTCCGGGGCGTGGTGGACCGCACGGGCCGGGTGCTGGTCGCACCGGCCCACCCGGATCTGGTGATCCACCCGGTGGCGTTCCTGGCCAACGACCGCACCGGCCGGTGGGGCGCGCTGGACCGGCGGGGCGAGCCGCTCATCGACCCGGTGCACCCCGGCCCGGACGCGGTGCTGGCCGAGATCGACCTGCTGCTGACCGACGCGCATCCGGTGCTCTGAACCACGCCGCCGCCGCGCCGTCCCGTGGTCATGATCGGAGCGGACTAGGGTCGGGGCATGGAATTCCGACACCTGGGCCGTTCCGGCCTGATGGTCAGCGAGATCTCGTACGGCAACTGGATCACCCACGGTTCGCAGGTCGAGGAGGACGCGGCGCTGGCCTGCGTCCGCGCGGCCCTGGACACCGGCATCACCACCTTCGACACCGCCGACGTCTACGCCGGCACCCGCGCCGAGGAGGTGCTCGGCAAGGCCCTCGCGGGCGAGCGCCGGGAGGGCCTCGAGGTGTTTACCAAGGTCTACTGGCCGACCGGGCCGGGCCGCAACGACCGGGGCCTGTCCCGCAAGCACATCATGGAGTCGATCGACGGCTCGCTGCGCCGGCTGCGCACCGACTACGTGGACCTCTACCAGGCCCACCGGTACGACTACAGCACCCCGCTGGAGGAGACGATGTCGGCGTTCGCCGACATCGTGCACGCCGGCAAGGCGCACTACATCGGCGTCTCGGAGTGGAAGGCCTCGCAGATCCGCGAGGCCCACCAGCTCGCTCGCGAGCTGCGCATCCCGCTGGTGTCCAACCAGCCGCAGTACTCGATGCTCTGGCGGGTCATCGAGACCGAGGTCGTCCCGACCAGCGAGGAGCTGGGCATCGGGCAGATCGTCTGGTCGCCGATGGCCCAGGGTGTGCTCTCCGGCAAGTACCTGCCGGGCCAGCCGCCGCCGGCCGGCTCCCGCGCCACCGACGAGAAGTCCGGCGCCGGGTTCATCGCCCAGTGGCTGACCAACGAGGTGCTGACCCGGGTGCAGCGGCTCAAGCCGCTGGCCGAGCAGGCCGGGCTGACCATGCCGCAGCTCGCCATCGCCTGGGTGCTGCAGAACCCGAACGTCTCGTCGGCGATCGTCGGGGCGTCCCGCCCCGAGCAGGTGCACGACAACGTCAAGGCGGCCGGCGTGAAGCTCGACGCCGACCTGCTCAAGGCGATCGACGAGATCGTCGAGCCGGTCACCGAGCGAGACGCGGCGAAGACCGAGAGCCCGGCCCAGCGGCCGTGACGCTCCCCCGGGCCGGCGCGGCGTCCGCGCCGGCCCGGGCTCTTCCCCGGGTACGCCGGCCGCGCAGCGCCCCGCCGGCTCGGCGGACTCAGCCCTGCCAGAAGCGGATCAGGTCCAGCCCCAGGCCGTAGAGCCAGCTCGGCAGGCCGAGCAGGTCGCCGATCGCGAAGACCGCGTCGAAGAACCAGCCGCCGATGCGCGGGTTCCACAGCAGCGCGAAGAGCAGGATGAAGCCGTACGGGGCGAACATGTCGTACATCCGCCGCCACTGCGGGTTCAGCCAGGGCTGGATCATGTTGCCGCCGTCCAGTCCGGGCACCGGGAGCAGGTTGAGCACGCTCGCGGTGAGCTGGAGGAACGTCAGCAGCGCCACCCCGGCCCAGAACTCGATCGGCCCGCCGACGGTCCCCGTGCCGATCCGCAGCGCCGCCACCAGCAGCAGCGTGAACAGCACGTTGGTGGCCGGGCCGGCGAGGCTGACCAGGGTGTGCCGTAGCCGGCCCGGGATGGCGTGCCGGTCCACCCAGACCGCGCCGCCGGGCAGGCCGATGCCGCCGAGCAGCACCACCACCACCGGCAGCACGATCGACAGCAGCGGGTGGGTGTACTTGAACGGGTTCAACGTCAGGTAGCCCCGGTGGGCGATGTCCCGGTCGCCGGCCCGGAACGCGACCACCGCGTGGGCGTACTCGTGCAGGCAGAGCGAGACCAGCCAGCCCGAGACCACGAAGAGGAACACGTCGAACTTGACGTTGCCGAACCGGTTCCAGGCCATCACCCCGCTGGCCACGAAGAGCGCGACCAGGGCCAGGAAGACCGGGCTGGGCCGGAACGCCGCCCGGGGCACGCCGAGCACGAGCGGCTCGCCGCCCGGGCGGTCGTAGCCCATCACTCCGCCGTCGGGAGCAGGCTCATCCGGTACTCCACCCGGTCGTCCTCCACGAGCGCGACCGAGGTGACGCCGGACGCCGCGAGCTCCCGCCAGGTCTGGCCGATCCACGATTCGGCGTCCGCCTGACTGCCGAACGACTCCGCCGGTCCATCGACCGACGCGCCGTTCGCGCCCTCGTACCGCCAGCTCCACGCCATGCCGCGTCTCCCCTCGCCGCTACACCGTCCCCCGGGGACGGACCCCCGCAAGCGTAGTCGGCCGTCCGCGCGCCGGCCCGACGCTCACCCCCGCCGGGGCCGGCCGGTGATCACCATGAGTGTCCCCGGCCGGTACGGTGGCGCGGTGCTGACTCAAGGAGTGGTGCTCAGCAACCGGTACCGGCTGGGCGAACGGGTGGCGACCGGCGGCATGGGCGCGGTCTGGCGGTGTGTCGACACGTTGCTGGACCGCGAGGTGGCGGTGAAGGTGCTGCTCCCGGCGCTGGTGGAGGACCCGGAGTTCACCAGCCGGTTCCACGCCGAGGCCCGGATGATGGCGGCCCTGCGGCATCCGGGCATCGTCGCGGTGCACGACTTCGGCTCGGCGACGCTGGCCGACGGCAGCCAGGTCAGCTACCTGGTGATGGAGTACGTCGACGGCGAGCCGCTGGTCACCTGGATCCGGCGCGCCGGCCGGCTCGACCCGACGTCGACCATGTCGGTGGTGGCGCAGGCCGCCGCCGCGCTGCACGCCGCGCACACCGCCGGCATCGTGCACCGGGACGTCAAGCCGGGCAATCTGCTGGTGAAGCGGGACGGGACGGTGGTGCTGGTCGACTTCGGCATCGCCCGGTCCAGCACGATGGCTTCGCTGACCGCCGCGCACATGGTGCTCGGCACGGCCTCGTACATGTCGCCGGAGCAGGCGGTCGGCCAGCCGGTCTCGGCGGCCACCGACGTCTACGCGCTCGGGGCGGTCGCCTACTACTGCCTGACCGGGCAGCCGCCGTTCGTCGGGGAGAACCCGTTGCAGGTGGCGCTGCGGCACGCCCAGGAGGAGCCGGCGCCGCTGCCGCCGGGCACCCCGCCGGCGGTGGCCGAGGTGGTCGCGCGGGCCCTGGCCAAGAGCCCCGGTGACCGCTGGCCCAGCGCCGCGGCCCTGGCCGACGCCGCCCTGGACGCCCGGGACGCCACGCTGGCCGTGCTGCGGGTGCCGCCGCGTCCGCCGTGGGCGCTGGCGGGTCCGGCCCTGCCGGCGCCGACCGGGCCGTTGACGCCGTCCGGCCCGTTGACGCCGTCCGGCCCGTTGACGCCGTCCGGCCCGTTGACGCCGTCCGGCCCGTTGACGCCGTCCGGCCCGGCGGGCGACCCGTCGAAGGCGGCGTCCGCCGGAGCGCGGGACACCGGCACGGGGACCGGCTCGGGAGCACTTCCGGCCGGACCGCCGACGCCGCCCGCCGCGGGGACCGGGGCGCTGTCCGGCGCGGTCTCCACGCCACCCGCGCCGCCCGCCGGCCCCGACCGGCGTTCCGGCCCGGGCGCTGCTCCCCTCCCGCCCGCCGGGCCTGGAACCGGCCCGGCACAGGTTGCCGGCCCAGGGCACGGACGCGGACCCGGGCCCGCCCACGGTGGCGCTACGCCGGCGGGGCAACTGGGCGGTGAGGGGATTGGCGTCGGCCCCGGAACCGTGGCGCCGCGGTGGCAGCAGAGCGGCCCACCCGCCACACCGGCGGGCGGCACACCCGCTCCGACCGGGCACCCGGCTGGCGCGCCCTTCCCGGCCCCCGGGCAGCCGTATCCGGGCGGGCCGTACCCGGCCGTGGTGGGCGGCCAGCAGGCGACCCCGCCCGCCGGCTACCCCAGCCGGTTCGTCGTACCGGAGACCACCCCGACCCGGGAGGACCGGGCCGGCGGCGCGGCCCGGCGGCGCCGGCTCGCCCTGGCCGGCGCGGCGGGCGGGGTGGTGGCCGTGGTGGCCGCCGTGGCCGCCGTGGTGGCGCTCCAGCCCGACGAGCCCGCCCGGGGCGGCCCGGCGCTGACCGCCGAGTCGGAGTCGGCGGCACCGGTGCTGCCGGGCCCGAGCGTCAGCACCCGGGGCGGGAAGCCGAGGCCCAGCGCGAGCGCCACCGGCTCCCGGCCGGCCTCGGCGACGCCGACCGCCGGGTCGACCGGCACGACGACGGGCCCGGGACCGAGCGCGTCTCCCACCACCTCCGCTCCGCAGCCGGGGACGACCACCACCCCGCCGGCGAGGACCAACCCGTACACGCCGGCCCAGGTCTGCGGCAGCGGCTACCAGGTGATCGACTCCGCCTCGTTGACCGCGAACGGGGTCCGGCGGGGAAAGGTCTACCTGCTGTGGAACGAGGCGGCCAAGGCCAACTGCGTGGTCACCATGAAGGTGACCGCGGTCGGCGAGCGCACCACGGCGTCGGCGTTCCTGGAGGTGCAGGGGAAGACCCGCGCCACCGACAGCGGCGCGTTCGAGTACTACGCCGGCCCGGTCCGCGCCGGAGCCGGCGGGACCTGCGTGAAGTGGGGCGGGGCGACCGGCGGCGCCAGCTACGCCAGCGGATTCGAGCACTGCGGCTGAGCCCGGGCCGGGCGGCGACCGCAGCCCGGGCGGCTTTAAGGTACGGGCATGTCCGTTGACGGCTGGAACACGGTCCTGGTGCTCGGCGGTATCCGCTCGGGCAAGTCGGAGTTCGCCGAGTCCCTGGTGGGTGACGCCCCGTCGGTGCGCTACGTGGCGACCTCCGCCGACGCGGACCCGGACGACACCGAGTGGGCCGCCCGGCTGGCGGCGCACCGGGAACGCCGGCCGGGCAGCTGGACCACCGAGGAGACCGCCGACGACCCGCGCCGGCTGGCCGACGTGATCGCCTCCGCCGGGCCGAACGAGACGCTGCTGGTGGACGACCTGGGTGGCTGGGTGACGGTGCTGCTCGACCCGGCGCACCAGCCCGCCGACGACGTGGCCACCATCGCCGAACTGGCCGCGGCGGTGCGCGCCAGCGAGGCGCGGATCGTGCTGGTCAGCCCCGAGGTGGGGCTGTCGCTGGTGCCGACCACCCCGCTGGGTCGGGCCTTCACCGACGCGCTCGGCGCGGCGAACCGGGCCGTCGCGGACGCCTGCGACGCCGTGGTGCTGGTGGTCGCCGGTCAGCCGACCTGGCTCAAGCCTGCCGTCACTCCGCGCGCGGCCGGGGTGCCCGCCCAGGCCGGCCCGGCCCGCCACGACGTGACCGCCGCCGCCGCGCCGGCCGAGGCGCCGCTGCCGGACGTGCTGACCCCGACCGCACCCGCCGCGCCCGCCGCACCCGCGGAGACCAACGGGACCGCCTGGGCGGCGCCGACCATGGCGCTGCCGATGGTCGCCACCGGCCTGGTCATCCAGCCCGGCATGGAGCTGCCCATGCCGGACGAGTACGCCGGCCCGCAGGCCGTCGACCGGCTCGCCACCCTGGACGTGGCGGGGGCCGGCTTCGGCGAGCTGGAACGGGTCGTCGGCTTCGCCGCCGCCACCCAGGGCACCGCGACCCCCGCCCCGTGGGCGAGCGTGCGGGTGCTGCTGCTGCACGGGGACCACCAGGGCGGCGCCGCCGCCGGCACGGTCCCCGGCGAGTCGTCGCGCCGGGCCCGGCAGGCGCGGGCCGGCCGGGGCGCGCTGGCGAGGCTGGCCGCCGAGAACGGCGCCAGCCTCCAGGTGGTGGACACCCCGTCCTCGGCGCCGATGGAGCAGGAGCCGGCGCTGGCCGGCGCCGCCGTGGAGTCGGCCCTGCGCTACGGCTGGCGGCTGGCCGAGGAGGCCGCCGACGCGGGCGTACAGCTGCTGGTGCTGGGGGCGTGCGGCGCCGGCACGGAGGCGGCCGCCGCGGCGGTGCTGGCGGCGACCGCCGGCGCGGAGGCCCCGGCGGTGCTCGGCCGGGTGATCACCGCCAGCGGCGAGATCGACGACGCGGCGTGGATGACCCGCTGCGCGGCGGTCCGGGACGCGCTGCACCGGACCCGCCGCTCCCCGCGCGACGCCAAGGACGTGCTGGCCGAGCTGGGCGGCGGCGACATCGCGGTGGCCACCGGCGTGCTGCTCGGCGCGACCGCCCGCCGGCTGCCGGTGATGCTCGACGGGCCGGTCGGCGTGGCCGCCGGCATGATCAGCCGCGACCTGGCCGGGCAGGCCCGGCACTGGTGCGTGCTGGCCGACCACGGCGGCCACCCGGCGGTCCGGCTCGCCGCCGACGTGCTCGGCCTGACCCCGCTGCTGGACCTGCGGCTGGACCTGGGCGAGGGGGCGAACGCGCTGACCGCGCTGCCGCTGCTGCGCTCGGTGCTGGCGCTGGCCGCCGCGCTGCCCGCGCACCCCCGGCTCGGCGGCGGGGACCCCGACTCCGACGAGCCGGACTTCGCCGAGCCGGAACCGGCGGGCCCCGGCCCGACCACCGTGGAGCCGGACGGCACCGAGCCCGACTTCAGCGAGCCAGACTTCAGCGAGCCGGAGCCCGCCGGCCCGGGGCCGACGACCACGGAGCCGGACCCGTCCGGCCGGCGTGCCGGCTGAGTCGCGGGTCGTCGACGGCCTGCGGCTGGCGCTGACCACCTTCACCACACTGCCGGTGCGCGCCGGCCGGATCGACCGCCCGACGGCGGGCGCCGCGATGGCGCTCGCCCCGTTGGTCGGCGCGCTGCTCGGCGCGGTGCTCGCCGGGGTGCTGCTGCTGTTGGCCGCGTTCGCTCCCCCGCTGGTCGCCGCCGGGGTGACGGTGGGCTGCGCCGCCCTGCTCACCCGCGGGCTGCACCTGGACGGGCTGGCCGACACCGTGGACGCGCTGGGGTCGTACCGGCGGGGAGCGGCGGCGCTGGAGATCATGAAGAAGCCGGACGTGGGGCCGTTCGGGGTGGTCGCGCTGGTGGTCGTACTCCTGCTCCAGACGGCGGCCCTCGCGGAGCTGGCGGGGCGGTCGTGGCCGGCGGTGCTCGCGGGCGTGGTGGCCGCGACGGCGGCGGGGCGGCTCGCGGTGACGGTGGCCTGCCGGCGCGGGGTGCCGGCGGCCCGGCCGGAGGGGTTGGGCGCGCTGGTCGCCGGGACGGTGGGACCGGTGGCGCCGGCGGTCGGCGCGGTCGCCGTCGCGCTGGCGGCGGTGGCGGCGGTGCCGGGCCGCCCGTGGCAGGGGCCGCTCGCCGTCGCGGCGGCGCTCACCGTCGCGGTGGGGCTGCTGCGCCACGTGGTACGCCGGCTCGGCGGCGTCACCGGCGACGTGCTCGGCGCCACCGTCGAGGTGGTCACCACGCTGGTCTACCTGGGACTGGTGCTGTCCGGCTGAACGCGGCACCCGGCGGCGGGTAGCGTTTGCCCCGACAGCACCGGCACGGCCTTCCGGGGGACGACTTGCTCATCACGGACGACTTCCTCCCCATCCCGGTGCCGGAGTCGCTGAGCGCGACGTACCTGGTGCCGATGGCGGGGCTGCCCCGGGTGAGCCCGAAGACGGCGGTACGGGCGCTGGAGGGCCGGCTGGCCGAGCCGGTGCACGGGCTGGCAACGCAGATGCTGGACAGCCCGCTGATGACGGTGGACACCCGGTCGATCGACGAGTTTCCGCAGCTGCCGCCGGACCTGCTCACCGCGTTCGGCGCCACCGAGGCGCAGCTCGGTCGGCTGGCCGCGGCCAGCCATCTGGTGGTGGTGCAGGCCGAGTACCGGCCGGGCTGGCCGCCGGCGCACGAGTGGGCGGCCCGCGCGGTGGCCGCCGCGGTCGCCGAGTCCGTCGACGGCGACGTCGTGGACGTGTTCGGGTTGCAGTTCCTCGACCCGGCGGCCGCGCTGCGCTCGCTGCCGGACGCCGAGGGCCGGGTACGCCTGGTCGACTGGGTGCTGGTGCCCTACTCCTCCGACGCGGAGGGGCTCTGGTTCACCACCAAGGGGCTGCGCCGATTCGGCCTGCTGGAGTTGCAGACCCAGGGCGTGCCGGACCACCTCACCCGGGCCTGGGGCGCGGTGATGACCGGGGCCGCCCGGCGGCTGCTGCGGGACTGGACCGACGGGCTGGCCGGCGAGGAGGTGCCGGCGTTCGTGCAGCTGCCCGTGCTGGCCACGGTGACCGGGCACGACATCGCGGTGGCGTACGGCAATCCGGAGCAGCACGGCGCGACGGCCCCGGTGCTGCTGCGGCTGGAGCTGGACCCGGCCACCGACCCGGAGGCCGACTCGTTCCTCAGCCTGCGCCCGCCGCCCGGGCACCCGGGCCCGCCCGGGAAGTACTTCGCCGCGGCCTGCGCGACGCTCTTCTCCGGCATCCAGCCCGACGTCCGCTACGCCCGGCCGGGTGACGCGATGAGCAAGGCGATCGCCACCGCGCGGGCCGGGCTGGACGACATCCGGGCCCGGTTCCTCGCCGGCAAGCTGCCGCCGGAGTCGCAGCTCGTGGTCAAGTACGGCCTGCCCGGCGACGAGGGCCCCGAGTTCGTCTGGGCCGGGGTGACCTCCTGGGAGGTGCCGGAGCGGCTCGTCGGCGCCAGCGCCAGCGACGCCAACACCGACCCCACCGTCCGGATCGGCTCCCCCGTCGTGATCGAGGCCACCGACGTGGTCGACTGGGCCCTCCTCGACGGCACCGGCGTCATCGAGGGTGGCTGGACCCAGGCCGTCCTCGACGCCGGCGAACGGCCCGGCCCCACCCACTGACCCCTCCCCACCCGCCCGACCTGCCCCGCCCGACCTGCCCCGCCCGACCTTGTTGATCAAGAAGTTCGCGTCAGGATCCGGGTGTCCGGGCGACGCAAACCTCTTGGTCAACGTGGGTCAGGTAGCGGGGGTGGGGCGATCAGGGTGTTGGTGCGGGCGGCGCGGGCGGCGCCCCAGGCGTGGAGGGCCTCCAGCACCGGAACGAGGGTGCGGGCCTCGTCGGTGAGGTGGTACTCGACGTGCGGAGCGCGCGGGGTGCCGCGGTCCACCCGGGTGACCAGGCCGTCGGCCTCCAGCTCGCGCAGGCGCTGGACGAGCATCTTCTCGCTGACGTCCGGCATCCGCCGGCGCAGCTCGCCGTAGCGGTGCACGCCCTCCTTGAGGTGGGCGAGGATCACCGGCCGCCACTTGCCGCCGATCACGTCGACGGCCAGCTCCACCGCGCAGTGATAGCGCTTCGGCATCGGGCACCCTACTTACCGGAAAGTGCGTACTTGATCACGCGTCGGATCGGGTGGTGGGCTGTCGGCATGATCGTCGAGTACATCAGGTACCGCGTACCGCAGGAACGCCGGGCCGAGTTCGTCCCGGCGTACGCCCGGGCGGCCCAGGCCCTGGACGCCGCCCCCGAGTGCCTCGGCTACGAGCTGAGCCGCTGCGTGGACGACCCGGCCGCCCACATCCTCCGCATCCGCTGGACCTCCGCCGAGGCCCACCTCGACGCCTTCCGCACCGGCCCGCACTTCCCCGGCTTCCTGACGGAGATCCGCCCCTGGATCCAGGACATCGAGGAGATGCGCCACTACACCCCCACCGAGGTCACCTCCACCCCCTGACCCGCCCCCGGCCCGCGTCGATCATGAGGTTGACGGCGATGTCGATCTCCCGGACCGCGGCCAACCTCATGATCGACCGAACTACTTGACCGAGGGGGTCACGAACGGGGGGCGGGTGACGCGCATCTGGGCGCGGCGGCCGCGGATGTCGACCTCGACGAGGTCGCCGTCGGCGAGCTTGGCGTCCGTGTCGAGCAGGGCCAGGGCGATGCCCTGCTTCTTGGTGGGCGAGAACGTGCCGCTGGTGATCGTGCCGAGCTCGGTGTCGCCGGCGTAGACGGTCATGCCGGGGCGCGGGATGGCCCGGTCGACGGCCTCGAGGCCGCGCAGCGTACGGCGCGGGCCGGCGGCCTTCTCGGCGAGCAGCGCCTCGCGGCCCCAGAACGCCGGCTTGTCCCAGCCGACCGCCCAGCCGGAGCGGGCCTGCACCGGCGTGATCTCCAGCGACAGGTCCTGCCCGTGCAGCGGGTAGCCCATCTCGGTGCGCAGCGTGTCCCGGGCGGCCAGCCCGCAGGCCCGCAGCTCGTACGCCGCACCGGCGGCGAACAGCGCGTCCCAGACCGCGACGGCGTGCTCCGCCGGCACCACCAGCTCGTAGCCCAGCTCCCCGGTGTAGCCGGTGCGGCAGACGGTCAGCTCCACTCCGGCCAGGGTGGCGGCGGAGAAGCTCATGTAGCCGTGCTCCACCGGCAGGCCCAGCCCGCCGAGCAGTTCCGCCGAGCGCGGGCCCTGCACGGCCAGCACCGCGTACGCCTCGTGCTCGTCGGTGACCGTGATCCCGGCCGGCGCGGCGGCGCGCAGCCGGCGCACCACCTCGGCGGTGTTCGCCGCGTTCGGGATGAGGAAGACGTGGTCGTCGGCGTGCAGGTAGGCGATGATGTCGTCCACCACGCCGCCGGTCGCGTCGTCACAGCAGAGCGTGTACTGCGCCCGGCCCGGGCCGATGCGGCTTAGGTCGTTGCTGAGGCAGGCGTTGACGAAGTCCGCCGCGCCCGGCCCGGTGACCCGCGCCTTGCCCAGGTGGGAGACGTCGAAGACACCCACGGCGGTACGCACCGCCGTGTGTTCCTTCAGCACGCCGCCGCCGGCGTACTCCAGCGGCATCTCCCAACCCCCGAAGGGGGCGAACTTGGCGCCGAGAGCGGTGTGCCGCTCGTGCAGCGGGGAACGGCGCAGCCGGGTCGCGGCGGCGTCGGAGGTCACGTCCGTCATGGGTGGCAACTTACCGGGGTACCCGCCGCTGGTTAGCATCGGCGGGACCCGCCGCGACAGCCATCGGCGGGACAGCCAAGCTTCCGGCGGGTAGGTTGCCGCCGGAGACCTTCATCGCCGGTACGCGGCGACGCGACCGGCCCGGCCCGCCCGGAGTAGCTTCAGTGACATCGCCCAGCACCACCCTGAGCCTGGTCGACACCGACCCCGCCGAGCTTGCCGTCGACGCGATCGTGATCGGCGTGCACAGCCAGACCGGAGAGCAGGACGCCACGAGCGGCCTCGCCGGCACCCTGCTGCTCGCCAGTGGCGCGGAGAGCATCGCCGCCGCCTTCGACGGCAAGCTGACCGAGACGCTGGCGCTGCTCGGCGCGACCGGCGCTCCGGGCGAGGTGACCAAGCTGGCCACGCTGGGCACGGTGACCGCGCCGATCGTCGCCGCGGTCGGGCTCGGCCCCGAGCCGACCGGCGCCGCCCCCGCCCCGGAGACGCTGCGCCGGGCCGCCGGCGCCGTCGTCCGGGCGCTCGCCGGCGCGCCCCGGGTGGCGCTGAGCATGCCGCTGCCCGACGACGCCGACGCCCCGGCCGCGCTGCGCGCGGTCGCCGAGGGCGCGCTGCTCGGTGGCTACCGGTTCGCCGGCTACAAGACCAAGCCGCAGCCGACCCGGCGTACGCCGGTGGCCGAGGTGCTGATCTCCGTGCCGGACGCCGGTGACGCGACCGCCCGGGGCGAGATCGACCGGGCCACCGCGGTGGCCGGTGCGGTGCGTACCAGCCGGGACTGGGTGAACACCGCCCCGAACGAGCTGCGTCCGCCGGCCTTCGCCGAGGCCGTCGCGACGGCCGCCCGCGCGGCCGGGCTCGGCGTCGAGGTGCTGGACGAGGAGGCGCTGCGCGCCGGCGGGTACGGCGGCATCGTCGCCGTCGGGCAGGGCTCGGAGGCCCCGCCGCGCCTGGTCAAGCTCACGTACACCCCGTCGGGCGGCGGCAGCGGCAAGCGGGTGGCGCTGGTCGGCAAGGGCATCACCTTCGACACCGGCGGCATCTCGATCAAGCCGGCGCAGGGCATGTGGGAGATGAAGTCGGACATGGCCGGGGCGGCCGCCGTCGGCGCCGCGATGCTGGCGATCGCCGCGGTGAAGCCGTCGGTGGCGGTGACCGCGTACCTGCCGATGGCGGAGAACATGCCGTCGGGCACCAGCTACCGGCCGGGTGACGTGATCACCATGTTCAACGGCAAGAAGGTCGAGGTGCTCAACACCGACGCCGAGGGCCGCATGATCCTGGGCGACGCGATGGCGCGGGCCTGCGCGGACGGCACCGACTACCTCTTCGAGACGTCCACTCTCACCGGTGGGCAGGTCATCGCGCTGGGCAAGAAGATCGCCGGCGTGATGGGCACCCCGGAGCTGTGCGAGCGGGTCAGGGCCGTCGGCGAGTCCGTCGGCGAGCCGGCCTGGCCGATGCCGCTGCCGGACGACGTGCGCAAGGGCATGGACTCCGACGTCGCGGACATCTCCCAGGTCAACGCCGGCATGGACCGGGCCGGGCACATGCTGCAGGGCGGCGTGTTCCTGCGCGAGTTCGTCACCGAGGACGTGGCCTGGGCGCACATCGACATCGCGGGCCCGGGCTACCACTCGGGCGAGGCGACCGGCTACTGGACGAAGGGCGGCACCGGCGTCCCGGTCCGCACCCTGGTGCAGCTCGTCGAGGACGTCGCCGCCAACGGCTGACGCCCACCCGCGACCCACGATCGGGGCGCCTCCCACACTTGGGAGGCGCCCCGCCCGCATTCCACCCGGCAGCCGGCCCCGCTTCCCACGCCCCGCGCCAAGGTCGACCCCGTTTGCGGCGTGTCGCGGTGTCAGCCCGCCCGGACACCGCGACACGCCGCATCTCGCGGGACGGCGCACGGCGACGCCCGGCCGGGCGAGGCAGGGCCGGGCAGGGCCGGGCAGGGGTCAGAAGAGTTCGGGGCGGCGTTTGCGGCGCTCGTTGTAGTCGCGCATCCGCTGCGGGTAGCCCATCAGGCGGACGTCGTAGATGGGGATGGCCAGCCGGTGGGCGAAGCGGCGGGCCCCCTCGGGGCCGTCGACGCGGCGGCGGGTCCACTCCCCGTCGTCGGCGATCAGGATGACCGTGGTCTCGGTGACCGTGGTCCGCGGCTCGATGTACGCCTCGACGCCCCGCCGGGTCCGGACGAAGTCCTCAAGATGGTCCAGATCGGCCCGGTCGGCGGGGCGGCCACGACTGACCGCGCCCGTCTGCTTTCGTCGCCGGAATAGCCCCACCGACTGTCTCCTCCCCCGTCCGTCATCGAAGACGGTGCCAAGAGTACGTGTCGACGACGTGTCGTTGGGCACCTCGGTACGCGCCCCGCATCCCCTAGTGACAAGATGACCGAGGTGGGGTGTGTCCCTGTTACCCCTCCGTGACCCCCGATGCAGCGACGCGACCTGGGAGTTGGACGTGAGCGAGCCGAACGAGACCTTCGACATCGTCATTCTCGGAGGTGGCAGCGGCGGCTACGCGGCGGCGCTGCGCGCCGCCCAGTTGGATCTCTCGGTCGCGCTGATCGAGAAGGGGAAGCTCGGCGGCACCTGCCTGCACAACGGCTGCATCCCCACCAAGGCGCTGCTGCACGCGGCCGAGATCGCCGACCAGACCCGCGAGTCCGAGCAGTTCGGCGTGAAGGCCGAACTGGTCGGTATCGACATGGCGGGGGTCAACTCGTACAAGGACGGCGTGGTCTCCCGCCTCTACAAGGGCCTGCAGGGCCTGGTGGGCAGCGCCAAGAACATCACCTTCGTGGCCGGCGCCGGCAAGCTGGTCGGCAAGAACGTCGTCGAGGTCGACGGCAAGCGCTACACCGGCCGCAACGTCGTCCTGGCCTCCGGCTCGTACGCCAAGAGCCTGCCCGGCCTGGAGATCGACGGCGAGCGGATCATCACCAGCGACCACGCGCTGACCCTGGACCGGGTCCCGGCGTCGGTGATCGTGCTCGGCGGCGGCGTGATCGGCGTCGAGTTCGCCAGCGTGTGGAAGTCCTTCGGCGTGGACGTCACGATCGTCGAGGCGCTGCCCCGCCTGGTCGCCGCCGAGGACGAGGAGTCGTCCAAGGCGCTGGAGCGGGCCTTCCGCAAGCGGAAGATCAACTTTAAGGTCGGCAAGCCGTTCGAGAAGGTCGAGAAGACCGACAACGGCGTCAAGCTGACCATCGCCGGCGGCGAGACCGTCGAGGCCGAGCTGCTGCTGGTCGCCGTCGGGCGTGGTCCGAACACCGCCAACCTCGGGTACGAGGAGCAGGGCGTGAAGATGGACCGCGGCTACGTGCTGACCGACGAGCGGCTGCGCACCAGCGTGCCGAACGTCTACGCGGTCGGTGACATCGTGCCCGGCCTCCAGCTCGCCCACCGCGGCTTCCAGCAGGGCATCTTCGTCGCCGAGGAGATCGCCGGCCAGAACCCGGCCGTGATCGACGAGGCCGGCATCCCGCGGGTCACCTACTCCGACCCGGAGCTGGCGTCGGTGGGTCTGACCGAGACGAAGGCCAAGGAGCAGTACGGCGCGGACAAGGTCAAGACCTACAACTACAACCTGGGTGGCAACGGCAAGAGCCAGATCCTCAAGACGGCCGGCTTCGTGAAGCTGGTCCGGGTGGAGGACGGCCCGGTGGTCGGCGTGCACATGGTCGGCGCCCGGGTCGGTGAGCTCGTCGGCGAGGCGCAGCTCATCTACAACTGGGAGGCGTACCCGGCCGAGGTGGCGCAGCTCGTGCACGCCCACCCGACGCAGAACGAGGCCCTGGGCGAGGCGCACCTGGCCCTCGCCGGCAAGCCGCTGCACGCGCACGCCTGATCGAGAACTGATTCCGCGGCGTCCGGCGGCAGACGGGCGAGATCGCACCAGGGGAATGAAGGAGTCATAAGAGATGCCGGTATCGGTCACCATGCCTCGGCTCGGCGAGAGCGTCACCGAGGGCACCGTCACCCGCTGGCTCAAGCAGGAGGGCGACACCGTCGAGGTCGACGAGCCGCTGCTCGAGGTGTCGACCGACAAGGTCGACACCGAGATCCCGTCCCCCGCGGCGGGCGTGCTGAGCCGGATCGTGGTCGGCGAGGACGAGACCGCCGAGGTGGGCAGCGAGCTGGCCGTCATCGCCGGTGAGGGCGAGCAGGCCGGTGGCGGCGAGGCCGCCCCGCAGCAGGCGGCCGAGCCGGCCGCCGAGCCCACCGCCGCCGCGGCGGGCACCGGCCCGGAGCCGGAGCAGGAGCAGCCCGCCGCGCCGCAGCCGCAGGCCGAGGCCGCCCCGGCGCCGTCCGGCGAGGGCACCGCGGTGAAGATGCCGGCCCTGGGCGAGAGCGTCACCGAGGGTACGGTCACCCGCTGGCTCAAGCAGGTCGGCGAGACCGTCGAGGTGGACGAGCCGCTGCTGGAGGTCTCCACCGACAAGGTCGACACGGAGATCCCGTCGCCGGTCGCCGGCACCGTGCTGGAGATCAAGGTCGCCGAGGACGAGACCGCCGAGGTGGGCGCCGACCTGGCGATCATCGGTGCCGCCGGGGCCGCCCCGGCGAAGCCGGAGCCGAAGCCCGAGCCCAAGGCGGAGGCCAAGCCCGAGCCGAAGCCCGAGCCGAAGCCGGAGCCGAAGGCCGAGGCCAAGCCGGAGCCCAAGGTCGAGGAGCCGACCCCGGGTCTGTCGTACAACGAGCCGGCGGCCGAGGCGGAGACCGCCGCCGAGCCGGCCAAGGCCGAGCAGGCGGCGCAGCCGTCCGCGCCGACCCCGACCCCGCAGCGGCCCACCGCCCCGGCCCAGGGCGGCGAGGAGGCGGCCGGCTACGTGACCCCGCTGGTGCGCAAGCTGGCCGGCGAGCACGGTGTCGACCTGTCCTCGGTCAACGGCACCGGTGTCGGCGGCCGGATCCGCAAGCAGGACGTGCTGGAGGCGGCGGAGAAGGCCAAGGCGGCCAAGGCCGCGCCGGCCCCCGCGCAGCAGCCCGCCGCGGCTGCCCCGGCCAAGCCGGCCGCGAAGCCGCAGCCGAGTGGCAAGCGCGGCACGACCGAGAAGCTGCCCCGGATCCGCAAGGCCATCGCCAAGCGGATGCACGAGTCGCTGCACGAGATGGCGCAGCTCACCACGGTGATCGAGGTGGACGTCACCAAGATCGCCAAGCTGCGGGCGCAGGCCAAGGAGTCGTTCCAGCAGCGGCACGGCGTCAAGCTGTCGTTCCTGCCGTTCTTCGCGCTGGCGGCCATCGAGGCGCTGCAGGCGTACCCGATCGTCAACGCCAGCATGGACCTCGAGGCCGGGACGATCACCTACCCGGACGCCGAGCACCTGGGCATCGCCGTGGACACCGAGCGGGGTCTGCTGGTCCCGGTCATCCACAACGCCGGTGACCTGAACCTGGGCGGCATCGCCAAGCGGGTCGCCGACCTGGCCGAGCGGACCCGGACCAACAAGATCAGCCCGGACGAGATCGCCGGCGCGACCTTCACGCTGACCAACACCGGCAGCCGGGGCGCGCTCTTCGACACCCCGATCGTGCCGTCGCCGCAGTCGGCGATGCTCGGCACCGGTGCCGTGGTCAAGCGCCCGGTCGTGGTCAACGACCCGGAGCTGGGCGAGGTCATCGCGGTCCGCTCGATGATCTACCTGGCCCTCTCCTACGACCACCGGCTGATCGACGGCGCCGACGCGGCCCGTTTCCTGGTCGCGGTCAAGGAGCGCCTGGAGGGCGGCAACTTCGAGGCCGACCTCGGCCTCTGATCCTCCCGTACGCGCAGGGCGCCCCGGTCACACCGACCGGGGCGCCCTGCGCCGTTCCGCCCTGTGTGCGGCGACCGCGGAACCGGCGCCGCACCCCGCGTCAGGCCCGGAGGGTCTCCTCGGAGACCGCCCAGAGCCGCTCCGCGGCCTCCGGGTCGCGCGCGTACGGCGCGTAGCCGGTGCGGGTGCCCGGCTGGTTCGGCCCGGCCTCCTGGCAGTCCTCGAAGTAGCGCCCGCCGATGCCGTCGAGCAGCGGTGAGGTGGCGACCAGCACGGACGTGGCCGCGCCCTGCTCGGCGCTCTTCCAGTAGGCCGCGCCGCCGCCGCTCTGCGCGCGCATCCGGTTCAGCTCCTCCTCGCTGATGTAGCGCTGGAGGTTGGTCCGGATCGCCCCGGGCATCAACGCGTTGCTGGTGATGCCGTCGTCGACCCAGCGCCTCGTCAGCTCCACCGCGAAGAGCACGTTGGCCGTCTTGGACTGCCCGTAGGCCTCCCACGGGTCGTACGGACGCCGGGTGAAGTGGATGTCGTCGAAGACCACCGGCGAGCGCAGGTGGGCCGCCGAGCTGACCGACACGACCCGCGCGCCCCCGGCCGCCGCCAACGCCCGGTGCAGCCCGGTGGCCAGGGCGAAGTGGCCCAGGTGGTTGGTCGCGAACTGCATCTCCCAGCCCTGCGGGGTGCGCATCTCGGGCGAGGCCATGATGCCGGCGTTGTCGACCAGGATGTGCAGCGGCCCGTCCCAGGTCCGCACGAACCCGGCCACCGACGACTGGTCGGCCAGGTCGAGCGGGGCGACGAGGATCCGGTCGTTGCCGGTGGTGTCCGTGATGTCCGCCGCGGCCCGCTGGCCGGCGTCGAGGTTGCGTACGGCGAGGGTGACCTCGGCCCCGGCGGCGGCGAGCGCACGGGCGGTCTCCACGCCGATGCCGGACGCCCCACCGGTGACGACGGCCCGTCGACCGGTGAGGTCGATGCCGCGCACGACCTCCATGGCGGTGGACTCGCGGGAGAACGGCGTGCTGACAGGTGTGCTGGTGGTCATGATCCATCCTTGTCCGAGGCGGGGGCGGGCGGCTGCTGGACGCCGCGGTGCGGGCGTTTTCCCACCAGGGCGCGGAGGTAACGCGGACGTCGGCAGCCGGGCCAGCGCGACCTCGCCGGCCGGCGGCTGGACCTGCTGATGGACGGTCTGCAGGCTGAGGGGAATCGCCTCCGGGCCGAGCCGACGCTGCGAGAGTGGACGGGTGGGCAGCGGGCGGTGGAGGCGGCGCGGGACGCTGGGGCCCGCCATCTCCGTCGCCCCCGGCGCCCGGGTGGACCGCTTCGAGGTCTTCTTCGACCTGGTCTTCGTCTTCTCGTTCTTCATCATCACCCGGGCCACCGCCGTCCAGATCACCGGTTCGGCGTTGCTGCACGGCATGCTGGTGCTGGCGGTGCTCTGGTGGGCCTGGGTGGTGCACAGCGTGGTGGCCACCCGGGTGCGGCTCGGCGAGGGTTTCGTGCCGGTGCTGATGGTCGTCGGGATGGCTGCGCTCTTCTGCTTCGCGCTGGCCCTGCCGCAGGCGTTCGGCGACCCCCGTGCGGCGGCGGCCGGGCCGGTGGTCGTAGCGGTCACCTACGTGGTGATCCGCGCGGTGCACTTCCTCCTCTACCTGCACGTCGTACGGGACAGCCCACGGGAACGCAAGCAGCTGATCCGGTTCGCGCCGGAGTTGGTGTTCAGCACCCTCCTGCTGCTCGGCGCGGCGTTGATCCCCACCCGGATCGACGACCCCGAAATGGCGGGGATGGTGCGCGACGGCCTCTGGCTGTGCGTGGTGCTGCTCCAGTACGGGTCCGGGCTCCTCGGCGGCACCGGGGGCTGGGGGGTGGCCTCGGCCGAGCACTGGACGGAGCGCTACGAACTCATCCTGATCATCGCGCTGGGCGAATCGGTCATCTCGGTCGGCGTCGGCAGCAACCTGCTCGGCCAGCCGCCGACCTGGCCGGCGGTCGCGGCGGCGACGCTGGGCATCTTCTTCACCGCCGCGCTCTGGTGGGCCCACTACGACGTCATCGGCCCGGCCGCCCGGATCGCCCTGCACGTCGCGGAGGGGCGAGAACGGGTGGCGATGGCGCGGGACGCGTATGCCTACCTGTACCTGCCGATGATCGCCGGGATCATCCTGTTCGCCCTGGGCTCGGAGGGGATCGTGCACGAGATCGCCGATCCGTCCGTGCCCCTCGAGGAGCCGGCGCACGGCCCGAGCGTGCCTCTGCTCTTCGGCGGGGTGATCTGTTACCTGTGCGGGAACATGCTCTTCCAGTTGCGCACGCTGCGCACGCTGTCCTGGACCCGGGTCGCCGCGGTGCTCCTGCTCGCCCTCGGCATCCCGGTCGGCTCCCACCTGCCCGGGCTGGCCACCTTGACCCTGCTCACCGCGATCTGCGTCGGGTTGGTGGTGGTCGAGGTGGTGACCATGGAGGAAGGCCGGCGCGCGCTGCACGAGGTGGTCTTCCACGAAAGGACCACCTACGAGGCGCACGAGGCGGCCTTCCGGGCCCGGTGGAAGGAGACCGGCACGGACGAGACGGGCACCTCGACGTAGGAGCTGGCCGCCGACCCGGCCGGCGTCGACGGGGTACGCGCCGAACTGGACGGCCTGAGCGCGCTGCTCGAATCGCACTTCGTCTACGAGGAGAAGAAGCTGGTGGCCGCCCTGAACGCGGTGCGCGGCGGGGCCACCGAGGAGCTACTCGGCGTGCCGCTGCCCGAGTGAGGATTCGCCGGTCAGCAGAATCGGCCCCTCCGGGCTGGCCGGCGAGGTCCCCGACGGCGCAGGCTGGCCCGGTGACCGTCTTCTGCCTCCAGGCCACCCCCACCGACGCGGCGAGCTGGCTGGACCTGGCCCGCCACGCCGAGGCCGCCGGCTTCGACGCGCTGCTCGCCGCCGACCACCCCGGGGCCGTGACGTCCCCGTTCGTGGCGCTGGCCGCCGCCGCGTCGGTGACCTCGACGATCGGCCTCGGGTCGTACGTGTCGAACCTCGGCGTCCGCGAGCCGATGCTGCTCGCCACCGACGTGGCCACCCTCGACCTGGTCTCCGGCGGGCGGGCCCGGCTCGGCGTCGGTGCCGGCCACACCCCGGCCGAGTGGCGCGCCGTCGGCCGCGAGCGCCCGGACGTCGCCGGCCGGGTACGCCGTTGCGTCGCCGTCGCCGAGGCCGTCCGCACCCTGCTCGACGGCAAGGAGGTCACCGTCGACTCCCCCGAGCTGGCGGTCCGGGAGGCCCGGCTGACCGCGCCCCGCCCGGTGCAGGACCGGATCCCGCTGACCATGGGCACCGCCAACTCGACGCTGCTGCGCTGGGCCGGCGTGCACGCCGAGGTGGTCGGGCTGACCGGCTTCGGGCGTACCCTCGCCGACGGCCACGCCCACGACGTGCGCTGGCGGGCCGACCAGATCGAGGCGCAGCTCGACCATGTCGCCGCCGGCGCGGCCGGCAGGGACGACCCGCCCGCGCTGGAGGCGCTGGTGCAGAGGGTGGTGGTCACCGACGACGCGGAGGCCGCCGCGGCGGAGACCGCGCGCGAGGTCGGGCTGACCGTCGCCGAGGTGCTGGCCACGCCGTTCGTGCTGATCGGAACGGCGGACGAGATCGTCGCGGCGGTCGCGGAACACCGGCGCCGCTGGGGCGTCACCCGCTTCGTGGTACGCCGGGACGCCCTCGAACCGCTGGCGCCAGTGCTCGCCCGGCTGTCCTGACCGCTGGCGTCTGGCCGCCGGCTGTCAGCGGCGAGCCGACGCCGGCCCGGGAGCCGAGCGTCTCATCGAGACGCTTTAGAGCTGATGACGTAAACGATTCACGGTCGGCCGCGTCCAGCGTCAGCGGCAGACCCAGCCGGGGGCACGGATGATCCGGCCGTCGCCGCGGTCGACGCGGAGCTCGTCGGTGTCCCGGTCGATCCAGTAGGTCTGGCCGGGCCAGACCAGCACCGGACGGTCGAGGTTGAACGATTCGACCTGGTTGAGCAGGACGAGCCGGTCCCGCCCTCACCCGGTCCCGCATCGTGCAGTCAGTCCGTGGGCCGCTCGGTCACGAAGACGCCCAGGCCATGGACACCCTCGACCAGTCCCTCGGTCTTGAGCACGATCATGGCGTGAGTGACCACGCCGGCTGACACGCCGTGCTCAAGGCACAGCTGGGACGTGGACGGCAACTTGTCGCCGGGGGCGAGTTCTCCGGACGCGATCTGCTCGCGGATGAGGTCCGCGAGTCGCGCCCACTTGGGCTTGGCGGGCATGTCATCTCCCTGGTCTGCACCGCCATTTGATCACGCCCTTCTTCTACCGACAAGTAAGAGGTAGCCGGTAGTTGACCTATGAGCAGTACTAAGTACAAGTTCGTGGCGGCTGGCTCCCTGGTCTGCAAACCCGGAGCTGGTTGTCCTGCAGGACGCGCCCGGCCGACCCCTCCCCCGGAGGTCGGTCGGGTGCCAAGGATGCCCGGAACCCAGGTCGACGGGCTCAGAGCAGGCCCGGGGTGGGTGCTGGGCCACCGGTCATCCCTGGGGGGCGGACGACCGACCCCGCCCGCCTCGGTGCCGCACCCCTGATCAGCGAGAGGAAGGCCGAACGCGTGCAGCCCCTGGTCAACGAGCCGATCGACGCGGTGGAGAAGGTGCTCGGCGAGCTGCCGATGCCCCCGTACGTGACGGGCGAACACGTCCGGCTGGCCGTGCGGGCGGTGGTGGTCCACTCCCCCGAGTCCTGGCCGGCCGGTCCAGTGTGCCGCAGCGACCGGACCCCGTACCCGTGTCGCCTGCACCGTTGGGGACGGCGGGTGCTGCACTCGCGGGGCCTGTCCGAACGGGCGGTCGACGAGCTGGCGGCCCGCGCGGAGCGGCAGCTCCGCGTACCCGAAGGGCGGCGCTGAGGTGTGGCCGGGCCGGCGGCGCAACGACGGCCCAGTGCCGCTCGGGCCTCGGCACCGGCGGACCTGGCGGCGCGGGCGGCGCTGGTGCTCGTGCGGCCTGCGCTGGGCCGCCTGCCCGGACCGGCACGCGCCGGTCCCGACCGAGCCGCCCACGCCGCCGCTGAACACCCGCTGGTGGGACGAGACGACCTGGGCGAACCCACAGGTCGGCCGGGTCGGGCGGCTCACCCCGGCGCAGACCTGGCGGGCCAACGGCGGCCGCTGGTGAGCCCGCCACGCCCGCACCTGCCGATCCGTCCGCTCTGGCTCTGCCGGATCTGCGCCGCGCCCTGGCCGTGCGCGACCGCGCGACTCACCCTGCTGCGGGAGTACGCGCACGACCGGGTGGCGCTGCTGGTCTACCTCGGCGGGCTGCTGCACGACGCGGCCGGCCAACTTCACACCCTCAACCCGCACGAGTACCCCAAGCCGGCTCAGCTCTTCGACCGCTTCCTGGGCTGGGCACTGCCCCGCAGACGAACCTGAGGGGTCGTAGTCACTCTGGGGATCTGCCACCGGCGGGCTCAGCCCTCGTCATTCGAATTGGTGTTCTGGCGGACCGTGGCGATGGTGCCGGCGATCCCGAGGAGCAAGGCTGCAGCACCCGGCAGCCTCGGCCCCGCCTGCCGTCCATCTGACGTACGGCGGACAGCCCGGACTTGTGATGTCCTTCATCCGAATCCAAATCGGGCCACGTACCCGAAGATATGAACATGCGGATCCTCATGGCCGGCGCGTCCGGCTTCCTCGGCACCCGGCTGGTCGACCGCCTCACCACCGACGGGCACCAGGTCACCCGCCTGGTGCGACGGCCGCCGCGTACCCCCGACGAGCGACAGTGGACCCCGTCCGCCGCGCAGCTCGACCCGGCCGTGGTGGCCGAGGCCGACGCGGTGGTCAACCTGGCCGGCGCGGGCGTCGGCGACAAGCGCTGGAACGACGACTACCGGAGGCTCATCCGGTCCAGCCGGGTGGACACCACCACCACCCTGGCCATCACCATCGCCGGGCTGCCGGCCGCCGACCGGCCGACGGTGCTGCTCAACTCCTCCGCCGTCGGCTGGTACGGCAACACCGGTGACCGGGCGGTCGAGGAGGACTCCCCGGCCGGCGAGGGTTTCCTGGCCGACGTCTGCCGGGTCTGGGAGGCGGCGACCCGGCCGGCCGAGGACGCCGGGGTGCGGGTGGTACGGCTGCGCACCGGGCTGCCGCTGCACCGCGACGGCGGGCTGCTCAAGCCGCAGCTGCTGCCGTTCAAGCTGGGCATCGCCGGGAAGCTGGGCAGCGGCCGGCAGTGGCTGCCGTGGATCTCGATGCGGGACTGGCTGGACGCCGCGCTGTTCCTGCTCGACCGCGACGACATCGGCGGCCCGGTCAACGTGGTCGGTCCGGCCCCGGTCACCAACGCCGAGTTCACCCGGGAGCTGGCCCGCCAACTGCACCGTCCGGCGATCATGCCGATCCCCGCGCTGGCCCTGAAGGTCGCCCTGGGCGGCTTCGCCCAGGAGGCCCTGACCAGCACCCGCGTCCTCCCCGGCGTCCTCACCAAGGCCACCTTCCGCTACACCCACCCCGACCTCCCCACCGCCCTGCACGCCGCCCTCACCGACTGACCCTCGGCCCGAGGCGGTGATCATGAAGTTGTTGCCCCGACCCGCCGGTGCGCTGGGCAACAACTTCATGATCGACGGGGTGGGGGTCAGCAGCCGATGACCCAGTAGGAGGGGGCGGTCTGCTTGAGGGTGCTGGTGTTGAAGGTGTTGTAGAGGCCCATCCGCTGGTTGCTGCCGAGGGCGTAGGCGTAGCCGCCGGACTGGTAGGCGCGGCCGGCGGTCACGTGGGCGTAGTTGCTGGCGGTGACGCAGGTGGGGGCGGTGGTCGGGGTCGGGGAGGCCGTCGCGGTGGGGGTGGGGGTGACGCCGCCGCCGAGGCCGAAGAAGAGGGCGTCCCGGTAGGTCGAGCAGATGGTGTCCAGGAAGTACGCGGTCGCGGTACCACACTGGTCGGCGGCCGAGCCGGGGTCGACCGGCGTGCCGTGGCCCATGCCGGAGACCCGGTAGAGCCGGACGGCGTCGTTGCCGTACACCTCCAGGCTGGTGCCGGCGGTCAGCGACGCGGTGCTGGTCGGGGTCTGTGACACACCGAGCACGTTGGTCCACTGGTCGCGGGACTCGGTGGCGTTCATCGGCACCACGGTGGTGTCCGAGGTGCCGTGCCAGATGGCGACCCGGGGGCGGCGGCCGGTGTAGCCGGGGTAGGCGTTGCGGACCAGGTCGCCCCAGGCCGCCGGGCTCTTGTCCACCCCGGTGTACTGGCAGGTGTTGGTCGACGCCGGCGGCGAGCAGCGGTACGGCAGGCCGGCGATGACCGAGCCGGCGGCGAAGACGTCCGGGTAGGTGGCCAGCATGACCGAGGTCATCGCCCCGCCGGCGGACAGCCCGCTGACGAAGATCCGGTTGCCGTCGAGGCCGTAGTTGGTCCTGGCGTGGTCGACCATCTGCTTGATCGACAGCGCCTCGCCCTGGCCCCGGCTGATGTCGCCCTCGACGAACCAGTTGAAGCAGCTCAGCGACTGGTTGGCGCTGGACTGCTGGGGCACGATCAGGGCGAACTTCCACTGGTCGGCGTACTTCTGCCAGCCGGAGTTGGCGAAGTAGCCGGCGGCGTTCTGGGTGCAGCCGTGCAGCAGCACCACGGCCGGCGCGTTGGCCGGCAGCCCGTCCGGGCGGTAGGCGTACATGGCGAGGTTGCCCGGGTTCGAGCCGAAGCCGGTGACCTGGGTCAGCGTGGCGGCCTGGGCGGGCACGGCGACCGCGACCAGGGCGGCCGCGGCGACGACGGCCCCGGCCAGTGCCCCGGCGAGCCGGGCGAGGACGGATGGGGAACGGTGCACGGCGACCTCCTGTTGCGGCGTGTGAACTGGGTCACCCCCGAGTTGCCGAGACGTTACGTCCGTGTTTCAAACCAGCGACATGGTCGCCGCTCACACATTCGTCGTCGCCGATGTGGCGGTCGGGGGCCCGGCAGCCCGGACCCCGACCCGACCCCTCAGCAGTTGCGCAGCTCCGGGCTCTGGTTACGGATCTGCGCCAGCGGCGAGACGAACTGCCGGTGGGCGTCGCCGCCGACCAGCGCCGGCGGGAAGGCCGCCACCCGGTGACAGTTCTGGAAGGCCAGCGTCACGTTGAAGTGCCGCTCCAGCCCGCCCCGGATGGCGTCGCTGGCCAGCGCGCGCAGCAACTGCCCGCGCTCGGCCTCCGACGGCGGCGGCACGGCGTGCTCGGCCATCCGGCCGCCGTCGGCCGCGCGCGCGGCGACGTCGGCGACCACCGACCAGGCGTACGGCAGGGACCGCCGGACACAGTCGACGAACTCCTCGTCGTCCACCCGGCCGGCCTCGGCCCGCTCCAACAGGGCGGTGGGTACGTCGAGAGACATGGTGCTCCTCCGATCTGCGCACTGACGCGCGATCTGCGCGATGGCGCAACTCCTGCAATTGGAAGTCATTTCCAACAAGGAATCAAGATTCTGCGTCCGACCGGCTTTCGTGTCTGAGCGGTGCCGCCAGATCCGGTTGGTAACGTCCGCTCCGTGCCGACCTCCCCGACCCTGGCCGCCGACCAGCCGCCCGCCGCCGCACCCGCCACCGGCCAAGGTCGCCGGGCCGATCTGAGCGTGGTGCTGGCCGCCGTGGTGCTGGCCGTCTGGGTGACCAGCGGCCTCTGGCGCGACCCGAACAGCCGGGCGATCACGGTCAACTCCAGCGACCAGGCCCTCTTCGAGTGGCTGCTCGCCTTCGGCGGGCACGCGCTGACCCACGGGGAGAACCCGTTCTTCACCCAGCTGGTCAACGTCCCGGACGGAGTGAACCTCGCGGTCAACACCTCGATCACCGTCTACGCGGCGGTCTTCGCCCCGCTGACGTACCTGATCGGGCCCCCGGCGACGTTCCTGGTGATCCTCACCCTCAACCTGGTCGCCACCGCGCTCGCCTGGTACTGGCTGCTCTCCCGGCACCTGGTCCGCAGCCGGCTGGCCGCCGGCGTCGGGGCGCTGTTCATCGCCTACTCCCCCGGCATGGTCTCGCACGCCAACGCGCACCTGAACTGGACCGCCGGCTGGCTGGTGCCGCTGCTGACCTGGGGGGTGTTCGCGCTGCGCCGGCCCGGGCGCTGGCTGCGCGGCGGGATCGTGCTCGGCGTGCTGGTGGCGGTTGCCTTCTCGATCGCCGCCGAGGGGCTCTTCTTCACCGCGCTGGCGCTCGCCGTCTTCCTCGCCGTCTGGGCGTTGCACCCGGCCCGGCGGGCCGAGGCGCGGGCGGCGCTGCCCACCTTCCTACGCGGGCTCGGCGTCACCGCGCTGGTGGCCGGGGCGCTGCTGGCGTACCCGCTCTGGCTGCACTTCGCCGGCCCGCAGCGCTTCCACGGCACCGGTTTCGACGCCGTGATCCACTCCGAGGACATCGCCGCGTTCGGGGCGTACCCGCAACGGTCGCTGGCCGGCGCGGCGGGCCTGGGCACCAACCTGGCACCCAACCCGACCGAGGAGAACTCCTTCTTCGGACTGCCGCTGCTGCTGCTCGCCGTCGCCTGCTTCGTGGCGCTGTGGCGGCGGGCCGACCCGGGCCGCCGGGCCACGCTGGCCGCGCTGGGCGTCACCGCCGCGCTCTTCTCGGTGCTCTCCTGGGGGTCGCTGGCGAAGTGGGACGGGCGGCGCACCGACCAACTGCTGCCGTTCGGCCTGCTGGACGGGCTGCCGGTGGTCAACGCCGCGCTGCCGTCCCGGCTGGCGCTGGTGGTCGCGCCGGTGATCGGCCTGCTGCTGGCGTACACCGTCGACCAGCTCCGGGCCGACCCACCCAGGCGGCGGGGGGTGGCGACGGCGTGGGCTGCCGGCTTCGCGGTCGCGCTGCTGCCGCTGCTGCCCACGCCGCTGGCGACCAGCGCCCGGCCGCCGGTGCCGGAATTCATCACGGCCGGAACCTGGCGACAGCACGTCTCGCCCGGCGGGGTGCTCACCCCGCTGCCGCTGACCCTGGACGTGACGCCGGACGGGCAGCGCTGGCAGGCGTACGCGCTGGCGCACCGGCAGGGCGAGTTCCGCATCCCGGCCGGCTTCTTTCTCGGCCCCGGCGGCCCGGACGGCCGGGGCCGGATCGGCCCGCCGCCGCGTACCTTCGACACGCTGATGGACCAGGCCGGCCGCACCGGCCTGGTGCCGATCGTCACCGAGGGCAGCATCCAGCTCTGCCTGGCCGACCTGCGGTACTGGGGCGTCGAGGCGGTGGTGCTGCCGGACGAGGTGCACGGGGCCAAGTACGACCTCGACGAGGACGCCCTGCGCCGTACCGCGACGGCCCTGCTCGGTCCGCCGCGGCGGGTCGACGACGTCTGGCTCTGGGAGGTTCCGGCCGCCCGACGCGACGAGGCTCACCCCCGGTGAGCCCCGGTGGCGGGTCTAGGCTGGTGAGGTGACCGCGACGACTTCCGGCCTGACGGCCGTCCGCGCCGGCCTGCTCGACTACCAGGCCGCCTGGGACGAACAGCGCCGCCTCCACGAGTCGGTGGTGGCGGGTGAGCGCGGCGACACCGTGCTGCTGCTGGAGCACCCGAGCGTCTACACCGCCGGCAAGCGCACCGAGCCGTGGGACCGCCCGATGGACGGCACCCCGGTCGTCGACGTGGACCGGGGCGGCAAGATCACCTGGCACGGGCCGGGCCAGCTCGTCGGCTACCCGATCCTGCGCCTGCCGGACCCGGTGGACGTGGTCGCCTACGTGCGCCGCACCGAGCAGCTGCTGATCGACGTCTGCGCCGAGTTCGGGCTGGCCGCCGGCCGGGTCGAGGGGCGCAGCGGCGTCTGGGTGCCCGAGGACGACCGGGGTCCGGCCCGCAAGGTGGCCGCCATCGGCATCCGGGTGGCCCGTGGGGTGACCCTGCACGGCTTCTCGATCAACTGCGACTGCGACCTGACGTACTTCGACCGGATCGTGCCCTGCGGCATCCGGGACGCCGGGGTCACCTCGCTCACCGCCGAGCTGGGCCGACCGGTCAGCGTCGCCGACGTCCTCCCGGTGGTCGAGCGTCGCCTGCCCACCCTGCTCGGCTGAGCCGCGTGCACGTCGATCTCGTCACCGTCGTCGTCGCCGAGTACGACCCGGCGATCGCCTTCTTCACCGAGGTGCTCGGCTTCGACCTGGTCGAGGACTCCCCCTCGCTGACCACCGACGGGCGCCCCAAGCGCTGGGTCGTCGTCCGCCCGCCCGGGGCGCAGACCGGCCTGCTGCTCGCCCGCGCAGACGGAGAGCGCCAGGAGCGCGCGGTGGGCGACCAGGTCGCCGGTCGGGTCGGCTTCTTCCTCCAGGTCGACGACTTCGACGCGGTGCACCGGCGGATGGTCGACGCGGGCGTCGAGTTCGTGCGGCCGCCGCGCACCGAGCCGTACGGGCGGGTCGCCGTCTTCCGCGACATCGCCGGCAATCGCTGGGACCTGCTCGGCCCCGCGTAGAGCCGTCCGACGGTCGTACCCCGGCTCTACGGTGGTGCGATGACGGACAACGACACCCCCTGGGAGCCGCCCCTCGCGGGCACCGAGGTCGCGCAGCTGGTCGGTGCGCTGGACCGCCTGCGTACCACCTTCCGCTGGAAGGCCGACGACCTCGACGCGGCCGGGCTGCGGGCCCGGGTCGGCGCCTCCGCGCTGACCCTCGGCGGCCTGCTCAAGCACCTCGCCGTCGTGGAGGACCACATGTTCACCGTCCGGCTGAGCGGCGTGCCGCTGGGCCCGCCGTGGGATATCGCCGCCTGGGACAGCGAGGCGTGGCCGTTCACCTCCGCGGCCGCCGACAGCCCGGACGAGCTCTACGCGCTCCGGGACGGCGCCGTCGCCCGGTCCCGCGCGCGGCTGGCGGCGGCCCTCGCCGACGGCGGGCTCGACCAGCTCGTCCACGCCTCCGCCCCGGACGGCACCCGGGCCAGCCTGCGCCGGCTCGTCTGCGACCTGATCGAGGAGTACGGCCGGCACACCGGCCACGCCGACCTGCTCCGCGAGGCGGTGGACGGGCTGACCGGTGAGGACCCGCCGCCCGGGTGGCGCCCACGAGCGGGGCAGCCGATCCCGGGCAGCTGACGGGGACGAAGCGGCCCCGGCCCGACCCCGGTCAGCCGATCGGCAGCCGGGTCAGCCAGTCCTGCCAGGCCTGCTCGGCGCGGGCCGGGTCCGGGTCGGCGGCGAAGAGGTGGTGCCCGAGCACCAGGACGTTGCCCCGGTCCGTGCCGGAGTGCAGGAACCGGTAGAGCGCGTCCGAGGTCCGTACGCCGAAGTACGTCGGCAGGCCGACGAGGTCGACCACGCCGTCGACCGGCGGCAGCCCGGGCAGCTCGAGCCGGACCGGCTCACCCCCGGTGACCGGCCCGGTGAGCCCGAACGCGCCGGCCACGGCCGCCCAGACCTCATCCGGTTCGCCCGCCCCGGGCCGGAACGCCGCGACCGGGGTGCCGGACCGACCGGCGAAGTGCGCCAGGTACGCCGCGAGCGTCTCCAGGTACATGTCCCAACCGGTCCGCATGGCCTCGTACTCGGTCTCCCAGTTGTCCCCGAGGACGCCGCTCTGCACCAGCCGCAGCACGGTGCCGCCCTGCTCGCGGCCCTCGATCAGGTACTCGATCGCCATGAAGGTGCCGTCCGGCCCCGGGTCGCTCCGGTACGCGAACCGCTTACCGGGCTCCCAGGCCGTCACGGTCGACTCGGCGACCTCACCGGCCATGGTGAACCGGGTCCGGCCGCCCTCGCGGGGCTCGACCTCGCTGCGGCCCATGAACCAGGAGTCGATGCCCGGGCCGGTCGCGATCGCCGCCCACACCTGCTCCGGCGTGCCGGGCAGCGCGATGTCCTTGCCGAGTTCGAACGGGTGTCCCATGGTGGTGCCTCTCTCTGTGAGGTGTGCGGAGTGGGTCGTCGAGCGGGATTCAGTTGGCGCGGGCCGGGGTGATCGTCAGGAGTCCTCGGCGGCGCCGGTCGGGAGGTCGACGCTGGGGTGCAGGGCGAGGACCACCCGGTGCCGCCGGCCCCCGGGAGCCTGCTCGTCGTGGTACCGGCCGACCAGGCCGGCGACGGCGGCCGCCAACTCCTCGGCGAACGCGGCCCGGTCGGTCGCCGAGGCGAACCGGACGTCGGCGTCCACCGCGAAGGTGGCGACCCGCTTCCCGGCCCGGTCCGCGCCGGTGATCAGCGCGCCGACGTCCTGGACGAGCCGGGCGGCGAGCGCCAGCAGCCACCGCGCGGAGAGCCGGTCGGGTGCCTGGGCCGGGTCCGGGCGCACGGCGCCGAGGGCGGCCGGCGAGATGACGTACGACGCCGCGGTGGCGCGCATGACCCGCTCGGTCACGTTGCCCTTGCGGCGCTCCTCGACCAGCTCGATCAGGCCGTGCTGCTCCAGCGCCCGAAGGTGGTAGTTGACCTTCTGGCGGGCCAGCCCGACCCGGGCCGCGAGCATCGTCGCCGAGGCCGGCTCGGCGAGCGCGGCGAGCAGCCGGGCGCGTACCGGGTCCAGCGACGCCTCGGCGGCCGCCGGGTCCTCGATCACTGCGATGTCGAACATGCCCACAGCCTCCCACCGACAATTTTTCTTGTCAAGACAATGCAAGTTGTCGGTCCGCCCGGCCGCGCCGCCACGCTCCCCACGCTCCCCCACGCGAGGGATTGAGCGGTCGCTCAACCGCCGATACCGTTCGTTGAGCGAGCGCTCAAAAGGGAGGCTGACGTGCGGGGCATCTACGTGGAGACACTGATCGACGCGCCGGTGGAACGACTCTGGCAGGCGACCCAGAACCCGGCGGCGCACCGCCGCTGGGACGCACGCTTCGGCCGGATCGACCCGGTGCCGGGCAGCACCCCCGCCCGGTTCCGGTACGCCACCACCGTGCTGCCCGGCGTGCGGATCGCCGGCCACGGCACGCACGCCGGTGAGCAGCACCGCCCGGACGGCACCCGCACGTCGGCGCTGCGCTTCGGCTCCGACGACCCGCGTTCGCTGATCGCCACCGGGTCCGGGTACTGGCGCTACCTGCCCGGGCCGGACGGCGTGCGGTTCCTGACCGGCTACACGTACACCCCGCGCTGGGGGCTCGCCGGCCGGCTGGCCGATCTCGCCTTCCGACCGCTGTTCGGCTGGGCGACCGCGTGGTCGTTCGACCGGCTGCGGCTCTGGCTGGAACGGGGCGTACCGCCCGAGCGCGCCCGGCGGCAGGCGTGGCGGGAGGTGGCCCTGCGGGCGCTCGCGGTGGCCTGCGTCGGCGCGCTGGCCGCCCGGCTGGGCGCGGGCGGCGCGGGCCTCACCGGCACGGTGCTCGCCACGGCGGCGGTCGCGCTGGCGGTGCCGCCCCACCCGCACACCCCGGCCGCCCGCCGGTGCCGACGCCGGCCGGCGGACCGCCTCGCCGCCCGGACGCCGTCGCTGCTGGAGCAGCTGTGACCTCCGTCTTCCAGCGCGCCCTGGGCGCCGACTTCGACCGGCTGCACCCCCGACTGCGGCGGCGCTTCGGCGTCGACGGCCGTACCGACCTCGGCTGTGTGGGCACCGGCGTGATGGACCGGGTCTGGCGCGGCGCCGCCTTCACCGCGCCGTTCCTGCGGCTGGGCACCCTGCGGCACGTGCTGTTCCCGGAGACCGGCACCGGCGTGCCGTTCACCATCGAGAACTACGCCTACACCGACTCGTACCGCCGCCCGACGCTGACCTTCGTGCGTACCTTCGAGGTCGCCGCGCACCGCCGCCGCCGGTTCGACGCCACGATGGTGTGGAGCCCCCGGCGCGGCGTCCTGGTGGACTACCTGGGCACCCACCAGCACCTCGCGGTCGACCTGCACCTCGGCGTCGACGCCGCCGGGGCGCTGACGATCCGCAGCGGCGCCCAGCGCTTCCGCGGCGGGCTGCCCTGCCCGCCGGCGCTCAGCGGCGAGGCCCACCTGCGCGAGTGGTACGACGACCGAACCGGGCGGTTCCACATCGAGGTACGGGTCACCAACCGCCGCTTCGGGCCGCTGTTCGGGTACACGGGCAGCTTCACCGTCGACTACGTGCCGCCGGACGGGGCACCGGTGCCCGCCGCCGTGCGGCCGCTGCGGGAGAATCCCCGGGACTGACGGAGAGGATCACCATGGCCGCCACCCGGCAGAAGCTGATCGACGGGGCGCTCGCGGCGATCCGGTCCCACGGCATCGCCGGCGCCTCGGCCCGCACGATCGCGGCGGCCGCCGGGGTCAACCAGGCCCTGGTCTTCTACCACTTCGGCACCGTCGACGCGCTGCTCGCCGAGGCGTGCCGCAGCGCGACAGCGGCCCGGGTGGCGGTCTACCGGGACCGGTTCGCCGAGGTCGGATCGCTGCGCGAGCTGCTCGACCTCGGGCGCGCGCTGCACGAGCAGGAACGCTCCGCGGGCAACGTGGCCGTGCTGGCCCAGCTGCTCGCCGGGGCGCAGACCGACCCGACGCTCGCGCCGGCCACGGCCGCCGCGCTCGGGCTCTGGACGGCCGAGATCGAGACGGTGCTGCGCCGGCTGCTGCGCGACTCGCCGGTCGCCCCGGTCGTCGACCCGGCCGGGCTGGCCCGCGCGATCTCCGCCGCCTTCATCGGGCTGGAACTCTTCGAGGGCGTCGACCCGGCCGGCGCCCACGACGCGTTCGACGCCCTGGAACGCCTCGCCGTCCTCATCGAGGTCGTCGAGGACCTCGGACCGCTGGCCCGCCGTACCCTGCGCGCCAGACTCCGCCCGCACACCTGACCCGCCCCGGCCCGGTGCCGACCGGGCCGGGGCGGGGACCCGTCAGGGGGTGAGGCGGTGCAGGTCGCGGGGGAAGGCGGTGACCTCGCGGACGTTCGCGGCGCCGGCCAGCCGGGCGACGAAGCGTTCCAGGCCGATGGCGAAGCCGCCGTGCGGGGGCATGCCGTGCCGGAACGCGTCGACGTAGCCGGCGTACGGCTCGACCGGCTCCCCGCGCGCGGCCAGCGCCGCCAGGTAGTCGTCGTACCGGTGCAGCCGCTGCCCGCCGGTCACCAGCTCCATCCCCCGGAAGAGCAGGTCGAAGCCGTTGGAGTACGCCGGCCGCCGCGGGTCCGGGTGGGTGTAGAAGGGCCGCTTCGCCATCGGGTACCCGGTGACGAAGAGGAAGTCCGAGCCGTGCTCGGCCCGCGCCCACTCCCCCAGCGCCCGTTCGTGGGCGGGGGCGAGGTCCGGCTCGTCGGCCGGCGCGCCGGCGATCCGCAACGCCTCGGTGAAGTGCACCGCGGGGATCTCGGCCGGCACCTCGGGCAGCCCGACGCCGAGGGTCGCCACCGCCGCGCCGGCCCGGTCCGCCACGCCGGCCAGCATCCCGGCGAGGGTGGCGCGCAGCACGGCCATCACGTCCCGGTGGTCGGCGACGAAGCCCAGCTCCACGTCGAGCGAGGTGTACTGGGCCAGGTGCCGGACGGTGTCGTGCGGCTCGGCCCGGAACACCGGACCGACCTCGTAGACCCGCTCGAAGACCCCCACCATCAGCTGCTTGTAGAACTGCGGCGACTGCGCCAGGTACGCGGGCCGGCCGAACCAGTCCAGCGCGAAGACGTTCGCCCCGCTCTCGGTGGACGAGCCGACCACCTTCGGGGTGTGGACCTCCACGAAGTCACGGGCGTCGAGGGTGGCCCGGAACCCGGCCACCGCCGCCGCCGAGATCCGCAGCGCCGCCGAGCGGGTCGGGTGCCGCAGCGCGGTGGGCGCGTGGTCGAGCTGGGTGGGCAGGGTCGCGGTCAGCGTCGGCCGGTACAGGTCGAACGGCGGCGGCACGGCGGCCGGGCCGAGTGGTCGTACCGTCGGGTCGGTCAGCTCGACCCCGGCGGGCGCCGTCGGGTTCGCGACCACCGTGGCGGTGACCTCGACGACCGTCTCCTCGGTGAGCTTCTCCAGCGCGGCGCGGACGGCCGGGTCGGTGACCACGACCTGGCTCAGGCCGGCGGCGTCCCGCACGATCAGGAAGGCCACCGACTTGAGCAGCCGGCGGCGGTGCACCCAGCCGGCGATCCGGACGGTCTCGCCCACCTGGGCGGGAAGTTGGGTGGAGAGGATGCGTTGCACGGTGGTACCTCCTCGATCGATCGCAACGCGATCCCAGGGAGGTGTGGGCGAGCGGGAACCTCGCGGTGCCACCACACCTTCGCCCCCGCGGGCGGAGGCCTCGTTCGTCGCCTTTTCACCGGGGCCGGCCGGGCGGGCTCTACTGGGCGCGAACGCCGTTCTTCCCGCAGCTCAGGAGGGTCTTCGCGCCCCGGCGCCAGACCGCCTTCCAGCATCCGGCGGCTCTCTGCACTGGCGGGTCGGGGCCCTACTCGGCTCCGTCACAGCTCTGCGGCAGACGCTAGCACCACTCCCGGGACCGGTGTGACGTGGTTTTTCGGCCCCCGGTGTCCGGTGTCACAACATCTGCGGCGTGACGCCGGTCGCCCGCGGTTCATCGACCGCCACCGCCGGGCGTAGTCTCGGTTTCGTGACGATCGAGCACTCCACGCCGACGACCGAGCAGGCCGGCCGCACCGCGACTGCCGCACCTGAGGGGCGGCGGCTGCTGCGGATCGAGGCCCGCAACGCCGAGACGCCGATCGAGCGCAAGCCGCCGTGGATCAAGGTCAAGGCCAAGATGGGCCCGGAGTACACCCAGCTGCGCGGCCTGGTCTCGCGCGAGGGGCTGCACACCGTCTGCCAGGAGGCCGGCTGCCCCAACATCTACGAGTGCTGGGAGGACCGCGAGGCCACCTTCCTCATCGGCGGTGACCAGTGCACCCGGCGCTGCGACTTCTGCCAGATCGACACGGGCAAGCCGGCCGAGTTCGACGCCGACGAGCCGCGCCGGGTCGCCGAGTCCGTCGCCGCGATGGGGCTGCGCTACGCCACCATCACCGGCGTCGCCCGCGACGACCTGCCCGACGGCGGGGCCTGGCTCTACGCCGAGACGGTCCGGCAGATCCACGCCCTGCAGTCCGGCTGCGGCGTCGAGCTGCTGATCCCCGACTTCAACGCGGTCCCCGAGCAGCTCGCCGAGGTGTTCAGCTCCCGTCCCGAGGTGCTGGCGCACAACGTCGAGACGGTGCCGCGGATCTTCAAGCGGATCCGGCCGGCGTTCCGCTACGAGCGCTCGCTGGACGTGATCCGCCAGGCCCGCGCCGACGGCCTGGTCACCAAGAGCAACCTGATCCTGGGCATGGGCGAGGAGCGCGCCGAGGTCTCCCAGGCGCTGCGCGACCTGCACGAGGCGGGCTGCGAGCTGATCACCATCACCCAGTACCTGCGCCCCTCCCCCCGGCACCACCCGGTCACCCGCTGGGTCAAGCCGGAGGAGTTCGTCGAGCTGCGCGAGGAGGCTGAGGAGATCGGCTTCGCCGGCGTGATGAGCGGGCCGCTGGTGCGCTCGTCGTACCGGGCCGGGCGGCTCTACAAGCAGGCGCTGGAGGCCCGCGAGGGCGTCACCGCCGCCGGCTGAGGCCGGCCGACGGCCGCGTCACCGGCCGCCGGCCCCGGTCCGGATGCCATGATCGCAGGCATGACCACCGGGGTACGCCAGGCGGCGCGCGACGCCACCCGCCCGCGCGCGCCCCGGTGGCCCGCGCCGGTGGTGCTCGCCCTGCTGGTCGGCCTGGCCGGGGTGGGGTACCGGCTCGCGTTGCTGCTCGGGGACACCCCGCGCACCAACAGCGACGAGGCGACCATGGGGATCGCCGCGCTGCACATCGCCCGGGGCGAGGACTTCCCGGTCTTCTTCTACGGGCAGGCGTACATGGGTGCGCTGGAGGCGTACCTGGCCGCGCCGCTGGTCGCGCTGGCCGGGCCCTCGGTGCTCGCGCTGCGGCTGCCGCTGCTCGCCCTGTACGCGCTCTTCCTGCTCCTGAGCTGGCGGCTGACCCGCCGCCTCGGCGGGGACCGCTGGTTCGCGCTGCTGGTGGTCGGGCTGCTGGCGCTGGGCGCGGACCGGATCGTCAAGAACCAGCTCATCGCCGGGGGCGGCTATCCCGAGCTGAACCCGATCGGGGCGGGCCTGGCCCTGCTGACCCTCGACCTGGTCGCCGGCCGGCCGGCGGGACGCCGGTGGCGCCTCGCCGGGTTCGGCTTCCTCGCCGGGCTGACCGTCTGGGTCGACCCGCTGCTGCTGCCGTACGTGCTGGCGATCGGGGCGGTGCTCGTCACGATGACCGGACGGGACCTGCGCGGGCGCCACGGCGTCCTGCTGGCCGGGGCCGCGCTGGTGGGGGCGGCGCCACTGCTCGGGTACGGCCTGGCGCACGGCCACAACCCGCTCGCCGCGGCCGTCACGGCCGGCGGCGGGGACGCGGTGGCGAGCTGGGCGGACCGGCTGCACGGCGGGCTGGTGCTCGGGCCGGCGCTGGGCATGGGCCTCTGCTCCCCGGGACACTGCGCGACCTGGCAGCTCTGGTGGGCGCTCGCCCTGCCGCTGCTGCTGGTGCTGGCGGGGTTGTCGGCCTGGCGGACGGTGCGCGCCGACGGCGTGCGGGCAGTGCGGGCTGACGACGCTCGGGCGGTGCGGGCTGACGGCGCTCGGGTGGTGCGGGCCGGCGCGGCGGTCCGGCTCGGGCTGCTCGCCGGGGCGGTGGGCACGCTGGCGGCGTACACGGTGAGCAGCGCCGCCGGGCGGACACCGGTGGAGAGTTCCCGCTACCTGTCCTGCCTGGCCATTTCGCTCCCGGCACTGCTCTGGCCGCTGTGGACCATGGCGCGGCGACGCGGTCCGGTCGACCTCCCGCGACTCGCGGCCGTCGGCGCGCTGGTGGCCCTGCTCGGCACCGCCACGGTCGCCACCGCCGGCGCGCTGGCCACCGTGCCCACGAACCGGGCGGAGGCGCAGCGGCACCGCGCGCTGGTCGAGGCGCTGCGCGAGCGGGGCGTCCGGCACGTGTACGGCGAGTACTGGACCTGCAACCGGCTCACCTACGCCACCGGCGAGGAGATCGTCTGCGCGGTGCTCGACGAGACGCTGCGCCCCGGCTTCGACCGGCTGCCCGCCTACCCCCGCGCCGTCCGCGACTCACCGGCCCCGACCTACGTCGCCCCGGTCGGCTCCCCCCTCGCCCGGCGCCTGGACCGCTCCCCGCCCCCCGCCCGACACCCCCACACGGTCGCCGGCTGGCGCCTCTGGCTCCCCCACCCCTAACCCACCGCCGCGTACTCCTTTGCCGTGCACTCCTCCGCCGTGCACTTTCAGAGAAAGCGTGGCCTCCTGGGCGGAAATAGCCACGCTTTCTCTGAAGGTGCGGCCCCTGGAGGTCAGGGTGGAGGGGTTAGGAGGTTGAGGCGGTGGGCCAGGGCGGCGGCCTCGACGCGGTTGGTGACGTCGAGCTTGGCGATGATCCGGGAGACGTGGACGCTGGCGGTCTTCGGCGAGATGAACAGCTGCTCGGCGATCCGGCTGTTGCTGTGCCCCTCGGCGACCAGCCGCAGCACCTCCTGTTCGCGGGAGGTGAGCAGGTCCGCGCCGGGGCGGCCCCGGCTCGCCCCGCGCAAACCGACCCGGCGGGCCAGGGTGGCGGCCTGCTCGGCCAGCGGGGTCGCGCCCAACCGCTGGGCGATCCCGGCGGCCTCCGCCACCGCCTCGGCGACCTCGTCCCGCTCCCCCGCCGACGCGGCGGCCTCGGCCAGTGCCAGCAGGGCCCGGCCCAGCGGGTACGGCTGCCCGTCGGCCCGCCACGCCGCGACCGCCGTACGCCAGGCCGGCAGCGCGCGACCGCCGGCCGTCAGCAGCGCGGCGACCTGGGCCGCGTGGGCCTGCTCGGCGGGCTGCCGGACGGGCAGCTCGGCGGCGAGCGCGGTGACCGCCGCGGCCAGCTCCCGGTCCTCGACCCGGGCGGCGGTACGGGCGACGGCGCTGAGCACCGGCCACCCCTCGCGGGGCAGGTGCGGCAGGCGGTCGTCGGCCAGCGCTGCGCGGGCCGCCCGGACCGCCTCGACCTTGTCGTCGGCCGCCAGCGCCGCTTCGATCCGCAGTTCGTGCAGGGGCAGCCGGTGGTTCGGCCACAGGTACGGCCGGGCGAGGAAGCCCAACGCGCGGCCGACCAGCTCGTCGGCGGCCGGGTGGGCCCGGGCCAGCCGCAGCCCGGCGCGCAGCTGGAGCCAGTGCAGGCCGGAGACGCCGGGCGGGTCGATCCGGGCCGCATCGGCGCAGGCCGCGTCGGCCTCGTCCCAGCGGCCCAGGGCGAGCAGCGCCTCGGCCTGGTTGGACAGCAGGTACGCCCCGCCGGAGCGGCTGATGCCGACCCGCCGCGCCTCGCTCACCCCGGCGGCGGCCGCGTCGGCGGACTCGGCGTAACGGCCCAGCTCGAACAGCACGTCGGAGAGGTGGACCAGCGCGCTGACCAGCGCCGGGGCGTTGCCGGCGGCGCGGGCCAGCGCCTCGGCCCGGCGCAGCTCGGCCAGGCCGAGGTCCGGGGCCTGGTCGGTGCGGCAGAGCATGGCGATCCGGGTGGGCAGCAGGGCGAGGTCCTCGCCGACCGCCTCGGCGACCGTGCGCGCCTCGGCGGCGACGGCCGCGGCCAGCTGCGGATCGATCTTCACCAGGTGCGCGGCGATGTCGGCGAGGAGTCGGACCCGCTCCGGTCCGTCCGGCACCCCGCCCGCCAGCCGGTACGCCTCGCGCAGCTCGGCACTGCCGTCGCTCTTGCCGAGCAGGGCGAGCAGCCGGCCCCGCCGGTCCAGCAGCCGGGCGGCGCGCAGCGGCGCGGCGTCGGCGTCCACCTCGGCCAGCGCGGCCCGGGTGAGGGTGAGCGCGCGGCTGTAGTCGCCGGCCGTGGTGGCGGCGCCCAGGGTCTCCTCCAGCACCGCCAGGTGGTCCATGCCAAGCCGGTCGGCGGCGTCGGGCACCAGCTCCCACAGCTCCAGCACCCGTTCCAGCAGCCGGCTCTGCTCCGCGTACGCGTACCGTTCGGCGGCGGCGCAGGCCGCCGCGCGGGCGGTGACCAGGGCGCGGGGGTGGTCGTGGGCGGCGTACCAGTGGTGGGCCAGCTCGGCCGGGGCGCGGCCGGCGGCGACCAGGTGCGGCTGCGCCTCGATGGCGGCGGCGTACCGGGCGTGCAGCCGGGCGTGCTCGCCGGGCAGCAGCTCGTCGTGGACGGCCTCGCGGACCAGGGCGTGCCGGAACTCGTAGTCGCCGTCCGGGTCGGCGACTACCAGCTGGGCGGCGACGGCGGCGCGCAGCGCGTCCTCCAGCTCGGGCTCGGGCAGGCCGGCGACCTCGGCGAGGAGCTGGTGCGCGAAGCGGGTGCCGCCGGCGGCGGCGATACGCAGCACCCGCTGCGCGGCGTCGGGGAGCCGGTCGACCCGGGCCAGCAGCAGGTCGCGCAGGGTCTCCGGCAGGGTGGCGCAGCCGACCGGGTCGCCGGCTGCGGCCAGCTCCTCGATGAAGAACGGGTTGCCCTGGGTACGTTCGTGGACGTCGTCGACGGCGCGGGCGGCCGGCTCGGCGCCGAGGATGTCGGCGAGGATCGCGGCGGTGCCGTCCCGGTCGAGGCGGCCCAGCTCGATCCGCTCGACGCTGCGGACCCGGTCCAGCTCGGCCAGGAACGGCCGCAGCGGGTGACCCCGGTGCAGCTCGTCGGTGCGGTACGTGCAGACCAGCAGCACCCGGGCGGTGCGGGCGGCCCGGACCAGGAAGCCGATCAGGTCGCGGGTGGACCGGTCGGCCCAGTGCAGGTCCTCGATCACCAGCACCAGCGGCTGGTCGGCGGCGAGCCGGTGGAACAGCTCCCCGACCAGGTCGAACAGGTAGCCCCGGGGGGCGTCGGAGAGGGCCGGCCCGGCCGGCGCGGCGACGGCGGCGGGCCCCCGGCCCAGCTCGGGCAGCAGGCGGGCGAACTCCGGCTCGTACCCGTCGAAGACGCCGGGACCGTCGCGGCGCAGCACCTCGCGCAGCGCGGCGGCGAACGGCGCGAAGGGCAGGCCGGCCTCGCCCAGCTCCAGGCACTGGCCCACCAGCAGTCGGGCGCCGGCGGCGCCGGCCAGCGCGCCGAACTCCTCCAGCAGCCGGGTCTTGCCGACGCCGGCCTCGCCGCCGACCAGGACGGTGGTGGGTTCCCCGGCCCGGGCGCGGGCCAGGGCGGTGCGCAGCGACCCGACCTCGCCCTGGCGGCCGACGAGGACGGTGCTGGCGGCGCGTACGGTCACGGCACCGAGCATGCCACGCCCGCCACCGGCACCGGCCCCACCGACCGGGCGGTCCGCGACCGCCGCCGCGGTGGGGCCGGTGGTCGCCGCCGGAGCGGTGGGGCCGGTGGTCGCCGCCGCAGCGGTGGGGCCGGTGGTCGCCGCCGCAGCGGTGGGGCCGGTGGTCGCCGCCGCAGCGGTGGGGCCGGTGGTCGCCGCCGCAGCGGTGGGGCCGGTGGTCGCCGCCGCAGCGGTGGGGCCGGTGGTCGCCGCCGCAGCGGTGGGGCCGGTGGTCGCCGCCGCAGCGGTGGCCACGGTCGTCACCGGCGGGCGGCGTCGGTGCGGCCCGGGCGGCTGCGGCGGCTCAGCCAGCTACGGCCGTGCCGGCGCGGCAGGGACCGGGCGAGCCGGGCCGCCTCGGCGTCGGCCTGGAGTTCGGCGGCGTGGCTGCGGTGGATGGAGAGGAGGAAGTCTGCGTCGTTGCCGAACATGTCGGGCTCCTTCGGGGTCGTCGTTCGCTGATGTCGACTTTCCGCGCGAAGGTGCCCCCGGGGCATGGGTGCGCTGCCTGATCTTCGGGCCTGCGCCCTCCTTACCGGGGCCGGAAACGCCCGCTGAGGCGGCGTAAGGTACTCAGCCGGCCGCGGATCATTCGCGGCGGCGGGGACCACTAGACTCTGGGGCATGGCAAAGCCCCAGGAGAAGGTCTCGTTCGGCCAGCGGCTGAAGCAGATCGGGATGGTGTTCCGGTTCACCGCCAAGCAGGACAGGTGGTTCGCGCCGCTGACCGCTGCGGCGGTGCTGATCCCGCTCGCGCTCACCGTGGTCGCGGTGATCCTCTGGAGCTGGATCTGGCTGCCGGTGGGCATCCTGATCACCCTGCTCGCCGTGCTGATCGTGCTCAACCTGCGGTCGAACAAGGCGATGATGAACGCGGCCGAGGGGCAGCCCGGCGCGGCGGCGCAGATCATGGAGAGCATGCGCGGCGACTGGCGGGTCACCCCGGCGGTCAGCTCCACCACCCAGATGGACATGGTCCACCTGGTGATCGGCCGCCCCGGCGTGATCCTGCTGGCCGAGGGGAACCCGCAGCGGGTGCGCGGCCTGCTCGGCCAGGAGAAGCGCCGGCTGGCCAAGGTGATCGGCTCGGCGCCGCTCTACGACTACGTGATCGGCCAGGGCGAGGGCGAGCTGCCGATCCGCAAGCTGCGGACGACCCTGATGCGGCTGCCGCGCAACCTCCAGGGCAAGGACGTCAACGCCCTGGACAAGCGGCTCAAGGCGCTCACCGCCCGCCCGCAGATGCCCAAGGGCGCGATCCCGAAGAACATGCGGCCGCCGCGCGCGTTCCGCCAGACCCGGGGCCGCTGACCCCCGACGTACGCGAAGAGCCGGGCCCCTTCGGGGGCCCGGCTCTTTCGTGCCGCCCGGAGGCGGTGATCCACTCCGTTCCGCCGATACGGCGGGATCCGGACGACCGGGACAGGCCCATGTCGGCGACCTGGAGTCGATCATGCCCCGGAACCGGCCGGCGGCGCGTCAGGGGCGGGTGGGGCGGGGCGCGTCGGTGATCACCGAGCCGGTGAGCCGGTCGTGCAGGCCGCGCCGGTGCTCGTCCATGAGCAGCGCGGGCACCACCAGGGCGAGCAGCAGGCCACGCAGCAGCGCCCGGAGCAGCCCGATCCGGCCGCCGTCGGCCCAGCCGACGCAGCGCACCTTGGTGACGAACATGCCGGGGGTCTGCGCGAAGAGGCCGAGGAAGAAGCCGTACTCCAGGATCAGCACCAGCGGTGGGGCCCAGCCGTCGCTGACCGGGTCGGCGAAGCCGCGGGCGACCAGCAGGCAGAGCACCCAGTCGATCACCAGGGCACCGAACCGGCGGCCGAGGCTCGGCGGGGTGAAGGACGGGTCGGCGGCGGGCGGCACCGGTGCCGCGGCGTGCGGGTTGGTCACGACGGTCAAGGGTAGTCAGCGCCCCGCCGACGGCGGCCGGGGCGGGCGGCGGACGCCGAATCGGCACGTATCGCAGAATCGGGCCAACCGCATCAATTAGCTATACACCCTCCCAGCGGGTATCGTCCGAACGGTGACCCGCCGAGGGCTGAGCGGCGCCGATGACGCTCCGCGAGCGACGTAACACGGCGGAAACAGAGGAGACACGGCCGGGCAACCGCACGGCCATAGCGTCGTCAGTGCCCAGCCACCGGAGTGGACGTGCCAGGAGGACGTGTGTTTGCCAATCCCGAGGAACTCCTGCGATACCTCAAGAACGAGGACGTGAAGTTCGTCGACGTACGTTTCTGTGACCTGCCCGGCGTGATGCAGCACTTCAACCTGCCGGTCGAGTCCTTCGACGACAGCGTCTTCACCGACGGCCTCGCGTTCGACGGCTCGTCGATCCGCGGCTTCCAGGCGATCCACGAGTCGGACATGCTCCTGCTCCCGGACGTCGCGAGCGCCTTCATCGACCCGTTCCGCGCGCAGAAGACCCTCGCGCTGAACTTCTTCATCCACGACCCGTTCACCCGCGAGGCCTACTCGCGGGACCCGCGGAACGTGGCGAAGAAGGCCGAGGCGTACCTGGCGGCCAGCGGCATCGCCGACACCGCGTACTTCGGCGCCGAGGCCGAGTTCTACATCTTCGACTCGATCCGCCACGAGACCTCCGCCCACCAGTCGTTCTACTACATCGACTCGATCGAGGGCGCGTGGAACACCGGCCGTGAGGAAGACGGCGGCAACCGCGGCTACAAGACCGCCTACAAGGGCGGCTACTTCCCGGTGCCGCCGGTGGACCACTACGCCGACCTGCGCGACAGCATGGTCCGCCGCCTCATCGACGCCGGCTTCACCGTCGAGCGCTCGCACCACGAGGTCGGCACCGCCGGCCAGTCGGAGATCAACTACAGGTTCTCCACCCTGCTGCACTCCGCCGACCAGCTGCAGCTGTTCAAGTACCTGATCAAGAACGAGGCCTGGGCCGCCGGCAAGACCGCCACCTTCATGCCCAAGCCCCTGTTCGGCGACAACGGCTCCGGCATGCACACCCACCAGAGCCTCTGGCTCAACGGCGAACCGCTGTTCTACGACGAGACCGGCTACGCCGGCCTGTCCGACACGGCCCGCTGGTACATCGGTGGTCTGCTGCACCACGCCCCGTCGCTGCTGGCCTTCACCAACCCGACGGTCAACTCGTACCGCCGGCTGGTGCCGGGCTTCGAGGCGCCGGTCAACCTGGTCTACTCCCAGCGCAACCGCTCCGCCTGCACCCGCATCCCGGTCACCGGCAGCAACCCCAAGGCCAAGCGGGTCGAGTTCCGGGTGCCGGACCCGTCCAGCAACCCGTACCTCGCCTTCTCCGCGATGATGATGGCCGGCCTGGACGGCATCAAGAACAAGATCGAGCCGCCGGCGCCGATCGACAAGGACCTGTACGACCTGCCGCCGGAGGAGTGGGGCGACGTCAAGCAGGTGCCGGGCTCGCTGCCGGCCGTGCTCGACGCCCTCGAAGCCGACCACGACTACCTCCTCGACGGCGGCGTCTTCACCCCCGACCTGATCTCCACCTGGGTCGGCTGGAAGCGCGCCAACGAGGTCGACCCGGTCCGCCTGCGCCCGACCCCGCACGAGTTCGCCATGTACTTCGACTGCTGAACAGTCGACCGACACCGGCCCGGGCCGGCTCCGCGATTCGCGGAGCCGGCCCGTTCCGTCGTACGGCCCCCTTGATCGACCCCGTTTGCGGCGTGTCGGGGTGTCGGACGACGCGGACACCGCGACACGCCGCAAACGGGGGTGCAGGTCAGGGTCGGGCGGCCGGCGGGGCGAGGCGGCCTCGGCGCCACGCGCGCCAGGCCCGTGCCGCGAGCACCACCACCAGCACGGTCATGGCGATCGCGCCGGGCGCCTTGGTGTACCGGGCCAGGGACGTGCCGTCCGGCAGGGCCAGGAAGGTGGCCACCGCGGCGGGCAGCACGAACCACCCCGTCCGGGTCGCCGACACGGCGAGCAGCAGCAGCGGCCACGTCGCGTACCAGGGGTGGAAGACCGGGGCCAGCACCACCGTGGCGGCCAGCGCGACGCCGGCGGCGTGCAGGGTCACCCGGGGACGGGCCGCCGCCAGCCGGCGTACCCGCTGCCGGACGTCGTTGAGGGCGCGCAGCACGGTCCAGGCCCGCCAGAAGAGCACCACCAGCAGCACCGTGAGCAGGACCAGCGCCACCACCCGGGTGACCGCCACCGCGGCCGGCTCCCGCCCGGCCCACTCGCCGAGGTAGTCCGCGACGATGCCCACGGCGGTGGGCGGGGAGGTCCACTGCTCGGTGTCGCCGCTGCGGGCCAGGCCGGCGAGCCAGCCCAGGCCGAGCCCGGACAGCGCCGAGGTGGCGGCCAGCGCGGCCAGCACGCCGCCGGCCAGCCAGCCCCCGTCCCGCAGCAGCCCACGCGGGGTGTACCGGCCGAGCACCGCCGCGAGGGCCGCGAACGGCAGCACCACCACGGCGGTGGCCTTCACCGTCACCGCCAGGCCGAGCAGCACCCCGGCGACCATCAGCGCCTTCGGCTTGCCGGGCAGCCGGACCAGCACCAGCAGGCCGAGCAGGAGCAGCCCGAGCATCACCGCGTCGTTGTGCGCCCCGGCCACCAGGTGCACCCCGACCAGCGGGCAGGCCAGCGCCAGCCAGGCCGCCCGGGCGGTGGGGACTCCGGCGGCCCGGGCCAGCCCGGGCAGGCAGAGCGCGGCCAGCAGCACCCCGGCCAGCGCGACGAGCCGCAGCAGCACGACGGTGCCGACCAGGCCGCCGCCGAGGGTCGCGGCCAGCGCGGCGAGCAGCATGAAGAACGGGCCGTACGGCGCGGGAGTGTCCCGCCAGATCGGCGCGACCGACTCGACCCAGGGGCAGCCGGCCGCCGCCACCCCCACCTCGTACGGGTGGTGGCCGGCCGCGTACCCCCAGCCCTGGCAGGCGTACGAGTAGACGTCCCGGCTGCCCAGCGGCGGCGCGGCCAGCAGCGGGACCAGCCACAGCCCGGCGGTCAGGTAGGCCCACCGGGTCGACGGGGCGCCTCGGCGCAGCGACCACCAGGCCCCGACCAGCAGCGCCGTGCCGAGCAGCCAGCAGCCCAGCGCCCAGGGAGCGTTTGCGGCGCGCCAGGGGCCGGCGGGCGGGATGTCGGGCAGCGCCCCGCCCAGCCAACCGGCGACGGTGAGCAGCACCGCGCCAAGCAGGCCGGCGTACCGGGCGAGCCGGGCCCGGCCGGCAAGCCCTGGCCCGGCGTCGCTCACCGGCAACCTCTCCTCAGTCCGCGAGGGCCGGCCGGCGGGCCGCCCGAGCCGACCGTACCAACCGGACGGCCACCACGATCACCAACAGCGTCATCAGCGGCGCGCCGGGCATCTTGGTGTACCGGGCCAGGCCGGTGCCGTCGGCCAGCACCAGGAACGACGACACCAGCGCGACCAGCGAGAACCATCCGGTACGCCGCGCGGTGGCGGCCAGCACGGTCAGCGGCCAGATCCAGTACCAGGGGTGGAAGAGCGGGGACAGGGCCACCGTGGCGGCCAGTGCCAGCCCGGCGTGCCAGAGCGGGTCCCGGGTACGGGCCCGCCACCACAGCCACACCAGCAGCACGGCGAGCACCAGCACGCCGATCGCCCGGGTCACCGGCAGCGCGTCGACGTGCGCGCCGAAGAGCGCCGCGACGTACCCGACGGTCTGCCCGACCGCGGTGGACGGCGAGGTCCAGGCGATCACCAGGCTCCCCTGCTCCAGCCCGCTGATCCAGCCGAAGCCCAGGCCCGACGCGAGGGTCGCCGCGACCGTCGCGGCGAGCGCCCCGCCGACCACCGGGCCGCCGTCCCGGATCAGCGTCCGGATCCGGTACGGCCCGGCCATCGCGGCCAGCGCGGCGAACGGCACCACCACCAACGCGGTGATCTTCACGGCGGCGGCGAGCCCGAGCAGCACTCCCCCGGCCAGCAGCGCCCAGCGGCGACCGGGCCGGGATGCCACCACCGCCAGCCCGGCGACCATCATGCCGACCATCAGCGCGTCGTTGTGCGCGCCGGAGATCAGGTGCACGCCGACCAGCGGGGACGCGAGCGCCAGCCAGAGCGCCCGCGGCACCGGAACCCCGCAGCGGCGGGCCAGCACCGGCAGGCACCAGGCGGTCAGCGCCACCCCGGCCAGCGCCAGCAGCCGGAACAGCGCGGCGGCGGCGGTGAGCGAGCCGGTGGCCTTGACGATGGCGCCGGAGATCATGACGAACAGCGGCCCGTACGGCGCGGGGGTGTCCCGCCAGATGTACGAGATGGTGTCCAACCACGGGCAGGGCAGCGCGGAGACGCCCTGCTCGTACGGACTGATCCCGGCCGCGTAGCTCGCGCCCTGGCAGGCGTACGCGTAGACGTCCCGGCTGCCCAGCGGCGGCGCGACCAGCAGCGGGACCAGCCAGAGCCCGGCGGTGACCAGCGCCCAGCGGGCGGACGGCACCCGGTCGCGCAGCGACCACCAGGCCCACGCCATCAGCGCGGTGCCGGCCAGCCAGAGGCCGATGACCAGCGGCCCATGCCGGCCCTGCCAGATGCTGACCGGGGTGGGGCGCAGCGGGGATTCCGGCAGCGCGCCACCGAGGTACGCGGCGACGGCGAGCAGCGTCGAGCCGGCCAGGCCGATCCAGCGCGAGAGGTGGTGAGGCACGTCCGACATGCTGCCAGTACGGTGGTCGCGGACCGGAGGTGGGCATGCGGCGCAGCAGGGTGGTGTGGCTCTCCGCCGGCTGCGCCGCCGTGGCCGGCGCGGTGTGGCTGGCCCTGCCGCCGATGGGTTCGGACCTCTCCGCCCAGGTCGCCCGGGCCGACTTCTTCGCCGCGCACGGCACCGCCCTGGTGGACCTGCGCTGGTACGCCGGCATCCACCCGCTCGGCTACAGCCTGGTCACGCCGCCGCTGATGGCCACCCTCGGGGTGCCCGTCACCGGCGTCCTGGCCCTGGTCGCGGCGGCCACCGCGTTCGCGGCGCTGCTGGTGCGCACCCCGGTGCCCCGGCCCCTGCTCGGCAGCCTGGTCGGGGTGCTCACCATCACCGGCAACCTGATCTCCGGCCGGGTCACCTACGCGCTCGGCGTGGCGTTCGGGCTGGCCGCGCTGCTCGCGCTGACCCTGCCGACGCACGGCCCGCCGGGCCGGCGCTGGGCGCGCCCCGTCCTGGTCGCGGCCGGCGCGCTGCTGGCCTCGGCGACCAGCCCCGTCGCCGGCCTCTTCGTCGGCCTGGCCGGCGCCGCGCTGCTGCTCACCCGCCGGTACGCCGACGGCCTGCTGCTCGGCGTCGCCGCCGCGCTGCCGCTGGGGGTGACCGGGCTGCTCTTCGGCGAGGGCGGCTGGATGAACATCAGCCGCACCGACACGCTACGGGCGGTGCTGACCAGTCTGCTGGTGGCGGCGCTGGTGGCGTACCGGCCGGTGCGGGTGGGGGCGCTGCTGTCGGCGGCAGGGGTGCTGGCGGCGGCGCTGGTGCACACCCCGGTCGGGTTGAACGCCACCCGGCTGGCGGTGATGTTCGCGCTGCCGGTGCTGGCCGCCGCCGCCCGTCCGCCCCGCTGGCTGACCGGGGTGGCCTGGTGGGGCCGAGTGGCCCGCGGCGTGGCGCTCGCCGTGTTGCTGGCGGCGGTCTGCGCATGGCAGCCGCCGGTGGTCGCCGCCGACCTGGGCAGCGTCGACGACCCGACCGCCGCCCGGTCGTTCTTCGCGCCGTTGCGAGCCGAGTTGGCGCGGCGCGGGCTCACCGGCCGGGTGGAGGTCCCGCCGACCCGCAACTACTGGGAGGCGGCCCGGCTCGGCGAGGTGCCGCTGGCCCGGGGCTGGCTGCGGCAGGCCGACATCGCCCGCAACCCGCTCTTCTTCAGCACCGTGCCGGGGGCCACCGGCACGGGCGTATCGCTGACCGCCGAGAGCTACCGGGCCTGGCTCGACGAGTTCGCCGTGCAGTACGTGGCGGTGCCCGACGCGCCGCTGTCCTGGGTCGGCCGGGCCGAGGCCGAGCTGGTCTCCGCCGGCCTGCCGTACCTGACGGAGGTCTGGTCGGACGAGCGGTGGCGGCTCTACGCGGTGGCCGACCCGACGCCGGTCGTGGGCCCGCCCGGCGAGTTCGTCGGGCAGGACGGGGCCTCGCTGACGTTCCGCACGTCCGCCGCCGGCACGGTGCCGGTCCGGGTGTGGCACACCCGCTGGCTGGCCGCCTCCGGCGGCGCCACCGTCGCCGCGGACGGGGACTGGACGACGGTCACCGTGCCGCGCGCCGGCACCTACACGCTGAGCGGGTGACGGACCGCCGGCCGGCGGACGCTGCCGGGTGTCCCCTGCACGCCCTTTCGAGCTGATGTCGTAGACGATTCACGGCGGTAGCGCCGGATCCGTAGGGCGGAAAGCCCGCTGACTCGTCTACGTCATCAGCTCCACAGGGCCGCACGGCCGGCCCGGCCAGGACGGGCCAGGCCGGTCAGCCGGGGTCGCGGCGTACCGGGGAGGGGCGGGCGCGGACGTGCAGCCGCTCCCCCTGCGGACCGAAGAGGCTGAGGATCTCCAGCGGACGGTCGTACGGGTTGCCGAACCAGTGCGGCGTACGGGTGTCGAACTCGGCGACCTCCCCCGCCTCCAGGGTCAGCTCGTGGCTACCGAGCAGCAGCCGGCACCGCCCGGAGAGCACGTAGAGCCACTCGTACCCCTCGTGCACCTGCTGCTCGGGCTCCCCCGGCCGGCCGCCGGGCGGGTAGATCATCTTGTAGGCCTGCACCCCGCCGGGACGGCGGGTCAGCGGCACGATGGTGACCCCGTTGCGGTCCACCGACCGGAGCCGGACCCGGGGGTCGCCGGTCTCCGGCGCGCCGACCAGGTCGTCCAGCGGCACCCGGTGGAACCGGGCCAGCGGGAGCAGCAGCTCCAGGGTGGGCCGGCGGCCACCGGACTCCAGCCGGGACAGGGTGCTCACCGAGATGCCGGTGGCGGCGGAGAGCTGGGCCAGCGTCACGGCGCGCTGCTGGCGCAGGGCCCGCAGGCGCGGCCCGACCGCCGTCAGCACCTCGTCCTGGGCCGCGCTGTCGTCCGCCATCCGTTCGTTTGCCATCTCAGCAACGATACTTGTCGACCCGGGAAGTAACGCGGACGATCCGGGGCATGGGCGGAACGGACCCGCCCGGAGGGGGAACGAGGATGCGGGAGCACCGGATCTACGACGTGGTGGTGGTCGGCGGCGGCGCGGCGGGGCTCAGCGGCGCGCTCACCCTGGGCCGGTCCCGCCGGTCGGTGCTGGTGATCGACGGCGGGGCGCCGCGCAACGCCCCCGCCGGAGGAGTGCACAACTACCTCACCAGCGAGGGCGTCGCCCCCGCCGAGCTGTACGCGACGGGCCGGGTCGAGGTCGCCCGGTACGGCGTCGAGGTGGTCGACGGCACGGTCACCAAGGCGCACCGGGTCGAGGGGCACGACCGGGCCCGGTTCGAGGTGGAGCTGGCCGACGGCGAGCTGGTGCGGGCGCGGCGGCTGCTGGTGACCACGGGGCTGGTCGACGAGCTGCCCGCGATCCCGGGGCTGGCCGAACGCTGGGGCCGGGACGTGCTGCACTGCCCGTACTGCCACGGCTGGGAGGTGCGGGACCAGGCCGTGGGCGTGCTGGCCACCGGGCCGATGACCACCCACCACGCGCTGCTGTTCCGCCAGCTCACCGACGACGTGGTGGTGTTCACGCACACCGGCCCGCCGCTGGCCGCGGAGCAGGCCGAGCAGCTCGCCGCCCGGGGCGTACGGGTGGTCGAGGGCGAGGTGACGGGGCTGGAGGTGACCGACGACCGGCTCACCGGCGTACGGCTGCGCTCCGGGGAACTCGTCGCCCGGCAGGCGCTGGTGGTCGGACCCCGGTTCGCCGCGCGGGCCGACCTGCTGGCCGGGCTCGGCCTGGCGACCAGCGAGTTCGTCGTCGGCGGGCACGTCTTCGGCGACCACGTGGCCGCCGACGCCAGCGGGGCGACCGCGGTGCCGGGGGTCTGGGTGGCCGGCAACGTGACCGACCCGCAGGCCACCGTGATCGCCGCTGCGGCGGCGGGGGTGAAGGCCGGCGCGGCGCTCAACGCCGACCTGATCGCCGAGGAGACCGACCGGACGGTCGCCCTGCGCGCCCGCGCGGGCGCGCACGCCGGCGCACACGACCACGGCGGAACCGGCACGCACGACCACGCCGGAACCGGCACGCACGACCACGCCGGGAGCGGCGCGGATGCCGTGGACGCCGTGGACGCCGAGACGGCGCGGCACTGGGACGAGCTCTACCAGCGGCGGGAGCGGATCTGGAGCGGGCGGGCCAACCCGCACCTGGTCGATGTCGTCGACCCGCTGCCGGCGGGCACCGCGCTGGATCTCGGCTGCGGCGAGGGCGCCGACGCGATCTGGCTGGCCGGTCGCGGCTGGCGGGTGACCGCCGTGGACGTCTCCGCCACCGCCCTGGACCGGGCGGCGACCGAGGCTGCCGCGGCCGGGGTGGCGGCCCGGATCGACTTCCAGCGGCACGACCTGACCCGCACCTTCCCGGAGGGGGTGTTCGACCTGGTCTCCGCGCAGTTCCTCCAGTCGCCGCTGGAGTTCCCCCGGGCCGAGGTGCTCCGGGCGGCGGCGCGGGCGGTGGCGCCCGGGGGCCGGCTGCTGATCGTCGAGCACGGCGAGGTCCCGCCGTGGTCCCGACTGGCCCACCCGCACGTGCGCTTCCCCACCCCGGAGGAGACGCTGGCCGAACTGGACCTAGACCCGGACGGGTGGCGGACCGAGCGGTTGGACGCGCCCCGGCGCGCGGTCACCGACCCGGACGGGCAGCCCGCCACCCTGGTCGACCACCTGGTGCTGGTCCGCCGCCGCTGACGGCGCTCAGGCCTCCAGCACCCGTTCCATGGCCGCTCGGGACCGGCGGGCGGTGCGCAGGTACTCGTCGAGGAACTCGCCGGGGTCGTCGCGGCCGAGCAGCCGGACGACCCCGGCCAGCTCCACGCCGTGCCGGGGCAGCTGGTCGCCGGCGCGGCCCCGGACCAGCATGAGCGCGTTGCGGACCTGCGCGGCGAGCGTCCAGCCGGCGGCCATCCCGGCGGCGTCCGCCGGGTCGACCAGGCCGGCGTCCCGGGCCGCCGCCAGCGCGTCGAGGGTCCGGGTGCCCCGCAGTCGCGGGTACGCCCCGGCGTGCCGGAGCTGGAGCAGCTGCACCGCCCACTCGACGTCGGCCAGGCCACCCCGCCCCAGCTTGGTGTGGGTGGCCGGGTCGGCGCCCCGGGGCAGCCGCTCATGCTCCACCCGGGCCTTGATCCGGCGGATCTCCACCACCTGCTCGCGGCTCAGCCCGTCGGCCGGCCAGCGGACCGGTTCGACCAGCGCCTCGAACTCGGCGCCCAGGTCGGCGTCGCCGCAGACGAACCGGGCGCGCAGCAGCGCCTGCGCCTCCCACACCTTCGACCAGCGGGCGTAGTACTGCGCGTACGCGGCGAGGCTGCGTACCAGCGGGCCCTGCCGGCCCTCGGGGCGCAGGTCGGCGTCGACGCCGAGCGGCGGGTCGGGGGCGGGCACGCCGAGCAGTCGGCGCAGCTCCTCGGCGATGCCGTGGGCGGCGGCGCTGGCCGCCTGCTCGTCCGACCCGGCCGGCGGGTCGTAGACGAAGAGCACGTCGGCGTCGGAGAGGTAGTTCGACTCGTACCCGCCGAGCCGGCCCATGCCGATCACGGCGAACCGCAGTCCGGGAGGCCCCGGGTTGGCGGCCCGCGCGGTGCGCAGCGCGGCGGTGAGCGTGGCGTCGGTGACGTCGGAGAGCGCGGTGCCGACCCCGGTGACGTCGGCCAGGGGCGCGGCCGGCGAGCTCCGCTCCGGGCGCGGGGCGAGCCCGCCGGCTCGGCTGAGCAGGTCGGCGCAGGCGATCCGGACCAGCTCCCGCCGGCGGAGCGCGCGTACCGCCCGGATCGCCTGCTCCGGGTCGGCGTACCGGCCCGCGGCGGCGGCGAAGCCGTCGCAGAGCACCTCCCGGGTACGCGGGGCCAGCTCGCTCTCCTCCGCCAGCAGGCGCAGCGCCTCGGGCTCCCGGGCCAGCAGGTCGGCGGCGTACCGGGAGGAGGAGAGCACCCGGGCCAGCCGGCGGGCCACCGGGCCGGAGTCGCGCAGCAGCCGCAGGTACCAGGGGGTGCTGCCGAGCTTGTCGGAGACCTGGCGGTAGTTGAGCAGGCCGCGGTCCGGCTCGGGGGCGTCGGCGAACTCGCTGAGCAGCACCGGCAGCAGGGTGCGCTGGATGGCGGCGGTGCGGCTGACCCCGCCGGTGAGGGCCTGGAGGTGGCGCAGCGCCCCGGCGGGGTCGGCGAAGCCGAGGATCTCCAGCCGGTGCCGGGCCGCCTCCGGGGTGAGCCGCAGCCCGTCGGCGGGTACCCGGGCCACCGACTCCAGCAGCGGCCGGTAGAGCAGCTTGGCGTGCAGCCGGCGTACCTCGGTGGCGTGGGCGACCCACTCGGCGCGGAAGCTCTCCACGGCGCTGCGGCCCGGCGTGGCGGTGCAGCCGAGCGCGGCGGCGAGCCAGCGCAGCGCGGCCGGATCGGTCGGCACGGTGTGGGTCCGGCGCAGGCCCTGAAGCTGGAGCCGGTGCTCGACCGCGCGCAGGAAGCGGTACCCGCGCAGCAGCGCCTCGCCGTCGGCGCGGCCGACGTAGCCGCCGGTGACGAGCGCGCGCAGCGCCGGGATGGTGCCGGGCACCCGCAACGACTCGTCGCCGCGGCCGTGCACCAGTTGCAGCAGCTGGACGGCGAACTCGATGTCGCGCAGCCCGCCGGGCCCGCGCTTGATCTCGCGTTCCAGCTCCTTCGGCGGGATGTTGTCGATGATCTTGCGGCGCATGGACCGGACGTCGGAGACCGCCTCGGGCCGCTCGGCGGCGGTCCAGACCAGCGGGGCGAGCGCCTCGATCCACTCCCGCGCGAGGGCCAGGTCGCCGGCGGCCGGCCGGGCCTTGAGCAGGGCCTGGAACTCCCAGGTCCGGGCCCAGCGCTGGTAGTAGGCCAGGTGGCTGGCGAGGGTGCGCACCAGCGGTCCCCGGTTGCCCTCCGGGCGCAGCGCGGCGTCCACCGGCCAGGCGACCAGCCCGCAGACGCCGATCAGCCGGGCGGCGACCGTGGTGGCGACGGTCAGGTCCGCGTCGTCGGCGGCCACGAAGATGACGTCGACGTCGGAGACGTAGTTCAGCTCGTCGCCGCCGCACTTGCCCATCGCGACCACTGCGAGCCGGGGCCGGGGTGTGCCCGCGGGCAGCTCGTCGACGGCGATCTCGTACGCCGCCGCCAGGGTCGCGTCGGCCAGCGCCGAGAGCGCGGCCATGGTCTGCTCCAGGCCGCGCCCGCCGGTCAGGTCGGCCGCCGCGATCCGCAGCAGCGCCAACCGGTACGCCTGCCGCAGCACCGCCACCGGCGGGGTGGCGGTGGTCAGCCGGCCGGCGGCGGCGAGGTCCAGCCGGCCGTCGGCGGTGGGGGCGAGCCCGTCCGGGGCGGTGGCCAGCACCGCCCACTGCTCCGGGTTGGCGACCAGGTGGTCGCCGAGCGCCGACGAGGCGCCGAGCACGGCGACCAGCCGGCGGCGCAGCCCCGGGTCGGCGTGCACCGCGTCGAGCAGCACGGGCGGCTCGACGGCTCGGCGCTCCGCCTCGACCAGCCGGTGCAGCTGGCGCAGGGCCAGGTCCGGGTCGGCGGCCCGGGCGAGCGCACCCAGCAGCTCGGCGGCCGGCTCGTCGACCGGCTCCTGCTCCTCGACGCGCCACAGCCCGAGACCGTCCGGGCCGAGCAGGTCGGCCGCGCGGGAGCCGCCGTCCCCCTGCGCCGTGCCGAAGCCGTACCGGGCGAGCCGCCCCCTGGCCGGTCTGGTCATCTCACTGCCCGAGCAGCGGCAGGCTGCGCCGAGGGGTGTCGTCGTCCAGCTCGCCGAGGGCCAGCGCGGCGAAGCGGACGGCGAACGGCTGCCAGACCTCCTCCACGTCGGCCATCACCCGGTCGCAGGCGGCGACCACCAGCTCCGGGTCGTAGCCCAGCTCGGCCAGCACGTCGGAGTCGCGGGCCCAGTCGGCGATCATCGCGGTGTCGCACTCGATGTGGAACTGCAGCCCCCACGCCCGGTCCCCGAGGCGGAACGCCTGGTTCGGGTAGCGGGTCGAGGCGGCCAGCAGGGTGGCGCCCCGGGGCAGCTCGGTGATCTCGTCGGTGTGCCACTGGAGCACGTCCGGGATCAGCGGCACGTACCGGAACAGCGGGTCGGCGTCGGCGGCGTCCCGCTTGCCGACCACGCCGGGGCCGATCTCCGGCCCGGACGGGCTCCGCTCGACCAGGCCGGCGTGCGCGGTGGCGAGCAGCTGCCCGCCGAGGCAGACCCCGAGGGTCGGCACCCGGTACCGGACCGCCTTGCGCAGCAGCCCCTCCAGCGCCGGGAACCAGGGCGCGCCGGGGCTGCCGTCGGGCAGCGGGTACGCCTGCTGCTCACCGCCGAGCACCACCAGCGCGACGTACCCCTCCAGGTCGGCGGGGAGCGCGTCGCCGGCGTGCGGGCGGAGCACCCGCAGGTCGAGGCCCCCCTCGGTCAGCCACTCCCCCAGCCGGCGGAGGTCGTCGGTCGGGTCATTCTCGATCACCAGCGCGGTCGCCACGGTGTCGAGGCTATCGGGTGCGCCGGCGCCGACCCGGAACGGCTCGGCCGCTCCCGGCGCCGACTAGGCTCGGCCGCTGTGATCACCGACGAATGCCTGCGCCCGCCGGTCCTGCGCCCCGGTGACACGGTGATGCTCGTGTCGCCGTCCGGCCCGACCCGGCCCGAGCGGGTGGCCCGCGGCGTCGAGCTGCTGACCGGTTGGGGGCTGCGCCCGGTGCTGGCGCCGAACGCGTACGCCCGGCGGGGCTACCTGGCCGGCGACGACGCGCTGCGCGCCGCCGACCTGAACACCGCCTTCGCCGACTCCGAGGTGCGCGGGGTGATCTGCACCCGGGGCGGCTACGGCGCGCAGCGGGTGGTCGACCTGCTCGACATGGCCGCCGTACGCCGGGACCCGAAGGTGGTCGCCGGCTTCTCGGACATCACCGCGTTGCAGTTCGCGCTCTGGCGGGGCGCCCGGCTGGCCGGCGTGCACGGCCCCGGCGCGGCCTGGCTGGATGAGCGCCTCCCGCTGCGCTCGGCGGAGTCGCTGCACGCCGCGCTGATGACCACCGAGCCGGTGACCGTCGCCGCCACGCCGGACGAGGAGACCTTCGCCGTCCGGGTGCCCGGCCGGGCGGTCGGTCCGCTGCTCGGCGGCAACCTCTGCCTGATCACCGCCTCCATCGGCACCCCGGACATGCCCGACCTGACCGGCGCGGTGCTGCTGATCGAGGAGGTGCAGGAGCCGCCGTACAAGGTCGACCGGATGCTGACCCACCTGCGCCGGGCGGGCGTGCTGGACGGCGTGGCCGGGGTGGCGGTCGGCCAGTTCACCGAGTGCGCCGACGGCTGGGACACCACGGTCACCGACGTGCTCACCGAGTGCCTGGGCGAGCTCGGCGTCCCGGTCCTCGGCGGCCTCCCGGTCGGCCACGGCGTCGGCCAGCTCACCGTCCCGGTCGGCACCCGCGCCACCCTCGACGCCGACGCCGGCACCCTCACGGTGGCCCCCGCCGTCCGCTGACCGGGTGGGATTTTCAGCTGGGTGACAGGGTCGGCACGGGTGCGGCCCAGGTTTGGTGGTCACTGTCGGTGAGGTCATCGCACCAACCACCGATCACTGGAGGACTGATGTCGCGCACGATGTCGAAGAAGCACCTGCTGGCCGGGCTCGCCGCCGCCGGAGTGCTCGGCGTGGGGATCGCCGCCCCGACGGTGGCCTTCGCCGAGGACGCCACCCCGTCGCCCAGCGCCAGCAGCAGCGCCGATCAGGGCACCGACCGGCAGCAGCGGAAGGCCGACCGCCAGGGCGAGTTCGCCGAGGCGCTGGCCAAGGAGCTCGGCGTGCCCACCGAGAAGGTGACCGCCGCGCTGGAGAAGCTGCGCGAGCAGCGCAAGGCCGACCGCCCGGAGCGCCCCTCCGCCGAGGACCGGCAGGCGGCGCTCAAGGACCGGCTGGCCCAGGCGGTCGAGGACGGCAAGCTCACCCAGGAGCAGGCCGACGCCATCACCAAGGCCGCCGAGGCCGGCGTCTTCCCGGGCCCGGGCGGCCGTGGCCGCCACGGCGGCATGGGTACGACCGGCAGGTGACCCGGGTGGCCCCGCCGTCCCCCTCCCCCCGCCCGTCGGTCTCCTCCCGGCCGGCCGACCCCGGCGGGGCCATCCCCGTACCCGATCCGACCGCGCCCGACGTGGTCCGCCCCGGCGGCGCTGCCGGGGCGGACCGGCGGGCGGCTCAGGCCCCGGCGGGCGGCGCGAAGACGCCGAAGTGGTTGCCGGCCGGGTCGAGCAGGTGGGCGAAGGTCAGGCCGTTGTCGTTCGACTTCAGCGGGACCAGCACCTTGCCGCCGGCCGCCTCGGCCCGCCGGCAGGTGTCGGCCACGTCGGCCACCTGCACGTAGAACACCGCGTAGTTCGGGCCGGCCCCGCCGGTGGCCCGGATCGCACCCTGGATCGACCCCTCCGGCCCCGGCTCCACCACCCGGTACGACGTCTCCGGGCTGCCCTGTTCGGTGAACGCCCAGCCGAACACGTCGGTGTAGAACCGCCCGGTCTCCTCGGGCCGGTCGGTGCCGACCTCGAACCAGCTGACCGCGTTGGTGATCGTGGACATGTGTCGCCTCCCGTCGCAGGCACCGGCCGGTCGGCCGGGCTCGTCAGGGGTCAGCCTCGGGGTCGTCCGCGACACCGTCCTGTCGGTGTTTCCGTGTCAGTCGGCCGGACCGGCGCCGGGCAGCGCGAGCGTGCCGGGCGACGACCGGACCGGAACGGGATCCAGCACCAGCGGTTGGATCCGGCGGATCAGGTCGGGGCGGCGCTCCGCCAGCAGCAGGGCCAGCCGGGCCGCCTCGTCCGGGGTGATGTGGTACTGGGCAACCCCGAGTTCCGAGAGCCGCACCAGAGCATCCACCGCCAACTCCTCGGTGCGCGGCCCCCACGAGCCCTGGTCGGCGTGGACCGCCTTCTTCACCAGGTGGCCGACCTCCCGGGTAACCGGATCGTCCGCTTCGATCAACGCCAGGCAGCAGCGCAGGTAGGCGAAGCCGATCTGCTCGTCACGGACCAACAGGAAATCGAGTTTCCCCAGCAACTCCGCGGCGAGAGCCCGGGACACGGTGCCGTCGGTGGCGAGTCGGTCGAACAGCAGTACCGCCAGATCGACGAGGTACGGGCCGGCCGTGCTGCGCATCTCGACGAGCAGCGACGCGACCGTCCGGTAGTGCCAGGCCCGGTCGGCCGGCTCGACCTGCCGCGACCTCAGCAGCATCGCCAGCAGCACCCGGGCCATCGACTGCCGCTGCGGACCGGGCGCGAACACCACCGTGTTGAGCGCCGGCGGAAGCACTTCGACGAGCGGTTCCAGCGCGTGCTGGGCGACGTCGTTGGTGACACCGCACTCGAAGTTCGCCATCCGGCGCACAATCTCCGGGTCCGGGTCCGACTGCACCTGGAACCAGGCCCGGTCCGACGACGGCGTCGCCTGGTACGTCCACGCCAGCTCGGCAGTCGGCGGCCGCCAGGACTCGTCGGCGAGTCGCAACCGGATCTCCCGGTGCGCCGCGTCACCGAGCCGGTCCAGCGCGACCGCGTTCACCAGGCTGCGGTACTCCCCCTCGGCGAGCTGGGCGCGCCAGAGCAGGGCCTGCCGGGTCCACGACGAACGCACGTCCTCGGCCGCCGGGTAGAGCTGCCCGCCCGACAGCTCACCCGCCGCGCAGAGCCCGAGCACGAAGAGGTTCGCGCTGTAGACGGCGTGCCGCTCGGGAACCGACAGCGCGCGGGGCAGGTACGAGGTGAGGTGTCGGGCCGGACGGGCGTCGTGGACGGTTCGGAAGAGACGCAGCAGCACCTCGACGATGTCGCTCCTGCGGTCCGGGCCGCAGGTCTGGAGCGCTTCGGCGAGGAAGCCGACGATCGGCGCCCGCCCGGTCAGCGTGGCGAAGGACAGCAGCGCGTGCAGCGGGTCGTCGTCGACCGACGCGCCGCGCAGCATGCTGGTGGCGGCCTCCCGCGCCGCCAACTCACCGAGCACCAGCGCGGTGGTCCGGGCGACCAGGAACTCGCCGAAGGTGGCGTGCAGGAACTCGTACGTCTCCGCCCGCCGGTCACCTCGGACGGCCTGGGCGCGGTGCACGAAGAAGAACCGCCCGAGCACGATCTCCGCGGCCCGCAGCGGCGCCCGCAGGTTCCCATCGGTCCGGATGCCCGGCGACTCACCCGCCAGGAACGGCAGTGCGGCCAGATCGGCTTCCAGTTCCTCCTCGGTGACCCACTGGACGCCCCGGTTGAACATCGCGAACGCCACCACCGCCAGCCGGCGCAGCTCGCGCTCGGTGGCGCGGGACGTTTCTCGCTCGGACAGTCCCGGTTGGTGCTTGAGCACCTCCCGACGGGCGAAACTGCGCAGCAGACGCTCGTACAGTTCGCCCCGGCGCAGCGTCCCGGCCGAGTGAAGGTCGTTTCCGTCGGCGTCGTAGAGGGCCAGCATCAGCAGCAGTAGCGGCTGTTCGGCCAGCTCGCGGTGGGCGAGCACAGCGGCCGGGTCGAGCGGCGGCACGCCGAGCGTCGGGAACCGGTCGGCGTTGACCGCGTTCCAGGTGGCCACCCAACGGGCGACGCGCGACGGATCGAACGGTTCCAGCCGTAGGGCGAGCGTGTCGGACGGCGGCTTCGCCCGGTCCGCGACGCTCGTCCGGGTGGTGACCAACACCGCCACCGGCCGCCCCTGGTCGGCCTCCCGCCGCTGGAACGCGGCCACCTTGAGCAGGTAGTCCGTCTGAGTCACGCCACTGGCCTGAAGCAACTCGTCGAAGCCGTCGAGCAGTATCACCGGCAGCGCGTCCCCGGCGGAGCGGGCCAGCGCCGGCCAGTCCAGCCGCTCCCCGGTGGCATCCCGGATGGCCTGCTCGATCTGGTCCTGGAGGTCAGCTTCGAGCCGTACCTCGCGCAGCACCACCCGGACGACCAGGAAGTCGGTGGCCGGAAGCTGAGCGGCGAGCACCCTGGTGAGCACGGACTTGCCGGACCCGGGCTGGCCCAGCACCAGAAGCGGTGCCCTGGTCGCCCTGGACGAGGTGAGGTATCCGGTCAGAAAATCGACCAGGTCGTCCCGAACCGGCTGCTCCGCCCACCAGGATTCGTCGCTGGGCCGGGCCCGCTCACCCATCGCGGCCAGCCGGCACAGCGGCGGGACGTACGCCTCGCCGAGCGCCGGCACCCGCAGCCCGTCCGGCACCTCCCCGGAGGTGATGATCGGCCGGTCGAGCTGCGCCCGATAAGCGCCGGCCAGCGCGTCCCGCCGATCGGTCGGGACCCGCCCCGTGGACATCGCCGCCAACGCTTCGCGCAGCTCGACGAGGCCGACCGCGAGTGCGCGCACCTCACCCCGGGTGGCCTCATGCTCGTGCAACCCTGACCAGTAGGCGACCTCGGCGAAGTCCACCGCCAACGCGGTGAGCAGGTCCCGGTGGCGGTCGACCGCCACAGCCGGCACCCGTCCCAGTGCCTCCTGAAAGGCACGCTCCCCGTGCGGGATCATCCGGTTCCGCAGGGCCAGGCCGTCGACGAACACGTCGACGTGTCCGGCCATCGTCGTGAAGTACTGCAAGAGGGCCTGCCGCAGCGCCGGGTAGGGCAGCTCCGGCCCGGGAAGGGGAGCGGGGATCTCGAACAGGGTGCGGACGACCGCGCGGGCCTCGACCGGCCCCGTCCCGGCCAACGACAACTGCTCCGGCCTGCGGAGCTCCAGATCGGCGAAGTCAAACGGCAGGTCGGCCTCGCTCAGCGCCTCGAAGAACGCGGTCACCGCGATCACCGCGTGGGCGGCCTCCAGCCGCTGCGTCCGCCCGTAACGGGACAGCCCGGACCGCTTCTCCGCCACGCTCCGCATCAGCTCATGACCGAGCCGGACCAGCTCGCCCCTTGCGTCGAAGATGCTGAGCAGCGCAGGCAACGGCACCGCGGCGGCCAGCAGCGCTCCGCCGGTCAGCTTGTCGAACCAGTCGACGAACCTGCTCTTCTCCCCGCCGAGCAGACGTACCGCGTCGGCGTAGCTGAGCGTGTCGGGCACGCGGTCCTCCCCGGGAACTGCAGACCTGCCACCATCCCGCGTCCAGCCGACCGGCGCTGTCGGATATCAGACCAGGCTCAGCGCGCGCACCCGCTCGTGCGGGATGTCCAGGTCGTCGAGGCGCAGCTCGCGGGTGACCACCTCGGGCAGCGCCTGCACCCCGAGGATCCGGTCGGTGCGGAAACAGCGCAGCCCGTCGCGCAGGCGGCACCAGGCGAGCAGGTACCAGTGTCGGGGGTTGCCGAGGTAGCCCAGCGGTTCGACCTCGCGCGCCGACGCCGCCCCGGCGCGGTCGGCGTACCGCAGGCGCAGCACGCGCCGCGCGGAGACCGCGTCGGCGACGACGGCCGGGACGGGCGTGGCCGGCCCCTCGCCGATCAGGTGCACCCGGCCGGCGAGCCGGTGCGCCTCGGCCGCGTCGGCGGCCGGCATGACCGCCAGCAGCTTGCGCAGGGCGGTGGCGCCCGCCCCGGCGAACGGCGTGCCGCCGAGCCGGTGCAGCGCGACGGCCATCGCGACCGCCTCGGCGGCGGTCAGGTTGACCGGTGGCAGGGTGTGCGCCCGGTCGACCACGTAGCCGCCGGTGCGGCCGGGCTCGGCCCAGATCGGCACGCCGGAGCCCTGCAACGCGCTGATGTCCCGCTCGATGGTGCGGGTGCTCACCTCGAAGCGCCCGGCCAGCCAGCGGGCGCTGCGCGGCCGGGGCGACACCGCCCGCAGCTCCTCCACCAGGGCGTAGAGGCGGTCGGTCCGGTTCACCCCCGCAACCTAGGCCGGGGGTACGACAGCGGCGCTCAGGCGATGCAGGCGCAGACGATCAGCGCGGCGCCGAAGTGGGTGGCGGCGCTGACCCGGGCCGCGGGGTGCGGCTCGTCGGAGCAGACGATCTCGCCCAGCTTGCCCGGGGTGAGCAGGTCGAGCACGAAGAAGGCCAGCGCCATGATGGCCAGCCCGATCAGCCCGAAGATCACCGTGGACGCGAGCCCCTTGGCGAAGTCGCTGTAGCTGGTCAGGATCGCGGTGAAGACGATCCCGGCGATGCCGAGCTGGTTGGCGGCGAGCAGCAGCGCGGCGTTGCCGTTGCGCCGCACCCAGATCAGCTCGCGCAGCCTTCCCGGGGTCAGCACGTCGACCAGCAGGAAGCCGGCCGCCATCAGGGCCACCCCGACGACCCCGAACACCACGCTCTGCCACGCCCCGCTGAGCAGATCCTCCAGCACCGACTGCCTCCCGGCCTCCTACGCCCGGCGAGGGTGCCGGCGCGGTGATCGAGACGATAGCGGCACCGCGCCACCCCGATCTAGAGCGACAGGTATCGCTGCCGCTCGTACGGGGTGACCTCGCGGCGGTACTGCTCCCACTCGGCGCGCTTGTTGCGCAGGAAGAAGTCGAAGACGTGCTCGCCGAGCACCTCGGCGATCAGCTCCGAGCCGGCCATCACGTCGATCGCCTCGGCGAGGTTCTCCGGCAGCGCCTCGTACCCCATGGCCCGCCGCTCGGCGCTGGTCAGCGACCAGACGTCGTCCTCGGCGCCCGGCGGCAGCTCGTAGCCCTCCTCGATGCCCTTGAGGCCGGCCCCGAGCAGCACCGCGAAGGCGAGGTACGGGTTCGTCGCCGAGTCCAGCGAGCGGACCTCCACCCGGGCCGAGTTCGGCTTGCCGTACGCGGGCACCCGGACCAGCGCCGACCGGTTCAGGTGGCCCCAGCAGACGTACGCCGGGCTCTCGGTGATCCGGTCCGGCAGTGCCAGCGGGAAGAGCCGCTTGTACGAGTTGACCCACTGGTTGGTGACCGCGGTGTACTCGCGGGCGTGCATCAGCAGGCCGGCGATGAACGACTTGGCCACCTTGGAGAGCTTCATCGGGTCGCCGGCGTCGTGGAACGCGTTGCGCTCCCCCTCGAACAGCGACAGGTGGGTGTGCATGCCGCTGCCTGGCTGGTCGGTGAAGGGCTTCGGCATGAAGGTGGCCTGCACGCCGGTGGAGAGCGCCACCTCCTTGACCACGTGCCGGAAGGTCATGATGTTGTCGGCGGTGGTCAGCGCGTCGGCGTAGCGCAGGTCGATCTCCTGCTGGCCGGGGGCCACCTCGTGGTGGCTGAACTCCACCGAGATGCCGATCCGTTCCAGGGCCAGCACGGCCTGGCGGCGGAAGTCCCGCGCGACGGCGTGCGTGGTGTGCTCGAAGTAGCCGCCGGTGTCCACGGGCACCGGCAGAGACCCGTCCATCGGCCCGTTCTCCAGCAGGAAGAACTCGATCTCCGGGTGGGTGTAGAAGGTGAAGCCCTTCTCGGCGGCCTTGGACAGCATCCGGCGCAGCACGTGCCGCGGGTCCGCCCAGGAGGGGCCGCCGTCGGGGAGCAGGATGTCGCAGAACATCCGGGCGCTCTCGCCGCTGACCCCGCCCTCGAACGGGAAGACCTGGAAGGTGGTCGGGTCCGGCATGGCGACCATGTCGGACTCGAAGACCCGGGCGAAGCCCTCGATCGCGGAGCCGTCGAACCCGATGCCCTCCTCGAAGGCGGCCTCCAGCTCGGCGGGGGCGACCGACACGCTCTTGAGCGTGCCGAGCACGTCGGTGAACCACAGCCGGACGAACCGGATGTCCCGCTCTTCCAGCGTACGGAGGACGAACTCCTGCTGACGGTCCACTTCCCCAACCTCTCGCGACACTCTTTGTCCGCCTTCGACCGGGCTGCGCCCGACCTGACCGCCCAGTCTCCCCGGGCCTCGTTACGCCGACGTTACGCGAAGCACCGCCGCCCGTCCCGTCGTGTCCCGCCCGCCGGCGGCCATCCCGGGAGGGTGGCCGCCGTCTCGTCCCGGCCACCGCCTCGGTAAGCCGACGCTGGGGCAAGATGAGGGCATGCCCACCCTGCGTCTCGCGCTGTCACAGGTCAACCCGACCGTCGGCGACCTCGCCGGCAACGCCGAACTGGTCCGCACCTGGAGCCGCCGCGCCGCCGACGCCGGCGCCCAGCTCGTCGCCTTCCCGGAGATGATGCTGACCGGCTACCCGGTCGAGGACCTGGTCTTCCGCCGCTCCTTCGTGGCGGCCTCGAAGGCCGCGCTGGAGCAGCTCGCGGCCGACCTGGCCGCCGACGGCCTCGGCGACCTGCCGGTCGTGGTCGGCTACCTGGACGCGGACGGCCCGCCGCAGGTCAGCGGGGACGCCCAGCCGGGCCGGGGCGCCCGCAACGCCGCCGCACTGCTGCACTCCGGCGGCGTCGTGGCCACGTACTTCAAGCACCACCTGCCCAACTACGGCGTCTTCGACGAGGACCGCTACTTCCTTCCCGGCGACGCCCTCACCGTCGTGCGGGTCGGCGGGGTGGACGTGGCGCTGACCATCTGCGAGGACCTCTGGCAGGCCGGCGGCCCGTTCGCGGTGGCCCGGCAGGCCGGCGTGGGGCTGGTGGTCAACATCAACGGCTCGCCGTACGAGCTGAACAAGGACGACATCCGGCTGCCGCTGGTCCGCCGCCGGGCCGCCGAGGCCGGCGCGACCATCGCGTACGTCAACATGATCGGCGGCCAGGACGAACTGGTCTTCGAGGGCGACTCGATGATCGTGGCGGCCGACGGCACCCTGCTCACCCGCGCCCCGCAGTTCGTCGAGCACCTGCTGGTGCACGACGTCGAGCTGCCCGAGGCGGGCGAGCGCGGCGCGGACGAGCAGGAGCTGGCCGACGGGATGCGGGTCGTCCGCCGTACCGTCGGATCCCTCCCGCCGGCCCCGACGGGCCCGGCGGCCGCCGGCGGGGTGATGGAGCCGGTCGCCGACGAGGCCGAGGTGTGGCAGGCGCTGGTGCTCGGCCTGCGCGACTACGTCAACAAGAACCGCTTCCCGTCGGTGGTGCTGGGCCTGTCCGGCGGCATCGACTCGGCCGTGGTGGCCGCGCTCGCCGTCGACGCGCTCGGGCCGCAGCGGGTGGTCGGGGTGTCGCTGCCCAGCCAGCACTCCTCGGAGCACTCGCGGGCGGACGCGGAGGACCTGGGCAAGCGGACCGGCCTGGACTACCGGGTCGAGCCGATCCAGCCGATGGTGGACACCTTCCTGGCCAACATGTCGCTGTCCGGGGTGACGGTGGAGAACCTCCAGGCACGGGTCCGGGGCGTCATCCTGATGGCGCTGTCGAACCAGGAGGGCCACCTGGTCCTCACCACCGGCAACAAGAGCGAGCTGGCGGTCGGCTACTCGACCCTCTACGGCGACTCGGTCGGCGGCTTCAACCCGGTCAAGGACGTCTGGAAGACGCTGATCTGGCGGCTGGCGAAGTGGCGCAACGCCGACGCGGCCGGCCGGGGCGAGACCCCGCCGATCCCGGAGAGCTCGATCGGCAAGCCGCCGTCGGCCGAGCTGAGCCCGGGCCAGCTGGACAGCGACACCCTGCCCGACTACGACGCGCTCGACCCGATCCTGATCGGCTACGTCGACGGCGACCTGGGCCGGAAGGGGCTGCTGGAGTCCGGTCACGACCCGGCCGTCGTGGACCGGGTGCTCCGGATGGTGGACACCGCCGAGTACAAGCGCCGGCAGTCCGCCCCGGGCACGAAGATCTCCATCAAGGCGTTCGGCCGGGACCGCCGGCTGCCGATCACCAACCGCTGGCGCGAGCAGGGCTGAGCGGAACTGTTCCCGGCGCGGCCGCGACCGGTCCCGGTCCCGCCGCGCCGGTTGCGCCGAGTGAAATCCTGCACTGTGCCCTGCCGTGAGGCGGTCGTCCGGTGCGACGATCGCGGCGGAACCCGGGGACCGCGACGGCGGCCTCGAGGAAAGGAGACAGTCATGGTGGAGTCCACCCCGACCGAGGTGACCGCCCTCTACGGCGGCCCGGCCACCCGGCGGGTACGCACCCGCGACCTGATCGCCGCCAAGGAGCGCGGCGACCGCTGGGCCATGCTCACCTCGTACGACCAGTACACCGCCTCGATCTTCGACGCCGCCGGCATCCCCGTGCTGCTGGTCGGCGACTCGGCGGCGAACAACGTGTTCGGCTACGAGACCACCCTGCCGGTGACCGCCGAGGAGCTGCTGCCGCTGGTCCGGGCCGTGGTCCGGGCGACCCGGCACTCGCTGATCGTCGGGGACCTGCCCTTCGGCTCGTACGAGGAGGGCCCGACCCAGGCGCTGCGTACGGCGGTGCGGTTCATGAAGGAGAGCGGCTGCCACGCGGTGAAGCTGGAGGGCGGCCGGCGCTGCGCCGACCAGATCGCCGCGATCGTCGGCGCCGGCATCCCGGTGATGGCGCACATCGGCTTCACCCCGCAGAGCGAGCACACCCTGGGCGGCTACCGGGTCCAGGGGCGGGGCGACGCCGCCGACGAGGTGATCGCCGACGCCCGGGCGGTGGCCGAGGCGGGGGCGTTCGCGGTGGTGCTGGAGATGGTGCCGGGCGAGGTGGCCAAGCGGATCACCGCGGAGCTGCCGATCCCGACGGTGGGCATCGGCGCCGGCCCGGACACCGACGCGCAGGTGCTGGTCTGGCAGGACATGGCCGGCCTGCGTACCGGCCGGGCGCCGCGGTTCGTGAAGCGCTACGCGGACCTGGCCGGGACGCTGTCGGAGGCGACCCGGCGCTTCGCCGACGAGGTACGCGGCGGCGAGTTCCCCGCCGCCGAGCACACCTTCTGACGTACGCCCCGGGGCGCGGCGGCGGGACACCGCCGCCGCGCCCGTGGGTGCCGTCGCGGACGGGCCCGATGGTGGGGGGCGTCGGTCAGACGTCGGTGACGCGGATGCCGGCGTGCGCCTTGTAGCGCTTGTTGATGGCGATCAGGTTGGCGGTGAACGCCTCGATCTGGTGGGCGTTGCGCAGTCGGCCCGCGTAGATGCCCCGCATGCCGGGGATCCGGGCGGCCAGCGCGCCGACGATGTCGACCAGTTCCCGGTCCTCGGTGCAGATCAGCACGTCGAGGTCGATCCGGTCGATCTCCGGGTCGGCCAGCAGCGGCGCGCTGACGTGGTTGAACGCCGCGCAGACCCGGGAGTCCGGCAGCAGGGCGGCGGCCTGCTGCACGGCGCTGCCCTCGGGGACCGGCAGGGCGTACGGGCCCTGCTTGTCGAAGCCGAGCGGGTTGACGCAGTCGACCACGATCTTGCCGGCGAGCGGCTCGGCGAGGGCGGCGACGATGGCGGCGTGCCCGTCCCACGGCACCGCGATGATCACCACGTCGCTGCGGCGGGCCACCTCGTCGTTGTCGGCGCCGGTCACGTCCACTCCGGCTGGTACGCCGGGCAGCGCCGCGATCTCGGCGGCGGCCGCCGCGGCCCGCTCGGCGGAACGGGAACCGATCAGCACGGTCTGCCCGGCCCGGGCGAGCCGGTAGGCGAGGCCCCGCCCCTGGTCGCCGGTGCCACCGATGATGCCGACGGTCAGCCCGGAGACGTCGGGCAGCGTGGTCGCGTCGTAAGCCATGCGGTCATCCTCGCAAACCGTCCCCGCCCCCAGCACCGCCCGCCCCTGTGACAATCCCCGCTACCCACCCGCTCCCCCGCCCCTCGGGGCGGGTGGGTGCGGCGGGTTCAGGCGCGTTCGAAGATGACCTTTCGCTGGGTGGGGTCGGCGGTTACCAGGCGGACCTGGATCCGTTCGCCGAGCGGCAGTTCGCCGGTGCAGCGGGCACGCACCGGCGGGGCGTCCAGCGCCACCGTGCCGCCGGGCGGGCGGCCGGGCTTCGACTGGCCGTTCGGCGGGGCGTCCACGTCCAGCACCGCGGCCTCGAAGACCGCCCCCACCCGGTGCTCCAGCAGCACCGCCTCGGCCAGCTCGATGGCACCCCGGGTGGCCGCGCCCGCCGTCCGGTCGGTCGCCGCCATCGCCTCGGGCAGCTTCGGCAGCGCCGCGCGGGCCCAGTCCGGCACCGGCCGCTCCTCGTGCAGGGCCAGGCAGACCTCCGTCGCGTACCGGTCGGCCAGCCGGCGCAGCGGGGCCGTGACATGGGCGTACGCCGCCGCGACCCCGCCGTGCTCCGGCTGCTCGGGCAGCTCGCCGTCGAACGCCGTGTACGCGGCGCCCCGCATCAGCTCCGCCGCCTGGTCGACGAAGGCGGCGGCCCGAGGCTGCGAGGCGTCCAGCCCGGCGAGCACCTCGCCCACGCCGACGCCGTCGGGCCACGGCACGCCCAGCGGGGCGGCGGCGGCGCGCAGTCGGGCCACCGCCTCGGGCTTCGGCGGCGGCATGGTGCGCAGCAGCCCGATCCGGCCGGCCAGCATGATGTCGGCCGCGGCCATTCCGGTCAGCAGGGAGATCTGCGCGTTGTGGTCCTCCATCGGGACCGGACCGCGCAGCACCAGCCGCCAGCCGTCACCGTCCGGCTCGACGTCCTGCTCGGGCAGGGGCAGGTTGACCGCGCCCCGGCGCAGGCCCCGGGCGGTGAGCAGGGCCCCGATCTCGGGCAGCAGGGCAACCGGTTCGGGCAGCCGCCCGGCGTCCGCGGCGGCCTGCACCCCCTCGTAGTCGAGCTTGGCCCGGCTGCGGACCCGGGCGCGTTCCAGCGCGACGCCGGTGGTCGCGCCGTCGGCGTCGAGGTCGATGGTCCACACCACCGCCGCCCGGTCGACGTCGGGCAGCAGGCTGGCCGCGCCCTCGCTGAGGGTGTGCGGGTGCAGTGGCACGTTGCCGTCGGGCAGGTAGACGGTCTGCCCGCGCCGCCAGGTCTCCTCCTCCAGCGCGCCGCCGGGGCGTACGTGGGCGGCGACGTCGGCGATGGCGTACCGCACGCGGTAGCCGCCACCGGGGCGGCGGGCGAGGTGCATCGCCTGGTCGAGGTCGCGCGACGCCGCCGGGTCGATCGTGACGAACGGGACGTCGGTACGGTCGACCCCGCTGGCCGGCGGTGCGGCGGCGGCCTGGTCCGCCTCGCGCTGCGCCGCGTCCGGGAAGCCCTCGGGCAGTCCCAGCTCGCGGCGCAGCGCGCCGAAGTCGATACGGGGCGCCAGTACGCGTCGGATGACCACGGGGTCAATCCTGGCAGTCCTGCGCGTGATCCGCCCTCCGGCGATGCGACGGCGGTCGCCGTACGGTCAGCCGGTGGCCTTGCGGGCCCGGGACCGGGCGCTGGTGGGCGCGGTGGCCCGAGCGGCGGCCGGGCGGGCCGGTGCCTTGCGGGCGGTCACCTTCTTGGCGGCCGTGGTCCTCGTCACCGGCGCCTTCTTCGCGGTCGCCTTGCGGGTGGTGGTCGCCGAGGTGGCGGTCGCCTTTCTCGCCGGCGCCTTCTTGGCGGTCGTCTTCGACGCCGGCGCCGTCCCGGCGGTGGTCTTCTTCGCCGGTGCCTTCTTCGCCGCGCCGGTGGTCTTCTTCGCCGCGCCGGTGGTCTTCTTGGCTGCGGTGCCGGTGGTCTTCTTCGCCGCGCCGGTGGTCTTCTTGACCGCAGTCGTGGCCTTCTTACCCGTGGAGGTGACCTTGCGGGCGGCGGTCGAGGCCTTCGCGGCCGTGGTCTTCTTCGCGGCGGTGGTGGTCTTCTTCGCCGCAGGCGCGGTCTTCTTCCCAGCGGCGGTGGTGGTCTTCTTCGCCGCGGGCGCGGTCCTCTTCGCGGCGGCGGTGGTGGTCTTCTTCGCCGCGGGCGCCGTCTTCTTCGCGGCGGTGGTGGTGGTCTTCTTCGCCGCGGCCGTGGTCTTCGCGGCGGCCTTGCGGGCGGGGGCCCTCGTCGCCGTGGCCTTCGACGCGGCGGTCTTCTTCGCCGTGGTCTTGACGGCGGGGGCCTTCTTGGCGGTGGTCTTGGTGGCGGGCGCCTTCTTGGCGGTGGTCTTCGAAGCGGGGGCCTTCTTGGCCGCCGTCTTCTTCGCGGCGGTCGCCGTGGTGGTCGGGGTCCGTCCCGCCCCGGCGACCGCCGCGCTCGTCGCCGCCCGGCCGGCCGGCGCCTTCCGGGCCGCCGCGGTGGTCGTGGTGGGCCGGCGTGCCGCGGTGCTGCGGGTGGCGCCCGCCGTCCGCGTGGCCGCGGCGGACTTCCTGGCGGCCGGGCGGGTGGTGGCCTGTTGTGCTTCGGCCATCTCGGTTCCCTCCTTGGGGACATGCGCTCGCGCGCCCCCGGTGCGGAGGCACGGAGTTCCTCGACACGGGCCGTCCCGCGCCGTTTAGCTGCCCTCCCCGGCCCAGCGGGCGTCCTCGGCCTCCCACGCCTCGTTGCGCTCCCGCACCGTCTGCAGGGCGTTCTCGGCGTCGGCGGACGAGGCGTACGGTCCGAGAACGTGCTTCGCAGGGCACACGTCGGCATCGGTCTCGACCCGGTGGTGTCGGGTGCACCAGTAGTAGTGCCCACCACTTCCGCTGTCGTTCATGAGATCACTGTGCACCGGGAGCAGCCCGGCCGCCACCGGATCGCGCAAATAGTCGCGACGACCTCCACAGTAGACGTGCTGGTGGGGGCCGCGCGGCGGAATGCGGTAAGCCGTACCCGGACGGACGGGGCAGCCGGAAGGGCGGTCGGTGGCGGAGAATTCCCCGGTGCGTCTCGGGGGCAGAACATCGGCACGGGTACGCCGCGGCCTGCTCGCCGCGGCCGTGGTCACAGTCTTCGCCGTGACAGCGGTGGCGGTGGCGGCACCGCTGCTGCGGGACCGGTCGCAGCAGCGGCTGGAGCGGCGGGCCGAGCGGGAGGTGACCGCCATCGCCCAGCGGGCGCGGGGCGAACTGCTGGCCGATCCGGCGGCCGCAGAGGCGGATCTGCGCCGCGCCGCGGAGCGGGTCGACGGCGTCGAGGTGTTGGCCGTGGAGGGTGGCGCGCAGCGCCGGGAGGCCGGGGTGCGCCTGGTCTTCCGGGTACGCGTGGCGAAGACCGCGGCCAGCGTCTTCGGCTGGCAGCGGGCCACCACCGAGCGGTGCTTCGCGCAGCTGGTGCGCCCCGGCACCGGTCCGGCCGCGCTGGAGCGGGTGCCCTGCCCGGCGTGACCGGGCCGCTGGGGCGGGTGAGCCGGGCGGTGGCCTGGTCCGGCTGACGCCGACGGCGCGGCCATCGGTCGGCACGGGCGGGGCCGTGCCGGTTAGGGTCGCCGGATGGGCGTACCGGACTACATCCTGCGGATGCGCGAACACGTCGGCCACGACCTGCTCTGGCTGCCGAGCGTCAGCGCGGTGGTCCGCAACGACGCCGGCGAGCTGCTGTTGGGGTTGCGCTCCGACGACGGTCGCTGGTCGGTGGTGAGCGGCTTCGTCGAGCCGGGCGAGCAGCCGGCCACCGCCGTGGTGCGCGAGGTCGAGGAGGAGACCGGCCTGCGCGTCGAGCCGGTACGCCTCAGCAGCGTCGTGTCGCACCCGCACACCTACCCGAACGGTGACCGCTGCGAGTACCTCAACCTCGGCTTCCACTGCCGACTCGTCTCCGGTACCGCCCGGGTCAACGACGACGAGTCGGTGGCGGTCGAGTGGTTCGGGGCGGACCGGCTGCCCGAACTGGACGCGCACGCCCGGCTGGTGATCGCGCGGGCGCTCGCCGACGAGCCGGCCTCCTGGTACCTGCCGGCGGGCGCGACCTGGGACGAGTTCTCGGGCGCGCGCTGACCCGGCTGCCGGTCGGGACTCAGGCCGTGGCCTGCGCCGTCGCCGCCTCCGCCGCGGGTTCCGCCCGCGCCGTCCGGATCGCCCAGGTGAGCGCGTACGGGGTGCAGGCCAGGTAGAAGTTGGGCTCGACCAGCACGAGGTCGGTGATGAGGAACCGTTCCCAGTCGGTCGGCCGGGGCAGGCCGAAGGACCAGTCGGTCCAGCAGTTGAGCAGCCAGAGCGGGGCGGAGATCCGGTCGACGCCGTCCGGCGGCAGCTCGGTGACCGGCTGCCCCGGGTCGATGGGCGGGATGGCGGCGACCACGGTGGCCACCACCGCGACGTCGGCAGCGGCGAACGCCGCGAGCACGCCGACCGTCCAGGCGAGCCGGAGCCGTCCCCGCCGGGCCAGCGTCGCCGCGGCCCAGAGCGCCAGGGTCAGCGCGGCCAGCCAGACCAGTACGCCGGGCAGGACGCGGGCCAGTTGCCGCGCGTCGTCGAGCAGGGCGACCTCGGCCGGCACGACGGTGATCGCGACGGCGAGCCCGACGCCGACCGCGGTGGCCGACGGCCCCACCCGTACGCCGTGTCGGGCCGCCCGGGCCGCCACCACGGCGAGCAGCACTCCGAGCCCGGCGCAGAGCGTCGAGAACAGCGGCAGTTGCAGCCGTTGCGCCCACCCGAATCGCAGCTCCAGCGCACCGTGCACGGCGGCCGTCGCGAACAGGGCGACCGCCACGATCGCGACGCAGGCGGGCGGGGCGAGCAGCAACGCGGCAGCCGTACGCCGCACCTGCCGTCGCCACACGGCCCGGTCGACCATCGGGGCATCGGCGCGGCTGGCGGCCAGGCTGGCGGCGAAGCGCAGCATCCGGACCCGCTGCCCGGCCTCGGCGAGGACGTGCAGCTCGGCGGTCCACTCCCGGCGCAGGTCGTCGCGGAGCGCCACGGGCCAGCGCCGGGCGGCCGCGCGGAGCAGCGCCTCGGCCACCCGCCGGGTCACCATGCCGGCGCTCCGGCCGGCCCGCTCAGGGCCGGACCGGTCCTGGGGGCGAGGGCGCGCAGCTCGGCGAGCGCCTGCCGGGCGGCGGTCACGCCCTCGGCGGTGAGCAGGTAGTACCGCCGGGCCGGCCGGCCGGCGGCGGCCGGTTCCACCTCCTCCCAGTCGGCGGTGAGCCAGCCGGCGTCCTGGAGGCGGTGCAGCACCGGGTAGAGGGTGCCGCTGGGCAGGCCGGTCGCCCTCATCAGGTCGAGGCCGTAGCGCGCGGCGTCGGGCTCGGCGAGCAGCGCCGCGAGCACCTTGGCCACCGGAATCGTCATCCGCATGCGGCGGACTATATCTGTTCTCTACATAGGGTGCTGCCCCGTCTTCGGCGCTCGCCGGTCAGGCGGCCACCGCCCTGCTCCGCCGACCGCCCTCGGCCGGCACGGCCGACAACTGGTCAGGAGCCGGTCCCGCCGACGATCGTCCGCAACCTGTCCAGTTCCGGCGCGGTGCCGATGGCGGACCGCGGCTCCGGATGCTCCACGTAGTGGCGGACGCTGCCGGCGAGGAAGACCGCGTCCACGTGCGCCGGACCGACCGCCAGCGATCGCGGCACCGGCCGGCCCGCCGGCGTCCTCGGCTGTTCGGAGAGGACGAGCGTCGCGAAGGCCTTCCCGGCCGGCGCGGGCGGCCCGCCGGGAAGCAGCCGGTCCCACCGGACGGTCCTGCGCCGCACCAGGCCCCGCACCGTGATACCGGTCTCGTCGAGCGTCAGGCGGGGCCGGTCGTCCAGCAGCACCAGCACCACGACCACCAGGACGGCCACCACCGCGAGCACGTTCCAGACCAGGGCGTCGCCGGATTCGAAGAACCGCACCCGGTCCTCGCCCGGCACCCGTTCGGTGATCAGGAGCCCACCCGCCAGCCAGCTCACCATCGCCGACCACGGTCCGGCCCAGGCCGGGGCGGCCGGTGCGGTGAAGCGCCGCCCGGCGGAGTCGATCCGGAAGGTGGCCGGCCGACGGCGGGCCTCGCGGGTGAGCAGCAGGTGACCCACCGCCGGCACCAGGATGCTGCCGGCGATGCCCGCCGCCCAGGCGAGCAGGGCCACGGCGGTGGAGTCGATCCGCCAGGTGAGCGGCTTCAGCCAGAACTCGACGCCGATCCGCAGCAGGAACGCGGCCAGGGCAAAGGGCAGCGCGAGCAGGCGCGCCGTACGGGGGGTCACCGGCGGGAGTGTAGGCCGATGGATCAATGAGGGCGGCCGGGTGTCAGGCGTCGGTGTGCAGGCGGGCGTGCAGGTGCATGTCGTGCCAGCCGTCGGCGTGCAGCCCCTCGCCGCGCTTCGTACCCTCGGCGGTGAAGCCGGCGCGGCGCGCCACCCGGCAGGACGCCTCGTTCGCCGTGGAGTGGCACAGCTCGACCCGGTGCAGCCGGAGGGTGTCGAAGCACCAGGCGGACACCGCGGCGAGCGCCCGTGGGGCGACCCGGCGGCCCCGCGCGGCCGGCAGCACCCAGTACGACACCTCGGCCAGTCCGTCGGCGAGGACGACCCGGCGCAGGCTGAGCTGCCCGACCACCACCCCGGCGTCGCGCACCGCCCACCCGGCGCCGGTCTCCGCCCGCCACCGACCCGGCCAGGCGGCGATCCAGTCGGCGGCCTCGTCGTCGATCATCGACCGGCAGTGCCAACGTCGGATCGCGGCGTCGGCGTACGCGGCCACCACCACCGCACGGTCCGCCGGCAGCCACGGACGCAGGTGTACGCCGTCGGCGCGCAGCTCCGGCTGCGCCAGCGCGGCCATCGATCCGGGCGGTACGGCGGGCGCGGCGAGCATCGGCACGAGTGGACTGTAGGCGGTGTTCCTGCCCCAGGTGGGGCCGCGGCGCGGTACCGGATCCTGCACGCCGAACGGGTCCGCCAGCGGGTCGCGTCGTGCCGGCCGGCGAACACCTGATCGCCGCGTCCGTCCGGCTCTCCAGGGGCGACGCGGAGGGCATCTCCTGGGCCTGGGAGTTCGGGCACGCCGCCTGGGCCGAACCGATCGTGTCGTAGCGGTACGTCTTCGACAGTGGGGTCGGTCGCCGGATCGGGATGGTGCGCCGGAAGACGGCGGACCTATGCTCACCGCCTGAAGATCGATGAGTCTGGGGTGTGCCGGTGAGGCGGCTCGACGTTTTCCACAGCGCGGTCGTGCTGGCCGCGTTGGCGCTCGCCGTCAGCGGGTGCGGCCGGTTGGGCGACGCGATATCGGGGGACCTCTCCGACCGCGCCTGCCACCCCGATCCGGAGACGGTCGCCGCACTGCGCCAGGAGCCGGTGTTGACCCGGACGCCACCCGGCGCCACCGCCGGGCCGACGACCGAGACCGTCAGTTGCGGCGATGAGCCACCCAGCTTCGGAATGCTCGACCGCGAGGTGACCGGGGCCGGCACCGCCGACGACGTGTCGCGCTTCTACGCGGACCTCGGCCGCTCCAGCGGCTGGGAGAGGTTCGACCATGGCGTCCACGTCTACGACGCCGGCAAGCCGGACGACACCAGGTGCACGTGGCGGCTTCAGGTGGTCAGCACCGCCGAGGGGACGTACCACGTGCAGGTCTTCTATACGCCTCGGGATCTCCGGCCCACCTGCCTCTGATCGGACGCCTGCCGGTCCGCCTCCGTGAGAGAGCGCCAGGCGCCGGCCGAGGTTTTCATCATTCGGTCCACCATCGAGCGGGCGGGCGCATCGTCCGAAAAGTCGTACGAGACCTCGTGTCCTCCGTCGCCACCGAGACGGCTGCGGATTCGCCAGAGCCGGCCGTCGTAGACCATCCATATGTCCCGTCGGGCCGTGCGGTCCCACGCGCCGTTCCACCAGCGACCACCTATTTCCACTACCGATACCTTGGTCACACACATGTTCGAACGGCCGGCAGCGTTTCTTGCGCTTTCTCCGTGTTCGGACCTGTCAGGCTGAAGAATGAGTCGGTGATCGAGGGTGGGACCGGTGGCCGGCGGGCCGGACGTGGACGGCCGAATCAGGAACCGCCCGGCCAGGAAGTGGTAAGTACGGGGAGCACCGCGGGAGATAAGCGCCGGGCGAACTTCCTGGAGTTGTTTTTCGATCTGGTGCTGGTCTTTGCCTTGTCGGGAGTCGTCTCGCGGGTCGTGTCGGACCTGTCCGCCGACACCTTCGCCCGGCAGTGGGCGGCGCTGCTGTACATCCTCGTGCTGGTCCTACCGATGATGTGGCTGTGGACGACCACCTCCCACATCACGAGCCGCTTCGACCCGCGCCGGCCAGCCGTCCAGGTGATGGTGCTGCTCACCGCATTCGGCGTGGTGTTCATGGCGTCGTCTTTGCCGTACGCGTTCGTTGGGCGCGGCTGGGCGTTCGCCGTACCGTACGTAGCCCTCCAGGTGGGGCGACCACTGGTCCTCATCGGACTGTCGCGCGATCGTGCGCAACGAGTCCTCTACGCCCGGTCGGCGATCTGGTTCACCGTATCGGCCGTGCCATGGCTGGCAGGCATCCCGGTTCAGGGCGGTGCCCGGGTAGGCCTGTGGGCGCTGGCCATCACGATCGACCTCGTGTCGGCCCGCTTTTCCTGGCCAGTGCCCGGCCTGAGCCGGCAATCGGACAGCGCCTGGGAACCCAGCAAGACCCATCACCTTGCCGACCGGTACGAGCAACTCCTGCTGATCGCACTCGGCGAGAGCGTGCTGTCGCTGGGGATCACCTACACCGATACGCCGGTGTCGCTGGCCACGACGCTGGCTCTGGTGGTCGGCTTCGTCACCACAGTGCTCCTGTGGCGGATCTACTACTACCGGGTGGGGCAGGTGCTCCCCGAAGCCGTCGACTTGGCCGGAGACCAGGTCAGAGCCGGCCAGACCGTCGGACGCGCCCACGTGCTGATGGTCCTGGGCATCGTGCTCGTGGCGGCCGGCTACGAAATCGTCGTGACCAACCCAGTCGACCATGTGCGCCCAGCCTGGCTGGCCGCGGCCCTCGGCGGGCCGGTCGTCTATATCGTCGGCCGGATCGGATTGGAACGCGTGGTCTTCAACCGGCTCTCCCGGCGCAGGCTCATCGGCATCGCGGCCTTAGCGGCCGTGGCACTCCCGCTGGCCTTCACCACACCGTTGATCGTGGCGACAGGCGCCCTCGCAGTACTCCTCGGCATGGCCCTGGCCGACGCCCGACAGGCCCGGGGTCGACCACCAGAAGCCCCATCGCCAGCCACCACCCGGCCGAAGAGAACCTGACTCCGCAGAGCGGCATTGGCATCGGCCAGCCATCGTCGGAGCCGGGGCATCGAAGCCGCCGGGTTCCCCGCCGACATCAACAAGCCCGACACCCAGGCCGTCAGGCGTCGCAGGCGCGAAGGCCAGCGGCAGGGCCAGAGGCGTGCCACTGGTAGCGCTTGACATTCATGCCCCGACGGAAGTCGCGGTACCTCCGCGCCGCCGCCCGTGGAGTCCGCACCACAACGGCGCACCAACGAGGATCCGATCTACAGGCTCACGCAGGCTCCACCGGTCCTTATCAAGAACCACGTCGCTGTAGATCTCCGCGAACCACTCGGCGTCGACCGCATCGCCAAACGTGTATCCACGCCTCCACGGCTCGCCCGGGGCTTCGCGCGACTCCTGAGTGAAGCCCTGGTCAAACGCGATCTTCATCGCCTCCACCGAGATCGATTGCGGGTCATCGCGCCGTAGGCCGCTCGCCGTGCATCTCTCTGCCAACCATCTCGTGATCGACCACATCGCGGAAGAGCTCCAGCCGCTTGCCACGGGGTCATGGGCCCCGGGTGCACGAGATCGCATGTCGTCGGTTGTCACACGGACGGGTCCCAGGCTGCGAGCTGATCGAAGATACGACGGTCGCCTTCGAATTTCAGCGAATCCAGCGGTATGCGGCCGTAGAAGAACAGGACCAGGTCACTGGCCGTGCCCCGGGCGGAGACGTCGGCCGTGTCGGGGTCCTCGCCGGCAGCGGGCGTGAGGTGGGCGACCTGTGCGCCGTCGTGGGAAAGCCGAAGGCGCCAGGAGTGGCCTTCGGTGGCGTGGTAATCGACGATGGCGGGGTCGTGTGGCCAGGCGACCGTCGTCGCGCAGAGGGTGAACTGGCAGTCGTCGAAACCGTCGAGGGCGACCTCCTCCGATAGCGGATGCGGGGCACCCACCGTGAGCTGGGCGTCGTAGGTGTGCACCGCGATCTCGGGAACCTGGCGCCGCGCCCATGCACCAGAGGTTTGCGGTGACGGCGAGTCACCCCACCACGTCCAACAAGGGCGATCCGGGCCGGCCTCACGCAGCGCGCTCGTCAGCTGCTCGACGGACTCGGTCCACCAGGCCAGCAGAGCCTCGCGTTCCCGAGGCGCACCCATGCCGTCCTCCCAAGCCGACTTCTCCGGAGGCGCGTCTGCGGGCCCTGCGGCGACGATGGCGGCTGATTTGCGGCGGCCCATGCCCACGTGTTGCACGAGATCGAACAGCGTCCGCTCGGGATGGGTCGGCACCTGCAGGTCGAGGCTGGGTGCCGCGGCGACCGCAGCGCGGAAGGCGGTCGACCGTTCGTTGATCAGCCGCAGATGATCAGAGAACGTGAGAATTTTGTGCACCCGGCTTTCTATCACTGTGCTCCAACGACCGGACAGCGAATTTCGCAGCCGACGCGGCGGCCGCCCCGGCACTGATACGTGCCCTTGGATGACGCGCGGAGAACGACATCCGCAACGCGGAAAATCACTCGTACGGCTGCCACTCGGCTAGGTCGTAGATCAGCCTGTGGACGGGGGTTCTTGGAAGAGATCATCGATTGCGCGGCGGGTACGTTCCTCGCTGGCCGGCATCAGGTGGGTGTAGACCCGGAGCGTGAAGCCGGGGTCGGAGTGCCCGAGGTACGAGGCGAGGGCCTTGATGCTCTCCCCCGCGTCGAGCAGCGCCGAGGCGTAGTAGTGGCGCAGCGCGTGCATCCCGGTAGACCGGGTCGGAACGATGCCGGCCGCCTTCACCGCTGGACGCCAGCTCTTGTCGTCGAAGGTGGCTCGTTTGATCGCACCTCGGCGGGTGGTGGTGAAGATCAGCGGCACGGTCAGCCGCTCCTCGCTGAACGGGTCTTCCCACGGCAGGGTGATCGAGAGCGGGTCGTACTTCGTGGCGTGTTCCTTGAGCGACCGGGCCACCGAGTCGGGCAACGGCAAGCCGATGGCGATCTACGACGCGATGGGCAAGGACGCGATCCTCTTCCCCTTCACGCCCAGCGACGAGGACACCAGCAATGACGCCCTCTATGTCGAGCAGGCCCGCGCCTGGTTCGACAGCGTGTGGGGCACCATCGCCCGCGAGTACGCGTCGTGACCGCCGCCGACCTGGCCAAGGTGATCGACCGCGTCCGCGTGATCCTGCTCGACTTCGACGGCCCCGTGTGCAGCATCTTCGCTCAGCATCCCGCGTCGACCGTCGCTCACGAGTTGCGCCGGCTGCTCGTCGACCAGGCCGTGACCCTGCCGCCCGAGATCCTGGCCGAACGTGACCCGCTCGCCGTGCTGCGCTTCACCGCAGCGCTTGGACGCCCGGCGGTCGTTCGTTTGATCGACCAGGCGATGACCCGCGAGGAGGTCACCGCGGCCTGCACCGCCCAGCCCACGCCGTACGGCCGAGAGGTCATCGTCGCCGCCCACCAGACTGGCCGCCGAGTCGCCGTCGTCTCGAACAACTCGGCTGAGTCCGTCCATACCTACCTGGCCGCTCGCCGGTTGACCGGCTACATCCATCCGGTCATCGGCCGGCCCGAGGCAGCCCCCGAGCGGATGAAGCCGGACCCGTTCCCGGTGCTGGCAGCCGTCCGCGAGTTGGGCGCCGAGCCAGCAGAATGCGTGCTGGTCGGCGACTCCCTTACCGACATCGAGGCCGCCCACGCCGCCGGAATCGCCGCCATCGGGTACGCCAACAAGCCCGGCAAGCGCGAACGGTTCACCTCCGCAGAGGCAGTCATCGACAGCATGGCCGAGATGGTGGCGGCGTTCGCCGTCGACGAGCTGTAAGCACCGCAACCACCGCACACGAGCGCCCCGGGAGATCCTCACCGGGGCGTTTCTCGTTGCCTCAGTCCTGAGTTCGACGCACAGCGCGAAGGACAGCGGCTACGAGCTAGTCCAGGTCTCCGCGCCTCGTGGCGATCCACGCCTCAACGTCCTCGGCGAGCCACACGTTGCCCATCTGAAGCGTTGCCACAGGCTCAGGGAAATCGCGCCGGTTGGTGATCTGGTAGACGCGCTGTCGGGAGACGCCGCCAAGCATGATCCGGATCTCGCCCGAACCCACCAACCGCAGCTTCTTGCCCATGACGCTGACGCTAGGCATGCGTCGACTAGGCATGTATCAAGTTGATGGACGCCTAGCTCTCTGACGCCTAGTCACTTACTCTTGACGGGTGACTAGGTCCAAGTGGTTCCAGCGCCCTGGTCAGCCGGTGGACTATGTAGCCGGCGAGCCAGTCGCATCCAAGCACCCCCGTCCGGAGACGCAGCGGTGGATCGGCCGAGCCGCTGTCCCGGTTCTAGATCAGCCCTTGATGACCATGGCCGCCGCCTGGCGTTCGTCGAAGGCCCTCAAGCGCCTCAACCAGAGGTGAACCGTGCTGATCCCTCAACGGCAACCAGAGCCCCCGTTCCCCGTCCTGATGGCCGGCTACGTCATCGACTTCCATCACCGATCGGCCTGCTCGAAGTGCTCTGACGACGGATGCCCGCGCCTGGTGGCGGCCGGCGAGACCCTACGCACTTGGCGAGACAGAAAGAGCCACCGTGGAGGCCGGTGACGTGCTGCACCTGACCCATGCCGCGACCCGCCCAGCCCCGTCCCTCATTTGGCCTTGCCGACTCCGCGCACTCAACGGACGGTGGCAGTGACCCTCCCAAAAGCCGGGGACGTCGTCCACCTCACCCGAGCCGCGAGCGTGCAGTTCATCAACCCCATTATGTTCCGCGTCATCCGCGTACTCGACTGGCCTACCTATGACCACTGGACATGGCTCGACGGCTACGAACTCGACCGCAAGGGAGACGCCGTCGCCCGCCGCAGCGTCTTCGTGCAGAGGGAGGGGCTACGAGTCATGCACGCCGGAGGACTTGACCGCTGACCACAACGAGGCCGGGCCCGTTCTTCCAGGTCCGAAGGTCACGCAGCCAGTCATGCCGCCACGAGTGCCCCTTCGCCGTTGGTCGGCGACCCCAGCTTGGACTTCTACACCAGGCGCTTGATCCGCTACCCTGTGTGGACCCGCGACAGAGATCACATGTCCAGACGTACGGGGGTGCCTGGTGTCGATGGCTGAGGCGCGACCGGCGGCAGAAGAGCCCGAGGTCGCTCCGACGACCGGGCCCCGCTACCGGGTGATGACCGTCGCCGACGTACTCGCGGGACGCCGCCTGACACCACGGCAGATTATCTTCAGTTACGAACCGAACCAATGGGAAGAGTTCGTCGAGGAATGGGTCGCCACATTAACGCCTAAGTACGCCAAGGTAGAGCGCATGGGCGGCGCCAACGACCACGGTGTTGACGTTGCAGCCTTTCTCACGAGTCGAGGCTATGAAGGCGAGTGGGACTGCTACCAGTGTAAGCACTACAGCAAGCCCCTTGCCTCGCGAGACGCATACATCGAGATAGCAAAGATCCTAAAAGGTGTAATCAAAGGGCATTACATTCTGCCTCGGACATACCGATTTGTAGCTCCACGAGGGTGCGCACACAACTCAGCAACAAGCTAAACCACCCTGGCCTACTCCGCTCTGGTTTCATAGCGCAGCTTGATCAAGGTGCCGCATTGCTGCCCGGCCTAGATCCCGCCATGAAGGCGAAAATCCGAGCGGCTGCCGAGACGACCGATTTCAGTATCTTCAACACGCAGGATTTGAAGGATGTGCTGAGCGACCTCGCGGGGACGCCGATCTACATCAGGGAGTTCGGTGGCGGCCTTCCCCCGCGACCGGCCACGCCCCCGCCCCCTGCCGATCCTCATCCAAGCGAAACCCGCTACCTTGAGCAGCTTGTGGATGTGCACCGCGAAAGGTACGGCGACGCGATCTCTTCCACTGCCGACGCTTTGCAACACCCTGAGGCGAGTCGCCATATTCGCCGACAGAGAGTCGCCTTTTACAGTGCCGAGGCGCTGCGAACCTTTTCCCGCGACAGCGTACCAGGTGAAACCTTTGACAGCCTCCAAAACGAGGTTTATGAAGGCGTAATCGAGGTTCACGATGGGAACCACGAATCGGGTTATGATCGCCTGCGCGCGGTCCTGCAGGCCTCGATGGATCTGGAAATTACGTCTAATGCCCTGATCACGGTTGCAACAACCGTGGATCGGAAGGGCATGTGCCACCAGCTAGCCAATGACGACAAGCTCAGGTGGTGCAGGCACACATGAGAGGCCCACTCAATAGCCCAGTCGAGGTCGGACTACGCGCCGTGATCATCTTGACGGCGACATATCCCCGAACTCTCGACGTCGACACACTAGTTTTGCTCGACCATAGCCTTGTCCACAGCGGTGACTTGGGCGGCCCGACAAGCATCCACCCAGACCTGCCTATGCGATCAGGCGAGATGGGCGTCAAAAGGGCAATACTAGAGGACGGACTGCGACTCATGATGAGGGCCGGAATGGTGGACCTTGTGATGAGTACGGACGGGATGGCGTATAGAGCTGCAGACAATGCTTCGGCCTTCGTCAGTGTTCTTGAGTCCCCGTACGCGACGCGACTTGTCGAAATCGCGCAGTGGATCGCCGACGAGTTCTCTGATGACTCGCATACCGAAATGCGCCAAAGAATGCGCGCAACGCTCGGGCGCTGGGTTCAAGAATTTGATAGCCACCCGCCTATAGCCAGCGAGGTTCAGTGATGGCCGGGATGACTCTTACTCACCTGACATTTATAGGAAGAGACGTCGAACCCGCAACCGTCGACTTCAGTCCCGACCTCACCGTAATCTACGGCGCATCAGACACCGGTAAGTCTTTCATCGTCGATGCTATTGATTTCGCTATGGGAAGTTCCCAACTACGATCGATCCGCGAGTCGGAGCCTTACTCCTCCGTACTCCTCGGCCTACGGGTGAACGAAGAAAGCCTGACTTTAGTCCGATCGCTGTCCGGTGGACCCGTAAAAATGTACGACGGTCTCCTGAAAGAAGTCCCCGAGTATCCGCCGACAGTTGAACTTAAGGCCAAACACACTAAGGGCCAGAGGAATACAATATCCGCGTTTATCCTCGACCGCATCGGGCTGTACGGCAAAGTTCTGCGCAAGAACGCACAGAACCAAGTAGTGGAACTGACCCTGCGCAAGCTGGCACCGCTCTTTGTGGTCCACGAAGGTCAGATGGTGGCTCTGACGCCGCCTTATCACACCGCAAGCAGAATCGATGCGACGGCCGAGCTTTCGCTCCTACGCGTCATGCTCGAAGGTGAAGACGACTCTGACTTAGAGGCCGCAGTATCAGACGATGTTCGCAAGGTCAGTAAAGGCAAATATGAAGTTCTGCAGCAGGTTCTTAGTGGGCTCTATCGCTCTGTAGAAGGATCAGCGTCAGTCGCAGAGCTTCATAGGCAGAGCGAAGCACTCAGCTACACCATCGCCGAATTAACTCCAGCGATAGAGGACGTACTCGCCAAGCGTGACAGCTTGATTCGCACTCAGAACGAACTTGCCGACGATCAGCGGTCGCTGGAGCATCGGATCGGCCAGATGAAGGAAGTCACCGCACGCTTCGGACTTCTGAGTCAGCAGTATCAATCCGACTTAGCGCGGCTGGAGGCAATCCAGGAAGCGGGCAACGTCCTGGGATTTTTCCAATCCGACGTTTGCATATTCTGCGGCGCATCTACCGAGCACCAAATTCCGCCAGGCCATGCCGTAGCCGAAGCCGAAAAGTTCGCGGAGGCAATTGCGGCCGAACAGCAGAAGACCAGCGATCTGCTAACCGATCTACAGCTCACTCTGGACGATCTAGCAAGTCAGGTGGAGATCACGCAAGCTGCGGCGACAGAGGCAGCCCAGCGCACTGAAGCTGCCCGCGCTGCGGTGGTGGCTCTGGAAGGGGAAATCGTTCCAAGACAACGGGAGCTAGCCTCCGCATACGCCAAACAGTCACAGGTGAATCGCATGCTCGCTACCTACGAACAGATCGAGGAGATCGAGCGGCTAGCCTCCACCTTTGCAGCACTTGGCGAACCCGGAAACGTTGTCGCAGCGAAAAAGTGGCCTAGCCCAGCGTCGCTGCAAGCACTCGCGGAAATCATTCGGCGATTGCTGGACAATTGGGGCGTCGAAACAAACGGCACCGTCGCGTTCGACGTAGAGCAAGACGACCTTCTCGTAGATAACCGCCCGCGTCATACACGCGGAAAAGGCATGCGTTCTGTGATCCACGCCGGCTTCACTATCGCGCTTTCGGAATACTGTCAGCAACACGGCCTCCCACACCCCGGCTTCACCGTGCTCGACTCGCCACTTGTAACCTACCGGCAACCAGAGGCGGCCGACGCCGAAAACAAGAACGAGAACGAAGAGGAGTATGTAAGCTCCGACGTCGCTGCGGCGTTCTACCGCTACCTCGACAGTGAAGCTGCGGCTCAGACAATCGTCATCGAAAACACCACGCCACCCGCACAGCTCTCTGAAGCAGCACTCGTGCACCGATTTACCAAGCAGAAGGGTCTGGGCCGGTACGGCTTCTTCCCACCCATCAGCTAGCAGTAATCGGCTTGCCGAATTGGCCTGTACTAGATCAAGGCGCTCCGCGCGGCGCGGGCCGGGGCGCGGCAAACGGCTCCTACGGAGCCGCCGCCCCGGCTGCCTACGGCGCCGGGGCGGAAAGTCAGCCGGCCCGGAACCCACGCCCCGCCCCGCGCGTCCGCCTCCATAGGCAGGAGATCCGGTGACGATTCCAGGAGTGACCGAAGGCAGGGCGGACATGCCTCACCCGTTCCCACGATCCAGGTGGCGCCCGAAGGCTCCTAGTTGACCACGGGGCAGGCTCGGAGTTGCCGAACGGCTTACGCGGGCCACTGGGGGCCCGCACCAGGGGGAGGAAGTGGGGAGGGTGAGTGGTGAGGGAGGGGCGGGGTTAGAGCTGCCTCCGGCGGGGGCCAGACGACTCCGGGATGGAGTTGACCATGAGTTGCGGTGGTGGAGTGGTTGAGGAGCTGCCATCCCGTCCACCACCGACCCAGGCAAGCCGAGCAGACCAGGGCCAGGGCGACAAGGTCGTACGTCCGGTAGGGCGCTCCACCTTGTCGCCCTGGCCCTGGCCCGCTCCACGGAGTGTGGGTCGGCGGCAGACGGGATGACAGCCTATACAGAGCGAGCTATTCGCCCCACTCCTTTGCAAGAGCCCGTCTACACTCCTTCACCTTCTCCGCCATCTGAGCTCCTAGGCGAGATTGTGTCATTGATAGGTTGATCATCCGGTGCACCAGGTTGTGCAATGCGGAGCCCTGGCCAGCCGCAGCCTCCCCGGCCGCTTGAGCGAAGGAGTCATCCCTGGGCATACGGGTGGCAAGGATGGCTAGGAGCACAGCTTGCGAGGCCAGCGTGCCGAGAACGGCAAGGCTCTCTATTCTGCTGTTGACGCTTTCCAGATTCCTCGCCGCAGCGCGAAGGCTCTCTACGTGCGTCAACTCATCATTGAGGGCACCGTCCTCCAGTTCGTCAAGGATTTCAGCAATTGCGTTTAGTGCTTGGCTGGCCATCTGAAAGTCTTCGCGATGTCGCTCACGCCTAATTCCGCGCAGTTCTCGCTCGCGCTCCTCCTTGACCCGCATCTCGTCACGCTGCTCACGTCCGCGGGTTTTCTGCTCCTGTCGGACCCGTTCTTGTGCAAGCTCAAAGGTTCGGTCGCGCCGTTGTAGCTGATAAACGAGGAACGCCAGCACGCTGGTCACCGCCAATGACGCTAGGCCTACTCCTGCGCCTAGCCAGTCACCTGGTGTGATGCCGCCCTGTGGTGCGTCGAGGATCGCAAGCATCCACAGAGGATGTCACTCCGCGCACCCCTTGTCTTCCCCGCGCTACCCCGCGCGGTGGCATTGGTCAGCCTTCGTCCACAGTCCTCTACCCTGGCGCCACCGCGAAGCCCTCTCGTTGAAACGAGGCCAGAGGAAGACGGGCACGAGGGTCAGTCCTTCCAGCGCTTCTCTATGCGCGCCTCTAAGCGTTTCACGATGCGGTTCCGCCGCACATGTGCGTGGCGCTTAAGCCAACGGACTGGTTGCCTGACCCAGAACGGTACGCCGTAGGCCTCTGCTGCCAATTGGATGATGGATTGTTCCGTCTCTGGCGTGAAGAATGATTTCCTCGGCTGCCCGCTTCCACTCCTGAACCAGCGGGCACCCGCGGCATCAACGAACATTATCTCCAGTTCGAAAGAACGCGGTTCCCCCGACTCCCAACTCCGCCAAGGCCTTGGATCGCCGAATTCCCAAAATCCCGTGACTCTTGAGTCTGCCGTGACGATCTGCAAACTTTTGTGAACCGTATTGTGGCCGGCAAACAGCCCGTACTCAATGTCATCGTCGAAGCGAGGGAGGACAATTAGATTGGAAATCGGCGCTGCACTCTCGTTCCGAACGAACCAGCTAGCCCCAGTCCATCCTTTATCGTCGTTACCCAAAAATCGGTCCACACCCACAACGACCAACTGAGCCTGGGCTGACTCTGCGCTCTCCTTCTCGTCGCGGCGCACGCGGATCTCATGGCGAAACAGAAGTCCGGTAAGCAGCACGGCCAGCGTCGACATCGCCAAGCCGGCAACGCTGCCCCATGCCTGCATCCAGTCGGTGATCTTTGGATCCTCAGCGGCCAGCACCGCGTCAGGGTAGGCCAGGCTCGCCACGCCCAGACAAGACCACGTTCCCGTCATGTTCCCGTGGAGGCTCAGGGAGCACCGGATCAGACTGGACTGGGCTGGACCCCACGAGAAGGGCCCCCAACCGGCATCTCTGCTGGTCAGGGGCCCGTCTCTGAACCTGGTGGCGGGTAGAGGATTCGAACCTCTGTAGCTTTCGCGACGGATTTACAGGCCGCCAGCGCCCGAAGTAGCCCGGCGACTAGCCCTCCGCCACAGCCAACGACGACGTGGCGCGGAGCCTGCTAGACGCGGGCCTGGCGGCGAAGGCCGAGGGCGCCGGCGGTTAGCAGGACGAGGGCCCCGATGACGAACGTCCAGAACCACGTGGCGCCGAGTACCTCGGGCTGGCCCCAAGCGCCCCAGGCTCCGAGCGACAGCATGGCGATGATCAGCGGGACGAGCAGCACCGCGGCCGCGATGGTCGCCCGGGCATCGACGGCAACCCACAGCAGGAAGCCGGCCATCACGACGACGGTGGCCCCTGGTTGCAGGTTGATCGTCACGTCGTAGTCGGTGGGTAGTAGGAACACCGCGACTGGCACGGCTAGCAGCCAGGCCATCGGCCGCCGCGTGCCCGGCGCCGGCCAGAGAATCAACGGCACGATCAGCAGCACGGCGATCGGCAGCGGCCAGAGGGCCGAGTCAGCCATGGCCATGTTGAGTACGAACTCGATCGGTGGATAGTGGCGCTCGCCGGTGACGCTGTCGACGCCGACGAAGCTGAGGCGCAGGACGACCAGCGTCGCGGCAAGCGCGCTAAGCGTCGCCAGCAGGCCCAGCACGTATCGCCCGCCGGCTACCGCGACGACCGCCAAGGCGGCGATGACGGTTACCAGTGGATGGATGAGCTCAGGTGGATAATCCACACCGTCCGGGACGACGCGAGGGAGGACTCTGCCGGTCTCGGCCAGGCTGCCGGCGGTGGCGTATGCCAACAGCAGGAGCACGGCCAGCCGCAGCGACCCACGGAAGCCCCGGCTTGTCGAACGCGCGTCGCGCGTCCCGGCACGGGTCTGCAATCCCCGCAGGATCAGGATCGCCGCCTCCCGCGCCGTCGGGCGCCGCTGATCAGGGCCGGCCGCCTCCATGAGCGTGCCGATCATCTCAGCGCCGCGCTCACGCCGGTAGCGCTTCGGGTACGCCCACAGGAGCAGCCGGTACCGCGCCTCAAGTGTCTCCTGAGTCATGCCGGCCTCACCGCCCGCACCCGCAGTGCCGATCGGTCGGTCACGACGCGCGCCGCCTGGATCATCCGATCGGCCTCGGCACGGAGCACGGCAACGCCCTCGTCCGTGAGGTCGTAGTACCGCCGGGCCCGCCCGTTGACCACCTCCTCGTCGACCATGCGGAGGAGCCCTTCGGCGCTGAGCCGGTCGAGCGCCGCATAGAGGGTGCCGGCCGCCATGCGTACCCGACCGCCCGACAACTCCTCGGCACGCTTGATGATTGCGTATCCATGGAGTGGGCCGTCCATCAGCGCGGCGAGCGCGTAATAGCTCTGTTCGCGGATAGCCATGGCGAGAGAATATGCAGTCGGACTAAGTATGGCAAGGTTGGTGCGGTACTCGGCGGGAAGACCACGCATTGCTGGCACGCTTCAAGGCAATGCCCCCGCATGGCGCGCAAGCGCCGTACAGCAGCGAGGTACAGCAACCCACCGGCCCGCAGCGTCCCTCGCGGGGCGACCAAGGGCGATCGGCCATCGCGGGTAGCCGTAGAGGACCGCATTGCCCGGAGCTACGGATCAAAGGCGGCTATGGGCCGTGACGCGAAGCACGAGTGTTCTTGCCCGTGGTGTTGATGGGCTCCGCTGTGGGCGTCCTCTGCCAACTGAGGTACGCCCGCAAACGTGGTCATGATGTTGACGGCGACCGCTCCGATCATGGCGGCCGCAGACCCACCGTAGAAGATCCAGCGAGACGCTTCCGCTCCACTGGCCGCGGCCTCCGCCGCGAGGCCCCCCTGCATGACGGCGGCGAGGACAGCAACGAGCGCTGCGGCCACCGTACGCAGGCGAGGAGTGCACCGCGAGCGGCGGGCCTTGAACCCGCGACTTCGCCCCCAGCGCAACCCATCAACACCACCCACCCATTGTGACTGGCGACAGCAAGGCCAGGGCGTCGCCAGGGCGTGAGGGCGTCTGCAGGGCGTCAGACGGCGACCAGCGATGGCCAACGACGACCATAGGCAGCCCGGAATACAAGCAGGTCGCAACCTTGTCGAGGCTGCGACCTGGTGGGCGACGGACGAGTCGACCTGTACGCCGGATTCTGTGCGCGGCGCGTACCCCTCGCGGGGTACGTGCCGGCGGCGGCCATCCATCTCGGCCTGCCGTTGCCGACAGGCTCATGCGGCCTACCCGCAGACATCGGGCGGGCAACCCTCAAGCGTCTGCGCCGGGTCGCCATCTTGCGGTGACGACCCTTTCTTGGCCTTGCTCCGGGTGGGGTTTACCGAGCCACCCCGGTCACCCGGGGTGCTGGTGGGCTCTTACCCCACCGTTTCACCCTTACCGACCCGATGGGCCGGCGGTCTGTTTTCTGTGGCACTGTCCCGCGGGTCACCCCGGGTTGCCGTTAGCAACCACCCTGCCCTGTGGAGTCCGGACGTTCCTCGGCGGCGGGCCGGAGCCCGCCGACGCGACCGCCCGGTCGACTCGTCCGTCGCACCCTCATCCTAACGACGCCGGCTCCCCGCCCATTTCCGCCCCGGACGACCTCCGGGGAGTCCCCGCTGTCCGGTTTGCGCCGTGTCGCGGTGTCCGGGGGCCGGGACACCCCGACACGCCGCAAACAGCACGCGCCCGCGCAGGTCGCGGCGGACGGTGGGGCGGGGTGGTCGGGGCGCGGTGGTCGCGCGGGGCGTACTAGCCTCGGGGCACCATGGATCTTTCCGACGCCGCGCTCCTGCTCGCCGCCGGGCTCGCCGCGGGCACGGTCAACGCGGCGGCCGGGGGCGGTTCGCTGATCACCTTCCCGGCGCTGATCGCGGTGGGCCTACCGCCGGTGCCGGCGAACGTCACCAACTCGGTCTCGGTCTGCCCCGGTTACCTGGCCAGCGTGGCGGGCAGCCGGGCCGACCTGCCGCCGAGGCGTTCGCTGGTGACGCTGGCGCCCGCCACGGTCGTCGGCACGATCGTCGGTTGCCTCCTGCTGCTGGCGACCCCGGCCCGGACGTTCGAGGTGGTCGTACCGTTCCTGGTGCTCGGCGCGACCGCGATGCTCGCCTTCCAGGATCCGCTGCGCGCGCTGGTCGGGCATCCGCGCGACCTGCCGCCGCGCCGCCGTACCGTCGCGGTGCAGGCCATGGTCGCGCTCGGCGCGGTGTACGGCGGCTATTTCGGCGCGGCCCTCGGGGTGATGCTGGTCGCCGGCCTGGCCCTGGTGCTGGACGCGACGCTGGCCCGGGTCACCGCGATCAAGAACCTGCTCTCGGCGGTGGTCGGGCTGACCACGGTGGCGGTCTTCTCGCTCTTCGGGCCGGTGAACTGGGCGGCGGTCGCGGTGGTCGCGCCGGCCACGCTGGTCGGCGGGTACGCCGGCGCCCGGCTGGTCCGCCGGTTGCCGCCGGTGCTCCTCAAGATGCTGATCGTGGCCTTCGGCACGGTGATCGGCCTCTACCTGCTCTGGCGGGCGCTGCGCTGATCTCGGTACGCCGGTCCACTCCGCCTCCCAGATAGCTGTATCGTACAGGTAGTTTTGTTTGTACCATACAGCTATGAGCGACGACCAGCGCACGGGAGCGGACGACCAGGCCACCCTCGGCCGGATCGAGACCGAGGTGGCCCTGCTGATGCGCCTGGGCGAGGCGACCCGCCGGGCCACCGGCACCGCCGAGCACCGGGTGCTGGACCGGGCGGCGTACGTGATCCTGCGGCACCTGGACGCGGCTGGCCCGCAGAACGTCTCCGCGCTCGCGGCGCAGCTCAACCTGGACGGCTCGACGGTCACCCGGCAGGTCTCGGCCCTGCAACGCGACGGGCTGATCACCCGCGCCCCCGACCCGGCGGACGGGCGCGGCACGGTGGTCTCCCCCACCGCGGCCGGCCTGCAACGGATGGCGGCGGTGCGGGCGGCGCGCACCCGGCTCTACGGCGACATCCTCGGCGACTGGGACGCCGAGGACCGGGACACCCTGGCGCGGTTGCTGGGCCGGCTCAACGAGGCGCTGAGCGCCCGCAACCGCCGCCGCTGAACGAAAGCCACCCCTCGCCCCGCACCGGCAAGGACGGGCGGCGGACGGTACGGAGCTGATGACGTGAACGACTCAGCGGCCGGGCGTCGCCACCGATCCGTTCACGTCATCAGCTCCACAGCGTCTCGGCACAGCGGCCGGCCGCGGGACCCCGGGTACCCACCGCAGCGGGCACCCGGGGCGGATCGACCCTTACGCCACCGGCTCGCGGGCCGAGTCGGCGTCGCGCTCGGGGCCCGGAGTGACCCGGGGGTCGCCCTCGTCGGCGAAGTAGTCGTCCGGCGTGGTGTGGTCCACCCCGTTGGTGACCTTCGCGGCCCGCAGGACCAGGGTCAGCAGCGCGGCCACCACCAGGTTGACCAGCACCGCCACGATGCCCACGTAGATCGTCTTCTTGGTGTCGAAGCCGAACTCGGACAGCGGGAAGGCCGAGCCGGCGAAGTGCTTCTTCCCGGTCACCGGGTTGGCGATCTGGTAGAGCATCCACATGCCCATGCCCATGCCGGCCGCCCAGCCGGCGATCAGCGCGGTGCGGTGGAACCAGCGGGTGTACAGGCCCAGCGCCACCGCCGGCAGCGTCTGGAGGATGATCACGCCGCCGATGAGCTGGAGGTCGATGGAGAACTGCGGGTCGAGGAAGATGATGAACGCCAGCGCGCCCACCTTGACCAGCAGCGAGGTCACCTTCGAGACCTGCGCCTCCTGCGCCGGGGAGGCGTCCCGCTTCAGGTACTCCTTGTAGATGTTGCGGGTGAACAGGTTCGCCGCCGCGATCGACATGATCGCCGCCGGCACCAGCGCGCCGATGCCGATGGCCGCGTACGCGACCCCGGCGAACCAGTCGGGGAACTGCTGGTCGAACAGGACCGGCACCACCGTGTTGTTGTCCACGCTCCCCGCCGTCGCCCCGGGCAGCGGCTTCACCCCGGCCGCGATGGCCATGAAGCCGAGCAGCGCGATCAACCCGAGCAGCAGGCTGTACGCCGGCAGCGCGGACATGTTCCGCTTGATCACGTCCCGGTTCCGGCTGGCCAGCACGCCGGTGATGCTGTGCGGGTAGAGGAACAGCGCCAGCGCCGAGCCGAACGCCAGGGTGATGTACTGGAGCTGGTTGTTGGCGTTGAGCAGGATGCCGTCGCCCGGCGCCGCTGACGCCTTGAACTTCGCGTCCGCCGCGTCGAAGATCTCGCCCCAGCCGCCGAGCTTGTAGGGCAGGTACAGCACCGCCACCAGGATCACGATGTAGATCAGCGTGTCCTTGACGAACGCGATCAGCGCCGGCGCCCGCAGCCCGGACTGGTACGTGTACGCGGCCAGGATGGCGAAGGCGATGATGATCGGCAGGTGTCGGGCCAGGGTGCTCTCGCCGGTCACCCCCATCGTCTTCAACACCGCCTCGATGCCGACCAGTTGCAGCGCGATGTAGGGCATCGTGGCGACGATGCCGGTGATCGCGACCAGCAGTGCCAGCACCGGCGAGTCGAACCGGTTCCGGACGAAGTCGGCCGGGGTGACGAAGCCGTGCCGGTGCGAGACCGACCAGAGCCGGCAGAGCACCAGGAACACCAGCGGATAGATGACGATGGTGTACGGCACGGCGAAGAAGCCCATCGCGCCCGCGCCGAACACCAGCGCCGGTACCGCGACGAAGGTGTACGCGGTGTAGAGGTCACCGCCGACCAGGAACCAGGTGATCCAGCCGCCGAAGTTGCGCCCGCCCAGCCCCCACTCGTCGAGGTGGGCCATGTCCCGCGGCGCCCGCCAGCGGGCCGCGACGAAGCCCATCGCGCTGACCAGCAGGAAGAGGATCGTGAAGACGATGATCTCGGTCAAATGGTCACGCCACATCACCGACCACCCCGCTTCTTCGTCATCTGGTACACGAGCGTCGTGGTGGCCACCCCGAGCAGGATGTAGGCCAGTTGCAGCCAGTAGAAGCGCGGGAAGCCGAAGAGCCGGGGCGAGTCCGCGTTGAAGAACGCCGGGATCAGCGGCACCAGGATCGGGACGAAGAGCAGCCAGTTCCAGGGACTGTGGTCCTTCGCCCTGGACGACGCCGTGCCCGCCGCGGGATCCGGTCCCGGCTCGGCCGGTGGTGTTCCGGGATCACTCATCTGCGTCTCCGAAGGGTCGTGGGTCGGTGTGATCGCGCGGAGGCTAACCACCCTGTGACTGCCGTCACGCCACTCGTCGCCGCACCCTGCGCCGAGCGGCAAGTCCGCTGCGCCGAATGACGTGCCCGGCCCTGGACGGGGCAGCCGGCCGGGCCGCGCGCCGCTAACCTGGGGCCTCACGCACTGACACGGGGGTGGCGCAGGGTGTCGCTGTACGCGACCGAGGCGATGCGGGCGTTGGGCTCCTCCTTCTCGACGTACGTCGACGAGCTCGACCAGCAGACCCGCCCGACGCTGGCCGGGCTGGAGCTGCCGCAGGGGGCCTTCCCGCTCTTCGCGATGTCTGCGGCGGACGACTACGCGCAGTCCCTGGCCGCGGTGGGCGCGGTGACCACCGCGCTGCGTGACACCTTCGACGCGATCGGCACGGCGCTGCACCGGGTCGCCGGCCACTACGAGCAGTTGGAGGCCGACCAGGCGGCCGGCTTCCAGCGCAGTCACGACTGACCGAGGGGGACGGATGCCGGCGGGCTGGGACGAGGGCGGCTGGACCGACACCGACAGCGACGCGTTCGACACACTGCTGATCCGGGGGCTGGTGGTCGCCGCCACCAGCGGCCTGATCGTCGCGCTGGAGCCCTCCGGGGCCGGTATGGCGGCGGCCGCCCTGACCGGGCTGCTGGTGATGCCGAACGTCGTCGATCCTGAGCCGTGGATCAGCAACTCCGGCACCTGGGGCGAGCTGAAGAACGCGTACGACAGCATGCACGCCCAACTGCTGAGCCAGATCGAGAAGGTCGACGGGTTCTGGCAGGACTCGGCGGCCACCCAGTTCCACGCGTTCGCCACCGGCGACCTGCTGCCGGCCCTGGAGCGACTGGCGCAGACCTGCTCCCTGATGGACTCGTACTGCGCGCAGCTGGCGGCCGGCGTGATCACCACCCTCGGCGCGTTCCTGGTCGCCACGGTCAGCGCCGCCGTCGCCGCCGTGGCCGCCAACGCCGCCGGCCCGGTCTCGCCGGCCGTCAAGATCGGCATCTTCGCCTCCTGGGCGGCCTTCGCGGTCGCCGTGATCGGCCTGCTGGCCGGCTTCGTCATGACGGTCTGGCTCTCCGCCAAGACCCTCGGCGACGCCAACGACGAGCTGGCAAACAAGTTCGCCGACCGGAGCGGGCGGATCGACACGGCCAGCATCCGGCTGCCCGAGTCCCTGAAGATCGTCATCGGCGATCCGGCCGAGTGGGTGCAGCGGTGAACGCGGACGCGGAGGCCATCGCGGCGGCGGCGGACGAGGCGCGCCGCCAGGGCTACACCGACCCCTCGCTGCGCGCCGTCCGGGAGCGGGTGGACGGCCTGGCCGCCCGGATCGCCGCGCTGCGGGAGGAGAGCGTCGAGGCCAGCGACGCCACCGGCACGGTGACCGCCCGGGTGACCGGCGACGGCGAGGTGGCCGAGGTCTACCTCAGCCCGCAGGCCGTCCGGGACCTCGACGCCGACCAGCTCGGGGCCGCCTGCCTGGAGGCGGTACGCCAGGCCCAGATTCGGCTGTCGACCACCCTCACCGACCGGATCCGGGAGATCACCGGCAACGACGGCGTCGACCAGCCGCCCGCACCCCGGCAGGCGCTCGACGAGTTCCTCCGCGGCACCGGGGCGGTGGGCTGATGCAACGACCGGACCTGAGCGCCCTGGCCCGGCAGATGACCTCGGCGATGACCGCCGCGGTCGAGTTCGCGGAGGGGGCCGCGCACCGGCGGCACGTCGTCTCCTCGCCCGACGGCGAGGTCACCGTGGAGATGTCCGGGGCGCGGGAGCTGCTGGACATCCGCATCGACCCCCGAGCCCGCCGTACCGTCGACAACCTGACCCTCGGCGAGCTGGTCACCGAGACGATCCGGGCGGCCGGCCGACAGGTGGACGAGGCCCGCCAGGAGCTGCTCGATTCGCTGCGGGTCGGCGACCACGCCGTCGGTGACGTGCTGCGCGACCCCCTGCGACTGGTGTCGCGGCTGACCGAAGGGACGCCCCGCCCGTGACCCGCCCACCCCGCCCACCCCGCTCGCCACGCCGCAACGCGGCGATCCTCGGCTATCTGCTCGTCGTGGCCACCATCGGCCTGGGTTTCCTCGCCCTCCAGCCGGGGCTGCCGGGCCTGGTCCGGCTCGCCGTGGGCCTGATGTGGCTGGCGGTCGCGCTGCCGTGCCTCTACCTCATGCGCTGGCTGCTGCGCTCCGGTCGCGGCTGACCTACCGGTCCCCCGCCGGTCAGCGCGCCGCGAGGTGGGCCGTGTCGTTGATGCTGCGTACCGCCACGCCGCCGTCGGGCCACATGTCCAGCACCGAGATGCCGGCCGCGTCGAGGTAGAGCCGGTGCAAGAAGGCGTCGCCGGCCGCCAGGGCGTCGCGCAACGCCAGCTTGATCGGCGAGACGTGCGAGACCACCACCACGGTCTCCCCCGGGTACGCCTCGCGCAGCGCCGCCACCGCCCGGTCGACCCGCTCGGCGACGACGGTGAACGACTCCCCGCCGGGCGGCGCGATCCGGGTCGAGGCGAGCCAGGCGTCCAGCTCCCCCGGCCACTGGTCGCGTACCTCGGCGAAGGTCTTGCCGTCCCAGTCGCCGAAGTCGCACTCGATCCAGTCGTCCTGCGGGCGTACCGGGATGCCGCCGAGCGCCCCGGCGATCGCCTCGGCGGTCGCCGTACACCGGGACAGCGGTGAGCTGAGCACGGCCGCGACGGACGGGGCCAGCTCGGCCACCCGCGCGGCCGTGGCCCGGGCCTGGGCCCGGCCCTGGTCGGAGAGCGGGACGTCGGCGCGGCCGGCGTAGCGGTGCTGCACGGTCCACTCGGTCTCGCCGTGGCGGACCAGGATCAGCCGGGTGGCGGTGAAACTGGGCCGCGGCTCCCAGGAGGGCTTCATCGTCGCCGGATCGGTCGCGGCGGTCCGGGTGGCGGCGCGGGCGGCGACCTCGCGCGGCGGCTCGGCGACGGCGGGGCGCTTCGGCGGCCTGCCGGCGGCGGCGTCCATCGCGGCGTTGGCCAGCGCGTCGGCGTGCCGGTTGCGCTCCCGGGGGATCCAGCTGAACCGGACCGACTCGAAGCGGTCGACCAGCGCGGCGGCCTGCGCGGCGAGCGGGCGCAGCCCCGGGTGCTTGATCTGCCAGCGGCCGCACATCTGCTCGACCACCAGCTTGGAGTCCATCCGCGCCTCGACCTCGGCCGCGCCCAGCTCGGCGGCGGCCTCCAGCCCGGCGATCAGCCCCCGGTACTCGGCGACGTTGTTGGTGGACACCCCGATCGCCTCGGAGCGCTCCAGCAGCACCTCCCCGGAGTCCGGGTCCCGGACCACCGCGCCGTAGCCGGCCGGGCCCGGATTGCCCCGGGACCCGCCGTCGGCCTCGATGACGACCGCGCGCACCGCCACCGGCTACAGACCCGACTCGTTGGTGCGGACCATGATCCGGCGGCACTCCTCGCAGCGGACCACGTCGTCCGGCGCCGCCTTGCGGATCCGGGACAGGTCGGCGCCGGAGAGCTCCAGCCGGCAGCCGCCGCAGCGCCCCGCGGTGAGCAGCGCCGCACCCAGGCCGGTGTCCTCGCGGACCTTGTCGTAGAGGGTGACCAGATCGGCCGGGAGGTCGCCGGCGAGCGGCTTGCGGGCGGCCTTCTTGAACTCCTCCTCCTTGGCGATCTCGGCCAGCGTGTCGTCCCGACGCTGCTCGGCCGCCACCCGGCGCTCGCGCGCCTCGGCCATCCGGGCCTCGATGCCGTCGAGCACGCCCTGCGCGGTCTCCCGCTGCTCCATCAGCTCCAGCTCGGCGTCCTCCAGATCGCCCTGCCGCCGGTTGAGCGAGACCAGCTCGTGCTGGAGCGCCTCCAGCTCGCGGGCCGGGCCGGAGCCGGCGGCCAGCCGCGCCTCGTCCTTGCTCTTGCGGGCGCGGACCTGGTCGATGTCCTTCTCCAGCCGGGCGATGTCCCGGTCCAGGTCGTCCACGGCGACCTGGGCGCGGACCCGCTCGTCCTCCAGCGCGGACAGCTCACGGGCCAGCCCCTCCAGCTCGGCCCGCTCGGGCAGGGTGCGGCGGCGGTGGGCCAGCTGGGCGAGGGAGGTGTCGATGGCCTGCAGATCGAGCAGGCGGCGCTGGACCTGGGGTTCAGCCTTCACGGTCGGGGCTCCTTGTCGTCCAGTACGGGCGCGGCGGCGTGCACGGTCCACGGGTCGGTGTCCAGGTCGGACACCACGGTCTCGACGCCGAGGTCGTCCCGCAGGTGGGCGGCCAGGTCGTCCAACCAGGGTCGTTCGGTCGCCCAGTGGGCGGCGTCGAGCAGGGCGGGCCCACCCGCGGCGAGGTGCTCGCCCGCCGGGTGGTGCCGCAGGTCGGCGGTGAGGAAGGCGTCCACCCCGGCGGCGGTCGCCTCGGCCAGGAAGGCGTCGCCGGAGCCGCCGCTGACCGCGAGGGTACGCACGATACGCGCGGGATCGCCCGCGGCGCGAACTCCCCAGGCGGTGGCGGGCAGTACGGCGGCGGCGTGCCGGGTCAGTTCGGCCAGGGTCAGCGGGGCGGGCAGCTCCCCGATCCGGCCGATGCCCCGGCCCGGGCCGTCCGCCGGGGAGCCGGGCGACGGGCGGTGCAGCGGGCGCAGCCCGGTCAGCCCGAACCGGGCGGCCAGCGCGTCGGAGACGCCCGGGGCCGCCACGTCGGCGTTGGTGTGCGCGACGTACAGGGCGACGCCGGCCCGGATCAGGTCGTGCACGATCCGCCCCTTGTACGTCGTCGGGGCGACCGAGGAGACGCCGCGCAGCAGCAGCGGATGGTGGGCGACGATCATGTCGGCCCCGGCGGCGCGCGCCTCGGCGACCGTCTCGGGCACCACGTCGACCACGCAGGCGACCCGGCGTACGGCGGCGGCGGGCTCACCGAGCACCAGGCCGACCCGGTCCCACTCCTCGGCCCAGGAGGGCGGATACCGGCGCTCCAGGACCGCCACCACGTCGGCGACGGTCGGTGGGGCTGCGGTTGTGCTCACGGCCGGTCAGCTTACCGGCGCGGACGGGCCGCCACGGCCTCGCCCGCCGCCCGTGTCCCCCGGCACCGCCCGGCGTGATCCACACCGTTTGCGGCGTGTCGGGGTGTGCGGGGCCCCGGACGCCGCGACACGCCGCAAAACGGGGGCGAGGGATGCGGGGGGGGATCAAAGCCGGGGCGGGCGGCTCAGGCGGCCGAGGTGACGCGCGAGCGGTCGCGCAGGGCGACGAGCCCGACCTCCCACGGGAATGCCTGGAGGTGCCGCTCCCCCGTGCCCGGGGCGTGCAGGGGGAAGACGTGGTCGCCGAAGAGCACCGTGGTGCCCCACTCGCGCAGCCGGGCCAGGCCGGCCCGGAATGCCGGGTGAGCGGCCATCGCGGCGTTGGTGAACGGCACCGCCACCACCGGCAGCCCCATGCCCTGCCCCTCCACCAGCAGGCCGAGGGCGAGGGTGTCGGTGATCCCCGCCGCCCACTTGTTGACCGTGTTGACCGTGGCCGGGCAGACGATCATGGCGTCGGCCGGGGGCAGCAGGTCGGGGTCGCCGGCGTTCTTGTAGTGGGTGCGTACCGGGTGGCCGGTCTGCCGGGCCAGCGCGGCCCGGTCGACGAACTTCGCCCCGTCGGGCGTGGTCACCAGGCACACCTCCCAGCCGTCCTGCTGGGCCAGGTCGACCAGGCGACCGACGTGCCGGGCCAGCGGCGAACCGCAGGCGATGACGTAGAGCACCGCGCGGCGCTCGCTGCTCGGGTGCGGGCCGCTCATCCGGCCGGCACCGTGTTCATACCCCGACTCCCATGTGCTCAGCCAACTCCGCTATCGGCGGAGGCGGCGCACCACGTGTGCGACGCAGCACGTCCGACATCACCTCGTGGGCGATCGGCCGGCAGCGGATCTCCGAGGGCGCGAGCCGGTCGCCGCGCAGCAGCATCTCGCCGGCGTTGGCCACGTCGCCGATCTGGGCGAAACCCCGGGCGATGTCGAGCAGGTGGTGCGCCCGGCGTTCGGGCAGCAGCGCGTTGAACGCGGGCTCCGGGAGGCGCTGGTGGATCTCCACCGCCCGGCCGCCGTCGCCCAGCTCGACCGCGGCGGCGGCGCGGTGCAGCTCCAGGTTGGTCGGGCCGAACGAGGTCCAGTAGTGGTTCTGGTCGCTGCCGAGCAGGGTGGCCGCCTCGTGGGCGCCGTTGAGCAGGTCGTCGACGGTGGCGGAGTCGCCGATCCGGGCGGCCGCCATCGCGCCCTGGAGCAGCAGCATGCCGTAGACGGAGAGCCGGTCCGGGGAGGCGTCGTTGCTCCCGCCCGGGGCGAGCCGGTTGGCGATGGTGACGTTCAACTCCAGCGCGGGCCGGGCCCGGCCCATGGCGACCAGGGCGTTGCAGACCCGGGTGGTGGCGACGCCGGCCAGCAGCTGGTCGTCGGCCCGCTGGGCGACCGCCATCGACCGGTCGGCGGCCAGCCAGGCCAGGTCGCACTCGCCCAGCTTGCGCAGCACCGAGGAGGCGATCTGGTAGACCTGCCCGAGCAGGTGGGCCGCTTCGCACGCCTGGTCGCCGCGGTAGCCCGCGTCGGCCGCCTGGGCGTCGCGCAGCAGCTTCGGCAGCGCCCGGGTCAGCATCCCGTAGCGGCCGTACTGGTAGGTGAGCCAGGCGTGGTTGACGGCCTTGCGCATGTCGGCCAGCGGCGGCGGGTACGGCGCGGCGTCGAAGTAGGCGCTCATCGAGTCGTACCGCTCCAGGGCGGCCCGGATCTCCTGCACCTCGATCTGGTCGATGCAGTTGAGCGCGTCGGTACGCCGCTCCGGGTCCTTGCCGAGCAGCAGTTGCACGTCGACCTGGAGGATGTCGGCGATCTCGTAGAGGACGGAGAACTTGTCGAGCCGGCGTACCCCGCGCTCGACCTTGTCTACCCAGCTCTTGGACTTGCCCAGCCGGTCGGCGAAGACCTGTTGCGACATCTTGCGCCGGCCTCGCCAGTAGGCAACCCGCCGGCCTATGGGCAGCTCGTCCATCCTCTTGCTCCTCCCCCTCGTCGCCCGTCCGGCGGATCCCCGGACGGTCCCCCGCGGGTGCGGCGCTCCGTCCGTCTCAGGTTTTCGCTGGTCGCACAGGTTGTACGTCGGCCATACGGCCAGTCCTCGTAGTTTTCGTGCAAGTTGCACGGGGCCGTTCGACAGCTCAACGATCGTGGGTTACGGCAGTGACGGTGTTCGACACGTGCCTGACGGGTGTCCGGTCGGGGCGAGGGGAGATCACGGATTATGTGGGGGAACGTCGGACCTCGGGTCGCCCAGCTGTCGCCGATCGAGCGGGTCCGGCTGCGCCGGATCGCTGTCCGGTACGCCATGCACGGCTGGGAGGTCACCCCGGGCGCCTGCCTGGCCCGCAGCCGCTTCGTCTGCGGTCGGGCCGGCTGCCCCACCGTCGGCTGCCACCCCGCTCTGGAGGACTGGGAGCAGGCGGCCAGCGCCGACCCGGCCCGGGTGGCCACCTGGTGGCACAGCCGGCCGCACGCGGTGCTGCTGCCCACCGGGCGGGCCTTCGACGTGCTGGAGGTGCCGGCCCACCTCGGTCGGCGGGTACTCGACGCGCTCCCGACCCACCCGGCCGGTGCCGCGGTCCGGGGTCCGGTGCTGGTGACCCCGACCGGCCGCTGGATGTTCCTCGTCCGCCCCGGCGATCCGCTGCGCCCGGAGCTGGAGCACTGCTTCCACGTGGTGCGCCACGGGCCCGGCTCGTGGATCGCGGCGCCGCCGACCCGGCTGCCGGAGGGTCCGGTGCGCTGGGCGGTCGCCCCGGAACAGGCACGCTGGCAGCTGCCCGACTCGTACCTGTTGCAGAACACCCTGGTCGACGCGCTGCGGGCCACCGGTGTGACGCTCGCCCCGGAGCTGCTTCCCGGCCAGCTCCCGCTCCCCCGACGGGGTCACTGATCCGCGAATCGGTGCACGGCAGCGTCCCCGCCGGTGCCGGGGTCGTTGAACCGGTGACGGCGCGGACGCGCCGGGAGCAGGGGTACGTGATGGCCAGGGACGACGCGACGGGGCCCGCCGGCGGCGCCGAGCCGCCGCCGCACCACCGGCGGTCGCGCCGCCGGTCGGGCACGCGCCCGGGCGGCTCCCGGCCGGAACGCGCCCGCCCCGCCGGCTCCCGTCCGGCCGGCAGCCCCCGCCCGGCCCGCTGACCCGGGCCGGTCAGTCGGTCAGCGGCAGGCGGGTGGAGTGCAGCAGGCGGCCGTCGTCGGTGACGACCGCGTGCAGGTGGTCGGGGAGGCGGTCCAGCCAGCCGATGCCGGCCTCGCCCATGGCCACCGCCGCGGTGGCGTACGCGTCGGCGACGCCCAGGTCCGCGCCGACCACGGTGACCGAGCGCAGGCCCCGGGCCGGCTCGCCCCGGCGCGGGTCCCGCACGTGCTGGCCCCGGTGCTGCACGCCGGAGGTGGCGACGGCCAGGTCGCTGCCGGCGAGGACCAGACAGGTGGCCATCGGGTTCCACGGGTGGGCGACGCCGATCCGCCACGGCTCCCGGATCGGTGACAGTCCCCGGACCACCACGTCACCCCCGGCGTTGAGGCAGTGGTTGGCCGCCCCGGCGGCGACCAGCCGGTCCGAGGCGACCTGCGCCGACCAGCCCTTGACGTACCCGGACGGGTCGAGCCGGCCGGTCGCGTACGCGTCGAAGTAGCCGTCGGTGGCGGCCCACAGCTCGGCGCAGCGTTCCAGCACCGCCCGCAGGTCCGCCGACGCGTCGGCCAGCCGCACCTCGCCCCGGTCCAGCCGGCACACCTCGCTGTCGTCCCGGTAGGTGCTGAACCGGGCGTCGACCTCGCGCAGCCAGCCGAAGGTCTCCTCGGCGAGGTCGTGCAGGGTCGCGGCGGGCAGGTCGTCGGCCAGGTCGAGGCTGATCGCCGTACCCATGACGTGCTCGACCCGGCGCAGACCGGGACGGGCCGGCGAGACCGGCACCTCAGCCGGCCCGGTCGATCGCCGCCTGGAGCGACTGCTGGTACGCGTCGCTGGTGGCGGTGGCGTCGCTGACGGTGTTCAGGTCGGCGCTCTGCTTCTGCACCACCTCGCCGCTGGTGCCGCTGTAGGTGCGCTGCACGTCGTCGCTGCGCTGGCCCGATTGCCCGCTCTGCGGCAGGCCGATCCCGGTGACGTTGACGATCCGGCTGCCGGAGAGGGTGATCTGCACTGACAGGGAACCGTACTCGTAGTTGACGGTCGGGCCGCTCACCGTACGCAGCGCCGGTTTCGGCGCGGCGGTGGTGGTCCGCGGCGCGGCGGGGGCCCGGGTGCCGGTGGTGGATTGCGCGGCCGGGGTGCGGGACGCGCCGGTGGTGGGGCGCGCCGCCGGGGCGCGTCCGGAGGCGGAAGGGCGCGGCGCCGGGCGGACCCCGCCGGCCGTGCCCGGGTCGCCGGCCGCGGGGGCGACGGACGCCTGGTCGGCCGGGAGGTCCTGGGCGACCAGGCTGGCGCCCGGGGAGCCCTTGAGCACCACCAGCGCGCTGGTGCTGGCGGCCAGACCGGTGATCGCGAGGATCGCGCGACGCATGTCGGGTGCCTTTCTACAGCTCGAACGTGGCGAGGTGGATCTGCCGGCGCGGCACGCCGGCGGCGCGCAGCACCCGCACCGACTCCTCGACCAGCCCGGACGGGCCGCAGAGGTAGACGTCGCGGCGGGCCACGTCGGGCACCAGCCGGCGCAGCCCCTCCGGGTTCATCACCTGGCGGGGGCCGGCGTCGTCGCGGGAGCCGATGACGTACCAGACGGAGACCTGGCGGGCCTGGGCGAGCCAGTCCAGCTCGTGGTGCAGCAGCACGTCGGCGGGGGTGCGGGCGCGGTAGATCAGTGCGGCGCCGGGCGGCAGCTCCTCCAGCATCGCCCGCAGCGGGGCGATGCCGCTGCCGCCGGCGATCAGCAGGGCCCGCTCCCGGGTGCGGTGCGCGGCGGTGAAGGTGCCGGACGGTCCCTCCGCCCAGACCCGGGTGCCCGGGTCGAGGTCGCGCAGGTCGGCGGTGTGCGCGCCGACCACCTTCACGGTCAGCCGCAGCCAGCGGCCGTTGGCGGCGGCCGAGAGCGAGAACGGGTGCGACTGCCACCAGCAGCCGCGGGTGAGGAACCGCCAGCGGAAGTACTGCCCGCCGAGCATGTCGATCTGGTTGAGCCGCGCGCCGGTCAGGTAGATCGAGATGGTGTCCGGGGTCTCGGCGACCACGTCGGCCACCCGGAGCCGGTGGCGCAGGTTGAAGCGCAGCGGGGCGACCAGCCGACCCCAGACCAGGGCGGCGACCACCAGCAGGTAGGCGGCGATCCAGCCGGTGCGCACCGGCCCCGGCTGGAAGAGCTGGGCGCCGTTGCTGAACTGGTGGCCGAAACCCAGCAGCAGGGCCGCGTAGCTGGTCAGGTGCAGGTGGTACCAGAGCTCGTAGGGCAGCAGGGTGCGGATCGCCCGGACGCCGGTGAGGCCGACCAGCACCATGATGCCGGCGGCGGCGAACGCGGAGAGCATGTCCTCGTAGTCGCGCAGCAGCACGCCCACCTCGCCCACCACCGACTGCTCGTCGGCCTCGGCGTAGGCCACCAGGAGCAGCGACATGTGGGCGAGCACCGCGACGAGCAGGGTGGCGCCGACGTCCCGGTGCAGCCGGGAGATCCGCTCGCCGCCGAGCGAGCGTTCCAGCACGCCGAGGCGGCTCATCATCAGCACCTGCACCAGCAGCAGGTAGCCGGCGACCAGGCCGGTGATCCGCCCGGCGGCGGTGAGCACGTCGCCGGTGTCGGCCAGCGCGCCGGCCGGGGTGTCCAGCCACCAGGGCAGCACGCTGGCCACCAGGCCGAGCCAGAACAGCGCGGACACCGCCCGTCGGCCGCCGGGCCCGCGCCGGGGCAGCGCCGGTGTCGGGGGTACGGGGGCGGCCGAACGGCCGCCGTGCCGGGACGAGCTCCCGGTACGGCGGCCGCCGGCGTACGTCTCCTGGTACGTCACGCGTACAGCTTCATGGGGGTGTACTTCTGCCTCGGGAAGATCTTGTCCACCTCGGCGTTGGTCAGGCCGAACCGCCCCTGCGCCACGCTTCCGTAGACGTTGAACATGTTGTTGTACTCAGGTACGTCGCCACTGTCGAGATCGTTCAATCCGTTCCAGGTGCCGAGCAGCGAGCCGGCGAGCTTGCGGCCGGAGAGCAGGGTGACCACGCCGCCGTGGCCGTGGTCGGTGCCGCCGCTGTTGGAGGCGACCCGGCGGCCGAACTCGCTGGACACCATGATGGTGACGTCGGCGGCCCGGTCACCGAGGTCCGTGAAGAACGCGGCCATCGCCGTGGCCAGCTCGTTGAGCCGCCGGTGCAGCTGGCCGCCGTCGCGGGTGCCCTGGTTCTCGTGGGTGTCGTAGCCGCCCATGCCGACGGTGGCCACCCGGACGTTCGCCCCGCCCTTGATCAGCTGGGCGAGCTGCTGGAACGCCGACCCGACGCCCTCGTACGTCACCCCGGCCGCCGGCTGGTACGGCTTGGCCGCCAGCCGCTGCGCCGTGGCCAGCGCGCCCATGCCGTCGAGCACCGCCTCCTCGACGGGGTGGTTGATCCCGGTGAACAGGCCCCGGATCGCCTTCTCGGTGGCCGCCCGGTACTTCTCGTCGCCGTTGAGCCGCAGCGAGCCGACATTGTTGATCGACAGCGCGCCGTTGGTGCCCACCAGCGACCGGGGCAGCGTGCTGCCGATGCCGACACTGCGGAACGCGGTGCCCTTGCCCAGGGCGTCGACCAGGCTGTCCAGCCAGCCCCGGCCGCCGGTCTCGTTGGGCAGGCCGCCCAGGTTGCAGGCGTCCGCGGCCTGGAAGTGGCTGCGGGACAACCGCTCGTCGGAGACCGCCGGGATGAAGCCGAGCTGGCCGGCCTTGAGCCACCGCTCCAGCGGCTGGAACGCGCTGGTCAGCTTGAAGCCGCGACCCAGCGCCAGCGAGTCGTTGCCGAGCAGCAGGTCGGGCCGGGCCTTGGCCAGCACCGGGTCGTTGTCCGGAGCGACCAGGCTGAGCCCGTCCAGCCCGCCGTAGAGGAAGACGTGGATCAGGGTGCCGGTCTTCGTCGCCGCGAACGACGCCGAGGTGGTGACGAACTGTGCGGTGGCCAGCGCGGTGGCGGTGGCGGCGGCGCCGGCGACGAAGGTCCGCCGGGTCACCCCCCGCCCGTCCTGCTGGGCCTCCTCCAGGTCCTCCAGCCGGCGGTAGCGGTCGGCCTCGGCGGCGCTCTCGGCGGCGACGACGTCGGCCTCGGCGCGCAGCAGCGCCTCGGCCGGGTTGTCGGCCAGCCGCCGCAGGTCGGGGCATTCGGGGTGCAGGGGGAACGAGTGCACAGTCTTCTCCATCGGGTGCCTCACCGGAGGTGGTGCTGGGGGGAAGCGAGGATCGCCCGCGCGACGGCGGTGACGGCCCCGTTGAACGTCGCGTCGACCTTGGCGCCGGCCGGCACGCCGGCGACACCGAGGATCAGCGCCTTCTCCTTGGCGCTCAGCTTCTGGTGCACCAGCCGCTGGGCGAGCGCGTCCACGTACGCCCCGGCGGTCGCCGGCGGCTTCGCCACCAGGTTCTCCGCGCTGGTGTAGGTGAACTCGGTGCGGTGGCCGTTGAGCAGGTCGCCGGCCTCGTTCCAGCCGTTGACCATGGTGCCGGCCGAGGTCCAGGCGACGTAGACGTCCGGGTAGCCGTCCGGCGTGGGCTGGCCCATCGGGTACTGGCCGAGCTCGCGCAGCTTGTCGTGGACCTGGCGCAGCCCCCGGGCGAACGCGGGGCGCCCGCCGTCGGACTTGAAGCCCCGCGACGCCTCCGGCCGGACGTTGAGGGTCCGGTAGGTGGCGATCAGGTACTCCATCGGCCGGCGCACCTTCTGCCCCACCGCCGCCCAGAACTCCGAGGAGCTGAAGAGCGTCATCAGCAGCGGCTTCACCATGCCCTTGTTGACCGTGTACGTCTTGGCCAGCCGGTCCACCAGGGACTTCGGCGGGGTGTCCGAGACGAACCGGGTGGCGAGGCTGCGTGCCACGTACTGGGCGGTCGACGGGTGCAGGGCGATGTAGCGGAGGTACGAGTCGATGACCGCGTCGGCCTTCTTCGGGTCCGCCGAGGCGTTCGCGTGGCTGAAGCCGAGGATCTTGACCTTGCCGAGGTAGTGCTGGTCGGCGCGGAAGACATACTTGCCGTCCTGGACACCGCGGCCGGTCTGGAGCATGGCCGCCTGCCGCACGTCCTTCTCGGTGTAGCCGCCGTCGACGCCGACCGAGTACAGCTCGAGGTTCTCCCGGGCGAGGTTCTCGTTGATGGCGTCCTTGCGGGAGTCGTTCTGGCTCAGATAGAGCAGCAGCGCGGGGTGCTTGTTGGCGGCGACCAGCATGTCCGGGTAGCTGCCCAGCGCGTTGGCCCGCACGACGTCCCGGTCGAACGAGTTGCGGTAGACCTCGCCGCCGTCGAAGTCGGCGGCGACGTGCAGGAAGTCGTTCCAGAAGTCGACCATCACCTCGAAGAGCTGCCGCTCGGACCAGATCTGGCGGGCGATGGTGGCGTCCACCATCTCCTTCTCCGGCTGCACGCCCTTGTCGTTGAGCTGGTCGCGCTGCTCGCGCAGTTGCACCGGGCTCAGCTTGAGGCTGGGCAGTTCGGCCAGCTTCAGCTCGGCCGGGCTCGGCGCGATCTTCTCCGGGTCGAGCTGCCAGCGGAGCCAGCCGTCGATGCCCATCCGGCGGATGTCGGCGAGGGTCCTGGGCGAGGCGCCGAAGGTGGCCCGGCTGGCGAGGTGCCGTACCGGGTCCTTGGCCAGCACCGTCTTCACCGTCACCGGCGTCTCCGCCGCGGCGGCGGCCGGTCCGGAGAAGGTCCGCCCGCCGGTGGGGGCGTTCTTCTTCAGCGCCGCCCCGGCCCGGGAGCCCATGTAGCTCTCGTTCTGCTCGGTGTAGGTGCGCACCGTGCTCGCCTGCTGCCCGCTGGGACGGGCGGCGGTGCCGTCGGTGACGGTGGTGCCGGTGGCGTCACCCGCCACCGCACCGTCGCCGCCGAAGAAGCCGCGCACCGACGAGTTCATCGCGAGGGCGGCGCCGCCGGCTACCACGGCGGCGGTGCCGCCGAGGGCGGCCAGGGCGCGCCGCCGGCCGACCCGACCGCCGGGCTCGTCGCCGTCGTCCAGTTGGGGCAGTCCGGTGCCGGCCGGCTGGTGGAACGACTGCCGGCCCAGGCCCTCCGGGCCGACCCACTGCGGCCCTCGGGGGGCCGGCTGGGTGGCGTACCCGGCGTGCGGCTGGCCGGGGTCGACCTGGCCCTGGTACTGCACGGCGTACGGGGTGGAGCGGTGGACGTCGCGGTATCCGTCCGGGGTGGGGTGTTGTCCAGCAGTCCAGCCGCGGTCTTCCCACGGTCCGCGCGGTGGCACATTCTGGTCGGCCATGCACCAATCCCGATTTCTTCGAGGCGCCGACACGCTGCGACCGGAGCGGGGCGGAGGGTGCGGCGACTGTTGCCTGAGGGGGTTGGTACGGGAAGGTAACCAAGGGGTGGGGGGCCTTCAAGGCGCTCACCAGCGGCTCCGGACGGCACTTAAGACACCGCTCAGCGGGCCCTCCGGCGGCCCGGTTTCCGCCCTGCCGGGCACCGACGTCCGGAGCAGGGGCGACTCTTTCCCCCAGGGCCGGGACGTAACGTTTCCGGCCCACGCGACGCTTTTAGCCGCGTTCAGAGGCACAGCGAAACTTAAGGAAGGGATAAGCCTGTGCTGAGCCGTTCCTGACCCGCGTCCCCGCCACCCCGCCGGCGGCGCAAAGTGGCAGCAGCGGGAGGGCGTGAGCCGCCGCAACAGCGGGTAAGCCGCCGGACCGCTGAAGCCGTGAGGGGAAGGCATCGCCATGCTCAGCAAAGAGGATCAGCGCAGATTCGAACAGATCACCCGGCAGCTCCGGGAGAGCGACCCGAAGTTCTTCGCGAGACTCGACCATCGGGCGCGAGCCCGACGCGGGCGCTGGCTGATGATCCTGACGATCGTGCTCTGGGCGTCACTGCCGGCGATGACCGTGCTGGCCGGACGCATGGCCGGGGCGATCTGCGCCGTCGTACTGGCGGCCAACGCCGCCCTGATGTGGCGCTTCCGCCGCCGCTGGCTATGACCCGCCGGCCACCACGGCCCGGCACCGGCGCCACGTCGCCCGGATCGAGATCGTGGGCGATCGGCGTCCACTGCGGACGGCGACTGTCCACGATCCGCCGCGGGCGGCGGGGTCAGGAGCGGCCGAAGGTCCGGTACGCCCGGCGCAGCCGCTCCAGCAGACCCGGGCCGCCGATGGCCGGCGCGGGCGCGCCGAGCTGCCGCAGCAGCAGCTCGGGGCCGGTCGCCAGGGTCGGCGGCCGGTCCGGCAGCGGCACCGGCGGCAGCCAGAACCGGTCCACCGCCTCGTCCAGCGGGATGGCGGGCAGTCCGGCGAGCACCCGCGCCGCCCCGGCGGCCGGAACCGGTTCCTTGCCGGATGTCGGGCCGGCGATGGCCGCGTCCGGCGTGCCGGTGTCCGGACCGGACGGTCCGGGCGTACCGGCGGGGTCGGTCGCGCCGGCGCGCAGGGCACGCAGCCGGTCCAGCAGCTCGGCCCGGCCACGGCCGCGCCAGTGCAGCAGCTGGAACGGGTCCGCGTCGAACGCCTCGGCGAGCAGGTAGAAGGTCGCCGCCAGGTGCTTGCAGGGCACCGCGAAGTCGGGGCAGCTGCACCGCTGGGTCAGCTCCGCCACGCCGCTCGGGAAGAGCGGGGCGCCGGCGTGGGCGAACACCTCCTCCAGCTCGGCCGGAAGGTCACCGGCGAGCAGCCGGGCGCTGAAGAACGCCTGCGCGGCGAGGTCCCGCTCGACCCGCTCCCAGAGCGTCGCCGGGAACACCGGCAGCTCGATGCCGACCCGGTACGGCTCGGCCCGGGAGCCCTGCACGGTGGCCTCGACCCGGCCGGGCGTCACGTCCAGCCGCAGCACCTGGCCCTTGCGGGCGTACGACCGGCCGCGGGTCAGCCGGGTGCCGAGGGCGAACGACTCCAGCACCTCCAGGAAACGCCGCGACCACCAGGAGACGCCGATCGCGCCCCGGGTGCTGCGCGCCTTCAGCCCGCCGTCGACCCGCCGGGGTGGTCCGAAGTCGGCGAACCGGCCGGCCGCGCCCGCGTCGCCGTCGGGCGCCGGGTCGCCGGGCGGTGGCGTGCGGTCGGGGCCGGTCACTCGACCACCGCCCCGGCCTCCAGCGCGAACAGCTCGCGCAGCTGGGCGGTGGACAGCTCGGTGACCCACTGCTCGCCGCTGCCGACCACCGAGGCGGCCAGGCTGCGCTTGTCGGCGATCATCGCGGCCACCTTCTCCTCCACCGTGCCGGCGCAGACGAACTTGCGTACCTGGACCCGGCGACGCTGGCCGATCCGGAACGCCCGGTCGGTGGCCTGGTCCTCCACCGCCGGGTTCCACCACCGGTCGACGTGGACGACGTGGTTGGCGGCGGTCAGGGTCAGCCCGGTGCCGCCGGCCTTGAGCGACAGCACGAAGATCGCCGGACCGTCCGGCGACTGGAACCGGGTGACCATCGCGTCCCGGTCCGCCTTGCCGACCCCGCCGTGCAGGAAGAGCACCTCGCGGCCGAACCGGGCCGACAGGTGCCCGCGCAGCATCCCGCCGAACTCGGCGTACTGGGTGAAGAGCAGGGCCTTCTCCCCCGCCGCGAGCACCTCGTCGAGGATCTCCTCCAGCCGTTCCAGCTTGCCGGAGCGCCCGGGCAGCGCCGAGCCGTCGCGCAGCAGCTGCGCCGGGTGGTTGCACACCTGCTTGAGTCGGGTCATGGTGGCCAGCACCAGGCCGCGCCGCTCCATCCCGTCGCTGGACTCGATCTTCGCCAGCATGTCGTCCACGATGGCCCGGTAGAGCGACGCCTGCTCCGCGGTGAGGTTGCAGAGCACCTCCATCTCCAGCTTCTCCGGCAGGTCGGAGATGATCGAGGAGTCGGTCTTCAACCGGCGCAGCACGAACGGGCCGGTCATCCGGCGCAGCCGGGCGGCGACGTCGGCGTCCCCGTGCCGCTCGATCGGCACCGCGTACGCCTTCCTGAAGCTGGCGGCCGGGCCGAGCAGCCCCGGGTTGGCGAACTGCATGATCGACCAGAGGTCTGCCAGCCGGTTCTCCACCGGCGTACCGGTGACCGCGACCCGGTGCCGCGCGGGCAGCGACCGGACCGCCTCGGCCTGCCGGGTCGAGGCGTTCTTGATCGCCTGCGCCTCGTCCACCACCACCCGGTGCCAGCCGACCGAGGCGAGCGCGACGGCGTCCCGAGCCGCCACCGAGTAGGTCGTCACCACCAGGTCGGCGGCGTGCACCGCCTCGGTGAACTCCGCGCCGCGTGCCCGGTCCGCGCCGTGGTGCACGTGCACCCGCAGCCCGGGGGTGAACTTCGCCGCCTCCCGCTGCCAGTTGCCGACCAGCGACATCGGGCAGACCAGCAGGGTCGGCCCGGCCGCCGGCGGGTCCCCGGCGAGCAGGGCCAGCAGCTGCACCGTCTTGCCCAGCCCCATGTCGTCGGCGAGCACCCCGCCGAGCCCGAGCGACTGGAGGAAGGCCAGCCAGGCCAGCCCGCGCCGCTGGTACGGACGCAGGGTGCCCTTGAAGCCCGGCGGCGGGTCGAGCGGGGTGAGCCGCCGTTCGGCCTCCCCGGCGAGCAGGTCACCCAGCGGACCGTCGGCGGTCACCTCCAGCACCGGCAGCGCCTCGGGCCGGTCGGCGCCGGACAGGCCGAGCCGGAGCAGGTCGGCGACGGTCAGCTCGCCGGAGGACCGCAGCAGCCGCAGCCCGGCGGCGAGCCGCTTCGGGTCCAGCTCCACCCACCGGCCGCGCAGCCGCACCAGCGGGGTCTTCAGCGCGGCCAGCGCGGCCAGCTCGTCGGCGTCCAGCGTCTCGTCGCCGAGCGCCACCTCCCACCGGTAGTCGACCAGGGCGTCCAGCCCGAGCCCGCCGGCGGCGCCGGCGACGGTGCCCGGGGCGGTACGCCCCCGGGCCTGCAACCGGGCGCCGAGTCGCGTCGACGGCCGCTGCCACCAGGAGGGCAGCAGCACCCCGAAGCCGGCGGCGTGCAGCACCGGTGCGCCGTCGCGCAGGAACCGGTGCGCGCCCTCGGCGTCCAGCTCCAGCTCCTCCGGGGCCGGGGTGCGCAACGCGGCGTCCAGCGCGGGCCAGAGCCGGCCGGCCCGGCCCAGCTCGGCCAGGAGGGTCTCCTGCGGGTCGTCGCGGCGGCCGGCGAGCGCGGGTACGGTCTCCGGCGCCCGCCAGACCTGGGCGGCGTCGACGTGCAGGCTCGGCTCGTCGGCGGCCTGGAGGCCGAACTCGACCCGCCAGCGGCCGGCGGGCCGGACCACCGTGGCCGGGTCGGCCGGCACCACCACCAGCGGTTCGACGATCTCCTCGGCCGGCGGCTCGACCAGCCGGAAGCTGGCCCGTACCGCGCCGCCGGCGGCGTCGCGCTGCCAGTCGTCCAGCTCGGCGCGGAGGGTTGCCAGCGCGGCGGGGTCGGCGGTGAACTCCCGGTCCGGCCCGGACAGCGCGGTCAGCCAGCCGGCGACCACCCCGTCGCGGCGCCCGCCCCGGGCCAGGTCGGTGTCGGCCAGCGCGGCCCGGGCGGCAGCGTCGGTCAGCGCGTCCAACGCGTCGGCGACCAGCGCGCCCGGCCCCGGATCCACCGGCCCGGCACCGCCCGACGCGGCGGACCGGGCGGCCGGAGGCAGGGCCAGCGCGAGCGAGCGGGCCCAGCCGGCGTCGGTGCCGGTGAGCAGTGGCCGCCAGAGCGCCCGGGCCACCGCCACCGCGCCGCCCTCGTCCGCGGCGGGCTCGGCCAGCCCGGGCAGCAGCCGCCCGCGGGACACCAGGTCGACCGCGAACTCGGCCAGCTCGGCGAGGTGGCGCAGGGTGGCGCCCGGCACGGCGGCGGCCCCGTCGAGGCCGCGCAGCAGGGTCAGCGCCTCGTCCGGGGCGTACGTCAGGACGGGCACCCGCCACCCGGCCAGGGTGACCGGGCCGCGGACCGGTTCGGCGACGGTGGTCCGCACCAGCTCGGGCGAGTCCAGCGGGGATCCGGCCCGGGTGGGCAGGGTGAGCGGCAGCGAACCGGCCTCGGCCGGGACGTCGCCCAGCGCGGCGGCGAGCGTGGCGTGGCCGGCGGCGAACGGGTGGGCGCGCTCGCGCGGGGCCCGGCCGGGCCGGCGCGGCGCCCGGGCCGGCGCGGTGCTGTCCTGCGCCCAGACGGCGAGACCGACGCCGACCAGCCACAACCCGTGGATGACCAGCACAGCTCTCCCCCTCGTCGACGCCCGGCCCAAGGATAGGCGGCGGTCACCGGCTAGCGTCGGCGCCATGTTCGACCTGCTCGTGGTCGGCGGCCTGGGGGTGGATCTGCGGGTACGGGTGCCCGCGATCCCGCCCCCCGCCGCCGACTCGCTCATCGTCCCGCCGATCGAGGCCCGGATCGGCAACACCGGCGCCGGGGTGGCCCTCGCCGCGCACGCGCTCGGGCTGCGGGTCGCCCTGGTGGACGTGCTCGGCACCGATCCCGCCGGCCAGGTGGTGCGCGCGGCGCTGGCCCGGACCTCGGTGCACACGGTGCTGGTCGACAACCCGGGCGGCACTCGGCAGTCGGTGAACCTGGTCGACCCGGCCGGCCGGCGGATGTCCCTGTACGACCCGTCCCCCTGGACCGGCGCGGCGGCGCCGTTCGCCGACGACGAGCTGGCGAAGCTGGTGCGCGACGCCGCCCACGTGCACGTCTCGATCATGGACTGGGCCCGGGACCGGCTGCCGGTGCTGCGCGCCGCGCTGCCCGACGGGGTGCCGCTCTCCACCGACCTGCACGACTGGGACGGGCAGAACCCCTACCACCGTCCGTTCGCCGAGGCCGCCGACCTGGTCCTCGTCAGCGGCGTACAACTGGGCGACCGGGCCCCGGCGGTGGCCGCCGGGCTGGCGCCGCGCACGGTGGTGGTGACCCGGGGCGCGGACGGCGCCGACCTGCACCCGGGCGGCGGCGCCCCGGTGCGGGTGCCCGCCACCGTGCCGGCCGCGCCGGTGGTGGACACCAACGGGGCCGGGGACGCCTTCGCCGCCGGGCTGGTCGCCGGCCGGCTGCGCGGCGCGGCGCTGCCTGAGGCGGCGGCCTACGCGGCGGCGGTGGCCGCCGCGGCCTGCACCCACGACGGGATGGAGTACCCGCCGGGGCTGCTGCCGCGCGGCTGACCGGGAGCACGCCGGTCAGCTCGCGGCGGATCCTGGACCGTGACCCGGCCCGCCCGGGCCGCTGCCGGCAAATCCTGCGGTACGGCGATCGCCGGGGCAGGATGGGCCCATGGCATCAACGGTGCGGATCCCGCTGGCGGACGGTCCGGCGGACGGCGAGTCGGTCGTCGTCGAGCTGGACAGCAACAACCGTCCGCCGCTGACCCATCACCACCTCGGCCCCGAGGGGCTGGCCGACGCGCAGATCTACGAGCTGGAGTCCGTCGGCGGCGAGTACTGCTACCGCTGGCGCGGCCCGGCGGTCTGAGCGGTCCGGCGTGGCGCCGGCGGTCAGGCTTCCATCCGGGCCAGCGCCCGGGACCGCAGGCTCTCCAGCACGGCCTTGGTGACCTGCGAGGTGCCCCGGGCCTGGTCGCAGACCTCGGCGACCAGGCGGGCGGTGGACTCCGCCCGGGACTCGCGTTCGTCCCAGAGCCGGTCGACCTCCGCGAGCAGCGGGCCCTCCACCTCCCGCTCCACGCCCCGCAGCGCCGGCACCCCGAGCCGCTGGGCCAGGTCGAAGACCTTTCCCGCGTACGGCAGGGGAAGGAACGGCGTGCCCGCCATCGCGGCGAAGATCAGGAAGTGCAGCCGCATGCCGACCGCCAGGTCGAAGTGCCGCATCAGGCCGAGCACCTGTCGGGGCGAGTAGTCGCCGTGCAGCACCCGGCCCCGGTCGGCGGCGATCATGTGGGACATCACGCCGTGCGAGTGCCGGATGTCGTCGCGCTCCATCGGGACGAAGAGGACGTAGGCGTCGATCCGCTGCACCAGGAAGTCGCCGATCTGGGCGATCAGCCGGTGGTACCCGTCGATGTCGAGCCGCTCGGCGGCCCGGCCGGGCTCGCGGACGCTCAGCCCGACCAGGCGCTTGCCGGCGGGCACGCCCTCCTCGCGCAGCAGCTCGGCGGGGAAGTCCTCGGGTTCCAGCAGGAACGCCGGGTCGGCGGTGACGGTGATCGGATTGAGCAGCCCCGCCTCCTCCAGCACCATCCGGGACTCCTGGTCCCGCACGGTCACCTCGATGGCGTCGGCCAGGGTCTCCCGGACCATGCCGGTGTCGACCCCGTCGCTGAGCGGTCCCACCCCCACCGCGTACGTCAGCAGCGGCAGACCCCGCTCCTGAGCGACCCGGACGACGCGCAGGTAGCGGCGGGCCTCCCGGTCGTACAGGATGCCGCCGCCGCCGAGGATCAGCAGGTCGAGCTGGCCGAGCACCTCCGCGGAGTCGACCCGACTGACCCCCTCCCAGGGCACCGCCTCCACGTCCGGGTGGGCGAGCGCGGTGTGCGACGGGTTGCGGGAGAAGACGATGATCCGGGCGTTGGGTTCCTGTTCACGCAGGTCGGCCAGGAGACCGGTCAGGATCGCCTCGTCGCCGAGGTTGCGTCCGCCGTACGAGCCGAGCACACCGATGGTCAGGCTGGCGCCGTCCCTCATCCGTCACTCCTCCCGGGGTACGTCGCAGGCGGTTTCCCGTTGCGGCCGGTGGCATACCTCGGGCGCACTGGGCGGCGGGGGTGTGCTCAGGCGCGGGCGACCAGCCGGGACACCAGGGCGGAGACCACCTCGTCCGGGTCGAAACCGGCGTCGATCGAGGTCGTGAGGAGGTCGAGCAGGAGCCCGTCCAGCGCGTAGTGCAGCAGGGCCACCTCGAACGCCCCGCCGGGCAGCCCGGCGGCGACGTGGAACGCGACGTCGTCGCGGTAGCCGCGGCGCAGCGTGTCGCCGAGGATCCGGGCCAGTTCCGGCCGGCGCACCGCCTCCAGCCGCAGCTCGATCAGCGCCCGGGTCAGCTCCGGCTGGGCGGTGGTGCGCTCGACGATGTAGCGGACGTAGTCGGTGAACAGTTCCAGTGACGGCTCCCGGGCGCCCAGCTCGGCGAGGGTGCGCTCGTCCGGGGCGAACCGCTCCATGATCCGCTCGCCGAGCGCGCCGAGCATGGCGTCGCGGGAGCGGAAGTAGTTGGAGGCCGTACCGAGCGGGACGCCGGCCTCGGCGTCCACGGCGCGGTGGGTCAGCCCCCGCGCCCCGGTCGCCGCCAACACCCGCAACCCGGCGTCCGCCAGCGCCGCCCGCCGTTCCACGTTTCTCGCCACGGATTGACCCTAGCGCAAACCACGACAGGTGTTGTAGTTTCTCAACCACGACAACAGTAGTGATTGAGGAGTTCGTTTGCGCAAGCTCGTGTACTACGTCGCCAGCACGCTCGACGGCTTCATCGCCGCTCCCGACGGGTCGTATGACTTCATCCCGCTCGATCCCGACGTGTTGGAGCACCTGGTGGCGACCTGGCCCCAGACGTTCCCCACCTTCACCCACGAACGGTTCGGCATCGACCGGCCGCAGGGCCGCTTCGACGCGGTGGTGATGGGGCGCGGCACCTACGACCCGGGGCTCGCCATCGGCGTCACCAGCCCGTACGCCCACCTGACCCAGTACGTCTTCTCCCGCTCGCTGCCCCCGGCGGACTATCCGGACGTGCAGCTCGTCGACGCCGACCCGGTCGAGTTCGTCCGCGAGCTGAAGCGGCGCGACGGCGGCGACATCTGGCTCGCCGGCGGTGGACAGCTCGCCGGCCAGTTGCTGCCCGAGGTCGACGAGCTGGTGGTCAAGCTCAACCCGTTCCTGATCGGCCGGGGCGTGCCGATCGTGGACCGGGAGTTCGACCCGCGCCGCTTCCGGCTGGTGGAGACCCGGTCCTTCGACAGCGGGGTCGTCGTGCTGCGCTACCGCGCCGCGTAACGCGGTTGCCCGCCGGCCCGGCGCTGCACCACGCTGGACGGATGGGTGAGCTGGTGAGGACCCGGATCGGCTGGGCCGACCTGCCCGACCACGTCCGGTCGGCGGTGCAGGACGTCCTCGGCGGCCGGGTGGTCGAGGCGGTGTCCCAGCCGGGCGGCTTCTCCCCCGGCACCGCCGACCGGGTCCGCACCGCCGACGGACGGCGCGCCTTCGTCAAGGCGGTCAGCCGGGCGCGGAACGCCCACAGCGTCGCGCTGCACCGCGCCGAGGGGGCCGTCGCCGCCGCGCTGCCGCCGTCCGCCCCGACGCCCCGGCTGCTCGGGCGCCACGACGACGGCGAATGGGTGGCGCTGGTCTTCGCGGACGTCGAAGGCCGGCACCCGGCCACCCCCTGGCGTGCCGACGAGCTGACCGCCGTGCTCGACACGCTGGCGGCGATGGCCGCGGCGCTCACTCCCGACCCGGTCCGGCACGCGCCGACCGCCGTCGAGCGGCTGACGTACGACTTCACCGGCTGGGACCGGATCGCCGCCGACCCGCCCGGCGACCTCGACCCGTGGGCCCGCGCGCACCTGGACGACCTGCGCGCCTCGGCCGCGCGGGGGCTGGCCGCCCTCGACGGCGACACGCTCTGCCACATCGATCTCCGGGCCGACAACCTGCTCGTCGATCCGGCCGGCCGCGTGACCGTGGTCGACTGGCCGCACGCCTGCCGGGGTCCGGCCTGGTTGGACACCGCGCTGCTGCTGGTCAACGTCGCGCTGCACGGCGGGCACGACACCGAAGCGCTGCTGCGCCGGCTCCCGCTGACCGCCGTCGTCGACCCGGACGCGCTGACCGGCGTCTACGCCGGCCTGGCCGGCTTCTTCACCGACGGCGCCCGGCAGCCGCCCCCGCCGGGCATCCCCACCGTCCGGGCGTTCCAGCAGGCCCAGGCGGACGCCCTGCTGCCCTGGGTACGCCGCCGACTGGGCTGATCAGCAGGTCGCCGACCGGCACGACACCGGTCCGGGCCCGTGGCACCATGACCTGTGATCCACCCGGGAGGAGCCGTCAGGTGAGCGACATGGACATCCCGCCGGCGGTCGGCGCGCCCGCCCGGCGGGCGTTGGCCGGCGCGGGCTGGACCCGGCTGGACCAGCTGACCGCCGTCACCGAGCGGGAACTGCGGGCCCTGCACGGCATGGGACCGAAGGCGATCGGCGTACTGCGAGCGGCGCTGCGCGACCGTGGCCTGAGCCTCGCCGGGGAGCAGGCCGACACCTGACCACCCGAACGAGGCGTCCGATCGCCGCCAGACCTCCGGCCCCGTCCGCGCCGATGCTGAGCTGCATGACGACGACACTTCTGGACGGCAAGGTGGCCCTGGTGACCGGCGGCGGGCGGGGCATCGGGGCGGCGACGGCACTGCGCCTCGCCGCCGACGGCGCCGACGTGGCGGTGACCTGGCAGCGCGACGCCGAGCGGGCGGCGACGGTAATGAAGCAGATCGAGGCGCTCGGCCGGCGGGCGATCGCCGTGCGGGCGGACAGCGCCGACCCGGCCGCGCTGCGGGAGGCGGTGGACCGGACGGCGGACGAGTTGGGCCGGCTGGACATCCTGGTCAACAACGCCGGGGCCTTCCTGGTCGGCGCGATCGACGAGTTCACCGCCGACGACCTGGAGCGCACCATCGCGGTCAACGTCCGGGCGCCGTTCGTCGCCGCCCAGGCGGCCGTGCGGCACATGACCGCCGGGGGCCGGATCATCTCGATCGGCAGCAACGTCGGCCAGCGGGCGGTCTTCCCCGGCCTGGCCGCGTACGCGATGAGCAAGACCGCGCTCACCGGGCTGACCCGGGGCCTCGCCCGCGAGCTGGGGCCACGGGGCATCACGGTGAACCTGGTCGTCCCCGGGCCGACCGACACCGACGCCAACCCCGCCGACGGACCGAACGCCGACGCCATCCGAGGGTTCACCGCCCTGGGCCGGTACGCCGCGCCGGAGGAGATCGCCGCCACGGTGGCCCACCTGGCCGGCGACAACGCCGGCTACGTCACCGGTGCGGTGATCGCCGTCGACGGCGGCTTCACCAGCTGAGCCCGGGGGGCGGATGGCGCGGCGCCGGAGGGCTGAGCCGGGCCGCGCCATCCCCCCCGGCGCTCAGGGCGAACCGAACCACGAGCGTGATACCACAGCGGCATATTGATACCTCTGAGGTATCACCCGCTCAACGGTCACCCGGGCCCATCAGCTCGGGTTCGGTCACCCGGGGCGGTGATCGGTATCGGAGCCGGGACCGGCCCCGAGCGGGCCGGAGCCGGCCGGGTCGCTCACTGCGGTGCGCGGACCTCGTGGGTGAGGAACGGCAGGACGGCGGCGGGCAGGGCCGGTGCGGCGACGATGTCGTAGTGGGTGAGGCCGGGCAGCACGGCCAGCCGGGACGCCGGCCGGTCGGTGCCGTCCCAGCCGGCGTCCCGCCGGCCGCCGCCGAGCAGCCCGAAGAACTCCGCCATGTGGGTGACCGGGATCGAGTCGGCGTCGGCGTAGACCAGCATGGTGGGCACGGTGAGGGCGGCGACCTCGGCCGACCAGTCGTACTCGCGGCGCAGCAGGTCGCCACCCTTGGCCCAGAGCCGCGGCCAGTCCTCGGGGCGGGGCGCGACCCGCGCGTACAGCTCGTGTGGGGGCGTGCCCCGCATCCGCTCACCGACCCGCTCGTCCTGGCCGGCCATCGCGGCGAGCACCTCGGGATACCAGCCCTGCCGCCGGCACGGGGTGGAGACCAGCACCAGCCGCCGGATGAGCCCAGGATGCTGGATCGCGGTACGCAGCGCCACCCCGCCGCCGAGGGAGTAGCCGAGCAGGTCGACGCCGGGCAGGTCGAAGTGCCGCAGCAGCGCCGCGACATCCTCGGCCATCGTCTCGTACCGCAGTGGACGGTCGACGTCGGCAGTGCGCCCGTGCCCCTGGAGGTCCACGGCGATCACCTGCCGCCGCTGCGCGAGGACGGGCAGGACCGGGGCGAACATCTCCACCGCGCCGTACCCGCCGTGCAGCAGCACCAGCGGCCGGCCGCTGCCGTGCGTCTCGTACCAGAGGTGCAGACCGTTGACGTCCGCGTAGCTCACCGGCGGTGCCTCCCGTTCGTCCCCGTGCCGCCCCCATCCTGACAACGCCGTACGACACCGCGCGGGCACCGGTCACGAGATGCCCCCGGAGACGGTTTCCGGTCGGACCCGTCGTCTAGCCTCGGCTCGTGGCCGTCCACGAGCTCTCCCGCATCGACGCGCGCCGCATCGCCGTGCGGGCACAGCTCCTGGACAGCTCGCGGCCGGCCCACCTGCTCGACCTGGTGCGCCGCCTGACGCTGCTCCAGATCGACCCGACCGCCGCCGTCGCGCCGAGCGCCGATCTCGCGGCGTGGAGTCGCCTCGGGTCGTCGTACTCACCCGCCGAAATGGAGGCGGCCCTGGCGGACCGGACCCTGCTCGAACTTCGGGCGATGATCCGGCCCGCCGAAGACCTGGCCCTCTACCGCGCGGAGATGGCCGAGTGGCCCGGGCGCGGGGAGCGGCGCGACTGGCAGGAGGCCAACCGGGACTGGGTACGGGCCAACGACGCGTGTCGGCGCGACATCCTCGACCGGCTCGGTGCGATGGGGCCCCTGCCGTCACGCGATCTTCCGGACACCTGCGCGGTGCCGTGGAAGTCGAGCGGGTGGACCAACAACCGCAACGTCACCCAGTTGCTGGAGTTCATGGTGCGGCGGGGCGAGGTCGCGGTCGCCGGGCGGAAGGGCCGGGACCGGCTGTGGGACCTGGCGGCGCGGGTCTACCCGGCTGGTGGGAAAGGTCGACGCCACCGTCGACCGTGGGGCCGGGGCGCTCCGGGTCGACGCGATCCACGAGGACGTCGCCTTCGACCGGGCCGTGACCGCCGCCGTCCGGGGTGAGCTCAGGGATCTGGCCGACTGGCTCGCACTGGATCTCGTACTGCGGTGAGTGGTGGGCGCGGCAGGTTTCGAACCTGCGACCCCCCGCTTGTAAGGCGGGTGCTCTCCCACTGAGCTACGCGCCCGGAACGCCCCGTACGGCGGGCCGGAGGGTGGCAAGCTTACCTGCCGGCCTCCGGCCCGGTCGAACGGTGTGCCCGGTTAGCGGCTGTCGGGCGTCAGGCGGCGGCGGCCTCCGCGAGGGCCTTGCGCCAGCCCTCCTGGTCGCGCGCCTCGCCCGGCATGTTCATCTCGGCGAAGCGGACGACGCCGGCCTTGTCGATGACGAAGGTGCCCCGGTTGGCGATGCCGGCGACGTCGTTGAAGACGCCGTACGCCTGGGCGACCGCCCCGTGCGGCCAGAAGTCGGCCAGCAGCGGGAACTGGTAACCCTCCCGCTCGGCCCAGATCTTGTGGCTGTAGACCGAGTCGACGCTGACGGTGAGCACCTGGACATCGTCGTTGACGTACTCGTTGAGGTTGTCCCGCACCTCGCACAGCTCGCCCTGGCAGATGCCGGTGAAGGCGAGCGGGTAGAAGACCAGCAGCACGGTGCGCCTGCCCCGGAAGTCCGAGAGCCGGACCTCCTGGTTGTTCTGGTCCTTGAGCACGAAGTCCGGCGCCTCGGCGCCAACCTCGATGGGCATGCGAGCTCCTTGGGTTGAGTCTGGAGGTGGCAACAGCCTGCCACACCCGGCGGCGACCGCCGGCGGGCCACAGGCGGGGGGCTACTTCTTGCCCTTGGACCCCCGCCGCAGCACCAGGCGGGCACCACTCCAGTCCCGGCCGGCGTTGATCGTCGAGGTCTGCTGGAGCCCGGCGGTCTGCGCCGACTCGGCGACCTCGCTCGGCTCGACGTGTCCGTCCCGGCCGGCCTTCGGGGTCAGCAGCCACACGACTCCGGCGTCGGCCAGCGGGCCGAGGGCGTCGACGAGGAGTTCGAAGAGGTCACCGTCGCCGTCGCGGTACCAGACCAGCACCGCGTCGACCACCTCGTCGGTGTCCTCGTCGACCAGATCTCCACAGCGGTCGGTCAGGGCGTCGCGGAGATCCTGGTCGACGTCGTCGTCGTACCCCATCTCCATGACGACCATCCCCGGCTCGATCCCGAACCGGTCCGCCAGGCTGCGTACCCCGTCGGCGGCCTGACCTGCGGTCGCGCTCACTGTCGCGTGCCTCCTCATCTCATCCCTGCTCGCGGCGTCGGGCGACGCCGTCAGGCAAAGTCCACACAGTTGCGGGCCCACGCGCAAGTGGCGCACCGGGTGGAACGGAATTTACCGTGCCAGCAGCGTACGGGCACCCTGGGTAATGGCTTCCTCGGAGACCAGAACCTGACGGGCGGCCGGACCTAATGGTACAAACGAGTCGACTCCGGCTACTCGTCGCGCGGCACCCACATATCCGGCGTCGACCAGCGCCGCGATGATCCCCTCGCCGACGCCGCCGGACCGGCGTGTCTCGTCCACCACCAGCACCCGGCCGGTCGCCGAGGCCTCGCGGATGATGTCCGCCACCGGCAGCGGGGCCAGCCACCGCAGGTCCACCACCCGGGTGCCGATCCCCTCGTCGGCCAGGACGGCGGCGGCCCGCAGCGACATCCGCACCCCGTTACCGAAGGTGAGGATGGTGACATCCTGGGCCGAGCCGACGCCGTAGACCCGGGCGCGGCCGATCGGCACGTGCCCGGCCGCCCACCCGCCGGGCTCCGCGTACTGCCCCAGCCACTCGCCGTCGCCGGGTTCGTACAGGTCGCGGGTGTGGTAGAGCGCGATGGGCTCCAGGACGACGCAGACGCTGCCGTCCACCGCCGCGGCGGCCAGGCAGGTGCGCAGCAGCGGCGCGGCGTCGTCCGGCCGCGCCGGCACCGCGATCACCAGGCCGGGCACATCCCGGAGTACGGCCACCGAGTTGTCGTTGTGGAAGTGCCCGCCGAACCCCTCCTGGTACGCCAGCCCCGGCACCCGCACCACCATCGGGTTGCGGAACGCCCCCTGCGAGAAGAACTGCATGGTGGCCGCCTCGCCGCGCAGCTGGTCCTCGGCGTTGTGCAGGTACGCCAGGTACTGGATCTCCGGCACCGGCAGCAGCCCGGCCAGCCCGGCGCCCAGGCCCAGCCCCAGCACGGAGGTCTCGTCGAGCAGCGTGTCGAAGACCCGCGCCGGGCCGAACTTCTCGCGCAGCCCCTTGGTCACCCCGTACACCCCGCCCTTGGCGGCGACGTCCTCGCCGAAGACCGCCATGTGCGGATGGGCGAGCAGCCCGTCGGCCAGGGCCGCGTTGATGCTCTGCGCGAGGGTGAGCGGGCCGGCCAGCTCCGGCGGCTTGCCGCCGAACGCCTCGACGCGGGCGCCGGCCGCTGACCCGCCGGCCCGCGCCGCCACCTCCGCCACCGCCGCGGCGACCCGGGCCGGCCGGCGGGGCGCGAGCGGGGCCACCACCTCGGCCGCCGTGGCGAGCTTGGGCTCGTCGAGCACCTCCTCGGCGATCCGGCGGATCTGCCAGCCGCGCTCGTCGTAGCGGGACAGCAGTTCCCCGCCGGTGGCCAGCCCCGCGTCGACCAGCAGCCGGGCGGTGGCGAGCAGCGGGTCGCGCGCCTCGTCGGCGGCGATCTCGGCGGCGCTGCGGTAGGCGCTCTCCGCGTCCGCGCCGGCGTGCCCCAGCAGCCGTACGGTGCGCAGGTGCAGCACCGCCGGCCGCCGGTGCCGGCGCACCCAGGCCGCCGCCTCGACAGCCACCCGGTACGTCTCGACCGGGTCCGCGCCGTCGGCGGCGAACCAGCGCAGCCCGGGCCGGGCCCGCAGGGTCCGCTCGACCCAGCCCTGCGGCGAGCGGACGCTGATGCCCAGCCCGTTGTCCTCGCAGACGAAGAGCACCGGGATGCGCAGCCCGGTGTGGTCGTACCAGCCAGCGGTGTTCAGCGCGGCGGCGGCGCTGGCGTGGTTGACCGAGGCGTCGCCGAAGGAGCAGACCACGATGGCGTCCCGCGGCCAGGGCGAGCGCGGCGGGGCGTCGGCGCCGTCCCGACGGCCGGCGGTCTCCACCCGGCGCAGCCGCTCCAGGGCCAGGCCCAGGCCGACCGCCCGGGGCAGGTGCGAGGCGATCGTCGAGGTGGTGGGCACCACCGCGAGGTCGGCCCGGCCGAAGACCTTGTGCCGGCCCCCGGCGAGCGGCTCCCGCGTCGAGGCGACCATCCCGCGCAGCACGTCCCGCGCGGCGGCGGCGTACGCGTCCGGCTGGACCGCACCGAACGCCGGGTCGCCCGAGGTCGCGCCGCCACCGGCAGCCGGGTCGGCGTCGGTGGGGTCCGCGACCGGGTCGGCGGGGGCGGGGACCGCCTCGGCGGTGCCGTCCGCGCCGACCTGGTAGGCGGCCGCGCCCGTGGGTGCACCGCCGACCAGGGACGGGTCCGGGCGGGTCGCCCCCTCGTCGGACGGCTCGTCACCCGACACCGGCGACGTGGCGTGATCGGGGGCGCCGGAGGTGGGCGTGGCCTCGTCGCCGCCGGCGGCCGGGAACTCGCCGGCGGCCCGGGCGGCGCGGACGCAGTAGAAGGCGCCGGAGCGGTAGTGCAGCAGGGCCGGATCGGTGGGACGCAGCGCGGCGGCGACGGCGGCGTTGGCCTCGTGCCCGGCCGAGCCGATGGTGTAGAAGCCCTCCCCGAAGCTGCGCAGCCAGCGGCCGGCCAGGTCGAGCTGGCGGCTGGTGACCTGGGCGTCGAAGAGAGCGAGCAACTGGTGCCCGGTCAGCGCGGCGCCGTCGCGGACCGGCTGCGCCGGGTCACGTCGCCGCTCGGGCTCGGGCAGCGCGCCCAGGCTCTCCCGGAACCGGTCGTCGAGATGCTGCGGGGTGGTCACGTCGATCAGCATTACCGACGGAGGCCAGGGTCGCCCACTCGGACACGATCCGCCCGGCCGGGCTCACTCCGGGCCGCACTGCTCCGGGCAGCCGCCGTCGGAGACCTTCCACACCAGCTCGCGCAGGGTGGCCAGCTCGTCGGTGCTCAGGCCGGCGAGCAGTCGTGAGTCGCTCATCACCCGGTGCACCCGCTCCCGCATCCGGCGGCCGGCGTCCGTCACGACCAGCGTCTTCTGCCGCCGGTCGGCCGGGTCGACCCGGCGCTCGACCAGCCCGGCCTGCTCCAGCTTGTCGACCAGCGCGGTCACGTTGGACCGGTCGCAGCGCAACTGCTCGGCGAGGTCGCGGGCGGGCAGGGGCCGGTCGGGGTCCAGCTCGTCCAGGGCGCGGGCCGCCGCCGGGGTCAGCCCCAGCTCGCCGATTTCGACGTCCTGGTAGTGCCGGATGGCGGAGGCGATGTGCATGATCCGGCGCACCGCGTCCCCCGCCAGCCCGGAGCGGTCGCCCAGGTCGGATCCGGTGGCGGCGGTGCTCTGCGTCATGTCTCACATCCTACTTGCGGGCAAATAGTTGAGCAGCTCTACTATTGGCAAGCTCACGCATCTCAACCGAAAGGCTCCACCATGTCCGACCTCACCGTCCTCGCCATCTCCGGCAGCCTCCGCGAGGCGTCGTTCAACACGGCGCTGATCCGGGCCGCACAGCGGCTCGCCCCGGCCGGCCTGACCATCGAGCAGTACACCGGCCTCGGCGCGATCCCACCGTTCAACCAGGACGTCGAGGCCGAGCCGTCGGCGGCCGTGCTGGACCTGCGGGAGCGGATCGCGGCGGCGGACGGCCTGCTCATCGCCACCCCCGAGTACAACTACGGCGTACCGGGCGTGCTGAAGAACGCCCTCGACTGGGCGTCGCGCCCCAGCTTCCCGATCACCTCGTGGGTCTCCCCGCTGGCGCACAAGCCGATCGCCATCGTCGGCGCCGCGCCGACCGGGATGGGCACCGTCCGCGCCCAGCTCCAGCTGCGGCAGCTCTTCCTCTGGACCGACTCCGCGGTGGTCACCAAGCCGGAGATCATCGTCACCAACGCCCACGAGAAGCTCACCGAGGACGGCGCGGTCAAGGACGAGACGACCGAGACGCTGCTGCGCGCCCTCCTCGACGCCCTGGTCACCAAGATCCGCGTCACCCAGCTCGCCGCCGCCACCGCCTGACCCACCACCCACCCCTCCCCGGGGAAGGCGGCGTCGGGATCACCGGGGTGGACGTTCTGCTGTTCCTCAGGTGTCGGCGGGGTGTGGCGCTGGGCGTCACCTGGCGGTCACGCACGCTCGCGACGCTTCCCGGGTCGGTACGGAACCGGACCCTGGGGAGGAAACATGGCACTGTCCCGACGTGCTGTTTTGATCACCGGCGCGGCGCTCGGCGCGGTAGGCGCGACAACCGGCCTGCCCGCCGCGGCCGCCGCCGGCGCGGACCACTCGGCGGGACCGGTCGGCGGGGCCACGTTCCGCCGGCTGGCCTGGCCGTTCACCCTCGGCGTGGCCTCCGGCGACCCCGACCACGAGGGCTTCGTCCTGTGGACCCGGCTGGCGCCGCAGCCACTGGCCGAGGACGGCCTCGGCGGGATGCCCCGCCGGCTCGTGGAGGTGCGCTGGGAGGTCGCCGCGGACGAACGCTTCCGGCAGGTGGTCCGGCGGGGCACGGCGACCGCCCGCCCCGAATCGGCGCACAGCGTGCACGTCGAGCTGGCCGGTCTGCTGCCCGGCCGGGAGTACTTCTACCGCTTCCACGCCGAGGGGCACACCTCACCGGTCGGGCGGACCCGGACCGCCCCGGCACCGTGGACCCTGCCCGCCGCTCTGGCCATGGGCTTCGTCTCCTGCTCGCACTACGAGCAGGGCTGGTTCACGGCGTACCGGCGGCTGGCCGAGACGGAGCCGGAACTCATCCTGCACCTGGGCGACTACCAGTACGAGTACGCGCGGGAGTTCGGGCCGAACCGGCCGCGCGGCCACGAGGGCCCGGAGACCCGCACGCTGGCCAACTACCGGCAGCGGCACGCCCAGTACAAGAGCGACGCGGACCTGCAGGCCGCGCACGCGGTCGCTCCCTGGGCGGTGGTCTTCGACGACCACGAGGTGGAGAACAACTGGGCCGACGAGGTGCCCGAGACGCCGGACCCGGACTTCCCGGCCCGGCGGGCGGCGGCCTTCCAGGCGTACTACGAGAACATGCCGCTGCGCCGCAGCTCGGTGCCGCGCGGCATCGACATGCAGCTCTACCGGCGGCTGCGGTGGGGCCGGCTGGCCACCTTCCACCTGCTCGACACCCGGCAGTACCGCGACGACCAGGCATGCGGGGACGGCTACCGCGACTGCGCGGCGGCGGCCGACCCGGCCCGGTCGATCACCGGCGCCGAGCAGGAGGCCTGGCTGCTGGACGCGTTCCGCCGCTCCGAGGCCCGCTGGGACCTCCTCGGCCAGCAGGTCTTCTTCGCCCAGCGCGACCGGGACGCCGGACCGGTCACCGTGACCAGCATGGACGCCTGGGACGGGTACGTCGCCTCCCGGGACCGGATCACCCGCGGCTGGGTCGCCGCCGGGGTGCGCAACCCGGTGGTGCTCACCGGGGACGTGCACGCGCACTGGGCCAGCGACCTGAAGCTGGACTACGCCGACCCGACCTCGCGGACGGTCGGCAGCGAACTGGTCTGCTCCTCGGTGACCTCGGGCGGAGACGGCTTCGACTCCGCCAGCGGCTCGCACCCGTGGCTGAAGACCAATCCGCACCTGCGCTTCCAGAACAACCTGCGCGGCTTCGTGCGCACCACGATCACCCCCGGCCAGCTGAAGGCCGACTTCGCGGTGCTGCCGTACGTGAGCCGGCCGGACGCGCCCGCGTACACCCGGGCCTCGTTCGTGATCGAGGACCGGGTGCCCGGACTGCACCAGACGTACGACCGGCCTCCCGCGCCCACCGCCCGCCTGGCCCCCGCCATCGACCAGGACCGCTACACGGTCGACACGGAGACCTCGCGCCCCTGACCCCGCCGCCCCCGCACCCCCGGGGCGCCCTCTGGGCGCACTTTCACGGAAAGAGTGGCCATTCCGCGCGGGATGGCCACTCTTTCCGTGAAAGAGGGGCCTTCGGACGCAGTTGCGGGCGGGCGGGACCGGTCAGGCGGGGAGGAAGGAGAAGCGGACCTGGCGGGTGGGGTTGTCGCCGTTGGTGTCGACCAGGGTGAGGGACTGCCAGGTGCCCAGCGCCAGGCGGCCGTCGAGCACCGGCAGGGTCGCGTACGGGGGCACGAACGCCGGGAGCACGTGGTCGCGTCCGTGCCCCGGCGAGCCGTGCCGGTGCCGCCACCGGTCGTCGGTGGGGAGCAGGTCGTCCAGCGCCCGCAGCAGGTCGTCGTCGGAGCCGGAGCCGGTCTCGATGATCGCCAGGCCGGCGGTGGCGTGCGGCACGAAGACGTGCAGCAGCCCGTCGCCCTGGCCGGCGACGAACCGCTCGGCCTCTGCGGTGATGTCCTGGACGGTCGGCCGGGACCCGGTCCGGACGGTGATCACCTCACTGCGCATACGGCGCATTCTGCCGCACCGGCTCAGTAGCTGCCGCCGCCTCCGCCGTCCGAGCCGCCCCAGCTCGATCCGCCACCGTCCGAGCCGCTGAGCGAACCCGAGCCGCCGTCGCCCCGGAAACCCCCGTCCCGGAAGCCGCCACCGTCGGAGCCGCCGCCCCGACCGGAGTCCGCTCCACCGTCGCGGCCGCCGCCGTCCGGATCCGCGCCGACGTCCCCGTACGGCCCCGGGGTGTACCAGCCGGCCGCCGCGTCGTCGGCGCGGGACCGGCGGCGGGGACGGCGGGCGTCGCGGGCCAGTCCGACGACGAGCAGCAGCGCGAGCGCGCCCAGTGCCAGGAACCCCACCATCTCCGGCCTTCCCGCCACCAGGCCGGCCAGCCCCACGCCGACGCCGGCCACGCCGGCGACGGCCGTCACGAGCCCCAGGAGCAGCAGTCGCGATCGCATGCCCGAAGGGTAGAGACGGCGGACAAGCGACCGGTCGGCTAGCGCATCGGCCGGTTGCGCAAAGTTACTGACGGGTACCTGTGTTGAGCGTCGCGTCTGGGGGAGCTAGACGTGACGACGGGTGCCACCAGGGGGCAGGATGGCGCTAGAGACCTATCCCACACACAACCGAGGGAACGCCTGTGGCTACGGAACGCAAGCGCCCGGTGATCACCGCTGGTCTGCCGAGCCAGCTTCCGGACATCGACCCTGACGAGACCGGCGAATGGGTCGAGTCGCTCGACGGTGTCATCGACGAGCGCGGAACCAAACGCGCCCGCTATGTCATGCTGCGCCTGCTGGAGCGGGCCCGCGAGCGCCAGGTCGGGGTGCCGTCGCTGACCACCACCGACTACATCAACACCATCGCTCCGGAGCGCGAGCCGTGGTTCCCCGGTGACGAGCACGTGGAGCGGCGGATCCGGGCGTACGTCCGGTGGAACGCGGCGATGCTGGTGCACCGGGCGCAGCGCCCCGAGATCGGCGTCGGCGGGCACATCTCCACCTTCGCCAGCTCGGCCTCGCTCTACGAGGTGGGCTTCAACCACTTCTTCAAGGGCAAGAACCACCCCGGCGGCGGCGACCACATCTACTACCAGGGTCACGCCTCCCCCGGCATGTACGCGCGGGCGTTCCTGGAGGGGCGGCTGAGCGAGGACCAGCTCGACGGGTTCCGCCAGGAGCTGTCCCACCCGGGCGGCGCCCTGCCGTCGTACCCGCACCCGCGGCTGATGCCGGACTTCTGGGAGTTCCCCACCGTCTCGATGGGGCTCGGCGGCCTGAACGCCATCTACCAGGCCCGGTTCAACCGGTACCTGCACCACCGGGGCATCAAGGACACCTCCCAGCAGCACGTCTGGGCGTTCCTCGGCGACGGCGAGATGGACGAGCCGGAGACCCTCGGCGCGATCGGCGTGGCCGCCCGTGAGGAGCTGGACAACCTCACCTTCGTGATCAACTGCAACCTGCAGCGGCTGGACGGCCCGGTCCGGGGCAACGGCAAGGTCATGCAGGAGCTGGAGGCCTTCTTCCGGGGCGCCGGCTGGAACGTGATCAAGGTGGTCTGGGGCCGGGAGTGGGACCCGCTGCTCGCCGCGGACACCGACGGCGCGCTGGTGAACCTGATGAACACCACGGCCGACGGCGACTACCAGACCTACAAGGCGGAGTCCGGGGCGTACGTCCGGGAGCACTTCTTCGGCCGTGACCCGCGGACCCGCAAGATGGTCGAGCACCTCTCCGACGACGAGATCTGGAACCTCAAGCGGGGTGGCCACGACTACCGCAAGCTCTACGCGGCGTACAAGGCGGCGACCGAGCACACCGGGCAGCCGACGGTCATCCTGGCCAAGACGATCAAGGGCTGGACGCTCGGTTCGCACTTCGAGGCCCGCAACGCCACCCACCAGATGAAGAAGCTGACGCTGGAGGATCTGAAGACCTTCCGCGACCGCCTCTACCTGGACATCCCGGACAAGGCGCTGGAGGACAACCCCTACCTGCCGCCGTACTACACCCCGGGTGAGAAGTCCGACGAGATCGCGTACCTCAAGGAGCGGCGCCAGCAGCTCGGCGGCTACCTGCCGTCCCGGCGGACCAGCAGCAAGCGGCTGACCATCCCGGGCCCGGAGCGGTTCGCCGACGTCAAGCGCGGCTCGGGCAAGCAGAAGGTGGCCACCACGATGGCCTTCGTCCGCCTGCTCAAGGACGTGATGAAGGACAAGGAGTTCGGCAAGCGCTGGGTGCCGATCATCCCGGACGAGGCCCGCACCTTCGGCCTGGACTCGATCTTCCCGACCGCGAAGATCTACTCGCCGCACGGCCAGCGGTACACCTCGGTCGACCGGGAGCTGTTCCTGTCGTACAAGGAGTCGACCACCGGGCAGATCCTGCACGAGGGGATCAACGAGGCCGGCTCGGTCGCCTCGTTCACCGCGGCCGGCACGTCGTACGCCACCCACGACGAGCCGATGATCCCGATGTACATCTTCTACTCGATGTTCGGGTTCCAGCGCACCGGCGACGGGCTCTGGGCGGCGGCGGACCAGATGGCCCGCGGTTTCCTGCTCGGTGCCACCGCCGGCCGGACCACGCTCAACGGTGAGGGTCTGCAGCACGAGGACGGGCACTCGCTGCTGCTCGCCGCCACCAACCCGGCGGTGGTCGCCTACGACGCGGCGTTCGCGTTCGAGCTCGCGCACATCATGGAGAACGGCCTGCACCGGATGTACGGCGAGGGGCAGGAGAACATCTTCTACTACCTCACCGTCTACAACGAGCCGATCCACCAGCCGGCGGAGCCGTCCGACGTGGACGTGGAGGGGCTGCTCAAGGGCATCTACCGCTACTCCCCGGCGCCGCAGGTGAACGGGGACGGGCCGAAGGCCAACATCCTGGCCTCCGGCACCGGCATGCAGTGGGCGCTCAGGGCGCAGCAGTTGCTCGCCCAGGACTGGGGGGTGGCCGCCGACGTCTGGTCGGTGACCTCCTGGACCGAGCTGCGCCGGGACGCGGTGGAGTGCGAGGAGCACAACCTGCTCAACCCGGGCAGTGAGCCGCGGGTGCCGTACATCCAGCAGAAGCTGGCCGACGCCGACGGGCCGAAGGTCGCGGTCAGCGACTGGATGCGCGCGGTGCCGGACCTGATCTCGCGCTGGGTGCCCGGCGACTACACCTCGCTCGGCACCGACGGCTTCGGCATGTCGGACACCCGGCACGCGCTGCGCCGGCACTTCCACGTCGACGCCGAGTCGGTGACGGTCGCGACGCTGCGGCAGCTCGCGCTGCGCGGCGCGGTGCCGGCGACCGTGCCGGCCGAGGCGGCCAAGAAGTACGCCCTCGAGGACGTCACCGCCGCCCCGGTCGGCGAGACCGGCGGCGACAGCTAGTCCCCGCGTACGACGGACGGGCCCGGCGCACCACGCGCCGGGCCCGCTGTCGTTCCCGGCACGCCGCCTCCTGATCGACTCCACGTCGGCGACGTGGCGGTGTCCCGGTGCCGACGATGCCGCCACCTCGCCGACCTGGAGGCGATCTCCACCCGCCGCGCGGCGCCGGAGCGGGCCCGGCTACGGAAGCGGCGGTGGTCCGGAGCCCCTGGCGGGGACGCCGGGCCACCGCCGTCGCGGGTGACGCCGTAGGACGCGCCCTGCTCAGCCGACGGCGGCCAGGTCGGTGAGGCGGGCCAGCGAGTCCTCCAGGTCGGCGCCGACCCGACGCAGCCCGAGCCGGAGCAGGGCCGCCTTGACCGGACCGGCCGGCCACCGTACGACGATGAGCCGCACGATCGTCCCGCCCTGCTCCTCGTCGGGAGTCAGCTGGACGTAGATCTCGGTGCGCGCCTCGGCCCGGGCGCCGGCGCCCCTGGCCCGCTCCCGCCACCCGATCAGGGTCGGCTCCTGGTAGGCGATCACCTCTGCCTCGTGCGCCGCGCCGCGCCCAGCCTGGACCAGCTGTCGCCGGCCGAAGCCCTCCCCGGAGAGGACCTCGGCCGCGCGGACGCCCGCCAGCCAGGCCGGCAACTGCTCGGCCCGCTGCACGACGTCCCAGACCGCTTCCATCGGCGCCATCACGTGCGCACTGCGTTCCACGAGGATCATTTCTGTCTTCCCCCACTGAGGACATCCGCGATATTCCGCACTGTATGCGCAAATTCGGACGTACTGGGACGGGTTCGGAAAAGACACGCCGAAAAGCCTTGCGCCCGCAGCGCTGCGGGCCTATGGCGCTTCGCGGGTCCGCGTCCTAGAGTCCCGAACACGTCTCATGTTTCTGGGAGGGCGACTGTGACGACCGCGCCGATGCCCGCGTTCCCCGCCGGCTTCCGCTGGGGGGTCTCCACCTCCGCGTACCAGATCGAGGGTGGCGCCGACGCCGACGGACGCGGGCCGTCCATCTGGGACACCTTCGCGCACACCCCGGGGCGGATCGCCGACGGCAGCACCGGCGACGTGGCCTGCGACCACTACCACCGGCACGGCGAGGACGTCGCGCTGATGGCCGGGCTGGGCGTCTCGGCGTACCGGTTCTCGATGGCCTGGCCCCGGGTGCAGCCCGGCGGGACCGGGGCGGCCAACCCGGCCGGCCTCGACTTCTACGACCGGCTCGTCGACGACCTGCTAGCCGCCGGCATCGACCCGGTGGCCACCCTCTTCCACTGGGACCTGCCGCAGCCACTGGAGGACGCCGGCGGCTGGCTGAACCGGGACACCGCGCACCGCTTCGCCGAGTACGCCGACCTGGTCGCCGCCCGCCTCGGCGACCGGGTGAAGCTCTGGATCACCCTGAACGAGCCGTTCATCCACATGAGCCTCGGCCACGGCACGGGGGTGCACGCGCCGGGCCGGTTCCTGCTCTTCGACGCCCTGCCGGTCGCCCACCACCAGCTGCTCGGGCACGGCCTCGCGGTCGCCGCGCTGCGCGCCCGCAGCAGCAGTCCGGTCGCCATCGCCAACAACTACTCGCCGGTGCGGCTGCTCGGCGGCACCGACGCCGACCGGGCCGCCGGGGCGGCGTACGACGCGCTGCACAACCGACTCTTCACGGATCCGCTGCTCGGCCGGGGCTACCCGCCCGGCTTCGAGGACGCCCCGGTGCGCGACGGGGACCTGGCCATCATCGCCGCGCCGATCGACGTGCTGGGAGTCAACTACTACAACCCGACCGGGATCCGCGCGCCCGAGGAGGACGCGCCGCTGCCGTTCGAGATGGTGCCGCTGGAGGGCTACCCGAGGACCGGCTTCGACTGGCCGGTGGTCCCGGAAGGGCTGCGCGAACTGCTCACCTGGCTGCACGACACCTACGGCGAGGCGCTGCCGGAGATCCAGATCACCGAGAGCGGCTGCGCCTACGACGACGTACCCGATGCCGACGGCCGGGTGCACGACCCGGAGCGGATCGCGTACCTCGACGGGCACCTGCGGGCGGTCCGGGCGGCGATCGACGACGGCGTCGACGTGACCGGATACTTCGTCTGGTCGCTGCTGGACAACTGGGAGTGGGCGGAGGGCTTCACCAAGCGCTTCGGCCTGGTGCACGTCGACTTCGACACCCAGGTCCGCACGCCCAAGTCCTCGTACGCCTGGTACCGGGACCAGGTCGTCCGGCGATGACCACGATCGACCCGACGCCGACCTCGCTGCCGGCGGCGCTCGCCGAGCCGATGGTGCCGGTCCGGCGGGGCTGGATCGCGCTGATCTTCGCGGCCAACCTCGGCGTCTGGATGGCCTTCTTCACCCCGATCCAGGTGCTGCTGCCGCAGCAGGTCGAGCGGATCGCCCCGCTCGACAAGGAGGCCATGCTGGCCGTCGTCACCGGGATCGGCGCGCTCGCGGCGGTGCTCGCCAACCCGCTCGCCGGGGCGCTGTCGGACCGTACCTGCCTGCGGATCGGCGGGCGGGAGTTCGGCCGCCGGCACGTCTGGACGGCGGGCGGCGCGGTGCTCGGCGCGCTCGCCCTGGTGCTGCTGGCCCGGCAGGACACCATCGCCGGGGTGACGGTGGGCTGGGTGGCCGCGCAGGTGTGCTTCAACGCGATGCTGGCCAGCCTGACCGCGGCCATCCCGGACCGGGTGCCGGTCGCCCAGCGTGGCGGCGTCTCCGGCTGGGTGGGCATCCCGCAGGCCCTCGGCCTGGTGGTCGGCGCGGTGCTGGTCACCGCCGTGGTCAGTGGCACCACCGCCGGCTACGCGGCCATCGCGGTGGCCGTGCTGCTGCTCTCGCTGCCGTTCGCGCTGCTCACCGCCGACGACCCGCTGCCCCGGGCGCACCGCCCGGCGCTGCGCTGGCGGGCGGTGGCCGCCTCGATGTGGATCAGCCCGCGCCGGCACCCGGACTTCGCCTGGGCCTGGATCACCCGGTTCCTGGTCCAGATCGGCAACGCGCTCGGCACCCTCTACCTGCTGTACTTCCTCACCGACGGGGTGCGCCACCCCGACCCCGAGGGCGCGCTGCTGGTGCTGATCCTGCTCTACACCGCCGGGATGATGCTGACCGCGGTGATCGCCGGCCGGCTCTCCGACCGCTCCGGCCGGCGCAAGGTCTTTGTGATCACCTCTGGAGTGATCATGGCGGTGGCGGCGCTGCTGCTCGCCGTCGCGCCGGTCTGGTCGATGGCGGTGGCCGCCGCGCTGCTGCTCGGCGCCGGCTACGGCGTCTACCTGTCGGTCGACGCGGCGCTGATCACCGAGGTGCTGCCGCGCGCCACCGACCGGGCCAAGGACCTCGGGGTGATCAACATCGCCAACTCCGCCCCGCAGGTGCTCGGCCCGGCCATCTCCGCCCCGATCGTGGTCCACCTCGGCGGCTACCCCACCCTCTACGCCGCCACGGCCGCCGTCACCCTCCTCGGCAGCGCCCTCGTCCTCAAGATCCGCGCCGTCCGCTGACCCCACCCCCGACCGCCCGCACTTTCCCGGAAAGAGTGCTCATTCCGCGCCGAATGGCCACGCTTGCCGAGAAAGTGCGCTGGGATCTTGGGTGGAGGGAGGGCCGGGGCGGGACCCGTGGGGGAATGGGGTGGCGGGCGGCCGTAGGCTGGAGGACGTGACGGTACGTGTGCGCTTCGCCCCTTCCCCGACCGGTATGTTCCACGTCGGCGGCGCCCGCTCGGCGCTGCAGAACTGGATCTACGCCAAGCAGCAGGGCGGGGTCTTCGTGCTGCGCATCGAGGACACCGACGCGGCGCGCAACAAGCCCGAGTGGACCGAGGGCATCCTCTCCGCGCTGGAGTGGATCGGCATCGCCCGGGGCAGCTACGAGGGCCCCTACTTCCAGTCGCAGTACGCCACCGAGCACCGCGCCGCCGCCCAGCGGCTCCACGAGGCCGGCCGCGCGTACTACTGCGACTGCACCCGGGAGGACGTGCAGGCCCGCACCGGCTCGCAGTACCAGGGCTACGACGGCTTCTGCCGGGACCGGGGCCTGGAGCCCGGCCCGGGGCGCGCGCTGCGCTTCCGCACCCCGGACGAGGGCGAGACCGTGGTGGTCGACCTGATCCGCGGCGAGCCGACCTTCGAGAACAAGCTGATCGAGGACTTCGTCATCGCCCGCGGCGACGGCTCCGCGGTCTTCCTGCTGGCCAACGTGGTCGACGACATGACCATGGGGATCACCCACGTGGTCCGGGCCGAGGAGCACCTGCCCAACACTCCCAAGCAGCAGCTGCTCTGGGACGCCCTCGGGGTGAAGCCGCCGGTCTGGGCCCACGTCCCCGTGGTGGTCAACGAGAAGCGGCAGAAGCTCTCCAAGCGCCGCGACAAGGTCGCCCTGGAGGCGTACCGGGACGAGGGCTACCTCGCCGACGCCATGCGCAACTACCTGATGCTGCTCGGCTGGGCGCCGTCGGGCGACCGGGAGATCGTGCCCTGGTCGGTCATCGAGGAGGAGTTCCGGCTGGAGGAGGTCAACGCCTCCTCCGCCTTCTTCGACGAGAAGAAGCTGCGCGCGTTCAACGGCGAGTACATCCGCGCCCTGCCGGTCGACGAGTTCGTGGCCGCCTGCCAGCCCTGGCTGACCGGCACCGAGACGATCGCCCCGCCGCCGTGGCAGCCGGCCGAGTTCGACGCCGAGGCCTTCGCGGCGGTGGCGCCGCTGGCCCAGACCCGGATCGCGGTGCTCAGCGAGATCGTGCCGAACGTGGACTTCCTCTTCCTGGCCGACCCGCTGATCGACGAGGCCGCCTGGGCCAAGGCGATGAAGGAGGGCGCGGCCGAGCTGCTCGACGCGGCCATCGCCGCGTACGAGGCGTTGGAGTCGTGGGACGCCGAGTCGCTGAAGGCGACCCTGGAGGCGGTGGGCGCCGAGCGCGGCCTGAAGCTGGGCAAGGCGCAGGCGCCGGTCCGGGTGGCGGTCACCGGCCGCACCGTCGGGCTGCCGCTGTTCGAGTCGCTGGAGGTGCTCGGCCGGGAGCGCACCCTGGCCCGGCTGCGCGCCGCCCGGGTCCGCCTGGTCTGAGACGTACCCGAGAAGGGCCCGCCGGTTCCCCGGCGGGCCCTTCGTCGTAGCTGCGTCGGACCCGGTGATCGACCTCGGTCACCGCGGTACGGCGTCGATCCCCGGCCGGAGACGTGCGGGACCGGTCAGGAGCGGGTGGCGCGGCGGCGCAGCAGGACGGCGCCGAGCCCGGCCACCACCAGCCCGGCGACGACCAGCCAGGGCCAGACCGGCGTGCCGTCGTCGTCGGAGCGGGCAGCCGGCACAGCCGGCCCGGCCGTCGTCGCGGCGCCCGTCGGCGGCAACGCCGTCCCGACGGACGGCGACGGGGCCGCCGAGGACGGCGACGGCGACGGCGAGGCCGGATCGGCCGGCGTGCCGGTGGTGAGGGTGAAGCGCACCTCCCCCCGCACCGGATGGCCGTCGCTGGACGAGAGCTGGTAGCCGACGATGTAGAGGCCGGCCTTTCCGGGCTTGAACGGCACGGCGACCCGGCTGCCGGCGAAGCGCGGCGCGGCGCCGGCGGCCGGCACGTTGTCCGGCCCGACCACTGTGATCTTCGTCGTGGCCGGGTCGACCCTGGACAGGAAACGCAGCTCGATCCGGGCGGGCGCCGCGGCGACCCGCGCGCCGTCGGCCGGGTCGCTGCCGGTCAGCGAGTTGTGCGCGGCTGCCGGCGTCGCCGGCAGCAGCAACGACACACCGAGCGCCACGCCCGTAACCGCTAGCGAGGTACGCGCCATACGTGCGACCCTGCCCCCCATGAACCCCTCCGCAAAGGTACGATCCGCCCGCTGATCAACGGCTGACCATTAGTCGGGCCCGGATCGCAGATAGTTCCAGATAATGGTCCAGCAGCTGCAACCTAGCGCCGTTCTGCGGAGTCTTTGAGATGGGGAAACCCCGGCCTGCGGGCACGGTCACCGCCATCGACGACCAACGCGTGACCCTGCAGCACAGCCATCCATCGAACGGGGCGAGGAGGCGGCTATGGTCGGAAGGGTGAGGCGGCTGCTCGGCGTGGTGGTCGCGATGGCGGCAGCCGTGGTGCTCAGCGCCGGAATGGCCGCGCCCGCGCAGGCCACCGGCCCGCAACGCGCCGCCCCGAAGCCGCCCCCGGCCGGGGTGGACATCACCGGCGACGGGCTGACCGAGCCGCTGCGGCTGCGCGCCGACAGCCAGCCCGCCCACGTGCTCGCGGTGATCGACCAGGTCAACTGGTTCGGCCGCAGCGGCGCCGCCGCCGGTCCGAAGCGCGCCGACCTCGGTCCGAAGTACACGATCGTGGTGCTCGCCGGGGACGTGCCGAAGCAGACCTTCGACCTCTACCCGCTGGCCAAGGGCGGGCCCCGGGCCTACCGGCCGGCCAAGCAGCCGGACTCCCGCAAGACCAGCGCCGGCTGGTTCCTCGGCCGGCTCAACATGTCGGAGACGCTGCGTACCGCCGGGGTGCCGCTGGAGCGGCAGTTCGACACGGTCAGCGGCGGCGTCGGCGGCGGCGAGCGGGTCATCCCGGAGGACGCCCTCAACCCGGGCCGGGACATCGACGCCGCGATCAGCGAGTTGCAGCGCCTGCTGCTGCTCAACGCCGGGGTGATGCTGGTGATCACCTCCGGACTGGCCGGGATCGCGCTGCTGGTCCGCCGCCGTACCCGCTGAGCCGCCCGGGCGGCGCAGACCTCCAGCAGGCTCGGACTTCCAGCAGGCTCAGACCTCCAGCAGGCTCAGACCTCCAGCACCACCTTGCCGCGGACGTGCCCCGCCGCCACCAGGCGCTGCGCGTCCGCGGCCTGCGCCAGGGGGAACGTCCGTTCGACCTGCACGGTCAGCCGGCCGGCGTCGACCAGCCCGGCCAGCACGGTGAGGTCCTGGGTGGACGGTTTGACGAAGACGTAGCTGCCACCGAGCCGGGTCACGTGCTCCGGGTCGGCGGTGGAGATCAGCCGGGCCGGGCGGGCGAGCAGCTCGGCGGAGACGTCCAGCGCCTCCCCGCCGAACAGGTCCAGCGCCACGTCGATCCCGTCGGGCGCGACCGCGCAGAGCCGGTCGGCCAGGCCGTCGCCGTAGCTGACCGGCTCGGCGCCGAGCGCGCGGACGAAGTCGTGGTTGGCCTCGCTCGCCGTGCCGATCACCCGGTCGGCGCCGAGCGCCCGGGCCACCTGCACGGCCAGGTGACCGACCCCGCCCGAGGCCCCGTGCACCAGCACGGTGTCCCCCGCGCCGGTGCGCGCCGCCTGCAACGCCTGGTACGCGGTGAGCCCGGCCAGCGGCAGGCCGGCGGCCTCCGCCCAGGACGCCTGCGCCGGCTTGTCGGCCAGGCAGCGCTCGGGGGCCGGGACGAGTTCGGCGTACGTGCCGTACTGGAGGTCGTCGCGGCGGACGTACCCGATCACCTCGTCGCCGACCGCGAACCCGGCCACCGCCGGCCCCACCGCGACCACCTCGCCGGCGGCGTCCCAGCCGGGCACCAGCGGGAAGTGACCGGGGATCGCGGCGGCCAGGTGGCCCTCGCGGACCTTCCAGTCGACCGGGTTCACGCCCGCCGCGCGCACCCGCACCAGCACGGTGTCGGGGCCTACCGGCGGGTCCGGCAGGTCTCGCAGGGCGAGTTGGTCGGCCGGGCCGTACGCGTCGATCGCGATCGCCTTCACCCTGCCCACGCTAGCGACCGGACGGCCGTCAGGTGGTCAGCACCAGCGGTGCGGGGGCCGCTCCCGGCGGTCGGGGCGGCGGCTGGGGCGGACCGGGCCGTGCCGGTGCGCGCCGGCCCAGCCGGCCAGGTCGCTGCGGCAGGCCCGGGGGGTGGTCGGGTCGGGCTCGCCCGACGCGGCCGGCTCGCCGGCCGGCGGACGCGGGCCCGGCTCGACGCCGAGCGGCCGGGACGGCACCGCCTCCGCAGGGGCCGGCTCGGCGGGACGCTGCCGGGGCACCGTCACCTCGTCATCGGCCCGCTCGGGCGCCCGGCCGGCCTGCTCGGTCGGGCAGGGCACCGCCGCGAGCCGGCGGTGGGGCCGCAGCGGCCCCTGCTGCTCGTGGTGGCCGAGCCGGCAGGGCTCGCCCTGGGCGCAGCCGTGTTCGGCCTCCCCGTGCGCCATCCCGGTCTCCTCACGCTCGCGTCGCGCGCCGGGAGGTCGCCCCGGCGCCCACGTCACCGTACTGGCCGGCACCGACGCCGTGTGCAGCGCGTACCCGGGTGTCAGCGCTTCGGGCGGCGCGGGAAGATCGTCTCCCAGACCGGGAAGGCGACCAGCCAGATCACGATGACCACTGTGAGGCTGCGGATCCAGTTCACCAGCTCGCGGGTGCGCTCGGCGTCGTCGACGTAGAGGATCGCCGCACCGAGCAGGGCGCAGGCGATCGCCCAGCCGAGCAGCGCCTTGCCCCACTCCCGCCACTCGTGGCGGGTGCGGGCCCAGCCGTGCCGGGGCGGCCGGACCGGCGACGGCCCACCGGCGAAGCGGTGGGCGAAGCGCTGGTCGGCCCAGCGGACCAGCGAGTGGCCGAACGCCACCGAGAACCCGAGGTACGCCGCCGCCAGCCCGTGGGTGACGTTCGCGGTAGCGCCCCGGCGCAGGTCCAGCACCGTCGCCACCAGCAGCACCAGGTCGACCAGGGGCACGCAGACCAGCAGCGCCGCGCCCAGCCGTGGCCGGCGCAGCAGGTAGCGGGCGACCAGTCCGGCGCCGAGCACCACCCAGAACCCGACCTCGCACGCGACGATCACCGCCAGCAGCATCCGTACCTCCCCGTCGTCGGTGTCCAGCGTCCCCGGGCCGGGACGGCGCCGCCTCGACGGCGGGAACGAGATGCGGGTCCATCCTTCGACGGACCTGGCGGGACGGCGCCGGCCGGGTACCTCCTTCGGCGGAGACGTCGGCGGGCGGGCTCCTCCCGCAGGCGGAGGGCGGGCGGCGCGGGGTGTGGTGGGATCGGGTCATGCGGACGCCGGCCTGGATCGACTCCGGCACGCCCGGGCGCGACCTGGCGCTGGCCGGGGCCTCGCTCGCCGGTGGCCTGGTCCTCTACGGCGTCGGGTTCCAGCCCCAGTTCCCCTGGCAGCCGCCGGTGCCGGAGGCGCTGTTCCTGGCGCCGCTGGCGGTGATCTGCGTGGCGGTCGGGCTGCGCCGGGCGGCTCCCCGGGCCAGCCTGGCCCTCGGCACCGGCGCGGTGCTGGCCGACACGGCGCTCGGGGTGTCGCTGGGCACCGCCCTGATCTACACCCAGGTGCTCTACGACGCCTGCGTGTACGGCCCGCCCCGGCTGTGGCGGTGGCTGCTGGGGGCCGCGGTCGGGCTGAGCGTGGCCGGCGCGGCGGTCGGCGCGCTGCTGTGGGGTTGGCGCGGCGTCGCCGCCGGGGTGCCGTTCGTGCTGGCCGGCGTGCTGCCCGTGCTCACCGGGGTCAGCGTGCGCCAGTACCGCGACCAGGCGGCGGCCGAGCGGGCCCGGGCCGAGCAGACCGCCCGGCTGGCCGAACTGGACCGCCGGCAGGCGGTGCTCGCCGAGCGGACGCGGATGGCCCGGGAACTGCACGACGTGGTGGCCAACCACCTCAGCGCGGTGGCCCTGCACGCCACCGCGGTGCTCTCCGCGCCCGGGCTGGACTCCGACCGGGTGGACGCGGCGCTGCGGGTGATCCGGGAGAGCAGCGTGCAGGGCATGGCCGAGATGCGCCAGCTGATCGGCCTGCTGCGGGGCCCGGCCGGCGAGGACCCGGCCGAGGGCCCGACCCGGGTACGCCTCGACGAGCTGGACCGGCTGATCGAGCGGGTGGCGGGGGCCGGGCTGGCGGTGCGCGCCACCGTCACCGGGACACCCCGGCCGCTGCCGGTCGGGGTCGACCTGGCGGCGTACCGGATCGTGCAGGAGTCGTTGACCAACGCCCTACGGCACGGCGCGGGCGCGGCGGAGCTCAGCGTGGCGTACGAGCCGGCGGAGGTGGTGGTGACGGTGGAGAACCCGATCGGCGGCGGCGGGAACGGGCGGCTGCCGGGCGCGGGCGCCGGACTGGTCGGCATGCGGGAACGGGCGGCGCTGCTGGACGGGCGGTTCTCCGCCGGGCCGCACGACGGGCGGTGGCGGGTGGTGGCCGCCCTGCCCACCGGGGCGTCCGGGTGACCGCCGGGGTGCGGGTCGTGCTCGCCGACGACCAGGCGGCGGTGCGGGCCGGGCTGACGCTGATCCTGGCGAGCGCCCCGGAGATCGAGGTGGTCGGCGAGGCGGGGGACGGCGAGGAGGCGGTACGGCTCTGCCGCGACCTGCGCCCGGACGTGGCCGTGCTGGACGTCCGGATGCCCCGGCTGGACGGGATCTCCGCCACCCGGGAGATCGTCGCCGACGGGCTGGCCGACGTGCTGGTGCTCACCACCTTCGACCTCGACGAGTACGTCTTCGCCGCGCTGCGGGCCGGCGCGGCGGGCTTCCTGCTCAAGGACACCGACGCGGCGGGGCTGGTGGCGGCGGTGCGGACCGTCGCGCGGGGCGAGGGAATCATCGCCCCGGCGGTCACCCGGCGGCTGATCACGGCGTTCGCCCGGAGCGCTCCGGCCGCGCCGCCGGCCGCCCGGTCGGCGGTGGCGGCCCTGACCCCCCGGGAGCGCGACGTGCTCGCCTGCCTCGGTGCCGGGCTGTCCAACCAGCAGATCGCGCAGCGGCTGGCGATGGCGGAAAGCACCACCAAGACCCACGTGAGCCGGATCCTGGCGAAACTGGAGCTGCGCAGCCGGGTGCAGGCGGCCATCCTGGCCCAGGAGCTGGGGCTGACCGCGCCACAGTGACCGCCCGGCGTGGATGGCCAGGTCAGCACGTGTCAGGCTGGACCGGTGAGCGAGCCGGGCGGGATGGAGCTGTCGGCCACGCTCCGCCGGATCGAACGGGCGGCGGGGGCGTTGGCCACCGCCAGCGTGGCCCGGATGGACGAGAGCCTGCCCTGGTTCCGCGAGCTCCCGGCCGACCAGCGCTCCTGGGTCATGCTGGTGGCCCAGGCCGGGGCCCGGTCCCTGGTGCAGTGGCTGCGCTCGGGCGGCGGCAGCGCGGACAGCACCCAGGAGGTCTCCGACGAGGTCTTCGCCACCGCGCCGGAGGCCCTCGCGCGCTCGATCAGCCTCCAGCAGACGGTGGCGCTGATCAAGGTGACCATCGACGTCGTCGAGGAGCAGGTGTCGCACCTGGCCGCCCCGGGCGAGGAGCAGCAGCTGCGCGAGGCGGTGCTGCGGTTCTCCCGGGAGATCGCCTTCGCCGCCGCCCGGGTGTACGCCCGGGCCGCCGAGTCCCGCGGGTCGTGGGACGCCCGGCTCCAGGCGCTGCTGGTCGACGCGCTGCTGCGCGGCGACTCCCCCGACGTGCTGGCCAGCCGGGCGGCGGCGCTGGGCTGGTCGGACGCGCCGCCGGTGGCGGTGGCGGTGGGCCGCTCCCCCGGCGGGGAGGTGGCCGCCGTGCTGCACACCGTCTACCGGCAGGCCCGCCGGATCGGCGTGGAGGTGATCGGCGGCGTGCACGGCGACCGGCTGGTCATCGTGCTCGGCGGGGCGGCGGACCCGGTGGCCGCCACCGAGAAGCTGCTGCCCGCGTTCGGCGAGGGGCCGGTGGTGGTGGGGCCGGCCGTACCCAGCCTGGACGAGGCGACGGAGTCGGCGCGGGCGGCGCTCGCCGGATTCCGTGCCGCGCCGGCCTGGCCGACCGCGCCGCGCCCGGTGTCGGCGGCGGAGCTGCTGCCCGAGCGGGCCCTCGCCGGCGACGCCGAGGCCCGCCGGCGGCTGCGACACGACGTGTACGCGGCGCTGGTGCGCGCCGGCGGCGAGCTGCTGGAGACCCTGGACGCCTTCTTCACCGCGGGCGGGACGCTGGAGAGCGCGGCCCGGTCGCTGTTCGTCCACCCGAACACGGTCCGCTACCGGCTGCGCCGGATCGCCGAGGTGACCGGCTTCTCGCCGCTGTCGCCCCGGGACGCGTTCGCCCTCCAGGTGGCGCTGACCGTCGGGCGGCTCGACCCGGTCGTCCCGGCGGTCACGGCCGTCCCGACCCAGACAATGACCCCAGGGGTCAGGAAAACATCACAGACGGGTGATGACCGCCGTTGATTTTTGTAGGATCCCTCCAAAGGTTCTAGTGCGGTTTGGTCGGTGCCGACACAGCGCTACCCGGAGGTATCCAGGAGAGTCATAGACGTGCTCGCCGTACTCTCTCCCGGCCAGGGTTCCCAGAAACCCGGCTTCCTGACTCCCTGGCTCGACCTGCCCGGCACCGAGGCCCGCCTGCGGTGGTGGTCCGCGCTCGCCGGGGTCGACCTGGTGCACCTCGGCACCCAGGCCGACGCCGACGAGATCAAGGACACCGCCCGGACGCAGCCGCTGCTGGTCGCGGCGGCCCTGCTCGCCGCCGAGCAGCTGCCGATGTACGACGTCGCGGTCACCGCCGGCCACAGCGTCGGCGAGCTCGGCGCCGCCGCCCTCGCCGGGGTGCTCCCGGCCGAGGCGGCGATCACCCTCGCCGGGGTACGCGGCCGGGAGATGGCCGCCGCCTGCGCCCTGGAGCCCACCGGGATGGCCGCCGTGCTCGGCGGCGACCCGGACGAGGTGCTCGCCGCGATCACGGCGCACGGGCTGCACCCGGCCAACCGCAACGGCGCCGGCCAGATCGTCGCAGCCGGGGCGCTCGACGCGCTGGACAAGCTCGCCGCCGAGCCGCCCGCGAAGGCCCGGATCACCCGACTCAAGGTCGCCGGCGCGTTCCACACCCCGTACATGGCGCCGGCCGAGGCAGCGCTGGCCGGCGTGGCCGCCGGGATCACCCCGGCCGAGCCGTCCCGGATCCTGCTGTCCAACCTCGACGGTTCGGCGGTCAACCACGGCCGGGAAATGGTGCAGCGGCTGGTCCGCCAGGTCACCGCCCCGGTCCGCTGGGACCTCTGCATGCGCACCCTGGCCGACCTCGGCGTCACCGGCGTGGTCGAGCTGCCCCCGGCCGGCACCCTGGCCGGGCTGATCAAGCGGGAGCTGAAGGCCACGGGCGGACCCGAGATCGTCACCCTCAACACCCCCGACGACCTGCCGGCCGCGCGCGACCTGATCGCCCGGCACAGCGGGCTGCGCGGCCACGAGCCGGTGGTCCAGTTCCGGGTGGTGGTCTCCCCCGCCGCCGGGACCTTCGAACCGACCGCCGACCTCGCCGAGGGCGCCGACCTGCGCACTGGCCAGGTGATCGGCCACATCGCGACCCGGCAGGGGCCGGTCGAGGTGACCGCGCACGACAGCGGCCTGCTCACCGAGTGGCTCGCCCACCACGACGACCCGGTCGCGCCGGGCCAACCCCTCGCCCGCATCGGAGGCCAGGTATGACCGGCAGTCGGATCCTCGCGATGGGCCACTACCAGCCCTCCCGCGTCGTCACCAACGACGACATCGCCCAGCTGGTGGACACCAACGACGAGTGGATCCGGGACCGGGTCGGCATCGTCACCCGGCGGATCGCCGACGGGGAGACGGTGGCCGACATGGCGACCGCCGCCGCCGGCAAGGCGCTGGCCAACTCCGGCCTCACCGCCGCCGACATCGACCTGGTCGTCGTGGCCACCTGCACGTCGGTCGACCGCAGCCCGAACGTGGCCTGCCGGGTCGCCGCCAAGCTGGGCATCGCCGCCCCGGGCGCGTACGACATCAACACCGCCTGCTCCGGCTTCGCGTACGCCCTCGGCACCGTGGACCACGCGATCCGGGCCGGGGCGGCGCGCAACGCGATCGTCGTCGGCGCGGAGAAGCTCTCCGACTTCACCGACTGGACCGACCGCTCCACCTGCATCATCTTCGGCGACGGCGCCGGGGCCGCGGTGGTCACCGCCGCCGCCGAGGGCGAGCCGGCCGGGGTCGGCCCGGTGGTCTGGGGCTCGGTGCCGGAGAAGAGCGACGCGGTACGCATCGAGGGCTGGCGCCCGTACATCGCGCAGGAGGGTCAGGCGGTCTTCCGCTGGGCCACCACCGCGCTGGCGCCGCTCGCCCTGCAGGCCTGCGAGCGGGCCGGGGTCGACCCGTCGGAGCTGGCCGCGTTCGTGCCGCACCAGGCCAACGCGCGGATCATCGACGGCATCGCGAAGCGGCTGAACATCCCGCAGGCGATCATCGCGAAGGACATCGTCGAGTCCGGCAACACCTCGGCGGCGAGCGTGCCGCTGGCCCTGTCCAAGCTGATCGAACGGCGCGAGGTGCCCTCGGGCGCCCCGGTGCTGCTGTTCGGCTTCGGCGGCGGCCTGACCTACGCCGGTCAGGTCGTCCGCTGCCCCTGAGACCCCCTCCGGCGCGCCAGCGCCGAGGAGCGGCGGTCGACACGTCGTCGGCCGCCGAGTAACCCCCGATGAGAGGAACCAACCGAAATGACCCGTGACGAGATCACCACCGGCCTCGCCGAGATCCTCGAAGAGGTTGCCGGGGTGAACCCGGACGACGTGGCCGAGGGGAAGTCCTTCACCGACGACCTCGACGTCGACTCGCTCTCCATGGTGGAGGTCGTGGTGGCGGCCGAGGAGAAGTTCGGCGTCAAGATCCCGGACAACGAGGTGCAGAACCTCAAGACCGTCGGCGACGCCGTCACCTACATCGCGGCGCAGTCCTGATCATGAGTCGCATCGACGTCGTCGTCACCGGGCTCGGCGCGACCACCCCGCTGGGCGGGGACGTCGCGTCGACCTGGGACGCCATGCTCGCCGGCCGCTCCGGGGTGAGTGCGCTCACCCAGGAGTGGGCCGGGCAGCTGCCGGTCCGGATCGCGGCCCAGCTGGCGGTCGACCCGGCCGCCCTGCTGGACCGGGTCAAGCTCCGCCGGCTCGACCGTTCCGAGGCGATCGCGATCATCGCGGCGCAGCAGGCCTGGGCGGACGCCGGCCTGGCCGACTCCGGGCCCGACCCGGACCGGCTGGGCGTCAGCGTCGGCTCCGGCATCGGCGGCGCGCTGACCCTGCTCGCCCAGGACGACATCCTGGAGGCGTCCGGCCCGCGCCGGGTCTCCCCGCACACCATCCCGATGCTGATGCCCAACGGCCCCGCCGCCTGGGTGGGGCTGGAGCTGGGCGCCCGGGCGGGCGTCCACTCGGTGGCCAGCGCCTGCGCGACCGGCGCGGAGGCCATCGCGCTCGGCATGGACATGATCCGTGCCGGCCGGGCCGACGTGGTGGTGGCCGGCGGCACCGAGGCGGTCATCCACCAGCTGCCGATCGCCGGCTTCAGCTCGATGCGGGCCATGTCGACGCGCAACGACGAGCCGGAGCAGGCCTCCCGCCCCTGGGACAAGGGCCGCGACGGGTTCGTGCTCGGCGAGGGCGCCGGCATCCTGGTGCTGGAGCGGGCCGAGCACGCGGCCGCCCGGGGCGCCCGGGTGTACGCGCGGCTGGCCGGTTCGGGCATCACCTCCGACGGCTACGACATCGTCCAGCCGCACCCGGACGGTGCGGGCGCGATCCGGGCCATCGCCAAGGCGATCGCCGACGCGGACGTGGCGAAGTCCGACATCGTGCACGTCAACGCGCACGCCACCTCGACCCCGGTCGGGGACATCGCCGAGATCAAGGCGCTGCACGAAGCGCTCGGCGACCACCCGGTGCTGACCGCCACCAAGTCCATGACCGGTCACCTGCTGGGTGCGGCGGGCGCGCTGGAGTCGATCGCCACCATCCTGGCGATCCGCGACGGTGTCGTACCCCCGACGATCAACCTCGATGACCCGGACGACGGCCTCACTCTGGAGGTGGCCGCCAACAAGGCGCGCCACATGGACATCCCCGCCGCGTTGAACAACTCGTTCGGCTTCGGCGGACACAACGTGGCTCTCGTCTTCACGCGGGCCTGAGACCACAGCCTTGGAGGCTCACGTGACCACCACCGCCGTTGGTGCGGACACATCCACCGTGGACTACCGGGATCCGGAGCTGCGCCTCCGGGCCCTGTTCGACGCCGGTTCGCTGCGCCTGCTGGCCCCCCGGGACACCTCCGGCGTCCTCTGGGCGCGGGGTGAGGTCGACGGCACGCCGGCGATCGCGTACGCCACGGACGCCACGAAGATGGGCGGCGCGATGGGCACCGAGGGGTGCCGGCACATCGTCGACGCGATCGACACCGCCGTCCGGGAGCGGGTGCCGGTGCTCGGCCTCTGGCACTCCGGCGGCGCCCGGCTGGCCGAGGGCGTGGTCGCGCTCGACGCCGTCGGGCAGGTCTTCGCCGCCATGGTGCGCGCCTCCGGCCGGGTGCCGCAGATCTCGGTGGTGCTCGGTCCGGCGGCCGGTGGCGCGGCGTACGGGCCGGCGCTGACCGACATCGTGGTGATGAGCGGCGCCGGGCGGATCTTCGTCACCGGGCCCGAGGTGGTCCGCAGCGTCACCGGCGAGCAGGTCGACATGGAGCGGCTCGGCGGCCCCGAGCCGCACGGCCGGCGCTCCGGCGTGGTGCACGTAACCTGCGCCGACGACGAGGCGGCGATGGTCGAGTCACGCAAGCTCGCCGCGCTGCTCGGCCGCCAGGGCCGGCTCTCCCCCGACGACGTGGCGACCGGCGTCGAGGACGGGCACGACCTGATGGCGAAGATGCCGGCCGAGACCAACCGGGCGTACGACGTCAAGCCGGTGGTCAAGGCGCTGCTGGACGCCCCCGGCGTGGAGCTGCACGCCAAGTGGGCGCCGAACGTGGTCACCACGCTCGGCCGGTTCGCCGGCCGGACGGTCGGCGTGATCGCCAACAACCCGCTGCGGCTGGGTGGCTGCCTCGACGCGTCCAGCGCCGAGAAGGCGGCCCGCTTCGTGCGGATGTGCGACTCGCTCGGGGTGCCGCTGATCGTGCTGGTCGACGTGCCCGGTTACCTGCCCGGCCTGGGCCAGGAGTGGGACGGCGTGGTCCGGCGCGGGGCGAAGCTGCTGCACGCCTTCGCCGAGGCGGTGGTGCCGCGGGTGACGCTGGTGACCCGCAAGGCGTACGGCGGGGCGTACATCGCGATGAACTCCCGCTCGCTCGGCGCGACCGCGGTCTTCGCCTGGCCGAACGCGGAGGTCGCGGTGATGGGCGCCAGCGCGGCGGTCAACATCCTGCACCGCAAGAAGCTCGCCGCCGCCCCGGCGGAGGAGCGCGAGACGCTGCGCGCGCAACTGATCGAGGAGCAGACCCGGGTCGCCGGCGGGGTGAACCGGGCGCTGGAGATCGGCGTGGTGGACGACGTGATCAAGCCGGAGGAGACCCGGCGCCGGATCGCCGAGGCGCTCGCCGGGGCCCCCGCCGCACGGGGCGCGCACGGCAACATCCCGCTGTAGCACCGGTCGTACCAGTCAGGGTCCGCGCCTTTCCGGGTGCGGGCCCTGACCGCCTTCAGTCCGGCTCGCGCCCCGGGTCCGGCTCGCACTCCCCTGCGTTGATCGACTCCGTGTCGCCGGACCGGCGGCATCGCCGCGAGCAGGACACCGCCATGTCGCCGGAACGGAGTCGATCACGTCACCGACCGGCCGGCAGTCATCCGGGCGGCTAGGGTGAGGGCCGCCGACCCCGCGAGGAGCACGCCGTGGAAGCGACGGAGATCCGCAAGCTCGCCGCGCTCGAGGACACCCACTGGTGGTACCGCGAGCGGCGTGCCCTGCTGGCCCGGTCGCTGCGCCGGCTGGCCGCCGCCGGGACACGCCCCGGGCGGGCGCTGGACGTCGGCGCGGCCGGCGGCGGCAACACCCGGGTGCTCCGGGCGCACGGGTGGCGCCCGCTGGCCCTGGAGTACAGCGCCGACGGCGCCGGGGTGGCCCGGGAGCGCGGGCTCGACGTGATCCGGGCCGACGCCCGGCGCCTGCCCGTCGGATCGGCGAGCCTCGGCCTGGTGGTCGCCTTCGACATCCTCGAACACTTCGACGAGGACCACCTGGCCGCCGCCGAGATCCGCCGCACGCTGCGCCCCGGCGGGACGGCCCTGATCGCGGTGCCCTGCGACATGGCGCTCTGGTCGGCCCACGACGTGGCGGTCGGGCACGTCCGCCGCTACGACCGGGAGTCGCTGCGGGCGGTGGTGGAGAAAGCCGGCCTGGTGATCGACGAGCTGTGGAGCTGGAACGTGCTGCTCCGCCCGGTCGCCGCCTGGCGGCGCCGCACCTCCACCGGCAGCGACCTGGGCGACCTGCACCCGCTGGTCAACCTGGGGCTGCGCACGGTCGTCACCGCCGAGCGGTACCTGCCGGTGCGGTCGCTGCCCGGGGTCTCGCTGATGCTGCGCGCCCACCGCCCGGCCTGAGTCGGCGGCCCCCGCGAGCGCGTCCCGTCGGCTAGCATCTCCCGGCCGTCGCGTCGACGGCACGAGATCCGACGGGGGACGTGACAGATGATCCGACGGGTGGCCGTACTGGCCGCGCTCACCCTGACCGTGGCGACCGGCTGCGCCGAGGACGCGAAGGAGCCCGCCGTGGCGCCGTCACCGTCGCCGTCGGCCACCCCGACCGCCTCGCCGATCGCGGCCGGTCCACCCTGGTACGACGAGGTCGCCCCGGCCGCCGCCGGCACCACGGTCGGCCCGGAGGGCAGCACCTGCCCGCTGCCGATCACCTTCTCGGTGCCGGCGAAGTGGAAGGTCAAGGCGGTCACCTCCGGCAAGGACTTCCAGATCGGACCGGCGGTGCCGCTCTGCGAGATCGACGCGAAGCCGGCCGGGCACATCGGCTTCCTGCGGGTCTGGCGGGTCGAGGGGGCGACGCCCCGGACGCCGCAGATCACCCTGGACAAGTTCATCGACGACTACGGCTCGGCCACGGAGCGGCAGTACCGGCGCACCAAGGCCGGCCCGCTGGACTCGTTCGAGGCGACCTGGACCGGTGACGACGGACGGAAGCGGGCGATCCTGGTGTCCAGCCTCTACGGCAAGATCCTGGTCACCCTCGGCGGAGCGGACGACGAGGAGTTCACCGCGATGCTCCCGGCGTACCAGCTGGCCAAGTCGAGCACCAACCTGCCGAAGTGACCGCCGGGCGCCCGGCCCGCCGGTGGCGGGCCGGGCGTCAACGCAGGCGGTAGACGGCCATCCGCGCGTTCTCGTGGCGCAGGTCGGCCAGCTCGGCCAGGTCCGGGGACTCCGGGTCGACCGTGCGGTCGACCACCAGCCAGCGCACGCCGTACCGGTCGCGCAGCTCGGCCAGGCCGGCGGCGGTGGGCGCGGTGAACGCGGCGTCGTTGGCGCGCAGCCGCTCGGCGTCCCAGAACGGGGCGTACGGGCCTTCGGGCCGGCCCACCATCCGGGGCGCGAACGCCCAGCCCTCCACCAGCACCGGCCGCTCGGCGTAGCCGCTGAGCCAGAACGAGCGGGCGTCGCACCAGCCGCTCACCACCACCCGGCAGTGCACGTTGGTCGCCAGCACGTCCTCCGGCGCGCTGTGCGCGCGCACCCAGCGGGCCGCCTGCACCCGGGAGGCCGGCATCCGCTCCACCGCGTACGCCCCGCCGTTGGTGAAGTACCGGGCCGCGGCCGCGTCGAGCACCAGGCCCGGCGCGCCGGCCACCAGCACGGCGGTGAGCAGCACCACCGGGCCCCGGCCGGCCAGGCCGGGCCAGCGGTCGACCAGCCCCGGCCAGAGCAGGGCCACCAGGACGACCGGCACCAGCAGGGCCGCCGCCCAGCAGAGCAGCGGCAGCACCGCGGCGTACGGCCGCTCGGGCGGCACGATCGCCGGGAAGCGCAACTGGTATGCGGTCAGCGCCAGCGCGAGGCTCGCCGCGCCGACGCCGAGCAGCACCCGTCCCCGGGTGGTGAGCGCGGTCCGGTCCAGCAGCTCGACGAAGCCCCAGCCGGACAGCAGCACCCCGAAGGCGAAGCCGGTCCGGGTGAAGTACTGGTTGCTGCTGCCCGGGTGGGCGACAAGCAGGTAGACCGCGGGACCGGCCAGCGCTCCGCCGAGCAGGAAGACCTGCGCCGGCTCCAGCCGCCACCGGCGCAGCCTCAGCAGCGCCAGCACGCCGGCGAGGCGGAGCTGGAGGTTGAGCAGGAAGGCGACCAGGACCCCGGCCCAGAGCAGCGCGGTCACCGGGCCGGAGTGCCCCTCGCCGACGTACGGGCGCAGCCCGGAGAAGGGCTCCACGGTCACGCCGTGGCTCTCGAAGGCGAAGAGGACGGCGGTGGCGAACACCTGCGCCGCCAGGGCCAGCGCCGCCGCGACGAGCACCGGCCGGGGCGGCCGCCGCCGGGTCACCAGCAGCACCACGACGGTGAACGCCAGCGCGGCCAGCACCACCGGCACCGAGCTGGCCTTGGCCCCGGTGGAGGCGGCGAGCAGCAGGACCGCCAGCACCCAGGCGCCCCGGCCCACCGGCGGGACCGTGCTGCCCCGGGCCCGGCCGACGATCTCGGCCAGCACGGCGATCAGTGGCAGCAGCAGCACCCAGCTGTACGTCATCGACGGGCTGCCCCAGACGATGAAGGTGACCTGACTGCCGAAGAGCTGCCGCAGCCCGTTCTCGAAGCCGAACTCCCCGACGGTGAACATCAGTCCGGCGGCGACCACCCCGGCGTACGGCCGGCCGGTGACCCGCCAGCCGACCACCGCGACCAGCACGGCGGCGAGCGCGCAGAGCGCGGGCACGGCGAGCCGGAAGAAGACGGTGGGCAGGTCGACGCCGCTGACCAGGCTGGCCGCCGCGAGGTGGGCGAAGCCGAACCAGTGGTAGTGCAGCGGCTCGCCGGCCACCTGGGGGACCTCCGGGGGCACCTGGTGGGTGGCCGCGCCGGCCAGCGAGAGCTGGAACGCCAGGTCGATGTACTGGGCCTGCCCCTCGTCGGTGGGCAGCACCGGGTTGACCCGCAGGAACGACTCGCTGAGGTAGAGGGTGAACCCGGCGACCACCCCGGCGAGCGACCAGGCCCAGCCGGTCGGCACCGGGGTCGTCCCGCCGGCCCGCCAGTGCCGGCGCAGCCGGGGCACGGCGGCGTACGGCAGCAGCACCGCCACCGGCCAGAGCCGCAGCCAGCCCGGCAGGCCGGCGGCGGTGCAGGCGGCCCAGGCGACCAGCTCCAGCACCAGCCCGAGGGCGCTGCCCATCGCCACGTCCTCGACCAGGGTGTGCGGCCGGCGGCGCAGCGTGCGCCAGAGCAGCGTGCCGGGCAGCGCCACGGCGAGCGCGGCGTAGAGCGTGTAGCGGAGCAGGTCCGGCGCGGGGGTGCCGGCCGCGAGCAGGGTGACCGCGACGAAGGCGTACCCGGACAGGGCCGGCGCGAAGCGGGCCGGGGCCGGCCGGCGGCGCGGCGCGGCGGCGGCGCGGGCGGCGTCGCCGGTGGCGAGGGCGGTCACCGCAGGCTGTCGGCCAGCTCGCCCGTGCCCGCCGGGCCCGCGGCGTCGACTCCGGCCGCCGGGCCGTCGGCGCCGTCGGTGCTGCCGGGGCCGTCGGCGTTGCCGGCGCCGTCGGCGCTGTCGGCGGCGACGAAGTACGCCGGCCGGCCCTGCACGGCGGTGTAGATCCGGGCCACGTACTCGCCGAGCAGGCCGAGGCAGAGCAGTTGCACGGCGCCGAGGAAGAGCACCGCCACGTAGAGCGAGGGCCAGCCGGAGACGGTCGACCCGGCCAGCCAGGCGAGGACGGCCACCACCACCAGCACCCCGCAGACCGCCACCCCGGCCAGCCCGAGCCAGGTGGCGAAGCGCAGCGGCGCGGCGGAGAAGCTGGTGACGCTCTCGGCGGCCAGCCCGGCCATCCGGGACAGCGGGTACTTCGTCCGCCCGGCGGCCCGCTCGTCGCGCTGGTAGCTGACCTCGCCGCTGGGGAAGCCGAGCCAGGGCACCACCAGCCGCAGCACCGGGCTGCGCTCGGGCAGCTCCCGCAGCGCCTCGACGGCGGCGCGGCTGAGCAGCCGGAAGTCGCCGGCCTGGGCGGGCACCTGCTTGCCGACCAGGCGGCGCATCAGCCGGTAGTAGCCGGCCGCGGTCCACCGCTTGAAGGCGCTGTCGGTGCGGCGGTCGGCCCGGACGCCGTAGACGATGTCGAGGTCGTCGGCGCGGGCGAGGCGGAGCATCTCGACGATCGTCTCCGGCGGGTCCTGGAGGTCGGCGTCGATGCTGACCACGTACCGGCCGCGGGCCCGGAGCACCCCGGCGACCAGGGCCGCCTGGTGGCCGCTGTTGCGGCGCAGCCGCAGCACCCGCAGCTGGGGCCAGCCGGCGCGCAGCGCGGCCAGCCCGGCCCCGGTGCCGTCGGTGCTGCCGTCGTCGACGGCCACCACCTCGTACGCCTCGCCGAGGCCGTCGAGGACCGCGCGCAGCCGCCGGGCGAACAGCGGCAGGACGCTCTCCTCGTCGAACATCGGCACCACCACCGAGAGGGCCGGCTCCGGTCGCGTCACGGCGCTCGCCCCCTCCCGCGCGTCTTTCCCCTGGTGGACCACCGCACGCTATCAGCCGGACGGGGACCGTCCGGGCCGGTCGCGGGGGACCTCAGGCCGCGCAGGTGGTGGCCGGCAGCCCCGGCACCCGCACCGGCGACCGGCCGCCCGGCCGCTGCCGGCCGGCGAGCACGTCGGCGAGGGCGGTCATCGAGGTACGGCTGGAGGAGTAGGTGGCCAGCAGGGTCGGCGACTTCGCCTTCTCCAGCACGTACGGGGTGTCCATGGCCACCGTCACCGCCGCGTCGGCGCTCAGGTCGTCCGCGCCGTCGCCGTAGCCGACCAGGTGCACCTTGGTGCCGCCGCTCGGCGCCACCGGCACCCCGGCCGCGGTGAGCGCCTCGGTCAGCGCGGCCCGGGTGTGGTCTCGGCCGGCGGAGGAGGTGACGGTCACCGGGCCGCGGACCGGGGCGCTGCAGGCGCCGCGCAGCACGGTCACCGCCGCCGCCGCGAGGTCCTGCGCCGCCTTGCGGTGCTCGGCGCTGTTCAGCGTGGACATCGCCGGGGCGGGCCGGTCGGCGAGCTGGAACTTCATGGTCAGCACCCGGGTGGCCGCCTCGACCAGCCGGGTCCGGGGCAGCGACCCGTCGCGCAGCGCGGCCAGCAGCCCGTCGTACGCCTGGCCGACGTGCGGCGTCATCAGGATCAGGTCGTTGCCGGCCAGCAGCGCCCGGACCGCGGCCTCGCCCGGCGCCCAGCGCTTGGCCGGCGCCATGTTCATCCCGTCGGTGATCACCACGCCCCGGAAGCCGAGCTGCCCGCGCAGCACGTCGGTGAGGAGCTTGCGGGAGAAGGTGGCCGGGGTGCCCGGGTCGACCGCCTTGACGTCGAGGTGGGCCGACATCACCGCCATCGCCCCGGCGTCGATGCCGGCGGTGAACGGCGGGAACGCGGTGGCGTCGAGTTCCTGGCGCGGCTGTCCGATCACCGGCAGGTCCTTGTGCGAGTCGGCGGCGCTGAGCCCGTGGCCCGGGAAGTGCTTGACGCTGGCCGCGACGCCGGCGCTCTGCAGGCCCTTCACCGCGCCGGCGACCTGGGCGGACGCCCGCTTCGGGTCGGCGCCGAAGGAGCGGGAGCCGATCACCGTGCTGCGGGTGGCCAGCACGTCGGCGACCGGGGCGAAGTCCAGGTTGATCCCCATCGCGGCCAGCTCGGCACCGGCGGCCCGCCAGGCGGCCTCGGTCAGCGCCGGGTCGTCGGCCGCCCCGGCGGCCAGCGCGCTGGGCAGGGTGGTCACCCCGTCGGTGATCCGGGTCACCACGCCGTACTCCTGGTCGGTGCCGATCAGGAAGGGCGCCGCCCCGGCGGGGAGCTTCGCCGCGGCGGCGCGCAGCCCGGTGGTGAGGTCGCGCACCTGGGCCGGGTTGTCGACGTTGGTGGTGGCCTGGTTGCCGGAGGTCGGGTCGTCGGCGCTGAAGCCGACCAGGATCACCCCGCCGAGGCGGTACTTCGCGACCATCTCGGCGGGGGTGTCGACCCCGGCGAGGGCGCGGTTGCCGGCCGCCGAGGCGGCGGTGACGTCGGTGGCGGAGCTGCCGTACGCGTAGGGCATCAGCACCTGGCCGACCAGGTCCTCGTCGGCGAGCGTGCCGACCAGCGCGGCGGCCCGGGCGGCCGGGTCGGCCGCCGGGGTGCCGGTCGGACCGGGGGCGGCGGAGGCCGACGGGCTCGGCGCCGGGCGCGGGCGTTCCGGCTCCGCCGAGCAGCCGGAGACGAGCAGCGCGGTCAGGGCGGCGAGGGCGACGCCGGCACGTCGCGGTGAGGTCGGCACGCGGCCCATCAAACCCGCTGCCGACTCGTGGCGGCAACCGGAGCCGGGCGGCCGGCCGGTGGGGTGTGCCGGTCCCCGACCGGGTGTCCGGCTGCGCCGCCGGCTCAGCCGACCCGGGTGAGCAGCGTCACCGGGGCACCGTCCCCGGCGTACCGGTAGGGCTCCAGCTCGGCGTCCCAGGCGGTGCCGAGCGCCTTGTCCAGGGCGTGCGCGAGCGCCTCCGGGGCGCGGGCGGTCGCCATGATGCTGCGCAGCCGGTCCTCGCCGAGCTGGATGTCGCCGGCCGCGCCGACGGTGGCGCGGAACAGGCCACGGCCGGGGACGTACATGAAGCGCTCACCGTCGGCGCCCGGACTGGGCTCCTCGGTGACCTCGAAACGGATCATGGGCCACTGCCGGAGGGCAGCAGCCAGTTCGGCGCCCGTCCCCGGGCGACCGGTCCACCCGCACTCGGCCCGGCGGGCGCCGGGATCGACGGGCTGGCCCGTCCACTGCAGGTTGACCGGCGCGGCGAGGACGCGCGCGATCGCCCACTCGACGTGTGAGCACACGGCGAGCGGGGTCGAGTGGACGTATACGACGCCACGCGTTGGCACGGTGACCTCCCGGAGACCGAGGTGCGTCTTCCCCTACGACCTCGACAACCCGAGTGGTTCCTGCAACACATGATGACGCTGTGACGGATGGTGCGCCAGCGAATCGGAAAATTCGGCGGGGGGAAATACCCGGACCGGTGACCCGGTTGTGCTCTCCGGACAGGCACGGTGGCCGACCAGGCATCGTGTTCGTGTACAGTTCTCTGGGCGGTTCTGCGCCGTCGTACATCTTCGCGGGCCGAGGCTCATCCGGGCGTCTCCCGCATTCAGCCCCCGGACGTTTTCCGTCCTCCCGTACGTCTTGCAAGGAGTACCTCCGTGGCGAGCAACACCTCTAAGACCGCGCGCGCGTCAGTCCGGGCCGGCCAGGCTGGCCAGGGTGGCGCCCTCAGCGTGCTGGGCGAGTTCAAGTACCTCATCCCGCTCAACGGCGGCAAGCACGCCTACGTGCGGAACCTGACCAACGGCAAGACCGTGCACCTGCGCACCGACTCGGACGCCTTCGTCGAGGAGATCCGGGTGCTGGCCGCCGCCGGCCACGCCGCCAAGATCCGCGCCGAGATCAACAACCTCGCCGCCACCCACCCGGGCGACGGCTGGGACAAGACCGAGAAGCGCCTCGTCGAGGCCGGCGTCTTCGAGGGCTGAGCCCTCCCCCCAAGCGCCACCTGGAACCGCCCGTCGGGTCACCCCGGCGGGCGGTTCCGTCTGTCCCGGGTACGCCTCCGGCGGCGCCGCCGCCCCCCGGCCCTGGCCCCGGCCCTGGCCCTGGCCCCGGTTTGCGGCGTGTCGCGGTGTCCCGCCGCCGGGATACCGCGACCCGCCGCATTTCGCGTGGATCTTGCCGGGACCGAGGCCGGGATCGGGGCCGGGATCGGGGCCGGCGTCGGCGGGCCGGTCAGCGGTCGAGGAGGGTGACCTCGCCGGTGGCCAGGTCGTAGACCGCGCCGACCACGTCCACCCGGCCCTCGGCGACCGGCCCGGTGAGCAGGTCGTCGGCGCGCAGGGTGGCCACCGTGCGCAGCACGTGCCGGCGTACCGCCATCGGGTGTGCCCGCGGGTCGTCCGCCCCCACCTCGGTCACCGCCGGGGCGATCTGGTCCACCAGGTACGCCAGCGAGCCGCCCGGCCGCTCCCCGGTGCGCAGGGTGTCCACCGCCGAGGCGACCGCCCCGCACCGCTCGTGGCCGAGCACCATCACCAGCGGCACCCCGAGCTGGCCCACCACGTACTCGATGGAGCCGCAGACCGCCCGGTCCAGCACGTGCGCGCCGGTGCGGATCACGCAGATCGACCCGAAGGTCTGGTCGAAGATCGCCTCCAGCGGCACCCGCGAGTCGATGCAGCCGAGCAGCACCGCGTACGGCTGCTGGTCGCCGGAGGCGACGGCCGCGGCGGCGGTGACGTCGTGGCCGTGCACCGGCTGCCCGCTGACGAAGCGGCGGTTGCCGGTCAGCAGCTCGGCCAGCGCGGCCCGGGGCGTCCGCGCCGCTCCCGCGCTCGAACCGGTCATGTCCCCCAGCCTGCTCACGGATCCGGCCTCGCGGGGCGGGATGCGAATCTTCTCACCACCACGGTTGGCGTGGTGTCATGACGGGTAGCCGGTGTTACCGCCGGGTTAACCCGGTGCGAGAGGACCGGACGGCCCGGGGGAGGTCACGATGCCGGAGCAGCAGCAGGTACGGCTTCCCGACGACGTGCGCCTGCACGTGGAGGTGACCGGGCCGGCGGACGCCGAGGTCACCGTGATCATGCTGCACGGCTGGACGCTGGACGGGCGGGCCTGGCACCGGCAGGTCGCCGACCTGACGGCCCGCTTCGGCCGGCGGGTCCGGGTGGTGACCTACGACGCCCGCGGGCACGGCCGGTCCAGCTGCATGGCCCTGCGCACGGCGACCCTGGCCCAGCTCGGCGACGACCTCGCCGCGGTGGTCGACGCGGTGGCCCCGACCGGCAGGGTCGTGCTGGTCGGCCACTCGATGGGCGGGATGACGGTGATGGAGTACGCCCACCGCCACCCCGAGCACTTCGCCGCCCGGACCGCCGGGCTGGTCTTCGTCTCGACCACCGCCGAGGGGCACACGCACACGGTCTACGGGCTGTCGCCGCGCATCGCCCGGCTGATCCGGATCGCCGAGACCACCGGCGCCGGGGTGCTGGCCCGCTGCGGTTCCTGGCGCCCGCCACGGGCGCTGCTGCGCGCGCTGCGGCCGAGCATCCGCTGGATGCTCTTCGGCGACCGCTGCGACCCGTCCGACATCCGCCTGGTCACCTCGGCGGTGGCCCGCGCCTCGCTGCGCTCGATCGGCGGGTTCCGCGCCTCGATCGGCGCCCAGCACCGGCTGGAGACGCTGGCCGAGCTGGCCCACCTGCCGGCGGCGGCGCTGGTCGGCGACCGGGACCGGCTCACCCCGCCGCCCTGCGCGGAGTCGATCGCCGCCGCGCTGCCGGTGACCGAGCTGACCGTGTGCCCCGGCGCCGGGCACATGCTGATGATGGAGCGGCCGGACGAGGTGAACGCCGCGCTGGCCGGGGTGCTGGACCGGGTGCTGGCCGAGGCGCCGGAGATCGACGCGATCGAGATCGGCGCCACGGAGATCGGCCGGACCGGGCCGACGACGACGGGCGCGACGGAGCCGATTCCGGCCGGCTGAGCGGCCCGTGGAGGGTGGCGGAGGTCGCGGGACGCGGCATGGCCCCGAAGGGGGGTGGCAGGCTGCCCGTACCCTCATTCCGCCTGGCGTGCGCCCGCGCCCGGCCGCCGCCGTCGCACAGGAGCCGTCACGTTGACCGACCAGACCACCCTGGAACAGGAGATCGCCGCCGAGCAGCGGCATCTCGACCGGGTGTACGCCCGCCTGGCCGAACTGCGCCGCTCGGCGGCGCAGGCCGAGAAGGAGGGCTACCGGCTGGCCCGGGTGGGCAACTTCGGCGCGCTGGTCGAGCGGGACGCGATGGTGTTCCACGCCGCGCAGCGACGGTACGTGCTGGACGCCGAGCACGAGGGGCTGGTCTTCGGCCGGCTCGACCTGCGGACCGGCCAGGTGCTGCACGTGGGACGGCTCGGCGTGCGGGGCGAGAACGCCGAGACGCTGGTCGTGGACTGGCGTGCCCCGGCCGCCGCCGCGTTCTACCAGGCGACCCCGGCCGAGCCGCTGGGCGTGGTGCGGCGGCGCACCATCCAGTCGTCGGCCGAGAAGGTCACCCGGATCGAGGACGACCTGCTCGACCCGGAGTCGGCGCCGGCCGAGATGACGGTGGTCGGCGACGGGGCCCTGCTGGCGACCCTCTCCCGGGCGACCGGCCGGGGGATGCGCGACATCGTGGCGACCATCCAGCGGGAGCAGGACGAGGCGATCCGCTCCCCCGGCTCCGGGGTCACCATCGTCTCCGGCGGCCCGGGCACCGGCAAGACGGCGGTCGCGCTGCACCGGGCCGCGTACCTGCTCTATTCCGACCGCAGCCGGTACGCCGGCGGCGGCATCCTGGTGGTCGGCCCGTCCTCGGTCTTCGTGGAGTACATCGCCTCGGTGCTGCCCTCGCTCGGCGAGGAGACCGCCACGCTGCACTCGCTGGGCTCGCTCTTCCCGAGCATGTCGGCGACCAGGACCGACCCGCCGGAGGTGGCGGCGGTGAAGGGCTCGCTGCGGATGCGCAAGGTGCTGGAGCGCGCGGTGCGCGACGCGGTGCCGGGCGGGCCGGACGAGCTGCGCCTGCTCTACCGGGGCGAGCTGCTCCGGCTGGAGCGCCGCGAGCTGGACGGCGTCCGGGACCGGGCGCTGTCCCGGGGCGGGCGGCGCAACGAGGTCCGGCGGGTCGCCTTCGATGCGGTCCTCGCGGCGCTGTACGCCCAGGCCCGCCGGCTGGGCGTCACCCGGCTGCCGGAGCAGCGCGCCTTCGAGGACGAGATCATCGACCGGTCGGAGTTCCGCGAGTTCCTCAAGGCGTGGTGGCCCCGGCTGCACCCGCGGCACGTGCTGGGCTGGCTGGCCCGGCCGGAGCGGCTGCGCCGCTACGCCGGCGGCATCCTGTCCCGGGCGGAGACCGCGCTGCTGGTCGAGGCGTACCGGGCGCTGGACGCGCAGGGGCTGACGGTGGCCGACATCGCCCTGCTCGACGAGCTGGACGCGCTGCTGGGCAAGCCGGTGCGGCCGGCCCGGGCCAAGCGCGACCCGTACCAGCTGGCCGGCGGCGTTCGCGAGCTGAGCACGTTCGCCGACCGGCAGCGGGCCGCCCGGGCGGCGGCCCGGGAACGTCCGGAGGACTACCGCGACTACGCGCACGTGGTGGTGGACGAGTCGCAGGACGTCTCGCCGATGCAGTGGCGGATGATCGGGCGGCGCGGCCGGCTCGCCTCCTGGACGGTGGTGGGCGACCCGGCGCAGACCGCCTGGACGGGTGACCCGCAGGAGCTGGACCGGGCGCGGGACCAGGCGCTCGGCCGGCGCCGGCGGCACCGCTTCGCGCTGACCACGAACTACCGCAACTCGGCGGAGATCTTCGCGGTGGCGGCGGCGGAGATCCGCCGGCTCTACCCCGACCTGAAGCTGCCGACGGCGGTCCGCTCCACCGGCGTGGAGCCGGTCGCGCTGACCGTCGCCGCCGACCGGCTGCCGGCGGCGACCGTGCAGGCCGTGGACGCGCTGCTCACCGAGGTGGAGGGCACCGTTGGCGTGATCACGCCGGTGCCGCGCCGCGACGAGGTGGCCGGCTGGCTGGGCGGCCGCGGCGGCTCCCGGCTCCAGGTGGTGACCAGCCTCCAGGCCAAGGGCATGGAGTACGACGGCGTCGTGCTCATCGCCCCGAGCGAGATCCGCGCCGACCCCGGCTCGGGCGTGCGCACCCTCTACGTCGCCCTCTCCCGCGCCACCCAACGCCTCACCACCATCGACCCCACCCCCTGACCCCGCCCCGGGGTCGGGCACGTTCCGAGAATGAGTGGCTGTACCGGGCGCGGCGGCCACTCGTTCTTTGAAGGTGGGGGAAGGCGTGCGGGGTTAGTTGCATACATAGCGATGTGAGCATAGATTGGGTTCGGGCCGCCAGGGCGACGGAAGGTGTGGGCGTGGGCGCAGGTCATGACCACCACGGGTCGGTCACGAACGCGGCGCACCGCCACCGGGGGCGACTCTGGGCGGCCTTCGCGCTGCTCGCCGCGCTGATGGTGGTCGAGGCCGTCGCCGCGTTCGGCACCGGCTCGCTGGCCCTGCTCTCCGACGCCGGGCACATGTTCACCGACGTGCTCGGCATCGGCATGGCGCTGGCCGCCATCACCGCCACCCGGCACGGCGACCGGGACCCGCAGCGCACCTTCGGGCTCTACCGGCTCGAGGTGCTGGCCGCGCTCGCCAACGCCGTCCTGCTCAGCGGGGTGGCGATCTACGTGCTGATCGAGGCGGTCCGCCGGTTCGGCGACCCGCCGGAGGTGCGGACCGGGCCGATGCTGGCGGTGGCGGTGCTCGGCCTGCTGGCCAACCTCGTCGCGTTCGCGCTGCTGCGTCCCGGGGCGCAGGAGAGCATCAACCTGCGCGGGGCGTACCTGGAGGTGCTCGGCGACCTGCTCGGCTCGCTGGGCGTGATCGGGGCCGCGCTGCTCATCGCCGGCACCGGCTGGTGGTGGGCCGACCCGGCGGTGGCGGTCGCGATCGGCCTGTTCATCCTCCCCCGCACCTGGCGACTCGGCCGCGCGGCGGTACGCATCCTGGTCCAGGCCGCCCCGGAGCACCTGCAGGTGACCGCCGTGCACGACCGGCTGACCGCCGTCCCCGGCGTCGCCGAGGTGCACGACCTGCACGTCTGGACGCTCACCTCCGGCATGGAGGTCGCCTCCGCCCACCTCACCATGGTCCCCGGCGCCGAGGTCGGCACGGTGCTGGCCGCCGCCCGCACCGCCCTGCACGAGGACTTCCACATCGAGCACGCCACCCTCCAGATCGAGCCGGGGGCCGCCCCCGGCGCCTGCGGGCAGGTCGAGTGGTGACGAAATCGGACACCTATTGTCCCATTGTGTCACCTACACCAGGATTCACTCCAGTACCCTCAGTCACGAAACGGGCGGGTGTCACACCCGTACCGGTAGGCTCGGTCCCGGCCTCCGCCAGGCGGCACCCTCCGGTGCCGGCGGTGGCCGCCGCCTAATCGCCTGCCAGGGCGAGCCGGGGAACCATGTTCGTGGGGTGCATCCGCGTCAGCGGTAGGGATCTTCCGTCCCGAACCCGTCAGCTAACCCGGTCGGCGGCTGACGGAAGGACATGTGCATGCACGTACGACGTACCACCGCACGGCTGGCGGCCGCGGTCGTCGCGACGCTCGCCCTCGGGGTGTCGTCCGCGCCGGTCCCGGCGACCGCCGCTCCCCCCGCCACCCGGCTCGCCGCCCCCGGCGACCCCGAGGGCGGCACCCCCGCGCTGCGCGCCCAGCTCGACGCGGCCAGCAAGGGCTGGATCGACGCCAAGGCCGCGCTGGAACGCTCCACCAAGCGGCAGCAGGAGCTCGGCAACCAGCTCAAGACCATCGAATCGGAGCTGACCGTCCGGCAGGGCAAGGTCGGCGAGATCGCCGGCGTGGCGTACCGGACCGGGCGGCTCGGGCCGGTGTCGGCGCTGCTGAACAGCTCCAGCCCCGAAGGCTTCCTGGACCGGGCGGCGGCGCTGGAGACGGTCGCCTCCAACGAGGACCGGGAGCTGCGCAACCTGCTCCGGACCCGCGACGACGCCACCCGCACCCGGGCCGCGCTCGACAAGGAGATCGTCGAGGAGCGCAAGCAGGTCGCGGTGATGGCCAAGCGCAAGCAACAGGCCGAGCGGGCGCTCGCGGTGGCCGCCGCGGACAAGCCCGCCGCCAGCACCGGGAGCGGCTCCAACGCCGGCACCTCCACCGCCAACGCCCGGCCGGCGCCGCGCAACCCCGACGGGTCCTGGCCCTCGGAGTCGTGCAGCGTCAACGACCCGACCCCGGCCAACGGCTGCATCACCCCGCGCATGCTCAACGCGCTCAAGCAGAGCCAGGCGGCCGGCTTCACCCGGTACGTCTCCTGCTACCGCCCCAGCGGCTCCGGCGAGCACCCCAAGGGCCGGGCCTGCGACTTCGCCGCGCAGAAGAGCGGCTTCGGCGGCGACGCGACCGGCGGGGACCGGACGTACGGCAACAACCTGGCCGCGTACCACGTCCGCAACGCCGACCGGCTCGGGGTGCTGTACGTGATCTGGTACCGGCAGATCTGGCTGCCCAGCAGCGGGTGGAAGTCGTACAGCGGGGCCGGCGGGGACCCGTCCAGCGACCACACCAACCACGTGCACCTGTCGGTCTACTGACCGACCGGCGGCGGGGCCCGTCCGAGGCGGACGGGCCCCGCCGTACGCGCGCCGACGTACCCGGGATGTCGTCGCCCGGCCCACGACGCAGCGCAACGGCCGGGCGAGCATCGAGGCATGACCCGACTCTCCCCCGACGGCCGCAAGACCCTGCTCACCCTGCACCTGGTGACCGCGCTGGGCTGGCTCGGCGCGGACCTCGTGCTGCTCACCCTCGGCATCGCCGGGCTGCGCGGTGCCGACCCGGGCGTGGTCTACCCGGCGGCGGCGCTGGTGGCGACGTGGCTCTTCGCGCCGCTGAGCGTGCTGGTCTGGGTGGTCGGCGTGACCAGCGCGCTGCTGACCCCCTGGGGGCTCCTGCGCTGGCGCTGGGTGGTGGTCAAGCTGGTGCTCACCACGGTGATGATCGGCCTGGTGCTGTTCGCGCTGACGCCGAACCTGCGCGCCGCCGCCGGACCGGACGCCACCGCACACCAGCGCATCGACGTGGTGGTCGCCCCGGCCGTCTCCACCGGCCTGCTGGTCACCATGACCGTGATCTCCACCTGGAAGCCGTGGGGCCGCAACCGCCGGGCCGTCCCGCCGCCCCGCCGGACGGCGGCGACACCCGTCGGCCGCCGCTGAGTTGACGGGGGCGTCAGTTCGGGACCGGGCCGCCGTCGGCTTCCCGGTCCAGCACCGCGCCGAGGCGGCTGGCCAGGCCCAGGTGCGCGGCACGGGCCTGCCGGAACGCGTACCCGAACAGCGGCGCCGGCGCGGAGAGGGTGATCTCCACGTCGATCCGCAGCACGTCGCCCTCCTCCTGGAGCCGGGTGTGGTTGCGCACCGTCGTGCCGGGCTGCTGCCGGGCCACCGTGACGATCTCGTCGTCGGTGACCACCAGCACGTCGGCCTGGTAGGTGACCGGGAACCGCAGCGGCCCCAGCTCCAGCCGGTCGGTGATGGCGTAGCTGGCCCGCGCGCCCGGACGGGTCGGCAGCTGGCGCACCCGGACGATCAGCGGATGCAGCTCCCCCTGCCGGGCCGGATCGCTCAACAGCGCCACCGCGTCCGCCCGTGAGCAGCGCGCCTGCACCGTGTAGCTGAACGACTCCCGCCGGACCACTCCGCCCTCCACCCCTCGTCGGTCGCCCGATCGTCCCGTACGACGGCCGGGCTGGCAATCGCAGGCGGCATGCGAGGCCACCGCCGTCAGCGGCGGCGCCGCGGTCTCCGCCGCCGCCCGGGTACGTGACGCGGAGCGGCACTGGGACACCGCTCGGGTACGTGACGCGGAGCGGCACTGGGACACCGCCGCGCGGGTGGCGCTGGACCTGCTGCCCCGGCTGACCGCCGGGCCGGTGGAGAGCGTGCTCAACGTCAACGCCCCGGACCTGCCGCACGGGCGGCTGCGCGGCGTGCGCCGAGGCACCCTGGCCGGCTTCGGCCAGGTGCAGATGACGGTGGCCGACCGCCGGTCCGGCGACGTGGCGCGGTCCGCGGGCGCGGCTCACCGCCACATCGGCGACATGGAGTGGATCACCAGGCCGGCGTCAGGCGCCGGGGAGGACCTCGGGGGTCGGGGCCGCGGCGCCGGCGAAGTAGGGCTCCGGCGCGCCGAAGAGGCCGAGCAGACCGGTGACCCAGAGCTGCCGGTGGACGAACCGGCTGGGCTCGGTGACCACCAGCTTGACGCCGCTGACCTCGGCCGTCTGGAACCCGGCGACCATCGCGCTGATACCGACGGAGTCGATGAAGGTGACGAGTCGCATGTTCAGCTCGATCCGGGACGGACGGCCCTTCGCGAGCACCTCGGCGATCGCCTCACGCACCTCGTACGCGGTGTCGACGTCGATCTCCCCTCGCGGAGCGATCTCCATGACACCACCAGGCAGAACCGACTTCACGATCGACAGGCTCACGCGAGCACCTCCACTCGCCCGTCCACGGGCGCCTCATCAGTACGCGGGCCGCGACCGAGAGTATTCCTCCGACGGCCTCGGTCGCCACCCCCCGGGATGAGCAATTCGCGGATCCGGAGGGACCGGACCCTTCTTCCCCGAGTTTTTTCCTGGTCCCGTTCATCCCAACGAGCGACCGGGTTCGGCCGCTCCAACCGACCCAGGGTAGCGAGCCCCGTCCAGTCAATTCCGTACCCGGCCCGCCCGGCGAGCCCCGGTGCGCGCGCCGATCCCCCAGAGTTGCCCCACCCGCATAGGGTCGGCGGGCGAGGGTTCCACCACGACGGAAGGAACGATCGATGCTCAAGAGACTGCTCGGCCTGGCCGGTGTCGGTGCGCTGCTCGCTCTCGTACTGGCCTGCGGCTTCGGCGGCGGCGGGGACGACGACGATGACGACGACGACGATTTCGCCCGCGGCGTCGCGGTGGTCATGGTCCGCTGAGGGTCCGAACCGGGTTTGCGGCGCGTCCCGGATGGGCACTGGCGGGACAGGCGACCGTGACGCGCCGCAGACGTCGACGTCCGAAGTGGCCGCAGACTTCGGCACCCCGAGGAGGTACCCATGTTCGGCAGCAACCTGCTGGAGCGCCGCAGCAAGCCGGAGCGGATCACCGACCAGGCCTGGCAGCAGCTGGTCTCGGCGGTCGGTTCCGCCGGTGACAGCGTGCGGGACACGGCGCGGTCGGTCCGCGGCGGCACCCACCTTTCCGACGCCGGTGACCTGGTGGGCTCGGCGGCGGACGAGGCCCGGCGTCGGGCCACGCTCGCCTTCGACGCGCTCGCCGGGCGCCGTCCGGCCCTGCCGTGGACGCTGCTGATCAGCGCGGCGCTGGTCGGGGCCGCCATCGGTTGGGCCGCCGGGACCGCCGCGCGGGCCGCCGGCAGCCGGGACGGTCGGGCCGTCGACGACATCGAGTTCGTCGATGTGGACCGGCCGAACTCGCCGGTCGGCCTCGACGGCTGAGGCGACGGCACGCCGGGGACTGCCCGGCTGGATCAGAACGACGTGGCGGTGTCCGGGACTCCGGACACCGCCACGTCGCACTGCACGGTCGCTCGCGCCGGCCGGTCAGCGGCTGGTGCAGGTGACCGCGGGTACGCCGGTGCTGCCGCTCGAGCTGCCGAGGAAGCCGACGCTGGCGGCTCTGTGGAAGCGCTCCCAGTCAGCTCGCCCGGTCGAGGTGGTAGACCACCGCGTCGCCGACCCGCTCGCGGTGGATCCCCAGCCCCTCGACCGGACGGGCCGCCGCGCCCTGCCACGGCGTGCTGGTCGCGTACCGGGGCAGCAGCACCACCGTGCGCACCCCGGCCGCCCGCAGGTACGCCACCGACCCGGCGTCCGGGAAACCCTCGCCGGCCGCCCGGATCCGCTGCTGACTGTCCGGAGTGAACGAGGCCAGCCCGTTCACCGTGGACGGGAAGCCGTCGGTCGACCAGAGCATCACGTGGTAGTCGCGGATGCCGCCCAGCGGCAGCACCAGCACCGGGCCCGCGACGCCGCGCAACGCCACCGGCTGCGCCGGCACCGGCACGTGCGGGGTCCGGTTCACCCCCTCGGCCAGCACCAGCAGCGCCGGGAGCGCCAGCGCCACCCGCGCCCACCGACACCAGTCCCCGCGACCGGCCCTGGCCGGCGGCCGCTCCCGGACCGTCAGCGCCCCGGCGGCCAGCACGCCCAGCAGCAGCGTCGTCCAGAGCACCAGCCGGCCCGGGGTGCGCAGGGCGTCCCAGCCCGGCAGGTGCCGCATCAGGGTGAGGTAGCCCGGGTCGCCGTCACCGCCGAAACTGGTCCCCGCCGCGAGGGCGAGGCTGACCAGCACCCCGGCGGCCAACGCGACCCGCTGCCACACCCGCCAGGCCGAGAAGGCCAGCCCGGCCACCGCCAGCGCGATCAGCACCATGCCGGGCAGCAGGGTCATCTCCCCCGGGAAGCCGAGCGCCGCCCGCGCCGCGCCGTGCCGCTCGCCCCACAGCCACGACTCCGGCGGCGCGGTCAGGAAACCACGGGCCGGCGGGGAGAACATCGCCACCTGCGCGGCCGTCCGCCGGCCGGCCGGATGGCGGGCCACCACCTCCAGGTACGGCGCCGCCATCAGCAGGCTCACCCCGGCGAACCCGGTGACCCCGGCCAGGTCGGCCAGGAACAGGCCGCGCGAAACCGTCGGCCGGGACCGGCGCCGCCACCAGGTGACGCCGTACGCCCCGGCGACGGCGAGGCCGAGCAGACCCAGGACGTACGCGAACGGCAGGCCGATGCCGAAGCCCAGGGTGACCTGCCAGGCGGCGACCGCCCAGCCGGCTCCCGCCCAGCCGGGACGGACCCGGTCGGGCCGGTACCCGTGGCGCAGCGACCAGCCGTGGCCCCGGGCCAGCATGGCCAGCGCGAGGGCCACCCCGCCGATGCTGAGCACGTGCAGGTGCCCGGCCTGGGCCAGCTTCCACGGCGCGTACGCGAACGACGCCCCGGCCACCGCCGCCCCCGCCCGCCCGGCACCCAACTGCCGCGACAGCGCGTACGCCCCGACGAAGGCGAGCGCGTGCACCAGCACGTAGAGCAGGTTGTAGCGGACGACGGCGGCCACCGGTCCCTCGCCGACCAGGGCGAACGGGGCGAAGCCCAGCAGGGTGTCGGAGTAGGCGTAGGTGTACGGCTCGGGGAAGAACGTGTTCGAGTGCCAGAGGCGGGCCGGGTCGGTGCGCAGCGCGTGCCCGCCCCAGGCGACCTGCCACGCCTGCAGGGTCGGATCGCCGGTGTCCTGCGGGAGGGTGCCGGCCGGGTCGCGCAGCGTCGGCCAGGTCAGCGCGGCGGCCAGCGGCAGTGACGCGAGCACCACGACGGTCCACTCGTGCCGGGCCACCCGCCACAGCGCCCGCCCCGCCCGGCGCACCCCGTCCATCGCCCCCGCCCCTCGCCGACCGCCAGATCGTGCCCGAGCCCACCCCGGGTTGTCGATGCCCGGGCGGGCAGCCGGTCACCCGGTGCGGGTGAGGGGGGCTCACCCGGTGTGCCGGCAGGATCGCGGTTCGGCGGGCTGTGCGCCCGCCCCGTGTCCCGATCCCGGGAGGAGTGAGCGCATGGCCAGCGCGACCATCGTCACGCGTACCGACCAGGACATCCAGACCGACGTGCTCGACGAGCTGACCTGGGAGCCCCGGGTGAGCCCGGCCGAGGTGGGGGTCACCGTCGCCGAGGGGGTGGTGACGCTGACCGGACGGGTGGACAGCTACGCCGCGAAGTGGGCCGCCGAGCGGGCCGCGCACCGGGTGGCCCGGGTCCGGGCCGTCGCCAACGACCTGGCCGTGCGGATCACCCCGTCGGCCGAGCGCACCGACACGGAGATCGCCGGGGCGGCCGAGCGGGCCCTGGAGTGGGACGCCTTCGTGCCGGTGGAGGACCTGGAGGTGACCGTCGCCGGCGCGTGGGTGACGCTGCGCGGCCGGGTCGAGTGGGAGTACCAGCGCCGGGCCGCCGAGCGGGTGGTCGGCCGGCTCACCGGCGTACGCGGGGTCAGCAACGGCATCACCGTCCGGCCGTCCACCCCGCCGACCGGCGACGAGCTGCCCGACCGGATCGTCGACGCGCTCGCCCGCAGCGGCGCCACCGAGCCGGACCGGATCAGCGTCCGGGTGTACGGCGACACCGTGGTCATCGACGGCCTGGTGCACTCCGTGCCCGAGCGCGACGAGGTGGAGCGGATCGTCTGGTCCGCCCCCGGCATCCGGGAGGTCCACAACCACGTCACGGTGGGCGGCTGAGACCACCCGGCCCGGGTGAACCGACTTCACCCGGCCGGCGGGCAACGTGGGAGTCATGACTGATTCCGACGGGCTGATCACACCCGGGAGCCCGGCGCCCGACTTCACCCTGCCGGCCACCCCGGACGGGCGGCGTACGGGCCCCGGGCAGTTCCGCGGCCGGCCGGTGGTCCTCGCCTTCTACCCCGCCGACTGGACCCCGGTCTGCGGTGACCAGATGGCGCTGTACCAGGCCGCGATGCCGGAGTTCGAGCGGTACGACGCGGTGCTGCTCGGCCTCTCCGTCGACAGCATCTGGTCGCACCAGGCCTTCGCCGAGGCCAGGGGGATCACCTTCCCGTTGCTGGCCGACTTCGAGCCCAAGGGCGAGGTGTCCCGCCGGTACGGCGCGTACACCCCGCACGGGGAGTCCGCGCGGGCGCTGGTGGTGCTCGACCCGGATCAGACGGTGGCCTGGAGCCACCTCTCGCCGCCGGAGGTGAATCCGGGCGCCGATGGCATCCTCGACGCGCTGGAGCAACTCGTCTCCGATCGGCGGGTGGTGACCCGATGACGACGCCGCTCCAGGTCACCGCCCGGCTGCGCACGCCGGTGGACGGGACCGACCACGTCCGGGGGCCGGTGGACGCACCGGTCACGATCGTCGAGTACGGGGACTTCCAGTGCCGCTTCTGCGGCGCGGCGTACCCGAACCTCGCCGAGGTGCTGCGCCAGCGCACCGCCACCGTCCGGCTGGTCTACCGGCACTTCCCGATCGCCAACGTCCACCCGTACGCGGAGAGCGCGGCGGAGGTCGCCGAGGCGGCCGCCCGGCGCGGCAGGTTCTGGGAGATGCACGACTGGCTCTACGAGCACCAGGACCAGTTGGACCCGGTGCACCTGTCCCTCGGCGTCGAACAGCTCGGACTGCCACCCGAGGAGGTGGGCGCCGAGGTCGAGCGGCAGGCGTATTCCGACCGGGTACGCCGGGACTTCGTCGGCGGGATCCGCAGCGGGGTCAACGGCACCCCCACCCTGTTCGTCAACGAGGTCCGGCACGAGGGCGGGCACGACCTGCCGGAGCTGCTCGCCGCCGTGGACGCGGCGGCCGGCAGCTGACCACGCCGCGCCGGACCACCGCCGGGATCGCACCGCCCGGCGGCGATCGGCCCCGCGCCTCCTCAGATCAGCCGCAGCTCGCGGGCCCGCCGCACGGCCTCCCGTCGGCGGGTCGCGTCGAGCTTGCGGTAGATGTTGCGCACGTGCGTCTTGACGGTGTTGACCGACACCGACAGTTCGCTGGCGATCTCCACGTTGGACAGGATGCTCTGCAGGTAGCGCAGGATGGTCAGCTCCCGCTCGGTCAGCGGCTCGTCCAGTGCCCGCTCCGCGCCGGCGGATCCCCGGTCGGCGGGCTCGTCGGCGCCCCGGACCAGGTCGCTCACCGTCGGCCAGTGCGCCGTGCCGGAGTCGAGGTGGGCGGCGAGCAGGTCGCGCACCGCCGGCTCCGCCCTGGTGAACACCCGCCGGTAGCCCTCCGGGCCGGCCAGGTCGAGCACCCGTTCCAGCAGCCGACCGGCGCGCCGGTCGTCGCCGCCCCGGCGGGCGAGCACCGCCTCCAGCACGCCCGAGGCGAGGCGTACCGGCAGCGGCCAGTCCCCGGCGGCCGGGGCGTCCCAGTCCGGCAGCGCGTAACCGGCCGCCCGCACGTCACCGGCGCGCAGCTCCACCCGGGCCAGGGCCAGGGCCAGCACCGGCGCCGGTTCGGGTGCCCGCGCCCGGTCGGCGAGCAGCCCGCGCGCGGTGTCCACGTCGCCCTGCTCGCTGCGCAGGTCCGCCTCCTCGGCGAGCAGCCGGTCGGCGAGATCCCCGGCGGCGGACCGGGACGCCAGCTCCTCCCGGGCCCGGGCGACCAACTGGGTCGCCGCCGCCGGCTCCGCCGCGTCGTGCAGCAACGCGCCCCGGCACAGCGCCGCCGCGGCGGCGACCGTCGCGTCCCCGCCGGCCGCGCCGGTGAGCGCCAGGTGCGCGGTGGCCTCCTCGGGCTGGTCGCGGTGCAGCGCCACCAGGGCCAGCGCCAGGTGGGCGTGGGCGCACTCGGCCCGGCTCGACCATCCCTGGCAGGACGGCATCTCCAGCGCCGCCCGGGCGGTCCGCTCCGCCGCCCGCAGCTCCCCGGCCAGTGCGTGCAGCAGCGCGCACCGCGTCGCGCAGACCAGCTCGGTGCGCGGCCGGCCGGCCCGTCGGGCGGCGTCGAGCGCCGCGCCGAAGGTCGCCGAGGCCGCCCGCAGGTCACCCTCGGCGAGGTCGACCAGGCCGAGCGCGGTGCCGGCCACCGCCCGCAGGTCGGCGTCCTCGCCGGTCCGCGGGTCGTCGGTGTCCGGGCTCTCCACCTGCGCCGGGTCGCGGGTGGCGAGCAGCCGGGCGGCGGCGTCGCGTACCTCCCGGTGGTCGCCGGCGAGCCGGGCCAGGGTGAGTTCCAGCGCGGTGGCCAGCCGGCGGAACCGGTCCCGGCGCGGCGCGGGCAGTGACCGGGCCGCCGCCACGGCCTCGCGCAGCCGGGCGGCGGCGGTCGCGCTGTCCCCCGCGTACGCGCGTTCGGCCGCGCCGGCCAGGGCCAGCTCCGGGTCCCGGCGCACCGCCTCGGCCGGCGGCGCCGGTGGCGGCGGGCCGGCGGCGGCCTCCCGGTCGTACGGGACCAGCTCCGGCCAGCCGCTGAGCAGCAGCTCGCTGGCCCGCTCCCACTCCTTTGCGGCCAGCGCGTGCCGCAACGCCTCGGCGGGCCGGTCGTGGCCGGCGTACCAGCCCGCGGCCCGCAGGTGCAGGTCACGCCGCTCGTCGTCGCCCAGCCCGTCGAGTTCCTCGCGGAGCAGGTCGGCCAGCAGCGGGTGGGCCCGGTACCAGGGCGGGTCGCTGTCGTCGCGGTGCAGGAAGCCGCCGTCGCGGGCCAGCCCGGCCAGCACCTGCCCACCGTCGCCCCGGCCGGTCAGCGCGTCGGCGAGGTCGGCGCGGACCGCCGGCGCGACCGCCGCCCGCAGCAGCAGGTCCCGCGCCGCCGGCGTCAGCCCGGACAGCACCTCCGCCCGCAGGTACGCGGCGACGTCCGGCTGGTCGCCGCCGAATCGCTCGGCCCACCGTTGCGGGTCGGGACGGTCCCGGGCCGCCAGCGCGGCGAACCGCAGTCCGGCCGGCCAGCCGCCGGTCCGCTCCCGGAGCCGGGCGACCGCCGTCGCGGGCAGCGGCGCGCCGTGCGCGACCAGCAGGTCGGCGACCTCGTCGTCGGTGAAGGCGAGTTCCTCGGGGCCGAGCTCGGTCAGCTCGCCGGCCAGCCGCAGCCGGTGCAGGGCCAGCGGCAGCTCGGTGCGGGCCCCGGCGACCAGGCGCAGCCGTCCGTCGGTGTGCCGCAGCAGGAACTCCAACCCGGTCAACGCGGCCGGGTCGGTGACCCGGTGCAGGTCGTCCAGGACCAGCAGCAGCGGCCGGTCCCGGGCGGCCAGGGCGGCGGCGAGCAGCTCCAACTGGTCGGGGCGGGGCGGGGCCACCGGTACGGCCGGTTCCTCCTCCGCCTCCCCCACCCCGCGCAGCGCCGCCGCCAGGTACGCCCAGAGCCGCTCCCCGGTGTCCCCCTCCTCCACCTGGACCCACGCCGGCCCGGGCTCGGGCGCGCCGCGCGCCCAGGTGGCGAGCAGGGTGGTCTTGCCCCAGCCGGCCGGGGCGCGGACCAGGGTGACCGGTCCGGCGGTGCCGGCGTCCAGCCGTGCGGTCAGCCGGGGCCGCAGCAGCAGCGGCTCGGGCAGCGCGGGCGGGGTCAGCCGGGAGGCGAGCAGCGGCGGCGGGCCGGCGGACGCCTCGGCGATCCCGTTGCTGCTGACCTGCGGCTTCGGCATGCACCCACCCCCGTCGACGCGTTCCTCCCCCGGTCGGCGGCGCTTACCCGGCCGGGACGGGTTCACCCCTTCGGGGGGAGCACAGCTCACCCGGGCCGGACCGACCATCGGCGTACGCGGGCGACCGGCCGCGCGTGACCGGTCGCCCGTACCGCAACCGGCCCGGAGACCGGAGGGACAGGTGGTACGGATGGGACGGCGGGTCCTCGGCGGGCTCACCCTCGCGGCGGTCGCCGGCGGGGTGGCACTTCGTGCGCTGGTCGTACCCCGGCGGGGGCGCTGGCCCCGCGCGGCCGGGGCCGACCCGCGACCCGGCCGCTGGCAGGTGGTGACGGTGGACCGCCCGCCCGCGTCGGTGCTGCCCGGCGGACGGTGGCCGGAGCCGCTGCGCCCGCTGGACGGCGCGGTGGAGCTGCGCGTGCGCCCGGCCCCCGGCGGGCGCGGCAGCGAGCTGGCCGCCCGGCCGCTCGGCGGGGTGGCGACCCTGCCCGGAATGGCGGCGCACCTGGTCGGTGACGACCCGGGCCTGTTCCTGCGGGACGTGCTGCGCCGGGTCAAGCAGCTCACCGAGACCGGCGAGGTGCTGAGCGGGGACCGCTCGGCGGTGGACCGGCCGGCGGTGCCGGGGTGAGGGCGCTCTGCTGGGAGGGCGTCGACTCGCTGGCGGTACGCCAGGTGCCCGACCCGGAGCTGCGCAACGCGCACGACATGATCGTCCGGGTCCGGCGCAGCGCCACCTGTGGGGCGGACCTGCCGCTGCTGGGCGGCCGGCTGCCCTTCGTCGCCGCCGGGGACGTGCTGGGGCACGAGTTCGTCGGCGAGGTGGCCGAGATCGGCCCGGAGGTGCGCCGGCACCGGGTCGGCGACCGGGTGGTGGTCAGCGCGGCGGTGGCCTGCGGCAGCTGCTGGTACTGCCGGCAGGGGCTGCACTCCTGCTGCGACAACTCCGGCACCGCCCCGGCCGTCACCGAGTCGGCGTGGGGTCAGCCCACCGCCGGCTGCTACGGCCAGCCCGGGGCGCTGGGCGGCTTCGCCGGCAGCCACGCCGAGTACGTCCGGGTGCCGTACGCCGACGTCGGCGCGTTCACCGTGCCCGACCCGGTCAGCGACGACCGGGCCGTCTTCGCCTCGGACGCGGCCCCGGCCGGCTGGATGGGTGCGGAGCTGGGCGAGGTGGGCCCCGGCGACGTCGTCGCGGTGTGGGGTGCGGGCGCGGTGGGCCAGTTGACCGCGCAGGCGGCGACGCTGCTCGGCGCGGACCGGGTGATCGTGATCGACCGGCATCCGGAGCGGCTGCAGATGGCCGAGCGGCACACCGGCGCGGAGACGCTCAACTACGACCTGACCGACGTCCCCGCGGAGCTGCGCGAACTCAGTGGCGGGCGCGGCCCGGACGTCTGCGTGGAGGCGGTCGGCGCGGCCGACGGCGGCGGGACGCCCGGGTCGCTGGCCGCCCGGCTCACCGGCCACCGGGGCGACGGTGAGGACCCGCTCGCGGTGCGGGAGGCGGTGCACGCCTGCCGCAAGGGCGGCACCGTCTTCGTCTCGGGCACCTTCACCGGCTTCGTCCACACCTTCCCGCTCGGCGCGGTGATGAACAAGGGGCTCACCCTGCGCAGCGCCCGCCAGCACGGGCAGCGGTGGATTCCCATGCTGCTGGACCGGATGGCCCGCGACGAGCTGCGCACGGAACACCTGGCCACCCACCGGTTCCCGCTCGAGCAGGGCCCGGCCGGGTACGCGTTGTTCCGGGACCGGGCCGACGGCTGCGTCCGGACCGTGTTCACACCGGAGGGGTGAAAAAGCCGTCCCGGATGGCAGACTCGGCGGATGCGTGACGACCGCCCGTACGACCTCGTCCTGTTCGGTGCGACCGGCTTCACCGGTGGCCTGACCGCCGAGTACCTGGCCCGGCACGCCCCCGCCGGGCTGCGCTGGGCCCTCGCCGGCCGCAACCCGGCCAAGCTGGCGGCGGTCCGCGACCGGCTGGCCGACATCGACGCGGCGCTGGCGGAGCTGCCGCTGCTCACCGCCGACGTCACCGACGCCGCCTCGCTGCGGGCGATCGCCGAGAGCGCCCGGGTGGTGGCCAGCACCGTCGGCCCGTTCGTCCACCACGGGGAGCCATTGGTGGCCGCGTGCGCCGCCGCCGGCACCGACTACCTGGACATCACCGGCGAGCCGGAGTTCGTCGACCGGATGTACGTGCGGCACCACGCCGAGGCGGTGCGCACCGGGGCGCGGCTGGTGCACGCCTGCGGCTTCGACTCGATCCCGCACGACCTGGGCGCCTGGTACACGGTGAAGCAGCTCCCGTCGGACGCGCCGATCACGGTGGACGGCTTCGTCCGGGCGGGCGCGCGGTTCTCCGCCGGCACGTACCACTCGGCGCTGACCGCGTTCTCCCGCACCGGCGAGACGAACCGGGCGGCGAAGGAGCGCAAGGCCGTCGAGCCCCGGCCCGAGGGTCGGCGGGTCCGCGCGGTGCCGGGCCGGGTGGGCCGGTCGAAGGAGATCGGCATGTGGGCGGTGCCGCTGCCCACCATCGACCCGCAGGTGGTCCGCCGGTCCGCGGCGGCCCGCCCGGAGTACGGCCCGGACTTCCGGTACCGGCACTTCGCCGCGGTGAAGCGCCTGCCCACGGTGCTGGTCAGTGGGGTCGGGTTCGCCGGCCTGATCGGGCTGGTGAAGCTGCCGCCGACCCGGCGTTGGCTGCTCGGCCGGCTCGCCTCCGGCCAGGGGCCGACCGCCGAGCAGCGGGCGAAGTCCTGGTTCCGGGTGCGCTTCCTCGGCTCCGGCGGGGGCCGGCGGGTGCTGACCGAGGTCTCCGGCGGCGACCCCGGCTACGACGAGACGGCGAAGATGCTCGCCGAGTCGGCGCTCTGCCTGGCCTGCGACGACCTGCCGGCCACCGCCGGGCAGGTCACCCCGGTGACCGCGATGGGCGACGCGCTGCTGGACCGGCTGGTCAAGGCCGGCATCACCTTCCGGGTGCTGGACGCGCCGAGGTGAGCGCCGGCCGCCCCGCCGCTTGACCCTCGACCTGGTTGAGGCGACAGGATCTCCGTCGTGGAGAACGAGCTGCGCAGCATCGGCGAGCTGGCCCGGGCCAGCGGCCTGACGGTCAGCGCCCTGCGGTTCTACGACCGCTGCGGGGTGCTGGCCCCGGCGCGGGTGGACCCGGTGACCGGCTACCGGTGGTACACCGACGAACAGGTGGCCCCGGCCCGGCTGGTCGCCGGCCTGCGCCGGGTCGGCATGCCGGTGGCGGGCATCGCCGAGGCGCTGCGCCACCGGGCCGAGCCGGCGGTGGTCGGGCGGCTGCTCGACGCGCACCTGCGCCGGCTGGAGGACGGCCTCGCCGACGCCCGCAGGGAACTCTCCCGGATCCGCGTCCTGCTCGATCCCGAGGAGACCCCGATGACCACCCGTATCGTGCTGTCCCGCGTCGACCTGGCCGCCGCCGTCGACGCCGTCCGCTTCGCCGTCGGCGCCGACCCGGAGCTGCCGGTGCTCTCCGGCGTGCTGCTCGACGTGGAGGCCGACGGCGTACGGCTGGTCGCCACCGACCGGCACCGCCTGGCGCTGGCGCGTACCCCCGGCAGGGTGGACGGCCCCGCGGTGCGCGCCCTGCTCCCGGTCGACGCGGTGGACGAGGTCCGCGCCCTGCTGGACACCGGCGCCGGGGTGACCCCCGAGGCGCACCTGACCCTGGCCGGCCCCGACGTGACGGTCTCCGTGGCGGGCCGCGCGGTCACCGCGACCGCCCTGCCGTACGACTTTCCCGACTACCGCCGGCTGCTGCACCGGGCGGCCGGCGACGCCCCCGCCCGGCGGATCCCGGTGGACGTGCCCGCCCTGCGCGCGGCGCTGCGCGACGGCGACGCGCCCACCGTCACCCGCGACCACGACGGCGTGCCGCTGGCGGTGACCGTGCTCGGCCTCGACGAGTCCGACGGGCTGCGCCTGCTCGGCCCGGACGACCTCACCGCGGACTCCGGGGAGCTGCGGGTCGGCGTGAACGGCGACTACCTTCTCGACGCGCTGGACGCCGCGGGCGGTCCGCAGCTGGTGCTGGAGTTGGACGGCCCGATCGCCCCGCTGGCCATCCGCCGCCTCGACGACGAGGACGCCTTCTCGATCCTGATGCCGATCCGACTCTGACCGAAACTCCGGCCGCACCACCGTCGGCGCGGTAGTGCCCGCCGTCGCCCCGACTGCTGCGGCGACCCGGCCCTCACGCACGGTAGCCGCCTCCCCGACCCCCACCCACCCTGCTCGCACGCTTTGCTCTGCTGCCCCGACGGCGACAGTCACGGATCGTTGCTGTTGCCTCCGCGGCAGCAGAGCAAAGCGTCGGAAGGGGGTGCCCGGCCGGACGACCGGCGTGGCGGGTCAGCGCTGGTCAGGCAGGTGCGGGCGGATCCCGGGGCGGCGGTGCGGGCGCAGCGCCTCGGCGGGCATCACCGACAGTGACGCCAGCGCCCTCGTCGGTCGCCGTGACGATGGGTGAGGAGGCGCCCGGCCACCGTGCGGGGCGAGACGGGGCGGGGTGGAGACCGCGCCGTAAGGAACGACGCCGGACCGGACCCGGCAGCGGCGGCTCGTCGGGCCGTACCGGGGGCGGGAGGGCGCGACGGTAGCATCTGGGGGTCTCACCTGACATCCCGGACGGAGGCGTACGGAGCAGCATGCTCGACATGGAGTTGATCCGGAAGGATCGCGAGGCGGTGGCGACCGCGCTGGCGAAGCGACTGGATCCCGCCGAGGTCAACCGGGTCCTGGACGAGATCCAGCGGCTCGACCAGGAACGCCGCGCGCTGATCAGCGAGATCGACGGCGAGCGGCAGCGCCGCAAGGCGGAGGCGCGGGCGTACGCGGCGGCGAAGCGTGCCGGCGCCGAGCCGGAGGTCTCCGCGCCGGAGTCCGGGCGCAAGCAGCTCGCGGAGCTGGAGTCCGAGCTGGACGAGGTGCAGGCCCGGCTGCGCGGCACGATGAGCGAGCTGCCCAACCTGCCCGCCGACGACGTGCTGCCCGGCGGCAAGGAAGCCAACCGGGTGGTGAAGACCTACGGCGCGCCGCCGGCCATCGAGAAGGTCCGCGACCACATCGAGCTGAGCCGGATGCTGGGCCTGGTCGACCACGAGCGCGGGGTCAAGCTCGGCGGTTCCGGCTTCTGGATGTACACCGGCATCGGCGCCCGGCTGGAGTGGGCGCTGATCAGCTGGTTCATCGACGAGCACGTCAAGGCCGGCTACGAGTTCCTGCTCCCGCCGCACCTGCTGCTGGACACCGCCGGCTTCGCCGCCGGCCAGTTCCCCAAGTTCTACGACGACGTCTACCACCTGGACCGGGAGTCGGCCCCGCGCGGGCAGTTCCTGCTGCCCACCTCGGAGACGGCGATCCTCGGGGCGTACCAGGACGAGATCCTGGACACCGGGAAGCTGCCGTTGAAGGCCTTCGCCTACACCCCGTGCTACCGGCGCGAGGCCGCCGGCTCGCACTCCGACGAGCGCGGCACCGTGCGGGGCCACCAGTTCAACAAGGTGGAGATCTTCCAGTTCTGCCTGCCGGAGCAGGCCGATACGGCGCTGGAGGAGATGCTCACCCACGCCGAGAGCCTGGTCGAGAAGCTGGGCCTGCACTACCAGCGCAGCCTGCTCTCGGCCGGTGACGCCAGCGCGGCGATGAAGAAGACCCTCGACATCGAGGTCTGGATGCCGAGCACCGGCAAGTACAAGGAGGTGTCGTCGGTCTCCTGGGCCGGCGACTACCAGGCCCGCCGGGCGGCCATCCGCTACCGCGAGCCGGGCGGCAAGCAGACCCGCTTCGTGCACACCCTCAACGGGTCGGCGCTGGCCACCAGCCGGCTCTTCCCGGCCATCCTGGAGCAGTTCCAGCAGCCCGACGGCTCGGTGCTGCTGCCCGAGGTGCTCCGCGACCGGCTCGGCACCGACCGGCTCACGCCGGTCCGCTGACCCCCTGAGCGTCGGCGGGGATCGGGTCTCCCGGTCCCCGCCGTCCGTCTTCCGCGACCGGCGCGGCGGCGGGCACCGACGACGCCACCCCGGGGCGGGCGCGGCGGCGGGACAGCACCGCCGCCGCGAGCAGACCGACCAGCAGCGCCGCGAGCACCGCCGGGCCGACCGCGTCCAGCGCGCTGACCAGCGCCCGCTGGACCCGCGCCGCGCCCACCACCACCGGATCACCGAACGCGTCGCGCCGGCCCTGCGCCAGCCGGACCTCGTACCAGCCGTACCAGGCGACGTAGCTCCCGGCGAGGAGCAGCACCAGCCCGCTGAGCCGGGGCACCCAGGCGCCGGCGGCGCGCAGCCGGGCCACCACCGCGCCGCGCAGGAGCGCCACGCCGAGCGCGGCCACCGTGGCCACCAGCCCCATCCCGACCGCGTACGCGACGAAGAGCGCCAGCCCGTGCAGCGTGGAGCCGGCCTGGAGGCTGGTCACCACGATCGCCAGGAACGGGGCGATGGTGCAGGTCAGCGAGGCCAGCGCGTACGCCATCCCGAACAGCGCCATGGACGCCCAGGAGCGGGTGAGCCGGGGTGCCCGGCCGACGCCCGCGCCCGGGGCGGGCAGCCGGCGGCCGGCGAGCAGCCAGCAGCCGAGGGCCAGCAGGCCCAGCCCGAGCGTCACCGTGAGCCAGGGCAGCCGGGGGCGCAGCCAACCGGCCAGCGGCGCCACGGCCAGCCCAAAGGCGCCGAACACCACGACGTACCCGCAGGTCAGGCCGGTGGCGGCGGTGAGCGCCCGGCGGACCGGACCGCGCCCGTCGCCCGCGCCGGCGACCAGCAGCGACAGGTACGCCGGCAGCATCGCGAAGCCGCACGGATTGACCGCCCCGAGCATGCCGGCGGTCAGCGCGAGCAGCAGCGGCGTCTCCATCAGCCGGCCAGCGCGGCGACCCGGCGGGTCAGGTCCTCACCGTCCAGGAAGCCCTGGTGCACGACCTTCCCGTCCCGGTCGATCACCAGGAAGGTGCTCTGCTCGACCACCTCGAAGCGGCGCCACAGCGCCCCGGCCCGGTCGTCGAGCTGCGGCGTGCCGGCCAGGTCGAACTCGGTGACGAAGTCCTTCATCGCCCGCTGCTCGCCCAGGCCGGCCACCCCGACGATCGGCACGGTGTCCCGGTACTTCGGGGCGATCTCGGCCACCGTCCACGCCTGGCTGGCGCAGGTGGCGCACCAGGGCGCCCAGAACCAGAGCACCACCGGCCGGCCGGCCAGCTCGGCCGCCGAGAACGCCGTACCGTCGAGGGTCTTCGCGGTGAAACGCAGCGTGTCCGGCACCCGGGCCGGGGCCGACGGACTCGCCGGGCCGGAGGCCACGGGCAGCGGCGACGCGGTGGCCGCCGGCACGGCGACCTCGGCGGGCGGTCCGGCCGGGTCCGGGCCGACCGCGCAGCCGCCGGCGGCGAGCAGCGCGCCGACCAGCACGACGCCGGCGGCGGCGAGCCGGCCCGCGGCGGGCGGTCGTCCACCCGGCCCGCTCCTGGGGTACGACCGCATGGCGCGTCTCCTCTCGGTGGTGCTGCTATTCGGCCCTGGCGAGGCGCAGTGCGAGCTCGGGGCAGACCTTGACCGCCTTCAGGGCGCCCTCCCGGAGCCAGGTCGGCACGGGGGTGGACGGGAAGGCGGGGTATCCGTTGGCGTCCAGCCGGATGAAGTCGGGCACGACGTGTGCGCAGAGCCCGTGCCCGTCGCAGCGGGACCAGTCGAGGGTCAGCTTCTGCGGGTTGGCGTCGGGCGCGCCGGGCAGCCCCATCACGCCCTTGACCCGCCGGCCGCAGCCGTCCCCGGTGGTGTGCAGGCGCAGATCCTCGGCGAAGACCTCCATCGCCGTGAGCGCGAACCGGGCCGTACCGTCGGGGTGGCTGCACGCCCCGCGGCCCTTGACGTCGCCGGCGGCGGCCCGGACGACCTCCACCGGCGCGCTGCCGGAGACCGCCAGGTCGACGGCGCGGGCCAGGTCGGGCAGCCCCATCTTGCAGGGTCCGCACTGGCCGGCGGACTCGCCGGCGAGGTAGCGGACCACCTGGGCGGCCTCGCCGAGCGGGCAGGTGTCGCTGCCCAGCGGCACGACGATGCCGGCGCCGAGGGTGCCGCCGACCCTGGTGAGCCCCCTGCGGGACACCTCCGCCCGGTCCGCGGCCTCCTGGGTGATCCACTTGCCGTGGTAGCCGCCCATCAGGATGCCCGGTGAGTCCGGCACCTCGCACAGGTCGAGGATCTCCCGCAGCGGGGTGCCGGCGGCGCACTCGACCACGGCCGGGCGCTTCGCCGCGCCGGTCACGGTGAGCAGCACCGTGCCCGGCTCGTCGTCGGTGCCGAGCGCCGCGTACTCGTACGGGCCGAGCCGGGCGGCGACCGCGAGCTGCGCGTACGTCTCGGCGTTGGAGAGCAGGGTGGGCAGGTTGTTCACCCCGGAGTCGCTGGAGCGCTTCTTGGTGCCGGGCGGGATGTGCGGCAGCCCGTTGATCCCGTTGACCAGCGCACCGCCCTCGCCCGAGATGAACCGGTGCGGCACGGTGACGATGCTGGTCGGCACCGGCATCCGGCGCTCCTGGAGGGCCTGGGTGATCGAGTCCCGACCCACCCCGTCGTCGGCCACCCCGAGCACGATCTCCTCGGCGTCCAGCGCGTACGCCGCCAGCGCGGCCCCGTCGAGGATCAGGTGCGGCGCCCGGGTGAGCAGGACCTTGTCCTTCCAGCTCGCCGGCTCGCCCTCGCTGGCGTTGACCACCACCACGGCGGGCAGGTCCTGCCGCTCGCAGGACTCCAGCACCGCCGTGAGCTTGCGGGCGAACGGGAAACCCGCGCCCCCCTTGCCCTTGAGCTGCATGCTCTCGGCCAGCCGGAGCAGGTTCGCCGGTTCCATCGGGCCGATCGGGCCGTGCACCTGCTCGTGCGCGACCAGGTCGAGCCGGCCGAACTCGGCGAACCCGGCGGTGAGCCGGGGCTCGCCGACGCACGCCACCGGCGGCACCTTGGTCCGCATCACTTCGCCTCACCCCGCAGCCCGGCCCAGTACGCCCCGTCCACCGCGTCCGCGTCGGCCCGCCGGCGGCGCCGGCGGCTGTCGCCGGTGGCCTTCAGGGCGCGCCGGGAGGCCAGGTCGACCAGCGTGGGGGTGTCGTCGACGGGCACCTCGTCCGCGACGTACCGGGCCGGCGGCCGCCAGTAGTCCGGCTCCTCCGGCACGTCGTCGTCGACGCTGTGCCGGCCGGCGCCGCTGCGCGGCATGGCGGAGATGGGCTCGGCCGACACCGGCAGCGAGTTCTCCCAGCGGCGCGGGCTGTCCCACGGCTCCTCGGGCTGCTCGCGGCGCCGGGGCGGAGCGGAGTAGCTCGCGGCCAGGTCCTCGTCGTCGCGGCGGGCCCGCCGGCCGGTGGAGACCGGCGCGACGTCCTCGGCGTCGAGCCGGGCCCGCCGCCCGGTGGAGACCGGGGCGACGTCCTCGTCCCGCCGGGCCCGCCGGCCGCCGGAGACCGGCGCGACGTCCTCGTCGGAGCGGGCGCGGCGACCGCCCGAGACCGGGGCGGTCTCCTCGTCGTACCGGGCCCGGCGGCCGCCGGAGACCGGGGCGACGTCCTCGTCGCGGCGGCGCGGGCGGTCGGCGTCCCGGCGGCGCTCGACGGGCGCGGAGTCCCGGCGGCGGGCCGCCGGCTCCAGGTCACGCTCCCGGCGCGGGGTCGGCACGTCCTCGACGTCGCGGCGGGACCGGCCGCCCCGGACGGGCTCGCGCAGCGTGCCGGGCTCGGGCACCACCGGCACGGTGAACCGGTCGGGGTCGCGACGCCGGGCGGTGCCGGTGGGCGTGGTCCACGACGCGGCGACGGTGGTCTCGGCCCAGCCGCCCCGGACGTCCTTCTCCTCGGCCTCGGCCCTGCGGCGGCCGAGCCCGGCGAGCAGGCTCCGGCCCTTGCCCTCGTCGGTCGCCCTGCCGGCCATCGCCTTGTTGATCGCGGCGGCCTGGTGCTGCTCCCGGCTGCGCTTGCCGAGGTGGACGGAGAGGCGCACCATCAGCGCCGCCACCACCAGCAGCACGCAGGCGAGGTAGCTCAGCGTCACCCAGGACGCCGCCGCCCGGCCGGCGTTGAGGCCGTGCAGCAGCGCGAACGGCCAGGCGACGTACGCCATGGAGTGCAGCGCGCGCCAGAACCACTTCGGACCGACGCCGGCGAAGCGGACCCGGATGATGCCGGTCCAGAGCACGCTCACCATCAGGAACGCGGCGACCGTGCCGAGCCCGACGTAGAGGCCCCGCCCGCCCACGAACGGCACCACGGCGTCGGTCGGCCCGGCCCGGCCGATGGCGACCTTGGTGATGACGTGGAAGACCAGCCCGGCCACGCCGAGCACGCCGGTGGCCCGGTGTGCGGACTGCAGCAACACCCGGTGCGGGATCTTCAGCACCAGCCGGTCCGTGGCGAGCAGCCCCAGCATCACGGTGAGGCTCAGCGCGACCAGGGCGACCACCCCGGCGAAGAACTCGGTGAAGAAGAAGCCGTACGAGTACATCGACCCGCCGGCGCCGCTGAGCTCCACACCGGCCCACATCAGGGCGAGCGCGGATCCGATCAGCAGTGCCATCGCGGGCTTCGACGTGGTCCGGACACCACGGCTGCTGGTGGTGGTCCGGACGGTCGTCACCTTCTGGTTCTGCTTTGCCCGGGCCATCTGCTCCTCGATCGCGACTCACGGCGGCACCACCACCGGCCGACCTGCTCCGTCATCCAGTACGGACGTCCGGCCCGTACGGATCAGTGCGGGTGGGGAATTTCTCGGGCGATCCGTCGAACCGTCCCGGCCCGCGGCGCGTGTAGCGCCCAGCGCAACGGCGCATCTCCATCCATTGACAGTTGTTGCAACACGCTTGTAACCTTTCCGAAAATTTTCAGCCTGGCTGCAAGAAGCCGTCAGGCGAACTCCTCCCCCGCGTCGCCACCACCCCCGACCCCCAGGGAGTACCGATGCATCGACGTCGATGCCGCTCGGCGATCCTCGCCCTCGGCGTGCTCGCCAGCCTGCTCGTCCCCACCACCGTGGCGGCTCCCCCGGCCGCCGCGGCGCCCTCCGGCGCCAGGAACGTCATCGTCCAACTCTTCGAGTGGAACTGGCCGTCGGTGGCCAGCGAGTGCACGAACGTGCTGGGCCCCAAGGGCTACGGCTACGTCCAGGTCTCGCCGCCCCAGGAACACGTCCGCGGCAACCAGTGGTGGCTGGCGTACCAGCCGGTCAGCTACCGGATCGAGTCGCGCAAGGGCACCCGGGCGCAGTTCCAGTCGATGGTGAACACCTGCCACGCCGCCGGCGTGAAGGTCATCGTCGACGCGGTGATCAATCACATGTCCGGCCAGGACACCCCCGGCACCGGCTGGGCCGGCTCGTCCTACAGCCACTACGACTACCCGGGCATCTACCAGACGCAGGACTTCCACCACTGCGGCCGCAACGGCGGCGACGACATCGCCAACTACAACGACCGGTACGAGGTGCAGAACTGCGAGCTGGTCAACCTCTCCGACCTGAAGACCGAGTCCGACTACGTCCGGTCGAAGATCGCGGCGTACCTGAACGACCTGCTCGCCCTCGGGGTGGACGGCTTCCGGCTGGACGCCAGCAAGCACATGCCGGCCGGCGACATCGCCGCCATCAAGGGCAAGCTGTCCCGCTCGGCGTACCTCGTGCAGGAGGTCATCTACGGCGCCGGTGAGCCGATCGGCCCGGGCGAGTACACCGGCAACGGCGACGTGCACGAGTTCCGGTACGGCAAGGACCTGGCCCGGATGTTCAACAACGAGCGGCTGGCGTACCTGCGCAACTTCGGCGAGGCGTGGGGCTACCTGCCCAGCGGCTCGGCGGAGGTGTTCGTCGACAACCACGACACCCAGCGCGACGGCAACGTGCTGACCTACCGCAACGGCGCCGCCTACGCCCTGGCCAACGCCTTCATGCTGGCCTGGCCGTACGGGGCACCGACCGTGATGTCCAGCTACACCTTCAGCTCCCGCGACCAGGGTCCGCCCTCGGACGCCAACAACAAGACCTTGAACACCACCTGCTACTCCGGCTGGGAGTGCGAGCACCGCTGGCGGGTCGTCGCCAACATGGTCGGCTTCCACAACGCCACCCAGGGCGCCGCGGTCGCCAACTGGTACGACAACGGCTACCAGCACATCGCCTTCAGCCGCGCCGGCAAGGGCTACCTGACCATCAACGACGAGGGCTCGGCGATCACCGGCCGGTCCTACTACGCCGGGCTGCCCGCCGGCCGGTACTGCGACGTGATCCACGGTGACCACGCCAACGGCTCCTGCTCCGGGCCGGTGATCACGGTGGACGCCAACGGCTGGTTCGCGGCGAACATCCCGGCCCACGACGCGGTCGCCATCCACGTCGGCGCCAAGCTGTCCTGACTGTTCCGGCAGGCTCCCGTCCGGCGCAGTTCCGCCGGGCGGGAGCCTGCCGGCTTTATGTCCCTTAGAGTAGTTCTGTGTTCTTTGAGCGATTGACGTCCCGCTTCGGCATCGCGTGGCTGACCGCCGCGTTCGGCGTACCGGCGGTGCTCGCACTCGCGCTGCTGGTCAACTCCGCGCTGCGGCACGACCAGACGTCCGCGCCGCCGGCCCGCGTCGCACCGGCCGCCCCGACCGCCGAGCCGACCGCGGAGCCGACGGTCGAGCCGACCCCCGAGGAGTCGGTGCCGGCGGCGGCACCCGCCCCGGCCGGCCTGCCGGTGGTCGACTACGACCCGGCGCCCACCGGCTTCCCCGCCGACCCCCGCCCGCAGGACACCACCCCACTGACCGAGGGGCTGTCGCCGACGCGGCGGATCGCCGCGTACGACGCCCCGGGCGGACGCCCGCTGGCCCTGCTCGCCCCGACCATCAGCGGCGTGGAGGTGACGATGCCGGTGGTGGAGCACCGCACGGGCTGGACGGCGGTGCTGCTGCCGTCGGCGAACCGGCGGATCGCCTGGCTGCCGGCGGGCGGCTGGAGCACCGTCGCGCTGCGCGACCAGCTCGTGGTGGAGCGCCGGTCGCACCGGCTGACCTGGTACCGGGACGGCCGGGCCACCCACTCCTGGCCGGTCAGCCTCGGGATGCCGGGCCAGTCCACCCCGCTCGGTCGGACCTTCGTCCTCGGCCGCACCCCGCCCCCCGAGGCGGTCTACGGCGGCGTCGACATCTTCGCCCTCGGCGCGATACCCGACGACCCGGAGGCGGTGCCGACCGGGCTGCGGGGCGCGCACATCGGCCTGCACAGCTGGTACAACGACGACACGCTCGGCAAGAACGTCACCAACGGCTGCATCCGGCTGACCCGCAGCGCCCAGCGGCAACTGCTCGCCGAGGTGCCCCCCGGGACACCGCTGGTGGTGATCGAGCGACTCGCCACCCCGCCGCCCACCGCCTGACCCCGTCCCGGGCGACGGAACGACCGCCCGACGGCGCGCGTCCGACCCGCACGGACCTGCCAGAAGTCCCGCCGCCCCTCGGCGTCCGGAACCAACGTCGCGACCCGGACAGGACAAATGTCGGCCCCCGCCGGTTCCGGTGCCGTCCGGTGGGTATGCCGCCGGGTCCGCGCACACCGGGGAGGTACGCCAATGGGCACCGCGCCGACGGGACGGGTCGACACGATCGTGCTGATCCACGGTCTGTGGATGACGCCACGCAGTTGGGAGCACTGGGCGCGCCGCTACCGGGCCTTCGGCTTCCAGGTGCTCACCCCCGCCTGGCCGGGGATGGATGCGGAGGTCCAGGCGCTGCGGGACGATCCCGCCCCGATCGCCGGGCTGACCCTGGGGCAGGTCATCGACCACTACGCGGCGCTCGTCCGGGAGCTGCCGAACCCGCCGCTGCTCATGGGGCACTCCTTCGGCGGGCTGGTCGCCCAGGTGCTGCTCGACAAGGGGCTCGGCGCGGCCACCGTGGCTATCGCCCCGGCGGCGCCCAGGGGCGTGGTCCGGCTGCCGGTGAGCACCCTCCGGTCGGCGTACCCGGTGCTGCGCAGCCCCGGCAACCGGCACCGCGCCGTACCGATCACGCCCGACGAGTTCCGGTACGCCTTCGGCAACACCCTCACCCGCGAGGAGTCCGACCGGGCCTGGCAGCGATACGCCGTGCCGGCGGCCGGGCACGTGCTCTTCGAGGGGGCGTTCGCCAACCTGGACGCCCGCTCGGCGGCGACGGTGGACAACGGGCGCGACGACCGGGCGCCGCTGCTACTGGTCGCCGGCGGCGCGGACCACGTGTCGCCGCCGGCCCTGGTCAAGTCGAACGCCAACCTGTACCGCAGGTCCCGGGCGGTCACCGACTACCAGGAGTTCCCTGGGCGGTCGCACTTCACAGTGGGCGAGCGGGGCTGGGAGAAGGTGGCCGACCGCGCGCTGGACTGGGCGGTGGAGATGGCCACCACCCGTTCACCGGCGATCGTCGGCGAGGCGCCCCGGTGGTGACGCCCGCCCCTGGCATGGGACGGCGTCGGCCGGGTATGACCCGGGCATGAGGGCGAGTTTCCGGCTTGGCCGGATCGCGGGGGTACCCGTCGGGGTCAACTGGAGCGTCCTGGTCATCTTCCTGCTGATCGCCTGGGGGCTGTCGGCCAACCAGTTCCCCGAGGCGTATCCGGGCCGCTCCACGGCCGCGTACGTGCTGGCCGGACTGGCCGCCGCGGTGGTCTTCTTCCTCGGCCTGCTCGCCCACGAGGTCTCCCACGCGGTCGTCGCCAAACGCAACGGCCTGCACGTCGAGGGGATCACGCTGTGGCTCTTCGGCGGCGTGGCGGAGCTGCGCGGCGAGGCGAAGGGCCCGGGCGCGGAGCTGCGCATCGCCGGGGTGGGGCCGCTGGTGAGCCTGCTGATCGGGCTCTTCTTCGGCGCCATCGCCGTGGTGCTCGCGCTGGCCGGGCAGACCGGCCTGCTGCTGGGCTCGCTGGCCTGGCTGGCCGGCATCAACGTGCTGCTGGCGATCTTCAACGTGCTGCCGGCCGCGCCGCTGGACGGCGGCCGGCTGCTGCGCGCCGCGGTGTGGAAGGCCACCGGCGACCGGACGAAGGCCTCCGTGGTGGCCGCCCGGGCCGGCTGGGTCCTCGGCGCGCTGCTGATCGGGCTGGGGCTGGTGCAGTTCCTGACCGGCTTCGGCGTGGGCGGGCTCTGGCTGGCGCTGATCGGCTGGTTCCTGATCGGCGCGGCCGGCGTGGAGGAACGCCAGGCCCGGATGGGCAGTGCGCTGCACGGGGTACGGGTCGGCGACGTGATGACCCCGCAGCCGCAGACCGCGTCGGCGGAGATGACGGTGGCCGACTTCGTCGACCATTACCTGTTCGCGTACCGGCACACGGCGCTGCCGCTGACCGAGGAGGGCCGGCCGGTCGGCCTGGTCACCCTCGACCGGGTACGCGGCATCCCGGCCGACCGCCGGGGCACCACCACCCTGGCCGAAGTCTCCTGCCGGGCCGAGGACCTGGTGCTCGCTCGGCCGGAGGAGCAGCTCAACGACCTGCTCCCCCGGCTCAGCGAATGCGCCGACGGCCGGGCGCTGGTGGTCACCGACCAGCGGCTGGTCGGCATCGTCTCGCCCAGCGACATCAGCCGCGCGGTGCAGCGCGGCAGCGTGCGCAACCAGTTGGCCGGCAGCCGGCACTAGGCCGTTGAGTCCCCGCCGTGAGTCGGGCGGGTCGGGGTGACCCCGTACACCCGCAGGACGCTCGCCCGCAGCGCGGCCTCGGCGTCGACGGCGGACATCCGGCCGGCGGCGACCTCGTTCCCAGCGGTGTGCCCGAGGGCGACGGTGGCCGCGATCAGCCAGGCCGGCGTGACGCCCGGGTCGAACTCTCCGGCGCGCTGCCCGCGCCGGATCAGCCGTTCCAGCCGCTCGAACACCGGCACGTGCAACTCTGCCGCGTCGGCCTCCGGGACGGTGATCAGCAGCGGAAAATGCGCGAAGGTACGCCAGTTGACGTCCAGCAGCCGCAGCAGCGCCTCGGCGGCCGGGCCCTGGTCGAGCTGGGCGGCGTCCAGCGCCGCCACGGCCTGCGCGGTGAGCCGCCGTGCCACGGCGCCGAGCAGCGCGTCGCGGGACGGGAAATGGGCGTAGACGGTCTGCCGGGAGACCCCGGCCCCGCTCGCCACCTCGTCCATGCTGGCCTGCGGCCGTTCGCCGAGGATGCGCACCGCCGCATCGAGGATCGCGGCGACGCTACGCCGCCCTTCGGCACGCATCCGTCGCGACCGCTCACCGGCATCCACCTCTGACACGCTTGTCAACGCTACACGCAACCCTTAGCCTTTACGGCATCGTCAAGGCTAAGGGGGCGACATGACAGCGCTGCCCGGCAGCGACCTCGCCGGCTACCTACGGTCCTATGTGCAGGAGATGGCCTTCGGTCAGGAAGAGCCCGCAGTCGTACTGGACCGCTACCACACCCCGGAGGTCGTCTGGCTCAACGACGGCCTGCACCTCGACCGGCAACGGCTGATCGACCACGCCCGGCCGGCCCGCCGCACCGTGACCGAGTGCCGGCTCGACATCCACGACACACTCGCCTGCGGTGACCGGGTCGCGGCCCGCTACACCCTGCACGCCGTCACGCGCGGTCGTCCGGTGGTGAGCGACATCCACCTCTTCGGCCGGCTCGCGCCCGACGGCCGGCTGTACCGCGTCGACCAGCTCACCCGGACCCTCCCGCCCGGGCAGACGTGGTGAACGACCACCCACGGCTGATTCCCACCGTACGCACGCTCTCGCTGCTCTTCACCGGCCTGCTCGCCGGGGCCTTCGGCTACGGCGCGGTCAACGTCGCGCAGACCTTCAAGGCCGTACCGCTGGACGTCCGGCTCACCTTCCACACCGCGCTGATGAAGATGAACGGCCCGGTCATGCAGACCACCATGGGCCTGGCGATGGTCAGCTCGCTGGCACTGGCCGTACTGCTGTGCGGCGCCGCCCGACGACTGGCCGCCGTCGCGTCCGCGCTGGTGGCGACCTCGTTCCTGGTCACCCGGTTCGGCAACGTGCCGATCAACGGCCGGATCAAGGTGTGGGCGGTCACCGCGGCCCCGCCCGACCACGCGGCGATCCTGCGCCGCTGGGAGCTGTTCAACGACGTGCGGACCGTCGCCGCCCTGGTGGCGTTCCTGCTGCTGCTCACCCTGGTGACCCCGCTGGTGCGGCCGTCACGGTGAGAACCCACCGCGCTGCCGGCCACGCCGGCAGCGCGGTGCGGGTGCACCCGTCCGACTACGACGCCGTGGTCGCCACGGCCCGCTCCACCGGGATCCACAGCTCGGCGTCCACCTGCGTGCCGTCCGCCGAGATCCGGTTCCGGGAGATCTCCGGCCCGGGCCGGCTGCGGTAGGCGTTGGACGGGAACCACTGGGTGAACACGTCCCGCCACAACTCCTGCACCGCGGCCGGGAACTCGCCGGAGGTCTCGAAGACCGCCCACGTCCCCGCCGGCACGGTCGTCAAGTCCAGGTCGGCCGGGGCGTCCGCGCCGGTGACCACCCCGTGCCAGTAGTCCAGCTCGCTGCCCTCGGCCCGGTCGTCGGCCACCTTGTCGCTGACGTTGACGATCCCGGCCGGCTCCTGGTCGGACAGGGCGGCGATCCGGGCGACCGTCTCCTTCGGGATGCCCCGGATGAACTCCACGATCGCCGGGTTCATCCCCTGGTGCACCAGGGGCACCCGGGCCCGCCGGCCCACCAGCCGGAACTCCGGCTTCTCCACCACGCGGTAGCGCATGCTGCCACTCCCTTCGACGACGAGGCGGAAGGACAACCGCTGCTGGGAGCGGAGCGCCGCGCCGGTCCGCCGGGCCTCGCCGGGCCCGACCCCGTGCAGCGCGCGGAACGCCCGGGTGAACGCCTCGGTCGAGCCGTACCCGTGCCGGACCGCGATGTCGAGCAGCGTCCGCTCGCCGGCCGTCACCTCGGCCGCGGCCACCGTGAGCCGGCGGCGGCGGACGTACTCGGACAGCGGCATCCCGGCCAGCGCGGAGAACATCCGCCGGAAGTGGTACTCCGACGTGAGGGCGATCCGCGCCAGCTCGGCGACCTCGATCCGCTGGTCGAGGTGCCGCTCGATGTGGGCCATGGCCTCGTTCAGCCGCTCCAGCACCTGGTCTCCTTCCCGTTGCCCCGATGCTAGGCGGCCGGCGGGCGACGGCACCCGACATCCGGTGCCCGCTCCGGTCGGGTCCGCTCGACCTCGACCGGGCGTCCCGGCCCGGCAGCGGCACCCCCGCACCGGGTCGACGCCGGTCGCCCCGCCGGCCCGTCAGCGCGGGAAGTAGCGGTCGAGCAGGTCGGTGCGGAACTTTCCGGTCGGGTCCAGCTCGGCCAGCAGGGCGGCGAAGTCGGCTTACCGGCCGAAGGCGGCGGCCACCGAGGACCGGTCCAGCGTGAAGACCTTGCCCCAGTGTGGGCGGGGCGCGAAGGGGGCCAGCCGCTGTTCCACCTCGGCCAGCACCGGCAGCACCGCGGCCGCGTCGTCGACCCAGGTGAAGTGGATCGCCAGGCTGTCGCGCCCCTGGTTGGGGCTGAGCCAGAGGTCGTCGGCGGCGATCGTGCGCAGTTCGGAGATCTGGAGCACGGCGGCGATCCGGTCCCGCATCCCGTCCAGCGCGGCCAGCGCGCCGGCCGCCGCCGCGCGGGGCAGGTGGTACTCGGACTGGAGTTCGTCGCCGCTGCTCGGGGTGAAGCCGAGCCGGAAGTGCGGCAGCCGCTCGTGCCACGGGCCGGGCTCGCCCAACTGGGCGGTGCAGTGCACCGGGTCCAGGCCGGGCACCGGGTGCAACGGGGCCTCGGCGGCGGTGGTGCCGAGCCAGTCCGCCGGGGGCGGCGGCTGGTCGGCGAGCTGCTTGCACCAGACCTGGTCGACGGTCGACGACCGCCAGGTGGTGAACCCGCTGACGCTGTACGCCGAGGCGAATGCCGCGTCGAGCCGGTCGGCGGGCAGGTCGCGGCGGACGTACTGGCAGAGCGCGAAGGTCGGCACCACGTCCAGGGTGACCCGGGTGACGACGCCGAGCGCGCCGAGCGACACCACCATGCCGGCGAACCGGTCGCCGTCGGCCCGGCTCACGGTGAGCAGGTCACCGTCGGCGGTGACCAGTTCCAGCGCGGTGACGGCGGCGGCCAGGTTGCGGTTCCCGTCGCCGGAGCCGTGGGTGCCGGTCGCCACCGACCCCGCCACCGAGATGTGCGGCAGGGAGGCGAGGTTGGCCACGGCCAGCCCCTCGGCGTGCAGCCGGGTCGCCAGGTCCCCGTACCGCAGGGCGGCGGCGACGGTGACCGTCCCGCGTTCCCGGTCCACCTCGACGGTGGGCGGCAGCCCGGCGAGGGAGACCAGGTCGCCGGTGGTGTCACCGAGCCGGTTGAAGGAGTGCCCGGTGCCGACCGCCCGGATCCGGTCGCTGCCGGCCACCAGCCGACGCAGCCCGTCCACGGTGGACGGTCGGTGGAAGCGGCGGGCGGCGTACGCGACGTTGCCGGCCCAGTTGCGGCGCGCGACGTCGGTCACGAGGGCTCCCGTTCGGCGGGCTCGTCGGCCAGCGCCGCGCCGAGGGCGTCCAGCGCCTCGTCCACCTGGAGGGTGCTGTAGCCGCGCAGGTCGACCGGCAGGCCGGCCCGCCGGGCCTGGTCGATCTCGGCCCGGGCCGTGCGGCGCCGGGTCGGGTCGCCCGAGGCGAGGGCCTCCTGCCCGCCCCGGATCAGCGCGTCGACCACGTCGACCCGGTAGCCGCGCAGGCCGACGGCGAAGTCCGGGTCGGCGAAGGCGGCCCGGCGCAGCGCGCGGGCGTCGAGGAAGCGCTCGCCGGCGTACCGGGCGAGGGTCGCCGCGATCTCCCCCGGCGACTCCCGGATCCCGGCCAGGTCGAGCAGCTCGACCGCCGGACGCTCGTCGAGCGGGTGCCGGGCGTCCAGCGGGCCGATTCCGGCGCCGGTGGCCGGCACGGCGAGCAGGCGCGGCGCGGCCGGTACGCCGGAGCGGGGCGCCGGCTGGTCGAGCACCACCGCGGCCAGCTCCGGCCAGCGGATCGTCCGGCGCAGGCCCGGCCGCCGGACGGTCAGGCCGTCGGCGTCGACGACGAACCGGAACGGCCGCAGCGCGCCGACGAGCACCGCCACCCCGAGCGCGATCCCGCCGAGGGCCACCAGGGTCCGCAGCAGCCCACCGCCGTCACCGAGCGTCAGCAGGACGATCCCGGCCAGGATGCAGATCGCCGGCAGCAGCAGCCGGCCCGGCCTGCGGTGCAGTTCCACGTCGTACCCCCGTCCGCGATCGTGTCGGAGTGCATCATCCGGCACGCTTGTCGACGGCGTCCATGGGAACAATGGGTGGATGAGCAGCTACCGCGACCCCACTCTGCACGGCGACGTCTACCCGTCGGAGGAGGAGATGGACCCGACCGGCGTGGGCCTGGAGGCGACGAGCACGCCGCCGGCGGCGTACCCGGATCGGACCGAGCCGGTGCCGACGCCCACGCCCGAGCCGGAGCCCACCCCGCCGACCCCCGGCCCGCCGCCGCGCGCGGCCGGGCCGGGTTCGGTCTCGATCGTCACCCACCACCTGGACGGGTCGACCCAGGTGGTCACCGACCTGGACGGCGACGGGATCGCCGACGTGGTGCAGTTCGACCTGGACGGTGACGGCGTCCCGGACATCACCTATCTGGACAGCGACCGGGACGGCCGGCTGGACACCGTGCTGCGCGAGCCGGGCGGCCTGCGGGCGCGCTGACCGGCCGGGCGCTCAGAGCTGCGGCATCACCTCGGCGGCGACCAGCTCCAGGTGGTCCAGGTCGGTGAGGTCCAGCAGCTGGAGGTAGATCCGCTCGCTGCCGGCCTCGGCGTACCGGCCGATCTTGTCGACCAGTTCGGCGGGGGTGCCGGCGAGGCCGTTCTCGCGCAGCTCGGCGGGTTCCCGGCCGATCGCCTCGGCCCGGCGCCCGATTTCGACCTCGTCGCGTCCGCAGCAGAGCACCAGGGCGTTGGACCAGCGCATGGTGGCCGGGTCACGACCGATCTCCGCGCACGCCCCGCGGACCCGGCCGATCTGCGCGACGGTGTCCTCGATCGAGGCGAAGGGCAGGTTGAACTCGTCGGCGTAGCGGGCGGCGAGGCGCGGGGTGCGCTTCGGCCCCATCCCGCCGAGCAAGATCGGCGGGCGCGGCTGCTGCACCGGCTTGGGCAGCGCCGGCGAGTCGGTGACCGGGTAGTACCTCCCGGGGTGGTCGAAGCTCTTGCCGACCGGGGTCTCCCAGAGCCCGGTGATGACCGCCAGCTGCTCCTCCAGCCGCGCGAACCGCTCCCCGAGCGGCGGGAACGGGATGCCGTACGCGCTGTGCTCCTCGGCGTACCAGCCGGTGCCGATGCCCAGCTCGACCCGGCCGCCGCTCATCTGGTCGACCTGCGCCACGGTGATGGCGAGCGGGCCGGGCAGGCGGAAGGTGGCCGCGGTCATCAGCGTGCCGAGCCGGATGCGGGAGGTGTCGCGGGCCAGGCCGGCCAGGGTGGTCCAGGCGTCGGTCGGTCCGGGCTCCCCGCTCACCGAGCCCATCTTCAGGTAGTGGTCGGAGCGGAAGAAGGCGCCGTACCCGGCGTCCTCCACGGCGCGGGCCACGGCGAGCAGCTGGTCGTAGCCGGCGCCCTGCTGGGGTTCGGTGAAGATCCGCAGTTCCATGTCCCGAGCATATGGAGGCGGCGGCGCCGTCGCCGCCGGTCCTGGACGAGCCTTCATTCCTTGCCAGGCATATGAGTGATACGGCATATTGTGGCGGTGTCCGTCGACGCCTTCGCCGTGCTGGCCGAGCCCACCCGACGCCGGATCCTCGACGCGCTGCGCCGCTCGGAGTGCAGCGTCGGCGAGCTGGTCGACGTGCTGGGCATGAGCCAGCCGGCCGTCTCCAAGCACCTCAAGGTGCTACGCGAGGCCGGCTTCGTCTCCTGCCGCACGGCGGCCCAGCACCGCATCTACCGCATCGACGTACGCCCGTTCCGCGCCGTGGACGGCTGGCTCGCGCCGTACCGCGAGATGTGGACCGCGCACCTGGACGCCCTGGAGCGCCACCTCGACAAGGAGTGACCATGGACCGCGACTCGTTCCACCCCGGCCCGCCGGCCGAGATCGAGGCCGAGCCCGCCGGCGACCGGTGGACGCTGCTGTTCGTCCGGGAGCTGCGGCACGCGCCGGAGAAGGTGTGGGCGGCGCTGACCGACCCGGCCCGGCTGGCCGAGTGGGCGCCGTTCCTGGCCGACCGCGACCTCGGTGCCCCGGGCGCCGCGACGCTCACTGTGGTCGACGGCGACACGGCCGTGCCGCAACCCGCGACGGTACGCCGGGCCGAGCCACCCCACCTGCTCGAATACACCTGGGGTGACGACCTGCTCCGCTGGGAGCTGACCCCGTCCGGCACCGGCACCCGGTTGCTGCTGCGACACACCCTCGCCGAGCGGGGGATGCTGCCGATGGTGGCCGCCGGCTGGCACCTCTGCCTCGACGTCGCCGACCACCTGCTGGCCGGCGACCCGGTGGGCCCGATCCGGGGCGCGGAGGCGAAGGACTTCGGCTGGGCCGAGCTGCGCGACACGTACGCCGAACGGCTCGGCGGGCAACCGGACCGCCCCTGACCGACTCCATCCCGACCGGCCGCCGTCCGCCTCAGGCCGGCGGCGCCGGGACCGACGCCGCCGGCTCCCCTCAGACGTACGGCCTGGTCGCGTACGCCGCCTTCAGCGCCGCGAGCCCGTCGGTGCGGGGCGCCAGGGTGCCCCAGCTGGAGTTGAAGTAGTTGGTCCGGACGATGCGCGGGCCCCGCTCGCTGTTGAGCCGGGCGACGGCCGCCGGCACGGTGGCGATCCAGGCCGCCTGGTCGGGGATCTCGGCGGCCCGTACCCCCCACTCGGCGATGATCACGGGACGGGAGAGCGCCACCGGCCCGAGGTCGGCGACCGCCCAGTCCTTCGCCCGGCGGAACCGGGCAAGCGCGGTGTGGCTCGGGTCGGTGGCGTAGGCGTTCCACTGGAGGAAGTCCAGCTTGGCCATCAGCGACTCCGGGTGGGTGCGCTGGAAGCAGGCCCGGTCGAAGCCGCCCGACCCGACGGAGAAGGTGGTGCCGGCCGGCAGCGCGCGGGCCCGGAACCAGTTCACGATGTAGGTCATCGCCTGCACCGCGCGGGCGTCCGACTCCGCCCAGCCGTACGACACTCCGGACTCGGTGGTGCCGAACTCGTGGTCGGTGTCCAGCTCGGAGGCGAGCTGGATGTTCACCCCGAAGCCCATCGTCCGGTACTGCGACAGCGCCCGGGCGAAGAGGCCGTCGCAGAGCCCGGCGAGCACCTGGCCGTACCCGTAGGCCTTCGGCCAGGTCGTCCCGGGACGCTGCTGGATGGTCATCGCCGGGGCCGGGACGGTGTAGCTGACGCCGTCCACGGCGAAGGTCTGCGCCGCCGTGGTGGCGACGCCGTAGTGCTTCAGCTCCAGCACCATGTTGATCGCGAACCCGCTGCGGCCGAGGCTGAGCAGCCAGGGCTTGTTGTAGCCCGGGAAAATGTAGCCGTCGGCGAAGCTGCGGTACTGGGTCAGCGAGCGGAAGTTGCCGCCGGCCATGTCGGCCGTCGGGTCGGCGTTGCCCGCCAGGTAGTAGCCGCCGAGGACGGGTGGGGCGAGGGCGTAGTCGGCGGTCGCGGTGGCGGTGCGCCCGCCGCTGTCGCGGACGGTCACGGTGATCCGGGGCATCACGCCACCGCCCGGTAGACGGCCACCGACCCGTTGTCCGACGCCCGGGTCCAGGTACGCCCGGAGTCGTCGGTGACGGTGAGGGTGAGCGGGTCGATCACGGCGGTGACCTTGACCGGGGCGCTGCTGTTGCCCTGCGCGTCGGTCACCACGACGGTGACGGTGAGGGGCCTGGTGTCCGGGTCGCCGTAGGTGACCGTGAGGGTCATCTGGTCGCCGGGGGAATAGGTCGCGGCGTTCAGGCTCGCGGTGACGGTGGGAGCGGCCATGTCCGCCCCCTCCTTCCTTGCTCGTACGCCCGGCTCTCGCCGGTGCGCCCGGTCGAGGCGCGGGACTGCCGCCGGTCAGGCGGAGCGGGACGCGACGGCGTCGACCGGAGGTGGTGACGTCCTTGTCCTGTGGGAGCTGACCCCGGCCCTGGCGCCCGGGACGGGGTCCACCGCGACGCGACCGTGGCCGTGGGCGCGGTCGGACCGGCGCGGCCGTGTCCGCCGGGACGGCCGGGCCGAGCCCGGCGATGGCGGCGTCCGACGGCGACCGTGCTGTCGCCGTCGGGGTGAGGGATGGGATGGGGCCCGCCATCCGCAGCCTCTCCACCTGCATAAACAATGCGTCGGAAGGGGGTACGGCGTCCTGTCGGCTATCCGTCGCCGGCGTTGGCCGGGTGGCCGATTGCGACCCCGGCAAGGGCGTGCGGGTGCCGGCTCAGTCGAGGTGGTCGGCGGGCGACGTCTGCAGCAGCCAGTCCAGCGGCATTCTCGCCCGCTCCTCGTACCCGCCCTGCCCGGTGAGCCGGTGCAGCGTGACGGTCTGTCCGCCGTCCCGGTCCACCACCCAGTACTGGGGGATGCCCGCCGTGGCGTACTCCCGGACCTTCGTCACGGAGTCCATGGCCTCCGAACCGGGCGAGACGATCTCGATCACCAGGGCGACGCCGGCCACCGCCGACCAGACTCCGCGAGGTGGGGGCTTGCGCCACACGGTCAGGTCGGGGATCCGACCGCTCCGCCGAGCGCTCGGTCCTGCCGAAAGCCGACAGCCGAAAGGGCTTCCTGTCAGACTGACACTAAGCATAGTGTGCATCCATGTCCGACGATCGTTGGGTTCCTCCCACCGTGCTGCTCGCGGTGGACCTGGTCATCCTCACCCTGCGCCAATCCCGCCTTCAGGTGCTGCTCGTGGAGCGTGGGATCGAGCCGCACCGGGGCGCGCTGGCCCTTCCCGGCGGCTTCCTCAACCACGCAGAGGAAGACCTGCTCGCGGCGGCTCATCGGGAGCTGTCCGAGGAGGCCGGTCTCGACGCCGACCACCTGCACCTCGAACAGCTGGGCGTGTACGGCACGCCGGGGCGCGACCCCCGGGGACGGGTTGTCTCGGTGGCCTACCTGGCGATCGCGCCCCGGCTGCCCGAGCCGGTCGCCGGCACGGACGCCTCCGACGCGTGCTGGACGCCCACCGACCGTGCGCTCTCGGCTGACGTCCGACTCGCCTTCGACCACCGACGGATCATCGCGGACGGCGTGGAGCGGGCCCGTACCAAGTTGGAGCACTCGGCGTTGGCGACCGCGTTCTGCGGCGCGACGTTCACGATCTCCGAGTTGCAGGAGGTCTACGAGGCGGTCTGGGGCGTCCACCTCGATCCCCGCAACTTCTACCGCAAGGTCCAGAGCGTCGACGGCTTCATCGTCCCCGCCGGCCCTAGGAGGAAGACGGACACCGGGCGTCCCGCACGACTGTTCCGCCCCGGCCCACGCACGGCACTTCACCCTCCGATGACCCGACCTACCGGTCCGACAGACAAGGAGACGGCAGAAGCATGAACAGCAGCCTCGTCGTGATCCTCACGGCCCTGAACCTGGAGTACGAGGCGGTCCGGGAGAAGTTGACCGACCTGCGGGTCCACCGGCATCCGGCCGGGACCCGGTTCGAGGTGGGCCGGCTCGGCAGGAGCGGATGTCGAGTGGCGCTGGGCCTGGTGGGCAAGGGCAACCACCCGGCGGCAGTGCTGGCCGAACGGGCGATCGCCGAGTTCACCCCCGCCGCGGTGCTCTTCGTAGGCGTGGCCGGCGGCCTGTGGCCCAACATCCGACTCGGCGACGTGGTGGTGGCAACCAAGATCTACGCCTATCACGGCGGCACGAGCGAGGACGACGGCCTGAAGGCCCGGCCGAAGGCGTGGGAGATCCCGCACGGCCCGAGCCAGATTGCCCATCACCTGGCGCGGCGCGCTGACTGGGCCGTTGGCCTTTCCGCCGGCACCCCGCCGGCCGTTCACTTCGGACCGATCGCGGCCGGCGAGATCGTGCAGGACTCCGCGGTGTCCGAGCAGGCCCGGTGGGTGCGCGAGCACTACAACGACGCGGTGGCGATCGAGATGGAGGCCGCCGGTGTCGCCCAGGCCGGCCACCTCAACCATGCCCTGCCCGTGGTCGTGGTACGCGGCATCAGCGACCGCGCCGACGGGAGCAAGACGATCACTGACGGCGAGAATTGGCAGGCACGGGGGGTGGCGCACGCCGCCGCGTTCGCGACGGCCCTGGCACAGGAGCTGATCGCCGAGGGCGCGGCTGACCGGCTGTCGACGACCGACAACGGCGGGAGTGAGCCGATGAGCATGACCAACCGGAACATCGCGAAGGGCAACGCCCGGGTCGGAGTTCAGGCCGGACAGATCTACGGCAACGTCACGGTCGGCTCCGACCGGGATCGTCCGGTCGACCTGACGGCCGGCATCGCCGAGCTACGGGACCGGGTGAGGAAGGCCCACCGGGACGGCCAGCTCGACGAGGAGACGTACGCGGCAGCGGAGTCGGAGCTGGACGTCGCGAGTGACTGCCTCAAGGAGGACACCGTCCGCAGCAGAGGCACCTTGATGGTGGCTCTCAAGAGACTGCGCGGCCTGGTGGCCGATGTGGCGGAGCTGGCCGCGAAGCTGGCCGCACTGATAGCCGTGGCAAAGGGGTTGTCATGACTGTCCCTGCCATGACCAACATCGCTCAGGACGGCGCGCAGGTCGGGGTGCAGGCCCAGGCGATCCACGGTGATGTCTACTACCAACTGCCCCCGAATGCCTCTCCGGAACACAAGTTCCGGGTAGGTGTCAGGTATCTCGATGCCCGGGTACGGGAAAGGGCGCGGCAGCTCATCGAGGAGGCCACCGCCGAGGGATACCTGACCGACGAGGTCCAGTTCCACCGCCTGCTCGCCCTGCTGAGCGGGCGCACCCTGCGCCAGTTGGGCGAGGACTTCGACCATCTGTCCGCCATCTGCGACAGCCTCCCGCACCTCGACGGGGGCGACGACTGGAGGGCTGGGCTACGGGCCGTCCTGCGGCTGCTCAATTCCCTGAACACCGCGGAGACCGAGCTGGTGATCAAAGAACTCGACGAGCTGAAGCGCACTCAGCGCGACAAAATCGTTGATCACCTTGGGGTGCTGCTCGAAGGTCCGATGGAGGACCAGCTGTGGCGCCGCTCGGTCGAGCGGGCCAACACCGGTCGTCTGGCGGGTGACAGGGCGGGACGGATTTGGAAGTTCTTCCACCCCTCACCGGTGCCGCCCCGGGTCCTGCCCGTCGAGCCGGCGTCGACTCCCCTGGGCGAGTGGGGGCGTGCCGTCGCGGGAACAGCCGCGTTCGTGTTCGCCGCTGGCAAGATCGCCGCGTTGCTGCTGCACCGCGGCGAGTTGTCCCCGATCCTCGGCTACCTCGCCTGTGTGGCCGGTCTTGCCGCATTCGCCGTCGGCGGTGTCGACCGGCACTTTCGGCAGGCACGCCGCAGAGCCAAGGAATCGACATTCACGCCACCCCGCCAGCGACGGGCTGAGGCGCCGGCGGGCGGTTTCGCCCGAAAGGTGGACCGGTACTTCGATGACTACTTCAGGCGGTACGTGCCCAGGGACACCGACCGCTCCCACTGGTTGACCCAGACCGCCGGCATCCGCAGGCACCTTCGCGACGAGGTCGTCGAGCTCTACCGCGAAGAGCGGGTCGGCGCCGAGCGGGTCGCCTGGCTGATCCGTCATCTCGTCAGTGACGTGCGACAGCGGTGGGAGCAGGACACCCTGATGGCGCACCGGGTGGAGCTCCGTGTCCCGGTCACCACGACAGCCCTGCACCTGGGCGGGCTGGCGGTCCTTGCCGCAGGAGCTTTCTGGATGGTGCCGGCCGCCGTGCTGACCGCCCCGTTGACCGGAACGGCATGGCTGCTGCTCGCCGCGGCTGCCGCGGTGATCGGGGCACGGGCCTGCTTCCGCATTGTGGCGGAGCGGCGGCGGATGGCGGCGGACGAGGTGGAACGGGCCCGCCAGTTGGCGGCACGGCGGGAGGCGTTCGACCGCTGGCGGCAGAAGCTGTCAGACAAGCCGTCGGACGCGGAGATGGCGTCCTGGCTGGAGTGTGACCGCAAGATCCTGGTAAATGCGGCCATGCGGCAGTACGGGCTCCGGCCGAGCCAGGTGATCGCGCAAGCCTTCATCGAGGCGCCCGCTTGGTCGTACCAACGGGCCCGGGTTCCCCATGGGCCGTGGCGCTACTCCCGGTACCGGCTCCTGCTCTTCCTCCTGACCGACGACGGCGTCCGCCAGGTGAACATCGACCTCGACTTCAAGGATGGCGGTTACCGGACGACGCAGCGGCTGAACTACCGCTTCGACGCGGTCGCCGCCGTTCGGATCGGCGGCCTGGAGACCCAGCAGCAGACGTTCGAGCTGACCCTGTTCAATGGCGAACCAATCTCGGTCCGAGTGACCGAATCCATCACCGAGGGCGTCCAGCCGGACGAGGACGCGTCGATGCTGGCCCAGCTCTCGCTAGACGCGTCCGGACTTGTTCACACCCTCAACGTTCTCGAGGGGATCGCCGCTGAGGGAAAGGAGTGGGTCAGGCGCCAGCACCGGCGGGCGGACGAGCGGCTCGCCGACCTCACGGCGACCGTCCGAAATCTGATCGACTGAGCCGGGACCACGAACGATCACGGGTTGCTGGTGTACTGCCGGGCACCCCCCGCACCTCGTGGTCCAGCCGTCGCCCCTGGGCAGCTGACGGTTGCCGGCGTCACCCCCGACGCCGCCGGATCAGGTGGGCGACCCCGCTCACCACCGTCGTCCCGAGCCCCGTGCCGACCAGCACCAGCGCCGCCCCCACCGCCCAGAGCCCGCTGTCGTCGGTCGAGGCGGCGTGCACCGTCCAGGCGGCGGTGAAGGCGACCGTCAGCACCGGGGCGACCAGCCACGGCCGGAGCCGCCAGCCGGCCACGGCGGCGACCAGGGCGAGGGTGAGCACGCAGCCGGCCACCTGCCACGGCTGGTAGGGCCCGCTGACGGCGCCCGTCTCGGGGTCGATGGTGTAGCCGGTGTCCCACCCCAACCAGGCCCACCAGGTGGCGACCGCCGCCACGGCGAGGACGAGAGCGGCGAGGAGGGCGCGCGTCATGCTGTTCACGCCCCGATCCTCGCGGTACGGACCGCGTCGCGGATGAGCATTCGTACTCACGATCGGGGTGTCGGTGCGGTCCCCCGGACCGCCCAGGCGCGGGCGGCGAGTCGGATGGCGCCTTCCGGTCCGGTCGGTACCCGGTCGCGCAGCAGCTCCCGCAGCTCGGCCCGGTCCGGCTCGGCGAGCGAGCTGACGTAGCCGGGGGCGGAACCCTGCCCACCGAGGAACGGCGTCCAGTAGTCGGCGAAAACGGCGAAGACGGTGGGCACCTCGACGGTCCGCACGGACACGTCGCGGAGCCCGGCCCATACCTCCTGCGCCATGCGGACACCATACGGGCGGTACGCCGTGCCGGCACGCTCCCGGCAGCGATCTGCGGACGTCCACCGTGGACCTTCCGCCCACAAGCGGAGGTATCCGGCGAACTTCCGCAGGGTGTTATCGAACTTTTGCATCCATGAACGAAAGGTATGGGCCTCTAGATAGAAGTTTGTTAATGTTGCCCATCACCGCAGCTCCGGACGCGTCATTCGTCGGCGTCGATGACTTGTCCGGGCTCGCCCGGCGGCTACCGCTCCCCCACCGCATCTCACGGCACGCCGCCGGACCACCCCGACCTCCCAGGAGGAGCAATGGGCACACGGCTGCTGCGCCGATTCCGCAGTCCTGTCCTGACCACCATCGCCGCACTCGTCATGGCCACCGGCGTCTGGGCCGTCCCCGCCCAGGCCGCCCCCGCCCAGGAACCGGGCGTCACGCTGCGCGTCTTCGACGTGCAGGTGCCGCTGAACGAGATCTGCACCCTCAAGCCGGGGCAGACGCCGAACGTGGACAAGCTGATGCCCACCATCAACTGGACGTCGACCACCGACTTCGGCTTCGACCAGTACTTCGTCTCCCAGGTGCTCGGCAACCTGAACATCACCACGGCCGGCAGCTACACGTTCCGGCTGACCAGCGACGACGGCTCCCGGCTGTCGATCGACGACAAGGTCGTCATCAACCACGACGGACTGCACGGACCGACCCCGGCCAAGGAGGGCAGCGTCACCCTCACCGCCGGACTGCACCCGCTGCGCATCGACCACTTCGAGCGCGAGGGTGGGCAGCAGATCACTCTGGAATGGAAGGCCCCGGGATCGTCGTCCTTCGTCGTGGTGCCCAACTCGGCGCTGAGCACCGACGCCGGTGTGGTGCGGGTGACCGCACCGGGCAAGAAGGAGTGCGAGGGCGTCACCGACTCCCCCGGCGACGGCCTGCCGCTGACCGGCGTGTATCCCGGCTACACCCTGACCAACCTGCGGCCCAGCGGCTTCCAGCCGAAGGTGACCGGGATGGACTGGCTGGCCGACGGCCGCCTGGTGATCACCACCTGGGGCGGCAGCGACCAGTCCGGCACCTCCCAGGACGGTGAGGTGTACATCCTGGGCAACACCGGCGGGTCGACCGGCCCCGGCAGCGTGACCACGAAGAAGATCGCCGGCGGTCTCAAGGAGCCGATGGGGCTGAAGGTCGTCGACGGCGTGGTCTACGTGTCGGAGAAGCAACGGCTGACGAAACTGGTCGACACCGGAGGCGACGAAATCGCCGACCGCCTCGACACGGTCGCCACCTGGCCGTACGGGGGCAACTTCCACGAGTTCGCTTTCGGCCTGCTCTACGACGCCGGCTACTTCTACCTGAACCTGTCGGTGTCGATCAACTACGGCGGCGCGACGACCAACCCGCAGCCGGCCCCCAACCGCGGCACCACGATCAAGGTGAACAAGGACACCGGCGCCGTCTCCTACGTCGCCGGTGGCCTGCGCACGCCGCACGGCATCGGCTGGGGCCCGGAGGACGGCATCTTCGTCACCGACAACCAGGGCGGCTGGCTGCCGTCGTCGAAGCTGCTGCACGTCAAGCAGGGCCGGTTCTTCAACCACTACATGAATCCGGCCGGCCCGTTCGACGCCAACCCGGTGACCCCGCCGGTGCTCTGGATGCCGCAGAACGAGATCGCCAACTCCCCGAGCACCCCGCTGTACCTGAAGTCCGGGCCGTTCGCCGGGCAGTTCGTCATCGGCGACGTCACCTACGGCGGGCTCCAGCGCGCGTACGTGGAGAAGGTCAACGGCGAGTACCAGGGCGCCCTGTTCCGGCTCACCCAGGGCCTGGAGGCGGGCGTCTCGGAGGTCAACCTCGGTCCGGACGGCGCGATCTACGTCGGTGGCCTCGGCGCCGGCGGCAACTGGGGTCAGAGCGGCAAGCTCGCGTACGGCCTGCAGAAGCTGACCCCGAACGGCACCACCGCGTTCGACATCCTGGCCATGCGGGCCACCACCGGCGGGTTCGAGCTGGAGTACACCCAGCCGCTCTCCGCCGACACGGCGGCGAACCTGGCCGGGCACTACAAGGTCAAGCAGTGGCGCTACCAGCCGACGGCCAGCTACGGCGGCCCGAAGATCGACGAGGAGACGTTGACCGTCACCTCGGCCACCCTGTCGACGGACCGCAAGAAGGTCAGCCTGGCCGTCGCCGGGCGCAAGGCCGGGCACGTGGTCCACGTCCGCTCGCCCCGCCCGTTCACCTCCGAGAGCGGCCAGTCACTGTGGAGCACCGAGGCCTGGTACACCCTCAACGCCATCCCCGGCACCACCCCGCCGCCGACCGGCGGGAGCAACCTGGCCCTGAACAAGCCGGCCACCGCCGACAGCTCCTGCACCACCACGGAGAGCCCCGACAAGGCGGTCAACGGCTCCGTCGCCGGCGGCAACACCGACAAGTGGTGCTCGAAGGGCACCACCAAGTACCTCCAGGTCGACCTCGGGGCCAGCACCAACGTGAACCGGTTAGTGGTCAAGCACGCCGGCGCCGGCGGCGAGAACACCGCCTGGAACACGAAGGACTTCACCATCGCCACCAGCACCGACGGATCGAACTGGACGACCCGGACCACGGTGACCGGCAACACCGCCAGCACCACCACGCACGACATCGCCGCGGTGGCCGCCCGCTACGTACGCCTGAACGTCACCGCGCCGACCAGCACCACCGACCCGGCGGCCCGCGTCTACGAGTTCGAGGTCTACGGCCCAAGCGGATCCGGCACCATCACCGGCATCGCCGGCAAGTGCCTCGACGTCAGCAACGCGGGCACCGCCGACGGCACGAAGATCCAGCTCTGGACCTGCAACGGCACCACCGCCCAGAAGTGGAGCCGGGCCGGCGACACCTACCGGGCGCTGGGCAAGTGCCTGGACGTCGACAACGGCGGCACCGCCAACGGCACCAAGGTGCAGCTCTGGACCTGCAACGGCACCGCCGCGCAGGTCTGGCAGCCGCAGAGCAACGGATCGCTGCTCAATCCGCAGTCCGGCAAGGTTCTGGAGACGGCTGGCGCCGGGACCGCCGACGGGACCCAGGCCCAGATCGGGACGTACGCCGGGGGCGCCCACCAGCACTGGGTGGTCACCGGCTGAGCGACGATGGCGGGCCACCGGTGAAGAGGTTTCTTCGCCGGTGGCCCGCCGGCTTCCATGCGCCGGGTCGCACTCGACGCCGCGTCGAGCAGCAGATGTCCAGTGCGTGGACGGCTCCGGTCCCGGTCACCCGGACGTCGGCGTCCGTCCTGGAGTCAGTCCGCTTCGATGCCGCCGGCCCGCAGAATCTGCCGGACCCGTTCGCGGGAGTAACCCGTCCGCTTGACCAGATCCACCTGGCGCGTGCCGGCCCGATACTCCGCCACCATCGCGCGGTGCAGCTCGGCGCGGGCCTGTTCAACCCTGGCACGGGCGTCTGCCTTGATCTGCCGGGCGGCCTGCGCGGCGCGTTCCTCCGCCTGCGGTAGCGCCTCTTCGGCAACCCTCAGTGCGCGCATAGCCCGGTCGAGATCCACTTGGCCATCTTCTCGTTGGCATCAAGATAGGCCAAGCCGGATGACCCCCCGACCGAGAACGTGCGGCAGGGGGACATCAGCGGCTATCCGGCGTCAGGCGAACACGACATCGTCGACGTCGATGGTGACGAGCTCGATGTCACGCACCACGGTTCCGTCCTCCGCCAGCGGGTAGACGCGCCGCCGGGTCGGGACCATGATGCCGCCGAACTCCTTGTGGTCCGAGCAGTAGTGCGCGGCCGGCCCCGCGTTGAGGACCTCGGCCGTGTAGTCGTGCCGGCGCAGCAGCCCGTCCTGGTCGAAGTAGAACGTCTGCTCCCGGGAGTGGGTGGCGATGTCCTCGGGGAAGACGACCTTGAGACGGTTCCAGGTCTCCCCCTCCTCGGTCACGGGAGACAGCTCCTCGGTCTGGAAGTCGGGCCTCGCGAAGGTGAACGGGGACGTCAGGTACGTCCACATGGCGTACCCGGCGAAGTAGGCGACGTCCAGGTCGTCCCAGGGGGTTTCGAGGACGTGGCCGGCGAAGGAGGCACGGGGGTTGAGGCGCTCGGCCTTCACCTCGCCGGTGTCGCTCTCCACGGCCACTCGCTGAGGGGTGAACGAGGTGTGCAGGTCAGGCGCCTTGAACGGGAAGTGACTGGCGTGCTGGTGGCGCAGGTCGACCCGTACGGCGGCCTGGTCGAAAATCCCCTCCTGGCCCTTGATGGCCCACAGCGCTCCGCCGGAGCGGAAGTGGGCAGTGGCCGAGCTGAACTGCTGGTAGCGGTCCAGGCCGCCATGGGCCTTGATGACGGTGTTCGTAAGGTCGCTCACGATCATTTTCTCCTCAGTGAGGTGGATCCGTCGTCCCGGGGTAGACACCGGTTGACCAGGCGCTGCTTACCCGGCCACCAGTTGAATATGACCGGTCGTCTTAGTAGTGGCAACGAGCGCTGGATCACATGACCGTGAGCTTGACGCGGCCAAGACGACCGGTCATATTTGCACCGGGAGGTGGTCCGTCTTGGCCAGGAAGAGCACGCGCGAAGAGATTGTCACGGCCGCGCTCGACCGGTTCCACGCTCGCGGGTACAACGCCGCCGGCGTCAACGACATCACCCAGGCGGCCGGCGTACCGAAGGGGTCGTTCTACAACCACTTCGACAGCAAGGAAGCCCTCGCCATCGTGGCGCTGGAGCGGTACGGCGCCGGACTCCGGCTCGAGGACCTCGCCGACACCTCGGTCCCGCCCGTGCAGCGGATCCGGGCACACTTCGAGTTCCTCCGCGACGAGGTCGTCGGACACGAGTATCACCGCGGCTGCCTGTACGGGAACTTCGGCACCGAGATCGTCGACCACCGGGACGCCATCCGGGACGCCGTACGGGACAGCCTCGACGAATGGGCCAGCCTCATCGCGACAACCCTGGCCGAGGCGCAGCGTGCCGGGACGATCCGCGCCGACGTTGACGCCGAGGTCACCGCCGGCTTCCTCGTCAACGCCTGGGAGGGCACGCTCATCCGGGCACGCACCGACCGCTCCCCCGCCGCCTTCGACGCCTTTTTCTCGGCATTCGACACCTTGCTTTCGCCGGTCTGAAGCGTGCCGCCGTGGTGGGCTGCTGAAACGCATCTCCATCCAGGTACCCGGCGGGTGCGGTGGAAGGCGCAGGTCCGCGGTGACAGCTCATGACCGCTGCCGGCCCGTGACACCCTGATGCTCACGCTCGGCACGTCGACAGCGGGTCTGCGGGTCTGCCAGGATCGGCGGATGTTGGTGAGGGAACGGCCGGTGGTGATTGCTGTCTGCGGGTGTCCGGGGGCTGGGAAGACCACCATTGCCTCGGCAACGGCTGGCCGCTTCGGTATCCCGTTCCTGACCCGCGATGAGATCAAGACAGGTCTTGGGCTGTCCTCCGCCTACGTCGCCGAGGACGGGCGGGTCCGGCTCGACCCGGACTTCCATGTTGCCGGTGGTCCCGTCAGCCGCCGGGCTGAGGCCGTGATGGTCGACGCAATCCGGCTGCTCGCGGCCTCAGGGGTGAGCTTCGTCGTGGAGTCCTCAGTGTTGTCCCGCGAGCTGCTGGGCGTGCTGCTCGCAGGTGGCACTCGAGTGCTGGCTGTTCACGTCGTCGCCCGGGAGGCGGTCATCGGCCGGCGACTTGGCGTTCGGGCGGCCGAAGGTGGGGCCATCGACCAGCAACTCCTATCCCTGTTCCAGCGGGGGGAGATGAAACGGTCGATCTTCGAACCGCCGGAGGGAGTCGACGCCGTCGTTGAGATCGATACCTCAGACCATGAAGCTCCGGCCATCGAGACGATCGTGGCGGCAGTCGTCGCCCTGCTTGGCCCGTCGCGAAGGGGAGGCGGCTCGTTACCGAGCGAGCCAGCAACGAAACATCGACCAGAGCCCCCAGGTAACTGGCGTCCCGGCCAGTCGGTGGAATCGCTCCGTCGGAGTTGAGCGAACCATCATGGTCGGTACGTGCAGGATCAAACCATCAGGCGTACGAGGGCCGACGCGGCTCCAGCAATTCGGTGACGCGGCCACGGTCGAGCACTTCGATGAGTGCGTCTGTGCCGCGTTCGCCCTTGACCCCGCGACCGGTACGAATCAGCCAGGCGGTAAAGGTCCGGCGTCGGGTCTTCGACCGGGCTGCGGGGTCGATCGGTCTCGCCGGCCCGATTCCGCACGAGCAGCGCCACACTGCGCCACGATGGCGGTGGCCGTCGACACCAACCGGCCGGAGGCGTTGATTCTGCCCGTCGGTCTGGTGCAGGTGATCCACCCGGCGGCCGAACCGGTGTGGTGGTGTTGACCGCGACCGACGGCGCGGCGGCCAATCGGGTGATGTTGTCGATCGGGCAGGCCCGGGTGTTGCGCTACCGGTTGGGTACGTTGATCGACGCCACGAAGCACAGGCGGGGGTAATCTCCGGTCCGCTTGGCGGACATCATGACGAGCGTTCATCTCGTACGTTGTCCGGCATGGCGGCAGACATCCAGTGGCCCGACGTTGTCGGCGCGGTGGGCGGCATCGTCGGCGTGGTCGCGGCGGTCGGGGTGGGCATCCCGGCGGTGGTGGCCGCCCGGCGTTCCGCCCGTGCAGGCGAGGAATCCGCGCAGGCGGCGAAGGACGCAGCGCGAGGCGCGGCCGACGTGGCGCGGATCGAACGAGCGCGAGAACATGCGCGTCTGGCCCCACCCGCTCCGCCAGAGATCAAGGCCGAGATCGAGGATCACCCGCGCCTGGGCGCGGACGGCGCTGGCCTGTTCGGCTCCATCACGGTGCCACGGGACTACAGGGTGAAGGCGGAGGCCGTGAGCGGCAACGCAAGGTCGCCCATCAGTCTCCCTCTCCTCCTGCGGGCTGGGACCCACTCGTTTGAGATCGAGAAGTGGCCGAGAGGCCGTGAGGAACCGCAGACCGAATTCGTGCTGGTGCGGTTCTGGCCCCCGGCCGAGGTGGACGAGGTTGAACACTGGACGTGCCCGTGCGACCGGCCGATTGCCGACGGGGACGGGCCAGGGCACTGGGAATGGCGGGTGCCTTTGGACTACTACAACCCGATTGTCAGCATCTTCTAGCTGTACCGGCCGATGCCCGGAGCCGCATCGATCGCCGCCGTCGTCGCGGCCCGTCTAGGACAGGGGAACGCTCATGCCGGCGTCTCTGAAGCGCATTCGAGAGACCATGAAGGTGGCCCCGACGGCCCGCAACAAGGGCCTGAAGTTGACCATCACGGTAGTGGCGTACGACAGCGGCATGGTGGAGGTGGACACCGTGCCCATGGATGGGGCCGACGCGTCGGCCGACTGGTTGGATGCGGCGGCGGTGGTGGCGGCCACCATGGCCGAGTTCCGACGGCAGGCGGCCAAGCGGCAGGCGTCTCTGGACGTCTGAAACCGTTACGGCGCAACAGGAACGGCCCCCACCATCATCCGGTGGGGCCGTTCGTTTCCCTCATGACGGCACAGGTGCGGTGGTGTCTGCGGTGACGCGGGTGACGGTCAACGCGACGTCCCAACGGGCCTTGTCGTCGCGGTGTTCGGCGTAGTCGAGACCGAAGAACACCCCGACCATCAGCAGGCCCCGGCCGTTGCGGACCTGCACGGGTCGGCCGGTCCACGATTCCAACCGGTCGGCGTCTGCGCTGGCCACCAGACGCAGCCGGAACGCGTACGTCCCGGCGGTACCGACCTGGGCGACGGCCGTACGGCCGGGGGTCTGGGTGCCATGGCCGGAAGCCACCCCTGCAATACTCGGTCTTCAAGCGGTATGCGTGACTATCAGTCCCTCGATGATCTACGTTTCCGCAGGTGGGGCGGGCGGGACTCGAACCCGCGACCGAGGGATTATGAGTGGCGTCCATAGCTAGGACCCACACCTCTACCGGTCACCCTAGTTGCATCTGGCGCTACTCTGGCCGACTAGATCAACCCTGGTGGCCTGCACTTCGCACCACGCGCCGCACCACGCCGAGAGCCAAGCGCCCCAGCCTGGTTGTTCTTCCCTGCGCCAACGGCGGGTTTTACTCGGTGTAGCGCCGAGCGCCAGACCTCGGGAGCTGATACCGGTAGCGCGTCGGTTTCAAGGATGTGTGAGCCGGCACCCACGACTCCCACACTCGGATCCGGCCACCGGACGTCTCAACACTGCCGTCCGGCAACCGCCGCCAGTCGATGAGGTCTACGACGACGAGGTGGGTGTCAGCCGCAGAGGCATGCTCAACCTCGTTGACCGTGAGCTCCACAGCGTCAGCGTCGCCGGACGACCCCTTGACCTCGATGTGAAGCTCGTGCTGCCCAGCTACAGCGAGCACATCGTAGGACTTGGTGCTACCGACGTCTTTCACGTCATAGCCGCGGCCGCTGTAGTGGCTCAGTGCCCAGTCAACGGCGTGGCGCTCGATTGCCAGCCGAACCACCTCATCACGGAGGTACCCGGCACCCCGTCGTTTCCGAGCAGCAACTGCGAGCTCGGACGATGCTGGGCGTTGCCTCGGGATCCGACCCTGATCTGCCTGGGGAATCTGCTTCAGCTCGGGAACCGCTGAGATAACAGCCGCCGGCAACTTCACCAAGTAGCCCTGCGCCGCTCGCACGGGACGCTTGTCGGAGAAGGCGAACGGGAAGTAGAGGCTTCCCGGGTGGCGTGCCTCTAGCTGTTCCTTGATCCTCCGAAGCTTGCCCTCGGCCCTTCGAAAGGCATCCTGAGTCACGGGACGCGCCAGGGCGGCGTAGCCAGTGAGGGCGTAGCGCCATGAGGGCTCAGGACCCGCAAGTGGACGGGTTCGACCATAGGTGCCCTGAGAGGCCCAGACGATCTCGTCTTCCTCCGGTCCTTCGGCCGCAGTCGAGTACCCGACGACCCCGGGGGCCCCGAGGAGCGACTTGTGCCAGTGAAGAACTACGTCTCCCGGCTGCACTGCGGTGACCAAGGCGTACGACCAATACTCACGCCCGGCGTCGTCGACCTGTGGGGCATGAAGGTCGGCGCCGAGGTCGATGCGGTCGGTGATTTCCATCCAGTAGCGCTCGGCCGGATCTCCGTGCCACCACTCGTTGATTGCCACGCGACATGTCTACCGGATCGGCCACATAGACGTTGCCCTCGACAGCAACTCTCCGACGCGGCGCGCCGGTGGGAGCCGGGGAAATATCCGAGCGGTCCTCTACAGTGGCCCTCAGTGCCTGCACCGCTCTTGGTCGATGCGTCGATGGCCGGTCGCCGGATGGCGACAGGTCATCGTGCCATCGAGCTAGGGAGGTGATATGGACACGCAGGACGGGAAACCGGTCGAGTGCAACTGCTCGACCACCACTCCGTCCGCCGCCGGCTGGCACCGGCGGCGGACGATTCGGGTGGCGCTCCTGATCCTTCAGGGATTGGCTTACGCGACGGCGACCGCGAACTCCGCGCTCGACATTGTCAGCAAGCTGACCTGACGGATCATCCCCTGCAACACGCTGCCCTCGTCGGGTCACAACTCAGGCGAGGGCAGTTGTGTATCTAGACAAGGCCTACTCTCGCTCAACCTCATCCATGATGCTGTGTACGAGGTTACACCGACCGCTAGAAACTCTCCGACACCCTGACGGAGATTTTTCCGGTCCGGTTACTCCAGGCGGTTACTCGACACGGCTGTCGGATCGATTACTCCGGCGATTACTAGGTAGGGCTACAGCGGGACACCAAGGTATCCGTACCACCCGTACCAAGCTCACTCCTCCTGGTCAGGTGCGGTACGGATTGGGTGCCTGGTACGGATTGATGCGTACCAGGGACGCGACCGGAGGCGGTCGGCGGTACGGATTGATCCGTACCAGGGGTGGCATCCGTACCGGCGTTGAGCTGCGGAAACGACGGTGGTACGGGTGGTACGGATGGTGCTGGGCAGTACCGCTGCCACGCGTCGGTGAAGCCCTCTCGGGTGTAGCCCTTCGCCTGCCCGACGGGGAACCGGATCGTCGTCGAGGTGATCCCAAACTCGCGGAGCAGGTCGCCGAGTCGCTTGCCTGTCAGGCCGCTCGGACCGAAGCCTGCCCACGGTGCTTCCTCGTCGCTGTTGAGCGCAGCGAGCAGGTCGTGGGTCGATGCGGCGGGCGGGTCGCCGAGCACAGTGAACGCGGTACGCACGTCGGCGAGCAACCTGACACGGGTCGACACGTTGCCCGCCTCGTCGGCCTCAGCGGTCAGAACGGTGACGGCCTGTCGGGCACGCGCCGGCCAGGTATGACCGGCCAGGTCGGCGACGGCCACAAGGGGTTCCCAGGTGTCGGCGGCACGGTCCTCGACGGGCATCGCAGGTTCCGCGGCTTCAAGGGTGGCGAGGTTCGCGCCGAGCCACACGGCCAGGCGCTGCGCGACGGCACGCAGCGCGGGGCCGTCGCGACGGTGCCGGTAGGGGGCGACCGTCTCGCCGGGAGCGCGGCGGCGCATGCGGACGACGACGGCACGGTCTTCGATGGTGTCGGGCATCGCGCCGATACCGGCGAGGGCGGCCATGGCGAAGGTGGGAATCTTCTCCAGCCGTTGCGTGCTGGCGTCCCACCGGATCGCGGGGCGGTTGCGCTGGTGGCCGGCGTTGAGCAGCCCGCGTAGGTCGTCGTTGGCGTCGGCGTTCTTCCCGCCGAAGATGGTGTCGGCCTCGTCAACCAGCAGCGTCGGCGGGTTGTCGCTGCCGATGGCCCGGTAGACGGCGGCGGGTGAGGCGTTGACGGTGATGAGCGGGTTGTGGCAGCAGCCCTCCACGATGTCGAGCAGCCGCGATTTCCCGCAGCGCTTCTCGGGTGCGCGGATGACGAGGCGGGGCGCGTGTGCCCACGCGGGTTGGGCGTGGGTCGCGGCGATCCATAGCGCGACGGCGTCGACCGCCTCAGCGCTGGGCAGGATGACGTACTTGGTGAGGCAGGCGTGTAGGGCGTCGAGGGTCGCGGCTCCGTCGACCGGGTCGGTGTGGCTCATGCGGTGACTCCTTCGTCTCGGAATCCGCCCCGGATGGCGGCGCGGATGTCACGGTCGGTCTGCTGGGCGCGGCGGCCGGCGTCGGTGAGGGCGGCGATGGCGTCGGCGGGGTCGAGGGCGCCGGCGGCGACCATGCGGGCGACGCCTCGGGCTGCGCCGTAGAGGGTGGTGCGGCGGGTGCCTTCGGCGGCGGTGGTGATCCGGTCGAGCAGCACGGCGAGCAGCCGGTCAGGGTGGGAGATGCTCCCCGCCTCGCGCACGCGGGTCGGACCGCTGGCGGCCTGCGCGGGTGGCGCTGACGGCGGAAGGCAGGCCGTGAGCAGCGCGGGGGGCATCTCCTCTACCGGGTAGCCGGGTATCCACCGGTAGGGCTGTCCGGTGCGCGGGTGGGTCGACGGTGGCAGCACGACGTAGCCGCCATCGGCCTTCACGTCGACCCCGGGACCGAGTCCTTGGCCGGACCTGCCCTGACTGCACGGCACTTGCCGGCCGGGGTGCCGGTAGTACAGGTGTAGGCCACCCGACCCGGTCTGCACCCGTGCCGTGGGCGGAATGAGGCCGGCGGCGATCAATCGGGTGAGAGTGTGCGCGCCGCCGTGGCCGGGGTCGACGTCGACCACCACCACCCCAGACGCCATGCCGGTGCGCAGGGCGAGCTGCCCGCGCGGAACGGCGGCGACGATCGCGGCGACCCGGTCTGGCTGGGTGCTGGCGGCGTAGAAGCCGTGGCAGGTCAGGTGACCGCAGGTGGCCGCGTCGTGGCCACGGTCGGCGGCGGCGCAGTCCGAGCAGTTGGCTACAGGGCGCTTGGAGCGGCCGAGCATGAACACGGGCCAGCCGTGCGCGGCGTAGCCGAGTGCGGCAGCGAGCAGGTCAGGCACCAGCGATCTCCTTCCGTGCGGTGCGGCGGGCGGCGCGGGCGGTGTCGAGGTCGATCAGCGCGCCGCCCTCGGCGGCGGCGGGGGCCGGGGCGGGTCGGCGGGACGCGGTGTCGGCGGCGGTCAGGGCCAGGCGCAGGAACACCCGGTATCGGCCGGCGTCTGTGCCGGTGAGCGGGTGCCGGTCGCCGACGTAGGCGACGTACGCGACGCCGGTCAGCGCCCGGATCGCGGCGTCGAGTTCGGCCAGGGTGCCGGTCAGCCACGCCTCCATCAGCCGGCCCGCCTCGGTGCGGGCCGACCGACGGTCAGGGCGCGGGTGACGGTGTCGCGCACGTCGGCGAGCAGGCCGAGCAGTTGCCGGCGAGCGGCCGGCTCAGCCGGTGCCAGCGCGACCCGTAGCCGGATCTCGGCGTGCTCGTGGCCGGCGGCGGTGCGGACGCGGGTCAGGACGGCGCGCCCGTGGCCGGGCAGGTCAACCACAATCTCTTCGGATCGGTGTTCGTTGAGGTTGCACCGGTGGTCGCGGGCGCAGAAGTGGGTGTGACCGGTCCGGCCGGCGCGGGCGGTCACTGGTGGCCTGCCCGGTACTCGGTGCGGACGTACTCGGCCAGGCGGCGGCCGATGCGAACGCGGCGGCCGGTGCCGTCGCAGCGGCGGCAGTCGCGCCGGGTGCCGATGGCGGTGCGGTGGTATCGGCGGCCATGGCAGCGGCGGCAGCGACCCCACGGGGACACCGCACACAGGATCAGGTACCACGCTGCGTAACCGAGGGCGGTGAGGCTAGCGAGCGACAGGATGGTGGTCACGGAATGCCTCCACAGGCCGTATTGGGGGTGCAGAGGGCCGACGCCGCTAGGAACTAGGGCGCTGGCCAGGTATCGGATGCGGTGCTAGCGGGGGTGCTAGGTCTAGCGGGGGGTGCCGCTAGACCTAGCGACCCACGGCTGTCCGGGTTAGGCGGCTTTGTCGCCGCGTCGCTTGTTACGCTCCGCGACCGCGTCGGTGATGTCGGCCCGGTCGATGCCGCGCCGGTTGGCGCCCTTGCCGGTGGTCGGGTCGGTGCCCCACACCTGCCCGGTGGTGATGCCGTAGGGCTTGAGCGCGGCGGTGAGCTGGTCGCGGGTCAGGTCGCCGTACGCCTCGGGGTTCAGCTCGGCGAGCCGGTCGGTCAGCGTCTCGGCCCACACCTTCGGCTCGGTCGCGGGAACGACGGTGAGGATGTCGTCCAACAGCGTGTCTCGCCGCGTGGCCGGGGTCGGAGCGGCCTGCCCGATGGCGTGCCCGGTCAGCGTCCCGGCCGCCTCCCGCAGGGCGCGCGCACGGCCGGTGATCTTCTCGGCGGTCGGGCCGTCGACGTAGAAGGTGCGCACGATCTGCGCGTCGTCGGCCGCGCCGACGAGGTAGCCGACGCCCTTGTCCTTCTTGGCGAACATGGTCGCCCGGATGCCGTTCTTGTAGGCCGAGGTGCCAAGGATCATGTCGTTCTCGATCTGGCCCATGACCCGCAGGCAGAACCGCGTCCCAGCGTTCGCGCTGACCCCGGTAGGCAGGCTCTTGGCGTCCGGCCGCTGCGTGGCCACGACCAGGATCACGCCCAGGGCGCGACCGAGCTTGATGACCTTCTCGGCCAGCTCTCCGGCTTCCTTGCCGAACTCCGGGTGCGAGAACAGCTCCTGCACCTCGTCCAGGGCGACCACGAGCCAGTGCAGGCCGAGCCTCTTGCGGCGGGCCAGTTCCGGGGTGACCTTGTTGTCCGGGCACACGGCCTTGGGCAGGCCCTTGATGACCGCAGCGCGGCGCTGGCATTCCTTGCGCAGCTCTCGCAACGCCAACAGCCCTTCTTCGGCGGTGTCGTCGTCCTGCCCCGACGCGTACCGCGCCGACACCTTCTCCAGTGGATCGAGTCCCCCGGTGCCCTTGAAGTCGAAGCACCACAGCTCCGCGTACGGGTCCAGCGCGGCGGCCAGCATTGGGACCTGGGTGGCGGCGGTCTTGCCGTAGCCGGGAATCGACCCGATCAGCAGGTTCGTGTACGGCAGGTCGAAGGAGATGACCCGGCCGCGCGGGTCGGTGCCGAACGGCACCGGCTTGGCGAGGTCGAAGCCGCCGGACGCCTTGAGTAGCGGCCAGGCGGCCGGCTTCGCGGCGGCCATGTCCTGATCCCCGACCCACAGCAGCAACCGGCCGGGGTGCACCTCCGGCTGCCCTTCGGGCCACACGCAGCCCAGCGGCCGGGTGAGGCCGGCGGCGAGCCGGTCACGTCGCTCGATCACGTCCCCGGCCGTTACGCCCGGGGGCAAGTCGATGTCCGCGCGCCACCCCGGCCCGTCGCGGGTGATCGGGGCAGTAAAGGCGATCGCGCGGTGGCCCTGCTTGGCGATGGCCTGGCTGATGCCGGCGATGCCGAGCACAGCCAGGGCGCGCACCACCACATCGGAGGTGAGCCGGGCCACGCGGGGCACGACCACGGCGGTGTCGAGCAACGGCTTGTCCGCCGGCTGTCCCAGTAGGCCGCACAGCGTGACCAGCAGCGCCAGCACTGCCCACCGCGCCCACTCCGGTGCCAGGGCGACCGCCACGCCCCCGGCGAGGGCGACGGCGAGGGTGAAGGTGGCGACGATGCCGCGCCACCGCACCCTGCGGTCACGCTGGCGAGACAGCTTGAGGTAGTCCTCGGCGCTCTCCCGCCGCACGGTGGCCTGCCGGACCGGCTCGCCTTCCCAGTCGAACAGCCAGCGGGTCGCCCCGGACAGCATCCGCCACGCCCCGACCGGGGCACGGATCGCCAGCTTGCCGGCGTACTTCGGAGTGCGGGTGGCGTGGTACGCGGTGGTGTGCAGGAGATGCCCCACCGCCCACCGCATCGTGTCGCGCAGCTCGGCGCGCGAGCGCAGCCAGGCCGGCAGGATCGGGCGACGCTGTCCGGCGCGCACACCGTCGAGGGTGAACCGCGGGGACCGCTGCGCGGCCGGCGAGTCGACCAGCACCGGCCCACCGTCGTCGGGGTCGGTGGGCCGGGCGGCGCGGGCGGCGTCCAGGTCGACCACGTTCGCGTTGGGGGCATCTCCGGTCAGGTCCGACTCAGCGGCCCGCCAGTCGAAACGGTCGTCATCTCGGGGGGAGGTCATGATGGGTGTTCCTCCAACGGTCTACGGATCAGCAGGGGGACCGGCGGCGCGGCGCAGGTTGGTAGCCAGGTGGCCGCGCCGCCGGGCGGAACTAGTCGTGCGTGCGGACGAGGTGCGCCAGGGCGGCGCCCATGCCGAGCACCGCCACCGGCAGGCAGGCCACGGCGGTGGTGATCCACCACGGGGCCGAGGTGACCCCGGCAGCAACGAGCAGGTGATAGGCGACCTGGCCGAGCGCGCCGACCAGCAGCGACGCGATGGCCGACCACTTGGCGAACCGGCGTGCCCGCTCCGGCACCCGGCCGGACAGCCACACGTAGAGCGCGTACGCGCCGTACGTCTCCACGCCGATCGGCAGGGTGATCGCCGAGTTGATGGAGAAGCTGTCCCAGATGCCCGGCAGCGGGTGCACCACCCCGAACCCGGTGAGTCCGCCTAGTCCGACCCACCCGGACCAGATCGCCACGAACGCCGGCAAGGCGAGCAGCACCACCGGCCACGCCGCCGCCCGCTGGCTGTCCATCGAGCCGGTCGGGATCGCCTCAGTCGTGATGTTGGTGCCCAGGTCTGCGACGGGTGCTGCCTGCTCCGACACGACCGGCGGCATGTCGTCGGTGACCGGCGGCAGATCCAGCACCGGGGCCGGGTCGGCGATCGGATCTGGGGTGGTGTCGGCCAGGTCCGTGGTGGGTTCGGTAGTGGCCGGCGGGGCGTCGGTGCGGGTGAGGGCGGCGAGGATCGCGTCTGCCTTCGGGCCGCCCACCCGCAGTTCCTTCTTGATGCGGTTACGCGACGGGATCTCGCCGAGCTGGTCGGCAAGGTCGCGGGCGGCGGGGATCAGGTCTTCGACCGGCCGGGGGAAGGCCGACAGTGTCGGGGCGGTCATGACTGGTGTCCCTCCGATACGTCAGTGCCGTAGATGAGCGAAAACAGGGCTTGTTGCAGAGCCAGCAGGTCCGCCCCGCATCCGTCGTACGGCTCGACCATCGACGGGTAGCGGTGCGTGGCGAGCACCTGCGCCACGTCCAGCGCCAGACCGAACGTGAAGCGCGAGTCCCCAGCGGGGCGGGGAATCGGGAATCGACGGCTCATGGCGGCCACCGCCTATGCGGCCCGGCGGGCGGCGGAGCGAACGGCGAGCAGGGCACACGCTTCCCGCAGCACCCGACGCTGCGCCCGACGAAGCCGCTGCCAGTCCAACTCGGTCGGACCGGCGTCACTGGTCAGCACGACAATCTGCGCGTCGAGCAGCAGAACCTCGGCCTCGATCAGCGGCAACTCCTGCTCAATCTCGGAAAGATCGGCGGCGCTCGGCTCGTAGTCGAAGGTCGTCATCACGCCACGCTCCGGGTGGTGTAGTCGGCGGCGTCGACCAGGCCGTTCGCCAGGGCACCCGCCTCCATCGCGTCGATGGCCTTCGCGGGAACGACGTACCGGCCGCGAATGCGGATGGCCGGGAACTCGCCCACGCGGATTGACCGGTACAGCGTCATGTCGCACGTACGCAGCAACTGCGCTGCTTCGGCGACGGTGTAGAACCGCTGGGAGTGGCCAGCAGGTCGATCGGTCTTCATCGGTGTCCTTCCGCCTCGTTGACCTGGTGCACATAGGTTCCGATCACGAGGGGTGACACCTTCACCACCACACTGGACGCCTAGGGACGTCCTTGCTACCTTCAAGTCGTCCCTAGACGTGCCTTGGAGGCGACCATGCCGAACGACCGGCTACGCGACGCGATGCTCCGTAACGGCTTCACGCCATCGGCCGTAGCCGAGCAGCTGGGGGTGGACCCGAAGACCGTGGAACGCTGGATCACGCAGGGGCGGGCACCGTATCCGCGCTACCGGCACGCAATCGCCGCACTGGTCAAGGAGAGTGAGTCGTACCTGTGGCCGGACGCCGTGCCGCAGGAGCGAGCGAACCGCGTGGCGCAATCCGAAGTGGTGCAGGTCTACCCGCGCCGGGCGGCCGTCCCGGACGACCTCTGGCGACGGCTCATCTCGCAGGCACAGGAGCGCGTCGGCATCCTGGTCTACGCGGGACTGTTCCTGCCCGAACAGCAACCGCAGCTGGTAGCCACGCTCAAGACGAAGGCAGCGGCCGGTACGCGGGTTGAGATCCTGCTCGGCGACCCGGACAGTCCCGAGGTCGCGCAGCGCGGGGCGGACGAAGGCATCGGCGACGCGATGGCCGGCAAGGTTCGGAACGTGCTCGCTTTCTACCAGCGGCTACGCGACGTCCAGGGCGTGAACATGCGCTTCCACCGGACGACGCTCTACAACTCCATCTTCCGGTTCGATGACGAGATGCTCGTCAGCTCGCACGTCTTCGGCTTCCCGGCCGCGCACACGCCCGTCATGCACCTGCGACGGCTTGCCGGCGGCGACCTGTTCGACACGTACGCCGACAGCTTCGACCGAGTGTGGGAGTCGTCAGCGCCAGTGTGGGAGCCAGCAGTGACAGGCTAAGGGCATGGCCAGGACCGAGTACTACAACGACCCGCAAGCGCCAAAGCCGAACAGCATCGTTCCAGCGGTGACCGTGTTCGTCCTCGACCCACAGGACCGGGTGCTAGTCATCCGGCGGACCGACAACGGGCTATGGGCCATCCCCGGCGGCGCCCAGGATTTCGGCGAGTACATTTCAGATACTGCTGTACGCGAGACCAAGGAAGAATCTGGGATTGACGTCGAGGTGACCGGCATCGTCGGCATATACACCGATCCGAAGCACGTCATGGCATACAGCGACGGAGAGGTACGCCAGCAGTTTTCGATCTGCTTTCGCGCTCGCTATCTCGGCGGCGAGCCAACTCCGAGCAGCGAGTCATCAGAGGTGCGGTGGGTCGGGAGAAACGAGTTAGACGATTTGCCAATCCACCAGTCCATGCGGCTGCGGATCGATCACGGCTATGAGTTCCGGCCGGATCCCTACATCGGCTGAATGTCAACTGCGGCCAGATGCTCCTCGGTGCGGCGCACTGCTGCTAGCAGCGCGGGCTCCGCCTTCGCCCAGAAAATGGTCACGACATGCTCCGGTCCGTAACGGTTGCGAACCTCAGCCAAACGCTCTGACACTGTCATGTCCTGTCCATCCGGCCCCGTTGTCATGTCTGCATACCAGAGCGCGTCACGGACGAGAGACTCCTCGTCAACGAACTCGGCTCGCAACTGACTCGCATAGCCTCGCTCCTCTGCCTCGAAGACAGCGCAGGAGTGATGGGCCACCAAATCAGTTACTCGATTATCAAATCCCTGCGCCCGAAGCCACCTCGCGCCGTCCAGCGCATGTAAGCCTGTGGAGACAAGGGCCGGGGCATATCCAACGTCATGGAGCCACGCAGCCGCCACTAGACAGGCACGCTCATCAACAGGAAGGGCCATGCGGAGGCTGGCAGCCTTGGCAGCGACAGCTTGGACATGAACCCATCGGCGAGGAATACTATCCGCCAACTGCGCCTCAGCCAAAAGATAGGCAGCGCGGACAATTCCCACAGAGGAAGCATACCACCCTTCACGCATCAGTTAGGTTCAACCATCGCGAGGGTCATCAGCCGACTCCAAACTTGCCGCCATCTGGGCCCAGGGCAAGTCAAGCCCTGCCTGACGAGCCCAGCTTCGAAAGTCTTTTCCAATTTTGGCGGTAGTTACGTCTTTCCAGTCGGCACCTAAGGCCGATTTAATGATCGACCCTACAGACATCGTGTCTGCTCGACTGTTCCGCCTCAGGAGATTGATCGCCTCAGTGCCACCCGGAAGGTGCATCATCCCCTTCTCTAATGCGGCAGGATTGAACTCACCATCCACAAATGCGTCGGCGGAGGGGCTTAGCCCGCCAACAGCACTCATGCTAACTAGTCCTACAGCCATGAGATTCCTGGCCTGCTTCTGACCCGTCCTATCCAATGACCTATAGCTCACCGCACCTTCCAGTGTCTCCCTCAAGAGTCGAATAGCGCCACCAGGAGAGCCATCAAGGAAGGACTGGGAGGACCTCCCTCCCCGGCGCCCGGTAACCATCCTTTCTCCGGTCAGTAGATTGCCATAGCCGCCAAATCCTTCCGGCGGTAGCCATACAGCATTATCCCTCACTACAGCAAGGCCGGCGTACTCAAACCACAGGGCGAAGGCCCGAGCATATAGCGACCAGGTCGACGGCTTGGCATCAATTGCCGGGAAGGCAACAGACAACTCGGATGAATAGTTGGCAAAGGAAACTTTTTCGCCTTGACGCTCGGCCAATTTCATGAAAAGCGAATATGCTTTGTGTCGGCGCAGCGTGTTTGCAACTGCCCTGCGCAAAGATTGCTCACGGTCTGGCGAGTTGTAAATGGCTTCATTAATGTGCACGCCATATGCCTCATAAGTGGCAATGCCGAGCAGCCGAAGAGTCCGGGTGGCATTCATTACGCTACCCACACTTGTGCCTAGAGCGTCAGCGATGTCCGCAAAGGAAGCATCCCCATCCCCTGCGACAGCAAGGGCAAGAACCGTACTAGCCGCTTGCGGATTCACACCGATGGTGTAAGACTCTTCGATTGGAATCTGACCCGTATTTAGGAAGTCCCGAAAGATATCCCAGTACGTGTCGAGCTTCTCCCCGACTGGAACTAGGAGTCGTCTATCGAGTAGGGACTGGATGACCCCGCCATCGTACCGTTCGGTCACCTCAGCAGTAGATACGGGCGCAAAGCGTGCCACATAACGTACCGCGTCCTGCTCAATGGGCTGCAGGCCGGCCAAATCCGAGTCAAAAAGACTCTGTACATTGAGGGCTTCATTGACAAGCCGCTCTTGGGTCTTGCCGTCTTCGATCTCCCGGATCACGTGCTCAGAGAGCTTCTTAAATAGCCACGGTAGTCCCTGAGAGTACTCTCGAAGTCGTTGACGGAGGTCCCGAGCGAGCCGCTGCTTGAGTCGCTTCTCCAAACGTCGCAGTAGTGCTTCTACGTCTTTGGGACCCATTTGGTTAACGATGATCTGAACGCTGCCAGAGCGGATTTCGTCGCGCAGGCGGTATGGGTGAGATTCCGTCCACCCCACGAGGTCAGTCTTCCACGCGAAGCCGACGAGCAGCGCAGAAGACATGTCATTCATTAGCAGCGACAGATCCCTAAACTGACGAGTTGTCACCTCATCCAAAAACACATTCTCAAACTGATCAAAGAACACCAGCAATGATTGAGAACCATGCCACGCTGCGCTCTCGATGGTCCCCATAGCACTCGTAAGGCTAGCCCAAGAGCTATCTTCAGGCAGGGAAAACAAGCCCTCCTGGGCTGCCTTCTTCGCAGCGAAGCGAAGAGCCTCTGTTACGAACGAAGGCGATGCAGCCGTTCGGCTGTCAATGACAACAGCAACACCGCCTCGATCCTCTACCATTGACTTCATCTTGAGCGCGAGGGAACTCTTGCCCCAACCAGACTGGGCATTCAGAATGAACGTCCCCCGCTTCCCCTCAATCACTCTCTCAAGGTCGTCGACTATCGCACGTCGCCCAACAAAAAACTTGGGAGAGGCAGGGAACTGATACTCGAAGTCGGAACTACTACCCCTTACCGTTACAATGACGGGAGGGTTCATGTCCGGGATAGGTACCGAGGACGGAGTCTCCCGCAGGCTGCTCAAGTCGTCGGCCGGGAGATCGGCACCGTACTCATGAACAGCGAGAAGATCCATGACTGTGCTAGGAACAGGTGTCGCTGTAGAGCGTCCCCAAATTACTATCCTCACCGCTCTTCGCGTGCCAGGATCCAGGATCTTCACACATGAGTAAAGCCCATCAGGCGTTACGAGAAGAGCCGGATCGCTCGTCAGCGAGGATTCGGATAGAACTGAGGATTCGGATAGAACCACAGCAGGAGCCCTCAACATGCCGCGGTCAATCAGGCGATCTACAATCCTTTGAGAGTCAAGATAATGGAACCGCGCATCGCTTCGCTCGATCGCCCTAGCCTTCTCGTCGCCTTCGGCAGTTAGTCTGGGTAGAACAAAGAGGTAACCGTGAGCTAAAGGTTCGGCAAATCTCTCTATCGTCAATTTGCCATAAAACGAAGTCAAGGCTTGAGCATTAACGTTCGTAGCGTACGCCTTACACTCGGCATAAGCGACTTCATTCGTAAACGAATTTTTCAGCGCGACATCTAGCTCAATACCTTCAGATGTCGGGTTGATATCGCGGCGAGAAGGGCGATCGAACCCGAGTTCGCGCATTACCTGCGCAACAAATTCTTCGAAAAGATGACCCCTGGCGTTGGCGGCACCGGCCGCAGTGTCACCTGTGGCCAATACAAGAACTTGGTAGTCCTGCACAGCAATGCGATCCACCTGTGCACAGTATGCTGCGGCGACACGCGTCACAAGCCCCCGCCTGAGGGACACCCGTCTAGCCATCCTCCGACGAGGATCGGGGAGACTCGGTCGGCCTCTTTGGCATTCTGGCCGATAGAGCGCACGCCGCTCTTTGGTCCGACTCCGAGAGCCAGGCTGCATACACCCGCAGGGTTGTCGCTCCTCCCCCGCCGTGGCCCAACCGTCCGGCCACCGTGCGAACATCTACGCCAGCAGCGATCAACTCCGTGGCCGAATAGTGTCGCAGAGCATGCAGGTTCGTGGCGATGCCGAGTCGCGCGGCCATCCGGCTGAACCGTTGGGTGGCCGTATCCGGCACGAGCGACGTGCTGCCGTCCGGATCGGGCGAGAACACGTAGCCGTCACCGAGCAGCGTTAACCCGAGGGCCAACGCACGTTCCTCGCGACGCGCCAACTGGTCGCGCAGCACCGCTACCGTCTCCGCGTCCAGGGCTACGCGCCGCTGCTGGTGCGTCTTCGTGTCCTTCTCCCGCAGCTTGCCCGCGTCGTCGACGTACAGGGCGCTCCGCAGGGTCAGTACGGCGGTATCTAGGTCGACGGCGGACCACCGCAGCGCGCACAGTTCACTCCGTCTCGCCCCCGTCGTCATGGCCACCCACACGAACGCGCCCCAGTCGGGGTCCTTCCATGCCTCGGTGACCAGTCGGGCCGCTTCGGGCGCCGTTGGTGGGTGCGGGTTGGGCTGAGGCATCCCGGGCTTCTCCGCCTGATCTGCCGGGTTGACCGCGATCCAGCGCCACCGGACGGCCCGGTTCAGCGCACCGGACAGGATCCAGTGAATCTGCCGGATCGAGGCCGGGGCGAGCGGCTTGCACTCATGCGGCCTGCACTTGTCGGTGCAGTCGTGCGGCCCTGCCTTCCGGTGCTCGACGGCCTTCCGTGCACCTCCACAGTGGTCCCGGCACTTCCGCAGCACCGCATAGAACGATTCCAACGTCTCGGCGTCCAGCCGGCCCACCGGCAGCTTGCCGAGCAACGGCCGTACGTGCTTGTTCAACTTCTTGACGTACCCCTGCCGGGTCGACACCTCCACGTCGAGCACTTCCAACCACCGGTCAAGCAGCTGGTCGACCGTGGCGCGGGTGCGCGGGTTGCGCCGGTCGTCCACCTGGGCGAGGAAGCGCGTACGCACCTTCTCGGCTTCCTTCCGGGCGGTCGGGCCGGGCGGGATGGTCTCGGTCAGGCAGTGCCGCTTCTTGGTGATGGGGTCGATGCCCGCGTAGACCTTCACCCTGAGTGAGCCGCTGGGCAGTTCCTCGATCTCGCCGCGTTGGCGCTTCGCGCGCCCGTTCGCCGTCGCCATGGGGCGACCGTAGCGCGCTCGCACCACGAGTAGCACCACGGGAAGATCAGCGATCTAGCGTTTTGCCTGGTGGGGCGGGCGGGACTCGAACCCGCGACCGAGGGATTATGAGTCCCCTGCTCTAACCGGCTGAGCTACCGCCCCGATACCGCGCCGGATCGTAACCCGCTCGACGGATCACCGGCCACCACCGAACCGGCCGACACAGACACCCGACCGGCACGATGGGCTACGCGAGGATAACAGTCAGCAGCGGTCCGCAAGGTCCCGCGCACCGGCCCGGATCACCCCACCGCGCGCAGCTCCGCCAGCACCGCCCCCGCCGTCCGCCAGCCGCTGGCCAGCGCCCCCTGGATCGACGGGCTGTCCCGGTGGTCGCCGGCCACGAACAGCCCGTCGCCGAGCGCCACCGGCTTGCGCAGTCGCCCCTGTGGCGGCGGCGCGGCGGGCAGCGCGTCGGGGACCTCGACGGTCGTCAGGTGGGTCCAGTCCGCGGTGGAGCGTCCGTAGAGGCGGTCCAGCTCGCGTCGGATCGCCGGCTCGGGCGGGGCGCTCGGGCCGACCACCGAGGTGGCCACCAGGTGCCGCCCGGCCGGCGCGTACGTCGGGGCGGCGTTGCTGACCACGACGGTGTTGGCGACCAGCTCCCGCCGGTCTCCGTCGACCAGCAGGATCGGCTCGTCCAGCGGCCTCTCCGGCGTGCTGTGGTAGTAGGTCGTGTAGCTGTGCATGCGTACCCGGGCCAGGGTGGGCAGCAGCGTTCCCGCCGCGGGCGGGTCGACGGCGACCACGACGGCGCGGCAGCCGATGTCGCCGGCCTGGGTGCGGACCCGGCCGGGCGCGACCTCGGCGACCGGGGTGTCCAGCTCGATCAGGTCGGCGGGCAGCGGTTCGGCGACGGCCCGGGGCAGCGCGGCCATTCCCCGGGCGGGCAGGCCGATCCGGCCGCGCGCGAAGGAGCGCAGGATCATGGCCAGCACGTGGCTGGAGGTCTCCAGCTCCCGGTCGATGAGGACGCCGGAGAGGAACGGCCGCAGCAGCTCCTCGATGATCGTGTCGGAGAGCCCGGCCCGGCGCAGCGCGGCCTCGGTGGTGGTCTCCGGTGCGGTGAGCAGCCGGCTCTTCGGCAGGGTGGCGCAGCCGCTGGCGAGCGCCGCGAAGCGGAGCCGGTCGAGCAGCGAGCCGATGCCGGCCAGGGCCGTGCCGGGCGCGCCGCCGGGCTCGCGCACCGGGTTGACCAGCCGGTCGAGCCGGTCGCCGCGGCGCACCAGCACCCCGGAGGTGAACCAGCCCAACCCCAGGCTGTCGACGTCGAGCAGGGTGCCCAGCCTCGGGTAGGCGGTGTTCAACACCTGGAAGCCGCGGTCCAGCAGGTAGCCGTCGACCGCGTCGGTGGCGACCCGGCCGCCGAGCCGGCCACCGGCCTCCAGCAGCCGCCAGGGCACGCCGGCGCGGTGCAGCCGGCGGGCGGCGGCCAGCCCGGCGAGGCCGCCGCCGACGATGACGACGTCCGTCTCAGCCAGCATGCCTGGCCTCCGTCCCGGTCCGGGCCGTCCGGGCCAGCCGGCTCGGCCACCAGATTTTCGGCCCGATGTCGTACGACAGTGCGGGCACCAGCAGCGAGCGGACGACGATGGTGTCCAGCAGTACGCCCACCGCCACCGCCACGCCGAGTTCCACCAGCACCACCAGCGGCAGGACGGCCAGCGCGGAGAAGGTGGCGGCGAGCACTATGCCGGCGGAGGTGATCACCCCGCCGGTGACGGCGAGGCCGGACAGCACCCCGGCCCGGGTGCCCCGCTTGACCGACTCCTCGCGGACCCGGCTCATCAGGAAGATGTTGTAGTCGATGCCGAGGGCGACCAGGAAGACGAACGCGAAGAGCGGGAAGGACGCGTCGACCCCGGGGAAGTCGAAGACGTACCGGAAGATCAGCGCGCACAGCCCGAGGGTGGCCAGGAACGACAGCACCACGGTGGCGATCAGCAGCACCGGGGCGAGCAGGGCCCGCAGCAGCAGGGCCAGGATCACCGCGATGACCACCAGCACCACCGGGATGATCACGTTGCGGTCCCGGGTGGAGGCGGCGGAGGTGTCCACGTTGATCGCGGTGAACCCGCCGACCACGGCGTCGGCGCCGGCGACCCGGTGCACCGCCACCCGCAGGTCGCGGATGGCCCGCTCCGCGCCGTCGCTGTCCGGCGGGTCGGACAGCGTCGCCTCCAGCTGCACCTTCCCGTCGACCACCTTGGGGGGCGCGTTCTCCTCGGGCGGACCGGCCCGCTCACCGGTGACCGGCCGTACGGCGGCGACGCCGGGGACGCCCTGGGCCACCCGGGCGACCTCCTGGGCGGCCTGCTGGTTGGTGAAGATGGTCGCCGGGCTGCCGGTGCCGGCCGGGTAGTGCCGAGCGATGACCTCCTGGCCGGCGACCGAGTCGGTCCGGTTGGTGAACAGGTCGGACTGGCCGAGGGTGGTGACGCCGAGCTGGGCCAGGCCGAGGGTGAGCAGGGCCAGCGCCGCGGCGGTCACCAACCAGACCGGGCGGGCGCGCCGGGCGACGAAGCCGGCGACCCGGCTCCAGATGCCGTGCTCGGCCCGCGGGTCGGCCTGGTCGGCGCGGGGCCGGCGGGGCCAGAACGCCCACCGGCCGCCGAGCACCAGCAGCGCCGGCAGGAAGGTGAGCATCACGACCAGCGTGGCGGCGATGCCGACGGCGGCGACCGGGCCGAGCGCCCGGTTGGAGTTGAGGCTGGACAGCAGCAGGCAGAGCAGGCTGACGATCACCGTGGCCCCGGAGGCGATGATCGCCGGGGCGGCGCCCCGCCAGGCGGTCTTCATCGCGTCCCAGGGCCGCTCGTGCCGGTGCAGTTCTTCCCGGTAGCGGGCGATCAGCAGCAGCGCGTAGTCGGTGCCGGCGCCGAAGACCAGCACGGTCAGGATGCCCTGCGCCTGCCCGTTCAGTTTGATCACGTCGTTCTTCGCCAGGTGGTAGACGAACACCGACGCCAGCGCGTACGACATCCCCGCCGCGAGCAGCGGAAAGAGCCAGAGCACCGGGCTGCGGTAGACGATCAGCAGGATGACCAGCACCACGACCAGGGTGACCAGCAGCAGCGGCCCGTCGATGGCGCCGAACACCTCGATCAGGTCGGCCAGCAGCCCGGCCGGTCCGGCGACGTCGACGGTCAGCCCGTCCCGGTCGCCGCCGGCGATCCCGCGCAGTTCCTCGACCACCCGGCCGATCGCCTCACCCTCCGACTCGTCGATCGGTACGACGACCTGGAGCGCCTGACCGTCCTGGCTGGGGATCGGCGGCGGCAGCGGCCCGAGCACGCCGGGAACCTGGGCGAACCGCGCGGTGTCGGCGGCCGCCCGTTGCTTGTCGGCGTCCGTGATGCCGGAGCCGCGCTCGTAGACCACCAGCGCCGGGGTGCTCTCCCGCTCCACGAAGCCGCCGGCGAGATCCTGCGCCCGGGTCGCTTCGGCGTCGGCGGGCAGGAACGAGGCGTTGTCGTTGGTGGCGACCTCGCCCAGCTTCCCGGAGTACGGCCCGGCGATCCCGCCGACCACCAGCCAGCCGAGCACCACCAGCACCGCGATCAGCGTCGCCGCGCCAGGTCTCCGCCTTCCGGCCATCTCCACCCGTCCTTGAATCGACGCACCAATCGACGCATCGAAAGACTAAGCCGACATCGCCCATCCTGCCGCCCGAGCACGCCCTAGCGGGCCGAAACCGGACGCGGGACTCCCGCACCCTCTCCACGGTCCGTGCCCCTCGGTGATCAAGAAGTTTGCGTCTGCGGGCAGCCCGTCGGTGACGAAAACTTCTTGATCACCGGGGAGGGTGGCGGCCGGCCGGGCGGGGCAGAGCGGTGACAACGAGAAACGCCCGTCGGCGGGGCCGACGGGCGGGGGTGGAGCGTGAGCTCCCCCGTTTGGACTCGAACCAAAAACCTGCCGGTTAACAGCCGGCTGCTCTGCCAATTGAGCTACGGGGGACTGCTTGTCACCGCGCTCCGGATCTCCCCGGCGCTCGGCGACGGCACAAGAGTACAGGATTCCCGGGGGGTCCGGTCCAGGGGGTTACCTCCACGAGCCCTCGCTTGAGAGGGTCGCGACACGGCAGGAATAAAACCGGACAAATCGTCATCACGGCACAACCAGGCATGAGCGCGGAGCAGGATGGGTAGTTAGCTGCCGACAGAGGACTAGGGCGCGACATGGTCGGTCCCGACCGGATCTCCGGGCGGGAACGGCGGAGCGTCAGGTACGAAAGGAGCCGCCATGCGCGGAAAGATCATGTTCCTTGGCGGGCTGGCTGCGGGCTTCGTCCTGGGCGCCCGTGCCGGCCGGGAGAAGTACGAGGAGCTGGTCGTCCGGGGCCGTAAGGTGCTCGACCACCCGACCGTCCAGGAGGCGGCGGGTGTCGCACAGGCCCAGGCGACCCGGCTCTACAGCGAGGGCAAGGACAAGCTCGGCCAGTCCAAGCTCGGCGAGAAGCTGGGCACCGGCAACGGCAACAAGCAGGAGCTGACCGCGGCGGACGACGCGTTCGCGGGCACGCCGGCCACCATCGGCGCCAAGTCGGGCAGCTCGTCGAGCTCCCCCAGCTCGTCGTCGTCCACCACCAGCCCGCGGCCCAAGTCGTCGGGCCCGGGCACCAACGCCAGCACCCTCTAACCGCACCTTCCACGCGGGCCGGTCGTCGTCGACGACCGGCCCGCTGGCGTGTGGGCCCGGAAACACGGCAGGTCAGACCCGTGCCCACCGCCGCCGATGCCACTTTCGCCGATTTGAAGCAAAAGTTCGCACCAAACATCGAAAGCTTCTGCCGTCAACCTCTTCTCTTTGGTCCCTCGCGCAAATATCGTCCTGCGTAGAACCTGGCCAGGCTCTTGGTACTCGTAGCGACCCTCCTCAGCGACGGCGCTGAGGCGGACCCGCCCCGACCAGAGCGAGGTTCGATGCGCAGACCCACCGGCCGAAGGGCCACCGCCTACCTCAGCCTTCTCACCCTCGTCGGCGCGACACTCGTCGCGACCGCACCACCGCAGCCGACGCCGGCGCTCGCCGCCCCGGTGCCCGCCAGCAACGGCATGGACTACAAGGTCCTCGTGTTCACCCGGTCCGCCGGAGGCAGCCACGCCGCCACCGCCGCCGGAGTGGACGCGATCCGACAGCTCGGCAACGACCGACGGTTCACCGTGGAGGTGACCGACGACGCCCGCAAGTTCGACGAGCCGCATCTCAAGCAGTTCCGCGCCGTGGTGTTCCTGAACACCTCCGGCGACGTCCTCACCGACGGCCAGCAGGCCGCGTTCGAGCAGTACTACCGCGACGGCGGCGGCTTCGTCGGCGTCCACTCGGCCATCGAGGCCGAGCCCGGCTGGTCCTTCCTGGACAAGGTCCTGGGCACCCGGGCGACCGGCGCCGCCACGTCGGCGAACCCGGCCACCGTCACCGTCGCCGACCGGGTGCACCCAGCCTCCGAGCGGCTGCCGGAACGGTGGACGCACACCGACCGCTGGTACAACTTCGCCGACAACGTCCGGGGCGTGTCGCACGTGCTGGCCACCGTGGACGAGAAGACGTACGCCGGCGGGTCGATGGGCTTCGACCATCCGGTCACCTGGTGCAAGGACTACCAGGGCGGCCGCTCCTTCTACACCGGACTCGGCGCCACGCCGGAGAGCTACGGCAGCACCGACCTGCGCGCCCACCTCGGCGGGGCGATCCAGTGGGCGGCCGGCGTGACCGACGGCGACTGCGGCGCGACCGTGCTGGCCAACTACCAGATGACGGTGGTCGGGGCCCAGCCGAACGTCAGCGAGCCGATCGGCTTCGACACGCTCCCCGACGGGCGGGTGATCCAGACCGACCGCCGCGGCGGCGTACGCCTGCACGACCCGGAGAGCAACGAGACCACCGTGCTGGCCCAGATCCCGGTCTACACCCACAGCGAGGACGGGATGTACGGCCCGGCGATCGACCGGGACTTCGCCACCAACAAGTGGGTCTACCTGTACTACGCGCCGCCGCTGGACACCCCCGCCGGAGGCGCGCCGACCACCAGCACCGACCCGGCCGCCTGGGACCGGTGGAAGGGGTACTTCCAGCTCTCCCGCTACAAGTTCGTCGACGGTGAGACCCCCTCGCTCGACCTGAGCACCGAGCAGAAGATCCTCCAGGTGCCGGTGGACCGGGGCGCCTGCTGCCACGTGGCCGGCGACATCGCCTTCGACTCCAAGAACAACCTCTGGCTGGTCACCGGGGACGACACCCCGGCCGGTGGCGGTGGCTCCGGCGGCTTCTCGCCGCACAACGACTCGGTCAGCGCCACCGGCGTCTACCAGGCGCCCTTCGTGGACGCCCGGCGCAGCTCGACCAACACCAACGACCTGCGCGGCAAGGTGCTGCGGATCGCGGTGGGGGCGGACGGCTCGTACACCGTGCCGGCGGGCAACCTCTTCCCGGCCGGTACGGCGAAGACCCGGCCGGAGATCTACGCGATGGGCCTGCGCAACCCCTTCCGGATCACCCTGGACAAGAACGACGTCGCGTACGTCACCGACTACTCGCCCGACTCCTCGACGGCCGCGGTCGGCCGGGGACCGGCGGGCACCGGCCGGATGATGGTGATCGACAAGCCGGCGAACTACGGCTGGCCGATGTGCGTGCAGCCGAACCTGCCATACATCGAGATGAACTGGACCACCAGCCCGATCTCCCCGGTCGCGCCCTTCGACTGCGCGGCGCCGAAGAACACCTCCCGGCACAACACCGGCCTGACCGACCTGCCGGCGGTCGAGAAGTCCGAGCTCTGGTACTCGTTCCAGGCGCCGACCCCGTGCCCGGAGTCCTACCTGTCGACACCGACGCAGACCTGCCCGGTGCTCTTCCCCGAGCTCGGCACCGGCGGTGTCGGGCCGCACGGGGCCGCCCGCTACGACTTCGACCCGGAGCTGAGGTCGGAGACGAAGTTCCCCGAGTACTACGACGGCGCGGTCTTCTTCGGCGAGTTCACCCGGGACACCCTCAAGGAGGTCCGGCTCGACGCCAAGGGCGACATCCTGAAGATCAACAATGTGCTGAACTGCGGCCAGGCGCCCACCACAGCGACCAAGCCGTTCCTCTGCGACAACCCGATGGACATGAAGTGGGGCGCGGACGGCAACCTCTACCTGCTGACGTACGGCGACGGGTTCTTCAACGTCAACCCGGACGCGGCGATGCTGAAGTTCAGCTACGTCAAGGGGCTGCGGGCACCGAACGCCGTGCTCACCGCGACACCCACCAACGGCACCGGGCCGCTGACCGTCGCCTTCTCCAGCGAGGGTTCCAAGGACCCCGACCCGGCGGACTCGATCTCGTTCGCCTGGGACTTCGACGGCAACGGCACCACCGACTCGGTCGACCCGAACCCGTCGCACACCTACACCGCCAACGGGGTCTACACCGCCCGGCTGACGGTGACCGACTCCAGCGGCAAGAGCGCGTCGGCGAACACCACCATCACCGTCGGCAACACCGCGCCGACCGTCACGGTCAACACCCCGCTCGAAGGCGGCTTCTTCAGCTGGGGCGACGACATCCCCTGGTCGGTGACCGTCACCGACCCGGAGGACGGGCCGGTCGACTGCGCCAAGGTCGAGGTGACCTTCGTCCTCGGCCACGACCAGCACGGCCACGGCGAGGCCAACCAGTTCGGCTGCTCCGGGGTGCTGCCCACCGACCCGGACGACGCGTCCCACGGCGGCTACATCTACGGCGTGGTCAGCGCGTCGTACACCGACGGCGGCGCGAACGGCCAACCGGCGCTGACCACCGTCGACCAGCAGATCGTCCAGGCGAAGCGGCAGGAGGTCGAGTTCGCCGCGAACGAGTCCGGCACAACCGTGGGGACCAGCGCCGACACGGGCGGCGGGCAGCAGCGCGGCAGCCTCGACCCGGGCGACTGGATCGCGGTCAACAACACCGTGAACCTGCACAACATGCAGTCCGTGACGCTGCGTACCTCGGGCGGCAGCGCGGCCACCGCCGGGCAGCCCCGGTTCGGCGTCCAGCTGCGGCTGGACTCCCCCACCGGCCCGCTGCTCACCACCGCCACGGTCAACGCGACCACCGGAAACAACGCCTTCACCAGCACCACCGTGCCGATCACCGACCCGGGCGGCACGCACCGGCTGTACCTCGTGTTCACCACCGTCCCCGGCGGCCCGACCAGCGGTTTCGGAAACCTGAACTGGGTCGAGTTCGCCGGCCAGGGCATCGGCGTCACGCCCTAGCGACGCCGTGGCCGGGGGCCGCCGCCGGCGGCCCCCGGCCGCTCCACCTGTCACCACGCACCGGAACCGAGAGAGGCAGCAGCAGATGAACGACAGTCAGCACGGAATGAGCCGGCGCCGGATGCTCGGCGCCATGGCCGGCGTCGCCGGCGCGGCCGCCGTCGGGGCCGCCGGACTGGGCTCCCCGGCCTTCGCCGGCAACGGCCTGCTCGTCCCGACCGGGAAGCGCGGCATCATCCTCTACAGCGTCCGGGACCGGATCGGCGCCGCACCGGACGCCACCGGAGTGCCGTACGGCTTCGAGCGGGTGCTCGCCCGGCTCGCCGAGATCGGCTACAAGGAGGTCGAGTTCGCCGGCTACAACCAGCACGTCTCGATCCTGGGCCGGCAGATCACCGCCGCCGAGATCCGCAAGATCCTCGACGACAACGGGCTGCGCGCCAACGGCTCGCACGCCTCCATCCCGAGCACCATCAACCCGACCACCCTCGCCGCGTTCGAGCAGCAGCTCGACATCGCCGAGACGCTGGGGATGACCCACATCGGCACCGGCAACGACCCGACCGGCAGCAACTACAAGGCCGACTGGGACGCGGCGGCGGACCGGTGGAACACCCTCGGCCAGTTGGCCGCCGCCCGTGGGTTCAAGCTCTACACGCACAACCACGACGCGGCGTACAACTTCCTGCTCGACAGCGGGCCGCTGGACGCGCTGGGCCGGCCCACCCGGTCCTCCGGCGTCCGCAAGCTGGAGTACTTCATCGGGCTCACCGACCCGGAGTACGTCTGGTTCGAGATGGACATCTACTGGGCGCACGTGGCCCAGCACCGGTTCCGCAGCTACACCGACCCGGACGGGGTGACGCAGACCGACGTCTTCGACCCGCTGGCCACGGTGGCGGCCCAGCCGATCCGGTTCCCGCTGTTCCACGCCAAGGACGGCGCGTTCAACCCGAACACCACCAGCGGGTACGACATGGTGCCGCTCGGCCAGGGCGACATCGACTACGGCACCTTCTTCGCCAACATGGGTGCCAAGGGCTACCACAACCCGATGTGGGAGCAGGACAACGCGCCGGGCGGCAGCGCCGACCCGGGCCGCTCGCTGCGCTACGCCGAGGTGAGCTACCAGCACATGTCGGGTCTGCGGGGCTGACGGACCCGAGGTGTCGATCGAGTGGCCGCACCCGGGCGTACCGGGTGCGGCCACTCGCGCCATCAGACGTAACACCGCCGTGGAAGACTCCGGCCGGAGGTGGTGGCGATGGTTCCCGTCCGACCGGAGAACGCGTACCAGGCACGACTGCTGCGGATGCTGCGCGACGACGGCCCGCGGTCGCGGGTGGAGCTGGGCGACGCGGTGGGCCTGTCCCGGTCGAGGCTGATCGCGGAGGTGGACCGCCTCGTGGAGCTGGGCCTGGTCGAGACCGCCGGGCCGGCGGCCTCCCGCGGCGGCCGGAGGTCGTCGCTGCTGCGCGTCGCCCGCACGGTCCACTTCGCCGGCGTCGTGATCGGCACGGACCGGCTCACCGTCGCCGTCACCGACGGCGAGCTGAACGTGCTGGCCGAGCTCCGCGAGCCGGCAGACATCCGCTCCGGTCCGGGGCCGGTGGTCGCCCGGGCCGGGGAACTGGTCGGCAAGCTCCGGGCCGAACTGGGCCTGGCCCAGCTCACCGGGGTCGGCGTCGGGCTGCCGGGGCCGGTCGCCTTCCGGGAGGGCACCCCGATCGCGTCCGGCGCCCTGCCCGGCTGGCACGGGTTTCCGGTGCGGGACACCCTCGGCGCCGAGCTGGGCTGCCCGACGCTGGTCGACAACGACGCCAACGTGATGGCACTCGGCGAGCAGCACGCCGGCATCGGCCGTACCTTCGACGACTTCCTGTACGTCAAGCTCGGCACCGCGATCGGCTGCGGCCTGATGCTGCGGGGCGCTCCGCACCGGGGCGCGACGAGCGGCGCCGGCGACATCGCCCACCTGCGGCTCGCCGACGACGGCCCGGGCTGCGCCTGCGGCGAGGCGGGGTGCCTGGAGGCGTACTGCGGCGAGGCCGGGCTGGTCGCCGCGGCGCTGGACGCGGCGCGGTCGGGCCGCTCCCCCGCCCTGGCCGACCGGCTGGCCACCATCGGCACCCTGACCATGGCGGACGTCGCCGGGGCGGCGGCCGGCGGCGACCCGGCGGTGCAGGCCGTCGTGCGCGACGCCGCCCGCCGGCTGGGCCAGGTGCTGGTCGGGCTGGTGAGCTTCGTCAACCCCGGCATCGTGATCATCGGTGGCGCCCCGGACGGCCTCGGGCACACCCTGCTGGCCGAGATCCGGGCCGTGGTCTACCGCCGGTCGGCGCCGCTGACCACCGGCACGATGCCGATCGTCCTGTCCGACCTCGGCGAGCGGGCCGGCGTGGTGGGCGCGGCCCGGTTGATCAGCGAGCAGGCCTTCGCCGCCGAGTGACCGGCCCCCACGAAGCCGGCCCGGTGGCCCGACCGACCCCAGGTGCGTCCCGCCGCACGGGAGGTCAGGTAGGGGTCGATCGGGCCGGTGCGCGTCAGTCCTTGCTGCTGAACGCGGCGTCGAACGCCGCCGCGGGGGCGTCGAAGGCGAGCCGGCGGACGAACTGCAACGCCTCCGGCGCGCCGACCAGCCGGTCCATTCCGGCGTCCTCCCACTCGATGGAGATCGGCCCGTCGTAGCCGATCGCGTTGAGCGCCCGGAAGCAGTCCTCCCACGGCACGTCGCCGTGGCCGGTGGAGACGAAGTCCCAGCCCCGGCGAAGATCGGCCCAGGGCAGGTGGGACGAGAGCCGGCCGCGCCGCCCGTCGCCGGTGCGTACCTTCGCGTCCTTGCAGTCCACGTGGTAGATCCGGTCGGCGAACTCGAGGATGAAGTTCACCGGGTCCAGCTCCTGCCAGACGAAGTGCGACGGATCCCAGTTGAGCCCGAACGCCGGCCGGTGGCCGATCGCCGCGAGCGCCCGCCGCGTCGTCCAGTAGTCGTAGGCGATCTCGCTCGGGTGCACCTCGTGGGCGAAGCGGACCCCGACGGAGTCGAAGACGTCGAGGATGGGGTTCCACCGGTCGGCGAAGTCCCGGTAGCCGCGCTCGATCATCTCCGGCGGCACCGGCGGGAACATCGCCAGGGTGTGCCAGATGGACGAGCCGGTGAACCCGACCACCGTCTTCACCCCGAGCTTCGCCGCCGCGCGGGCGGTGTACTTCATCTCCTCGGCGGCGCGCCGGCGTACCCCCTCGGGTTCGCCGTCGCCCCAGATCCTGGCCGGCAGGATGCCCTGGTGCCGCTCGTCGATCGGGTGGTCGCAGACCGCCTGGCCGACCAGGTGGTTGGAGATGGCGTGGACGCTGAGGTGGTGCTTGGCGAGGGTCTCCCGCTTGCGCTCGACGTACGAGTCGTCGGCGAGGGCCTTGTCGACCTCGAAGTGGTCGCCCCAGCAGGCGATCTCCAGCCCGTCGTAGCCCCACTCGGAGGCGAGCCGGCAGACCTCGTCGAACGGAAGATCGGCCCACTGGCCGGTGAAGAGCGTGATCGGTCGCGCCATCGTCGTTGTCTCCCCTGTCGTGATGGGGATTCCTCAGCGTGGGCGGGGCGAGGGGCCACCAGTGCGGAGGCGTCACGGGTCGCCGGTGGGTGCGGCACGCACCTGGGCCCGACGGGTTGCGCCTCCCGCCGGGTCACCGGCCACCTCGCGGTCGCCGCCCTCACTCTAGGACCGCCGGGACCGGCTGGGAAGGGGCCGCCACGGACCCGCGGACGTCACTCGGCCTGCTCCTCGGCGGCGGGCAGCTCGGCGCGCACCGACCAGCCGCCGTCCGGGCGGGGGCCGGCGGTGAAGGTGCCGCCGACCGCCTCGGCCCGCTCGCGCAGGCCGAGCAGGCCGAGCCCGGCGCTCGGTTCCGGCGCCGGGGACGCCTCGGCGCCGGTGTCGCGTACCTCGATGGCGACGCCGTCGGGGTCGTAGCGCAGCCGGACCGCGACCGCCGCGCCCGGCGCGTGCCGGTGTGCGTTGGTCAGCGACTCCTGGATGATCCGGTACGCCGCGACGTCCACCTCGGTGGGCAGCGGGCGGGGCTGGCCGGCCACGGTCCAGCGCACCGGCTGGCCGGTGCTGAAGCCCTCCACCAGGGCGTCCAGCCGGTTCAGGCTGGGGGCCGGCTCGGTGGGCGCGCTGGTCTCCTCCGGCCGCAAGGTCCGCTCGGCCCGCCGGGCCCCTTCCGCCAGCACCGCCACGTACGCCCGCCGGCTGCGCACCGCGTCGCCGACGGCCACCGCGACGCCGAACCAGAGCAGCAGCACCACCACCGCCGGGTCCGGCCCGACCACGCCGAGCGTGGCGGTCGCCGCCGCGCCGACGGCCAGGGCGCCGACCAGGCCGGCCACGGCGGCGGTCCGCCGGTCGGCGCGGGTGGCGACGGTGTACGCGGCGATCGCCACGGTGAGCACCATGGGCCCCCGGGCGACCCCGGCGAGCTGCGCGAGCACCACGCTGACGGTGGTCAGGGCGAGCACCGGCAGCGGGTGGCGGCGGCGCACCGCCAGCGCCCCGGAGCCGATGGCGGCGAGCAGCACGGCGGCGAGGCTGAGCGGCGCCCCGGGCGGTCCGCCGGGCGGGTTCACCGGCAGCAGGCCGGCCACGAAGAGCGCGGCGGCCAGCAGCGCGTCGACGACCGCCGGGTGCGCCCGCGCGATCCGGCGCCACTCCGCGAGCCGTCCCATGCGGTCAAGGTACGGCAGCCGCCCGGCCCGGGGACGCGGCACCGCCGGGGTGCGTGGGCACCCCGGCGGCGTCGCGTGCACCGGATCGACGTGGTGGACGACCCGGTGGGTGGGTCAGGGCAGGACCCACTTCTGGTTGGCCGCGCCGTTGCAGGTCCAGAGCTGGACCGGGGTGCTGTCGGCGGAGTTGTTGCCGGCCACGTCCAGGCACTTGCCGGACTGCGGGTTACGCAGCGACCCGTCGGCCTGGGCCGACCAGTTCTGGGCGCCGCTGCCGTTGCAGGTCCAGAGCTGGATCTTGGTCCCGTCGGCGGAACCGCCGCCGGAGACGTCCAGGCACTTGCCCAGCGCCTTGATCGTCGAGTTCGGCGTCACCGTCCAGGTCTGCGCCGTGGTGCCGTTGCACGTGTAGAGCTGGATCTGCGTGCCGTCGGCCGTGCCGCTGCTGCGGACGTCCAGGCACTTGCCGGCCAGGCCCTTGATCGGTCCGGTGCCGCCGGTGCCGCCGCCACCGCCCCGGACCAGGGTGAAGTCGTCGACGTCGAAGAGCCCGGTGCCGGTGCCGGTGTAGGTCAGGTACAGGTTCTGGGTGCCGGACGGCACCCCGGTCAGGGCGGTGGTGACGTCGGCGTACGTTGTCCAGCTCCCGGTGTTGGGCACCGCGACCGAGCCGAGGATCGTGCCGGTGGTCGAGCCGGTGCGCACCTGGATGGTGCCGCCGGGCCCGCCGGAGACGACCCGCGCCCGGAACGACGTCACCCCGGTCAGGTCCACCCCGTTGTACGCCGACCAGTCGCCCGGGTCGATGTAGCCGAGGGTCTGCCCGCCGTTCGCGCCGGCCTTCGTGAACGGGGTGACCCCGCTGGCCGAGCTGAACGCCTCGGCCTGGACGGTGGTGTTGCCGCCCGGCGGGGTGGAGCCGAGTTCCTTGATCCGGATGTTGCGGAACGAGGCGTCGTCGCCGGTGCCGTGGTTCTGCAGGCCGATGTGCCCGGCGAGCGAGCGGACCGGGTTGGTGTTGGTGAAGTCGTTGATCTTCACGCCGTTGAGGAAGACCTGGAGCCGCTCGCCCTCGACCAGCAGCTCGTAGGTGTTCCACTCGCCCGGCGGGTTCAGCGCCGCGTCCCGGGCGGCGATGTCCGCGGACTTGAAGGTGTAGACCGCGCCGGTGGTGCGGTCGGCCGCGTCGGTGGCGTCGATCTGGATCTCGTAGCCGTTGTTCACCGCCGACCAGGGGTCGGTGGATGGCGGGAAGCCGATGAAGACCCCGGAGTTGTCGTCGCCGGCGAGCCGCCAGTCCAGCTTGAGCGAGTAGTTGGTGAACTGCTTCGCGCTGTACCAGTAGAGCCCCATCCCGCCGACCGAGGTGAGCGTGGCGTCGGCATTGGTGAAGCTGCCCGGCCCGGCCTGCGACCAGCCGGTGGTGGAACCGTTGTAGAGGGTGGTGTAGCCGGTCTCCGGCCGGCAGTCGGCCTTGGCGCGGCCGGCCGCGTAGCGGATGCCGCCGAGCAGGTGGGCCCGGAACGCCGGTTCGGCGTACGACGCCTGGGTGTGCCCACCACCGGTGTAGAAGGCCCGGCCGCCGCTGTAGGTCTTGCACCAGGAGTGCGGGTGGTCCGCGCCCATCCCGCCACCGGAGTACGACGACTCGTCCAGGGTGGCCAGCACCCGGGCGGTGGAGCGGGCGTTGGTCTGGTAGTTGTACCACTCGTCGGTGCGGGTCCAGGTCTGCGGCAGGTGCGCGCTGGCCGGGTGCGCCCGGTTCTCCACCTTGACGTTGGCCTGCTGGATGGCCGGATGCGAGGCGAAGTACGCCCCGACCAGGTTGCCGTAGAACGACCAGCCGTACTCGGTGTCGGCGGCGGCGTGCACGCCGACGTACCCGCCGCCGGAGCCGATGTACGACTCGAAGGCGGTCTGCTGGCTGGCGTTGAGCACGTCGCCGGTGGTGTTGAGGAAGACCACCGCCTCGTACTGGGCCAGGTTGCCGGTGGTGAACGCGGCGGCGTCCTCGGTGGCGGTGACGGTGAAGCTGTTGGCCGCGCCCAGGTCCCGGATGGCCTGGGTGCCGACGGCGATGGAGTCGTGCCGGAACCCGGCGGTCTTGGAGAAGACCAGCACGTCGTACGGGGCGTCGGCGGCGGACGCCGGGGTGGCGGGGGTGGTGCAGGCGATGACGGCGAGGACGGCGGTGGCCGCGCCGAGGACGGGACGCAGGAGTCTGCGCATGTCGCTCTCCTATCGGTGGGCGGGGGCCCCGGGCGGGCCGGCGGGCCGGGCGGGGCCCCGCGCGTTCACTCGGTTACGGCAGGGTCCACTTCTGGTTGGCGGCGCCGGTGCAGGTCCACAGGTGCACCGGGGTGCTGTCGGCGGAGTTGTTGCCCGAGACGTCGAGGCACTTGGCGGACTGCGGGTTGCGTACCGTGCCGTCGGCCTGGGCGGACCAGTTCTGCGCGCCGCTGCCGTTGCAGGTCCAGAGCTGGATCTTGGTGCCGTCGGCCGAGCCGCCGCCGGAGACGTCCAGGCACTTGCCGAGCGCCTTGATCGTCGAGTTCGGCGTCACCGTCCAGGTCTGCGCCGTGGTGCCGTTGCAGGTGTAGAGCTGGATCTGGGTGCCGTCGGCGGTGGCGGCGTTGCGGACGTCCAGGCACTTGCCGGCGAGCCCGACCACCGGCCCGGTGCGCACCGTCGCGCCCGTGGTGAAGGTGAACGAGTCGACGTCGTACAGCGCCCCGGTGCCCGACCCGGCGAAGGTCAGGTAGAGCGTCGTGGTGCCCGCCGGTGCCCCGGAGATGGCGCCGGTGACCGTGGTGAAGGAATCCCAGGCGCCGGTGACCGGCACCGTGGCCGAGCCGAGCACCGTGCCGGTGGCCGACCCGGCCCGGACCTGGAGGGTGCCGCCCGCGCCGGCCGAGGAGACCCGGGCGCTGAACGAGGTGACGTTGCCCAGCTGGTACGGCTGGAAGGCGATCCAGTCCCCGTTGTTGATGTCGCCGACGGTCTTGCCGCCCTCGGCGGTCGCCTTGTCGAAGGTGTTGATGCCGGACGAGGTCTTGAAGTGCTCGGCCTGCCGGTGCCGGGGCTGGAGGGTGTGCTGGGTGTGCGTGGTCAGCCCGCCCGCGTCGGTGTACTCGGCGTCGAAGATGGCGAAGATGTTCGCCGCGTCGTCGTGCTCACCGTCGACCGGGATGGCGATCGAGCCGGAGCAGCCGGTCTTCGAGGTGATCTGGTGGCCGTGCTGGTCGTGGCCGAGCACGTAGGTCATCTTGACCTTGGTGCAGTCGATCGTGCCGTCCTCGGGGTCGGTGACGGTGATGCTGAAGGGCACCGTGTCGCCGTAGGAGAAGAGCTTGCCGTTGCCGGGGCTGTTGATCGTCACGGTCGGGGCGGTGTTGCCGACGCTGATCACCACGCTGGCGCTGCCGGTGGCGTTCTGCGGGTCCTTCACCGTCAGCGTGGCGGTGTACGTCCCGTTGGTGGTGTAGGTCTTCGACGGGTTGGCGGCGGTGGAGGTGGTGCCGTCGCCGAAGTTCCACGCGTACGTCAGCGCCCCGCCCTCCGGGTCCGACGACCCGGCCGAGGAGAAGGCGACGGTCAACGGGGCGGCGCCGGAGGTCTTGTCCGCGGTCGCCTTCGCCGTCGGCGCCCGGTTGCCGCCGCCGATGTGGTCGAAGCGGTAGAGCGCCGAGTTGGCGTCGCCGTTGAAGTAGCCGGTGCCGTAGTCGAGCACGTAGTATGCGCCGTCCGGGCCGAAGGCGGAGTCCATCACCTGCTTGCCGGTCCACGGGAAGCTGTCGATGGTGCCGCGCGAGCCGTCGGCGTTGACGTGGATCGGCTTGATCCAGCCGCGGCCGAACTCGGTGGCGAAGAACTGCCCGTCGAAGGACTGCGGGAACTTGGTGGTCGACGTCGACGACGCGTTGTAGCGGTAGACCGGGCCGGCCATCGGGGACTCGGAGCCGCCGCCGAACTCGGGCGGGCTGCCGGCGTCACCGGCGTACCGGATCCAGGCCGGCTTGGCCGCGGGCAGCGTGCTCTGGCCGGTGTTGCGGAACGAGTTGTTGGTGGGGCCGCCGGTGCAGTTGTACTTGGCGCCCCCGGTGCCGGTGGCGAAGTCCCACTCGTTGTAGGTCTCGGTGCTGGTGTTGGTGCCGGTGCAGTACGGCCAGCCGTAGTTGCCGGGCGCGGTGACCCGGTTGAACTCGACCTGGCCGGAGGGGCCCCGGGTGGCCGAGGTGGTGCCGGCGTCGGGGCCGTAGTCGCCGACGTAGACGATGCCGGTGGCCTTGTCGACGCTCATCCGGAACGGGTTGCGGAAGCCCATCGCGTAGATCTCGGGCCGGGTTTTCGCGGTGCCGACCGGAAAGAGGTTGCCGGACGGGATCGAGTACGACCCGTTGGCGTTCACCTTGATCCGGAGGATCTTGCCGCGCAGGTCGTTGGTGTTGGCGGCGCTGCGCTGCGCGTCGTATCCGGGGTTGCGGTTGGTCCGCTCGTCCAGCGGGGCGTAGCCGGCGGAGTCGAACGGGTTGGTGTCGTCCCCGGTGGACAGGTAGAGGTTGCCGGCGGCGTCGAAGTCGATGTCGCCGCCGACGTGGCAGCACAGCCCCCGGTCGGCGGGTACGTCCAGCACGTCGACCTTGCTGGCCTGGTTGACGGTGAAGTCGGCGTTGAGGGTGAACCGGGACAGCCGGTTGACGCCCTGCCAGGCGGAGAAGTCGCTGCCGGTGGCCGGCGCGTCGCCGGCGGGGGTGGACAGCGGCGGGGCGTAGTAGAGGTAGATGTGCCGGTTGGTGGCGAAGTTCGGGTCGACGCCGACGCCCTGCAGCCCCTCCTCGTCGTGGGTGTAGACCGACAGGGTGCCGATCACCGAGGTGTTGCCGTTGGCGTCGGTGCGCCGCAGGGTGCCGTTGCGGGCGGTGTGCAGGACCGAGCGGTCCGGCAGCACGGCCAGGGACATCGGCTCGCCCGTCTCGGCGACGCCGCGGGCCAGCTCGACCTGCTGGAAGTCGGTGGCGGTGATGACGTGGGCGGCGGCCGGGGCGGGGCCGCCGAGGGCGGTCGGGCCGACCGTGACGCCGACCGTGCCGACGGCCGCCACCAGGAGCAGGGCGGACGCGGCGGAGGACCATCGTGGGGAGCGGTGGGTGGGTGCGTCCTTCATGGACATTCTGTGCTGTCCCTTCCTGACGAGTGACTGCCAGGGTGGGGCGCGCGCCGTCGCGCCGGTGCCGGGTACGGGGATGCGGCAGGGCCGTCCGGGCGGCGCCGGACCGGCCGTGACCACCGGTCGGGGCGGGGGGACCGCGCGCCCGGAGGCCACCAGTCGATGGGTTACCGCGCCGCCGGTTCACCTCGACGAAACATGTTCGTGATGCCACGAACATTAAGGCTTGTAAATTTGTCTGTCCATACCTTCTGCCCCATGGAAGCGAACTTTCGTTCAATCGGCTGAAAGCTCGCGGGCATGGCGAGGAAAGGCCCCGGCGGGCCGTGGCGCGCCGACGTCAGCTCCGGCGGTGCACCGCCTGGTCGGCCAGCGCGGCCAGCGCCGCCAGCGCCGGCTCCTCCAGCGGCAGCCGGTCCAACGCCGCCCGGGCGGCGTCCGCCCGCAGCACGATCAGCCGCTCGATCTGCTCCCGGGCCCCGGTCGCCTCGATGATCGCGCGCAGCTCGGCCGCGCCGTCGGCGTCCAGGCCGGGATTGCCGAACAGGTCGCGCAGCCGGACGCTCTGCGCCCGGTCGGCGGCGTCGCGGGCCAGCGCCATCATCACCGTCGGCTTACCCTCGCGCAGGTCGTCCAGGACGGACTTGCCGGTCACCGCCGGGTCACCGAAGACGCCGAGCACGTCGTCACGGAGCTGGAACGCGTCGCCGAGCGGGTCGCCGAAGTCGGTGAGCGCGGCCACCAGCTCCGGCTCCGCGCCGGCCAGCGCCGCGCCGATCTGCAACGGGCGGGTGACCGTGTACCGGGCGGCCTTCATCCGGATCACGGTGAGCGCGCTGGCCACCGAACCGTCCCCGACACCGGAGACCAGGTCCAGGTACTCCCCCGCGATCACCTCGGTCCGCATCCGGGCGAAGACCGCGTACCCCCGGCAGACCTGCGCGGTGCTCAACCCGCACTCGTGGAACATCTGATCCGACCAGGCGGCGCAGAGGTCCCCGCAGAGCAGCGCGGTGTTGCGCCCGTACGCCTCCGGGTCGCCACGCCAGGCGGACCGGGTGTGCAGGTCGGCGAAGAGCCGGTGCACCGACGGCGCACCCCGGCGGCGGTCGCTGCCGTCGAGGATGTCGTCGTGGATCAGGGCGAACGCGTGGAACAGCTCCAGCGCCGCCGCGGCGACCACGATCGGCCGGTCGTCCCCGCCGCCGGCGCCGCGCCAGCCCCAGTAGCAGAACAGCGGGCGCAACCGCTTGCCGCCGGCCAGCACGAAGCGGTGCAGGGCGGCGAAGATGCCGCGCGGCGCGCCGTCCGGCCAGTCCGGCCCCTGCCGGTCCAGGAAGGCCACCAGTTCGGCGTCGAAGCGCGCCCGCAGCCCGCTGGTGTCGGTCGGGGGCGCGGTGACAGTCACCGCCGCTCCTCCGGTCCGGACAGCGGTCCGGCCGGACCGGGCGGTCGCCCGGAACCACCCGACGACGCCACGGCGGCCCGGGACGGGACCGGCACCGCACCGGCCGGGGCGGACGGCGGGGCCAGCCCGGCCAGCTCCAGCAGCAGCGCCTTCACCTCGGTGGCCGCGAGCCGGTCCCGGGCGGCGGCCGGGTCGGAGCAGAGCAGCACCGGGGCGTCCGCCGGGTCGGCGGGCAGCCGACCGTGCGAGCCGCGGACCGCCCGCGCCCCGGCGTCGAGGCCGACCACGCTCATCAGGTACCGCATGCCCAGCTTCTTGCGGGCCAGCGCGACCGCCGCCCGGCGCTTCGCCGCCCCGGGCGCGGCCGGGTCGAAGAAGAGCTCCGCCGGGTCGTACCCGGGTTTGCGGTGGATCTCGACGAGCCGGGCGAAGTCCGGGGCGCGGGCGTCGTCCAGCCAGTAGTAGTACGTGAACCAGGCGTCCGGCTCGGCCACCAGCACCAGCTCGCCGGCGCGCGGATGGTCCAGCCCGGCCGCCGCCTTGCCGTCGGCGTCGAGCACCTCGGCCACCCCGGGCAGGCCGGCGCAGAGCTTCGCCACCGCCGGCACGTCGGCCGGGTCCCGCACGTAGACGTGGGCCACCTGGTGGTCGGCCACGGCGAAGGCCCGCGACGTCCACGGGTCCAGGTACTCCATCCCGGCCTGGGCGTAGACCCGCAGCAGCCCCTCGGCGCGCAGCAGCCGGTTGACGTCCACCGGCCGGGAGACGTCGGTGATGCCGTACTCCGACAGCGCCACCACGGTCGCGTCCCGCGCGCGGGCGGCGTCCAGCAGCGGACCCAGCACCGCGTCCAGCTCCGCCGCCGCGGCGGCGGCCCGGGGCGAGGACGGGCCGAAGCGTTGCAGGTCGTAGTCGAGGTGCGGGACGTAGACCAGGGTGAGGTCGGGGGCGTGGTCGGCGAGGATCCGCTCGGCGGCCCGGCAGATCCACGTTGAGGAGGGCAGCCCGGCGCCGGGCCCCCAGTAGGTGAAGAGCGGGAAGGTGCCCAGCGCGTCGGTGAGTGTGTCGTGCAGCTCCGGCGGGTCCGTCCAGCAGTCCGGCTCCTTGCGACCGTCGGCGTGATAGATCGGGCGGGGGGTGACCGTCCAGTTCACGTCCGCGCCCATCGCGTACCACCAGCAGACGTTGGCCACCGTGTAACCCGGTTCGGCCCGGCGGGCGGCCTGCCAGAGCTTCTCCCCACCGACCAGCGCGTGGTGCTGCCGCCACAGCAGCACCTCGCCGAGGTCGCGGAAGTACCAGCCGTTGCCCACGATCCCGTGCCCGGCCGGGAGCTCCCCGGTGAGCAGGGTCGCCTGCGCCGAGCAGGTCACCGCGGGCAGCACCGTGCCCAGGCCGGCGGCGAATCCCTCGTCGGCGACCGCGCGCAGCCGGGGCATGTGCGCCAGCAGCCGCGGGGTCAACCCGACCACGTCCAGCACCACCAGTCGACGGCTCATGCCGGCACCTCGGAATGTCGGTCGGCCACTCGTTCACTCATCGTCGTACCCCTCCGGTCGTCGGGACGGGACTCCCCCGCCGGTGCCAGGCCGAGCGCGACCAGCTCGTCGCGGGCGAAGGCCAGCTCGGCGGCGATGCCGGCGGCCAGCTCCGCGTCGGTGCGCGGCCGGCGCGCCGCCGGCAGCACCCCCCACGTGTACGTCTCGACGTCGAGGTGGTCGCAGCCGGCGGCGGGACCGGCGAACAGCTCGGCCAGCGCGGTGCGCAGCACCGGCACGGTCGAGGTCAGCGGTGGTTCGGGCGGGGCGTGCAGCGGCACGTGGTAGTGCACCCGCCACGGCCCCGGCGGCCGGTCGGCCAGCGCGCCGTCCAGGTCGTCGGCGGCGTACGCCGGGTCGGCCGGGTCGGCGGCGTGGGCGGTGCCGGCGGCCCGGGTCTGGTGCAGGAAGCGGGGCTCCACCCAGCGCGCCAGCGCGTCGGCGGCGGCCGGCGGGCGGGCCGCCTCCAGGGCGGCGGAGACCTGCACCTTCACCACCGGGAGCCCGGCGGCGCGCAGCCGGGCCAACGCCTCGGCCGGTTCCTCCCAGGCGCAGGCGAGGTGCGCCAGGTCCAGGCAGACGCCGAGCCGGTCGGTGTCCACGCCGGCCAGCGCGGTGACCGCCTGCCCGGTGCGCTCGACCACGCAGCCCGGCTCCGGCTCGAAGCCGACCCGCACCGGGCGGCCGGTGTCCCGTTCGATCGCGGCGAGCCCGGCCGCGAGGTCGTCCAGCCGGCGGCGGGCGGCGTCGGCGCGGGTGGCGTCCCAGGGCTGCCGCCAGGCCAGCGGCAGGGTGGAGATCGAGCCCCGGGCCGCGTCGTCGGGGAGCAGGTCGGCCAGCACCCGGGCCAGGTCGAGGGTGTAGCGCAGCCGGGCGTCGCTGGTCCAGTCCGGACGGTAGACCGCGCCCTTGACCACGGGTGCCTGGAAGGCCGCGTACGGGAAGCCGTTGAGGGTGACCACCTCCAGCCCGCGACGGGTCAGCTCGGCGCGCAGCCGGCGCCGGGCGGCCGGGTCGGCGGCCAGCTCGGCGGCGACCGGCGCGGCCAGCCAGAGACCGAGCCCGAGCAGGTCGGCGCCGAGCGCCTCGCGCACCGGCTCGGCGTGGGTCCGCAGTTGGGCGAGGATGCCGGCGGCGTCCTCGGCGGGGTGCACGTTGGTGCAGTAGCCGAGGTGGACGGTGCTGCCGTCGGCGTGCCGCAGCCGCATCAGTCGCCGCCGCGCAGGATCGAGTTCCCGGCGAAGGTCCCGGCCGACGCGGCGTCCAGGTCGGTCAGGTCGAGCCGGCCGGACTGCCCGTAGAACTCCACCGGGTTGCGCCAGAGCACCCGGTCGACGTCGTCGTCGGTGAACCCGGCCAGCAGCATCGCCTCGCCGGTGGCCCGGGTCAGCAGCGGGTCCGAGCGCCCCCAGTCGGCGGCGGAGTTGACCAGCACCCGCTCCGGCCCGTACGTCCGCAGCAGCTCCACCATTCGGGGCGGGGACATCTTGGTGTCCGGGTAGATGGAGAAGCCCAGCCAGCAGCCGCTGTCCCGGACCAGTTTGACGGTGACCTCGTTGAGGTGGTCCAGCACCACCCGGCCGGGGTCGATGCCGGACTCGGCGACCACCGCGAGGCTGCGCTCGACGCCCCGGGCCTTGTCCCGGTGCGGGGTGTGCACCAGCGCCGGCAGGTCGTGCGCCACGGCCAGGGCCAGCTGGGCGGCGAACGCCTCGTCCTCCTGCGGGGTCATCGAGTCGTACCCGATCTCGCCGACCGCCACCACGGTGTCCTTCTCCAGGTAGCGCGGGAGCAGGTCGAGCACCGGGCGGCAGCGCGGGTCGTTGGCCTCCTTCGGGTTGAGCGCGACGGTGGCGTGGTGCCGGACGCCGAACTGCCCGGCCCGGAACGGCTCCCACCCGATCAGCGAGTCGAAGTAGTCGGCGAAGGAGGCGGGGCTGGTGCGGGGCTGCCCCAGCCAGAACGCCGGCTCCACCACCGCGCGGACCCCGGCGGCGGCCATCCGCTCGTAGTCGTCGGTGGTCCGCGATGTCATGTGGATGTGCGGGTCGAAGATGCGCATTCACGCCTCCCTGATGGTGAGCCGGTCGAGCAGGTCGGTGGCGTCGGCGGGCAGTTTCCGGCCGGCGGCGTGCCGCTCCGCGGCGAGCGCGGCGAGCATCGCGGCCAGCTCGCCGTCGGCGCGGCGGTCCAGGTCGGCCACGACGGCCAGCGGCACGCCGGCGAAGACGCACTTGAGCACCGCCTGTCGCCAGGACGCCGGGTCCAGGTGCCGGGCGTACGGGCCGAGGGCGGCGGCCACCAGCCGGGTGTCGTTGGTGCGGATCGCGTCGTGCAGCAGCGGCACCCCGGCCGCGCCGACGGGCAGCAGCGGCAGCGCCTTGAGCACGGCCCGCTTCTCGGCGGCGTCACCGTGCCGGTACAGCGCCTCGGCGTGCCTGGCGTGGTCGGCGGGCAGCGCGGTGAGCAGCAGCGCGCGGGCCGCCTCGTCGGCGGTCCAGCCGGGCGCGCCGGCCAGGTCGCCCCGACCGCAGTGCCGGCCGGCGGCCGGGAAGAACCGCGCGATCGTCGCGGGTTCGGCCGCCACGCGGCGCAGCGCCGCCGCCAGCCAGTCGGGATCGGGTACGCCCTCGAGCGCGGCCCGCAGTCGATCCGGTGTCATCCGTCTCTCCTCCCCTGGTGCTGGTCGGTGTCTAGGCCACCTCGGTCGCCCGGTGCGACAGGCCGGTCGGGGCGGCCCCGGCGGCTCGGCCCGCCTCGGCGGCGGTGCGCAGGAAGTCGATGGACCGGGCGGCGACGGTGGGCGCGGCGTGCGAGTGCCGGGGCAGCTCCACCGCCACCAGCCCCCGGTAGCCGGCGTCGGTGAGGGCGCGCAGCACCGGCGGGAAGTCGATCTCGCCGGCGCCGAACTCCAGGTGTTCGTGCACGCCCCGGCACATGTCGTCGATCTGTACGTTGACCAGGTGCGCGGCCACCTGGTGGACGCACTCGGGCACCGGGCGCGGTTCCAGGCAGCGGCAGTGTCCGATGTCGAGGGTAATGCCGAAGCGCGCCGGATCGCCGAGGGCCTGCCGCAGCCGCTGCCAGCCGGCGATGTCCTCGACGAGCATCCCGGGCTCCGGCTCGAAGCCGAGGGTCATCCCGGCGCGGTCCGCGGCGTCGAGCACCGTGGCGCAGCCGGCGACCAGCCGGTCCCAGGCGACGGCCGGCGGTACGGCGTCGGGGCGTACGCCGGCCCAGCAGGAGACCGCCTCCGCGCCGAGGTCGGCGCCGATCCGGACCGCCCGGGTCAGGAAGTCGATCCGCCGGGCCGGCTCGTCGTGCAGCAGCGTCGGCGCGTGCTTGTGCCAGGGGTCGAGCAGGTAGCGGGCCCCGGTCTCGACCACCACGGCGAGGCCGAGCGAGTCGAGCCGGCGGGCCACCTCGTCGACCCGGCGGGCCAGCCCGGGCGCGAACGGGTCGAGGTGGTCGTGGTCGAGGGTGAGCGCGACGCCCTGGTAGCCCAGCTCGGCGATGACCGCGAGGGCGTCCTCCAGCCGGTGGTTGGCGAAGCCGTTGGTGCCGTAGCCGAACCGCGGCCCCGCCTCGGCTCGGTGCTCCCGGCCGACCGGGTCAGGGGTCGGCTGCGGCGGCGGGGTCGGCGGGTGGGGCCGCGCGGTGGTCATGTCGGGGAGATCCTGCGGGCCAGGCGCCGGCCCAGCGGCGCGGCGGCCGCCACCGCCAGGCCGAGCAGGCCGGCACCGGCCCGGGCGGTGAGCGCGCCCTGCAACGCCGGCAGCCCGGTGATCCCGGCGCCGACCGCCGCCCGTACCCGGCCGGCGGACGGGTCGGCCGCCACCCGGGCCTGCGCCCCGCCGTACCGGGCGGCGTACCAGCCGGCCAACACGACGGGCAGCACGGCGGCGGCGCGGCGCGCGCCGGCAGCGGGGCCGGCGGCGGCGATCGCGACCAGGGCGGTGCCGGCGAGGGTGCGCAGCGGCAGCGCGGTGTCCGCGCCGGCCACCTCGCGTCGGGAGAGCGCGGTGACGGTGACGGTGTGCGCGGCGACGGTGAGCGCCGCCGGCAGCGCCCGGACCGGCCGCCCGCCGGTCGCGCCGAGCAGCACGTCCAGCCCCCGGCAGGCGGCCATCACGGCCGGGCCGGCGGCGGTGTTCTTCGCCGCCAGGTCGTACCCCCAGATCGTCGCGGCGAGCGGGATCGCGACGGCGGCGGCCCGGCGGCCGCCCGTGACGGCGGCCAGGCCCAGGCCGGCGGCGGTGAGGCCGGCGGCGAGACCGAGCGCGGCGGCGGGCGGGACCCGGCCGCTGGGGATCGGCCGCTCGGGGCGTTCGACCGCGTCCAGCCGGCGGTCGGCCCAGTCGTTGGCGGCCATCCCGGCCCAATACAGCAGCACCGACGCGCCGGCCAGCCCGGCGGTACGCGGACCGAGCGCCCCGGCCGCGGCGGCGCCGGCGACCACGTCACCCGGTACGGAAAGCGCGGCCGGCGCCCGGACCAGCTCGACCAGGTCGCCCAGCGTGCTCACGCGGCGGCCTCGGTGTGCAGCCGCCCGGTGAACTCGACCAGCCGCTGCCACTGCTCGGCCAGCGAGTGGGTGGGTGAGCCGAGCGGGTCCTTGAAGAAGAACGCCAGGTCGGTCAGGGGGCCGACCCGGCCGGCGGCGTGCGCGGCGGCGGTGAGCCGGGCCAGGTCGAGCACGAGCGGGGCGGCGAGCGCGGAGTCGCAGCCGTGCCAGCTGAACTCCATCCGCATGCCGGTGCCGAGGAAACCGGTGAAGGTGATCAGGTCCCAGGCGGTCTTGAAGTCGCCCAGCTCCTCGACGTACTCGATGCGGGTGCCGCCCTGCGGCAGGTAGCCGAGGGTCTCGCCGAGGACCCGCTGCTTGCTGCTCACCTTGGCGGCGTTGGCGGCCGGGTCGGCGAGGGTCGCGCCGTCGCCGCCACCGAGCAGGTTCACCCCGGACCAGGAGCGCACGGCCAGGTGCCGCATCGCGAACATCGGCGCGAGCACCGACTTGACCAGCGTCTCCCCGGTCTTGCCGTCGTGCCCGGCGTACGGCAGGCCGCGCGCGACGGCCAGCTCGGCCAGTGCCGGCAGCCGCAGCCCGGTGGACGGGGTGAAGTCGACGTACGGGCAGCCGGCCTCGACGGCGGCGTACGCGTAGAGCGAGCTGGGCGGCAGCACCTCGTCGGGGCCGGCGAGCGCGGCCCGCAGGGCGGCCGGGTCGGCGTGCCCGGGGTGCGGCCGGGCGGCCGGTTCGGTGGCGGAGACGTCGACCATCACCACCCGGTCCAGCCGGTGCCGTTGGCGGAACGCGGTGAGGTCGGCGGCGACGGCGGCGGCCCGATCCGCCTGGGCGCCGCCGGTGGGGGCGGGTCGCAGGTCCTCCTCGACGGCGGTCAGCTCGGCGGCGAGGGTGGCGGCCAGCCGGCCGGGCAGCACGCCCGCGTCGGCGAGCGTCTCGGCCCGCTTGGTCAGCGGGGTGGTGGCCAGGTCGTGGCCGCCGAAGAACAGGTCGGCGAAGGTGGGCAGGGCCGGCCCGCGCAGCGCGGGCAGCTCGGTGACGCAACCGGTCGGCGCGGTGAGCCCGGCCCGCAGGGCGAGACCGCCGACGATGCTGGTGGTCGCGACCGAACCGCGCGCCCCCACCAGCCAGACACCCGTACGCATGGTGCTCCTTCCGTCCGGAGGAACCGCCCTTGCATTTAGCAAAATCAATATCAGATCGTGCGCTGGAAAGACACCGTTCCGCCGGGGCCCCGTCCGCCCGGACGTCCGGGGCGGGACCGGGCCGCGGCGGCGACGTCGGCGGCGCGACGCCGGACCCGGTACCCCGCACGGCGTGCGGACGGGGCTGGCAGGCAGGGTCGGTCGGCGTCTCGGCCCTGCCTCCCCCGTATCCGGTCGACGGGCGGCGGCGCGCCCCGCGACCGGACGTGTGGTGGTGGTGGCGGCCCGGACCCGGCCGGTGGCGGCCGGGCCTGCTGCGGGTCGCCGGGACGGTGGTGGCGGTCCTCCGGTGCGGCCGGGGAATCCCGGTCCGGCCGCACCGGACGACCGTCGTACGCGTGCGCCGCCGGCCATCTTGGCCGGGGCGGCACGCCCTCCGGTGCCGATCCCGTCCCGCCCGCGGGGCGCAACCGCGGTCGGGTCCTCGCCGATCGGCGCCGGAGGTGGCCTGGTCAGACGGCGAGCGCGGCGAGCGCGGGCTCCACCTCCGTCCACCGGGAGCCCAGCTCCGCCGACCGGGTCACCGCGTCCAGCACCAGCTGGACCTGCAACGCGTCGGCGAAGGAGGGCGTCGGGTCGGCGCCGGTCGCCACCGCCTCGACGAAGTCGCGCATCTGGTGGGTGAAGGAGTGCTCGTAGCCGATGATGTGCCCCGGCGGCCACCAGGCCGACAGGTACGGATGCTCCGCCTCGGTCACCAGGATGCGGGTGAAGCCCTGCTCGGCCGTGGGCCGGGTGGCGTCGTAGAACTCCAGCTCGTTGAGGCGTTCCAGGTCGAAGGCGACGGTCCCGAGGGACCCGTTGATCTCCACCCGGAGGGCGTTCTTGCGACCGGTGGCGAACCGGCTCGCCTCGTACGTGGCCAGCGCCCCGTCGTCGAGGCGGGCGACGAAGACCGCCGCGTCGTCGACGGTGACCGGGCCGGTGGCCCGACCGTTGCCGTCGGCCTGCGCGGCCAGGCCGCTCGACCCGCCCGGCAACGGCCGTTCCTTGACGAACGTCTCGGTCACCGCGCTGACCCCGGTGATCCGCTGGCCCGTGACGTACTGGGTCAGATCGATGATGTGCGCGCCGATGTCACCGAGCGCACCGGAGCCCGCCCTGTCCTTCTGCAACCGCCACACCAGCGGGAACTGCGGGTCGACGATCCAGTCCTGGAGGTACGCCGCCCGGACGTGCCGCAGCACCCCGAGCCGGCCCTCGGCGACGAGCTGCCGCATCAGGGCGACCGCGGGCACCCGGCGGTAGTTGAACCCGCACATCGACCGTACCCCCGCGGCCTGGGCGGTGGCCGCGGCGGCGGTCATCTCCCGGGCCTCGGCCACCGTGTTGGCCAGCGGCTTCTCGCAGATGACGTGCTTGCCGGCGGCGAGCGCGGCGAGCGCGATCTCGGCGTGGCTGTCCCCCGGTGTGCAGATGTCGACCACGTCGATGTGGTCCGAGGCGACCAGGTCCCGCCAGTCGGTGCTGTACGCGTCCCAGCCGAGCCGGTCGGCCGCGGCGGCGACCTTCCCGGCGTCCCGGCCGCAGATCGTCGCCATCCGGACCCGCGCCGGCAACTCGAACACCCGGTTCACGGTGCGCCACGCCTGCGAGTGCGCCGCGCCCATGAACTCGTAGCCGACCATGCCGACCCGCAGTTCGCTGTGCTGTGTGGACAAGGTGGGTCTCCCCCCGTGTGTCAGAACCCGAGCTTGAGGTAGTTGCCCGCGTTCTCCTTGGTGATCGTCTCGGAGGCGAGCACGATCTCCTTGGGCACCTGGAGTTCCACCAGGTCGGACATGCCCTTGCCCTGGCCGATCAGGCGGGCCAGCGAGATGGCCGAGGAGGCCATCGACGGGCTGTAGGTGACGGTGGCCTTGAGCACCGTGTTGTCGGACTGGATGTCCTCCATCGCCTTCTTCGAGCCGGCGCCGCCGACCATGAAGAACTCCTTGCGGTTGGCCTGGTTGACCGCCGCGAGGACGCCGATGCCCTGGTCGTCGTCGTGGTTCCAGAGCGCGTCCATCTTCGGCAGCGCCTGGAACAGGCCGCTCGCCTCCTGCTGGCCGGAGTCGGCGGTGAACCGCGCCGCCCGCCGGTTGGCGACCTTGAGGCCGTTCGCCGCGAGGGTGTCGGCGAAGCCCTTCGACCGCTCCTGGGTCAGCTCCAGCTCGTCCATGCCGGCGATCTCCCCGATCACCGGGTTGCTGACGCCCTTGGCCTTGAGCTGCGCCACGATGTACGTCGCGGCGGCCACCCCCATGCCGTAGTTGTCGCCCTTGATCTGCAGCCGGTAGGCGCGCGCGTCGGGGAAGGCCCGGTCCAGGTTGACCACCGGGATGCCGGCCTTCATCGCCTCCAGGCCGAAGGCGTTGAGCTCCTTGCCGTCGTGCGGCAGCAGCACGATGACGTCGGGCTTCTGCGAGATCAGCGTGGACAGCGCCGCCCGCTGCGCCGCCGCGTCCGCGCCGGCCTCGACGGACTTGAACTCCACGTCCGAGTACGCCTGGGCCTGCGCCTTGGCGTTGTTGGTGATGGCGGCGATCCAGCCGTGGTCGGCGGCCGGGGCGGAGAAGCCGATGATCACCTTCTTGCCCGGCTCGGCGTTGCCGCCGGTCGCGGCGGCCTTGGTCTGCGCGGCGGTGGGCTCGGTCTCGTTGCTGGTGCAACCGGCGAGGAGCACGCCGGCGCCGACGGCGGCCCCGCCGAACAGCAACCGGCGGCGGGACAGGTCACGACTGTGCTGGGTCATGACGACCTCCAAAGTGACGGGTGGTGGAGCGAAAGAGGGTGTGCGGATCCCGGCCACCGTCGTCAGGTGGCCGCCGAGATGCGGTGTGTCGTGAGGAGGGCGGCGCGTCACCGCGCCGCGGATGGTCAGGCGGTGGTGGCCCGGTTGCGGGCGAGGAACTGGGTCAGACTGCGGAACTGCACCTGCTGGACCAGGACGGCGCCGACGATGATGCCGCCCTTGACCATGTTCTGGGCCTCGGTGGAGAGGCCGTTGATGGCGAAGAGGTTGGTGATGGTGGAGAAGATCAGCACCCCGAGCAGGGAGCCGACGATGGTGCCCCGGCCGCCGCTGAGCAGCGTCCCGCCGATGATGGCCGCGGCGATCGCGTCCAGCTCGTACAGGTTGGCCATGGCGGCCTGGGCGGAGTTGGCCTGCGCGGTGAGCATGACCGCGGCGATGCCGCAGCAGAGGCCGGAGAGCGCGTAGAGCAGCAGGGTGTGCCGGCGGACGTCGATGCCGGCCAGTCGGGCCGCCTCCGGGTTGCCGCCGACGGCGACCGTGCGCCGGCCGAAGGTGGTGCGGTTGAGCAGCACCCAGCCCGCCGCGACCACGGCCGCCAGGATGTAGACCAGCAACGGGATGCCGAGCAGTTGGGTGGCGGCGATGTCGTTGATGAAGGTGTTGTTCGAGACCTGGGTCTGCTTGTCGGAGATCTCCGCGGCCAGACCACGGGCGGCGACCATCATGGCCAGCGTGGCGATGAACGGCACCAGCCGTCCGTACGAGATCAGCAGGCCGTTGACCAGCCCGACCGCCACGCCCACGGTGAGCGCACTGAAGATCATGCCGCCGGCGCCGTAGCTCTGGGTGGCGACCGTGGTGCACCAGACCCCGGCCAGCGCGACGATCGCCCCGACGGAGAGGTCGATGCCCCCGCCGATGATGACGAAGGTCATCCCGACGGTCACCACGCCGACCACCGAGGCCAGCTTGAGGATGGTCAGGGTGTTGTTCCACACCCAGTCCGGGTTCGAGTAGAGGTCCGAGCGGGTGGCGGCGCCGATGACGACCAGCACCACCAGCACCGCGATCAGGCCGAGGTTGCGCTTCGCGCCCTCGCCGCCGTCGCCGTGCCACCAGGACAGCCGGCCCGGCGCGGCGGCCTTGTTGGTCACCGCCGCCGTCTCCGCCGGGTCGACCGGCGGGGACTGCGCCGGCAGCTCCGCCCGGCTCTCCGGCGTCGCGGTCTCGCTCATGCCGCCACCTCGCTCCGCTGTGTGCGCTCGTTCATGCGGGCGCGCCTTCCATCAGGGACCCCGCCATGACGAGGTCGAGCACGGTGTTCTCGTCCAGTTCGCCGGCCGGTGCCTCGCGCACCATCCGGCCCTCCCGCATGACCAGCACCCGGTCGGCCAGGCCGAGCACCTCGGGCACCTCGCTGGAGACCAGCAGCACCCCGACACCCTGCGCGGCCAGGTCGCGGATCACCCGGTACAGCTCGGCCCGGGCGCCGACGTCCACCCCACGGGTGGGTTCGTCCAGCAGCAGCAGCCGGGTGTCGCCGAGCAGCCACCGCCCGACCACCACCTTCTGCTGGTTGCCGCCGGAGAGCGTGCGTACCGGGCGGCGCACGTCCCGGGGCCGGAGCTGGAGGCGGTCGGCGATCCGTTCCGCCTCGTCGCGCTCGCGGCCGGCGTCGGTGAACCCGAGTCGGGCGTACCGGCTGAAGGTGGCGAGGGTGACGTTGCGGTGGATCGGCTCGCCGAGCAGCAGCGCCTGGCTCTTGCGCTCCTCGGGCGCCATCCCCATGCCGGCCCGGACGGCCGCGCCGACGCTGCCGGGGCGCAGCGCCCGGCCGTCCACGTGGACGGTGCCGGTCTCCGCGCGGCGGGCGCCGAAGATGGTCTCCAGCAGCTCGGACCGGCCGGAGCCGACCAGGCCGGCGATGCCGACGATCTCGCCGGCCCGCACGCTGAGGGAGACGTCGGCGAACTCGCCCGCGCGGCCGAGCCCGTCGACCCGCAGCAGTTCCGCGCCGGTGTCGGTGCCGGTCGGGCGGTCCGGGAAGACGTACTCGATGGTGCGGCCGGTCATCTTCGAGACCAGGTCGCGGGTCGGGGTGTCCCGGGCCGGCAGGTTCGCCGCGGTGGTCCGGCCGTCCTTGAGTACGGTGACCCGGTCGCCGATCTCGCGGATCTCCTCCAACCGGTGCGAGATGTAGATGACCGCGATGCCCTGCGCGGTGAGCTCCCGGATGATCCGGAACAGGTTGCCCACCTCGTCGTGGGCCAGCACCGCGCTCGGCTCGTCCATGATGATCAGTCGCGCCTCGTGGGAGAGCGCCCGGGCCATGCTGACCACCTGCTTGCCGGCGGCCGGCAGGGCGCGGACCATCCGGCCGGGCGGGATCTCGCCGTGGCCGAGCCGGCCCAGGATCTCCCGGGTCCGGCGGGCCATCTGACCGCGCCGGACGAAGCCGAGCCGGCGCGGCTCGTGCCCGAGGAAGGCGTTCTCCGCCACCGAGAGGTCCTCGACCAGGTCGAGTTCCTGGTAGATGGTGGCGATCCCGGCGCGCATGGCGGCCTGCGGGTCGGCGAAGGCGGCGGGCTGGCCGCGCCACTCGACGTGCCCCGAGTCCGGCCGGTGCACCCCGGCGAGCACCTTGATCAGGGTGGACTTGCCGGCGCCGTTCTGCCCGAGCAGGCAGTGCACCTCGCCGGCCCGCACCTCCAACTGCACCCCGTCCAGCGCCCGTACGCCGGGGAAGGTCTTCACCACGTCGGTGAGGCGCAGGACCACCTCGCCCGCGACGGTGTCGGCGGGCGGGGTCACCAGCGGAGCCGTCCCGCCCTCGGGCGCGCTCGGCGCACTCCTCGCGCTCACGATGCCTCCCCGAAGGCGACGTCGCTCGCCAGCACCGCGGCGCCGGCGACGCCGGCGCGGGGGCCCAGCTCGGACAGGACGACCGGCAGGTTGCCGGTGGCCAGTGGCAGCGACCGGCGGTAGACCACGCTGCGGATCTCGGCGAGCAGGATGTGGCCGAGCTGGGCCAGCCCGCCGCCGATCACGATCATCGAGGGGTTGGTGAAGCTGACCAGGCCGGCCAGCACCTGGCCGACCCGCCGGCCGCCGTCGCGGATCAGCTGGATGCAGGTGACGTCGCCCTCGACCGCCCCCTCGGCGACGTCCCGGGCGGTGACCACGCCCCGGGCGGCGAGCCGTTCGGCGAGCGCCGGGGAGGTGCCGGCCCGGGCGGCGACGACGGCCTCGCGGGCCAGGGCGGCCCCGCTGAAGACCGCCTCCAGGCAGCCGACGTTGCCGCAGGAGCAGACCGCTCCGTGCGCGTCGACCTGGATGTGGCCGATGTCGCCGGCGCAGCCGTCGGTGCCCCGGTAGACCTCGCCGCTGAGGTAGATCCCGCACCCGATGCCGGTGCCGATCTTGACGAACAGGAAGTCGTCGATCGAGTGGGCGACCCCGCCGTGCCGTTCCCCGATCGCCATGATGTTGACGTCGTTGTCGACCACCGCCGGGCAGCCGTGTTCGCGGGTGAGCAGCTCACGGACGGGGAACCGGTCCCAGCCGGGCATGATGGGCGGCGAGACGGGCACCCCGTCGCGGAAGCTCACCGGCCCGGGAACGCCCACGCCGACGCCGTCCAGCTTCTCGTACGCCCCGTCCACCCGGGCCTTGTGCAGCAGCTCGTTGACCCGGTGCAGGATCACCTTCGGTCCGGAGCGGATGTCGGCCGGCTCGGCGTACGCGGCGACCGGCTCCAGCCGGCCGTTGACCACCTCGACGTCGATCGAGCTGGCACCCAGGTCGACGGCGGCGAAACGCAACCGGGGGTCCAGCTCGACCAGGGTCGAGCGCCGCCCGCCCCGGGAGGCGGCCAGTCCCGCCTCGGCCACCAGGCCCAGTCCCACCAGCCGCTCCAGCTCGGCCAGCAGCCGGGGCCGGGGCATCTGGAGGCGGTCACCCAGCTCGGCCCGGGACGCCGGCCCCGCGTCGCGGAGCAGCCGCAACAGCCGTAGGTGCAGGGGTTCTACCGTCCGCACGGGATCCACCTCCGCGTCGGTGTTCACATCGATGTGACGTCGATGTGTTGTGTCCGACACAGTAGGAGCCTTCCGTGCCTCCTGTCCATAGCTTCAGTCAATCCGCCGCCAACTTTTGTCCGTTAGGACAAAAGCTATAAGTGGATCAAGAAAAGGCCGACCCCGTCGCGCCGGACGCGACGGGGTCGACCTCGGGCCTGTGGGAGGAGCTAGCGCTCCCCGGCGGCGTTGCGCTTCTTGAGCTTGCGGTCGTCGCGCAACTCGACGTAGGGCTCATCCTCCGGCGAGTGACCGGCCGAGATGGCCCGGCCGCGCTCCAGCTCCGCGTCGAACTCGGCGCCGAGCAGGATGGCGATGTTGCTCAGCCACAGCCAGACCAGGAAGATGATCACGCCGGCCAGCGCGCCGTAGGTCTTGTTGTAGGACGCGAAGTTGCTGACGTACAGGGCGAAGAGGCCGGAGATCACCAGCCAGATCACCACGGCCAGCACGCCGCCCGGGCTGACCCAGCGGAAGCCGCCGTGCCGGGCGTTCGGCGAGGCCCAGTAGAGGATCGCGAACATCAGGCTGACCAGGAGCAGCAGCACCGGCCACTTGGCGATGTTCCACACGGTCACCGCGGTGGAGCCCAACCCGATCGCGCTACCGACCTGCTCGGCGAAACCGCCGGTGAAGACCACGATCACCGCGCAGGCCAGCAGCATCACGCCGATCACCGCGGTCACCCCGAGCCGGATCGGCAGGGTCTTCCAGATCGGCCGCCCCTCGGGCACGTCGTAGATGGTGTTCGAGGCGCGCATGAAGGCGGCGATGTAGCCGGAGGCGGACCAGAAGGCCACGAGCAGACCGACGATCGCGGCGATGCTGGCCAGCCCGCCCGAGGCGCCCGCCTGCTCGATGGCGCCCTCAATGATCTTCCGGATGTTCTCCTCCGGCACCGCCTGGTTGACGGTGTCCTTGACCCCCTGGGTGGCGCGGTCGCCGAGCAGGCCGAGCAGGGAGATCAGCACCAGCAGCCCGGGGAAGATGGAGAGCACCCCGTAGTAGGTCAGCGCGGCGGCCAGGTCGGTGAGGCTGTCGTCCTGGAACTCCTTGACGGTGCGCTTCAGGGCCGCCACCCAGCCGGAGCCGGGCAGCTCGGCCGGGCTGTCCGGGCCCTCGTCGGGACCGACCGGCCGGCTGCCGCGCGGGTTACGGCCCCCCGGGTCGCTCGAACGGGACCCGGCCGCGGTCGCGGTGTTCTGGTCGTCGCGGTCGCGCCCGGCCCGGGCGGACGTGTCGTCGGAGGCCATCGCCCCTCCTCGTGGTCAACGGTTGTCCCCCCGACATGCCCCGGGAAAGCCAACGGTTAACCCCTCACTTGTAGAGCAGGCCCACCATGCGCCGAGACGCCACGGCCAGCCCGAGCCCGGTCAGCGCCAGCAGGTAGAGCAGGTCCAGCAGCCACAGCCAACCGGACCCGCCGACACAGATGTCCCGGATCAGGTGCACCGAGCGGTAGAGCGGGGTCACCTCCACCACCCAGCGCAGCAGCGCAGGGTAGTCCTCGGCCGGCACGAAGGTGCCCGAGAAGAGGAAGAGGGTGAACTGCGCCGAGCCCATCAGGTCGAAGTCCTGCCAGCTGCGCATGAAGGTCGCCAGCGCCATGCCGATAGCGCCGAAGGTGAAGCCGACCAGCACCGCCGCCGGGAACGCCAACAGCGCCCGCCCCACGGAGGTCAGGTCCATCGCCACCATCACCGCGAGGAACGCCGCCGAGTAGGCCGAGCCGCGCACCATCGCCCACCCCAGCTCCCCGAGCGCGATCTCGAAGGGCCGCACCGGGGTGGCGATGATCCCGTCGTAGAGCTTGAGGTACTTCATCTTGCCGAAGAAGTTGAAGGTGGTTTCGGCCAGCGCCCCCGTCATCGCCGAGGAGGCCAGCATGGCCGGGGCGACGAACGCGGCGTACTCCACCACCCGGCCGTCGGCCAGGGTGAGCCCGTCGATCAGCTGGCCCACCCCGACCCCGATGGAGAACAGGTAGAGCACCGGCTCGACGAACCCGGAGAGCAGCAGCAGCCAGTAGACCGACTTGAGCGCCGCCACGTTGCGCTCGACCACCGCGGCCGACCGGCGCGACGTGCCGGAGACGTCGAGCAGCCGGGGCAGGACGAGAGTGACCACGCGAGCCTCCTAGACCACGAGCCGGCGACGGAAGAGCCGGGCGGCCAGCAGCCAGCCGCCCAGCGCCCAGGCCGCGAGGTAGAGCAGGTGGCCGGCGACCGACCACTGCGGGGCCACGCCGAGCGTCGCCGCCCGGCACAGGTCGACGGCGTGCCAGAGCGGCGTCGCGTACGCCAGCCAGCGCAGCACGCCGGGCAGCGACTCGACCGGGAAGAAGATCCCGGCGAAGAGCGTCATCGGGATCACCGCGAACCGGAACAGCATGGCCAGCCAGCTGTCGCTGTCCACCACCGCCGCGTAGGCGAAGGTCGGCGCGGCGACCGCCAGGCAGAGCAGCGCCACCACCGGCAGGGTGGCCACCGCCCAGCCCGAACGCAGCGCCCCGAACAGCGCCGTCACCAGCAGGAACGCGACGCTGGCGGTGAGCGCCCGGAACAGCACGAAGGCCAGGTGGCCGGCGAGGATGTCGCGGATGCGCAGCGGTGCCGCGCTCTGCGCGGAGTAGGTCTTGATCCACTGGAAGTTGCTGAACACCGGCCAGGTCGACTCGCCGATGGCCACCTGGAGCGCGGTCGAGGCCAGCAGCCCGGGCACGATCCAGTCGAGGTACCGCACCCCGTCGACGCCCTGGTCGACGTACGCGCCCACGCCCAGGCCGAAGCCGACCACGGTCAGCGTCGGCAGCAGGAAGGACGAGAAGACCCCGGCCCGCCAGGTGCGGCGGTAGCCGGTCAGGTAGTGCGCCAGCACCGCCAGCGCCGGCACCCTGGGCAACGGGGGCCGTTGCGCCACGCTCACCCGGACCTCCTCTCACCCGCCGTCCACCACGGCCTTCCTACCCCGGGGGTACGACAGGCCGCGGCAACCCTACGGCCGGCCGCCCCGCGTGTCGCGCCCTTTACCGGGCCCGCTCGCGGCTCCGGAACGGCACCCGCGCGGGCCGGCCCGGGCACGGCCGGTACCTGCCGCTCTGTCGACCCCCGTTTGCGGCGTGTTGGGGCCTCCCGCCGTCCGGACGCCCCGACACGCCGCAAATGGGGGCGGGGCGCGCCCCGGGGGGCCGGACTCGTCGGCGCGGCGGCGCGGCGGTGGACCGTCGTGGGCGCCGTTCAGGCGGCGCGGGTCGTGGCGAGCAACGCGCGCGCGGCGTAGCCCCAGAGCAGCAGCCCGGCGCCGGTGCCGACGACCAGGCCGACCTGGACCGACGAGGTGAGCGCGACGACCAGCCCGGCCAGCGCCACCAGGCACAGCGCGACGCCCAGCGGCACCAGCAGCCGGTCGCGCAGCACCTGGGCCAGCGGCACGAAGTGCAGCCCGACCACCGCGCAGACCAGGACCGGAACGAACTCCGACCAGCCGAGCCCGGCCAGGGCGAGGGCGCCGAGCACGGCCACGGCGAACTCGACGGCGACGATGACGCCGTACCGGCGGTCGATGGCCCGGTCCCGGGGCAGGGCGGCGGCCGCGCGCCCGGTCCGGACCACGACGACCGCGCCGAGCAGCGCGGTGAGCAGGGCCAGGCCGCTGGCCACCACGAGCGCGGCGCGCAGCGGCGGGTCGGCCGCCGGCACGCTGAACCAGATCGTGGCGAAGACGCCCAGGTAGAGCGCGGTCAGCCCGGCCTGGCGTCTCGATCCAGCATCCATGGTGGACACTCCTCCCCCGTCGACCGCCGATGCTATGCAGCGGCCGGGGCCGCCCCGCCCACGGCCGTCAGTCGACCAGGGTGCGGCCGGTGAGGTGCAGGAAGACGTCCTCCAGGCTGCTGCGCCGGACCAGGACGCTGGCCGGCGTCAGGCCGCGCGCCTCCACCTGGCCGACGGCGGCGTCCCCGTCGGTGACGTAGAGCAGGATCCGGTCGGGCAGCACCTCGACCCGCTCCCCCAGCCCGTCGAGCTTGCCGGCGAACGCCTCCTGCGACTCGGCCGCGAAGCGCAGCTCGACCACCTCGCGGGTGGAGTGCCGTTCGATCAGCGCCCGGGGCGAGCCCTCGGCGACGATCCGCCCGCCGTCCATCACCACGAGGCGGTCGCAGAGCTGCTCGGCCTCGTCCATGTAGTGGGTGGTCAGCACCAGCGTCACCCCCTGCTGCTTGAGCCGGAACAGCCGCTCCCACACCAGGTGCCGGGCCTGCGGGTCCAGCCCGGTGGTCGGCTCGTCGAGCAGCACGATCTCGGGCTCGTTGACCAGCGCGCGGGCGATGGTCAGTCGGCGCTTCATGCCGCCGGAGAGCGGCTCGACCTTGCTGTCGGCCCGCTCGGTGAGCTGCACGAAGTCGAGCAGCTCGGCGGCGCGCGCCCGGGCCACCGCACGGGGCACGCCGAAGTAGCGGGCGTAGGTGGTGAGGTTCTCCCGGACGGTCAGCTCGGGGTCGAGGTTGTCGAGCTGAGGGCAGACGCCGAGCCGCGCCCGGATGGCGGGGCCGTCGCGCACCGGGTCCATGCCGAGGATGCGCAGCTCGCCGCCGCTGGGCGGGGAGATGCAGCCGATCATGCGCATGGTGGAGGACTTGCCGGCGCCGTTCGGCCCGAGGAAGCCGAACGCCTCGCCGGGGCGTACCTCGACGTCGATGCCGTCGACGGCGGTGAAGTCGCCGAACCGCTTCACCAGCCCCCGAGCCTGGATGAGTGGTTGAGCAGTGGTCACCGGCCGACCCTACCGGCGACGTCCGACACCCTCGACGGGTTTCCGCCCCCGCCACAGCCGGCTCGGATCCGGCAACGCAGAGTAGTTGACACTACGGACAGTCACCGACCGGTACGCTCTCGTGCAACGAGCCGTCGGGCCGTCGCCGCGGGGCATCAGCGGGGCGATGCGGGCATACTGGACAGATCCTTTTCGGACGCACCCCGGCCGCCGGCGCCTGTCAACAGTTCAGCTCCATCAATTTGTTAAATCCTTCTTTACTCAGATTCCTCTGCGTGATTGAAATAGATCGCCATTACCGACCGCAATGATATCCGGCAATGTTCCATGGCGTAGATAATTGGCGTATCGTGCCCCCTCGTGTCGTCCGTACGCTTCTCCGACGGTCCCGCCCCGCAGGCGCCGCACCCCGGCTCCAGGGGGGCGGGAGCCGCCCTCAAGGACGCTCCGGAACCCCTGCCACCGCAGGTCACGGTGGGGACACCACCCCGCGCCGCGGTGCCGGACACCCGCGAACTCGCCGCGCAATTCGAGGACGAGAAACCGGGGCGCTCGCTCACCGGCCCGGTCGGTCTTCTGGTCACCGGCACGACGGTGGGGATCGCGCTGCTGGCACTTGTCCAGGTCTTTCAACCACTTCCGCAGGGCAGCAAGTACTACCTGATCATTTTCCTGGCCGGCGTGCTGCCGACGGTGTTCCTGGCGTACCCGGCGGGCCTTTCGATCCCCTGGCGGCCGGGCCGCACACCCGCCGCCGTCGACGGGCCGGACCCGACCCGGTCGGACTGGCTGCTGGCCGCCGCGGCCCTGGTCGCCTGCCTCTACCCGGTGCTGCCGTTCACCGTCGGTGGCGGGGGCGGCGGGTACGACGCCTTCCTCGACCGGCAGGGCCTGCTCGTCGGGCTCGACGTCGCGATGGGCACCGTGCTGCTGCTCCTGCTGCTGGAGGCCTGCCGGCGCACCACCGGCTGGATCCTGCCCGCCGTCTGCCTGCTGTTCCTGGCCTACGGCTACTACGGCGGGCTGCTGCCGCAGTCCTGGCCGGTGGCGCACGCCGGGCTCGACTTCGGCCAGCTCGTGGACGCGTTCTACAACTCCGACAGCGGGTTCTACGGCACCCCGCTCGACGTCGCGGCCTCGTACATCGTGCTGTTCACCATCTACGGCGCGGTGCTGGACCTCTCCGGGGCCGGGCGGTTCTTCGTGGAACTCTCCGCCGCTGCCTTCCGGCGCTCCCGGACGGCCGCCGGGCGCACGGCGGTCGCCTCCGGCTTCCTGCTCGGCACGGTCTCCGGATCGGGCGCGGCGACGACCGTCAGCATCGGCGCGGTGACCTGGCCGCTGCTGCGCCGGGCCGGCTACCCGGCCGAGCGCGCCGGCGGGATGCTCGCCGCCGCCGGCGTCGGGGCGATCCTGTCCCCGCCCACCCTCGGTGCGGCCGCCTTCATCATCGCCGAGTACCTGGGCGTGTCGTACCTCCAGGTGCTGGGCTGGGCGACCATCCCGACGATGCTGTACTACCTCGGCATCCTGCTCGCGGTCGAGATCGACGCCCGGCGCTCGGGCGTGCGACCGGTGGTCGTGCACACCGACTCGCCCTGGCGGCTGCTGGGCCGCTTCGGCTACCACTTCCTGTCCCTGCTGGTGATCACCGGCCTGCTCGCCCTGGGCGTCTCGGCGACGAAGGCGGTGGTGGGGGCGACCGTGCTGGCCGCCGCGCTGTCCTTCCTGGACCGTCGGCACCGGCTCACCCCGGCCCGGCTGGTCGAGGCGCTCGGCACCGGCGCGCGCGGGGTGCTCGCGGTCAGCGCGGTCTGCGCCGCGGCCGGCATCATCACGGCGACCACCACCAAGACCGGGCTCGGCCCGCAGGCGGCGGCACTGCTGGTCTCCGGCGCGCAGGCGGTCTCGTCCGACCCGGCCGTGGTGCTGGCGCTCACCGCCGTGCTGGCCGCCGTCGCGCTCAGCCTGCTGGGGCTGGCCGTGCCGGTCACCGCCTCGTTCGTGATCGGCTGGGTGATCATCGGCCCGGCCCTGCTGGACCTGGGCGTCGCCGCGCCCGCCGCGGCGATGTTCGTCTTCTACTTCGCGGTCCTGTCCGAGGTCTCCCCACCGACCGCGCTCGCCGCGGTGGCCGCCGCCGCGGTCACCGGCGGCCGGCTGGTGCCGACCATGTGGCAGACCCTGCGGTACGCCCTGCCGGCCTACCTGATCCCGATCGCCTTCGTGATCACCCCGGCCGGTCTGGGGCTGCTCGGAATCGGCGGGCCGCAGCGGGTCGCCGTGGCCGTGGTGGTCTCCGCGCTCAGCGTCGCCGTGCTCGCCGTGGCGGCGGGCGGCTGGCTGCCCGGCGTCGGCCCGGCCGGCGTACCGGAACGGATCCTCGGCGCGCTCGCCGGGCTGACGCTGCTCTGGCTCGAACCCGTACCCGTCACGGTCGGCGCGGTCCTGGCCGCCGCCGTGGTGGCGGGTGTCCTCGTACGACGCGGCTCCGCCAACCGGACCGGCGAGCCGTCGGCAACACCACCGGTGAACCATGGGGAGGAAAACAGTGAGACGGATCAACGTGCGGCTCGCCGCGGGAGTGGGGGCGCTCGCCCTCGTCGCGAGCGGCGCCGCCGGCTGCGGGGGCAAACAGGACGGCGCGACGAAGGACGACGCCGCCAGCGAGATCACCTGCAAGGTCACTGACAGCACCCGCGTCGGCATCGCCACCGGTAACGCCACCGGCGTGTACTACGTGGTCGGCAACGCCCTCGCCGGCCAGCTCTCCACGACGACCGACGGCAAGCTGACCGGCACCGCCGCCGAGACCGGCGCCTCGGTGCAGAACATCGAGCAGCTCGTCGGCGGCCAGTACGACGTCGCGTTTTCGCTCTTCGACACGGCCGTCAACGCGGTGCAGGGCAAGGGCAGCTTCACCTCGCCGCAGCCGGTGGAGGCGCTGGCCCGGATCTACGACAACTACACCCAGGTGATCGTGCGGGCCGATTCCGGCATCGGCTCGGTGGCCGACATGAAGGGCAAGAAGATCTCCACCGGCTCCCCCAAGTCCGGCACCGAGGTCATCGCCAACCGCCTGCTCACCGCCGCCGGTCTCGACCCGGCCAAGGACATCCAGGCGCAGCGGCTCGACCTGGCCAAGACCGTGGAGGGGGTCAAGGACGGCAGCATCGACGGCTTCTTCTGGTCCGGCGGGGTACCGACCGGCGGGGTCACCGACCTGTTCACCACGGCCGGCGACAAGGTGAAGTTCCTGGACATCGCCCCGCTGCTGCCCAAGATGACCGAGCTGAATCCCGCGTACCAGGCCGGGACGATCCGCGCGGACGTCTACAAGACGGCGACGGACACCCCGACCATCGTGGTGCCCAACGTGCTGCTGGTCCGCAAGGACCTCAACGCCAACGTCGCCTGCGCCGTCGCGCGGACCGTCTTCGACAAGAAGGACGCGCTGGCCCAGGCCAACCCGGCCGCCAAGGGCATCAACCTGGACAACGCCCGCAAGACCGACCCCGTACCGCTGCACCGCGGGGCGGCCAAGGCCCTGCAGGACCTCGGCGCGAGCTGACCGACGGCGCCGGGTCCGGGCCACCGCCCGGGCCCGGCGTCCCCGACCATTCCCGGGAGACCCGCGTGCCGCTCCCCCGCCCCGCCCGCGTACGCCGGCACAATCGGCCGGCGGACCACACCGACCGGCTCTGGTCGGTCCGCACCCAACTGCTCGCACCGATCCTGGTCGCCACCATCGGCCTGGTCGTGCTGGGCGCCACCCAGACCAGCACCGCGCTGGACGCCTCCGCCGACGCCGACCGGGCCCGGGTCCTCGCCGGCACCGCCACCGCCACCGTGCGCCTGGTGCACGAGCTGGAGCGGGAACTCGGCGAGACGGCCGCCCTGCGCCAGCGGGGTGGCTCCACCGGCCGGCCGCTGGTGGACGCCCAGCGGCTGCGGGTGGACACCGCCGTCGACCGGTTCCGCACCGCCAGCCGGGACGCCCGCCGGGCCGCACCGGACCTCGGGCGGGTGCTCGACACCGCCGACGACCAGCTCTACCAGCTCGACCCCGCCCGCCGGTCGGCGCCCACGTCGGAGGGGGCCGACCCCACCTACGTGGCACTGGTCGAGTCGCTGCTCACCGTCGCCGACGCGCTGCCCGCGCAGCTGCGCGACACCGAGCTGGCCAACGCCGCCCGGGAGGTGGCGGCGGTCGCCAGCCAGGAACACCTGGCCGCGCTGGAACGCGACCTGCTCCGGACGGTCTTCGTCCGCGGCGAGCTGGCCCAGGGCGAACTGGTCCGGCTCGGCCAGCTGCGGGGCGCGCGGGAACAGCGCCAGGCCGAGTTCTCCCGGATCGCCGACTCCGACGCCGAGGCCGCGTACGCCCGGCTGGTCGCCGGCGCCGACGTGGCGACCGCCCAGCGGATGCGGGACACCGCCGTCAAGGGCGAGACCCTGGCCGCCGCGCTGAAGGTCGACGGCGACGCCTGGTACGTGGCCCAGAGCGGCACGATCCGGCGCTTCAACCTGCTCGGCCGGGAACTCTCCGAGGACCTGGACCAGCAGGCCGCCAGCCTGGCCCGGGACGCCCGCCGGCGGGCCCTGGTCACCGGCGGGGCCACCACCGCCGTCGCGGCGGGCTCGCTGCTGGCCGCCGCGCTGCTGGCCGTACGGACCAGCCGCCGGCTGCGCCGGCTACGGGTGGCGGCGCTCACCGTGGCCAACTCGGAGCTGCCCGAGCGGATCACCGCGATCGCGGCCGGCGAGGGCACACCGGCCGAGGGCGAGGCGACCCGGCTGACCGAGGACATCCGGCAGGGGCGCGACGAGGTCGCCCAGGTGGCCGAGGCGTTCGACACGGTCAACCAGGCGGCGCTGCGACTCGCCGGCGAGCAGGCCGAGCTGCGGCTGGACGTGACCCGGATGGCCGAGGCGCTGGCCCGCCGGATCCGGACCCTGATCACCCGGCAGCTGCGCCTGCTCGACGACTTCGAACGCGACGAGACCGATCCGGACGCGCTGGCCCGGCTCTTCGCGCTGGACCATCTCGCCGCCCGGATGCGCCGCAACGGCGAGAACCTGCTGGTCCTCGCCGGTGGCGAGCCGGGGCGGGCGTACGAGGGGGACCACCTGCTCGCCGACGTGGTGCGCGCGGCCTCCTCCGAGATCGAGGACTACACCCGGGTGGAGATCGACGTGCCGGCCGCGGCGGTGCACGGGTCGGCGGTGGGTTACCTGGTCCACCTCCTCGCCGAGCTGCTGGAGAACGCCACCAACTACTCGCCGCCGCACACCCCGGTGCAGGTCGACGGCCGACGGACGATCGACGGGCTCACGCTGCGCGTGCACGACCAGGGCATCGGCATCAGCGAGGGCCGGCTCGCCGCGATCAACAAGCGGCTGCTCGCCCCGGCGGTGCTCTCCAGCGCCGCCGCCGGCAGCATGGGCCTGCACGTGGTGGCCCACCTGGCCGCCCGGTACGGGATCCGGGTGCAGTTGCACAACACCGGCACCGGCACGCTGGCCCAGGTCGAGGTGCCCGAGTCGGCGCTCGTCCGGGTGGAGACGGTGTCCCGGCGCCCCGTTCCCGTCCGCCAGCCCGCCTCGACGGCGGCCTGGTTCCGGGCCGGGGCCGGCGCGCCGGCCCTGGCGGCGACCGTGCCGAACCCGACGCCCGCGCCCCGGCTGACGCCGACGTACGGCGGCAGCCTGTTCCGGCCGGACCCGACCGACGTCCACCACGCGCCGACGGTGACGTTGCCGGTGGTCACCCCCGGTGCCGGGGTCGCGGCCCCGCCCCGGCCGCCGGTGCTCCGGGCCGCCGTGGCGCCCCCGCCCGGCGCCGCCCACCCGTCGACCGGGCCGGCCACCTCCGGCGCCGGCCTGCCCCGCCGGACCCGCGGCGATCAGCTCCCGACCTTGCCGAACACTGCGCCGGCCCGACCGGCGGAGGACCTGCTCGACCCGGAGGTGGTGCGGGCCCGACTGTCCGCGCTCGCCGAGGGGGTGGCCAGCGCGATGCGACGTAACCAGCAGACGAGACCCAACGGGAGACACCGATGACCACACCCGTGAGCGCCGGCCTGGACTGGCTCCTGACGAACTTCGCCGAGCAGGTGCCGGACGTGTCGCACGCCGTCGCCGTCTCCGAGGACGGGCTGCGCCTGGCCTCCTCACCGCACCTCTCCCCCGACCAGGTGGACCAGCTCGCCGCCGTGATCAGCGGCCTGGCCAGCCTGACCGTCGGCGCCGCGCGGCTGATGTCCGCCGGCCGCGTGCGCCAGCAGATCGTCGACATGGACGGCGGGGTGATGCTGGTGATGGCGGTCGGCGAGCGGGCCCTGCTCGGGGTGCTCGCCGCGCCGGGCTGCGACCTGGGTCAGATCGGTTTCGAGACCGCGACCCTGGTGCAGCGGGTGGCGGAGGCGTTGGAACCGGCGGTCCGGGCGTGACCCGCCGGCCACCGCACTTGCTGGCCGTCCTGCTGGTGACGCTGCTGGTGGCGGGCTGCGGAGAGCCGGCCGCGCCGCCGCAGGCCTGGCACGGCGGCCGGATCTTCCTCGCCACCGGCAACACCACCGGCGTGTACTACCAGCTCGGTGGCGGCTACGCCGATGTGATCAGCCGCCACCTGCCGGGGTACGAGGCGCGGGCCGAGCCGACCGGCGCCTCGGTGGAGAACGTCACCCGGCTGGCCAGCGGCGACATGGAGATCGCCTTCAGCCTCGCCGACACCGCGGCCGACGCGGTCACCGGGCAGGGCGCCTTCGTCGGGCAGCCCCAGCCGGTGCGGGCGCTGGCCCGGGTGTACAGCAACTACACCCACGTGATCGTGCGGGCCGACGCCAAGGTGAAGGACTTCGCCGGGCTGCGCGGGAAGCGGGTCTCCACGGGTTCGCCGAAGTCCGGCACGGACATCATCGCCGGGCGGCTGCTGACCGCCGCCGGGATGGACCCGGACCGGGACGTGGACCGGTTCACCCTGTCCCTGCCGGAGACGGTCAAGCGGATGCGGGCCGGCACGCTGGATGCGATGTTCTTCTCCGGCGGCCTGCCCACCCCGGGCATCGCCGACCTGCTCTCCAGCGCGCCGGGCACATTCACGCTGCTGCCAATCGCCGACCTGATTGAGCCGCTCAACGCCCGGTACGGCTCGGTGTACACCACCGCCGAGCTGCCGAAGGACGCCTACCGCACGCCGTCCGGCACGCCGACGGTCACGGTGTCGAACATGATCCTGGTCAGCGCCGACATGCCGGACGATCTGGCGTACGACCTGACCCGGCTGCTCTTCGCCTACCAGGGCGACCTGATCGGGGTGCACCCGGAGGCGGGCAACTTCACCCGGCAGAGCGCATCCAGCACCGACCCGATCCCGCTGCATCCGGGCGCGGCGCGGTTCTACCGGGGCGGGTGAGCCGGTTCAGGCGTCAGCGGGGGCGGTCGCGGCGCGGGCGGCCGCCACCAGCCGGTCGGTCTCCGCCAGCACGGCCTCGTCGTCGGCGGGGGTGCCCGGGTCGAAGCGCACGGTCCAGCTCAGCCCGTCCACACCGGCCACCCGCCGGGCCGCGACCCGCCCGGCACCGCCGGGCAACGGGTGGTGCGCGGTGTACGCCACCGACCGGGTGACCCGGGCCCGCACCTGGTGCGGCAGCTCGCCCGGGTCGACCAGCAGGTAGGTCTCGGCCGGGCAGTCCGCCACCACCTGGTAGCCGTCGCGCTCGGTGATCCGCTCGGCCGGGGTGACGGTCAGCTCGTGGCCGGACCACACCGCCTTGAGGATGTCGTGCCAGCCCAGCCGGTGCGGGCGGCCGGGCAGCCAGAGCCCGAGGTTGCTGGCCACCACCACGCCGTCGCCCTCGCCGTTGCCGGCGGCCGCCCAGGCGAGCACCCGTTCGTCGTCGGCGAGCGGGGGCCGGGCGGCGGGCGGCAGCTTCGGCTTGCGGCTGAACAGTCCCATCACAGTCCTCCCGCGGCCTGCTCGCGCAGCGCCCGCGCGTGCTGCTCCAGCGAGAGCAGTTCCCCGAAGAGGGCGAAGTACTCGTCCTTGTTGTTCACCGGGTTGACCCGCTGGATCTTGGATTTGAGGTCCCGGATCCGGGCGGTGACCGAGCCCCACTGCAACCGGGCCATGGTGATCGAGACGTACCGGGGGTCGGGTTCGCCGTCGATGCGCAGCGGCTCGACGGCCAGTTCGCCGACCAGCGCCCGGGCGGCGAGGTCCTCGCAGGCGTCGCGGACCGACTCGATCCAGACCGCGCCGGCGGTGGCAGCCGCGGCCCCGCCCGCCGCGGCGATCGCCGCGCGGACCGCCGCGTGCACCGGGTGCCGGTACTCCGGGGCGTCGACCGCGTCGAACATCGGCCCGGCCAGCACCGGCTCCTGCAGGGCCAGCTTCAACGCCTCGCGCTCGACCATCGACTGCGGGCTGTCCACCGCCGGCTCGGGCGCCGCCGTCGAGCGGGTCGGGGCGGACGAGCGCCGCTCGGCGGTCGGGGTGGCGTCGGCGGCGAGCACCGCGCGCTGCACCGGCTCGATCTCCATGCCGAGGTCGCCGGCGAGCTTGCGGACGTACTCGGGGCGCTTCTCCCGGTCCTTGATCTTGGCGACGAGCGGCGCGGCCCGGCGCATCGCCTCCACCCGGCCGTCGACGGTGTCCAGGTCGTACCGGTTGATCACATGGCGCAGCGCGAAGTCGACCAGCGGCTCGCGGCGGGCAACCAGGTCGCGCACGGCCAGGTCGCCCTTGGCCAGGCGCAGCTCGCACGGGTCCATGTTGTCCGGGCTGACCGCGATGAAGGTACGCCCGACGAAGCGCTGGTCGTCCTCGAAGGCGCGCAGCGCGGCCTTCTGGCCGGCGGCGTCCCCGTCGAAGGTGAAGATGATCTCGCCGGCCACCGCGTCGGTGTCCAGCAGGAGCCGGCGCAGCACCGCGATGTGGTCGGCGCCGAACGCCGTGCCGCAGGTCGCCACGGCCGTCGGCACGTCGGCGAGGTGACAGGCCATCACGTCGGTGTAGCCCTCGACGACGACCACCTTGCCCTGCTTGGCGATCTCCCGCTTGGCCTGGTCGATGCCGTAGAGGACGTGCGACTTCTTGTAGATCGGCGTCTCGGGGGTGTTGAGGTATTTCGGGCCGTCGTCGTCGTCGAAGAGCTTGCGGGCGCCGAAACCGATCACGTCGCCGGTGATGTCCCGGATCGGCCACATCAGCCGGCGGCGGAACCGGTCGATCAGCGTCCCGGAACGCGACGGGCGGGACAGCCCGCCGGTTACCAGCTCGTCGTGGCTGAAGCCCTGCTGGCGCAGGTGCTTGGTGAGCAGGTCCCAGGCGTCCGGGGCGAAGCCGCAGCCGTACCGCTGGGCGGCGGCCCGGTCGAAGCCCCGCTGCGCCAGGAACTCCCGGGCCGGCCGGGCGGCGGCCGTGGTGAGCTGGGCCTGGTAGAACTCGACGGCGGCGGCGTGCGCGGCCACCAGCCGCTGCTTCTGCCCCTGCTGGGGACGGGGGCGCGGGGCGGCGTTGTCGCCCTCGACGTAGCGCAGCTGGATGCCGGCGCGGGCGGCGAGCCGCTCGACGGACTCGATGAAGCTGAGGTGCTCGGCGTCCATCAGGAACTTGATGGCGTCGCCGCCGGCCCCGCAGCCGAAGCAGTACCAGACGTTGCGGGCGGGCGAGACGTTGAACGACGGGCTCTTCTCGTCGTGGAACGGGCAGAGGCCCTTGAGGTTGCCGCCGCCGGCGGACTTGAGGGTCACCGTGTCGGAGATGACCTCGGCGATCGAGGTGCGTTCCCGGACCAGCGCGATGTCCTCGTCCCGGATCCGCCCAGCCATCTGCCACCCCCTCGGCGTACATCCTGCCCTGCCGGGCCGACGATCCGCCGACGGGGGCACGGGCGTGTGGCGAACGACGCCGGCGGGGGTGGTGTCACTGCGGGGGGCGGTGGAACCACCGGGTCACCGGTGGCGGATCCTCCTCCTCGTACGACCGGGCGGCCCGCATCGCGGCGACCAGGCCGTAGCGGCGCGGCCTGGCCACGGGCGGGTTGACCGTCGGGTCCCGCGCCAGGTCGCACAGCAGGGCCACGGCGAGCCCGAGCATCACCACCACGAACGGCAGCGCGACCAGGATCGTCGCCTGTTGCAGGGCGGCCAGGCCACCGGCGAGCAGCAGTGCGGCGGCGACCGCGCCGATCAGCACGCCCCAGAGCACCACCACGCCCCGGTGCGGCCGCAGTGCGCCCCGCGAGCTGAGCGAGCCCAGCACCAGCGCCGCCGAGTCGGCGCCGGTGACGAAGAAGAGCGCGACCAGGACCATCGCCAGCACCGTGGTCAGCGCCGCCAGCGGCAGCGCCTGGAGCAGGCCGAAGAGGGCCTTCTCGGTGCTCGCCGAGACATCGGCGACGAGGTCCCGGGTGCCGGTGGTCTGCACCCGCAGGGCGGTGCCGCCCATGATGGCGAACCAGATCACGCTGGCCCCGCTGGGCACCAGCAGCACCCCGGTGACGAACTGCCGGATGGTCCGCCCCTTGGAGATGCGAGCGATGAAGATGCCGACGAACGGTGCCCAGGAGATCCACCACGCCCAGTAGAAAATGGTCCACGCGCCGAGCCAGGCCGGGTCGGAGAAGGCCCCGGTCCGGGTGGACATGATCGTCAGGCGGCTGAGGTAGTCACCGACCGAGGCGGGCAGCACCTCCAGGGTGTAGATGGTCGGCCCGGCCACGAAGACGAAGACCATCAGCCCGACGGCGAGCACCACGTTGGTGGTCGAGAGCCACTTGATGCCCTTGTGCAGCCCGGTGAAGGCGGAGACCACGAAGGCGGCGGTGAGCGCGGCGATGACCACCAGCTCGATCGCGGTGCTGTCGGGCACCGCGGTCGCGCTCTCCAGGCCGGCGGCCACCTGGAGCGCCCCCAGGCCCAGGCTGGTCGCCGAGCCGAAGACGGTGGCGAAGACCGCCAGCAGGTCGACCGCCTGTCCGACCCGCCCGTACGACCGCGCGCCCAGCAGCGGTTCGAAGGCGGCGGAGATGCGGCTACCCCGCTTCTTCCGGAACGTCGAGTACGCCAGCGCCAGCGCCGCGATGGCGTAGATCCCCCAGGGGTGCAGGGTCCAGTGGAACAGGGTGTACTGCATCGCCACCTCGGCGGCGGCCGGGGTCTGCGGTTCGACGCCGGCGGCCGGTGGCGGTGCGGCGTAGTGCTGGATGGGCTCGGCCACGGCATAGAAGACCAGGCCGATGCCCATGCCGGTGCTGAACATCATCGACACCCAGGCCATCGTGCTGAACTCCGGCTCGTCGTCGTCCGCGCCGAGTCGGATCCGGCCGAAGCGGGACGCCGCGATCACCACCGAGAGCACCAGGAAGGCGTCCGCGGCGACCACGAAGAACCAGCCGAAGGTGTTGATCGCCCAGGCCAGCCCGGCGGCGCCGAACCCGGCCAGCGAGCCGCCCCCGAACACCCCCCAGCCGACCACCGCCAGCACCCCGGCGACGCCCAGCACCAGCACCACCGGGTCGATCCGCCCCGCCGGCCCGGCCTCCCGCGCCGACTCCCCCGCCCGCTCCGCCATGGTCACATGGTGCCGCCGACGAACCTCCTGAAAAGTCGCATACCCCCACGGTTCACCCGCGTCGACCGGGTGATCCCGCGCTCGCGGAGCCATCGCGGCCCCGAGAACAACCCGGGGTACCGAGGTCGGCGGGGCGCGGTCGGGTCAGCCGACCGGGGTGACCTCTTCGGCCTCGACCTGGCGGTTCCAGTCCGCCTTGGTGGACCGCCAGCCCTCGTCGTCCATGCCCCGGCGCCAGTAGCCGGAGATGGAGAGCGCCTCGCGGGGCACCCCGCGCTCGACGCGCAGCAGGCGGCGCAGCTCGCGGACGAAGGTCGCCTCGCCGTGGACGAACGCGTGCACCCGGCCGGGCGGGAACTCCAGCGCCCGGACCGCCTCGACCAGCGCCTCGCCGACCGGCCGGGCGCCCCGGTGCAGCCAGGTCAGCGCCACCGTGCCGGGGCTGAGCAGCCGCTGCTCGTCGGCCGGCCCGTCGACCTCGACGAAGACGGCGGCCGGGGCGCCGAGCGGCAGCCGCTCCAGCGCCGCGCCGATCGCCGGCAGCGCGCTCTCGTCGCCGACCAGCAGGTGCCAGTCCGCCGTCGGGTCCGGCGCGTACGCCCCGCCCGGGCCGACGAAGAGCACCTCGTCGCCGGGGCGCAGCCGGGCCGCCCAGGGCCCGGCCAGCCCCTCGTCGCCGTGGTGCACCACGTCCAGGGTGAGTTCGCCGGCCAGCGGGTCCCAGGCGCGCACGGTGTACGCCCGCAGCCGGGGCCACTGGTGGCGGGGCAGGTCACGACGGATCGCGGCCAGGTCCAGCGGCCTGGGGTGGTCGACCCCGGGCGCCGGGAAGACGATCTTGATGTAGTGGTCGGTGTACTCCCCGACCGGCAGCCCGGCCAGCTCCTCCCCGCCCAGGACCAGGCGGATCAGGTGCGGGGTGGGCCGCTCGGTCCGCAGGACCCGGGCGGACGTGACCTTCTTGGGGCGCTCCGTCATGTCACTTAGGCTAACCTAAGTCGTCGCGGGGCCTCCGGTCGGGAGAGCGACCGCACGCCGGACGAGCCGGTCGTGCCAAGCCACCGCCGCCGGGTCGGTGAGCGACGCCACCTGGTCGACCACCACCCGCAGCCGGGCGGCGTCGTCCGGGGCGGCCCGCCACAGCGGCGCGAAGACCGGGTCGAGCGCGTCCGGCGCCCGGTCGCCCAGCACGCCGACCAGCTCGGCCAGGATCGCCCGCTGCCGGTCGTACCGGGCGCCGGCGCCCGGGCGGTTCATCACGTAGCGCCAGGCGATCCCCTTCAGCAGCGCGCACTGGGCCCGGACCCGGCGCGGCACCACCAGGTCGGCGGCGTACCGGCGGTGCGGGCCCGGGCCGAACCGCTCCCGGGTGGCGGTCACCACGGCGGAGACGAACCGGCCGGTCAGCACGCTGGCGGTGGCCTTCAGCGTGACCTGCGCGCGATGGCTGCCGTCGTACCCGGCGAGCGCGGCGAGCTCCGGCTCGTCGAGCAGGTCGACCAGCACCTCGCCCAGATCGGCCGGGGACTCGCCGGAGTAGACGGCGGCCACGTCGACGCAGAGGGCGGCCCGCTCGTCCGGGTCGTCGAGCAGGGGCCGCAGCGAGAGGTACCCGCCGTGGATGCCGTCCTCCACGTCGTGCACCGAGTAGGCGACGTCGTCGGCCCAGTCCATCACCTGGGCCTCCAGGCAGCGCCGCGCGCCGCCGGGCGGGCCGCCGCCGTCCCCCGCGGGTACGCCCTCGCGCAGCCAGTCGAAGACCGGCCGGTCGTCGTCGTACACCCCGAACTTGCGCAGTCCCGGCTGCCGGGGCCACGGGTACTTGCCGACCGCGTCGAGCGAGGCCCGGGTGAGGTTGAGCCCGGCGGGTACGCCGTCCGGGCCGACCACCTTGGCCTCCAGCCGGGTCAGCACGCGCAGCGTCTGGGCGTTGCCCTCGAACCCGCCGCAGGACGCGGCGAGCCGGTCCAGGGCGTCCTCGCCGTTGTGCCCGAAGGGCGGGTGGCCGAGGTCGTGCGCCAGCCCGGCGGTGTCCACCACGTCCGGGTCGCAGCCCAGCCGGGCGCCCATCTCCCGGGCGATCTGGGCCACCTCCAGCGAGTGCGTCAGCCGGGTACGCAGGAAGTCGTCGGTGCCGGCGACGTGCACCTGGGTCTTGGCGGCCAGCCGCCGGAAGGCCGCCGAGTGCAGCACCCGGGCCCGGTCCCGCTCGTACGGCGACCGGCCGTAGCCGGTGTCCTTGGGCGCCTCGTCGACCCGACGCCGCGCGTCGGACGCGTCCCACGGCCCGGCCGGGTCGGGGTCACGCACCCCTCAGCCCTGCTGTCGCAGCACGCAGAACTCGTTGCCCTCCGGGTCGGCGAGCACCGTCCAGGAGGCGTCGCCCTGGCCGACGTCGACGTGCCGGGCCCCCATGTCGACCAGCCGCTCGACCTCGGCCTCCTGGTCGGCCGGGCGCAGGTCGAGGTGGAGCCGGTTCTTGGTCTCCTTGCCGTCGGCGACCGGGACGAAGACGATGCCGGGCAGCCGGTCGCGCGACTGGCGGATCTCCACCTCGTCCGGCTTCTCCGCGATCACCTGGTAGCCCAGCGCCTCGGCCCACCAGTGGGCCAGCCGGGACGGGTCCCGGGCGTCGACGGTCAAGCTCTCCCAGACGCTGGTCATGCGGCCACCCTTCGCCGGTCGTACGCAACTGCTCGCGGGAGCTCAGGTTACGCCCGGGTGGCCCGCGGGGCGCGCCGGCGAACATCGCCTGGCGGGTCCGCAACCGCCAATCAGACGACAGTTGTCGACCGATTGCCGACCGTCACGGGATCGCGGGCACGGCGTGGCCTTCGGTAACGTGCCGGGAGCGGTACGTGACACCGACGACCGGAACGCGACGAACGGGGGACGCTCGTGCACGTTGACACGGTGATGGACACGGAGCTGCGGAGGCTGCGCCGACGCCGCCCCGAGGTGGCCGGCACGGTGCTGGGCGGGCGCGACGGGATGCTCATCTCCAGCGACCTGCCGACCACCGACGCGACCCACCTGGCCGCCCTCGCCGCGGTGAGTTTCGGGGTGGGCCACCAGGTCGCCCACACGGTGCGCGGCGGCGGCTTCCGGGAGTCGGTGGTGCACACGGCCACCGGCTCCGTGGTCACCTATCCGGCGGGGCGGCACGCGCTGCTCACCCTGGTCACCGGCGCGGGTGCCGACCTGGAGGCGCTGCACGTGGAGGCGCGGGCGGTGGCCGAGCGGGCCGGCTCGGCGTTCGACTCGCAGCGGGTGGCGGTGGGCGCGACGCCCGTGCCGCAGGTGCACCGCGCGCTCGCCGTGCGTACCCCGCTGCCGGCGCTGGCCAGGCGGCGGCCCGGATCGACCTGGCGGCGCCCGCCGCTGTAGGGCCCGGCCCTCCGCGACGCAGACGCACCACACCCACCGACGACGATGGCGGCTCCGGGGCACCCGGAGCCGCCATCGGTCGTGCGGTCAGCGGCTGTCGGAACCGTGGGTCTCGACGGCCGCGCGGCCGGCCTCCAGGCGGGCCACCGGCACCCGGAACGGGGAGCAGGAGACGTAGTCCAGGCCCACCTCGTGGAAGAAGTGCACCGAGTCGGGGTCGCCGCCGTGCTCGCCGCAGACGCCGAGCTTCAGCTCCGGCCGGGCCGCCCGGCCCTCCTCCGCGGCGATCCGGACCAGCCGGCCCACCCCGTCCCGGTCGATGGACTCGAACGGCGAGATGCCGAAGATGCCCAGCTCCAGGTAGCGCCAGAAGAACGCGCCCTCGACGTCGTCGCGGGAGAAGCCCCAGGCCATCTGGGTCAGGTCGTTGGTGCCGAAGGAGAAGAACTGTGCCGCCTCGGCGATCTGCCCGGCGGTCAGCGCCGCCCGGGGCACCTCGATCATGGTGCCGATCAGCACCTCGACGCCGCTGTCCCCGACCACCTCGGCGATGATCTTCTCGGCCTCGGCCCGTACCGTCTCCAGCTCCTGCACCGCGCCGACCAGCGGCACCATGATCTCCGGCTTGGCCACCGCGCCGGCGCGGGTGACCGCGACGGCGGCCTCCGCGATGGCCCGCACCTGCATCGCGAACAGGCCCGGGATGACCAGGCCGAGGCGCACGCCGCGCAGGCCCAGCATCGGGTTCTCCTCGTGCATCCGCCGGACGGCGGCGAGCAGCGCCTCCTCCTTGGCGACGTCCTCGCCGCGCTCCTGGGCGACGGCGACGTTGACCGCGAGCTGCTCCAGCGGGGGCAGGAACTCGTGCAGCGGCGGGTCGATCAGCCGCACCGTGACCGGCAGACCGTCCATCTCGCGGAAGATCTCCTTGAAGTCGTCGCGCTGCAAGGGCAGCAGCGCGGCGAGCGCCGACTCCCGCTCGTCGTCGGTACGGGCCAGGATCAGCCGCTCGACCAGCTCCCGCCGGTCGCCGAGGAACATGTGCTCGGTGCGGCAGAGGCCGATGCCCTGGGCGCCGAAGCGCCGCGCCCGGGCCGCGTCCGCCCCGGTGTCGGCGTTCGTCCGGACCGCCAGCCGCCGCTTGGCGTCGGCGTGGCTCATGATCCGGTGTACGGCCCGGACCAGCGGGTTGTCGACGTGCTCCGGCTCGAGGCTGCCCTCGAAGTACTGCACCACCTCGGACGGCATGACCGGGACCTCGCCGAGGTAGACCTTGCCGGTGGTGCCGTCGATGGAGACGATGTCGCCCTCGTTGACGGTCTGCCCGGCCACGGTGAACCGCTTGGCCGGCACGTTCACGTCGATCTCGTCGGCGCCGGAGACGCAGGTCTTGCCCATGCCCCGGGCCACCACGGCTGCGTGGCTGGTCTTGCCGCCCCGCGAGGTGAGGATGCCCTGGCTGGCGATCATGCCGTTCAGGTCGTCCGGGTTGGTCTCCCGGCGGACCAGGATCACCGACTCCCCCTCGGCGGCCAGCTCGACCGCCCGCGCGGAGGTGAAGACCACCTTGCCGGAGGCGGCGCCCGGTGAGGCGCCGATGCCCTTGGCGACCGGCTGGAACTCGTGGTCGAGCCGGAACCGGGGGAACATCAGCTGCGCCAGCTGCGCGCCGTTGACCCGGTGCAGCGCCTCGTCCAGGTCGATCAGGCCCTCGTCGACGAGCTGCCCGGCGATGACGAACGCGGCGGCGGCGGTGCGCTTGCCGACCCGGGTCTGGAGCATCCAGAGCTTGCCGCGCTCGATGGTGAACTCGATGTCGCAGAGGTCCTTGTAGTGCCCCTCCAGCCGGGCCATGAACGCGAGGAGCTCGTCGTAGGACTTCTTGTCGAGCTGCTCCAGCTCCTGCAGCGGCACGGTGTTGCGGATGCCGGCGACGACGTCCTCGCCCTGGGCGTTGGCCAGGTAGTCGCCGTAGATGCCCTGGGCGCCGCTGCCCGGGTCGCGGGTGAAGGCGACGCCGGTGCCGGAGTCGGGGCCGAGGTTGCCGAAGACCATGGAGACCACGTTGACCGCGGTGCCGAGGTCGGCCGGGATGCGCTCCTGGCGGCGGTAGACCACGGCCCGCTCGGCGTTCCACGACTCGAAGACCGCACGGATGGCCAGGTCGAGCTGCTCGCGCGGCTCCTGCGGGAACTCCCGGCCGGTGTGCTTGACGAAGATCTTCTTGTACGCGTCGACCAGCCCGCGCAGGTCGTCGGCGTCGAGGTCGAGGTCGTTGGTGGTGCCCTTGGCGCGCTTGGCCTCGTCCAGGGCGTGCTCGAACTCCTCGCCCGGCACCTCACAGACGGTCTTGCCGAACATCTGGATCAGCCGGCGGTACGAGTCCCAGGCGAACCGGTCGTTGCCGCCGGCCTGGGCGGAGAGCCCGACCACGCTGCGGTCGTTGAGGCCGACGTTGAGGACGGTCTCCATCATGCCGGGCATGGAGAACTTCGCGCCGGAGCGTACGGACACCAGCAGCGGGTCGTCCGGGTCGCCGAGGCGGCGGCCCATCTCGCGTTCCAGGGCCTCCAGGTGGGTGGCGATCTGACCGGCCAGCCCGGCGGGTTCCTCGCCGGTGGCCAGGTACGCCTTGCACGCCTCGGTGGTGATGATGAACCCGGGCGGGACCGGCAGCCCGAGATTGGTCATCTCGGCGAGGTTGGCCCCCTTGCCACCGAGCAGGTCCTTGAGATCCTTGTTGCCCTCGGCGAAGTCGTAGACGTACTTGTGATCGACCGTCTCTTGCGCTGCCACCAGAGCCTCCCACGCGCGCCGGAATTGACACTTAACGAAGGTTCAGCTGCCTCATACCCCGGGGCAGACCACCGGTAATCCCGGTGCCAGCACCGATCGGTGGGCGAAGGTTAAGCGAACATCGAGTGGCCTGGGACCGTTCGGTGACAATAGGCACAGTCATCACGACTATCCGCGTTCGCGGCGGTTTCTGGGAACGCTTCCATGCGCACGATCACGCAATTCCGAGTCTCCTCGTACTCTTGACGGCACCGGTTCTGCTGAACCTCACCTTTGCCATATCCGCCGCAAATACACCCCCGGAGCCGCCGCCGTGCCGCCCACCCCCGCCACCAGCCCGGAGACCGGCGCCGCCGCCAGCGCCGGGGCCGACCGGGAACCGCTCGGTCAGGTCGACCTGTCCGCCCACCGGCCGGCCGCCGCCGAACTTGCCCAGGCCGCCGAACTGACCGCCGGGGAGCTGCTGGCCCCGCCCGCACCGGTCCGACTGGGCGACGTGGTGCCGGCCCCGGAGCAGGTCCGGCCCGACCCGACGGCCGACTTCACCCTCCCCGCCGACGCGGCCGTCCGGGTGGGCCCGGACCCCGACGCCCGGGACGTGGCCGAACAGCTCGCCGAGCTGCTGCGACCGGCCACCGGGTACCCGCTGCCGGTCGTGGTCGAGGCCACCGCGACCGACGGCCCGCTGGTGCTCACCCTGGCCGCCGCGACGCCGCCCGCCGGCGTACCCCGCCCCCGGATCGCGGCCGAGGACGCGGCGAGCGCGGACGCGGGTGAGCTGGGCGTCGAGGGCTACCGCCTGGACGTCGCCCCCACGGGGGTGCGGATCAGCGCCGACACCGCCACGGGCCTGTTCCACGGGGCGCAGACGCTGCGGCAGCTCCTGCCGGCGGCGGTCGAGAGCCCGTCCCCGGTCGCCGCCCGCTGGGTGGTGCCCGGCGGTGTGATCGTCGACCGGCCGCGCTTTCCGTACCGGGGCGCGATGCTCGACGTCTCCCGGCACTTCTTCGGCGTCACCGACGTGCTGCGGGTGATCGACCACCTGGCCCGGTACAAGCTCAACCACCTGCACCTGCACCTCACCGACGACCAGGGCTGGCGGATCGCCGTCGACTCGTGGCCCGCGCTGACCACCGTCGGCGGGGCCACCGAGGTCGGCGGCGGCCCGGGCGGTTTCTACACCGGCGCGGACTACCGGCGGATCGTCCGGTACGCCGCCCGCCGGCACGTCACCGTCGTCCCCGAGATCGACCTGCCCGGCCACACCAACGCGGCGCTGACCGCGTACCCCGAGCTGGCGCCGGACCGGGTCGCGCCACCGCCGTACACCGGCACCGAGGTCGGCTTCAGCTACGTCGACCCGGCCAGCGAGCGGACGTACGACTTCGTCGCCGACGTGCTCGGCGAGGTGGCCGCCCTCACCCCCGGCCCGTGGCTGCACATCGGCGGCGACGAGGCGTTCAAGGTCAAGGGTGCGGCGTACACCGGCTTCGTGGAGCGCACCCAGCGGATCGTCGCCGGCACCGGCAAGACGGTCATCGGGTGGCACCAGATCGCCCCGGCCGAGCACGCCGAGGGACGGGTGGTCCAGTGGTGGGGCACCGACGGCGCGGACCCGGTGGTCGCCGAGGCGGTACGCCGGGGCGCCCGGCTGATCCTCTCCCCCGGCAACCACGCCTACCTGGACATGAAGTACGCCCCGGACACCCCGATCGGCCACGACTGGGCCGGGCTGATCGACGTGCGGCGCGCGTACGACTGGGATCCGGGCACCCACGTCGCCGGCGTACCGGCCGACGCGGTGCTCGGCGTGGAGGCGCCGCTCTGGACCGAGTCGGTGACCACGCTGGCGGAGATCGAGTTCATGTTCCTCCCCCGGCTGCCCGCCATCGCCGAGTTGGGCTGGTCGCCCCGCTCGGCGCACGACTGGGCCGGGTTCCGCGAGCGCCTCGCCGGCCACGGCCCGCGCTGGGCCACCGCCGGCATCGCCTTCCACCGTGCCCCGGAGATCCCCTGGCCCGCCGAACGGGACGCGGCCGACACCCCGCCCACCGGGATCCCCACCCCACCCGCCACGCCGACCCCCACCGGCTGACACCTGACGCCCCGCGAAACCCGCATTGCCCGTTGATCAAGAAGTTTGCGTCGGTCGGACGGCGTGTTTCTGACGCAAACTTCTTGATCAACGAGGCGGAGGCGGCCGGACCGTCGGTTCGGGGCCGGATGTCCGGTTTGGGGTGGGCGGTATCGGCCGGAACAGGTCCTTCTGGCGTGCGGTGTCGGGTGGGCGGGGTCGTTGTACATGGCGTACCTCCGGCGCTCCCCGGCCGGACGGATCCCGGGACCGGCCCGATGGAATGCGGGGCCGCCCGGGCCGGTTACATCCCCCGGACACCCGAGCAGGTCGCGCCGATCGCCGGGTCGATCCCCCTTCTGACTTGTCCCGCGGCACCGCGCCCCCTGTTGCGTGTGCCGCGCACCCCCAAACAGAGAGGCCGATCATGCGTACCGATCTGATCCGCAAGACCGCCCTGGCCGCTGCCGGCCTCGCCTTCACCGGCGCCGTCGCCGGCCCGCTCGCCACCGCCAACACCGACTCGGCCGCCACCGACAAGGGCGCCGCGTCGGCGAAGAACGACCGCAGGTCGCACGGCGAGCGTGAGCTGACCATGCGCTACGAGGCCCAGCCGAACTTCTACTACTGCGGCCCCTCGGCCACCCGCAACGCCCTGTCGGTGCAGGGCAAGGACATCGACGTGGACACCATGGCCAAGGAGATGGGCACCACCGAGGCCGGCACCAACTCCATCAACGACATCACCCCGGTGCTGAACAAGGAGACCGGCAAGAAGGTCTACCGCAGCGTCGAGATCCGCGACAACAGCGCCGACCGCAAGCAGACCGAGAAGCTGCGCGCGGACGTCGTCCGCACCATCGACGACGGTCGGGCCGTGGTCGCCAACATCGCCGGCACCGCCACGGACACCGACGGCCTCACCCACTCCTTTGAGGGTGGCCACTACATCAGCGTCATCGGCTACCGCGACGGCGGGAACGTCGTCACGATCGCCGACTCGGCGAACGCCGACCAGATGTCCTACCGGATGAGCGTGGACAACCTGGCCGACTGGATCGCCACCCGCGGCTACGCCGCCGCCGCCTGATCCACGGCACCACCGACAAGGGCCGGCCCCCACCCGGGGGCCGGCCCTTCGTCGTGTGCGCGTCGGGGCGACGTGCGGACCAGCGGCGGTCAGCCGCCGGAGTCGTCCAGCTCGGCGCCCTCGGGCACGGTGTCGTCGTCCCGGCTGGCCAGCCAGCCGTCGGGCAGGAAGACCTTGCCCGGGGAGTTGGTGCGACCACGCGGCTGACCGAGGGTGGCCACCGGGAAGGACTCCGTCGGGTCCAGCTTGCCGAGCAGGTCGTCGAGCTGCGCCAGGCTCTCGATCATCGCCAGGTCGCGGCGCAGCTCGCTGCCGACCGGGAAGCCCTTGAGGTACCAGGCGACGTGCTTGCGGAAGTCGGTGCAACCGTCCCGCTCACCCCGGGCCGGGGTACGGCTGCCGGCGGTGAACTGGTCGACCAGCAGCTCGGCGTGGCGGCGCATGGTCTGCGCGACCTCGCCCAGGGTGGGCAGCCGCCGCTCGGGGCGACCGTCGAACGCGGCCTCCAGGTCGGCGAAGAGCCACGGCCGGCCCAGGCAGCCTCGGCCGATCACCACCCCGTCCACGCCGGTGTGCGCCACCATCCGCAGCGCGTCGTCGGCCTCCCAGATGTCGCCGTTGCCGAGCACCGGCACGTCGAGGGCCTGCTTCAAGGTGGCGATCGCGTCCCAGTCGGCGGTGCCCGAGTAGCGCTGCGCGGCCGTACGCCCGTGCAGGGCGACCGCCGCCACCCCGGCGTCCTGCGCGGCCAGCCCGGCCTCCACGTACGTCAGGTGGTCGTCGTCGATGCCCTTGCGCATCTTCACGGTGACCGGCACCCCGGCCGGTGCGGCGGCGTCCACCGCGGCCCTGACCAGGCGGGCGAAGAGCCGCCGCCGCCACGGCAGCGCGGAGCCGCCGCCCTTGCGGGTCACCTTGGGCACCGGGCAGCCGAAGTTCAGGTCGATGTGGTCGGCCAGGTTCTTCTCCACCACGATCCGTACCGCGGCGGCGGTGATCTCCGGATCGGTGCCGTAGAGCTGGAGGCTGCGCGGCCGCTCGTCGGCGCCGAAGGCGATCATGCGCAGCGTCTTCGGGTTCCGCTCGACCAGGGCGACAGTGGTGATCATCTCGCAGACGTAGATGCCGCCGCCCTGCTCCCGGCAGAGCTGCCGGAAGCCGACATTGGTGATGCCGGCCATCGGGGCGAGCACCACCGGCGGCCACACCTGGTGCGGCCCGAGGGTGAGCGGGCGGAGCGCGACGGACGGGGCGGGACTGGTCACGTACCCAAGAATCCCATGCCCGGCGCGGTGGCCCCGGGTCCGGTGGCCGGTCACCGCCGCGATGGTGAGCGAACTCGCACCGCGACGGCGACCGGCGGACGGGTCAGTACGTGCCGGGGCTGGACAGAATCAGGCCCGAGACGTCCACGATGACGGACGTGGCCGCGCTGACGTGGATCGCGAACGACAGCGCGTTGCCGTTGTAGCTGCCGAGCTGCACCTCCACCAGGTTGGAGAGGATCTGGTTCGGCCCCCACCAGTTCAACGACGAGGTCTGCGGCTTGGCGATCGAGGAGCTGTACGCGGTCAGCACCCCGGCGGAGACGGTGCCCGCCACGGTGATGTTGACGTACGCGGCGGTCGCCTTCTCCGCCAGTGCCGGTGGGACGTTCTTCACCGTCAGGTGGATGATCTTGCCGGCGTTGAGCTTGCCCGAGGTCACGCCGGCGCTGCCGGCCAGGATGTTCCCGCTGTAGGTGGAGATCGCGCGGGTGTCGAGGATCCGCTGCGGCGGGACGGCCATCGTCCGGTTCGCCCACCGCGAGGTGTTGACGTACGCGCGCGCCCCGCCCTTGCCGCCGATCACCAGCTCGCCGGAGGGGGTGACCGCGAGCGAGCCGGTCGGCAGCTCCTGCGGGATGCTGGCGGACGGAGTGGGGGTCAGCACCAGCGGAGGACGGGTGCTCGGCGCGTCGACGGTCAGCGTCGGGGCCAGCGCCGAACCGCCGCGCAGCACGGTCTCGGTGGCCCCCGCGTCGTTGGTGACCCCGATGAGCACCGGCTGCCCCGGGTCGGCGGCGGCCGGGGTGGCGACGACCGCCGCCGCGCCGACGCCGGCACCCGCGGCGACACCGGCCTTGATGATCCGGCGGCGGGTGGTCGACGACGTCTCGTCGGTGGTCATGCTGGTGGTCTCCTCGGTCTCACGCACGGGGCTGCACCTCCCGGTCAGCGCGCTCGGCGTTGACCTTGATCACGTCGGCGCGGACCCCGCTGGTGCCCGAGTCGGCGGTCAGGCTCTTCGGGTTGTTGATGACGGCGGACTCGGGGTGGAACACGAGCAGGCCGGTCACGTCGAGGATGACGGCGGTGGCGCTCTTCTGCACCCAGATGGCCACGGTGTCCGGGTAGTAGTTGCCGTTGGCGGTCGACCAGGCGCCGGTCTGGGTGATCACGCCGTTGGAGAGCAGCTGGCCGGCGCCCCACCAGTTGATGGTGGACGCGCCCGGGGCCTGGCCCCGCCCGTAGACGGTGGCGAAGCCGCCCTTCTCGGTCTTGGCGACGGTCACGTTGCCGATCAGGCCGTCGCCGTACTCGACGATGCCGGCCAGGTGGACCAGCAGCCAGGCGCCCGCGACCGCGCGGCCCTGCGAGTCGATCTGTCCGGCGCCCTCCAGCAGCCGGGCCCGGCCGGCGGCGGTGCGGGTGTCCAGCACCCGGGTGGGCGGGATCGGCACCAGCATGGTGGCGTTCGCCGTGGTGAGCGTCTCGTAGCGGCGAACCACGCCACCGGAGTCGGTGCCGGCGGCGCCCAGGCCGAGGGTGGTCGACTCCAGCGAGCCGGGCAGCACCGGCAGCTTCGACTCGGAGCGCTTGAGCAACAGCGCCGGGCCGGCGTCGTTCTGCACGGCCAGGGTGGCCGCGCCGTTGCCGGCGGCGCTGGTCACGGTGGTCTTGCCACCGCTGTTCGGTGCGCCCAGCACGACCGGCTCGCCGACAGCGGCGCTGGCGGGGCTGGCGTTCGCCGCGGTGACGGCGGTGGCGGCGACCGCCGCGCCGCCGGTGACGGCGGCCCGCCGCAGCAGGGTACGCCGCGAGGCGGAGCGGTCGGGTTCGGACGAAGTCATCTCATTCCCCCGTTGGATGGGTTGGCGGTCTGCGACGGACGGCTGTCGAGGCGGGCCGGGAACGGCCGGGCCATCTACGCCCCACCGCCGAGCAGCACCTGGCTCGGGTGGCCGACCAGCAGGCTGGTCATGTCGACAATCGCGTGGGTCGGCGACGAGGTGGCCTGGAGGGTCAGCACGCTGCGGTACGCCCCGACGGCGCCCAGCTCGGTGAAGAGGAAGTTCGACAGGATGGTGCCGGCGGTCGCCCAGTTGACCGTGGACGCGGTGGGCTTGGTGCCGCTCCCCCACACGGTGAGCACACCGGCGCCGGTCATCCCGACCACGGTGACGTTGCCCTTGATGGCGTAGCCGTCCCGGACGTACGGGTCGAGGGCGAGCACGATCGGCACACCCGGCTGGAGCCGGCCGAGGGAGTCCAGCGACCCGGAGACGATGTTGCGCCGCAGGTTGGCGTCGCGGGTGTCGAGGATCCGGGTCGGCGGCACGGCGACCGAGGTGGTGGCCCACTCGCTGGTCCACGCCCAGCCGTTGGTGGGGTTGGCGTCGGTGCCCGCCCGGACGAAGAGGTCGCCCTGGTCGTCGACCGCCACGGTGCCGGCCTCGGAGTCGAGCACGTGCGGGTAGAGGCCCGAGCTCGGCACCAGCCGCAGCGGCGCGCCGGCCGGGTTCGCCAGCACCAGCGGGGAGTCGGTGTGGGTGAGGGTGGTGCTGGCGCCGCCCGCGTCGTTCGTCGTACCCATGATCAGGTTGCCGCCCGCGTCGGCCTGGGCCGCGCCGGGCATGCCGACAGCGGCGGCGACACCGGCGCCGGCCGTGGTGGCGGCGACCGTGGCGGCGCGGCGCAGCAGGCGCCGCCGCTTCGGGTCGTGGTCGTTGTCCTGTTGCGACGCGCGCGTCATGCAGACACCCCCGTGATGAGATTCAACGCCGGGAATGCTCGCACGAGATCATGCCCGGCTCAACCACCGGGTGGGCGCAACCGCCGGCCGACGGGCCATCGACGACGACGGCCCCGTCCCTGGTCGGGGCGGGGCCGTCGGGTGCCGGTTCAGCAGCCGGGCAGGCGCTCGATCAGGTAGCGCTCGACCTGGTCCAGGGCGATCCGCTCCTGGGCCATGGTGTCCCGGTTCCGCACGGTCACCGCGTCGTCGTCGAGGGTGTCGAAGTCGACGGTCACGCAGAACGGGGTGCCGATCTCGTCCTGCCGGCGGTAGCGGCGGCCGATGGCCTGCGAGTCGTCGAACTCCACCACCCAGCGCTTGCGCAGCTGCGCGGCGAGGCCCTTCGCCTTCGGGGAGAGCGCCTCGTTGCGGGACAGCGGCAGCACCGCCACCTTGACCGGCGCCAGCCGCGGGTCGAAGCGCATCACGGTGCGCTTGTCCACGCCGCCCTTGGTGTTCGGGGCCTCGTCCTCGTCGTACGCCTCCAGCAGGAACGCCAGCACCGCGCGGGTGAGACCGGCGGCCGGCTCGATGACGTACGGCATCCACCGCTCCTGCTTCGTCTGGTCGAAGTAGGACAGGTCGACGCCGGAGTGCTTGCTGTGCGTGGAGAGGTCGAAGTCGGTCCGGTTGGCGATGCCCTCCAGCTCGGCGAACTCGCTGCCGCCGAACTGGAACCGGTACTCGATGTCGACGGTGCGCTTCGAGTAGTGGGAGAGCTTCTCCTTGGGGTGCTCGTAGAAGCGCAGGTTCTCCGCCGACAGGCCCAGGTCGAGGTACCAGTTCCAGCGCTCCTGGAGCCAGTACTCGTGCCACTGCTCGTCGGTGCCCGGCTCGACGAAGAACTCCATCTCCATCTGCTCGAACTCCCGCGTACGGAAGATGAAGTTGCCCGGGGTGATCTCGTTGCGGAACGACTTGCCGGTCTGCGCGATGCCGAACGGCGGCTTCTTGCGGGCGACCGTCTCCACGTTCTTGTAGTTGACGAAGATGCCCTGGGCGGTCTCCGGGCGCAGGTAGTGCAGGCCCTCGTCGCTCTCCACCGGGCCGAGGTAGGTCTTCATCAGGCCGTTGAACATCTTCGGCTCGGTGAAGGTGCCCTTGTTGCCGCAGTTCGGGCAGTTCAGCTCGGACAGCGAGGTCAGCGGCTTGCCGTGCTTCTCGGCGTACGCCTCCTCCAGGTGGTCGGCGCGGAACCGCTTGTGGCAGAACTGACACTCGGTGAGCGGGTCGACGAACTCGGCGATGTGGCCGGAGGCCTCCCACACCTTGCGGGCCAGGATGACCGCGGAGTCCAGGCCGACGACGTCGTCGCGCTGCTGGACCATGGTCTTCCACCACTGCCGGCGGACGTTCTCCTTGAGCTCCACGCCGAGCGGACCGTAGTCCCACGCCGACCGGGTGCCCCCGTAGATCTCGCTGGAGGGGAAGACGAAGCCTCGGCGCTTGGCGAGGCTGACGACGGCGTCGATACGGTCGGCTGGCATGTTTCCTCCTACGCCGGCTGGCGGTCGGCGGGGACGTGATGTGGACGGAACAAGACGTGATGTGGACGGAACGAACAGTTCGGGACAACGGTACGACCAGCGGCGTCCCGAGCCCAGCAGAATACTCCGGCCGGCTCAGTTGACCCCGCAGACCTCCATGCCGCCGGTCTGCTGGTCCGGCGCGAGGGTGACCTGCTGGGTGTCCTGGAAGCCGCCGCTGTAGGTGACGTCCACCGGCACGGTGAGCGCGTTGGGGTCGACCTCGCCCACCCGGTAGGCGGCGACCGCCGGCTCGTCGGCCGCCCGCTGGGCGAAGTCCGCCCGGGACTCGCGCCGCTGCTCCTGGTCGCAGAGCTTGTCGTAGGCCGCGCCGTACTCCTTGCGCACCAGCGCGCGGTAGTAGGCGTCGGTGACCGCGTGCCCCTGCTCCTCGATCGCCTGGGCGTTGCTGATGGTCAGGCCGACCAGGGCCGCCCCGCCCCCGCCGCAGCAGATCAGCAGGGCGAGCGCCCCGACGCCGAGACCCAGCCAGAGCCGCTTGCGGCCGCCCTCGGTGGGCGGCGCGGCGAACGGCGGGGCCACTCCCGGGCCGGGCGGCGGGGCCGGCACCCCCGGGTCGGCCGGCGGGTTGCCGTCCCCACCGGGCGTCGCGGGGTACGGCGGTGGGGCTGCCGGGCCGGGTGCGGTCATGAGTGCAGGGTAGTGCCCAGCCTCTCAGCGGTGCGGACTCGCGGCCCGATCACTGGTGGCCACCACGACCCCGCCGTCCGGGGCGGCGCTGGCCAGCGTCTCGTACGCGGACGGCTCGTCCAGCGACTCGGCGAGCAGCGGGACCGCGGCGATCTTGACGTCGAACCCGCCCAGCGCCCGCCGGTACGCCCCGACCGACTCCCACTCGGTGACCAGGCACCAGTGGGCCGGGTCGTCGAGCGCCCGCAGCAGTTCGCCGCGCAGGTAGCCAGGGCGGGCGGCGAGCGCGGCGAGCGCGGCGTGCGCCCGACCGACGAAGTCGTCGGCGACATCGACCTCGACCACGAACCGGTTGGTGACCAGCACCGGCGTCCCTCCTCGTAGAGTCTGTGGGATGCAGCGTACGCAGAGCCCCCTGCTGGTCCGACTCTCCCGGGCCAACCCGACGTCGGTGTTCCTCGCCACCCTGGTGGTGGTGCTGGTGGCGTTCTTCGCACCCGGGCCGGTGGGCGGCGTGCTGCTGCTCGCGCTCGCCGCCGGGCTGAGCTGGCTGCTGGCGACCACCTGGCCGGTGCAGGCGCCGCAGACCCGGATGATCCGGCTGGTGATGCTGACCCTGCTGGTCGCGGTCGCGCTGGCCAAGCTGCTCTGACATGCACTCATGCGTTTTTGACAATCATTTCCGTTGTCACGGACAGTTCATGACATGAACATCCGCTCCGCTCCACGCGCCCTGGCCGCCGCCACCGCCCTGCTCGCCCTGAGCGGCGTCGCCGCCTGCTCGTCCGGCGGGGCGGGCGCCGATCCGCAGCGGGTCGACGTGGTGGCCGCCTTCTACCCGTTGCAGTTCCTCGCCGAGCGGATCGGCGGCGACGCGGTCGCCGTCAGCAACCTGGCCAAGCCCGGGGCGGAGCCGCACGACCTGGAGCTCAACCCGCGCCAGGTCGGGCAGGTCAGCGAGGCGGAGCTGGTCGTCTACCTCAAGGGCTTCCAGCCGACCGTGGACGAGGCGGTGGACCAGAACGCCGCCGACCGCGCCTTCGACGTGGCGACCGTGCAGCCCCTGCTGACCGCCGCGGCCGGCGGCCACGAGCACGAGGGTGAGGCCGGTCACGCCGAGGAGCCCGGCGGCGGCCTCGACCCGCACCTCTGGCTGGACCCGACCCGGCTGGCCACCGTCGGCGACCAGCTCGCCGAGCGGCTCGGCCGGGCCGACCCGAAGCGGGCCGCCGACTACACCGCCCGGGCCCGGGCGCTCCGCGGCGAGCTGGAGAAGCTCGACGCCGAGTTCACCGCCGGACTCAAGACCTGCCAGCGCCGGGAGATCGTGGTCAGCCACACCGCCTTCGGCTACCTGACCGAGCGCTACCAGCTGGAGCAGGTCGGCATCACCGGCCTCACCCCCGACACCGAGCCCTCCCCGCAGCGCCTCGCCGAGGTCGCCGCCGAGGCCCGCGAACACGGGGCCACCACGATCTTCTTCGAGACCCTGGTCAGCCCGAAGGTCGCCGAGACCATCGCGGCTGAGGTCGGCGCGAAGACCGCGGTGCTGGACCCGATCGAAGGGCTGTCGACCGACTCCGGCGGGGACTACCTTTCGGTGATGCGCACCAACCTGCAGACCCTGCGGACGGCGTTGAGCTGCTCGTGACCGCACCCGTCATCACCGTCACCCACGGGGCGGTCGGCTACGACGGCCGACCCGTGCTGCGTGACGTGTCGCTCACCGTCACCGCCGGCGAGGTGGTCGCCGTCCTGGGGGCCAACGGCTCCGGCAAGTCCACCCTGATCCGCGCCGTGCTCGGGCTGGTCCCCCTGGCCGCCGGCTCCGTCGCGCTCTTCGGCACCCCGCTGCGCCGGTTCCGGCAGTGGCGGCGCATCGGGTACGTCCCGCAGCGGCTCGGCGCCGGCGGCGGCGTACCGGCGACGGTGCGCGAGGTGGTCGCCTCCGGCCGGCTGGCCCGCCGGGGCGTGCTCCGCCCGCCGGGGCGGGCCGACCGGGAGGCGGTCGACGCGGCGCTGCGCGCCGTCGGGCTCGCCGACCGGGCCGCCGACCCGGTCGCCACCCTCTCCGGCGGCCAGCAGCAGCGCACCCTGATCGCCCGGGCCCTCGCCGGCCGGCCGGAGCTGCTGGTGCTCGACGAGCCGACCGCCGGGGTCGACGCGGCCAGCCAGGAGGCGTTCGCCACCGCGCTGCGTGACTTCGTCGCCGACGGCGGCACCGTACTGCTCGTCGCCCACGAGCTGGGCCCGCTGCGACCGCTGATCAGCCGGGCGGTGGTGGTCCACCAGGGCGGGATCTGCCACGACGGCGCGGTGCCCGAGCCCGCCGGCCACCACGCGGAGCCCGACCACGACCACGTGCACCCGCACGGTCCCGACGAGCCCGCCGGGCTGTGGAGCAGCTGACCATGGAACTCTTCCAGTACCCCTACATGCAACGCGCGCTGATCGGCGCCCTGGTCATCGGCCTGGCCGCCCCGGCGCTCGGCATCTACCTGGTGCAGCGGCGGCTGACCCTGATCGGCGACGGCATCGGCCACGTGGCGCTGACCGGCGTCGGCGCCGGGCTGCTGCTCAACCGCTCCCCGGTGCTGGTGGCGGTGGTCGTGGCGACCCTCGGCGCGATCACCATCGAGCTGGTCCGGGCGCGCGGACGCACCTCCGGCGACCTCGCGCTGGCACTGCTCTTCTACGGCGGCATCGCCGGCGGGGTGATGCTCGTCGGGCTCTCCGACGCCACCAGCGCCAACCTCAACGCGTACCTGTTCGGCTCGCTCACCACCATCTCGCCGCAGGACCTGATCACCATTGCGGTGCTCGGCGCGGCCATCCTGGTCACCATGCTGGCGCTGCGCCCGGCGCTCTTCGCGGTCTGCCACGACGAGGAGTACGCCCGGGTCGCCGGGCTGCCGGTCCGGACGTTGAACCTGCTGCTGGCGGTGGCCACCGCGGTCACCGTCACCATCGCCATGCGGGCCGTCGGGGTGCTGCTGATCAGCGCCCTGATGGTGGTGCCGGTGGCCACCGCGCAGCAGGTCACCCGGGGCTTCCGCAGCACCATGACGGCGGCCATGGCGCTCGGCCTCTTCGCGGCCGGGTCCGGGGTCTGGGTGGCGGCCACCGCCGACACCGCCCCGGGCGCCTCGGTGGTGCTGCTGGCCATCGCCTCGTTCCTGGTGGTCGCGCTCGCCGCCGCCGGCTGGCGGACGCTGCGCCGGCGGTCCACCCCGACCGGTACGCCGGCGCCCGAGCCGCACGAGGTCGTGCTCCAGTGACACCGCCCCGGCACCTGTCGGTGGTATTGGTTACCGTTGCAGGGTGACCGGCACGAACGGGTACGAGGCCTACGAGGGCGCGGGTGACCTGCTCCGCGCCCTGTCCGCCCCGATCCGGCTGGCGATCGTGAGCGAGCTGGCGCAGGGTGAACGGTGTGTGCACGAACTGGTGGAGAAGCTCGGCGCCCCCCAGCCGCTGGTCTCCCAGCACCTGCGGGTGCTGCGCGGGGCGGGCGTGGTCCGCGGCTCGCGGCGCGGCCGCGAGATCGCGTACGCGCTGGTCGACGAGCACGTGGCGCACATCGTGGCGGACGCGGTGAGCCACGCCGGGGAGGGATCATGAGCGAGGGGGCGCTGCGGAACACGCGGCAGCGCACGGCGGTGAGCTCCCTGCTCGCCGAGGTGGAGGGCTTCCACAGCGCACAGGAGCTGCACGCGATGCTCCGGGACCGGGGCGAGCGGGTCGGGCTGACCACCGTCTACCGCACCTTGCAGGGCCTCGCCGACGCCGGCGAGATCGACGTGATGCGTCCGCCCGGTGGGGAGCACCTCTACCGCCGGTGCAGCGAGGGGCACCACCACCACCTGGTCTGCCGGGCCTGCGGCCGCACCGTCGAGGTGGCCGGGCCGGCGGTGGAGACCTGGGCCGAGCGGGTCGCCGCCCAACACGGGTACGCCGACGTCAGCCACACCCTGGAGATCTTCGGCACCTGCCCGAAGTGCGCCGCCTGACGGCGATTCAGGGGGTGCCCGCCGGGCCGCGTCGTGGCACGCTGTCCGGCGTGAAGATCTACGCCGATCGCTTCCCCGTCGCCCTCCGCCAGCTCCTCACCGACCTGCTCGTCGTCGTCTGGGTGTACGCGGCGATCCGCTTCGCCCTGTGGGTGCACGACCTGGTGCAGAAACTCGCCGTACCCGGACAGAAGCTGGAGGGGGCCGGCGGCGGTCTCGCCGACAACCTGGCCGAGGCCGGCGGCAAGGTCGGCCGGGTGCCGCTGGTCGGCGACGAGCTGACCGCCCCCTTCGAGCGGGCCGCCGAGGCGGCCCGCGCGGTCGCCGACGCCGGCCGGGACCAGCAGGAGCTGGTCGGCCAGCTCGCCCTGGCCCTCGCCATCGCCGTGCTGGTCTTCCCGCTCGCCCTGGTGCTCTTCGGCTGGCTGCCGCTGCGGGTGCGCTGGATGCGCCGGGCCGCCGCGGCGAAGGCGCTCGCCACCGCCCCGGCCGGGCGGGACCTGCTGGCGCTGCGCGCCCTCACCGGGCAGCCGCTGCGCAAGCTGACCAGGATCGATCCGGACGTGGCGGAGGCGTGGCGGCGGGGCGACGACGCCACCGTCGACGCGCTCGCCGCACTGGAGCTGCGCCGACTCGGGCTGCGGGGCGGCCGCTAGGGTGTGGCGGTGCTGTACTTCCTGATCGTCGTCGCCGTGCTGCTGCTCGGGTACGCCGCCGTCCTGGTGAGCTTCGTCCGCAAGGGTCGCAAGATCCCGCCGCAGGCGTACCTGGTGCTCGCCCTGCTCAACGGGCTGATCCTCGCGGCGGTGCTGGCCTGGGCCGTCGCCCGCTGACTTCAGCGACGGCCCAGTCCCTGCTCAGCCGCCCTGACGCGGGATCCGGCGGCGGACGTCCGGCGTGGTCGACGGGCCGGGTGACCAGCGCGCCACCCACGGTGTGTCGGCTGGCGGGGTGAGCACGCCGGACTCCAGGGCGGCGTACCGGCCGGCGAGGATCCGCTTCGCCGCCGCGACGTCGACGGAGTCGGTGTTCTCCCACAGCGCGGTGAACAGCTGCTCCACCCGGACCCGGGCCTGCCGGCAGAACAGGTCGGCCAGCTCGACGTTCTCCGGGCGGGTGTCCCGCTCCGCGTACGCCCGCACGCAGACCGCGGACATCGCGAACAGCTCCGCGCCGATGTCCACCACCCGGCCGAGGAACGCCTGCTTGCGTTCCATCTTCCCCTGCCAGCGGGACATCGCGTAGAAGGTCGAGCGGGCCAGCTTGCGGGAGTGCCGCTCCACCTGCCGCAGGTGACCGGCGAGCGGGCCGAACTCGCCGTACGCGTGGGGGCTCTGTCCTCTGCCGACGGCGAGGGTGGGCAGCCATCTGGCGTAGAAGGCCCCCGCCCGCGCCCCCGCCCTGGCCTTGCGGCCGAGGCCGGCGTCCGGGTCGATGATGTCGCCGGCGACCGAGAGGTGCGCGTCGACCGCCTCCCGGGCGATGAGCAGGTGCATGATCTCGGTGGAGCCCTCGAAGATCCGGTTGATCCGCAGGTCCCGCAGCATCTGCTCGACCGCGGCCGGGCGTTCGCCCCGGGCGGCGAGCGAGTCGGCCGTCTCGTAGCCGCGCCCGCCCCGGATCTGGATCAGCTCGTCGGCGATCTTCCAGGCCATCTCGCTGGCGTAGAGCTTGACCAGGGCCGCCTCGATCCGGATGTCGTTGCGGTCGTCGTCGGCGAGCAGGCAGCAGAGGTCGAGCATGGTCTCCATGCCGTACGTGGTGGCGGCGATGAAGGAGAGCTTCTGGGCGACCGCCTCGTGCTCGCCGACCGGCCGGCCCCACTGCACCCGGTCGGCGGCCCACTCCCGGGCCACGTTCAGCGACCACTTGCCCGCGCCGACGCACATCGCCGGCAGCGACAGCCGACCGGTGTTCAGCGTGGTCAGGGCGATCTTCAGTCCCTTGCCCTCGCCACCGATGACGTTCTCCCGGGGCACGAAGACGTCGTGGAACCGGGTGAGGCTGTTCTCCAGGCCGCGCAGGCCGACGAAGGCGTTGCGCCGCTCGACGGTGATGCCGTCGCTGTCGCCGTCGACCACGAACGCGGTGATGCCGCCGCGCCGCCCCTCGCCGGCCGGCACCCGGGCCATCACCACCAGCAGGGTGGCCACCGTGCCGTTGGTGGCCCAGAGCTTCACCCCGTTGAGCCGGTAGCCGGTGCCGTCGGCGGTCGGCTCGGCGATGGTGGCCAGGCGGGCCGGGTCGGAGCCGACGTCCGGCTCGGTGAGCAGGAACGCGGATACCTCCCCGGCGGCCAGCCGGGGCAGGAAGAGCTGCTTCTGCTCGTCGGTGCCGAACATCTTCAGCGGCTGCGGCACGCCGATCGACTGGTGGGCGGAGAGCAGCGCGCCGATCGCCGGGCTGACCGAGCCGGCCAGCATCAGCGCCCGGCAGTAATGCAGGTTGCTCAGGCCGAGGCCGCCGTACTTGCGGTCGATCTTCATGCCGAATGCGCCGAGCCGGGCCAGCCCCTGGAACACCTCGTCCGGGATGGACGCGTCGCGCTCGATGGCTCCGCCGTCCACCTCGGACCGCAGATACGCGCCGAGCTCGGTGAGGAACCGCTCGGCCCGCGCGTCGTCGTCCGGGTCGGAGCGGGGCCAGGGGTGGATCAGGTCGGGCCGGAACCGGCCGAGGAAGAGCTCCTTGCCGAAGCTGGGCCGGTCCCAGGCGGTTTCCCGGGCCGCCTCGGCGACCTGTCGGGCCTCCTTCTCGGAGACCTGGCCCGCCTCGGCCGGCAGCGGCCCGGCGCCGTCCTCGGTGGGTCGGCTGTTGTGCGTCGTGGTCACGGCTGCCCCCTCGAACCTCGGTCCGGATGCGTCAACGTGCTCGACAAGAGCAACGCTACCCCCGGGTGTTACCCAGGGGTAGCGTTGCGCGCACGTCGGATTTCCCGGCCGGTGACCGGGTCAGTCGCCGGTCAGCACCTGCGGCGCGTCATCGTCGTCGTCGACGTCCTCACCCCAGTTGCGCCGGGCCATCGGCAGGAAGACCCAGAAGGTCAGGAACCACAGCCCGGTGAGCGCGCTCAGCACGAATGCGATCTCGCGCTGCAGCACGAAGTCGGTGATCAGCAGCACCGCGCTGACCATCGAGATCAGCATGAAGGCGAGGCCGGCGCTGGCCATCCGGTGCGCGAAGCGCACCAGCTCGGGCTTGCGGCCCTGGCGGAACAGCGCGCGGTGGAAGGCGACCGGCGAAATGATCATCGCGGTGGCGGCCGCCGCCGACAGCAGCGAGACGATGTAGACGTCCTTCTGGAAGCCGCTGGTCCGGGTGAAGCCGTTGCTGAACGGCAGGGTCAGCAGGAAGGCGAAGAGGATCTGCACGCCGGTCTGGGCGACGCGCAACTCCTGGAGCAGATCGGCGAAGTTGCGCTGCCAGCGCTGCTTCTCGGATTCCTTCGACACGCGTTACCTCCGGAAGAGACGGTACTGCCGACGGGGCTCACCCCGCCGGCAGCAACGCCAATGCCCCAACCGGAGTGGCGCGAAACCGGCTCAGGAACCTCGGCGGATACGGCCGGCGTACCGGGCCTCCAGCGCGGCGTTGTGCTCGTCGCCGCCGGTGATGTTCGCCGACAGGTAGACCGGGGGCCGCTCCCCCGCCGCGATCAGCCGGGCCACCGTCTCGGCCACGATCTGCTGGGCCAGCAGGGCCGCGGTGATCGAGGAGACCGCGCCGACCGCACCGCCGTCGGGCAGCGGCAGGGTCGCGTCACCGTACGGGGCGCCGTTGTCCAGCACCACGTCGGCGAAGTCGGCGAGCTTGCGCCCGGACGGGTGGCGCGAGGCCATCCGGCCCGAGTGCTGCGCCGAGGTGATCGCCACCAGCCGGTGCCCGCGCTCGACCACCAGCGACGCGAATTCCACCATCGCGCCGTTGACGCCGGAGTTGGAGGCCAGCACGAAGATGTCCGACGGGCGGACCGGGGCCAGCTCGTAGAGCCGGTGCGCCACGGCCGGGTCGCGCTCCAGGTGCGGCCCGAGGATGCTCGCCGGCTCGTCGCCCAGCAGCACCAGGTCGCGCAGCGCGATCCGGTTGGTCGGCACCAGCCCACCGGCCCGGCCGGCGATCTCCATCGCCAGCGCCTCGGAGTGGCCGGTGCCGAAGGCGTGCACCACCCCGTCGGCGCGCAGCGCCTCGGCGATCAGGTCGGCCGCCCGACCCACCGCCTCCCGCTGGCTCGCCGCCACCCGGCCGATCGTCTCGGTCACCACCGCCAGGTATGCCTCGGCGCTCACCGTCATGCGTTCCTCCGCTCGTCGGTCCTGCTCGTCGGGTGGCCCACGGCGGGCTCAGGCCAGGTCGCGTACCCGGGCCAGGATCGCCTCGGCCAGCGGGGCCGACGCCTCGTCGGGAATCCAGTGGGTGACGCCGGGGAGCGCGACGAACCGGTACGGCCCGGTCACCTGGGCGGCGCAGGCCTCGGCGGCGGTCCGGCCGATCGCGACGTCCTTGTCGCTCCAGACGAAGGTGGTGGGCACCCCGACCGGCCCGGTCCGCGCCAGGTCGGCCTGGGACATGGCCCGGTACCAGTTCAGCGCCCCGGTCAGCGCGCCCGGCTCCCGCATCGGCTCGGCGTACCGGGCCACCCGCCCGGCGTCGCCCACTCCGGAGAGCAGCCGGCGCAGGGCGGCCGCCCGCACGGCCAGCAGCACCTTCTCGGCCTTGCCCGGCTGGCGGAACAGCAGCACGTACGACGAGCGCGCCTTCTGCCCCGGATCGTTCGCCAGCGCGTGCGCCATCGCGGCCGGATGCGGCACGGAGACTGCGGTCAGCGTGCGGACCCGCTCGGGGTGCCCCGCGGCGAGGCCCCAGGCGACGACCGCGCCCCAGTCGTGCCCCACCACGTGGGCCGCCTCGACGCCCAGCGCGTCGAGCAGCGCCACCGCGTCCTCGACCAGCTCCGGCAACCGGTAGGCGGCCACCTCGGTCGGGCGGGCGCCCGGCGAGTAGCCCCGCTGGTCCGGCGCGTACGTGCGCAGGCCGGCGGCGTGCAGCGCCGGCACCACCTCGTCCCACTCGCCGCCGTGCTGCGGGAAGCCGTGCAGCAGCAGGACGGGTTCGCCGCCCTCCGGGCCGCCGGTGCGTACCTCGAACGTCAGCCCTCGCGCCTCGACCCGCATGATCGGCAGCCTACCCAGCCCGGCGGTCGTCCACCCGGGCCGACCGTGGCGGGGTCGGAGCTGTTAGCGTCGACGAGACAACTTCACATCCGACAGGGGAGCGCACAGCGCTGAGAGTGCGGGCACCGCCCGCAGACCCTCGAACCTGATCTGGGTAATGCCAGCGCAGGGAGTTCGGTCGACCTCCAGCCGCGCCGCCGTCCGGTCCCACACCGGGCGCGGCGTGCGTCTTCTCCTGGTTCGATCATTTGGACTGGGAGCACACATGACCAACACCGACAGCAACCGGTGGCGCACCATCGACATCGTCATCGCGGCGGTGCTCGGGGTGGCCTTCGGCATCATCTTCTGGGCCTGGGGCCTGCTCTGGAACGGCCCCGCCGACGCGATCCCGCTGCCCGGCCGGGCGGCCATCTACGGCGTCTGGCTGGTCCCGGCCGTCCTGGGCGGTCTGATCATCCGCAAGCCGGGCGCCGCCTTCTTCACCCTCACCGTCGCCGCGCTGGTCTCGGTGGCGCTGGGCAGCAGCTGGGGCTGGACGCTGGTCATCCAGGGTCCGCTGGAGGCCGCCGCGGCGGAACTCGCCTTCGCCGCCTTCGGGTACCGCGTCTTCCGGCTGCCCGTCGCCCTGCTGGCCGCCACGCTGGCCGGCCTGGCGGCGGCGATCTACGACGTCTTCGTCTGGTACCCGGACACCGCCTGGGGCAGCTTCCGCCTCCCCTACATCCTGATCACCGCCGTCAGCTCCCTGGTGATCGCCGGCCTGGGCAGTGTCGCCCTCACCGGGGCCCTCGCCCGCACCGGCGTCCTCGACCGCTTCCCCGCCGGCCGCGAGCGCGCCGCCATCTGACCGCCCCCCGCTTCGTTGATCAAGAGGTTTGCGTCAACGGGAGCCACCGTCGTGACGCAAACCTCTTGATCACCGGCCGGGAGCCGGGTGGGCCTGGGTAGGGAGGGGGTCGGGTGGGCGCGGTGTTGGTGCGCGGGTTCGGGTGGCGGCACGCCGGGCGGAAGGCGTGGGCCGTGCGCGGGGTGGACCTGCGGATCGAGGCCGGGGAACGGGTCCTGCTGCTCGGGCCCTCGGGGGCCGGCAAGAGCACCCTGCTGGCGGCGCTGGCCGGGCTGCTGCCCGAGGACTCCGGCGAGCAGGAGGGCACCGTCGAGATCGACGGGCTCGACCCGCGCAAGGACCGGGAACGGGTCGGCATCGTCTTCCAGGACCCGGAGACCCAGCTGGTGATGGCCCGCAGCGGCGACGACGTCGCGTTCGGGCTGGAGAACCGGGGGGTGCCGGCCGAGGAGATCTGGCCGCGGGTGGACGAGGCGTTGCGCCGGGTCGGCTTCCCGTACCACCGGGACCGGCCCACCGCGGCGCTCTCCGGCGGCGAGCAGCAGCGCCTGGCCCTGGCCGGCGCGCTCGCCCTGCGCCCCGGCCTGCTGCTGCTCGACGAGCCGACCGCCAACCTCGACCCGGCCGGCGCGGACCTGGTCCGCCGGGCGGTCGCCGGCGCGCTGTCCGCCGACACCACCCTGATCCTGGTCGAACACCGGGTCGCCGAGGCGCTGCGGCTGGTCGACCGGGTGGTGGTGCTGGAGCCGGGCGGCGGGGTCCGCGCGGACGGCCCGCCGGAGGCGGTCTTCGCCGCGCACGGCGAGGCACTGGCCGCCCAGGGCGTCTGGGTGCCCGGCCGGACCATCCCGCCCCGGCACGCCACCACGCCGCCCGGCGATGAGTTGCTCACCGCCGACCGGCTCGGCCTGCCGCCCCGGCTGGCCCCCACCGACCTGCGGGTACGCGCCGGCGAGGCGCTCGCCGTGCTCGGGCCCAACGGCGTCGGCAAGTCCACCCTGGCCCTGCTCCTCGGCGGGCTGCTCCGCCCCGGCGTCGGCCGGGTCACCGCCACGGCCGCCCTGGCCGGGGCGGACGACCGCACTCCCCCGCACCGCTGGCGGGCGCCCGCGCTGGCCCGCCGGATCGGCTCGGTCTTCCAGGACCCGGAGCACCAGTTCGTCACCGCCACCGTCTTCGACGAGCTGGCGCTCGGCCCCCGCCGGACCGGCCAGTCCGAGCCGGCGGTACGCGCCACCGTGGACGCCCTGCTGGACCGGCTGCGGCTGACCCGGCTGGCCGGGGCGAACCCGTACACCCTCTCCGGCGGGGAGGCGCGGCGACTGAGCGTGGCGACCGCGCTGGCCACCGCGCCCCGCCTGCTGATCTGCGACGAGCCGACCTTCGGCCAGGACCGGCGCACCTGGCGGGAGCTGCTCGACCTCTTCGCCGAGCTGCGCGACGCCGGGCACGGCGTCGTCACCGTCACCCACGACGCGGACTTCGTCGCCGCGCTCGCCGACCGCACCGTCACCCTGAACCGGCGGCCCGACCCGGCCGACGGCGACTCCGGGCGACGCCCGTGATCAGCCTGGAACCCGTCGCGGCGCCCGGCGCGCCGCTGGCCCGGCGCAACCCGGTGGCGAAGCTGGCCGCCGCGTTGGTCTTCTCGGCCGTCCTGGTGGCCACCCTGGACCCGGTCGCCCCGGCCATCGCGATCGCCGTGGAGCTGGCCGTGCTGCCGCTGTTCGGGATCCGGTACCGGGTGCTGGCCCGGCGGGCCCTGCCGCTGCTGGCCGCCGCGGCCGGCATCGTGGTCACGCTGGTGCTCTTCGCCGCCGACCGGTCCGGCCGGGTGCTGCTGGACGCCGGGCCGCTGCTGGTCACCTCGGGGGTGCTGGTGACCGCGCTCGGGCTGGTGCTGCGGATGTTCGCGGTGGCCCTGCCGGGCGTGATCGTCTTCGCCACCACCGACCCGACCGACCTGGCCGACGCGCTGGTGCAGAACGCGAAGGCGCCGGCCCGTTTCGCCATCGGGACGCTGGCCGCGTTCCGGCTGGTCCCGCTGCTCGGCCAGGAGTGGCAGATGATCGAGATGGCCCGCCGGGCGCGCGGCGTGGACGCCGGGCGCAACCCGGTGGCGAAGCTCCGGCTGTTCGCGTCGACCGCGTTCGCCCTGCTGGTCGGGGCGATCCGGCGGGGCACCCGGCTGGCGGTGGCGATGGACGCCCGGGGCTTCGACGCCGGCACCCCGCGCACCTTCGCCCGCCGGCAGCGGTTCGGTGTGGCCGACGGGCTGCTCGTCGCCGGGGCGGCCGTGCTGGGGGGTGCGGCGATCGCGGTCAGCGTCGCGCTCGGCACCTTCCGCCCGCTGATCGGCTGACCCGGCGCGACCAGGTCCCGGACCGGGCGGCCCGCTGATCGGGTCCGGACCGGGCGGCCCGGTGGTCGGGTCCGGACCGGGCGGCCCGGTGGTCGGGTCCGGCCGGGCGGCGCCGGCGGCCCCCTCGGCCAGCCACTGGTGGAGGGAAGGTCTCCGGTGAGCGCGATACCTCAGAGGCATCGTGATACCTCAGAGGTATCACGCTCGTCGCGGTCATACTCCGGGCCCGCGACACGCCGGACGGGGCTCACCGGGCCGCGCTGCCGTCGGTCGCCATGGCCAGCGGCGGCATGGCGATCGGCGCCGCAGGGCCATGCTGGACGCGGCACGCGCGCCGAGCCAGAAGCTCAGACCCCGGCTGCGCCTGGCGCCGCCGGTGCGCCAGCCGACGGGTCGCCGCACCGGAGCGCCGGAACGGGTGCCGCCGGCAACCGCACCACCAGCCCGTCGCGCGGGAAGTCGAGCGGCCCCGCCGGCATCCGTATCAGCGGGCGCCGGTCAGCTGCGGCGGAAGGCGTACCGGCGGGTCTGGCCACGGGCGGCGGTGGAGCCGCCGCGCACCGGCGGGCCGGTCCACGGCGGCGTCGCCGGGGCGGGCCGGGCGGCGGCGGGCGCGGAGCCGGTCTCCTCGGGCAGGGTGACCGGGGCGGCGGGCGCCACGGTGAGCGCGTCGAGATCCGGCGGGCTCACCGCCACCTTGGCCGGCGCCGACGGGCGGGACTTCTTCGGACTGCGCTTGGCGGGCATACGCTGCCTCCTTCGGATGCGGGGACCGCGCCGCGAGGCGGGCGGTCGGCGGGCAGGGAACGGCCCGGGCGGCCCGACCACGGAGACACCACCCGTACGGGAAAGGTGGGGAATGCGGACGCCCGGCGCGGCCGGACCCCCGACGACGCGGCGGGCCCGACTGGCTGAAGGTGGGGCGTCAGATACGCATGCCGAGAGGCTAACCCACCGACGGCGGCGGCCGCAGCCGATTTACTGGCACCATCGGCGGCATGCTGATCGCGTTCTCGATTACCCCACTGGGCGTCGGCGAGTCCGTCGGCGACCTGGTCGCCGAGGCGGTCCGAGTGGTCCGCGCCTCCGGCCTGCCCAACCGCACCGACGCCATGTTCACCACCGTCGAGGGTGAGTGGGACGAGGTGATGGCGGTGGTCAAGCGGGCGGTCGACGTGGTGGCCGAACAGGCGCCCCGGGTCAGCGTGGTGCTAAAGGCCGACGTGCGACCCGGCGTCACCGACGCGCTCACCGGCAAGGTGGCCCACGTCGAGGCCCGCCTGGCCGAGGGCTGACCCCGGCCGGCGCCGCCGCCGGCCGGCCCGGCTGGTCCCGCCGCCCGGCGCCCGCGACGGCCCGCTCCGCGCCGCTCACCGAGCGTCGATGTCCGGACCCTGGCGGCCGGTGGCCGCGATACGGTCGCAGGACGGCAGGCCGACGAGAGGTGGCGGACGGATGGCTCAGCAGGCGACGGCGCAGATCGGGGTCACGGGGCTGGCGGTGATGGGCCGCAACCTGGCCCGGAACCTGGCCCGCAACGGCTTCACGGTGGCCGTGCACAACCGCTCCCCCGAGCGCACCCGCAGCCTCCTCGCCGAGCACGGCGGCGAGGGCACCTTCGTCGGGTCCGAGTCCCTCGCGGACTTCGTCGCCACTCTGGAGCGGCCCCGCGCGGTGATCGTCATGGTGAAGGCCGGCGGCCCCACCGACGCGGTGATCGACGAGCTGGTCCCGCTGCTGGAGGAGGGCGACATCGTCGTCGACTGCGGCAACGCGCACTTCGCGGACACCCGCCGCCGGGAGGAGACGCTGCGCGGGCACGGGCTGCACTTCGTCGGCACCGGCGTCTCCGGCGGGGAGGAGGGGGCGCTGCACGGCCCGAGCATCATGCCGGGCGGCTCCGCCGAGTCGTACGCGAAGCTCGGGCCGATCTTCGAGAAGATCGCCGCGCAGGTGGACGGCGTCCCGTGCTGCCGGCACATCGGCCCGGACGGCGCCGGCCACTTCGTGAAGATGGTGCACAACGGCATCGAGTACGCCGACATGCAGCTCATCGCCGAGGCGTACGACCTGCTGCGGGCGGGGCTGTCGGCGAGCCCGGCGGAGATCGCCGACATCTTCCGGGACTGGAACACCGGCGAGCTGGAGTCCTTCCTGATCGAGATCACCGCCGACGTGCTGGCACACACCGACGCGGCGACCGGCCGGGCCTTCGTCGACGTGGTGCTCGACCAGGCCGAGCAGAAGGGCACCGGCCGGTGGACCGTGCAGAGCGCGCTCGACCTGGGCATCCCGATCACCGGCATCGCCGAGGCGACCTTCGCCCGGTCGCTGTCCGGCCACGCCGACCAACGCGCCGCCGCCCGCCGGGCCTTCGCCGACGCCGGCGAGAAGTGGCAGGTCGAGGAGCGGGAGACCTTCGTCGAGGACGTTCGGCGCGCGCTGCTGGCCAGCAAGATCGTCGCGTACGCGCAGGGCTTCGACCACATCCGCGCCGGCAGCCGCGAGTACGACTGGGACATCGACCTCGGCGGCACCGCCACCATCTGGCGGGGCGGCTGCATCATCCGGGCCCGCTTCCTCGACCGCATCCGCGAGGCGTACGACGCCCAGCCGGACCTGCCGACGCTGCTGGTGGCGCCGTACTTCGCCGAGGCGGTCGGCGCCGGGGTGCCGAGCTGGCGGCGGGTGGTCGCCGACGCCGCCCGGGCGGGCGTGCCCACCCCGGCGTTCTCCTCGTCGCTGGCCTACTTCGACGCGCTGCGCGCGGAGCGGCTGCCGGCGGCGCTGATCCAGGGCCTGCGGGACAACTTCGGGGCGCACACCTACCACCGGGTCGACCGGGACGGCTCGTTCCACACCCTCTGGGCCGGCGACCGCTCCGAGGTGGCGGGCTGAGGCGCGGCTGATCGACACCGGCTTGCGGCGTGTCGCGGTGTCCCGAGCCGGGGACACCGCGACACGCCGCAAACCGGGGCCGACGGCGCGGGAGGGCAGCGAGGCCGGCTCAGGCGAGGGTGGCGTGCATCTCCCAGACCAGGATCTCGGCGGGCTCGGTGGCGCTGACCCGGTGGCCGCCGGTCATCGTGATCCGGGCGGCGTCGCCCTCGCCGAGCCGGCCGGCGCCCTCCAGCGTCACCGCGCCGCTGGGCACGTAGAGGTGCAGGTAGGGCGCGTCGGGCAGGGTCACCTCGTCGCCGGCGGCGAGCCGGGCGGCGTGCAGGGTGGCGTACCGGTTGCGGATCCGGATGGCCGAGGCGCCGTCGTACCGGTCCATGCCGGAGGCGACCGGCACCAGGCCGCCGCGCAGCAGCTCGTCACCGATCTCCAGCTGCTCGTAGCCGGGGTCGACGCCGTCGGTGTCGGGCACCACCCACATCTGCACGAAGTGGACCGGGTCGCCGTGCGGCTCCCGGCCGTCCAGCCGCCAGGAGTCGTTCTTCTCCGAGTGCAGGATGCCGGTGCCGGCGCTCATCCGCTGGGCCAGCCCGGGATAGATGACCCCGCTGTGGCCGGTGGAGTCCTGGTGCACCAGGGAGCCGCGCAGCACCCAGGTCACGATCTCCATGTCCTCGTGCGGGTGGGTCTCGAATCCGGTGCCCGGGTGGACGATGTCGTCGTTGTTGACCAGCAGCAGGCCGTGGTGGGTGTTGGCCGGGTCGTAGTGCCGGGAGAACGAGAAGGAGTGCTTCGAGTCGAGCCAGGACAGTCGGGTCTTGAACCGGTCCTCGGCCCGGCGGACGTCCACCGCCGGGCTCGGCACCAGCGCGGTCACCAGGCCCGCTGCCCGGTCTCGTTCGGCGCCCAGGTCAGCGCCGGTTCACCGGTGGCCAGTTCGGCGATCTCGCCGGAGCGCACACTCGGGGCGTGCCCCAGCTCGGCGCAGTGCTGCTCGGCGATCTCGGCGCAGATCCCGGCGACCTGTTCGCAGATCGGGCTGCCCAGGTCGGCGGCGTTCAGCGCCATGATCATCTTGTACCGGAGATCCGGCATCCCCACCCCCGTGGCGGACGCGCCCGGGCGGCGCGCCCTGCGCCGATCGTACGCGCGCGGGCCGCGCCGACCGGCCGGAACGCGTCAGCGCCGCCCCCGAGGGAGCGGCGCCGACGGCGTGGTGCGGGTCGCTGGTGAGCGCGAGGAACGCAGCGCAGCGGAGTCCCGCAGTCGTGAACGAAAGGCAGGCCGGTCACCAGAACCGGCGACGCTTGGCCTTCTGCGGACGCAGCATGTCCGCGCCCTTGCTGAGCAGTCGGCTCACGCCGGTCGGGCCCCGGCGGGCCTCCAGCGTGTGGCTGAGCCGGCGCGCACCGGCCGCGGCCAGCGGCACGGCGACCGCCATGACCGCCCACTGGGCAATCCGCTTCTGAATCATGTGGGTTCACCTCCGCGTCTTGGCTGCTACCTCAAGAGGTACCCCACCCGACGCTCGGACAATCACGAGCCCGGCGACGTCTACACCTGGGGGGCGACCGGGTTGGGCAGCGCGCCCCCGAACCGGCGGTCCCGCTGCGCGTACAGCTCGCAGGCGTACCAGAGGTGCCGGCGGTCGAAGTCCGGCCAGAGGGTGTCGAGGAACACCAGCTCCGCGTACGCCGTCTGCCAGAGCAGGAAGTTGGAGATCCGCTCCTCACCGGAGGGACGCAGGAACAGGTCCACCTCCGGGATCTCCGGGTGGTAGAGGTACTTCGCCACCGTCTTCTCGTTGACCTTCGCCGGATCGAGCCGACCGGCGGCCACGTCGCGGGCGATCGCGGCGGCGGCGTCGGCGATCTCCGCCTGGCCGCCGTAGTTCACGCAGAACTGCAGGGTCAGCGTCGAGTTGCCCCGGGACATCTCCTCGGCGGTCTGCAACTCGGAGATGACGCTCTTCCACAGCCGCCCCGCCCGGCCCGACCAGACCACCCGCACGCCGAGGTCGACGAGCTGGTCGCGGCGGCGGCGGATGACGTCCCGGTTGAAGCCCATCAGGAACCGGACCTCGTCCGGCGAGCGCCGCCAGTTCTCCGTGGAGAACGCGTACGCCGACAGGTAGGGAATGCCCAGCTCGATCGCGCCCTCGATGGTGTCGAAGAGGCTGAACTCCCCCGCCTCGTGACCCTTGGTGCGGGGCAGGCCGCGCTCCTTGGCCCACCGGCCGTTGCCGTCCATCACCACCGCGACGTGCTTCGGCACCGCCTCGGCGGGCAGCGCCGGCGGCCGGGCGCCCGACGGGTGCGGTGTCGGCGGCACCGGCGCGCGCCGGCCGGCCCTCAACGATCGGATCACTCGGTCATCTCCCTGTCCACGCCGTCCACGCCGGCCCCGACGCCGGGCGGCGGCGGGACCGGACCGGCCACGCCACCGCCGGGTGACGGGACCGCGCCGGCCGCCGGGGCACCCCGGTCGACCAGCGGCAGCGAGCGTAGCGCGCGCTCCAGGTGCCACTGCAGGTGCGCCGCGACCAGGCCGCTGCACTCCCGGCGTACGCCGGTCTCGGTGGCGTCGGCGACCCGCCAGTCGCCACTGGTCAGCGCGGACATCAGGTCGATGGTGGCCGGCGCGGGGTGGGCAGCGCCCGGCGGCCGGCAGTCCGGGCAGACCGCACCGCCGGCCGGTACGGAGAAGGCCCGGTGCCGCCCCGGCGTGCCGCAGACCGCGCAGGCGATCAGCGCCGGCGCCCAGCCCGCCAGCGCCATCCCGCGCAGCAGGTACGCGTCGAGGACCAGCGTGGTGGCGTGGCTCCCGTCGGCCAGCGCCCGCAGCGCGCCGAGGGTGAGCTGGAACAGCCGCAGCGAGGGTTCCCGCTCGACCGGGGTGAGCCGCTCCGCGGTCTCGGCGATCGCGCTGGCCGCGGTGTAGCGGGGATAGTCGCTGAGGAACCGCTTGCCGTAGAGGTCGATCCCCTCGACCTGGCTGACCGTGTGCAGCGAGCTGCCCTGGTTGCCCTTCGGGTCGCCGGCGAGCTGCACGTCGACGTGGCCGAACGGCTCCAGCCGGGCGCCGAACTTGCTGGTGGTGCGCCGGATGCCCCGGGCCACGGCACGCAGCCGGCCGTGCCGGCGGGTCAGCAGGGTGATGATCCGGTCGGACTCGCCCAGCTTCTGCACACGCAGGACCACCGCGTCGTCGCGGTAGAGCTGGCGGCGGTACCCGGGCATCGGGCCATTCTCCCTCGGGGTGGGAAATCAGGGTCGGTTCGGGGTGGACCGGCGTCGCGTCCCCGATGTGCGGCGGACGGGACCGGCCGTAGGTTGCTGACCATGGCTCTTCCCCGCACCGCCGTCGCCCTGGGCGCGGCCGCCACCGTCATCCTCGCCGCCGGGTGCGACACGCTCTCCTTCCGGCGGCTGGACTTCGACCACACCGAGGCGGTGCGGATCAGCACGATCACCGTACGGCCGGGCGCGGGCGACGTGGTGGTCCGGGCCACCGGGCCGGCCACCGAGGTACGCATCAAGCGGGTGTTGCGCTACCAGGGCGACCAGCCGCGCACCACGTACGAGGTGCGGGGCGACGAGCTGGTGCTGGACGCGGAGTGTGGCCCCCGCTGCTCGGTGTCGTACGAGGTGACCGCCCCGGAGGGGGTCCGGGTGCGGGGCGAGACCGGCTCCGGCGACGTCGAGCTGAGCCGGGTCGGTGTGGTGGAGCTGGCCCTCGGTTCGGGCAACATCCGGGTGGCCGGCGCCACCGGCCCGGTACGCGCCACGACGGGCTCCGGGAACATCGAGGTGGAGGACGTGGCCGCCCCGGTCGAGCTGCGCGCCTCGTCGGGCGACATCACCGGGCTGCGGCTGCGGGGCCAGGTGAACGCCGAGGCCGAGTCCGGCAACGTGACGATCGAGCTGGACGAGCCCGCCTCGGCGCGGGCCCACGCCTCCAGCGGCGACGTCGAGGTGCTGGTGCCCGCCGGCCGGTACCGGGTGCGGTCCAGCACCGGGTCGGGCGACAGCGACCTGGGGGTGCCGAACGATCCGGGGGCGTCGCTGATGCTCGACCTGAGCACCGGCAGCGGGAACGTGCGGGTCAGCCAGCGTTGATCTCGACGGTGGCCAGCTCGGCCACCCGGGGGGCGGGGACCACGGCCCGGCCGGCGGCGCCGACCGTCGACCGCTCGCGCCGCTTTTCGCCGGGCCCGGTGGCCGGCCGTCCGGCCGTACCCGCCGGGCCGGCCGGCACGCCGAGCGTCCGGACCGGCCGGGCCGGCGTCCGGGGGCCGGCCGGCGCGGGACTCACCGGCACGGCGGGTACGCCCCGGTCGGCGGCCACCGGCGCCGAGCTCAGCGGCACGGGTACACCCCGGCGGGCGGCCACCGGCGCCGGGCGCACCGGCCCGGCGGCCTCCTGGCGATCGTCGCCGGCGCCGAGACAGGGGCCGACCACTCGCGGCGGAAGGGCGGTGGCCGGCGCCTCGACGGTGTGAGCCGGCCGGGGCGCACGCCGCCGCCCGCCCGGCACCAGCTCGGGCCGGCGCCGGGCGGCCACGTCCTCCACCCAGCCGACCAGCAGGGTCACCACCCCGACCAGGGCGAAGACCAGCACCACCCGGATGGCCAGGCCGAACGGGTCCTCGTGCGACCAGCCGACCACGTCGACCAGCGGGGTGAGCAGCACCACGAACGACATGTGCCAGAGGTAGACGGTCAGCGCCCGGCGGTTGAGCACGGTGACCGCCCGGCTGAACAGCGGGCTGCGCTCGATCCAGTGCGCCGTGGCCGGGGCCCGGCCCAGCAGGACCAGGATGAACGCCGCGGACCAGAGCGCGTTGCCCAGGTCGATGTCGTTGAGGTCGAAGCCACGCGGCCCGGGATGGGTGACGATCCAGGCGGCGCCGGCGCCCGCCAGGGCCAGCGCGGTCGGCAGCAGCACCCGGTTGGTGAGCCGGCGCAGCAGGCCGTCGTGGTGGGCGAAGCCCAGCAGCCAGGCGCCGAAGTAGACGCCGAACTCGCGCAGCGGGACCGGCGCGGCGGGCAGCAGACCCAGCTCGATCACCAGCAGCAGCGCGTACGGCAGGGCCAGGGTGGCGACCGGCGCCCGGCGGAACAGCCACAGGGCGACCGGTGAGGCGAGCAGGAACCAGAGGTAGTCACGCAGGTACCAGATGGGGCTCAACGCCAGCGCGCCCCAGTGGTTGGCCGGCGGGTCGGCGACCGGGAAGAGCCAGAGCAGCACCTTCGGGCCCGGCGACAGGCCGGTCATCAGCATGGCGGGCACGAGGACGACCGCGACCACCCAGAGCGAGGGCAGCAGGCGACGCAACCGGCGCAGCAGCGCGGCCGGGCCGGAGCGGTCCAGCGAGGCGGCCATCAGCGACCCGGCCAGGGCGAACATCACCGCCATCGCCGGGAAGACGAGGGTCAGCGACGCCCAGCCGGTGACGTGGTAGACCACGACCCGGAGGATGGCCAGGAAGCGGAGCAGGTCCAGGTATCGGTTGCGCATCAGCCTGCATCTATGTCGGGGGCGGCGGAGCAGAACCGCTCCCTACCCTCCGACCTCACCCCGCCAAACGGCCGTTGGCCCCGGGCGGACGTGAACCTTCCCATACCGCCACCGGACCGGTGACCGACCGGACATCGCCGGTCACCGCCCGCGGTGCGGTCAGAAGCCGAGCTTGCGCAGCTGCTTCGGGTCCCGCTGCCAGTCCTTGGCCACCCGTACGTGCAGGTCCAGGTAGACGCGGCTGCCCAGCAGCTCCTCGATCTGCTTGCGGGCCGCCGTGCCGACCGCCTTCAGCCGGCTGGCCTTGTGACCGATCACGATCGCCTTCTGGCTGGGCCGCTCGACGTAGACGTCGGCGAAGATCTTCATGACCTGACCCTCGGGGATCATCTCCTCGACGACGACCGCGATGGAGTGCGGCAGCTCGTCCCGGACCCCCTCCAGCGCCGCCTCCCGGATCAGCTCGGCGACCATCACCTGCTCGGGGTCGTCGGTGAGCATGTCGTCCGGGTAGAGCTGCGGCGACGGCGGCAGGTACTTGGTCATCACGTCGACCAGCGTGTCCACCTGGTGCCCGGAGACCGCGCTGACCGGCACGACCTCGGCGAACTCGCCCAGCTCGCTGACCGCCAGCAGCTGCTCGGCGAGGCGCTTCTTGTCGACCAGGTCGGTCTTGGTCACCACGGCCAGCACGGTCGCCTTCAGCTCGGCCAGCTCACCGGTGATGAACCGGTCGCCCCGGCCGATCGGCTCGTCCGCCGGGATGCAGAGGCCGATCACGTCGACCTCGCTCCAGGTCGAGCGGACCAGGTCGTTGAGGCGTTCGCCGAGCAGCGTCCGGGGGCGGTGCAGGCCGGGGGTGTCGACCAGCACGAGCTGCGAGTCCGGACGGTGCAGCACCGCCCGGATGATGTGCCGGGTGGTCTGCGGCTTGTTGGAGGTGATCGCGATCTTCTGACCGACGATCGCGTTGGTCAGCGTCGACTTACCCGCGTTGGGCCGCCCGACGAAACAGGCGAACCCGGCCCGGTACGGACGCTCCTCGGTGCCGGTCACTCGACCACCGTGCCGAGGACCGTGCCGTCCGGCGCCGCGACGTGGATCGGCGCGTCGGCGGAGAGGTCGCGCACGGCGGCGTGCCCCGCCCCGTCCAGCGTCGACGCCTCGGTCACCACCACGGCCGCCTCCAGCCGGCTCGCGCCCGCCGCCACGGCGGAGGCGACAGCGAGCTGGAGCGCGGTGATGGTCAGCGAGGGCAGCGAGACGCTCGCCGCGGCGTACGTCCGACCGTCCTGGTCCCGCACCGCCGCGCCCTCGACGGCCGCGACCCGGCCCCGGGCGCCCCGCGCCAGGACGACCAGCTTGCCGTCCTCGGCGCTCAGTTCGGCCGGGTCGGAGGGGGTCGGCCGGGCGGCCGGTACGACGGGTGACTCAGGCATCGGCGGGTTGCCTCTCCTCGGTTCTGGTCTGGTTGTTGCGGGTCTCGGCCTGCTCGCCGCGCCCCGCCCCGGCCGGCGCGTCACTCGGTTCGACCCGGCTGACCAGCACGGTGTCTATCCGGTTGCGCCGCCCGGTGGTGCCCTCGGCGATCAGCCGCAGCCCGGCCACCTCGGCGCGGGCGCCGGGGATCGGCACCCGGCCCAGGGACTGGGCCAGCAGGCCACCGACGGTCTCCACCTCGTCGGTGGGCAGCTCGGTGTCGAACAGCTCGCCCAGGTTCTCCACGGGGAGGCGGGCGGTGACCCGCACCGCGCCGTCCTCCAGGTGTTCCACCGGCGGGCGTTCGACATCGTACTCGTCGGTGATCTCGCCGACGATCTCCTCCAGGATGTCCTCGATCGTCACCAGGCCGCCGGTGCCGCCGTACTCGTCGACGACGATGACCAGGTGGTTGCGGGCGGCCTGCATCTCCGAGAGCAGGTCGTCGACCGGCTTGGACTCGGGCACGAAGGTCGCCGGGCGCATCAGCTCGGAGACCGGGCTCTGGTGGGCCCGCAGGTCGCCGCCCCGGGTACGCCGGATGAGGTCCTTGAGGTAGAGCACGCCGAGCACGTCGTCGACGCTCTCGCCGATGACCGGGATGCGGGAGAAGCCGGAGCGCAGGAAGAGCGCCAGCGCCTGGGAGAGCGTCTTGCCCTCCTCTATCCAGACCATCTCCGTGCGGGGCACCATCACCTCGCGGGCGATGGTGTCGCCGAGCGCGAAGACCGAGTGGATCATCTGCCGCTCGCCGTGCTCCACGACGCCGCGCTGCTCGGCCAGGTCGACCAGCTCGCGCAGCTCCACCTGGCTGGCGAACGGCCCCTCCCGGAAGCCGCGCCCCGGGGTGACCGCGTTGCCGATCAGGATCAGCAGCGAGGCGAGCGGGTTCAGCGCCCGCCCCAGCCAGCGGACCAGCGGTGCCACCGCCCGGCCCACCGCGTACGCGTGCTGCCGGCCGATGGTGCGCGGGGCCACCCCGACCACGACGAAGCTGACCACGGTCATCGCGCCGGCGGTGATCAGCGCCGCCCGCCAGCCCGCACCGAAGGTGTCCACCGCGACGAGGGCGACCAGCGTGGTGGCGGTCAGCTCGGCCAGCAGCCGGAGCAGCAACAGCAGGTTGAGGTGGCGGACCACGTCGCCGGCGACGGCCTGGAGGGTACGCGCGCCGCGCACCCCGTCCCGAGCCAGTTCGGCGGCCCGGGCCGGAGAGACGGCGGCGAGCGCCGCCTCGGTCATCGCGATCAGACCGGCGAGCACCACCAGCCCCGCCGCGAAGAAGATCAGCTGGAGGTCGGGTAGGCCGGCGGCGGCCGCCGCCTGGGTGGTCATCACCGGGTCCGGGTCGACCGCCAGCTGGCCAGCAGTCGGGCCTGGAGCGTGAACATCTCCCGCTCCTCCTCCGGCTCGGCGTGGTCGTAGCCGAGCAGGTGCAGCACGCCGTGCACGGTGAGCAGGTGCAGCTCGTCGGCGGTGGTGTGGCCGGCGGTGGCGGCCTGCTTGGCCGCCACCTCCGGGCAGAGCACGATGTCGCCGAGCAGGGCCGGCTCACCGCCGGCCGGGGCGCTCTCCCCCGGACCGTGGTCGACGCTGCCCTCGTCCATCGGGAAGGCGAGCACGTCGGTCGGCCCGTCCCCACCCATCCAGCGGTGGTTCAGCTCGGTCATGTACTCGATGTCGACCAGCAGCACGGAGAGCTCGGCGAGGGGGTTGACCCCCATCTCGTCGAGGGCGTGCCGGGCGACGGCGAGCACGGCGTCGGTGTCGACGTCGACACCCGACTCGTTCGCGATCTCGATGGACAACTGTCTTCCTCTGGGTTAGCGGCGCCGGCCGGCCCGGCCGCCCTGGGCGGTCCGCCCCGGCACGGCGTGCACGCTCTGCGCCTGCTGGTTCTCCCGCTCGGCGTCCCAGCGGGCGTACGCGTCGACGATCTCGCCGACCAGCTTGTGCCGGACCACGTCCGAGCTGGAGAGCTGGGCGAAGTGCACGTCCTCGACGTTCTCCAGGATCTCCCGGACCACCCGCAGGCCGCTGGTCGTACCGCCGGGAAGGTCCACCTGGGTGACGTCACCGGTCACCACGATCTTGGAGTTGAAGCCGAGTCGGGTGAGGAACATCTTCATCTGCTCGGGCGTGGTGTTCTGCGCCTCGTCCAGGATGATGAACGCGTCGTTGAGGGTCCGGCCCCGCATGTACGCCAGCGGCGCGACCTCGATCGTGCCGGCGGCCATCAGCTTGGGGATGGACTCCGGGTCGAGCATGTCGTGCAGCGCGTCGTAGAGCGGCCGCAGGTACGGGTCGATCTTCTCGTTGAGGGTGCCGGGCAGGAAGCCCAGCCGCTCCCCCGCCTCGACCGCCGGCCGGGTCAGGATGATCCGGTTGACCTGCTTGGCCTGGAGCGCCTGGACGGCCTTCGCCATGGCGAGGTAGGTCTTTCCGGTGCCGGCGGGGCCGATGCCGAAGACGATGGTGTGCGTGTCGATCGCGTCGACGTAGCGCTTCTGCCCGAGCGTCTTGGGGCGGATGGTGCGCCCGCGCCGGGAGAGGATGTTGAGGGTGAGGACCTCGGCGGGCCGCTCCGCGCTGCCCTGCTCGAGCATGCCGACGGTACGCCGGACGGCGTCAGTGGTCAGGGTCTCGCCTTTCTCGATCAGTTCGAGCAGCTCGCTGAAGAGGCGCTCGGCGAGGGCGTTGTCCGCGGGGGCACCGGTGATGGTGATCTCGTTGCCGCGCACGTGCACGTCACTGTCGACCGAGCGTTCGACGAGGCGCAGGATCTCGTCGCCCGCGCCGAGCAGGTTGACCATGATCTTGGAATCGGGAACGGTGATCCTGGTCTGCACCCGGGGCGGGCCGGGAGGTGGGGTGCCGGTCATAAATCGGGCCGTCGGGCCCTGCGCCACCTGCTTCCGATCTCGGGCGCCGGCCCTGCTGGCGCGGCGTGCGGACGTTACACCCATCGTATCCGCTCAACCCCGACGGCACCGCGTCCATTCCGCCCGCCCCCGGGGGCGGGCGCAGGGTGGGCGATACCTCCCGGCGGCGCCCACACCACGCACCCGCGCCCAGGGCGGGGGTCGGGTCAGCCGGCGCGGAAGTCGTACCGGTCGAAGGCCTCCTGCCGGCGGGTGAAGCGGTAGGTCGCCCAGTGCATCCGGACCACCGTGCCGTGCTCGTCCCGGGTCAGCCGCAGCAGCTCGCCGACCTCCCGCCCGGCGACCGTCCGGAAGACGTCCGGAGCGTCCGGCACCGGCGCGAAGACCGCCGGGGGCTTCCCCGCCGGGTCGTCGGCGCCCCGGGCGCGCAGCGCCCCGTCGTGCCAGCTGAAGACGTACTCGAAGCCCTCGCCCCACCAGCGGCCCAGCATCCCGCGCAGCGGCCCGGGGGCGGGTACGCCCGGCCGCCACGGCGTGACGTCCGCCGGGTCGTGCTCGGCGGACGCGGCGAGCAGCCGGTGCGGCAGGTCGAAGACCTCCGCCGCGGTGCCGGAGGAACCGAGCACCGCGCAGCCCATCGCGCCGGCCGTGCCGTCGCCGCCGCGCCGGCCGTAGACCGCGGCGAGGAAGCCCGGCATCGCGCCGTCGTGCCCCACGTGCACCACCCGGTCCGGGTACGGCACCAGGATCAGGCCGAGCCCGAAACCGGCCGCCCAGAGCGTCTCGTCGGTGGTGGTCAGCGGCCAGCGCATCTCGTCCAGCGAGGCCGGGGCGAGCACCGCGCCGGCCGGGTCCAGCGCCACCGGGTCGGCCAGGAAGGCGGCCCACCGGGCCATGTCGGTCGCGGTGCTCCAGAGCTGGGCGGCCGGGGCGATCGCGCCGAAGTCGGTCGGCGGCTCCGGGTGCACCTCGTCGGAGTAGGCGTCGACCAGGAACCCGGTGGCCGCCGCCGGCCCCGGCGTCACCGAGGTGGCGGCCAGGCCCAGCGGGGTCAGCACCCGCTCGATGAGCACCTCGGCCCAGGAGCCGCCGCGCAGCTCGCCGACCAGCCGGCCGAGCAGCGCCATGCCCAGGTTGGAGTAGTGGTAGCGGCGACCGGTCGGCAGCACCCGCTCGGCCCGGGCCAGCTCGGCGACGAGTTCGTCCGCGCCGGGGGCGCGCAGCGTGTCCCAGACGTCGCCGTACGGCTCGCGTTGCAGGCCGGCGGTGTGCGACAGCAGCCGGCGTACGGTCAGCTCGCCGTGCGCCGGCAACGGCAGGTGACGGCCGATCGGGTCGTCCAGGTCGAGCAGGCCGTCGTCGCGGCACTGCATCACCAGCACCGAGGTGAAGGTCTTGGTCACCGAGCCGAGCCGGAACCGGGTGCCCGGGCCGAGGTCGGCGTCGGTGCCGGTGCCGGTGCCGGTGCCGCCGACCTCGCAGGTCCACAGCGGCCGGTCGGCACGGTGCAGGGCCGCCGCCAGGGCCGGCACCCGGGCCTGCGCCTGCACCCGGCGCACCATCCGGGCCAGCCGGTCGGGCCCAGCCGTCACGCGACGTTCCGGGCCAGCATCGGGCCGAGCGGCGCGCCGCCGAGCAGGTGCGCGTGCACGTGGAAGAGCTCCTGGCCGCCGTACGCGCCGGTGTTGAACATCAGCCGGAAGCCGTCACCGAGCAGCCCCTCGTCCTCCGCCACCGCGGCCGCCGTGGCGAGCAGGTCGCCGGCGAGCTTCGGGTCGCCCTGCCCCAGCGTGGCGACGTCGGCGTAGTGCTCCTTCGGGATGACCAGCACGTGCACCGGCGCCTTCGGGTCGAGGTCGCGGAAGGCGAGGGTGGTGTCGGTTTCCCGGACGATGGTGGCCGGGATCTCCCCGGCGGCGATGCGGCAGAACAGGCAGTCGGATCCCATCGGGGCATGGTAAGGCGTGCCGCGCGCCTCGGGCATGATGTGCCGCGTGACTTCACGAGCGGTACTGGTGACGGGGGCGTCGCGCGGCATCGGCCGCGCGGTGGCGCGGGCGTTCGCGGCGGACGGGGACCGGGTGGCGATCCACCATCGGGACTCGGCCGAGCTGGCCGAGGCGCTCCGCGCCGAGCTGCCCGGCGACGGTCACGTGGTGGTCCGCGCGGACCTCACCGACCCGGCGGCGGTACGGGCCATGGTGGACGACGCCGCCGCCCGGCTCGGGGGGCTCGACGTGCTGGTCAACAACGCCGGGGTGTACGGCGAGCGGGATGCCCCGCACCCGGTCTTCGGCGCCTCGTACGAGCAGTGGCAGCGGCAGTGGCGGCGGGTGCTGGAGACCAACCTGACCGGGGCGGGCAACGTCACCTGGTGCGCCGCCCAGCACATGCGGGAGCGCGGTGGCCGGGTGGTGAACGTGTCGTCGCGGGGCGCGTTCCGGGGCGAGCCGGACCAGCCCGCGTACGGCGCCAGCAAGGCCGGCCTGAACGCGCTCGGGCAGTCCCTCGCCGTCGCGCTCGCGCCGTACGGCATCGCGGTCGCCACGGTCGCCCCGGGCTTCGTGGCGACCGACATGACCACGGAGCACCTCACCGGCGAGCAGGGCGACGCGATCCGGGCGCAGAGCCCGTTCGGCCGGGTGGCCCGCCCCGAGGAGATCGCCGCCGCCGTGCACTGGCTGGCCAGCCCCGAGGCGCAGTGGGCCTCCGGCACCATCGTCGACCTCAACGGCGCCTCCTACCTGCGTACCTGACCGGCCGCCGACAGGTCGCCCGCCCAGACCCTCCCGAGGACCGCCCGGACCGGGGACGGCGCCGTCGACAAACGGTGTCTCCCGGCGTCCCGGCATCGGGGCAGGGTCGCCGCCAGGGGGATGTTCGTGTGAGCGATATGCCTGTGAGGCATAAATATGCCTCACAGGCATATCGCTCGGCTGTGGTCATCGAGGAGGCGGCCACTACCCTTCGTAGTCAACGCACTCGCGGCGTCCGGGCGGAACGGCGTGTCGCCCGGGTGTTGGGAGTGCAAAGCGGGCCACCAGGGTGTCCACCACCCGGGCCGACACGCCGCGCAGGCCCGGTCGCGCAAGTCCGCCCCGGGCCGGTCGGCCCGGCTCGACACGCGACCGAGGCCGGCGGGGCGTGAGCAGCCCTGCTGAAGGACGGCCTACCAGCGGTCGAGGCGGGTGGCCAGCACGCTCAGTGCGGCCACCCCGGCCGTGGAGGTGCGCAGCACCGACGGACCGAGCCGCACCGGGCGGGCGCCGGCGTCGGCGAAGGCGGTCAGTTCGACCGGGGCGATGCCGCCCTCCGGGCCGACCACCAGCACGATCTCGCCGGCGCCGGGCAGCTCGGCGGTGGTCAGCCGCTCGTCGGCCTCCTCGTGCAGCACGAACGCGGCACCGGCTCCGGCGATCCGCCGCACCACGGTCCCGGTGGACTCGTCCGGGGCGCCGGCCACCACCGGCAGCCAGGGTCGGCGGGCCTGCTTGGACGCCTCCCGGGCGGTCGCCACCCACTTGTCCCGGGCCCGTACGCCCCGGTCGCCGCGCCACTGGGTCACCGAGCGGGACGCCGCCCAGGGCACGATCTCGTCCACCCCGACCTCGGTCATCGCCTGCACGGCCAGCTCGCCCCGGTCCCCCTTGGCGATGCCCTGCACCACCACGATCCGGGGGACCGGCGCGTCGGCGTACCCGCGGGAGGTGACCCGCACGTCGAGGGTGCCCCGGCCGACGGCGGTGACCACGGCGGCGGCCGTGCCGCCCCGGCCGTCGGCCAGCAGCAGCTCCTCGCCGACGCGCAGCCGCTGCACGGTGGCCGCGTGGTGGCCCTCCGGGCCGTCCAGGGTCAGCGTGTCGCCGGTGGGCAGCGCCTCGACCAGGAACAGCGGCGCGGACACCTCAGGCGTGCCCGTTGAAGGCGTCGCGCATCCGGGAGAAGAAGCCGCCCTGCTTGGTCAGCTCGGCGACCTCCTCGCCCCGGGTCTTGGCGAAGTCGCGCAGCATCTTCTCCTGGTCGGCGTCGAGCTTCGTGGGGGTCCGCACGTCGAGGTGGACGTAGAGGTCGCCCCGGCCGGTGCCGCGCAGGTGCGGCACGCCCCGGGCGCGCAGCCGCAGCGTGCTGCCCGGCTGGGTGCCGGCCTTGACGTCGACCGTCTCCTCGCTGTCCAGCGTCTTGATGGTCAGCCGGGTGCCGAGCGCGGCGGCGGTCATCGGCACGGTGACCCGGCAGTGCAGGTCGTCGCCCTTGCGGGAGTACACGTCGTGCGGCCGCTCGTGGATCTCCACGTAGAGGTCGCCGGCGGTGCCGCCGCCCGGGCCCACCTCACCCTGCTGGGCGAGCCGGATCCGCATGCCGTCCTCGACCCCGGCGGGGATCTTGACGGTCAGCGAGCGGCGGGTGCGCACCCGGCCGTCGCCGGCGCAGGTCGGGCAGGGGTGCGGGATGGTGGTGCCGTACCCCTGGCAGACGGTGCAGGGGCGGGCCGAGACCACCTGGCCGAGGAAGGTGCGCTGCACCGACTGCACCTCGCCCCGGCCGCCACACGCCTCGCAGGTGGCCAGGTGGGTGCCGGCGGCGGTGCCGGCGCCGGCGCAGGTGGTGCAGAGCACCGCGGTGTCGACCGTGATCGGCGCCTCGACGCCGAACGCGGTCTCATGCAGGTCCAGCTCCAGCCGCAGGATCGCGTCGGCACCCGGCCGGGTACGCGGTCGCGGCCCCCGGGCGCCGCCCGCGGCGCCGCCGAAGAACGCGTCCATGATGTCCTGGAAGCCGACGAACGGGCCCGCGCCGCCGGGACCGCCCGGCCCCGCGCCGCCGCCACCCGGGGCGAGCGGGTCGCCACCCAGGTCGACGATCTGCCGTTTCCGGTCGTCCGAGAGGACCTCGTACGCGGCGTTGATGTCCTTGAACTTCTCCTGGGCCTCCGGGTCCGGATTGACGTCCGGGTGGAACTGCCGCGCCAGCTTGCGGTAGGCGCGCTTGATCTCGTCGTCGGAGGCTTCCCGGCTCACGCCGAGAATGCCGTAGTAGTCCCTGGCCACTGCGTTCGGTGTCCTCATGTTCGTCTCGCGTTGCGCCGGTCGTCGGCCGGAGCCGGGTGCCGGCCCCTGCCCTGGATCAGTTCTGGGCCAGCAGCTCGCCCACGTAGCGTGCCACGGCCCTCACCGTGGCGATGGTGCCGGGGTAGTCCATCCGGGTGGGGCCCAACACGCCCAGCCCGCCGAGCGCGGTCGCCCCCGGCCCGTAGCCGGTGCTGACCACCGAGGCGGCCCGCAGGTTGTCGATCTCGTTCTCGTCGCCGATCAGCACCCGGGTGGTGGTCGACTCGGCCTCGCCGATCAGCTTGAGCATCACCACCTCCTCCTCCAGCGCCTCCAGGATGGGCCGCAGCGAGCCCTGGAAGTCGAGCAGGCCGCCCCGGGTGAGGTTCGCGGTGCCGGCGAGCGCGATGCGCTCCTCGTGCCGTTCGACCAGCGTCTCCAGCAGCACGGTGGAGAGCGTGGTCATCGCCCCGCGCAGGTGCGGCGCGGACTCGTCGACCAGCGCCTGGACCAGCGGCGGGGTCTCCGACAGCCGGCTGCCGACCAGCTTCTCGTTGACCAGCCGGCGCAGGTCGGTGACATGGTCGGCGGGGATCGGCGCGGGCAGCTCCACCAGCCGCTGCTCGACCCGGCCGGTGTCGGCGATCATGACCAGCATCAGCCGGGTGGTGGAGATCGGCACCAGCTCCAGGTGGCGCACCGAGGAGCGGGCCAGCGACGGGTACTGCACCACGGCGACCTGCCGGGTCAGCTGGGCCAGCAGCCGGACGGTGCGGTGCACCACGTCGTCCAGGTCGACCGCGCCGACCAGGAAACGCTCGATCGCCCGGCGCTCGGCCGGGCTCAGCGGCTTGACCCGGGACAGCCGGTCGACGAAGAGGCGGTAGCCACGGTCGGTGGGCACCCGGCCGGCACTGGTGTGCGGCTGCCGGATGTAGCCCTCCTCCTCCAGCACGGCCATGTCGTTGCGCACCGTGGCCGGCGAGACGCCGAGCTGGTGCCGCTCGACCAGGGCCTTGCTGCCGACCGGCTCCTGCGTGGCGACGTAGTCCTCGACGATCGCGCGCAGCACGGCGAGCTTGCGGTCGTCGAGACCCATCTCCCCACCTCCTGACGCACGTCGGCCCGGAGCGGCTGAGGCGCCCCGGGCGAGCGCACTGGCACTCGACTGTAGCGAGTGCCAGTCTACGTCGGCGTCCCCGCTGACGCGATGATCAGCGACGGACCACGGGTGCGCCCCGCCACCCGGGCGGCGCGCCAGGGCCGATCATCCGGACATCCGGGGCGGTGTCGCTCTGGTGATGGCTTGCCGGCAACCCCTACCGTGACGTCCATGACTGAACCACCTCGCCCTCCCGGAGCGGGGGACCCCGGCGACCGCCCGGACCCGACCGCCCCGTCCGGCTCGTCGTACGAGCCGCCCACCGCACCACTGTCCGGGGCACCCGGGGCGGGCGGCTATCCCCCGCCCGGTGGCTATCCGCCACCCACCGGTGACCAACCGCCGTCGGGCGGCTACCCACCGCCGGGTGGCTACCCACCGCCGGGTGGCTACCCACCGCCGGGTGGTTACTCCGCGCCGGGCGTCGGCTATCCGACCGCCGGCGGGTACGGCGCTCCCGGCGGCGGCTACGGCGCCCCGGGCGGCTACGCCACCGACGACGACAAGACCTGGTCGCTGGTCGCGCACTTCGGTGGCCCGGTCGGCGTGATCGTCGGCGGCAGCCTGCTCGGCTGGGTGGCGCCGCTGATCGCGCTCTCCGCCAAGGGCCAGCAGTCCCCGACGGTGCGGGCGCACGCCACGGCCTCGCTGAACTTCCAGATCACCTGGGCGATCGCCAACATCATCGGCTTCGTCCTGGCCATCGTCACCTGCGGGGTGCTCTTCTTCATCCCGATCCTGACCGCCCTGGTGCCGATCATCTTCGGCATCATCGGCGGGGTGAAGGCCACCGAGGGTGTGGTCTACCGCTACCCGGCGAGCTACGCCTTCAAGAAGTGACCGGTCCCGGCCGGCCCACCCGGGCCGGCCGGGCCGCGCGGGATCAGGGCAGCAGGTCGCGGACCACGGCGTCGGCCAGCAGCCGCCCGCGCAGGGTGAGCACCGCCCGCCCCGCCGCGTGCCCCGCCGGGTCCAGCAGGCCGTCGGCCAGCGCCCGCCCGGCACCCGCCCGACCCGCCGCGTCGAGGGCGTCCAGCGGCAGGCCGGAGGCGAGCCGCAGCCGGAGCATGACGTCCTCCATGTGCGCCTCGCCGGCGGTCAGCACCTCCCGGGCCAGGCCGGGTGACTCCCCGGCGGCCAGGCGCTTCGCGTACGCGGTGGGGTGCTTGACGTTCCACCAGCGCACCCCGCCGACGTGGCTGTGCGCCCCCGGGCCGAGGCCCCACCAGTCCGCGCCGGTCCAGTAGAGCAGGTTGTGCCGGCACCGGGCCGCCTCGGAGCGGGCCCAGTTGGAGACCTCGTACCAGGAGAAGCCGGCCGCGCCGAGGGCGGCCTCCGCGGCCAGGTACCGGTCCGCCGCCACGTCGTCCGACGGGTACGGCAGCTCGCCGCGCCGCATCCGGGCGGCGAGCCGCGTGCCGTCCTCCACGATCAGGGCGTACGCGCTGACGTGGTCCACCCCGGCGGCGACCACCTGGTCGAGGCTGGCGGCGAAGTCCGCCGCGCTCTCCCCCGGCGTGCCGTAGATCAGGTCCAGGTTGACGTGGTCGAACCCGGCCTCGCGGGCCTCCAGCGCGGCGGCGACCGCCCGGCCGGCACTGTGCCGGCGGTCGAGGATCGCCAGCACCCCGGGCGCGGCGGACTGCATGCCCAGCGAGATCCGGGTGTAGCCGGCCGCGCGCAGGGTGCGCAGCGACTCGGGCGTGACCGATTCCGGGTTGGCCTCGGTGGTCACCTCGGCGTCGGCGGCCAGCCCCCAGGTGCGGTCGATGCCGTCCAGGATGCGGGCCAGGTCGTCGGCGGGGAGCAGGGTCGGCGTGCCACCGCCGACGAAGACGGTGTCCACCCGGGGCGGCGGGGTGTCGCCGAGGACCCGGGCGGCCAGCGCCAGCTCGGCCAGCACGGTGTCGGCGTACGACTCCCGGTCGGCGCCGCCGCCGAGCTCGGCCGCCGTGTAGGTGTTGAAGTCGCAGTAGCCGCAGCGGCTGGCACAGAACGGCACGTGGACGTACACGCCGAAGCCGCGCGCGCCGACCGCGCTCAGGGCGGTGGCGGGCAGCGACCCGTCGACGGGGACGGTCTCGCCTTCTGGAAGGACGCCGGGCATGGCCACTAGTGTGCCCGGCATGACCTCTCCCGACCGCCTCGTGCGGGTCGCCACGGCCCGTGGGGTGACCACCCTCACCCTGGACAGCCCGCACAACCGCAACGCGCTCTCCACGGCCCTGATGACCGAGCTGCTGGCCGGGATCGCCGCGGCGGTCGCCGACGACGCCGTACGGGTGATCGTGCTGGACCACACCGGGCCGGTCTTCTGCTCCGGCGCGGACCTGAAGGAGACGGCCGCCGCGTACGCCAGCGGGAGCGTGCCGGCCGGGATGCTCGGCGACGTGCTGGCGGCGGTCTGGGAGTGCCCGAAGCCGGTGCTGGCGAAGGTGGCCGGGCCGGCGCGGGCCGGCGGGCTGGGCCTGATCGCGGCGGCGGACCTGGCGGTCTGCGCCGAGGAGGCGACGTTCGCCTTCACCGAGGTGCGGATCGGGGTGATCCCGGCGGTCATCTCCGCCACGGTGCTGCCCCGGCTGCACCCGCGCGCGGCGGCCGAGCTCTACCTGACCGGGGACACCTTCGACGGCCGGCGGGCCGCCGAGATCGGCCTGGTGACCGCGGCGGTGCCGGCGGACGGGCTGGACGCGGCGGTGGAGCGCTACTGCGCCTCGCTGGTGCGCGGCGCGCCGGGGGCGCTGGCCGGGGCGAAGGGCCTGCTGCGCCGCCCGGCCCCCACCGACCTGCGCGGCGAGATCGCCGAGCTGTCCGCCCTCTCCACCGGCTACTTCCTCTCCGAGGAGGGCCGCGAGGGCGTGCTCGCCTTCCGCGAGAAAAGATTGGCTCGATGGGTGGCCGCTCTGGACGGTGGTCCGGCAGACGGGGCGCGGTAGCACCGGTTCGGGGCCTTTCTTTCGTTTGCTCCCGGAAAGGTGAACCGGTCGGCCGACCCGGCTCGCCTTTTCGGGCACGTACGCTGGGGATGACCGTGAAACAGGAGGTGCGGGTGCGAAGTCGGGCAATTGTCGCAGTCGGTGTCGTCTTCGCGGTCGTCGCTCTTCTCGGAGTCTGGGTCGTCGTCCGTCAGCTCGGCGGCCAGCTCCGGCTCCCCGTGGCCAGCCGCACCTGCACCGTCCAGGCCGACGGCACGGTGCTGCTCGACGCCGACCAGATGGCGAACGCGGCGACGATCGCGGCGATCGGCATCCAGCGCGAGATGCCCGAGCGGGCGGTGGTGGTCGCGCTGGCCACCGCGTACCAGGAGTCGGGCCTGCGCAACCTTGCCGGCGGCGACCGGGACTCGATCGGCCTGTTCCAGCAGCGGCCGAGCCAGGGCTGGGGCACCCCGCAGCAGATCCGCGACCAGCGGTACGCGGCCAACCGCTTCTACGCCGCGCTGAAGAAGGTGCGCGGCTGGGAGGAGATGCGGGTCACCGACGCGGCCCAGGCGGTCCAGCGGTCGGCCTTCCCGACGGCGTACCAGAAGTGGGCGGACGAGTCCGAGGTGCTGACCCGGGCGCTGCTCGGCGAGGCGACCGGCGCGGTGGCCTGCACGGTGAGCCGGACGCCGGTGATGCGGGGCGAGGCGGCCGCGGCGGCGCTGACCCGTGGCCTGACCCTGGACTGGGGGCTGCCGGGCACCGGCACGGTGGCCGCGCTGAGCGGGCTCACCGTGCCCGCCGCCGACCGTCGCGACGGCTGGCGGTACGCCCACTGGCTGGTGTCGCACGCGCCCGACCACGGGGTGAAGCGGGTCCGCTTCGCCGGCCTGGAGTGGACCGCCGAGGACGGCACCTGGGCCAAGGTCTCCGACGGCCGCCCGGCCGACGGCCAGGTGCTGGCGGAGGTCTTCGCCGAGGGCTGACGGGTCAGGGGCGGGTGCCGGCCACCCGGCGACGGACCTTCTTCAGGACCGGCTCCGGCAGCTCGGCGGCGTCCAGCAGCCGGGGCAGCAGTTCCGGTTCGAGGTTCATCGCCCGGAACACCTCGCCGATGGTGACCCCGTGCGCGGGCCGGTCCACGACCTCGACCGGGTCGCCCGCGCCGACCTCCCCCTCGCGCAGCACCCGCAGGTACGCCCCGGGCGCCGCCCGCACCGTGAACCGCTTGATCAGGTCGGGTACGCCCCAGAACCCGGCGAAGGTGGTGCAGGGGGTACGCGGCTTGGTCACCTGGAGCACCGCCGAGCCGATCGCCCACAGCTCGCCGATGACCGCCCCGGTCACGTCCACCGCCGAGGTGGTCAGGTTCTCGCCGAACCCGCCGGGCGGGACGGTGCGCCCCAGCTCCGCCGACCACCACTCGGCGTCCTCCCCCGCGTACGCGTAGACCGCCTGGTCGGGGCCGCCGTGGTGGGCCCGCTCGCCGATGAAGTCCCCGGCCACCCCGTCGGCGCGCAGCAGCACCGGACCGTCGACCGGTCGCTTGTCGATGCCGGTGCGGCCGCTCGCGTCGCCCGCCCACTCCGCCTCGGTCACCACGCCGAGGTTCACCGCCGCCAGCCTGCCCGTCATGGCGCAGAGCCTAGCCGTGGACGCCGGGTCCGGGGCACCCGCCGATCCGCCGTCGGCTCAGCCCTTGACGGCGCCGGCGACCAGCCCGGAGACCATCCGGCGCTGCACCAGCAGGAAGAAGACGATCACCGGCAGGGTGAACAGCGTCGAGGCGGCCATCACGGACCCCCACGCGGTGTCGTCCCGGCCGAAGAAGAAGGTCATCGCCACCGGCAGGGTGTACCGGTCCTGGTCGTTGACGAAGGTCAACGCGAAGATCAGCTCGTTCCAGGCGGTGATGAAGGAGAAGATGCTGGTCGCGACCAGGCCCGGCGCCACCAGCGGGAAGAGGATCCGGCGGAAGATCTGGGCCCGGCTGGCTCCGTCGATCGCCGCGGCCTCCTCCAGCTCCTTGGGCACCGCGGCCACGAAACCGCGCAGCATCCAGACCGCGAACGGCAGCGAGAAGCCGAGGTAGGTCAGGATCAGGCTGGGCAGGGTGTTGTAGAGACCGAGCCGCTGGATCATCAGGAACAGCGGGATGACCAGCGCCTCCAGCGGGATCATCTGCACCACCAGCAGCATGATCAGGAAGCTGGTCCGGAGCGTGAAGCGGAACCGGGCCACCGCGGTGGCCGCGAGCAGCGCGACCAGGCCGCTGAGCAGCACCGTGCTCACCGCCACCAGAGCGCTGTTGAGGAAGAAGTCGGCGAACGTCACGCCCGGGATCAGGTTGCCGGTGAGGATCTCCCGGTAGTGCTCCAGGGTCGGTTCGGCCGGCACCGGCCGGGGCGTCGACGAGAAGATCTCCCGGTTGGGCTTCAGCGACGTGGCGACCATCCAGTAGACGGGGAAGGCGGCGAAGAGCGCCACCAGCAGGCCCGCGCCGTTGAGGGCGACCCGCTTCACCATCGCGCCGCGCCTCACGCGTCCTCCTCCTGCTTGAGCACCATGCGGACGTAGAGACCGGTCACCACCAGCAGGATCAGGGTGAGGATGACCGCGATCGCGGAGCCCACGCCGTACTTGGGCGGCGGCGAGAATGCCTCGGCGTACGAGTAGATGGAGAGCATGAACGTCGGCCGGTCCTGGGTGCCGCCGGCCAGTACGAACTGCTGGGTGAAGACCTTGAAGTCCCAGATGGTGCTGAGCACGATCAGGATCCCGAAGACCGGCCGCAGCAACGGGAAGGTGATCTTCCAGAACACCTTCCACGGCCCGGCCCCGTCGACCCGGGCCGCCTCGTGCAGCTCGCTCGGCACGCTCTTGAGCCCGGCGAGCACGCTCACCGCGATGAACGGGAACGAGTGCCAGACCACCACCAGGGTGAGGATGGCGAAGAAGAGCAGCGGCGAGTTGAACCAGCCGTACCCGGTCCAGTCGCTGCGGCCGAAGAGCGCGGTCGACAGCCCGTCGGGCAACTTGTTGAACAGCCAGGTGACCAGCCCGCTGGTGTCGTCGAAGATCCACTTCCAGACGATCGTGCCGGTCAGTGCCGGGGTGGCCCAGGCGAGCATGACGCAGCTCGCCACGAAGGTGGCCATCCGCCGGCCGAGCCGGTGGAGCAGCAGCCCGACCAGGGTGCCGAGGATCATCGTCAGCACCACGTTCGCGGCGGCGAAGAGCACCGTGTTGCGCAGCACCGTACGGAAGAACGGGTCACCGAGGATCTGGGTGTAGTTGCCCAGCCCCACCCACGGCCACTCGCGGTCGCCGCGCAGCTGCCGGACGCTGTCCAGCTTGTAGAACGACATCGCCACCACCTGGCCGAGCGGCCAGAGCAGCAGCACCCCGATGACCACCAGGCAGGGCAGCAGGAGCAGGTACGGCAGGCGGTCCACGCGGGGCCGCCGCCGTGCGGAGGTCTTCCGCACGGCGGCAGTCCCGGTGTTCTTGGTCAGTAAGCTCACTTCTTGTTCAAAATGCCTTCCATCTCGGCGGCGGCGTCAGCGGTGGCCTGCTCGACCGTCTTCTGCCCCTTCATGACCGAGCTGTTCATCGCCTGGGTCACCGTCTTGGTGCGGCTGACCTCCACCCACTTCGGGGTCAGCGGGGTGACCTTGGTGTTCTGCATGGTGGTGGCGAACGCGGCCATGACCTTGTCGTTGGCGTACTCACCGCCGCTGACCAGGTCGGAGTAGACCGGGAAGAAGTTGAGGCTGCTGGCGAAGGTCTTCGCGTTCTTCTTGTTCAGCAGGACGGTGAGGTAGTCCCACGCCAGGTCCTGCTTCTTGCTGTCCTTCCAGAGGGCGACGTCCGAGCCGCCGGCGAACGCCGGGGCCGGCTTGCCGTCCGGGCCGGGGATCGGGAAGGTGCCCCAGACCTTCTCGATGTCGGGGTTGTCCTTCTTGATGGCGCCGCCCTGCCAGCTACCGCCGAAGGCCATCGCCGCCTTGCCGGTGGCGAACTGGGTGCGGGCGTCGATCTCGTTCCAGCCGGCGGCGGCCGGCGGGGCGACCTTGTGCACGGTGACCAGGTCGGTCCAGAACTTGACCGCCTTCTGCGCCTCCGGGGTGGTGTAACCGGACTTCCAGGTGCCGCCCTGGTTGGTGGCGATCTCGCCGCCGGCGCCCCAGAGGAACGAGTAGAAGGGCAGCTCGGAGTTGCCCGGCAGCGCGATGCCGTAGGTGCCCGGCTTCTTGGCCTGCACGGCCTTGGCGGTGGCGACCAGCTCGTCCCAGTTGGTCGGCGTCTTCACGCCGGCCTCGGCGAACCAGTCGGTGCGGTAGTAGATGCCGCGGACGCCGGCGTACCACGGGACGCCGTACTGCTTGCCGTCGAGCTGGGCGTTCTTCACCAGGTCGGGCAGGATGTCCTTGCTCTCCGCCCAGCCGGACATCTTCCCGGTGACGTCGGCGAGCGCCTCCTGGGCCGCCCAGCCCTGGGTCTCGGTGTTGCCCAGCTCGGTGATGTCCGGCCCCTCACCGCCGGCGAGCGCCGCCTGGAACTTCTTCGGCGCCTCCAGCCAGGGGATGTACTGGACGACCACGTCGGTGTCGGGGTGCTTCTGCCGGAACTCGGTCTCGACGCCGTCGAGGAACTTCGTCTGGGCGTCGCTGCCCTCGCCCATCATCCAGACCGTGAGCTTGCTCTTGTCGGCCGCTTCGTCGTCGCCGGAGCCCCCGCAACCGGCGAGCACCATCGCGGCCGAGGCCACGACGGCGGTGACCGGAGCCAGCCGCTTCCACCTGTTCACGCCACTTCTCCCTCGCGCCGTCTGGCAGTAACCTTCTCTGCCGCACCCTAGTAGGAAAAATTCCTTTACGACAGGGGCGGGTTGCGGGCGAGGCGACGGTACCGCAGCCGGCGGGTCGGGGAGCAGACCCGTTCCGGGTACGCGGACGGGCGCGGACGGGCGCCCGACCTCAGGGTCGGGCGCCCGTCGAAGAGCGTTGTCGCTGCTTACCGGTGGGTGACGCTGCGGCGGCGACCCACGCCGGCCACCAGGGCCACGGCGATGGCGGCGAGCACGACCTGGACCAGCAGCTCCATCCAGTCGATGCCGGCGGTCTCGGTGGCGATGCCCATGGCCCGCGCCAGCACGGTGCCCAGCAGGGCCGCGCCGATACCGATCAGCATGTGCAGCCAGATCGGCATGTTCTGCCGACCCGGCACGAGCAGGCGGCCCAGCGCGCCGACGATGAGACCGACGACGATGGCGGTGATGATGCCCCAGACGGTGAGCTCCACGACCGTCCTCCTTCTGTAGGTATGACACACGATGTGTGATTCTTGGCGTGATCGATAGGTTCCCGATCCCGCGATTTCCCAAACCGACTCCGGGGACGATCTGGTCGAGGCTCGCCGTGACCTGCACTTTCGTCGCAGCCGTCGCTGAGAAGCGGACGTGAGCGGGCGGTGGGCCGGGATTCCGGGCGCGGACGCGAGCGGGCGCCCGCCCCCGAGGGGTACGGGCGCCCGCTGAGCGTGCGCTGCGCTGGATTACCGGTGGGTGACGCTGCGGCGACGACCCACGCCGGCCACCAGGGCCACGGCGATGGCGGCCAGCACAACCTGCACCAGCAGCTCCATCCAGTCGATGCCGGCGGTCTCGGTCGCGATGCCCATGGCCCGCGCCAGCACGGTGCCCAGCAGGGCCGCGCCGACACCGATCAGCATGTGCAGCCAGATCGGCATGTTCTGACGGCCCGGCACGACCAGGCGGCCCAGAGCGCCGACGATGAGACCAACAACGATCGCGGTGATGATGCCCCAAACGGTGAGCTCCACGGTCGCCCTCCTTCTGAAGATTGAGTCACACGGTGTGTGTGGTTCCTGTCGTGACCGCTAGATTCCCGACCGTCCGAAAATCCAAACCGACTCAGCGAAACGGCTGTCGCCCCCTGTCGATACGCAACCCCCGCGTCGATTGCCGCGCAGCACGGCAAACCCGCAGCTCAGGCCGCATGGGCCGGCACCGGGCAGGGCCGCGGCGGCCACCGGAAATTTCCCGGGTACGGTCCGGCGGCGGGCACGCGAAACGGCCGGCACCCCCGCAGGAGGATGCCGGCCGTCGGCCGTCGCGCTACTTCTTGCCCGGCGCCTTGGCGTCGCCGGAGTCGGAGGAGAGGGCGGCGATGAAGGCCTCCTGGGGGACCTCCACCCGGCCGACCATCTTCATCCGCTTCTTGCCTTCCTTCTGCTTCTCCAGCAGCTTGCGCTTACGGCTGATGTCACCGCCGTAGCACTTGGCGAGCACGTCCTTGCGGATCGCCCGGATGGTCTCCCGCGCGATCACCCGGCTGCCGATGGCGGCCTGGATCGGCACCTCGAACTGCTGGCGCGGGATCAGGTTGCGCAGCTTGGCCGCGATGGTGACCCCGTAGTTGTACGCCTTGTCCTTGTGCACGATCGCGCTGAACGCGTCCACCGGCTCGCCGTGCAGCAGGATGTCGACCTTGACCAGGTCGGACGCCTGCTCGCCGGAGGGCTCGTAGTCCAACGAGGCGTAGCCCTTGGTGCGGCTCTTCAACTGGTCGAAGAAGTCGAAGATGATCTCCGCGAGGGGCAGCGTGTAGCGCAGCTCCACCCGGTCGGCGGAGAGGTAGTCCATGCCGAGCAGGCTGCCCCGGCGGCCCTGGCAGAGCTCCATCACCGCGCCGACGTAGTCGTTCGGGGTCAGCACGGTGGCGCGCACGACCGGCTCGTACACCTCGGCGATCTTGCCGGTGGGGTACTCGCTCGGGTTGGTCACCACGATCTCCTGGCCGTCCTCGGTGATGGCCCGGTAGACCACGTTCGGCGCGGTGGAGATCAGGTCTAGGTTGTACTCCCGCTCCAGCCGCTCCTGGATGATCTCCATGTGCAGGAGGCCGAGGAAGCCGCAACGGAAGCCGAAGCCGAGCGCCCCCGAGGTCTCCGGCTCGTAGTCGAGCGCGGCGTCGTTGAGCTTGAGCTTGTCCAGCGCCTCACGCAGGTTGGGGTAGTCCGAGCCGTCGATCGGGTAGAGGCCGGAGTAGACCATCGGCTTCGGGTCCTTGTAACCGCCCAGCGCCTCGGTCGCCGGCCGCGAGTTGATGGTGACCGTGTCACCGACCCGGGACTGGCGGACGTCCTTCACGCCGGTGATCAGGTAACCCACCTCGCCGACCCCCAGGGCGTCGGCCTTCACCATCTCCGGCGAGATGACGCCGATCTCCAGCAGCTCGTGCACCGCGGCGGTGGACATCATCTTGATCCGGTCGCGCGCGCTGATCCGCCCGTCGATCACCCGGACGTAGGTGACCACGCCCCGGTAGACGTCGTACACCGAGTCGAAGATCATCGCCCGGGCGGGCGCGTCGGCGTTGCCGACCGGCGGCTTGAACTGCCGGACGATCTCGTCGAGCAGGTACGGCACGCCCTCGCCAGTCTTGCCGGAGACCTTGATGCAGTCCGCCGGGTCGCCACCGATCAGGTGGGCCAGCTCCTCGGCGTACTTCTCCGGCTGGGCGGCCGGCAGGTCGATCTTGTTGAGCACCGGGATGATGTGCAGGTCGTTCTCGAGCGCCAGGTAGAGGTTGGCCAGCGTCTGCGCCTCGATGCCCTGCGCGGCGTCGACCAGCAGGACGGCGCCCTCGCAGGCGGCCAGCGAGCGGGACACCTCGTAGGTGAAGTCGACGTGGCCCGGGGTGTCGATCATGTTGAGCACGGCGTGCTCGCCGGCCCGGTCGCCCTCCCGGATGGTCCACGGCATGCGGACGGCCTGGCTCTTGATGGTGATGCCGCGCTCGCGCTCGATGTCCATCCGGTCGAGGTACTGCGCGCGCATCTGCCGGGGGTCGACCACGCCGGTGAGCTGCAACATCCGGTCGGCCAGGGTCGACTTCCCGTGGTCGATGTGGGCGATGATGCAGAAGTTCCGGATGCGCGCCGGGTCGGTGGAACCAGGAGCGTTCGCGCCGGGATCGAGCTTCGGTGGCACAGCGGTCCGTTCTGGTCGGCTGACGTGAGCGGGCCGGCGCGCCGCCGGCCCCCTCTATGCTCCCACGTCGCTCGGGACGCGGTCCGATCACACCTGGGTGCCGCGGCTCACCGCCGGGCGGCCCACCCCGGCCTTCCCCGGCTGGGCCGGGTCACTCCTCCCACGGCCCGGCCGGCCCGTGGCGGCGCTCGACCCGGCCGCCTCCGAACCCCCCTGTGGAAAACCCCCTCCCCTCCTCTCCGCCCTCGCCCCGCCCCTCCCGCGATCTTGCACTTATGGCCCTCGATGTGCGCCTTATGACCGAAAAGTCAGGGCAGAAAGTGCAAGATCGCGGGAGGGGCGGGGAGGGGCGGGGCGGGGCGGGGGGCCAGCGGGTCACTCCTCCGGCGGCTCGACGAAGAGCGCGGCCAGCCGGGGCAGCCGGCGCCGGGCCTCGTCCTCGTCGTCGAAGTCCCAGAAGTCGTTGAGGTCGGGCACCACGACCGGGTCCCGCTCCGCCGGCAGCTCGGTCGCGGTCGCCTTCCGGTACGCCTCCCACGGCACCGCGAGCATGTCCTCGCACTCGAACTCCTCGCCGCTGAGCGCGGCGGCCCGCACCCGGGGCAGCTCCGCCAGGGAGTCCGGGTCCCCCACCGCCCGGGCGAACACCGCCCGGCCCTGGGTCATCAACCAGCCCCGGAAGTACTCGAAACCGTCGTCCGAGGCGCCCCCGTTGATCAGGTAGGCCGCGCCCCAGAGGTCGACCCGGTAGGAGGCGGAGAGCACCCGCTGCTGGTGGCGCGCGTACCCGACGATGTCCTCCGGGTCCCGCTCGGCCAGCAGGGCGACCGCGCGGGCGGCGACCGCGTCGCCCTCTCCCCCGGCGCCGGCCCGCGCCTCGTCGATCAGCTGCCAGAAGTCGTCGGTCCTCATGGCCTGGCAGTCTCCCAGACCCGCTCCCGGGCACGATCCGGCAGCGGGAACATGGCGGCGAGTCGCGGGTACCGGCGGGCCAGTTCGGCCCGGTCGCCGAGATCCCACCGCTCGTCGACGCGGTCGGGCGAAGAGCTCAGCTCCCGCCCCCGGGCCTCGACGGCCTCGTCCAGGCCCTCCTCCTCGCCGGTGACCCGCTCGTACGCCTCGTCCGCGACGTAGTCCAGGCACTCCCACTCCGGCCACTCGTCCTCCGCCCACTCGCGCGGGTGCCGCCCGGCCAGGCGACGTACCTGCGGGAGGTCGGCGAGCGCGTCCGGGTCGTCGGCGACCCGCTCGAAGGCCGCCCGGCCGAGCCCGACCAGCCAGGCCTGGAAGTAGTGGAAGCCGTCGTCGGGGCAGAGGCCACCGCAGATCAGCAGCGCCGCGCCCCAGTGCCGCCAGGTGTCGACCCGGCCCCGCATCTCGTCGAGCCGGACGGCGAAGTCCACCGCCTCGCCGGCGGGCCGCTCCGCCAGCCGGTCGGTGAGCCAGGCCAACCGCTCGTCTCCGCTGGCGGTGACGGCGGCGGACCGCTCGATCAACTCCCAGAACTCGTCCATGCGCACGGGCCGGATGCTGCCAGCGCGGTACGACAGGCAGCTGGGACGGGCCACGCGGCTGGGCGGGGGCGCACCGGCGGGGGCAGCATGGTGGCGTGCCCGCGCTCCCGGTGCCGTACCACGCCACCGCCGTCCGGCCGGACTGGTCGGCGCTGCCCGCCGGGCTGCGCGCCGCGGTGGCGGACCGGCTCGGCGCGCCGGTGATGTCGGCGCGTACCGCGACAGCGGGCTTCACCGGCGGGTTCGCCGCCCTGCTGACCGGCGCGGACGGCCGCCGGATCTTCGTCAAGGCCGCCGACCTGACCCACCAGCGGCACCTGGCCGACTGGTACGCCCGGGAGTCGGCAGTCCTCGCCCGACTCCCGGCCGGCCTGCCGGTCCCCCGCCCACGCTGGGCGCTGACCGCGTCCGGCTGGTACGCGCTCGCCCTGGACGCCGTCGACGGCCGCACGCCCCGGCTGCCCTGGGACCGGATCGAGCTGGACGCCGTCCTCGCCGGGTACGCCGAGCTGGCCGCCGCGCTGGCCGACCCGCCCGCCGCGCTGGTCGCCCTCGACCTGCCCCGCCTGACGGACCTGGCCCGCGACGACATCCTCTGGTGGGGCGAGGTGGCCGCCGGGCGCGAACCGGCGCCACCGATGCCGGCCGCCGCGCACGGCCGCCTGCCCGAGCTGGTCGCGCTGGAGTCCCGGCTGCCCGGGTACGCCGCCGCCGGCCGCGGCCTGGTCCACGGCGACCTGCGGGTGGACAACGTGCTGCTCGACGCCGGCGGGCGGGCCTGGTTCTGCGACTGGAACTGGGTCTGCCACGGCCCCGCCTGGTTCGACCTGGCCGGCTTGCTGATCACCGGGTACGCCGACGGGCTGCCCGTGGACGCGATCTTCGCCGGCCATCCGGCCACAGCCGGCGCCCCGCCGGACGCCCTCGACGTGACGCTGGCCGCACTGGCCGGCTACTACCTCACCTCCGCCGCCGCCGGCCCACCACCGGCCCCACCTGTCCCGCACCCCGCACCGGCGGTCTCTCCGCACCTGGGCGCGCACCAGCGGTTCAGCGGGGAGCAGGCGCTGCGCTGGCTGGCCGTTCGGCAGGGCTGGAGCTGAGTCGTTTTGGCTCGTCCCGGCCGACCTGGTAACCTGGCTCTTCGCGCAGCGATGACGCCTGCTTGTCGCGCGCAGAAGCAGACCAAACCGAGCTATCAAGACGAGGCTGTCGCGTGGCGAACATCAAGTCCCAGATCAAGCGCAACCGGCAGAACGAGAAGCGCCGGCTGCGTAACAAGTCGGTCAAGTCGTCGCTGAAGACCGCCATCCGGAAGTTCAACGAGGCTGCGGAGGCCGGTGACGCCGAGAAGGCCACCGTTCTCATGCGTGACGCGGCCCGCAAGCTGGACCAGGCCGCCAGCAAGGGCGTCATCCACGCCAACCAGGCGGCGAACCGGAAGTCGGCGATCGCGAAGCGCGTCGGCTCGCTCTCGGCCTGACCGAGCGACCTCAGACCTGACCTGAAGCCCCGGGCTATGCCCGGGGCTTCAGGCTGTCCGCCCTCCGACACTTGGACGGCCCCGCCCTGCGTCCGCCCGCCGGCTGGGTGTTGGCGCCGCGCTCGGGCGTCGGTGCCGCGTGGAGTCTTCCCACCCGCCGTCACGCCTCGATTGACCTCGCCTGATCCACTCCGTTTGCGGCGTGTCGCGGTATCGCCGTGCTCGGACACCGCAACACGCCGCAAACGGAGACGATCACAGCCGCCCGCCGCTCCGTGCGCGTCGACGTCCCCTGCCCGCACCGGGTGACGCGGTTGGTCCACTCCGTTTGCGGCGTGTCGCGGTATCGCCGCCGCTCGGACAGCGCGACACGCCGCAAGCGGAGACGATCACAGGTGCCCACCACTCCGTGCGCCTCGGTGCCCTCTCGCCCGCACCGGGTGACGCGGCGTTCACGATCCGACTGACCGCGAGTGGGCGGGCGGCCGGCAGCGACCACGGCAGAGATGCCGCGCAGACGGGGTCGATCAGGTCAGGGTCGGTCGGCGGGGTGGCCGTCCGGGCCGGCGGGCCGGCGCAGCTCCGGCGACCAGTGCGCCTGCTGCCGCTGCCACACCGGAGCGCGCGAGGGCTCGGTGGCGACCACCATGCCGGGCAGGGTGCGGGGCACCCGCGCCCGCCCGACGACCGGCTCCATCTGCCGCCGGAACCGGTCCCGTTCCTGCTCCGGCACGAGCGCCGCCGAGCGGACGACCCGCTCGGCCACCATGTCGTTGAGCTTGACCATCAGGGCCACGGCGGCGGGCAGCACCACCACCGCCCACCAACTCACCAGCTCGGCCAGGGCGAGCAGCACGGCGAGCGCCACCGCGCCTTCGAAGAAGAGGAAGCAGAGCACCCCACCCGGGTTGACGACGCGCAGCCCGAGCGCCCGGGCGTAGAGCGGGCGGTACCGCTCGTCCTCGCCGGGCACGGTGCTCCACGCCGTCCGGGTGGGGCCGGTCACCGGGCGCCGCCCCGCCGGGCGGCCGCGACGGAGAAGACCGCCTTCTCCAGCGCGTACGCCCGGTCGTCCGCGCCGCCCTTGACCGCCGCGTTGCACTCGGCGGCGGCCCGCATCGCCTCGACCAGGCCCTCCGGGGTCCAGCCCCGGGCCCGTTGCTGCGCGTTCTTGATCTTCCAGGCGGGCATGCCGAGGGTGCTGGCGAGCTGGTACGGGTCGCCCCGGCCGGCGGCGGCGACCCGGGCCACGGTGCGCACCCCGTCGGCGAGGGCATCGGCGATCGGCACCGGGTCGACCCCGACGTGCAGGGCCCAGCGCAGTGCCTCCAGCGCCCCCGGGACGTCACCGATCATGGTCGCGTCGGCGACCGTGAAGCCGGTCACCTCGACCCGGCCCCGGTAGTACCGGGCCACCGTGTCGGCGCCGATCCGCCCGTCGGTGTCGGCGATCAGCTGGGAGCAGGCTGCGGCCAGGTCCCGCAGGTCCCCGCCGACAGCGGCGATCAGCGCCTCGGCGGCGTCCTCGGTGCACTTCCCGCCGCTGCGGCGGATCTCGTCCCGGACGAACGCCACCCGCTCCCGGTGACCCTTGAGCTTCATCGCGGGCACCACGGTGGCGCCGGACGCCTTCAGCCCGTCGGCGAACGCCTTGCCCTTCGCCCCGCCCAGGTGCAGCACCACCAACTGGACGTCCGGGTCGGGGTTCTTCGCGTACGCGATCAGCGCGGTCGCGAGATCCTTCCGGGCGTCCTGGCCGGCCCGGAGCACCAGCACCCGCCGCCCGCCGAAGAGCGAAGGGCTGAGCATCTCGGCGATCTCGCCGACCGTCAGCGACCCGGCCTGGTACTCGCGGACGTCCACGTCGGGGTCGACGCTGCGGACCTTCGCCACCGCTTCCGTCACCGCGCGCGTGGCGAGCAGCTCCTCGTCGCCGAGGACGAGCAGAATGGGAGGGAGGCTGGCGGCGGTCACGCCGCCCATCTTGGCACGGTCCACCGGGGGATCGTGCCTGGTCATCGGCGGCTGTGACGGCGGACCCCGCACTCAGCGCAAATCCAGACATTTACGTTAATGCGGGCCCACCCCCACAATGCGCCTCGATCCGGCGATCCCTCAATGCGGTCACCGTCGTCCCGGCGCGACGCCCCGCGTTACCACCGCCAGTCCGTGCCTGCCGGTCACCACCGCCACGTCCCCGTCCGTGTCGGTACGCAGCACCCGGACGCCACCCCGGGCCAGCCGGGCCAGCACGGTTGGGCTGGGGTGCCCGTAGTCGTTGTCGACGCCGACCTCGACCAGCGCGACGGCGGGCCGGACGGCGTCGAGGAACGCCGGATCCTGGTACGCGCTGCCGTGGTGGGCGACCTTGAGCACCTCGGCCCGCAGGCCGGCGGGCGGCACCCGGTCCAGCAGGGCGCGCTGCTCCTCGGTCTCGGCGTCCCCGGCGAGCAGGATGCGCACCCCGGCCACGGTGGCGCGCAGCACCAGGGAGTTGTTGTTCGGGTCGGACCGGGTGCCGTGCAGCGGATACGGCGGACCCAAAGCGACCAGCTCCACACCGCCCGCCCGGTACGACCAGCCGGCCGCAGCGGCTCCGAGTACGGCGGCGCCGGCCGCCGCGCCGGCGACGAGGTCCCGCCCGGCCGCCGGCTCGGCGAGCCCCGGGGTGCGTACCTCGACCACGCGCCGCCCCCGGAAGACCCCGGCGACACCGCCCACGTGGTCGGCGTGGAAGTGGCTCACCACCAGCAGCGACACCTCCCGTACGCCGAGCCGGCGCAGGCAGCCGTCCACGGCGGACGGTTCCGGGCCGGCGTCGACCACCACGGCCCGCCCGGCCGCCACCGGCAGCACCAGGGCGTCGCCCTGGCCCACCGCGCAGCCGACGATCACCCAGCCGGCCGGCGGCCACCCACTGGCGAGGATCCGGACGGGCAGGGTCCCGAGGATCACCGCGGCGGTACCGACCGCCACCAGCCGGCGCACCACCGGCCGCCGGGTGGCGAGCAGCAGCGCCACGGTCAGACCGGCCAGCAGCAGCGCACCCGGCACCCCGCCGGGCCACGGCAGCGTGCCCGCCGGCAACCGCGCGCCGACCCGGGCGACGGTCACCAGCCACCAGGCCGGCCAGCTCGCCAGCCAGGCGGCGAACTCGGCGCCGGCCGGCCAGATCGGCGAGACGGCGGCGGCCAGCACCCCGAGCACCGTGGCGGGCGCGATAGCGGGCACCACCAGCAGGTTCGCCGGCACCGCGACCAGGCTGACCGTGCCGGAGATGCCGGCCACCACCGGTCCGCAGGCGAGCTGCGCCGCCGCCGGTACGGCCAGCGCCTCGGCCAGCCCCGCCGGTACGCCCCGCCGCCGCAACGCGTCCCGCCACCTTGGCGCCAGCAGCAGCAGCCCGCCGGTGGCCAGCACGGAGAGCGCGAAGCCGGCGTCCCCGGCCAGTTCGGGGTCCACCAAAATCAGGACAGCCACCGCGGCGCTCAGCGCGGGCAGCGCCGCCCGGGGCCGCCCGGCGGCCAGCGCGGCCAGCCCGATCGCCCCCATGGTCGCGGCCCGTACCACGCTCGGCGAGGGACGGACCAGGATCACGAAGCCGACCAGGGCCAGCCCGCAGAGCACGGCCGCCACGCCCGGGCCGGCCCGCGCCCAGCGGACCAGGAGCAGCACCGCACCCACCACGATCGCCACGTTGGAGCCGGAGACGGCGTTGAGGTGGGTCATCCCGGTGGCCCGGAAGTCCTCCTCCACGGTGGCCGGCAGTTGGCTGGTGTCCCCCACTACCAGCCCGGGAAGCAGGCCGCCCTGGTCGTCGGGGAGTGGGGCGCAGGCCCGTTGCAGGCCGGCGCGGAGCGTGCCGGCGGCCCGCTGGAGCCACGGCGGTGGACCGTGCGTAACCGGCGAGCCCGGCACGATCAGCACGGCGGCGGTCAGGTCTCCCCCGCGCGGCGCGGTCAGCCGCCCCTCGGCGGTGAGCCGCTGCCCCGGCAGCCGCCCGCGCCAGGCTGGGTCGGTGGCCAGCACCAGTACCCGTACCGGGGCGCTCACCCGTCGGCCGTCGCCAGCGGCCAGGCGGGTCAGCTCGGCGGTCACCAGCAGGGTCGCCGGCCGACCGGGAGCGCCCCGGATCGGGCGGGGATCGTCGCGGAGCACCAGCTCGGCGGTGACCCGGACCCGGTCGTCGGCCAGGGCGCGCAGCGGGGCGGCGTCTCGGACGTGCAGGCGGGCGGCGGTGGCGCTGGCGCCGCAGACCACCCCGATCAGCACCGCGACGACGATCCAGCCGTACCGGCGGACGGGCCTGGCCGGACGGCCGAGCACGCCGAGCAGATGGGCGGTGACCAGGACGGCGAGACCGGCGGCGGTGGCGGCGAGCAGCGCCGCGGTCGGCGCGGTGAGGTGCAGGCAGGCCAGCGCCGCGAGCCACGCGGCCACCGCCAGGCCGGCGAGCCGCAGGTCCGGCGGCTCGCCGGACGACTCCACCCCGAGGGACGAGCCACCGCCCCGATCCGGCCGACCACCCACCACACCGGACACCGACCCATCGCCACGGACCGGCCCAGCCGCCGCCACCTGGCCGTGCGCAGGTCCACGAATCTGCTTCGCCCCGCCTTCCGCCGTCGGCCTCACACCGTCACCAGGTCCTTGAGCTGCTCGTAGCGGGCGTCGCCGATGCCGTCGACCTGGCGCAGGTCACCGACCGAGCGGAAGCCGCCGTGCTGGTCCCGGTGGGTCAGGATGCGCTGGGCGAGCACCGGACCGACCCCGGGCAGCCCGTCGAGCTGCGCCAACGTCGCGGTGTTGAGGTTGACCAGCCCGCCCGGTACAGCCGGGCCACCGGCGGCCGGGGGCGCGGCGGCGCCGGGCTGGCCGGGCGGCGCGGCGACCCCGACCAAAATCAGCTCCCCGTCGGCCACCTTGCGGGCCGGGTTGAGCAGGGCCACGTCCACACCGGGGAGCGCACCGCCGGCCGCCTGCACCGCGTCGGCCACCCGCGCGCCGGCCGGCACCCGGACCAGGCCGGGGCGGCGTACCTTGCCGGCGACCGCGACGACCAGCTCGCCGGTGCCGGTCGCGGTGGCCTCGGGTGCGGTGGAGACCTCGGGTGCGGACACCGACGCCACCGGGCGGACCGGTTCGGCCTGCGGCCGGGACCGCCAGGCCCAGCAGCCGGCCCCGAGCACCACGAGCACCGCTACGGCGGCGAGCGCCCGCACGCCACGTCGCCCGGGGTCGAAGGCACCCGGCCCGGGCAACCGCGACGCCGGGGCGACGGTGGGAACGTGCTCGTCGGGTAGCGGCACCCCGTAGTCGGCCTCGTCAACGGCCGCCAAGGGAGTCGATGTCGTCGGGGCGGAACGTCGCGGCCGGCCGGACGGAGACGACGCGGCGAGGTCGGCGGACGGGCCGAGCGGGGATGCGGAAGCCGAATCGGCGGCCGGACCGGACTGGGACACCGGAGCCGGTTCGGCGGGTGGCGGGGCGGGCGGGAGGTGCGACGCCTCGCCCCCGGACGGCACCGCCCGGACCAGCCGGAACAGCCGCTGCCGCACCATCGTCTCCTCGTCGTGTGACACGCGGCGAGGCTAGGGAGGAAAGGACCGGCGCCACCGGCCGACGGTCACCACCTGTGGACGAGGCAGAGCCCTGTGGACAACGGCCTGATCATGCGAGGCCGTGCTATGTGAAGCCCGCGGATCAGCAGGCCCCCGGTCGAGGCCCAACACCGCCCGTACCGTCGCCCGGCCGGCATCCGCGCGCCGATCCTGGGCGACGACTAAGGCTGGCGTCAGCTAGTCGACCGCCCGCCGCTACATGCCCAGGAACAAGCCCGAGGTGGCGTCACCATCCGGTGCTCTACCTGCCCAGATCCTGTTGACCGCGTGAGAGGATCTTGCTGTGAGTGAAGACGAGCCGAAGAAGCTCAACCTGACCATTGAGGACTGGTTGGCGATTCGCCACATGCTCACCTGCCCGGAGAGGACCGAGATGGACCCCGTCACCAAGCAAGCCTGGCAGATCATCCAAGCTGCGCCGGCCTTCGGCGCTGCCCTCGTGCGTCGGGTGCGGGACGCCATCTTCCCCGGGCAGCTTGACGCTACGTACGAGGGTCAGACGTGGATCGTGGTGGTGGAGTACCCTGCCGTGCCGGTCGAGCCGTACGAGGAGCCTGACGGCCCGATGCCTGACGAGCGCAGGGGTCGGATGATCAGCGCCACCATCGACGGCACCAGCAGGACGAGAATGACCGCCGAGGTCGTGGCTGACGACAAGGCGGTGGCCGAGCGGATCGCCCTCGGTGTCGTCCGATGGTGGGCGCACATTCTCCGGCTGCCCGAGCCCGATCGGGTACACGTCATGGACAACGAGCCCCCAGCGTAGGCGGGATACCCGAAGTGGCACCGCGGGCCCGACTCTCTCCATCACGAGGGGTCGGGCCTTTGCCGTATCCGGCTCAGTCTGGCTGGTGAGCACGGCTCACCAGGGGCCCGGCGCCGCCCGTCCCACCTCAACCGGTCCGCCGTAGCAGGACCCAAGCCCCCGCCCAGACGGACTCTGTTGGCGAATCCGTCCCGCCGCCAGCGTCTCTGGTTCAGGACCCGAGTCGATCTACGGTAGCCTCCCGACATGGGTTCAACCTGGTCGATGGCCAAGCGCCTCGGCCTGCTGTGGATCGTTGCAGTGCTGCTCCTTGTTCTGTTCGCGCACGGAGCACGTGCCGAGTACCTGCCGATCGAGGCGCTCACCGCCGGCGTCTGGGCGGCGCTCCTCGGCATGGGCGCATTCCTGGCGAACCGGCTGGCGAGGTGGGGGCACGCCACAGGCGCCGTCGTGCTGCTGGGCGTCGCGACCCTGGTTGCCTGCGATGTGGCGGTCGTCGTCGACAGTGCGTTGATCTACCACGTGGCCGGTTACTGGACGCTCAACGATGGTGTCGGCCTGCCGTACTCATACGCGCCGCTGTGGTACCCGGCCTCGCTGCTGCCGTCGTCGGTGGACATCTTTGGCGTCGATCAAACGACTATCACCGCAGGCGATTCCGAGTGGCAGACGGAGCACATCGCTCCTGTGGCCGTGGTGCTGACCATCGCATCAGCCGTCTTCATCGCTCCCGTGGTGCGGGCGCTGTTCAGAAGCCGGCAGGCCGGCCCGGAACTTCGGCCTGGACCGGCCAATTCATAACTCTGTCGACGGTCACCAGAGAACCGCCGGGTGTGCCATGCGGGGCGGCGGATCTCCGCGTCGTCGCCCGCGTGAAACTGCCCGCCCCGGCCAATTGAGACCCGGCCCGGTGGTCAGCACACGGGGATCCGGGTAACGCAAAGCCCCGGCACCCATCAGTGGTGGCCGGGGCTCGCCGTCCGCATCCGAGTCAGCCCACAGGGCCGATCGACTTCGCCAGGTTCACGAAGCTCTGCCAGGATGCCGGCCCGAAGCTCAGCGTGCCGCCATCGCGGTCCTTCGTGTCCCGGACGAGGACGACGCCCGGGAGATTGTCGGCGACCTCGACGCACGAGCCGCCGTTGTTGCCGCTCTTGGTGCTCTTGCGCCACTGCGCGCCGGTCATGTCCATGATGCTGCCGCTTTCTTGATGAGGTCGAGGGACTGGGCCCGAGGTAGAGCCTCACCCACAATGCGCGCCCACCGTCGTTCGAGGGTAGCAATTTCCGGCCCCTGCTCGATGATCTGCGCACGAGCCTGGCCGTCCACATGCGCCACCCGCAGACCGTCGGTCAGGTCTGCCAGGATGATCGGTCCGCCGAGCCCGGCGTACATGCCGACGTCCCTCGGCACGACGTGGATCTGCACAGACGGCAGCGCGGCACACTCGATCAGGTAGTCGAGCTGGTCGGCCATGAGTGCGGCGTCTCCATAGGCCGAGCGGTACAACACCGCCTCGTCGATGACGGCGATGAGCAGGGGCGGGCGCTCCCGTCGCAGGACGGCCTGCCGGTTGAGGCGCGCGGCGACGAGTTGGTCCACCTCATCCGCGGTCAGCGCCTCGCCGGCCAGCGTCGCTTGCGCGTAAGCCTGGGTCTGGAACAGGCCGGGTACCCAGGCCAGCTCGAACCACCGCAGCGCGACCGCCTCGCGCTCCCAGTCGACCCACGCACGCAACCAGGTTGGTTCCCGTCGTTTGAGTACGTCCGGCCAAAGGTCCTCCATCTCGCGCCCGAGGATCGCGGCGACCTGGGCTCGGTGGCGCGTCTGTGGGATCCGTCCCGGGTTCGCCCACTTGGCTGCCGTCTTCGGGTCGACCCCGATCTGAGCAGCGAGGCTGTCCGCCGTCTCGCCCGCCGCCGACATCGCTTCGATGACCGCGTGATTCATCCACAGCCTCCCCGGAACGATCCGAACGTCTGAAAAGGATAGTGCAACGCAGTGTATTCATCCCAACACGAGCGGCAAGGCTGGTCGAAACGGCGTGGTCGGTGGAGGCGAAGCCCGGCGACCACGTTCGTGGGGGTCGCCTCGGAGGGGATGGCGAGGCGGCCCCGCCCGATCTCGACCCCGGGGAGCGATGTGCCGGAAGAGAAGATGTCGGGGCGGCGGCCCCACAACCGCATCCCGGAGTCGCGCTGGTCCAGCCGGTCGACGCCCAGGGCCGGATCGCGGGACGCGCCGACGTTCCGCTCCGGCGACGTGCTGTACCTGACCCGCGCCGCCAGCGTGCAGTTCAGCCGACCGATCGTGGTGCGGGTGATCCGCGAGCTGACCGACCGGCATCCGTACCACGGCTGGTCGTGGATCGAGGGTTACGAGCTGAACGCGCGCGGCACGGCGGTGGCGAAGCGGGAGCTGTTCGTGCTGCTGAACGGCGTGCGCTGGCTGTCCAGAGCCCCGGCCAGGCGCGCTGCTCCGCCGGGTCGCGCTGCTCCGCGTGACCGGTGACGGCGGACACTCAGGCGCGGTGCACGACGTCGGCCGGGGCCGGCCCGGCGAGGGTCAGCGGGCCTCCGGGTCCAGCCCCAGCACCGCCCGTCCCCCGTCGACCGGCAGGGTCACCCCGTTCACGAAGGTCGCCGACAGCAGGTACGCCACCGCCTCCGCCACCTCGTCGACGCGACCGGCCCGGCCGACCGGATGCAGCCGGGCCAGCTCCGCCTCAATCCACTCCACCTCGGCGGGCTCCCGTTCGGCCAGGAACGCGGCATGCCGCTCGGTGTGGATCGAGCCGAGCGCGACGGCGTTGGTGCGCACTCCCCGGGGCCCGTACTCCACGGCCAGCGCCCGGGTCAGCCCCTCGACCGCCGCCTTGGCGGTGGCGTACGGCAGGCAGCCCGGCACCGGCCGGCGGGCCTGGTGCGAGGAGACGTTGACGATCGCGCCTCCGGTGCCGGCGGCGAGGAACCGGCGCACCGCCGTCGTCGCGCCGACCAGGGCCGGGCGCACGTTCAGTCCGATGAGGTCCCACACCTGCGCCGGCGGCGCGGAGTGCACCGAGGCGTCCCGGAACACCGCCGCGTTGTTGACCCAGCCGGCCAGCGGCGCAGCCCCCTCGGCCAGGTCGGCGGCGTGTGCGGCGACGGCTTCGTCCGCCGCGTCGCCGACCACCGGCACCAGCCGGTCGGCGGCGGAGTGCGCCGGCAGCCACGCCAGGGCGTCCGGGTCCCGCTCGACGACGACCACCGTGCCTCCGGAGTCCAGCAGTCGTTCCGTCACGGCACGGCCGACACCACGGCCACCGCCGGTCACCACGTAAGACATCGTCCACACACCCGAGATCAGGGCCGGCGGTGCACGACCACGCTGGCCAGGCCCGGCCCGGCGTGGGCGGCGACCACCGCGCCGGCCTCGGAGACGTACGTGTCGTGCAGCCGGTCGCCGAGCCGCTCGGTGAGCGCTTCGAGGAGCTGTTCGGCTCGCTGCGGCGCGGCGAGGTGGTGCACCCCGAGGTCCACCTCGGCGTCGCCGGCCGCCTCGACCGCCAGGTCGACCAGGCGGGCCACGCCCCGGCTGGCGGTGCGCACCTTGTCCCGGACCACGATCGCGCCGTCCGGCATGTGCATGATCGGCTTGACCGAGAGGGCGGTGCCGAGCAGCGCCTCGGCGGCGTTGATCCGGCCGCCCCGGCGGAGGAACTCCAGCGTGTCGACGTAGAAGTAGATGGTGGTGCGGTCGACGGTGGCCTGGGCGGCCTGCCGTACCTCGGAAAGGTCGGCGCCGGCCGCGGCGGCGGTGGCGGCGGCGAGCACCGGGAAGCCGAGGCCCATGCCGGTGGCGCGGCTGTCGACCACCTCGACCCGGTCGCCCAGCCCGGCGGCGGCCAACCGGGCCGCCTCGACGGTGCCGGAGAGTTCCGCCGACAGGTGCACCGACACCACGCCGTCCGCGCCGGCGTCCAGCAGTTCCCGGTACGTCCGCGCGAACTGCTCCGGGGCCGGGCGGGAGGTGCTGACCGAGACCCGCCGGCCGCCGAGCACCCGGGTGGCGTCGGCGGGGAAGGTCTCGATCCCCTCCAGCCCCTCCGCGCCGTTGAGCACGACGGTCAGGGGCACCACGGTGAGCCGGTGCGCCCGCACCAGCTCGGGCGGGAGGTAGGCGGTGGAGTCGGTGACGACCGCGACGGGCATGCCCGGCACGCTAGCCGATGTCGCGACCGAGTGCCCGGGCCGGATGACCAGGAAGCTGTCTCAGACCGCTTCGCCGGGTGTCGGCCGGGCGATCAGCCCGACATTGTGGGCGCGCAGGTGCCAACCCCGGACGTCGTCGTGGCGCAGCTCGGTCCAGTGGCAGTTGGCCAGGGAGCCGATGGTGCGCAGCACGGTGTGGTCCCAGCCGAGCAGGTGACCGACGCCCTGCCGGGCCGCGCCGCCGTGGGTGGCCACCACGATGGTGCCGCCGGATCCGAGGTCGGCCGCGTCCTGGAGCGCCGACCCGACCCGCTTGCCGAGGTCGTCGAGGGTCTCGATCTCCGCGCCCGGGTCCGGGTCGCCGGCCCGCCAGCGCGCGTACTCCTCGGGGAAGCGGGCAGCGGCGTCGGTGAGGGCCAGTCCCTGCCAGCGGCCGAAGTGGCGCTCGCGCAGCCGGGCGTCGGCGCGTACCGGAAGGCCGGTGAGCGCGGCGAGCGCGGCGGCGGTGGCGGCGGCCCGGCTGAGGTCGGAGGCGACGATGGCGTCCGGACGCAGGGCCGCGAGCAGCGGCGCGGCGGTGCGCGCCTGCTCGTGGCCCAGGTCGTTCAACGCCACGTCGGTCTGCCCCTGGACGCGGCTGGCGGCGTTCCAGTCGGTGTTGCCGTGCCGCCAGACGATCAGGCGGGTCATTCCGCGCTGGAGGTGCCGGCGGAGGCGTCCGCCTCGACCAGGTCCCGATCCACGAACGGGATCTGGGGGCAGTCCTTCCAGAGCCGGTCGAGGGCGTAGAACTCGCGCTCCTCGGTGTGCTGCACGTGCACGACGATGTCGACGTAGTCGAGCAGCACCCAGCGACCGCCCCGCTCGCCCTCGCGGCGCACCGGCTTGGCCTTCTCCGGCAGCTCGAGCAGCCGCTCCTCGATGGCATCGACGATGGCCAGCACCTGACGCTCGTTGGGGGCCGCGGCGAGGACGAACGCGTCGGTGATGGCGAGCTGGTCGCCCACGTCGATGATGACGATGTCCTGCGCCTTCTTGTCGGCCGCGGCCTGGGCGGCGGCCATCGCCAGCTCGTGAGCGCGTTCGGAAACTGTCACCGTTCTCCTTCGATCAACCGTACGACCCTCCAAGCGTCTCATACCCGGGGGCGCGACGACTTGTCAGTTCTGGTCGATTATCCGGACAGACGCTCACATACCAGGGCGGTTCACTGCTGGTAGAGCCGGCGTTTCGCGATGTACTGCACCACACCGTCCGGCAGCAGGTACCAGACCGGCTCCCCCCGGGCCACCCGCTCGCGGCAGTCGGTGGAGGAGATCGCCATCGCCGGGACCTGCACCAGGCTCACCGTGTCGGCGGGCAGGTGCTTGTCGGTGAGCTCGAACCCGGGGCGGGTCACGCCGATGAAGTGGGCCAGCTCGAAGATCTCGTCCAGGTCCTTCCAGGAGAGGATCTTGTCCAGCGCGTCCGCGCCGGTGATGAAGTAGAGCTGCACCTTCGGGCCGTACTCGGCGTGCAGGTCGCGCAGGGTGTCGACGGTGTAGGTGGGGCCACTGCGGTCGATGTCCACCCGGCTGACCTGGAAGCGGGGGTTGGAGGCGGTGGCGATCACCGTCATCAGGTAGCGGTCCTCGGCGGGGCTGACCGGCTCGTCCGCCTTCTGCCACGGCTGACCGGTCGGGACGAAGACCACCTCGTCCAGGCCGAACCGGTCGGCCACCTCGCTCGCCGCCACCAGGTGCCCGTGGTGGATCGGGTCGAAGGTGCCGCCCATGATGCCGATCCGCCGGATGTCTTCCTCCACCCGACGATCGTAGGCCGGGGACGGCCGGCGGCCCGTCGGGGCCGCCGGACCGTCCCAACCTCCGGCTTGACTCAGGCGGACGCGGCGGCCACCGCCGTCCGCGCGACCAGCGCGCGGCGCAGGTCGTCGTCCAGGTCGGTGACCCAGCGGCGCAGCCCGGGCGTCAGGTCGTCGCGGGCCAGCAGCGCCGCGGCCAGCTCCCGGGTGGGCTGCGCCACGGCGTACCGGGGGAACGCCAGGGTGGTCACCCGGTCGGCCGTCCAGGCGGTACGCAGCCGCGCGGCCGCCGGCATGTCGGCGAAGTACCGCTCGACGTACGGCGCCGTCAGCTCGGCCTGCTCGGGCTGCCAGAAGCCCTCGGCGGTCGCCTCGACCAGCCGGTTGGACAGTTCGGTGCTGCTGGTCACGATCTCCCAGGCGACCCGCTTGGCCTCGGCGTCCGGCAGCGCCGCCCGGCAGCACGCGGCCCGTTCCGCCCCGGTGGCGCTGCGGTCGGCGGCCGCCTGCGCGGCGATCTCCGGCTCGCCCGCCGCACCTAGCACCACCAGCCGCAGCAGCAGCGCCCAGCGCAGGTCGGTGTCCACCGCCAGCCCTTCCGGCACCCCGTCCCCGGCCAGCCACCCGGCGAGCAGCCCGGTGTCGGTGCTGGCGGCGATCAGGCCCCGCGCGGCGGCGAGCTGCAACGAGCCGCCGGCCGGCGCCCCGGCGAGCAGCGCGGCGCACGCCCCGGCGACCCGCAGCAGCGCGGCGTCCCGGGCCAGCGGGTCGAGGTAGCGGTCGATCAGGCCGCGGCTCAGCGTCAGCACGTCCTCGGCGATGATCACCTCGGTCTCGGCGGGCAGCGCCGCGGCGATCAGCGCGACCACGGCGGCGACCGGGCGCTCCCCGTCCCGGGCGGCGTCCAGCGCCTCACCCCAGAGCAGCGCCCGGGCGAGCGGGTCAGCCAGCCCCGGCAGCACCAGCGGCACCGCGTCGGCGGAGGCGGCGTCGAGGCGGATCTTGGCGAAGGTCAGGTCGCCGTCGTTGGGCAGCAGCAGGCCGGTGGCGGGCTCGCCGATCAGCGCGGTCAGCTCGGTGCGGCCCTTGTCGGTGTCCGGGTCGAGGTCCACCTCGACGCGGCGCACCGTGCCGTCGGGGGCGTACCGGCCCACGCCGACCCGGTGCGGGCGCAGCACGGGGTGGGCGTCCGGGGCGGTCTGCACCAGGGCGGCGTCGACCCAGCGGCCGTCGGCGTCCACCGCCGTCTCCATCCGCAGCGTGTTGACCTGGGGGCGGCGCAGCCAGCGCTCCGCCCAGTCGGTGAGGTCCCGGCCGCTGGCCGAGCTGAGGCTGGCCAGCAGGTCGGCCAGGGTGGCGTTGCCGAACCGGTGGGCGGCGAAGTGGGCGTTCAGGCCGGCCAGGAATGCCTCGTCGCCCAGCCAGGCGACCAGCTGCCGGAGCACGCTGGCGCCCTTGGCGTACGAGATGCCGTCGAAGTTGAGCAGGCCCTGGGCGGCGTCGCGGACCTCCTGCGGAGCCACCGGGTGGGTGGAGGGACGTTGGTCGGCGGTGTACCCCCACGCCTTGCGGCGCATCGCGAAGGTCGTCCAGGCCCGGTCGAAGCGGGTCGCCTCGGCGGTCACCCGGGTGCCCAGGTACTCCGCGAACGACTCGTTGAGCCACAGGTCGTCCCACCACCGCATGGTCACCAGGTCGCCGAACCACATGTGCGCCATCTCGTGGGCGATGGTGGTGGCCCGCAGCTCCCGCTGGGTGTCGGTGACCGCCGACCGGAAGACGTAGTCGTCGCGGAGGGTGACCAGACCCGGGTTCTCCATCGCGCCGGCGTTGAACTCCGGCACGAACGCCTGGTCGTACTTGGCGAACGGATAGCGCTCGGCGAAGAGCTGGTGGAAGCGGTCGAGGCACTGCCGGGTGACGGTGAGGATCTCGTCGATGTCGGCGTCCAGGTGCTCGGCCAGGGAACGCCGGCAGTAGACACCGAGCGGGATGCCGTCGTGCTCGGCGCGGCGCACGTGCCAGGGGCCGGCGATCAGCGAGACGAAGTACGTGGCCAGCGGCGCGGTCGGGGCGAACTCCCAGCGCCCCGGCCAGGGGTTGGCGGCGAGCTGCCCGTTGGCGGCGACCGTCCACTCCGGCGGGGCGGTCACCGACAGGGTCACCGGCGCCTTCAGGTCGGGCTGGTCGAAGGCGGCGAAGAGCCGCTGCACGTCGTCCAGGAAGGACATCGCGTAGAGGTAGGTCTCGCCGTCGGCCGGGTCGACGAAGCGGTGCATCCCCTCGCCGGTGTTCGAGTACGCCATCTCGGCGGTGACCGTCAGCGTGTTCTCCCCGGCCAGCCCGGTCAGCGGCAGCCGGTTGTCGGCCAGCGCCTCCGGGTCGAGGTCCCGGTCGTTGAGGCGCGCCCCGAGCAGTCGGGCGGGTTTGACCTCGACGAAGGTGTCGGCTCCGGGGGTGGCCCGGAACCGGATGGTGGCGGTGGAGCGGAACCGCTCGCCGCCGCCGGTCAGGTCGAGGTCCACGTCGTAGGACTCGACGGTGATCAGCGCGCGACGCGCGGTCGCCTCTACACGGGTCAGGCTCGGCATCCGCTTATCCTGCCCGACGGGGAACCGGACGGGCTCCCCATGACGCGTGGTGATGGAGGACGAACAATGGGTCAGCACCCCAAGGGCGATTTCGACCTGTCCCGGGCGGTCTGGCAGCGAGCCGAGGGCGACACCTCCGACAGTGCGGTCGAGGTGGCCTTCGTCGACGACCTGATCGGCATGCGCAACTCCGCCGAGCCGGACGGGCCGGTGCTGGTCTTCACCCAGGCCGAGTGGGACGCCTTCGTCGCGGGCGCGCAGGACGGCGAGTTCGACCTGGACTGAGCGCCGCGCGCCGCGGGGCCGGGGGCACGCCCGGTCGACGTCGGGCCGGCGGCCCGGCGGTGTCGCCCGCCATCGGGACACCGCCGGTCGCCGGCCCGCCGCGGCTCACCCGTCACCCTCGCCCCAGCCGAGGCCACCGGGGCCTGCGGCGTGGTGGAAGCCGGGATGACCGGCCACGTCGGCGCAGCGCTCGCCGTCCGGCCCCGGCGCGCCGCAGAAGAGCCGCTCGGCCCGGTGCCAGGCGTCGGCCGGTGAGAGGGCTGCCGCGCCGAGCACCAGCTCCGGACGGAGCAGGCTCAACGCCTCGGCGTACGCGACGGCGAGGTCGCGGGCGTGCTCCGGCCCGTCCGCCTCGAAGCCGAGGTGGGCGGTGAAGCGCCGGGGCGGCCGGGGCGCCCGCCGGGCGGCGGTGATCAGCGGTGGACCGTCGGCTCCGCCGGACCGGCCGCTCCCGAACGCCTCGACCACCCGCCGCTGCCGCCAGTACGGCGGCCTGTTGTCCCGCATCGGCCCTCCCCGTCGTCACGCCGGCCGTACACCGTGGCCGGCCCGGAGACGAGGAAACCAGGTTTCCGGCGTCCTGGGAGGGGCCAGCGGACGGCCTCGTCGACTGGCCCACACCCCCGGAGGTGTCCCCGACGCCGGTCCGGGGGGATTCAGTGGCCCCGGCCTGGGTAACGCCATCCGGTCGACCAGTGCGGCCGGCCGCTGTCACCCGCGTCAGGAGAGTCCGATGGTCACCACTCCCGTCGACCGCAGCCCGGAGGGCTCCCTGGCGTTCCTGCGCGAGGGATACCGGTACATCGGCTCCCGCTGCGACCGCTACGGCAGCGACATCTTCCAGACCCGGCTGCTGCTGGAACGGACGATCTGCCTGCGCGGCCGGCCGGCGGCGGTGCTCTTCTACGACCCGGAGCGGTTCCAGCGCGAGGGCGCGATGCCCATGCGGGGCCAGTGGACGCTGACCGGTCGGGGCGGCGTACAGGGGTTGGACGGATCGGTGCACACCGACCGCAAGGCCATGCTCTTGTCGATCATGACGCCCGGCGCGGTCCGGCAGCTCGGGCAGCTCTTCGCCGACGAGTGGACCACCCGCATCCCGGTCTGGGAGCAGTCCGGTCGGGTGGTCCTCTACGACGAGGTCGCCCGGATGCTGACCCGGGCGGTCTGCGCCTGGGCGGGCATCCCGCTGGCCTCGAGCCAGGTCGCCCGCCGCACCGACGAGCTGCACGCGATGATCGACGCTCCGGCGGCGCTCGGGCCCCGGCACTGGCGCGGACTGCTCGGCCGCCGCCGGGGCCAACGGTGGGCCGGCGACGTGGTGGAGCGGGCCCGGGTCGGCACGCTGCCCGCGCCCGAGGGCAGCGCGCTGCGGGCGATCGCCGAGCACCGGGACGCCCAGGGCCGGCTGCTGCCCCGCCGGGTCGCCGCGGTGGAGCTGCTCAACGTGCTGCGCCCCACCGTCGCCATCGACCGGTACGTGGTCTTCGCCGCCCTGGCCCTGCACGACCACCCGACCTGGCGGGAGCGGGTCCGGGCCGGCGACGAGGCCACCGAGTGCTTCGTGCAGGAGGTCCGCCGCTACTACCCGTTCTTCCCGGTGGTCGCCGCCCGGGTCCGGCGCTCCTTCGACTGGCAGGGCCACCACTTCCCGCGCGGCCGGCGGGTGCTGCTCGACCTGTACGGCACCAACCACCACCCCGACCTCTGGCCGGAACCGGAACGGTTCCGCCCGGAACGCTTCGCCGGCTGGCGCGACGACCCGTACGGCTTCGTGCCGCAGGGCGGCGGCGAGCACCTGGGCGGACACCGCTGCGCCGGCGAGTGGATCACCATTGAGCTGATGAAGCGGGCGGTCACCATGCTGACCACCGCCATGCGGTACGAGGTGCCACCGCAGAACCTGGCGCTGAATCTGGGCCGGATGCCGACCCTGCCGCCCAGCGGCTTCGTCATCGACGACGTGCGCCGCACCGGCTGAGCCCCGGCCCGGCGCGACGCACGCGCCCGCCGGTCAGGCCATCGCCGGGTGCAGGACGCTGCGCAGGCAGGCGTCCTGCTTCTTCTCGAAGATCTCGTAGCCGCGCACGCCCTCCTCCAACGACATCGGGTGGGTGGCCAGGTAGCCCGGGTCGATCTCGCCGGCGGCGAGGCGGTCCAGCAGCATCGGGATGTAGCGCTGGGCGTGCATCTGCCCCATCCGCAGCACCAGGGCCTTGTTCATCGCCGCGCCGAGGGGGAACTTGTCGACCAGCCCGCCGTAGACGCCGACGATGCTCACCGTGCCGCCCTTGCGGCAGGCCATGATCGCCTGACGGACGGAGGTGGGCCGGTCGGTGCTCAGCCGGGCGCTCTGCTTGGCCTTGTCGTAGGCGTACGCCGGGCCGACGTCGTGCGCCTCCATGCCGACCGCCTCGATGCAGGCGTCCGGTCCCCGGCCGGCGGTCATCTCCCGCAGCGCCTCCAGCACGTCGGTCTCGGCGTAGTTGATCGTCTCCACCCCGAGCCGGTCGGCGGCCGTGGCGAGCCGCTCCGGCAGCCGGTCGATGACGATGACCCGCCCGGCGCCGAGCAGCTGGGCGGCGCGGGCGGCCATCTGGCCCACCCCGCCGGCACCCCAGACCGCCACCACCTCGCCGCCGGAGAGCCCGCAGAAGTCGGCCGCCATCCAGCCGGTGGGCATGGCGTCGGAGGCGAAGACGACCGCGTCGTCGGGCACCCCGTCGGGGACCTTGAACGCGCCGATGTCGCCGAACGGCACCCGGATGTACTCGGCGTGGCTGCCGGAGTAGCCGCCGGCGGCGTGCGAGTAGCCGAGGATGCCGGCCGGCGAGTGGCCCCACAGCTTCTCCGGCACGACCGGCTGCGGGTTGGAGTTGTCGCAGAGCGAGAACTGCTCGGTGCGGCAGTACCAGCAGCCGCCGCAGGCCACCACCGAGCCGACCACCACCCGGTCGCCGACGCGCAGCCGGCGCACGCCCGGCCCGGTCTCCACCACCTCGCCCATGAACTCGTGGCCGAGGATGTCGCCCTCCCGCATGGCCGGCAGGAACCCGTTGATCAGGTGCAGGTCGGAGCCGCAGACGCTGCTGGCCCGGACCTTGACGATGATGTCCCCCTCGGCCCGGACGCGCGGCTCGGGCACGTCCCGGACCGCCAGCTTGCCGACCCCTTCCCAGCACAGCGCCCTCACGCCCGTCCTCCCGTCGTCAGCCGCTCGCGAACCTGGTCGGTCGCGGCCTCCTGCGCGGGGCTGCGCCCCGAGGGGTCGCGCCGGGTGTCGATCACCTGGCCGGCCTCGATCAGCGACTTGATCCGCCGCAGCGCGTCGCGCAGCGCCAGGTCGGGTTCGTCGCCGCGGGCCAGGCCCAGCAGCCGGCCCAGCGGGCCGCCGGCGCGGTAGCGCAGCTCGGCCCGGATCTCGGTGCCCCGGTCCTGGGGCGCGGGGGTCAGGTCCACGTGTCCCTGCTGCGGCACCGGGCCGTCGGTGACCCGCCAGCTGAGCCGGCCGGGACCGTCGACGGTGATCTCGGCCCGCCATTCGGTGCCACCACCGGCGGGGTCGCTGGCGACGCAGCGCCACCGGTTCTCTTCGAACTGTTCGAGGGTGGCCCACTCGGCCAGGGCCCGGTCCAGTCGTTCCCGATCGGTCCAGAAGCCGATGACGGCGTCCATCGGCCGGTCCACGGTGATCCCCCGGCGCACCACGTACCAGCCGCCCTGCCGCTCCGGCTGGTGCCGGCGGCGCCGCCGGGCCACCAGCCGGCCGACCCCGACCGCGGTCGCCGTGGTGGCGCCGAGCAGCACCCACCTCGTTCCGTTGCTGGTCATCACGTCTCCTCCGCCCGAGCGCCCGGAGATGGCGCCCGCATCCCGGTGCGCTACCCGACGTGAACGCGTCGAAACGCCCCGTTTGATCGGTCGGGTTCCGGGCATGCCGTCACGAACACCGTTTCCGGGAGGCAGCGTTGCCCTTCGACGCGAGCGAGTACGGCCGGCACATCCCCGCGGACGTCTACGACCTGACCTTCGCCCACCTCTCCCCCGACGCGGCCGTGGACCGCCTGGCGGCGCTCGCCGACGGCGGCCCGGTCTGCGAGTTCGGCATCGGCACCGGCCGGCTGGCCCTGCCGCTGCGCGAGCGGGGGCTCACCGTGGTCGGGATCGACGGGTCGGCGGAGATGGCGGCCCGGCTGCGGGCCAAGCCGGGCGGCGAGCGGATCGAGGTGTCCATCGGCGACTTCACGCAGGCTCGGGTTCCGGGCCAGTACGCCCTGGTGCTGCTCGCGTTCAACACGATCTTCGCGCTGCCCGACCAGGACGCCCAGGTCGCCTGCTTCCGCAACGCCGCCGCGCACCTGCGGCCCGGGGGCCGGTTCGTGGTGGAGGCCTGGGTGCCCGACCCCGGCGCGTTCCGGGGCGGCACGGCGCTGCGCCCGGTGCACGTCGCGCAGGACGCGGTGCTGCTGGAGGCAGCCCGGTTGCACCCCGCCGAGCAGCGGATGACCACCACCAAGATCCGACTCGGCAACGACGGGGTGCGGCTGCTGCCCGCCAACCACCGCTACGCCTGGCCGGCCGAGCTGGACCTGATGGCCCGGCTGGCCGGGATGAGCCGGGAACACCGGTGGGTCGACTGGTCCGGCGGCCCCTTCACCGACGACAGCCGGGAGCACGTGTCCGTGTACCGGTGCCCGGAATCGGCGTGAGCGCCCCGGCCCGGCGCCGGCCGGTCGCCGGTCCGGCGGTGGCCGCCCCCGAGCCGTCGGCCGTCGCCGCCGGTCCGGTCCCGCCCGAGCCGGCGGACCCGGCCGCGGTCCGCGCGCCGCGGCGCGGCGTCCGCCCCGATCGGCTCCCCGTCGAATACGTCCTGCCGCTGCGCTGGTCCGACGACGCCGACCTGGCCGAGCTGACCGGGTACCTGCGGTCGATCGCCGCGCTGGTCGACGTGACCGTGGTGGACGGCTCCCCGCCGGAGGTCTTCGCCCGGCACGCCGCCGCGTGGCGCGGCATCCTCCGGCACGTGGTCCCCGACCCGGCGGTGCGCGGGGTGAACGGCAAGGTCCGCGGCGTGCTCAGCGGCGTCGCGATGGCCCGGCACGAGCATGTGGTGATCGCCGACGACGACGTCCGGTACGACGAGCCGGGGCTGCGCGCCGTGCACCGGCTGCTCGACACCGCCGACCTGGTCCGGCCGCAGAACTACTTCGACCCGCTGCCCTGGCACGCCTGGTGGGACACCGGTCGGACCCTGCTCAACCGGGCGCTCGCTGCCGACTACCCGGGCACCCTGGCGGTGCGCCGGAGCACCTTCCGCGCCATGGGGGGCTACGACCCGGACGTGCTCTTCGAGAACCTGGAGCTGATCCGCACGGTGCGGGCGTACGGCGGGACCGAGGCGGCGCCGGCCGGGCTCTACGTACGCCGGCTGCCGCCGACCGCGGCGCACTTCCGGGGCCAACGGGTCCGCCAGGCGTACGACGACCTGGCCCAGCCGGTGCGGCTGCTGACCTCGCTGGCGGTGCTGCCCGGCGTGCTGGCCGCGCTGGCCGCCCGACGGCCCGGTGCGCTGCTCGTGGCCGGCGCCGCGACGGTCGCCCTGGCCGAGCGGGGCCGGCGGCGGGCCGGTGGCGCCGCGGTCTTCCCGCCGACCACCGCGCTGGCCGCCCCGCTGCGGCTGCTGGAGCGCGGCACCTGTGCCTGGCTCGCCCTGGCCCGGCGGGTCCTGCGCGGCGGCGTCTGGTACGCCGACGGCCGGGTACGCCGCGCCGCCCACTTCGAACACACCCTCCGCCGCCGCGTCACCGCGCGCTGATCCCCGGCGCCCACACTGCCGAGGACGCCGAGCGGGTCCGGACGTCACACACCTCGCGGCCACGTCCCGGCGGAAGCCGGGAGTGGCCGCGAGCTGCGGTGTACGACGTAGGTGCCTCGGGTCAGTACCGCACCTGTTCGCGGGACTGCTGCGCCTGGTCCTTGACGTCCTGGGCGGCCGACTTGCTGTCGTCCTTGACCGCGTGGACGGCGTCCTGGGCGGTGGACTTCACCGACTCGGTGGCCCGCTGCGCGGGCTCGCGCAGCTCATCCTTGATCTCGCCGGCGACCTCGCCCAGCTTCTCCTTCACCACCCCGCTGTGCTCGGCGGCCTTCTCCTTGACCTGGGCGGCCAGCTCCTGCTCCCGGCGGGTGGCCGGGATCAGCGAGGACACCAGCATGCCGACGCCGAAGGCGATCAGGCCGGCGGCCACCGGGTTGCCCTCGGACTTCTGCCGGATCACCTGCGGCGCCCGCTGGGCGGCGTCACCGACCGTCGAGGCGGCCGAGTGGGCCTTGTCGCCGACGGTCGAGGCGGCGGAGTGGGCCTTGTCGCTGACGGTGGAGGCCGCCGAGGAGGTGCGGTCGCCGACCGAGTGGGCGGCGTGGCCGGTGCTGTGGCCGAGGTCGGAAGCGCTACCCATAACCTTTTCCCTCACATTCTGCAGCGCGCTGCGCACGCGCTGCTTACGGTCGTCGACGATGCGGCCGGGGCTGACCTTGTACGCCAGCGCGTCCACGTCGGAGCTCAGGCTGTTGCGGGTCGCCTCGATCTCCCGGCGGATCTGGTCGGGATCGGTGCTCATCGGGTGACTCCCTCCGGGTGCGGCTTCAGCGCGTCGGGGATGCGCTGCACGCTGTCGTTGGTCTGCTTGAGGCCGCGAATGCGCTCGGCGTTCTTCTTGGCCATGGAGTAGAGGACGGCGGCGATGACCGCCCAGATCACGGCGACGATCAGCGCGGCCAGGCCCGAATCCATCACGTTGTCCAGGGCCTGCCACAGCGCGACGGACAGGAACAGGGCCACCATGTAGCCGCCGAAGCCGGCACCGCCGAAGAGGCCAGCGGCCTTGCCGGCCTTCTTCCCCTCCTGGCGGATCTCGGCCTTGGCCAGGTCCACCTCCTGCCGCATCAGGGTGGACAGGTCGGTGGTGACCTGACGCATCAGCTCACCGAGGGAACTGCCCCTGACCTCGTCCGCGGTGTGCGGCGCACCCGCGGGGTGGTACCCGGAGTCCAGTCCGGACCCCTGCGTCGGCATGCTCATGCCGCCGCCTCCCTTCGGATGACTCGTACGCTCACGGACGCGGGTTGCCGGTGCCGCTGGACGGCACGCCCGGCAGCGGGTCGGTCTGGGTCACCGGGGGCAGCGGCTGGCCGGTGCCGCCCGCCGGGTCGGCGTAGCTGGTGGTGCCGCCGTTGTCCGGGTAGGCCGTGCCGGAGTAGCCCGGGGTCGGGTCGAGGTAGCCGCCGTTCGGCACCGCGCGCTGCACGGGCGGCGTCGGGATGACCGCGGTACGGTCCGGGTCGGCGTAGCCGCCGCCGTACAGGCCGTGGCTGCCGGTCTGGTCGTCGCCGGCGGAGGTGATGCCCTTGGTCAGCCGGCCGGCGAGCACGCCCAGCAGGGCCGCCCCGACCAGGAAGGTGCCCGGGTTGCGGCGGGCGTAGGTCTTGACCTCGTTGAGCAGGTCACCCGGCTCGCGCTCCTCCAGCCAGCCGGCCACGCCGTGCACCCGGTCGGCCGCCTGGTGGGCCAGCTCGGTCACCGGACCGCCCGCGCCGCCGTTCTGCGCCATCGAGCGCATCTCGTCGGCCAGCGAGCGGAGCCCGCCGGCCGCCCGGCGCTGCTGCGCGCCCGTCTGGCTGGCGAGCTGGTTGCGGGCCTCGCCGTAGAGGTTGCGGGCCTGCCGCTTGGTCTCGTCGACCACCTCGCGACCCTGCTCCTTGGCGGTCTGCGCGACCGCGCCACCCGCGTTGGCGGCCTCGGCGCCGACCTGGCGGGCCTGGTCGCGGACGCCACCGCCGTTGCTGTGCTCGCTCTCGTAGGTGGAGGACGAGGATGACAGATCGTAAGTCATGGTTTTCCTTCCGCTCGGCACTTGTGCGGCTCTGCGCTCGGGGGATCGCCGACCGTCACATCGGCGCAAACTTTGACTACCCCCGGTCGTCGGGTCCATGCCTGAATCGCCATTTCTCTACGGTCCGTGTCCTGATGGCTACAGAATGGAGGATCGTCCGGCTGCGACCGGCAGCTGCTGCGTGGAGGTGACATCGATGGCACGAGACGCGCGCGGGCGTGGCACGGCCGGGCCGAAACCCCGGATCCAGCTGGTCGCGCTCGTGGTGGCCGTGATCTTCCTGCTGCTCGGGGTGCTCGGCTTCGTCCCGGGCGTCACCACCGGGTACGGCGACCTGGCCTTCGCCGGTCACCACTCGCAGGCGAAGCTGCTCGGCCTGGTCCAGGTGTCGATCCTGCACAACCTGCTGCACCTGCTCTTCGGACTGGCCGGGCTGGTGCTGGCCCGCCAGGTCGGCGGCGCCCGGCTGTTCCTGGTCGGCGGGGGTGCCGCCTACCTGGGCCTCTGGATGTACGGTTTCCTGCTCGACCGGGACGCCGTGGCCAACTTCATCCCGCTCAACGGCGCCGCCAACTGGCTGCACCTGGGGCTCGGCTTCGGCATGCTCGCCCTCGGGCTGCTGCTCTCCAACGACGCGGGGACCGGCGGCCGGCTGGACAACCCGATCGACCGCCCCTGAGCCACGGCGCCCGGAGCGCCCGGCGTGTCCGAGTTTGATCCTTGCCGGATCCGGGCACCGAAGCGTCAGGCACAGGGACGAGGAGGTCGCGATGCCACGGTGGATCAGGAACAACGCGCTGAGCATCACCATGCTGGGCGCCTTCTTCGTCTTCCTGTCGCTGCAGAGCGTCTTCGGGTGGCAGACCCACAACGAGGAGCTCGCCGAGTACGGCGCCCAGCCGATCGGCTGGCCGGCGTACCTGGGCACGGGGCACTTCGCCGAGTCCGTCTTCGAGAACTGGGAGTCGGAGTTCCTCCAGATGGGCGGCTACGTGCTGCTCACCGCGTACCTGGTGCAGCGGGGGTCGGCCGAGTCGAAGCCGGAGGGCCAGACCGACCGCCCGGAGGACGACGAGCGCCGGGCCGGGCCGGACTCACCCTGGCCCGCCCGGGTCGGCGGGCTGCCGCTGGTGGTCTACCGCAACAGCCTCTCGCTGGCCCTGCTGCTGATCTTCGCCGGCTCGTTCGTCGGTCACCTGCTCGGCGGCGTGGCCCAGTACAACGAGGAGCAGGCGCTGCAGAGCGGTGCCGCCCCGATCAGCGCCTGGCAGTTCCTCGGCACCAGCGACTTCTGGTTCCAGTCCATGCAGAACTGGCAGAGCGAGTTCCTGGCCGTCGGCGCGCTGATCCTGCTGAGCATCGTCCTGCGCCAGCACGCGTCGCCGGAGTCGAAGCCGGTCACCGTGGAGCACGCCCAGACCGGCGCCTGACCCACCCTCAGGCGGCGACCGGCAGGTGCTTGGCGAAGCAGACGCTGTACGGGTTGTCCACGTACTCGCCGTAGACCGGGATCGGCTCGTACCCGCACGAGGTGTAGAGCCCGATCGCCGCCGGCAGGTAGACCCCGGTCTCCAGGCAGACCACCGAGTGACCCCGCTGGAAGGCCAACTCCTCCAGCGCGGTCAGCAACTGCCGGGCGATACCCCTGCCCCGGTACGCGGGACGGACGTACATCCGCTTGAGTTCCCCGGTGGCGGCGTCCAGCGACTGGACCCCGCCGCAGGCCACCGCCCGGCCGTCGACGACCACCGCGAGGTAGCGGATGTCGTCGTGCGTGACGGTGACCTGCCCGTCCAGTCCGCCGTCGGCCTCGCGCAGCTCACGCTGCTGGGCGACGACGAGGGCGTCGATCTCCGGGTCGGTGGAAGGACGGGACTCGATCAGCATCCGATCACGCTATGCCGGGTCGATTTCACGGAGGTTTCCGGCGAACGACCCGGACACGGACATGATCGAGCTATTCGAGGTCGTCGTCGTCCAGGTCGTCGGAGAGGTCCGCGTCCAGGCCGCCGGCCTCCAGCTCGTCGGCGGGGCGCTGCCGGCGCGCCTTGCGGGCGGCCAGCCGCTCCGCGGCCGAGGCCCGGGTCGACTTCTCCTCAAGCCGCACGTCCGTGCCCCGGTTGCCGGGTACGAAGTCGACGCCGGCGTAGAGGGTGGGCTGCCAGTCGAACTCCCGCTCGCCGATGCGCACCAGGTCGCCCGGCTTGGCGCCGACCTTGGCCAGCTTCTCCTCGACGCCGAGGCGGGCGAGCCGGTCGGCGAGGAAGCCGATCGCCTCGTCGTTGTCGAAGTTCGTCTGCCGGACCCAGCGCTCGGGCCGGACACCGCGCACCGTGAAGGAGCCGTCCTCCTCCACGTCGATGGTGAAGCCGGCGTCGTCCACCGCCTTCGGGCGGATGACGATCCGGGTCGGCTCGGCCGGCGGAGCCGCCTGGCGGCTCTGCTCGACCACCTCGGCCATCGCGAACATCAGCTCCTTGAGCCCCTCGCGGGTGGCCGTGGAGACCTCGAACACCCGGAAGCCGCGCGCCTCCAGGTCCGGCCGGACGATCTCGGCGAGATCCCGCCCGTCCGGTACGTCGATCTTGTTGAGGGCGACCAGCCGCGGCCGGTCGGCGAGGCCGCCGTACTGGGTGAGCTCGTCCTCGATGGCGTCGATGTCGGCGAGCGGGTCGCGGCCCGGCTCCAGCGTCGCGGTGTCGACCACGTGCACCAGCACGGCGCACCGCTCGACGTGGCGGAGGAACTCCAGCCCCAGCCCCCGGCCGGTGGCCGCGCCGGGGATCAGGCCCGGTACGTCGGCGACGGTGAAGGTGTGGTTGTCGACCCGGACCACGCCCAGGTTGGGCACCAGGGTGGTGAACGGGTAGTCGGCGATCTTCGGCTTGGCGGCGGAGATCACCGCGATCAGCGACGACTTGCCGGCGGACGGGAAGCCCACCAGACCGACGTCGGCGACGCTCTTGAGCTCCAGCACCACGTCCAGCCGGTCGCCCGGCTCGCCCAGCTCGGCGAAGCCGGGAGCCTTGCGCCGGGCGTTGGCCAGCGACGCGTTGCCGCGACCGCCGCGACCGCCCCGCGCCGCCTCGAAGGTGGTGCCCGCGCCGACCAGGTCGGCCAGCACCTCACCGTCGAGGGTCTGCACCACGGTGCCGTTCGGCACCTTGATCACCAGGTCGTGGCCGTTGGCGCCGTCCCGGTTCGAGCCGGCCCCGCCCTTGCCGTTCTCGGCCTTCAGGTGCGGGCGGAAGTGGAAGTCGAGCAGCGTGGTCACCTGCGGGTCGACCACCAGCGACACGCTGCCGCCGTGCCCGCCGTTGCCCCCGTCCGGGCCGCCGAACGGCTTGAACTTCTCCCGGTGGATCGAGGCACAGCCGTGCCCGCCGTCGCCGGCCTGCATGTGCAGGACGACCCGGTCAACGAACGTCGTCACGACGCCAATCCTTCCAGCGGGGTACGCCCCCGCGTGCGAAAAGACGAAGCGGGCCGGGACCCGAGGTCCACGGCCCGCAACGCCTGCGTATTACTGCTGCGGCACGATGCTGACGGTCTTGCGGCCGCGCTTGGTGCCGAACTGGACCGCACCGGCGGCCAGCGCGAAGAGCGTGTCGTCTCCGCCGCGGCCGACCAGGTCACCGGGGTGGAACTTGGTGCCACGCTGACGGATGAGGATCTCACCCGCGCTGACGACCTGACCACCGAAGCGCTTCACGCCGAGTCGCTGGGCCGCGGAGTCACGACCGTTACGCGAGCTGGACGCACCCTTTTTGTGAGCCATTGGAGGACGACCTACTTCCCGCTGGAGATGCCGGTCACCTTGACCTGGGTCAGCGGCTGGCGGTGACCCTGGCGCTTGTGGTAGCCGGTCTTGTTCTTGAACTTGTGGATCCGGATCTTCGGGCCCTTGGTGTGCGCGGCGATCTCGCCGGACACCGCGACCGAGGCAAGCTTCGCCGCGTCGGTCACCAGGTCGTCACCGTCGACGAGGAGCACCGCGGTGAGCTTCACCGCGTCGCCGGGGGCACCGGCGAGCTTCTCGACCTCGATCACGTCGCCCTCGGCGACCTTGTACTGCTTGCCGCCGGTCTTGACGATCGCGTACATCGGAGGCGGACTCCCTGTCGTTGAGGCTGCTGGCTGGTCGTTCCCACGGCGACTCGCCGGGTAGCAGTGACACCGGCGGCGCGGGCACGCGGGAACTCGGCACACCAAAGTGCGCCGCAGGCAAGCGTACGCCATGGACCGGGTGACACCCAAACCGGGCCCGCCGGTCAGCGCCCGCAGAGCTGGTCGAGGCGCTGCTGGAGGCGGTCGAGCTCGGTCTCGTCGATCGACTCGACGTCGGCGCCGAGCGTGCCGATCTCGGTGGCCAGGTCGGTGAGCAGGGTCTTCAACTGCGGGTCGGTGGCCTGGGCGGACTGCTCACGCAGCGCCGCCCGCCAGCTGGTCAGCGCCGACTCGGCCCGTTTCCGGGCGGTTTCCGCCCCGGTGCTGTCGTTCGCGCCGACTGCGGCGATCATCTTGCCCAGCTCCTCGACGTACGTCCGCACGGCCGCCGAGGAGGCCTGCTCGGCGGCGGCGCAGACCTGGGGCCCGTTGCCTCCCGCCGGGGCGACGCTGACCGGGGCGGACGGCAGCACGGTCGAGGTGGCGGACGGCCCGGTGGACGGGCCGGTGGCCGGGGCGGCCTCGTCGGACCGGCCGCCGGAGCAGCCGGAGCCGGTCAGCAGGACGGCGGTCACCAGGGTGGCGGCGAGCAGGCGGCGCATTGTCTTCTCCTAGCCGGGGGTGACCGATCGTAGCCGGGGCCGGAGAACGCGACAGGGCCCCTCCCGCCGGCACTGTTGCCGTCGAGAGGGGCCCCGCGAAACGTCGGGCTGGTCAGCCCGTCACGGGCGGGTCCGCCGACGGGGGCCGCCGCGGCGGGACCGGCGCCGGCCGGTGCCGCCCTCGCCGCTCTCCTCCTCGGTGTCGCCCAGCGCGTCCGGGTCGTCCACCCCGGCCAGCCGGGCCGACTCGCCCTCCAGGCTGTCGGCGACCGCCGGCGCGGCCGGCGTCTCCGTCTCGTACCGGGACAGGTCGTAGCCCATCGTGTCGTGGTACTCGGCCTCCGCCTCGGCCACCCGGTCCACGTCGGCGGCCTCGGTGGTCTCCACCACCGTGCGCTCCGGCGCGGCGGCGGCCTTGCGCGAGCGCCGCCGCGACGGCCCGCCGGTCTGCTCGGTCGCCGGGGCGGCGGCCACCGAGGAGGCGACCGCCTTGACCTTCTCCCCCGCGCCGGCGCCGGCACGCGGCTTCTCCGGCACCGGCTCGGTGTGGATGATCAGGCCGCGGCCCTTGCAGCACTCGCAGGTCTCGCTGAACGCCTCCAGCAGGCCCGCGCCGATCCGCTTGCGGGTCATCTGCACCAGGCCGAGCGAGGTGATCTCGGTGACCTGGTGCTTGGTCCGGTCCCGGCCGAGGCACTCGGTCAGCCGGCGCAGCACCAGCTCACGGTTCGACTCCAGCACCATGTCGATGAAGTCGATCACCACGATGCCGCCGAGGTCGCGCAGCCGGAGCTGGCGCACGATCTCCTCGGCCGCCTCCAGGTTGTTGCGGGTGACCGTCTCCTCCAGGTTGCCCCCGGAGCCGGTGTACTTGCCGGTGTTGACGTCGATGACGGTCATCGCCTCGGTGCGGTCGATGACCAGCGACCCGCCGGAGGGGAGGAAGACCTTCCGGTCCAGCCCCTTGATGATCTGTTCGTCGATCCGGTACTCGGCGAAGATGTCGGTGGTGCCGACGTGCCGGCGCAGCCGGGCGACCAGGTCGGGCGAGACGTGCGACAGGTACGACTCGACCATGTCGTACGACTGCTCGCCCTCGATGACCAGCTCGCGGAAGTCCTCGTTGAACAGGTCGCGGACCACCCGGATGACCAGGTCCGGCTCCTCGTAGAGCAGCACCGGGGCGCCACCCTCGGCCGCCTTGGCCTGGATGTCCTCCCACTGCGCCTGGAGCCGCTTGACGTCGCGGGCCAGCTCGTCCTCGCTGGCGCCCTCGGCGGCGGTCCGGACGATCACGCCGGCGCCGTCCGGCACCAGCTTCTTCAGCACGTCCCGCAGCCGCTTGCGCTCGTTGTCCGGCAGCTTCCGGCTGATCCCCGAGGCGTTGCCGTTCGGCACGTAGACCAGGTGCCGGCCGGAGAGCGCGATGTGGCTGGTCAGCCGCGCGCCCTTGTGCCCGATCGGGTCCTTGGTGACCTGCACCAGCACCGAGTCGCCGGAGCGCAGCGCCTGCTCGATCGAGCGGGCCCGCCCCTCCAGTCCGCTCACGTCCCAGTTGACCTCACCGGCGTACAGGACGGCGTTGCGGCCGCGCCCGACGTCGACGAAGGCCGCCTCCATGCTGGGCAGGACGTTCTGCACCTTGCCGAGGTAGACGTTGCCGGCCATGGTGCCGGAGGAGTTGCGGGTGACGTAGTGCTCGACCAGCACGCCGTCCTCCAGGACCGCGATCTGGGTGCGGTCGCCGCGCTGGCGTACCGCCATCACCCGGTCGACCGCCTCCCGGCGGGCCAGGAACTCCGACTCGCTGAGGATCGGCGGCCGGGTACGGCGCTGCTCGCGGCCGTCCCGACGGCGCTGGCGCTTGGCCTCCAGCCGGGTCGAGCCGGAGACGCCCTGCACCTCGTCGACGGCCTTGCGGGGCTCGCGGATCTTGACCACGGTGGGCACGCCGTCCTCGGCGCCCGCCTCGACGTCCCCGGCGCCCCGGCGGCGACGACGGCGCCGGCGGCGGGTCAGCCCGTCGCCCTCGCCCTCCTCTTCCTCCGGCTCCTCGGCCTCGCCGCCCTCGGCCTCGGCCTCGGCCTGGACGGCCTCCTCGGCCTCCTCCTCGTCGCTGTCCTCGGCGCCGCCCTTGCCGCGACCGCGGCCCCGGCGACCACGACGACGGCGACGGCGGGCCGCGGCGCTCTCGTCCTCGTCCTCTTCCTCGGCCTCGACGGCCTCCTCGGCCTCGCCGGTGGGCTCCTCCTCGACCTCGAGCACCTCGACCGGCTCGACCTCGCGGCGACCGCGGCGACGCCGGCGACCGGTCTCGGCCGGCTCCTCGACGGCCTCCTCGGCCGCCGCCGGGCCAGGCTCGACCACGCGGACGGCGGGCAGATCCTCGGGCAGCGGGGCCATGAACAGCACGGTGGGCGCGGAGAGCGCGGCCCGCCGACGACGGGTCCGCGGCTCCGGCGCGACCTCCGCCGGCTCGGCGCCGGCCACCGCGACACCGGGCGGGACCTCGCCGGCCCGGCTCTCGACGCCGGAGGCGGCGACGGCCGGCTCGGCGGCACCCGGCCGGGCCTCCTCGGTGGCGGCCTCGGCGGCCTCGGCGGCCTCGGCCTCGTCGACCGCGGTGGGCTCGGTGGGCGCCGCCGCCTCGACGGCGGGCTCCTCCTCCTCGACCGGCTCGACCACCGGCGCGGCCTCCACGGCGGGCGTGGGGGCCTCGGCCGGGATCTCGGCGGCCGGCTCGGCGGCCGCCGGGGCGGCGGCCTTCTTGCGCCGGGTACGGGTGACCTTCACCGGCGGGACGACCTCCGCCGAGTGATCCTCGGCGCCGGTGGCCACCTCCGGCTCCTCGGCGGCCTTGGCGGGCGTCGCCTTGCGCCGGCGACGGGTGGTCTTGGGCGGGGTGTCCAGTTCACCGGCGACCGGGGCCAGTACCTCGCCCTGGTGCGCCTCGTCGGTGGCGGACGCGGCGGTCGCCGACGCCTCGGCGGGCGCCTCGACCTGCTCCGGCTGGTTCAGCGGGGCCGCCTTGCGCCGGGTGGTGCGCCGGCGCTTCGGCGCGGCCTCGGCGGCGCTGTCGGTGGCGGCGCCCTCGGCGCTGGTGCTGTTGGTGGTGTCGGCGGTCTGGCCGGCCGGCTGTGCGCCGGTCCGTTCGCCGCCCTCGGGCTCGTTCTCGAGCATGGACGTTCTCCAGTTCTGGCCGCCCCGGGCGCGGGTGAGCGCTGCCACGCAGGGTTGCCGCAAAAGTGTTTCCGCCGGCGCGCGAGGTGCGCGACCGCCGAAGTCTGGCTGCCTAGAGCACCGACCGTCGGTCAGTGCTCACCGATGGTTGCCCCGTCGCGGTCCGCGTCCAACGGATCCACGATCGCACCCTGCGCGGTCAGCGTGCCCTGCGCCAGCCGGATCACCCTCGGCGAAACCGGCGGCACCAGGTCGGCCACCACGCGGAGGCCGGAAAGGACGTCATCGGGCCGTACGGACGGGGTGACCTGCCGCACGACCAGTTCGAGTATCGCACACGCGGAGCCCGGTACCCCGGAAGGCGTCTCCGCGGGCGGCACCACATCGATACGCATGACGGCGGCCCGGGCGTCGAAGGTGCGCCGGCCCTGCTTGGTCATCCGCTCGACCTGGATCTCGTCGGCAGCGGTGAAGGCGGCGACGGCGCGGTGCAGCGCGGCCGGCTCGACCTCGGGCAGCTCGATGCGCCAGTGCGAGGCCTCGATCCGGTCGGCCAGGCTGCCGCTCGCGGCGATCACCGCGTCCAGCACGTCCAGCCCCGGCGAGAGCGCCGCGTCCAGCGCGGCGCGCAGCTGCTCCGGGTCGACCGGCTCGCGCAGGCCGATCTCGAGGTACTCCGCCTCGCTCGCCACACCGGTGGGGGCCGCGCTGGCGTAGGAGATCTTGGGGTGCGGCGTGAAGCCCTGGGAGAAGGCGATCGGGACGCCGGCCCGGCGCAACGCGCGCTCGAAGGCCCGGGCGAAGTCCCGGTGCGAGGTGAACCGGAGCGGGCCGCGCTTGGCGTACCGGATCCGGACGCGCTGGACGACCGGCGCCTGCCCGCCCTCCGGCTGTGGTTTCCTGCTGATCGTCGTGCTCCTCGGTGTCAGGACCGGTCGGTCATGAAGGTGCCACGGATGCCGGTGACAATAACTTCATGATCGCCGGGGCGGGGCGGGTGGCGCGCCCACGCGCGGTGCACCCGCCCCGGTACGGTCACTGCTGGGCGCCGGTGGGGACCTTCAGGCCGTTGACCGGGGTGAGCGGGAGCAGCTTACGGCCGGTGGGGCCGATCTGGATCTCGGTGTCCATCGACGGGCAGACGCCGCAGTCGAAGCACGGGGTCCAGCGGCAGTCGTCCTGCTCGTACTCGGAGAGCGAGTCCTGCCAGTCCTGCCAGAGCCAGTCCTTGTCCAGGCCGGAGTCGAGGTGGTCCCAGGGCAGGACCTCCAGCTCGTCGCGCTCCCGGGTGGTGTACCAGTCGAGGTCCACGCCGAAGGTCGGCAGTGCCTCGGCGGCGGCGTCCACCCAGCGCTGGTACGAGAAGTGCTCGCTCCAGCCGTCGAACCGGCCGCCGTTCTCCCAGACCTTGCGGATCACCGCGCCGACCCGGCGGTCACCGCGGCTGAGCAGGCCCTCGATCAGCGACGGCTCACCGTCGTGGTAGCGGTAGCCGATCGCCCGGCCCAGCGAGCGATCCGAGTTGATCGCCTGCTTGAGGATCTTGAGTCGGTGGTCGATCACCTCGGGACGCTCCATCGGCGCCCACTGGAACGGGGTGTGCGGCTTCGGCACGAAGCCGCCGATGGAGACGGTGCAGCGGATGTCCTTGGAACCGGTGGCGGCCCGGCCGGCCTTGATGACCTCGTGCGCCATGTCGGCGATCTCGAGGACGTCGTCGTCCGTCTCGGTGGGCAGGCCGCACATGAAGTACAGCTTCACCTGCCGCCAGCCGTTGGTGTACGCGGTGACGACGGTGCGGATCAGGTCTTCCTTCGACACCATCTTGTTGATGACCTTGCGGATCCGCTCCGACCCGCCCTCCGGGGCGAAGGTCAGGCCGGTACGCCGGCCGTTGCGGGACAGCTCCTGGGCCAGGTCGATGTTGAACGCGTCCACCCGGGTCGACGGCAGCGACAGGGACACGTTGGTGCCCTCGTACTGCTGGGCGAGGCCGGAGCACATGTCGCCGATCTCGGAGTGGTCGGCGGAGGAGAGCGACAGCAGGCCCACCTCGTGGAAGCCGGAGAACTCCAGCCCGTCGCGGACCATCTGGCCGACGGTGGTGATCGAGCGCTCCCGCACCGGGCGGGTGATCATGCCGGCCTGGCAGAACCGGCAGCCCCGGGTGCAGCCCCGGAAGATCTCCACCGCGTACCGCTCGTGCACGGTCTCGGCGAGCGGCACGAGGGGCTTCTTCGGGTACGGCCAGGCGTCCAGGTCCATCGTCGTGCGCTTGTGCACCCGGAACGGCACGTCCGCCCGGTTCGGCACGATCCGCTGGATCCGGCCGTCGGGCAGGTAGTCCACGTCGTAGAAGCGCGGCACGTAGACGCTCTCGGTGCGGGCCAGCCGCAGCAGCAGCTCGTCGCGCCCGCCCGGGGAGCCCTCGGCCTTCCACTCCCGGACGATCGTGGTGATCTCCAGGACCGCCTCCTCGCCGTCACCCAGCACGGCGGCGTCGACGAAGTCGGCGATCGGTTCCGGGTTGAACGCGGCGTGCCCGCCGGCCAGGATCACCGGGTCGGCGTCGGTGCGGTCGGCGGCGAGCAGCGGGATGCCGGCCAGGTCGATCGCGGTGAGCAGGTTGGTGTAGCCCAGCTCGGTGGAGAACGACACGCCGAACACGTCGAAGTCGCGCACCGAGCGGTGCGCGTCGACGGTGAACTGCGGCACGCCGTGGGCGCGCATCAGCTTCTCCAGGTCCGGCCAGACCGCGTAGGTGCGCTCGGCGAGCACGTCGGGCAGCTCGTTGAGCACCTCGTAGAGGATCTGCACGCCCTGGTTGGGCAGGCCGACCTCGTACGCGTCGGGATACATCAGCGCCCAGCGCACGGTGGCCGCGTCCCAGTCCTTGACCACCGCGCCCAACTCGCCACCGACGTACTGGATGGGCTTGGTCACCTGGGGCAGCAGCGGCTCCAGCTGGGGCCAGACGGAATTGGCCGCGGCGGGGCGCGGCGTCGTGGACGGGGCACTCATGATGCCCAAGGGTACGCGCCCGTCAGCCGTCCACCGCGCCGCACCGTCCGCCACCCCCCGACGGAACCCACCCGCAGCGCACCCCCTGCCCCGGCCAGGTCAACACCCCCCGCGCCGGCTCCCCGCCGCCACCGCCCGATCCCCCAAGATCCAGTCGCATTCACCGAGACGACACGCCGTGCTCAGACTCGGAAAATGCGACCCGATCTTCGACCCCCCGCCGGAACGCCCAGCTCGGTCTGACCCGTTACGGCACCCTCACCGGGCGTCGCCCGAGGGCGACCGACGGTGGACGGGTTCGTCGCTGGTGGCATGCCGGTACTAACCTCGCAACCGGCGCGAGAGGAGATTGCCGCGATGCCGCAGCCGCAGCCGGGGGCGGACCGGCCGGCCGACGGGAGCCCCCCGGTCACCGACGTCGGCCGGGAGCCGGCCGTCGCCGAGGAGCCGGCCCCCTCGCCCGTACCCGCCGACGCCGGGCCCCGCACGGGCCCGGAGGGCACCCGTGAGCTGCCCGCCGGCCGGGCCGCCGACCCGGGCGACCCGGAGCGGACGGCGGCCGAGCCGGCCACCACGTCCCCGGACGAGCCCACCGCGCCGACCTCACCGGCCCCACCCGTCGAGGGCCGGACGTCCGACGCCCCGGAATCAGCCCCGGCCGACGCCGCCCCCACGGACGACGCACCTCCGCCCACCCGGATCGACACCGCACCGCCCACCGGGCTCGACACCCCTGCGCCCGGCGCCCCCGAGCCCACCCGGGTAAACACCGGCACGCCTGCGGCCCCGCACCCCACCCGAGTCGACACCGGTCCGCCGGCCGCCACCCCGGAGCCCACCCGGGTCGACACCCGTGCCCCCGCCACCCCGGAACCGACCCGGGTCGAGCCGGAGCCGCCCGCGCCGCGCTGGACCGGTTCGGCGGCGGTCCCGCCCCCGCCGCCCCGCCGCCGCGTCTGGGGCGAGTCGGCGGAGCCCACGCCCGTCCCGCCCACCCCGGTCGAGCTGCCCGAGCACCGCACCCCGGTGGACCCGTGGGCCGGCGCGGACACCGGCTCCTGGGAACTGGAGCACCACCACCATCTCCCCGCGCTCCCGCCGACCCTGCCCTACCCCGCGCCCCCGGTCACCCGGCCCTACGAGGCGACGCCGCCGGCCACCCGGCCCTACGAGGCCGCGCCGCTGCCGTCCCGCCCGTACCCGCCGCCCGCCACGCACCCGGTGTCGCCGCCGCCGGCCGCCCCGCCCCGGCCGGGACCGCCACCTCCCCCGCCGCCCGCGCCGGCCCCGCCACCGAAGCAGCGCCGGGGTCGCCGGCCGAAGGCGGTCGCCCCGCCACCGGGGTGGGAGGCGCCCCGCGGGTACGTCCCGGTGCCGGTCCGGCGTCGTCGGCGCTGGCCCTGGGTGCTGCTGCTGAGCCTGGTCTGCTGCTGCGGGTGCCCGGCCTGGTTCGGCAAGCCGATGTGGGAGCAGTACCCGGCCGACGCCGCGCTGCCCGGCCAGGTGGCCGACCTGACGCTGCGGCAGGACGCCGGCAGCCAGGCCACCGCCAAGCGGCTCAAGGCGGAGGTACGCGCGGCGAACCTGCTCTCCGAGGATGTCTTCGCCGGGGTCTACGGCACCGGCGACGGCAAGCGGGTCACCGTGTTCGGCGGCACCGGCTTCCGGTTCAACCCGGAGTCCGACGCGGATGACGAGATGACCCGGCTGACCGAGACCTACCGGCTCGCCGCCCCGCAGGCGGTCGAGACCGGGGTGCGCGGCCGGTACGAGCGGTGCGCCACCGGCCGGTCGGGCGGCGCCGACGTGGTGGTCTGCACCTCGGTCGACTACGGCAGCATCACCACCGCCGTCTTCACCCGGCTCTCCGTCGACGACAGCGCCCGCCTGCTGGACACCCTGCGGGAACAGATCGTCACGCCGGCGCCGGCGCAGCCCTGAGGTTCGCCGGGGAGTTGTCCCCGGCCGAGCAGCGCCCGCGCGGACGCCTCGGCGTCAGACGGCGCCGGGCTCCCCGGCCAGCGGCGGGTGGGCGCGCGGCGGGGCGTAGCGCGGCACGTACTCCTGGCCGGTGAGCTTCTGGATCTCGGCCATCAGCTCGTCGGTCATCGCCCGCAGCGAGGTCCGGTCGTCGGACCGGCCGGTGAAGTCCAGCGGCTTGCCGAACCGTACGGTGATCTTCGCGCGGCCGGGCCGGGGCACCCGGGCGCCGATCGGCTGGGCCTTGTCCGTGCCGATCATGCCGACCGGGATGATCGGCACGCCGGCCGCCACCGCCAGCCGGACCGTGCCGGTACGCCCCCGGTAGAGCCGCCCGTCGGGCGAGCGGGTTCCCTCCGGATAGACCGCGACCAGGTCGCCACCCTGCAACGCGGGGATGGCGGCGTCGAACGCGGACAGCGCCGCGCGGCCGCCGGCCCGCTCGACCGGGATGGCCCCCAGGCCGGTGAGCACGAACTTGGAGAAGGCGCCCTTGGGCCCGGTGCCCTTGAAGTACTCCGACTTGGCCCAGAAGGCCAGGTGCCGCGGGACCACGGTGCCGAGGAAGAGCTCGTCGGCGACCGAGAGGTGGTTGCCCGCGAAGATCGCACCACCGGTCTCCGGGATGTGCTCCAACCCCTCCACGGTCGGACGGAAGGCCAACCGGAGCGCGGGCGCCACGGTGAGCTTGCCGATGGTGTAGAGCAGGGGCACTGGTCCTCCGGCGGTCGTACGTGAACAGGCGGTGTCACGGTAGCGGACGGGTACACGGAGCGCCGCGCGGGTGGCGGGCCGGCCGGCTGGTGAGCGGGCCTGTCGGGGCGCGGGCGGAGCCGGTGGCGGCGGGCCGGCGGAACACCGCCGGGCCGCCGCCGCCGTACTACCTCATACCCGGCGGACGGCCACCGTCACGCGCTCGCCCTCGCCGACCTCGCCGGCGAAGCCGTCGACGCCCTCGGCGAAGTCGACCGTGTCGGCCAGCACCTCCCGGGCCACGAAGTCGGTGTACGCCGACACCGCCGCGCGTACCTCGTCGGAGGCCGACACCGACACCACGATCCGGTCCGAGACGTCCAGGTCGGCGTCCCGGCGGGCCTGCTGCACGACCCGGACCACGTCCCGGGCCAGGCCCTCGGCGGCCAGCTCCGGGGTGACCTCGGTGTCCAGCACGACCACGCCCTCGCCGCCGGGCAGCGGCGTGGAGTGCTCGGCGTCGGCGGCGACCAGCCGCAGCTCGTACTCGCCCTCGGCCAGGGTGACGCCGGCGGCGACCGGGGCGCCGTCGACCAGCTCCCACTCCCCCGCCTTGACCGCCTTGATCACCTGCTGCACCGCCTTGCCGACCCGCGGGCCGAGCGCGCGCGGCACCACGGTCAGCACCTGCTGGCAGTACGCGGACACCTCGTCGGAGAAGACGACCTCCTTCACGTTGACCTCGTCGGCGACCAGGTCGGCGAAGGGCCGCAGCTTCTCCGCGACCGGGGAGGCCACGGTCAGCTTCGACAGCGGCAGCCGTACCCGCAGGCCCTTGGCCTTGCGCAGCGACAGCGCCGCCGAGGCGACCGCGCGCACGTTGTCCATCGCGGACACCAGCTCGTGGTCGGCCGGGAACTCCTGCGCCGACGGCCAGTCGGTCAGGTGCACCGACCGCTCGCCGGTGAGGCCACGCCAGATCTCCTCGGCGGTCAGCGGCGCCAGCGGCGCCACCACCCGGCAGAGCGTCTCCAGCACCGTCCACAGGGTGTCGAACGCCTCGGCGTCGCCCGACCAGAACCGGTCCCGGGAGCGACGCACGTACCAGTTGGTCAGCGCGTCCAGGTAGGACCGGACGGTGGCGCAGGCGCCGGAGATGTCGTACGCCTCCATCTGCGCGCCGACCGTCTCGACCAGCTCGTTCGTCTTCGCCAGCACATACCGGTCCAGCAGGTGGGTGGAGTCGGTGCGGCGCCGCGCGGAGTAGCCGTCGGCGTTGGCGTAGAGCGAGAAGAAGTACCAGACGTTCCACAGCGGCAGCAGCACCTGCCGGACGGCGTCCCGGATGCCCGCCTCGGTGACCGGCATGTCACCGCCGCGCAGCACGGGCGAGGACATCAGCATCCAGCGCATCGCGTCCGAGCCGTACGCGTCGAAGACGTGGTAGACGTCCGGGTAGTTGCGCAGGCTCTTGGACATCTTGCGCCCGTCCGAGCCGAGCAGGATGCCGTGGCTGAGGCAGTTGCGGAACGCCGGCCGGTCGAACAGCGCGGTGGCCAGCACGTGCATCGTGTAGAACCAGCCGCGGGTCTGCCCGATGTACTCGACGATGAAGTCGCCCGGGTAGTGGTGCTCGAACCAGTCCGCGTTCTCGAACGGGTAGTGCACCTGGGCGAACGGCATCGAGCCGGACTCGAACCAGCAGTCCAGCACCTCCGGCACCCGGCGCATCATGGACTTCCCGGTCGGGTCGTCCGGGTTCGGGCGGACCAGCTCGTCCACCGCCGGCCGGTGCAGGTCGGTCAGGCGTACGCCGAAGTCCCGCTCGATGTCGGCCAGCGAGCCGTACACGTCCAGCCGCGGGTAGTTCGGGTCGTCGGACTTCCACACCGGGATCGGCGAGCCCCAGAACCGGTTCCGGCTGATCGACCAGTCACGGGCGTTGGCCAGCCACTTGCCGAACGAGCCGTCCTTGATGTGCCCCGGCGTCCAGTTGATCTGCTGGTTGAGCTCGACCATCCGGTCCTTGAACCTGGTCACCGCGACGAACCACGACGACACCGCCTTGTAGACCAGCGGAGTGTCGCAGCGCCAGCAGTGCGGGTACGAGTGGGTGTAGGTGTCCTGCTTGAGCACCACCCCCCGCTCCTTGAGTTCGCGGATCACCGGCTTGTTGACGTCGAACACCTGCTCGCCCTGGTACGGCGGCACCAGTGCGGTGAACCGGGTGTGGTCGTCCACGGTGACGACGGTCGGGATGCCGGCGGCGTTGCAGACGTTCTGGTCGTCCTCGCCGAAGGCCGGGGCCAGGTGGACGATCCCGGTGCCGTCCTCGGTGGTGACGAAGTCCGCCCCGAGCACCTGGTACGCGTTCTCCCCGGCCTGCTCGACCAGGAAGTCGTAGAGCGGGACGTACCGGCGCCCGACCAGGTCCCGGCCGTACACCGTGCCGACCTGCTCGTAACCCTCCAGCTCCTTGGCGTACGCGGCCAGCCGCGCGGCACCCACGACGTAGCGGTCCCCGTCGCGCTCCAGCACCGCGTACTCGATGTCCGGGCCGACGGCGAGCGCCAGGTTGGACGGCAGGGTCCACGGCGTGGTGGTCCAGACGCCGAGCCGGACCGGCCCACGCACCAGCTCGGGGGCGGACTCGTCCGGGGTCAGCCCGAACCAGACCGAGAGGGTCGGGTCGTGCCGGTCCCGGTAGACGTCGTCCATCCGGGTCTCGGTGTTCGACAGCGGCGTCTCGCAGCGCCAGCAGTACGCCAGCACCCGGAAACCCTCGTAGACCAGACCCTTGTCGTGCAGGGTCTTGAAGGCCCACATGACGCTTTCCATGTAGTCCAGGTCGAGGGTCTTGTAGTCGTTGGCGAAGTCGACCCAGCGGGCCTGCCGGGTGACGTACCGCTCCCAGTCCTGGGTGAACTCCAGCACGGAGGTGCGGCAGGCCTCGTTGAACCGGGCCACGCCGAGATCGATGATCTCCGCCTTGCTGGTGATGCCGAGCTGCTTCTCGGCCACCACCTCGGCGGGCAGGCCGTGGCAGTCCCAGCCGAAGCGCCGCTCGACGTGCCGGCCGCGCATGGTCTGGTAGCGCGGCACCACGTCCTTGACGTACCCGGTGAACAGGTGGCCGTAGTGCGGCAGGCCGTTGGCGAACGGCGGGCCGTCGTAGAAGACGTACTCGTTCTTGCCGTCGGTGCCGGCCGGACGGGCCTCGACGCTGGCCTCGAAGGTCTTGTCGGCCGTCCAGTGCTCCAGGACCCGGCGCTCGACCGCGGGCAGGTCCGGGCTCGCCGGGACACCGGCGGCGGTCGGGTCGTGCATCGGATAGGCCATCGGGGGTCGCTCTCCTCGCGCAGCTCACTCATCTGTGGTCTGCGAGGACGAGCCTTCCGGGTACGCCTCGACGGCGTGCCCGAGCGGCCCGCGGTACCACCCCGCTTGGCGGTCGAGGTGCGACCGCCCGCTCGTTGGCCGGCTGTGACGGGCCGGACCCGTCCGGTTCTACTGGGCCGGTCACCCGGCTGTTCTTCCGGAGGCTCGCCGGTGATGGCCGGGTCATCGCCTTACGGTCGCCAAGCCTACTCGATCGGCGTCGAAGATCGCCCCCGAGTAATCCCACCGTCCCGGCCCGCGGCGACATGACCACCGTCACAGCGCAGGCCGTCACATCGCCGCCGCCGGGTTCCGTCGTACGGGTGAATTCGTACCTGCTGAGGGAGGCCGAGATGAGTCGGATCGACATGGCAAAGGTGGCGCCGGAGGCGTACCGGGCGGTGTTCGCGATGGAGAAGTACGCCCAGGCGAACGTCGACCACACCGTGCTGGAGCTGGTGAAGCTGCGGGCGTCGATGCTCAACGGCTGCTCGTTCTGCGTGGACATGCACAGCCGGGACGCGCTCGCCGCGGGCGAGGACAGCCGCCGGCTCTTCGCCGTCGCCGCCTGGCGGGAGGCGCCGTTCTTCGACGAGCGGGAGCGGACCGCGCTGGCGCTGACCGACGCGGTCACCCAGCTCGGCCAGCACGGCGTGCCGGACGAGGTGTGGGACGCCGCCGCCAAGGTGTGGTCGGAGAAGGAGCTGGCCGACCTGATCATCGCGATTGCGACAATCAACGTGTGGAACCGGATCGCCGTGACCAGCCAGACCCAGCCGCCGCTCGAGGTGTGACCACCAGCGGAGCGGCGCAGGCGGCCGGTGCGCTCACCGCGCACCGGCCGATGCTGCTCGGGCTGGCGTACCGGCTGCTCGGCAGCCTGCACGACGCGGAGGACGTGCTCCAGGAGGCGTACCTGCGCTGGCTCGACGTGGACCGGGAGTCGGTGGCCGAGCCGCGCCGGTACCTGTCCCGGGTGGTGACCCGGCTGGCCCTGGACCGGCTGCGCGCCCGCCAGGCGGCCCGGGAAACGTACGTCGGGCCGTGGCTGCCCGAGCCGGTGCCGACCGAGCCGTCCCCGTTCGGCCCGCTGGACAGCGCCGAGCTGCGGGACTCCGTGTCGATGGCGCTGCTGCACCTGCTGGAACGGCTCACCCCGCCGGAGCGCGCGGTCTACGTGCTGCACACCGCGTTCGCCGTGCCGTACGCCGAGATCGGCGACATCCTGGACCGGTCGGCGGCCGACTGCCGGCAGTTGCACCATCGGGCGGTCGCCCGGCTGGCCGAGGGCCGTCGGCGGTTCAACGCCGACCGGGCCGAGCAGCGGCGGCTGCTGGAGGCGTTCCTGGCCGCCGCCCGCGACGGCGACCTGCCCCGGCTCACTGAGCTGGTGGCGACCGACGCGGTGGCCTGGACCGACGGCGGCGGCGCGGCTCGGGCGGCGCGCAACCCGGTGCGCGGCGCGGACCGCATCGCCCGGTTCTTCGCCGGCATCTACGCCCGGCCGCGTGCCGTGACGGCGACGCCCGCCGAGCTGAACGGCCAGCCGGCGCTGCTGATCCGCTGGTCCGACGGGGCCCGCTACACGCTGACCGTAGCCACGGCCGACGGGCGGATCACCGGGTTCTATCTGGTTGGCAACCCGACGAAGCTGTCCCGGCTCCCCGCCTGAGACAGCGGACGGCCCCGACCCCGGTCCGGGTTCGGAGCCGGCGGCGGCGTTCAGCCCAGCTCGGGGAACCAGAGGCCGATCTCGCGCTTGGCGCTGTCGGTGGAGTCCGAGGCGTGCACCAGGTTCTCCCGGTTGGACAGGGAGAGGTCGCCGCGGATGGTGCCGGCGGCGGCCTTCCGGCCGTCGGTGGCGCCGATCATGCCGCGCACCACCTCGATCACCTGGTCGCCGGAGAGCACCAGGGCGACCAGCGGCCCAGCGGTCATGAACGCCTTCAGCGGCGGGTAGAACGGCTTGTCCACGTGCTCGGCGTAGTGCTGGTCGGCGAAGTTTCCGTCCAGCGTCCGGGTTTCCATCGCGTCAATCCGCAGGCCCTTGCGCTCGAAGCGGGAGACGATCTCGCCGACCAGGCCGCGGCGGACCGCGTCGGGCTTGATCAGTACGAGCGTGCGCTCATCCGGGCTGCTGCTGGACACGCTGGGTTCCTCCTGTGCGCGGAAGACGGCCGGGCTGGGTACGGTCAGCCTAGCGACCCGGTCCCGGCGTCGGCGCGGCGGCTGCTCTTTCCAGCGGCCGCCGATCCCGCCTAGCCTGGTCCTGACCCCTGGGAGGTCCACTGTGGCGAATGGCGGGAACCGCACCATCGCGCCGGTACGCAAGCTCATCGCCGCCGTCCTCGGCACCGTGGCGACATTCGTGGTCCTGTTCGGGCTGGGCATGACCAGTTGGTCGATCGTGGCCCTCGGCGTGGCCCTGCTGGTGCTGGCGATCGCCCTGGCCACCGTCCGCGGCGGCGGGCGCACCTGGGTGATCGGCGTCGGGCACGTGCACAGCGCCTCCGAGCCACCCACCCAGTACGCCTTCGGCCGCTGCGAGCTGCAACTGGTGATCGACGCGCCGGGCCTGCCGCCCCGCTCCAAGAAGATCATCGAGCCGCGGGTGCCGGTGTCCAAGTGGCCCTCGCTGGGGCAGACGCTGCCGATCCGGGTGGCCCTGGACGACCAGCGGCACGTCCGGGTGCTCTGGGACGAGGTCCCCACCCACGCGGAGAACGTCGCCGCCGCCGACCTGCCGCCCGAGTACGCCGACACCGAGCCGGTCGACGAGGTGCTCATCGTCCAGGAGGCCCCGCCGTGGGCCGGCCGTACGCCCGACGACGACTTCCACGACGACCTGCGCGACGAGTTCCGCGACCCGCCCCCGGCCGACCCGCTGCGCCCCGAGCCGGTGGTGCTGCCCGACGAGCGTGAACCGGTGGTGGTGCACCAGCGCCCCGGCGGTCCGGTCGTGCTCGAGGGCACCCTGGTCGAGCCCCCGCCGGCCGGCGGGCTGCCGCGCCGGGCCGCCACCACCCCGTCCCCCCGCCCGCCGGTGGACGAGCGCTTCGACGCCCCGGTGGTGGACCCGGTGGACGTGCCGCTGGACGACCCGGAGCCCCGGGACCGGATCGACCCCGACGAGCTGGACGAGGCGATCTTCGGGTACGACCCGGCGGCGGACCCGGTCGACCAGGGCGCCCCGATCAGCGGGGTCGGGCTGACCCTGCTGGTCACCGACCTGTCCCGGTCGCTGGACTTCTACCGGTCGCTGGGCTTCGGCGAGATCGACCGGGGCTCCGGCAACGCGGTGCTCGCCTCCGGCGCCACCCGCCTGGTGCTGCGCGAGGTCACCGGCGCCGCCCCGATCAGCCGCCGGCTGGTGCACGTCAACCTGGAGGTGGACGACATCGACGCGGCCTACCGGCGGCTGAAGGACTCCGGGGTGAAGTTCACCTACGCGCCCCGGGTGGTCAACCGGGGCACCAAGCTGGAGGTCTGGGCGGCCGCCTTCCGCGACCCGGACGGGCACGGCATCGCGCTCACCCAGTGGCGGGAGCGCGCCGAGGCCTGACGCCGGGCTCAGCCGAGGATGACCCGGCGGACGTGCAGGGCGTACGCCCAGACCAGCCCGAAGATGATCCCCAGCGCCAGCAGCGACCAGTGCAGCAGCCCGGAGAGCAGCAGCAGGCCCTGCACCACCGTGCCGGCCTGCCAGGCCCAGGGCCGCCCCATCCGGCCGGCCAGCACCACGCAGACGACGGCCAGCGCCACGATCGCCGCGATGGCCGCCCCGCTCAGGTCGCCGCCGACCACCCGGATGGGCTGGATGGCGAGCAGGAGCACCAGCGCCTCCAGGGCCAGCGTCCCGGCGCCCAGGCCGCGCACCGCCTTGTCGGGGTTGCGCAGCCCGGAGCGCCGCTCCCCCGGCGCGACCGGGTCGGCGACCGGGTCGCGGCGGTCCTCGTCGGGGGCGCTCATCGCTTGAGCAGCCGTCGGGCGTCGGCCACGGTCACCACCGAGCCGGTGACCAGCACGCCGACCCCGGACAGCTCACCGGGCACGTCGGACTCGGCCTCGGCGACGGCCGCCTCGATGGCGTCCGGCATCTCGTCGGCGACCTCCACCCGATCCGGCCCGAACACCTCGCGGGCCAGCGCGGCCAGCTCGTCGGCCGGCATCGCCCGGGGCGAGCTGTTGCTGGTCACCACCACCGAGTCGAGGACCGGCTCCAGCAGCTCCAGCAGGCTGCCCGCGTCCTTGTCGGCCAGCACGGCGAGCACCCCGACCAGCTTGCTGAACGCGAACTCCTCCTGCAAGGCGGTGACCGTGGCGGTCATCCCGTGCGGGTTGTGCGCCCCGTCCAGCAGGATCGTCGGGGCGGTACGCACCTTCTCCAGCCGGCCCGGCGAGCTGGCCGTGGCGAAGCCCTCGCGGACGGCCTCCACGTCGAGCTGTCGCTTCGTCCCGGCCCCCAGGAACGCCTCGACGGCGGCGAGCGCCACCGCCGCGTTCTGCGCCTGGTGCGCGCCGTGCAGCGGGATGAACACCTCCTCGTACACGCCGCCGAGGCCCTGGATGGTGAGCACCTGCCCGCCGACGGCGACGGCGCGGCGCAGCACCCCGAACTCGGTGCCCTCCCGGGCGACGGTCGCGCCGACCTCGACGCAGCGCGCCAGGATCGGGCGGGCCGCCTCGTCGTCCTGCGCGGCGCAGATCACCGTCGCGCCGGGGTGGATGATCCCGGCCTTGTGCAGGGCGATGTCCTCCAGGGTGTCGCCCAGCCACTCGGTGTGGTCCAGCCCGATCGGGGTCAGCACGGCCACCCCGGCCTGGAGCACGTTGGTGGCGTCCTCGGCCCCGCCGAGCCCCACCTCGACCACCGCGACGTCGACGGGCGCGTCGGCGAAGGTGGCGAAGGCCAGCGCGGTGGTCATGTCGAAGTAGGTCAGCGGCTCCGACGAGCGCTGGTCGACCAGTTCGGCCAGCGGCTTCACCTCGCGGTACGTGGCGACGAAGCGTTCCTCGCTGACCGGCTCCCCGTCCAGGGCGATCCGCTCCCGCACCGTCTCCAGGTGCGGGCTGGTGTAGCGGCCGGTGTGCAGGCCGAAGGCGCGCAGCAGCGAGTCGATCATCCGGGCCGTGGAGGTCTTGCCGTTGGTCCCGGTCAGGTGGATCGACGGGTACGCCCGCTGCGGGCTGCCGAGCAGGTCGAGCAGGGACTCGATGCGGTCCAGCTCGAAGACCATGCGGGTGAAGCCCCGCCCGGCCAGCTCGGCGTCGACGTCGGTGAACTCGGTGGGATCGGTGCGGTCGGTCACGAGGAAAGCCCCTCCAGGGCGGCGTCGATCCGGGTCAGGTCCGCCTCGGCCACCGCCAGCCGGTCACGGATCTTGGCGACCACCGGTTCGGGGGCCTTGCCGACGAAGGCGGGGTTGTCGAGCTTCGCCCGGGCCTGCGCGACCTCCTTCTCGGCCGCCGCGCGGTCCTTGGTCAACCGGGCCCGCTCGGCCGCCACGTCGATCGAGCCGCGGGTGTCCAGCTCGACGCTGACCTCCCCGGGCATGGCGAGGGTGGCGCTGGCCTGGAAGTCGCCGGCCGGGGCGTCGAGCCGGACCAGCGAGCGGATCAGCGGCTCGTGCGCCGCGATCCCGGCCACGGCCAGGCCGTCCAGCCGGGCCGCGACCCGCTGGGTCGGGCGCAGCCCCTGGTCGGAGCGGAACCGCCGGATCTCGGTCACCACCCGCTGAACGGCGCCGACCTCGCCCTCCGCGGCGTCGTCGATCCGGGTACGGTCGGCCACCGGCCAGGCGGCCGTCATCACCGTCTCGCCGCCGGTGAGCGCGATCCACAGCTCCTCGGTGACGAACGGGATGACCGGGTGCAGCAGCCGCAGCAGCTGGTCCAGCACGTGCCCGAGGACCCGTCGGGTGGCCTCGGCCGCCGGCCCGCCCTCGGCGAGCACCGGCTTGCTCAGCTCGACGTACCAGTCGCAGACGTCGTCCCAGGCGAAGTGGTACAGCAGGTCGCAGACCTTCGCGAACTCGTACGCCTCGAACTGCTCGTCCACCTCGGCGGTGACGTGCGCCAGGCGGGACAGGATCCACCGGTCGACCGTCGACAGCTCGGCGGCGGGCGGCAGCTCCCCCTCGGTGTGCGCGCCGTTCAGCAGCGCGAACCGGGTGGCGTTCCAGAGCTTGTTGCAGAAGTTCCGCGAGCCCTGGCACCACTCCTCGCTCACCGGCACGTCCTGGCCGGGGTTGGCGCCCCGGGCCAGGGTGAACCGGGTGGCGTCGGCACCGAACCGGTCGATCCAGTCCAGCGGGTCGACGACGTTGCCGAACGACTTGGACATCTTCTTGCCGTGCTCGTCGCGGACCATGCCGTGCAGGGCAACCACGTCGAACGGCTGCCGGCCGTCCATCGCGTACAGGCCGAACATCATCATCCGGGCGACCCAGAAGAAGAGGATGTCGTAGCCGGTCACCAGGACGCTGGTCGGGTAGAACTTCGCCAGGTCCGGGGTCCGCTCCGGCCAGCCCAGGGTGGAGAACGGCCACAGGCCGCTGGAGAACCAGGTGTCCAGGACGTCCTCGTCCTGGTGCCAGCCCTCGCCGGTGGGCGGCTGCTCGTCCGGGCCGACGCAGACGATCTCGCCGGCCGGGCCGTACCAGACCGGGATGCGGTGGCCCCACCAGAGCTGCCGCGAGATGCACCAGTCGTGCATGTTGTCGACCCAGGCGAAGTAGCGCTTGGCCAGTTCGGCGGGCTCGATCTTCACCCGGCCGTCCCGCACCGCGTCCCCGGCGGCCTTGGCCAGCGGGGCGGTGTTGACGAACCACTGCAACGACAGCCGGGGCTCGACGGTGGTCTTGCAGCGGGAACAGTGCCCCACCGCGTGCACGTACGGCCGCTTCTCGGCGACGATCCGCCCCTGCTCGCGCAGCGCGGCCACGATCGCCGGCCGGGCCTCGTACCGGTCCAGGCCCTGGAACGGGCCGTGGGCGGTAATGACACCGCGCTCGTCCATGATCGTCAGCGCGGGCAGGTCGTGCCGCTGGCCGATCTCGAAGTCGTTGGGGTCGTGCGCCGGGGTCACCTTCACCATGCCGGTGCCGAAGCTCGGGTCGACGTGCTCGTCGGCCACGATCGGGATCCGCCGGTCGGTCAGCGGCACGGCCACCTCGGTGCCGATGAGGTGCTGGTAGCGCGCGTCGTCGGGGTGCACGGCCACCGCGGTGTCACCGAGCATCGTCTCGGCCCGGGTGGTGGCCACCACCACCTCGTCGCTGTACCGGATCGAGATGAGCTCGCCCTCGTCGTCGGTGTGCTCCACCTCGATGTCGGAGAGCGCGGTCAGGCAGCGCGGGCACCAGTTGATGATCCGGTTGGCCCGGTAGATGAGGCCGTCGTCGAAGAGCTTCTTGAACATGGTCTGCACGGCCCGGGACAGGCCCTCGTCCATGGTGAAACGCTCGCGGTCCCAGTCGACCGCGTCACCGAGGCGGCGCATCTGGCCGAGGATGGCCCCGCCGGACTCGGCCTTCCACTGCCAGACCCGCTCGACGAACTTCTCCCGGCCCAGGTCGTGCCGGGACAGCCCCTCGCCGGCGAGCTGCCGCTCGACCAGGTTCTGGGTGGCGATGCCGGCGTGGTCCATGCCGGGCAGCCACAGCGCCTCGTACCCCTGCATCCGCTTGCGCCGGTTCAGGGCGTCCATCAACGTGTGCTCGAACGCGTGGCCCATGTGCAGGGAGCCGGTGACGTTGGGTGGCGGGATGACGATGGTGAAGGGCGGCTTGTCGCTCTGCGCCGACGCCCGGAAGTGGCCGGCGGCTACCCACTGCTCGTACCGTCGCTGCTCTACCTCGCCGGGCTGGTACTGGCCGGCAAGGGTCGGGGCGTCGGGGCGGCGGGCATCCAGTCTCTCGGTCACCCTGAAAGTCTACGGAGCGCTTCCGCGGACCCGACGTGCGCCACCTGTCATTCGCGTACGGTGGCGGACATGTCCGACGCACATCTCACCGAGCGTCAGCTCGACGAGGGGCCCGACCCGGTCGATCTGACCGACGAGCCGATCCAGCTGAGCCACCGGGACCCGGCGAGCGACCCGATCCGCCGGGCGCCGGCCTCCCGCCGTCGGCGGATCGTCCTGGCCGTGGCGCTCGCCGTCGGCCTGGCCGGCGCCGCCGCCCTGGGCACCGCCGGCTGGCGGGTGGCACAGCAGAAGGACACCCGGCTGAGTGCCCCGGACCAGGTCGCCGGGCTGACCCGCGACGACTCGGAGCGCGCCCGCAGCACGGCCGACTACCTGCGCAACGGGTTCGCCGCGGACATCGACCTGGACACCAGCTTCGGCACCGTCTACCGGGACCCGGCGGACGAGACCCGCGCGGTGCTGCTCTTCGGTGGCACGACCCTGCTCTGGCAGCCGGAACGCGACCTGGACAGCCTCTTCGGGCTGATGGCCGACGAGACCGGCCGGGTGGCCGGCCTGCGCGAGGTGCCCGCCGGCAAGCTGGGCGGGGTGATGAAGTGCGGCACCACCAGCGGGGACGGCGGTGACTTCGCCATCTGCGGCTGGGCGGACCACGGCAGCGCCGCGATGGCGATGTTCCCCAACCGCTCCGTCGACGACGCCGCCGGGGTGTTCCGTCAGATCCGCGAGGGCGTCCAGACCCGCGGTTGAGCCGTCGCGAAAGGGCCGTGGCGTCGAGCGACGCCGCGGCCCTTCTTCGTGTACGCCTCGCGCCCGGCGCGGTTTCCGGGGGTGGATATACCAATCAGGGCCACCCCTTGAAAGGGGTGGCCCTGATCGAATGGTTGTCCGGCGGTGTCCTACTCTCCCACACCCTCCCGAGTGCAGTACCATCGGCGCTGGAGGGCTTAGCTTCCGGGTT